>NZ_BOOB01000041.1 GCF_016863015.1 Microbispora amethystogenes | reverse complement strand
GTGCCCGGATTCCCCGCGGCCTGGGGCTCGCCGTGGTGCGGGCTGCCACCATCACCGGCACCCGTGCCTCCCACCCCCGCGGGCGGCGGCCGGCCCGGGCCGACAGCGGTACCCGGCAGCGGGAATCGGTTGCGGGGCTGGACGAGGCCGAGACGGGAAGTTCGAGTCCTCCGCGAACCTCGGGAAGTTCGGGCCCTCCGGGAACCTAAGGCCGTCTGTGCGCCTCTAACTCTTCGTGTGGCAATGCGTGTCGTCGGCTCCGGGGCCGACTCCCAGGATCTCCCAGCGGAGGCCGTCCGGCCGGCCCTGGGCTGCGGCCTGCGGCGGTGTGGACGCCCGCGACCGTTCTCGCAAATGTTTTCGAAATGTGAATTCCCGGCCCTCGGACGGGGTGTCCGCCACACAATTCGATCACCTTCGCCGGAGGTTCGATTCGCGTCTCCGGCACCCGCCCACGGCGGCTCTACCAGCAAGATCTTATTTCCGGAACCCTTCATCGGCGGCGTCCGTTGTGATCTACTGAGGGAACGACGTCCTTCCTGATGACCGGGAAAAATGTTTGCGAAGGGTTCCGTGGGGTAGGCGGGTTCGAGAGTTACCCTGGAAGGGCTGAAACAGAATTGACGATGAAGACATACGCACTCGGCCTCTACATTATCCAACCAACAACCCTTAAACGGCCGGGCGTGTCGGTGGGGGATCGCTGAATCGTCGATTACGGTCCCGTGTGTTGGGACAAGCCCGGAAAAGGACAAGCCGGAAAAGGACGAGCCGATGGGGGCTGTGCGCAAGGTGGCAAGCTACCTTGGCCTGGGTGGGGCAGAGCAGTACGACGAGGCCTACACCGACGAGGACGAGTACGAGGACGACTGGATGCCGGCGGCCGAGCGCGCCGCCAAGCGTTGGCAGCCCAATGCCGACCCTGCCCACATCGTGATGGTCCGCCCGCACAAGTACGACGACGCCCTGACGATCGGCCGGCACTTCCGCGAGGGCCACACCGTGGTGATGGACGTGGCGGGCATGTCGACCGCGGAGGCCACCCGCATGGTCGACTTCGCCGCGGGCCTCGCCTACGGCTGTGAGGGCCGCATCGAGCGGATCGCGGACAAGGTGTTCCTGATCACCCCCGCGAACGTGGAGGTCTCCAGCGCCTGAACCGGCGCCCGGCTCCCGTGAATCGGACCGAAGGGCCCTCTCCCGCCAGGGGAGAGGGCCCTTCGGCTGTACGGCGGAACGGCGTCAGGCGGCCCGTGGGCCCCGGCGCAGGATAGTGGTGATCTCCGTCAGGTCGCGGGCGGCGACGGTGGCCCGCTCCTCGGACTCCCTCGCGTACTCGTGCAGGGCCCAGACGGCCTTGTCGGCGAGATCGCCGAGCTTTCCGGCCCGTGACTGGACGTACCGCACGTCCGAGTGCTCCTGGATGCGGTGCCGCCACAGCAGGTGCCCGCCCACCGCGGCGATCACCAGGCCGCCGAGGGCCAGCGGCGGGTTGACCACGAAACCCCAGACGAACACGGCGGCGGCGACGACCAGGAGCACGTACGCCGGCCAGGGCCGGCCACGCTTGGGCACGCACTCGGTGACGAGACGCTGCTCCGCCGCCGCCATCGACTCCTGGTCCGGACCCTCCGGCCGGAGCCGCACCGGGTAGCCGAGGATCGGCACGTCCAGCGCGTCCGGCGGGGGCTCGCGCACCACGTCGACGAGCGCCTCGGCGGCGGCCCGGACGGCGGGCGCCGCGACGTGCAGGGCGAGTGCGGCCAGGTGCGGATCGGCGTCGGGGCGCAGGTCCTCCAGCAGATGGCCGGTGAGCGAGCTCAGCGGCCCGTCGGGGCCGCCCTGCCCGATCAGCGCCCGGAGCACCGCCAGCGGCTCGTCGTCGGCCCACACGGTGCCGCGTACGACCTTGGTGACCTCGCCGGGCTGCCGGGTGGCGGTGATCGCGTCACAGCGCTCACGGAGGCGCTGAAGCGTCACCGACGCCCGCAGGGAGCGCTCGATCTCGGCGACCTTCGCCAGTTCGGGGAACGGCTCCAGCGAGGGGGGCACCGACGTCTCCGGCGGGCCGGGCACGATGACCTTCAGCCAGCGGTCGTCGCCCGCCGGCACGTCGACCGCGTCCAGCTTGCGCAGCACGAAGATCTTGCCGACCGGCCCGTACGCCCCCCGCGCGGCGGCGAGCCACAGGGCCCGCTGCCCGGGGGCCACCGGATGCTCCTCGGAGAGGTCGCCGAAGGCCGTGCCGAGCCAGGACGCGTGGATGCGGTCGCCCTGGCCGCAGACGGCGAGCGCGAGGCACAGGAACAGGGCGGTGCGCCGCTCGTCGAGCTGGGAGGCGAGGGCCAGCGGCTCCAACGCGTCCCCGCCCGACAGGATCAGCACGAGGGTCTCGACGGCGGGCGCGAGCCAGTAGCCCGGCACGTCCGTGACGCCCGGCGGCAGCTCGGGCGTGGTCCCGTCGGCCGCCAGGCTGACGAGCAGCGCTTCGGCGTAGCGGTGCAACTCCGTGGCGTCGGCCACGTTTCCGGGGTCCGGGCTCGTGGTCAGATCCATGCTCACGCGGAACGCTCCCCGAGGGATCGGCTGGCACTCCCTTGCCCGCGCCAGACTAGACGCTCGGCGCGCTGACGAGGGGTAAGGCACGCCGGAGCGGGTTCGGGCACGCCCCTCACATCCGCTCGGGCACTTCGATGCCGAGCAGGTCGAGGCCGCGCAGCAGCACGCGCAGCGTGAGCGCCGCCAGGGCCAGGCGCGACTGCCGTACGGACTCCTCCTCGGCCTTGAGGACCGGGCAGCCCTCGTAGAACGAGGTGAACGCCTGCGCGAGGTCGAAGAGGTAGTTGCAGAGCCGGTGCGGCTCGGACAGGTCGGCGACGGCGGCGACGACCGTGCCGAAGCCGAGCAGTTGCAGCGCCAGCGCCCGCTCGGCCGGGTGGCCCAGCACGATCGGGCCGGTGATCCACTCCGGGTCGACCCCGCCGTTGCGGAAGATCGACCGGATGCGGGCCGTGGCGTACTGGAGGTACGGCCCCGTGTTGCCGGTCAGCGCGAGCATGCGGTCGAAGTCGAAGACGTACTCGCTGTCGTGGCTGACCGACAGGTCGGCGTACTTGACGGCGCCCATGCCGACCTGGCGGGCGATCTGCCGCCGGGCCTCCGGCTCGTAGCCGCGGTCGGCGATGACCGCCTCGGCCCGGACGACCGCCTCTTCGAGGAGGTCGGTGAGCTTGACCGACTCGCCGCTGCGGGTCTTGAACATCTTGCCGTCGCTGCCGAGCACGCTGCCGATCTGGACGTGCTCCGCCCTGACCTCGTCGTGCAGCCAGCCGGCCATCCGGGCCGCCGCGAAGACCATCTGGAAGTGCAGCGACTGGGTCGCGCCCACGACGTACAGGACGCGGTCGGCCTTGAGGTCGCGGACCCGGTAGCGGATCGCGGCGAGGTCGGTCGTGGCGTAGCCGTACCCGCCGTCGCTCTTGCGGACGATGAGCGGCAGCGGCTGGTCGTCGCGGCCGGTGAAGCCGGGCGGGAACACGCACAGCGCGCCCTCGCTCATCTCGGCCACGCCCATGCGCTCGAGCTCGTCGCAGACGTCGGCGAGCATGGGGTTGTACTTGCTCTCGCCCGCGATGTCGTCGTCGGTCAGCGTGACGCCGAGCGTCCGGTAGACCTTCGTGAAGTAGCGGTTGCTGTAGTCGACGAACTCGCGCCACAGGCGCAGGGTCTCCGGGTCGCCGCCCTGCAGCAGCGGCACCCGGCCGCGCGACCGCTGCTGGAACGCGGAGTCGTTGTCGAACTTGTGCCGCGCCGCCTGGTAGAACGCGTTGCCGTCGCCGGCGGCCAGCATGCCGAGCGCCTGCTCCTCGCCGATGTCGAGGAGGTGCTCGATGAGCATGCCGAACTGCGTGCCCCAGTCGCCGAGGTGGTTCTGCCGGATCACCTGGTTGCCGACGTGCTCGTGGGTACGCGCGAGGGTGTCGCCGACGATCGTGGTGCGCAGGTGACCGACGTGCATCTCCTTGGCGGCGTTCGGCGCCGAGTAGTCGACGATCACGGTCTGCGGAGCCGCCTGCGGCACGCCCAGGCGGTCGTCGAGCAGCCGCTGCCCGGCCTGCTCGGCGATCCAGCCGTCGCGCAGCGTCAGGTTGAGGAACCCGGGCCCGCTGACCTCGACGCTCACGTCGGAGGTGTCGAGGTGGTCGGCGACGGCCTGGGCGACCTCCCGCGGCGCACGTCGGAGCCGCTTGGCCAGGCTGAGCGCGACGTTCGCCTGGTAGTCGGCGAACTGTGAGGGCCTGATCAGCGGGTCTTCGGTGGCGTACTCCGAGCCGAAGGCGGAGCCCAGCGCCTGCTGGACCCGCTCGGTGAGCACGAGCTGCGGGTCGGTCATGCGTCAAGCTTATCGGCGCGCGACTCACGCCCGCCTGCCATAATCGGCGGCCACCCCGCCGCCGCCCGGCCGTCACCCGCCGTCCGCCTGACGGTCGACTCGCACGGTCAGCGGCGGCGGTGCGACCGGTTGCCCGAGGCGATCCGCTCGCCGATCCTGGCGACGACCCCCTGGGCCGACAGGCGGGCCGCGAGCTCGCAGGCGGCGGCCACGCCGCGGGCCCGGGACGAGCCGTGGGCGATCACCACCGTGCCGTTCAGCCCGAGCAGCACGGCCCCGCCGTGCGCCTCGGGGTCGAGCCGGCCGGCCAGCTCGCGCAGCCGGGCCCGTTGCAGCATCCCGCCGATCCGGGCCAGGCGGCTGTCCGCGATCGCCTCCCGGAACTGGTCGAAGGCGTACCGTACGGTGCCCTCCACGGTCTTCAGCGCGACGTTGCCGGTGAACCCGTCGGTGACGACGACGTCGGCCTTCCCGGTGAGCAGGTCGTGCCCCTCGACGTTGCCGACGAAGTCGATGCCGGGGGTGGCGTCGAGCAGTTCGTGCGCGCGCTTGGCGAGCTTGTTGCCCTTCTCGGGCTCGGCTCCGATCGTGAGCAGGCCGACGCGCGGACGCCGCGTGGCGAGCACGGCCTCGGCGTACGCCACCCCGAGGTGGGCGAACTGCACCAGCATCTCTGGCTTGGCGTCCGCCGTGGCCCCCGCGTCGAGCAGCACGGTGGGCTGGGGGAGCGTCGGCAGGCCGACCGCGATGGCGGGCCGTACGACGCCCTGCTGGGCCCGCAGGCGCAGCCGTCCGGTGGCGACGACGCCGGCGGTCGAACCGGCGGACACCACCGCGCAGGCGTCGCCACGCCGGACCAGGTGGCACGCGACGGCGATGCTGGACCGCGGGCGCCGCAGGCTCGCCAGCGCCCCCTCGTTCATCGCCAGCGCCTCCTCGGCGCGGACGATGGGGATCTCGGTGACCGCGTCGTGCCCGGCCAGCTCCTGATAGAGCACCCGGGGATGGCCGACGAGCACGACGGGCACGCCGCGCTCGCGCACCGCCCGGACGGCTCCCGCGACGATCTCGCCGGGCGCGTGGTCGCCGCCCATGGCGTCGAGGGCCACGGGCAGCGCACGGCCGGTGGGTTGCATGGCCGAATCGTAGGCCGTCAGCGGCGCGTCCCCCGGTACACCACGATCTTGCCGAAGCGCGCGTTGCCGGTGAGGCGGATCAGCGGGCCGTCCTCGGCGCCGTCCCCGCCGCTGATCGCGCGCTTGGAGAACACGGTGCCGCCCTGGTCGATCACCCTGGCGTTCGGGGGGACGGTGATGATGATCTTTCCGCAGAACGAGTTCACCTCCAGCGTCACCTCCCGGCCGGGCAGGACCGCCTCGTCGAGGTCGACGATCAGCGCTCCGAAGACCGCGGTGAGCTCGGTGTGCCGCCCGGCGATCCAGCGCCCGCGCCGTATGATCTTGCTGAACACCGCCGAGATCCGGAGCCGGTCGGCGGGCAGCGCGGACGCCTGGCCGGACACGTCCGGCAGATCCCTGATCAGCGGCACGAGCTCGCCCAGCGTCACGGCGTGGTAGACGGCGTCGAGCCGGTCGGCGTGTTCGAGGCTCGTCAGGCGGCCGGTGGCCAGCGCCTCGCCGAGCACGGCCGCGATCCTGTCGCGGTCCGCGTCGGAGGCGCGCTGCGCGGGGTCGTCGCCCGCGTACGGGGTGAGGTAGGTCACCTCGACAGCGTAACTCCTAACGAGATATGTCGCGATAGCGCCGGTCGGGAACAGCGGGTCCCAGGGGTTGCGGACCGGCGCCCGCCGGGGGCGCCAGGCGGAGGTTGTCACGGACGCCACGCGCGCGTCGCCAAAAGCGCGCGGAAAAATTCACCGCCGCGACCGGGCACGGTGTTTACCGTAGCTTTCTGCTGCGAGGGGATTGGGGCGACCGTGAAGTGGTCGTCCGATGCTCGATATCCCGACTTTTCCGGCGCGTCGTCCGGCCTGGATCCCCCACTTCACCGGGCCTTCCGCCGCGAACCCCGGTGATAGAAATGCCGACGTCTTTGTCGGCGTGCCCGCCGACGCACGGGGGTTCTTGGGTTCGTCATTCCCACTCTCGTGAAAAGGAATATGAACCGGGGGCAAGTCAAATGAAACGACTGGTTAGGACAGCCGTCGTCGCCGTCGCTATCGGCGTCGCCGGCATGGTCGCCGCGCCGGCGCAGGCCCAGGGGTGCGCGGTCAAGTGCACGAACACCCGGGTCGCGGCGGTGGCGAGCCTGCTGGCCGACCTGCGGGCCGGCGTGGTCGCCGGTGCGGTGGCCGGCACGAGGAGCGGAACGGCAAGCGGCGCGACGAGCAGCACGACGAGCGCCGCGGCGGGTGACGCCGTCGCGCAGGCCGACGCCGCCGCCCAGGTGGCGGTGAACGTGACCGCCGCGCTCCGGGCCGACCTCGTCGCCGTCGCGGACCTCGCCGGCACCACCACGGCCGCTCTCACCGCGAAGGCGAACGCGCAGATCAACGCCGCGGCCGCCATCGCGGCCGATATCGCCGCCGACATCACGGCGGACGCCGTGGTCGACGCCACGGCCGACGCCGCCGCCACCGCGACCGCCGACGCGACGGTCACCGTCGACGCCACCGTGGTCGCCGCACTGGAGGCGCACCTGCGCGCCGCCCTTCAGGCGGTCGTCGACGCCACGGCCACCGTGGACGCGGCCGTGAGCGCCAAAGCGAAGGCCGCCGCGGCTCTCACCGCCCAGGTCGGCCGGCCGGTCGTCACGACGTCAGGCCGGACCGCCGACGCCGTGGACGCCTCGGCCGCGACCGTCGCCGCCGCGGGCGCCGACGTGAGCGCCGCGCTCGACGTCACCGCCAGGCTCAAGGCACTGCTCAACCTGAACGGCGCCGCCGCGGCGACCGCCGGCAGCGCGGGCGGCCTGCTGACGCTGGTTCCGTGCGCCGACCCGGCCGGCGGCCTCACGAGCGGCACCCGTACGACGGCCGTCGACGCCGCGGCCCTCGTGAACGCGGACGTCCGCGCGGTCGTCGGGGCCACGGGGACCGTCACAAGCGTGCCGGCGCGGGGGACCGGCGCGGCCGCCGCCACGGCGTCCCAGGCCGCCTCCTCCGTGGCCGTCACCGCCGACGCGGCCCTGTCGGGCGCGGTGTCGTCCGCACCGGGCCTGGTGTCCGGCGCCGTCCCGTCGGGGCGCATGCGCGGGTACGGCAACTGACCCGCGAATCGAACACTCCGGCTTAGGTCGTGTCTGACAAATCATGCCCTGCTGCGCGGGGCCCAGGCGGCGCCTCGCTGCGTTGTCGTCGTCGGCCGGAGGCTCCGCTCCGACCTCCTCCTCCGCCTTGCGACGCATCCACCTGGATCCCCGCTCGCGACGGGCAGCATTTGTCAGACACTCCCTAGGCCGCGGCGAACGGCCGGCACCCGCTGAGGGCGCCGGCCGTTCGCGTCAGTTGGGCGACTCGGAGGAGACGCGCAGGTAGGTGCGCCGGGCGATCTGGGCCTGCAGGCGGGCCATCTGCCAGTGCAGGTCGATGAGCTGCTCGGCGACCAGCCCGACGGGCAGCTCCGAGGGATCTTCGGCGGCGAGACTGTCGATCGCCGACGCGAGGTCGCTCATCCCGGCCCTCCGCTATGTCGAATCTCCGTTCGAATCATAGTGGAACGCCGGGCCCTCCTGCATCAGGTTTCGTACACCGGTGCGATGTAGCCGCGGGCGAGCGTGTTGGCCGTGACGTTGAAGCCGACCACGGCGGGCGGCGTGTCGCCGTCCACGCCGAGGGACTCCACGCTCAGCGCGTGCACGGCGAAGAGGTAGCGGTGCGGGTGTCCGGGCGGAGGGGCCGCGCCGCCGTACTCCTTCGTGCTGAAGTCGTTGCGGGCGTGCCTGGCGCCTTCGGGGAGGCCCTTGAAGTCGGGGCCGTTGCCCGCCCCGGCCGGCAGCTCCGTGACGGAGGCCGGGATGTCGAACAGCACCCAGTGCCAGAAGCCGCTGCCCGTTGGGGCGTCCGGGTCGAAGCAGGTGACGGCGTAGCTCAGGGTGCCCTCGGGGGCGCCCGACCAGCGCAGGTGCGGGGAGACGTTCTGCCCGCCCATGCCCCAGTCGTCGAACACGTGGGCCTCGGGCAGCCTCTCGCCGTCCCGCACGTCGTCGCTCTCGACGGTCAGCGCGGGCACCTCGGGCAGGTGGTCGTACGGGATCGGTGGCGGCGTCGGCACGTTCGGCCCCTCCGTTTCTCTCAGGCTTTGTTGTACGCCTCCAGGACTTCCTGGGGGTCGCCCTGCATTCTGATCTTCCCCTTGTGCAGCCAGATAACGCGGTTGCACGTCTCCTCGATCACGTCGAGGTTGTGGGCGACCAGGAAGACGGTGCCGGCGGACTGGCGCATCTGCTTGATGCGGTCCTGGCTCTTGCGCTTGAACTCGCGGTCGCCGGTCGCGAGCGCCTCGTCGATCAGCAGCACGTCGTGCGTCTTGGCCGACGAGATGGCGAAGCGCAGCCGGGCGCCCATGCCGGACGAGTAGGTCGACATGGGGAACTGGACGAACTCCCCGATGCCGGAGAAGTCGACGATCTCGTCGTACTTCTCGCGGACCTCGGCGGGGGTCATCCCCATGGCGTAACAGCCGAGGATGATGTTGCGCTCGCCGGTCAGCTCCTTCATGAGGGCCGCGTTGACGCCGAGGAGGGAGGGCTGGCCGTTCGTGTAGACGGCGCCCTTGTGCGGCGGCAGGAGACCGGCGATCGCGCGCAGCAGGGTCGACTTGCCCGAGCCGTTGCGGCCGATGATGCCGATGGCGTCGCCGTGGTGGGCCACGAAGCTCACGCCCTTGACGGCGTGGACCTCCTTCATCTGCGGCCGTCCCTGGCGCCGCAGAAGGCGCATGAGCGCGTTGGCCGCGTTGCCCTTCTCGGCGTCGCCGGCCGAGCCGTACACCTTGTAGACGATGTGGAGGTCGTCGACGATGACGGTCGGCGTCCCGGTCGTGGAGTCGTGCGACTCGGGCTCCCGGGTCTCGGAGGGGGTCTGCGTCTTGGGGTCTTGGGGCGCCACCTGGGACAGCTCCTCGGTCAGCTCAGCCACGGCCGTACCTCTCCTCGGCCCGCCAGAAGTACCAGAAGCCGACGATCACCGCGAACACTGCCCAGAATACGCAAGTCACCCACGCCCAGCGCTCCGGGAAACGCTGGTAGATCAGCAGGTCGCGCATGAACTCGATGTAGGCGGCCGCCGGGTTGAACTCCAGCACCCAGCGGAGGATGTCGGGGAGCTCCCGGGTCTTGTCGTCGATCGCGTAGAAGACGCCCGAGGCGTACAGCCAGGTGCGGGTGATGAACGGCAGGAGCTGGTTCATGTCCCGCATGAACGCGCCGACGCGGGCCATGAACAGGCCGAGGCCGATGTTGAACACGGTCTGCATCGCCAGCGTGACCGGGACCAGGAGCCAGAGCCAGGTGATCGGCTCCCCCGTGACGAGCACCAGCAGGAGCAGCACGCCCATCGAGTAGCCGAGCTGCTGCAGCTCCTGCATGGTGTACGCGAGCGGGAGCGAGGCGCGGGGGAAGTGCAGCGCGCGGATCAGGGACAGGTTCGAGGAGATCGACTTGGCGCCGCTGATCACCGTGCGCTGGGTGAAGGTGAACACCATGACCCCGGTGATGAGGAACGCGGGGTAGTTGTGGATCGACTTGCTCTGCCCGAGGATCACGCCGAACATCAGCCAGTAGACCGCGGCGTTGAGCAGAGGCGTCAGCACCTGCCAGAGCTGACCGAGCATCGACTCGGAGTACTTCGACACGTTGCGCGACGTGGCGTACGTGAGGATGAAGTGCCGCCGGTCCCACAGTTGGCGCAGGTAGGCGGGCATGCTGGGGCGTGCGATGGCGCGTCGTAGTCCGTGACGCTCGGCGAGCGCGGCCAGCGACTCCGGGGCTCGGCCGCCACCCTGGGCCTCCGCGACCGCGGATTCCGGCTGGCTCATGGCAGTGACTCTATTGGATGGAGGTCGGTGGGACGGCTGTCGCACCGGACGTGGCTGCGACTGGTCAAAGGTAGCCCAGGACATCGTGACAGGAGGACCGGGGAAGGAGTGTCGCCGACACCGCGGGTCAAGGACTCGCACTCCGCTGGTGAATGTACGCTAAAGGGGGTTTTAGTGCCCTGCTGGGCGTTTAGGGTTGGCTCGCGGGACTGCGTGTGTGACGCCCGACTCGCGCACGTGTGACCGAACTGCAACGCGCCAGAGATACCTCTGGTGCGAGCGGTAAGGGATGCTCCGGACGACTGGCAGGACGTCAGCTGGTTTGACGGTGCCCGCAAACCCGGGGTCGCACCAGCGTGAACGCCCATCCTAGAGGGAGGACCAAGATCCACTATGCGTGTGACTAGGGGCGTAAGGATTACCGCCGGAGCAGCGCTGCTGGCGCTCGCCGTGGCCGCCTGTGGCGGTGGTGGAGGGTCCGACAACTCCGGCTCAGGCTCCGGCTCCGCCGCGCAGCCGGTCCGCATCGAGATCGCCGAGCCGCAGAACGACCTGATCCCCGGCAACACCGGTGAGACCAGCGGCGCGGAGGTGCTGAACGCGCTCTTCATCGGCCTCGTCGACTACGACGACCAGAAGAAGCCGGTCAACCGGATCGCCGAGTCCATCGAATCGACCGACCAGACCACCTGGACGATCAAACTCAAGGACGGCTACACCTGGCACGACGGCACGCCGGTCACCGCCCAGAACTTCGTGGACTCCTGGAACTTCACGGCTTACGGGCCGAACCAGCAGCAGTCCAACTACTTCTTCTCGGTGTTCAAGGGCTACGACGCCATGAACCCGCAGGACCCGGACGGCGAGGAGGGCCCGAAGAAGGCCGCGGAGCCCACCGCGACCACGCTGTCGGGACTCAAGGCGGTCGACGACAAGACCATCTCGGTCGAGCTCACCCACCCCTACTCGGGCTTCCCGACGATGCTGGGCTACACCGCCTTCTACCCGCTGCCGAAGGCCGCCTTCGAGTCCGAGGGCAAGATGAAGGCCGACTACGGCTCGAACCCGATCGGTGACGGCCCCTTCAAGATGAGCAAGCCGTACAAGCGTGGCACCGACCAGACGGTCGAGATGGTCCGCTTCGACGGCTTCAAGGAGGGCAAGGCCAAGGTCGACGCGCTCCAGTACAAGATCTACACGGACCTGAACACCGCGTACAACGACCTGCGGGCCGGCAACCTGGACATCATGGACCAGCTGCCGCCGGAGCAGATCGGCGGCGCCAAGGCCGAGTTCGGCGACCGCTACATCGAGCAGCCCTCCTCCGGCATCGGCTGGCTCGGGTTCAACATCAAGACCGGTGACACGTACGCCAAGAGCCGCGAGCTGCGCACCGCGATCTCGATGTCGATCGACCGGGCGACCATCACCGACAAGGTCTTCTCCGGCACCCGCGTCCCGGCCGACGACAACATCAGCCCGGTCGTCGCCGGTTACCGCAAGGGCGCCTGCGGCGAGGCGTGCACCTTCGACCCCGCGAAGGCCAAGTCGCTCTGGGAGTCCAACGGCGGCAAGGACGTCAAGTCCATCGACCTGAGCTACAACGCCGACGGCGCCCACAAGGAGTGGATGGAGGCGGTCGCCAACAACATCCGCACCAACCTCCAGGTCGAGGTCAACGTCAAGCCGTACGAGAAGTTCGCCGACATCCTCAACGACCTCGGTGACGGCAAGGTCAAGGGCGCCTTCCGGATGGCGTGGATCATGGACTACCCGTCCCCGGAGAACTACCTCCGCCCGATCTTCGGGACCGGCGGCAGCTCCAACTACGTCCAGTACTCCAACAAGGAGTTCGACGAGCTGCTCAACAAGGGTGACTCGGCCGCGTCCCTCGACGAGGGCGTGCAGTTCTACCAGCAGGCCGACGACCTGGCGCTGAAGGAGATGGCGTACGTGCCGATCTACTTCTACACCACGAACGGCGCGTTCTCCTCGAACGTGAAGAACGTCAAGATCGACCCGTTCGAGCGCATCGACGTCTTCAACGTCGAGCGGGCCTGACCGACGAGCTATTCGGGGGGTGGTCCTTGATCTGCCCCCCGGTAGTCGACCATCCTCAGGGGCAGTCCATGACGACAGAATGGGCTGCCCCTGTTCATGACCGGGAGACCTCATGGGTCGCTACGTGATCAGACGCCTACTGCAGGCGATCCCTGTACTGGTGGGGACCACGTTCCTGCTCTTCGCCACCGTCTACGCGCTGCCGGGTGATCCCATCGCGGCCCTGGGCGGGGACCGGCGTCTCGACCCCCAGCTCGTGTCGCGCATGCGGGAACAGTTCCACCTGAACGATCCGCTGCTCGTCCAGTATTGGTACTACATCCGCGACATCCTGTCCGGTGATTTTGGCACCACCTTCCGAGGGGTGCCGGTGTCCTCGCTGTTCGAGGGCAAGTTCCAGGTGACCTTCCAGCTCGCGATCACCGCCCTCGTGTTCGAGGCGATCATCGGCGTGGGGCTGGGCCTGTGGGCGGCGCTCCGCCGGGGCAGGTGGCAGGACCAGGCCGTGCTCGCGGTCACCCTGCTGCTGGTCTCGATCCCGACGCTGGTGAGCGGGTTCGTCCTGCAGCTCGTGCTCGGCGTGAAGCTGAAGCAGAACACCGGCGTCGACTTCTTCCCCGTCGCCGGGATCCAGGACGGCATGCGGAGCTACATCGTGCCCGGCCTGGTGCTGGCCGGGCTCTCGATCGCCTACCTCACCCGGCTCACCCGGACGAGCCTGATGGAGACGCTCCGCGCCGACTACATCCGCACCGCCGTGGCCAAGGGCATGTCCCGCCGGCGGGTGCTCGGCCGGCACGCGTTGCGCAACTCGCTCATCCCGCTGATCACCTATCTGGGCGCCGACCTGGGCACGCTGATGGGCGGGGCGATCATCACCGAGACCATCTTCAACCTGCCCGGCATCGGCCAGCAGCTCTTCCAGTCCGTCTACCTGCGCGAGAACGCGGTGGTGGTCGGTATCGTGACGGTGCTGGTCCTGGTCTACGTCCTGGCCAACCTGATCGTCGACCTGCTGTACGCCGTCCTCGACCCCCGGATCCGCTATGAGTAACGCGACTGTGGCCGAATCGGCCAAGGACAAGGACGCCAGGCCCGAGAAGGCCCGCCGGCCGGCCAGCCTGTGGTCGGACGCCTGGCACGACCTCCGGCGGAACAAGGTCTTCATCCTGGGGTCGATCCTCGTGTTGATCCTGCTCCTGATGGCGGCCTTCCCGTCGTTGTTCTCCTCCGTCAACGCCTACGACCCCTCCACGTGCGACCTGAGCAACGCGCGGGAGGGCATCACCTCGAAGCACTGGTTCGGCACCGACAACCTCGGCTGCGACACCTACTCCCGGGTCATCTACGGCGCCCGGGTCTCGGTCATCGTCGGCATCGCCACCTCGCTGATCAGCGCCGTCGTCGGGGGCGGGCTCGGACTGCTGGCGGGCTACTACAGCCGCTGGGTCGACGTGCTGCTGTCGCGGCTCGCCGAGATCTTCTTCGCGATCCCCTCGGTGCTCGGCGCGCTGCTGTTCCTGTCGGCCATCGGCCGGGAGAACGCCGGAGCCTTCACCGTGGTCCTCTCGCTCGCCGTGCTCGCCTGGCCCCTGATCCTGCGCATCATGCGGGCCGCGGTCATCTCGGCGAAGAACCAGGACTACGTCACCGCGGCCCGGGCGTTGGGTGCGGGGCCCGGGCGCATCATGCTGCGGCACATCATGCCCAACGCGATCGCCCCGGTGATCGTGACGGCCACCCTCAACCTCGGCGTGTTCATCGCCGCCGAGGCCGGCCTGTCCTTCCTGGGGGTGGGCGTCCAGCCGCCGACGATCTCGTGGGGCCTGATGATCGGAGACGCCCGGCGCCGGTTCCTGGAGGCGCCGGAACCGCTCATCTTCCCCGCGATCTTCCTGAGCATCACCGTGCTGGCGTTCGTCATGCTGGGTGACGCCGTCCGCGACGCGCTCGACCCGAAGCTTCGATAAGAGGGGCGGCAAGTGAAGAACCCATCTGTCGACACGCATCTGCTCCCGGCGGAGCGCGCGGGCGACGAACCCCTTCTCGCCGTGGACAACCTGCACGTCGAGTTCCAGACCCGCCAGGGCGTCGTACGGGCCGTGAACGGCGTCTCCTACTCGGTCGACGCCGGAGAGACGCTCGCGGTGCTCGGGGAGTCGGGCTCCGGCAAGTCGGTCACCGCGCAGGCGATCATGGGCATCCTCGACATGCCGCCGGCGCGCATCCCCAAGGGCGAGGTCCGGTTCCACGGCACCGACCTGCTCACCATGCCGGACGACGCCCGCGGCCAGATCCGCGGGCGGCGGATCGCCATGATCTTCCAGGACGCGCTGTCCGCGCTCAACCCCGTGTTCACCGTGGGCTGGCAGATCGGCGAGATGTTCCGCGTCCACCAGGGCATGTCCAAGCGGGACGCCCGCAGGAAGGCCGTGGAGCTCATGGACCGGGTCAGGATCCCGGGCGCCAAGTCCAGGGTCGACGACTTCCCGCACCAGTTCTCCGGCGGCATGCGGCAGCGCATCATGATCGCGATGGCGATCGCGCTCGACCCGGAGATCCTGATCGCCGACGAGCCCACCACCGCCCTGGACGTGACCGTGCAGGCGCAGATCATGGGACTGCTGGCGGAGCTGCAGCAGGAAAGCGACATGGGCCTGATCCTGATCACCCACGACCTCGGCGTCGTCGCCGACGTGGCAGACAAGATCGCGGTCATGTACGGCGGGCGCATCGTCGAGAACGCCTCGGTCTTCGACGGGTACCGCGCTCCCGCCCACCCCTACACCAAGGGCCTGCTGGAGTCGATCCCCCGGGTGGACCTCAAGGGCCAGGAGTTGTACGCCATCAAGGGCATGCCGCCGAACCTGCTCGACATGCCCACCGGCTGCGCCTTCCACCCGCGGTGCCCGTACCGCAAGGAGAACTGCGTGACCGACGCCCCACCGCTGTACACGGTCAGCGACACCCGCGGCAGCGCCTGCCACTACTGGAGGGAGGTTCTCGATGACGGCTCCAACTGAGTCCATCCTCGAGGTCCGCGACCTGGTGAAGCACTTCCCGCTGAACTACGGCGTCGTCTTCAAGCGGCAGGTCGGCGCCATCAAGGCGGTGGACGGCGTCTCCTTCGACCTGCGCAGGGGCGAGACGCTCGGCGTCGTGGGCGAGTCGGGCTGCGGCAAGTCCACGCTGGCCAAGCTGCTGATGGCACTGGAGCGGCCCACGTCGGGCTCGGTGCGGATCAACGGCAGGGACATCACCACCGCCAGGGGCGCCGAGCTCAAGCGGATGCGCCGCAACATCCAGATGGTGATGCAGGACCCGTACACCTCGCTGAACCCGCGGATGACGGTCGGCGACATCGTCGGCGAGCCGTTCGAGATCCACTCGGACGTCGCGCCGAAGGGCGGCCGGCGGCAGCGGGTGCAGGAGCTGCTGGAGGTCGTGGGCCTCAACCCCGACCACATCAACCGCTACCCGCACCAGTTCTCCGGCGGCCAGCGCCAGCGCATCGGCATCGCCCGCGGCTTGGCGCTCCAGCCGGAGATCATCATCTGCGACGAGCCGGTCTCCGCGCTCGACGTGTCGATCCAGGCCCAGGTGATGAACCTGCTGGAGCGGCTGCAGAACGAGTTCAACCTCGCCTACATCTTCATCGCGCACGACCTGTCGGTGGTCCGCCACATCTCCGACCGGATCGCGGTGATGTACCTCGGCAAGATCGTCGAGCTCGGGAACGACACCGAGATCTACGACAACCCGACGCATCCGTACACGCAGGCGCTGCTGTCGGCGGTGCCGGTGCCCGACCCGGAGGGCCGGGAGACCCGCCAGCGGATCATCCTGCAGGGCGACCCGCCCTCGCCGGCCAACCCGCCGTCGGGCTGCCACTTCCGCACCCGCTGCTGGAAGGCGCAGGACGTCTGCGCCGAGCAGGAGCCCGCGCTGGAGGTCCGCCCGGGCAGCGCGCATCCGAGCGCCTGCCACTTCGCGGAGGTCCGCGACGTGGTCAACGCCGAATAGGAGCCCCGCCGCCGGGTCAGCGCCCGGGCGACAGCCGTACGTGCGCGCCCGGGGGCAGGCCCAGGCGGTCGGCGGCGTCCCCGGCGTTGATCGCCATCGCGACCAGGCCGGCGGAGTCGGCGAACGCCACGAGGTCGCCGGGCGGCACGGCGGTGAAGGTCTCGCGGTACGGCACCGCGACCTGGCGGCGCCCCAGCCACACGGCCAGGGTGTCGCCGAGCCGTACGCCGATCTCGGCCAGGTCGGTCGCGGTGATCGAGAACTGGACGTTGCCGTGCCGGTCCACCGACAGCACCTCGCCCTCGGCCGCGCCGTCCCGCAGGCGGCAGGTCGGCGCGGGCAGGCTCACCAGGCGGTCCACCGGCATCGGCGGTCCCACATCGGCCACCGCCCGGCCGGCGCACAGGTGCGCGGCCACCGGGGCGAACAGGTCGCGTCCCTGGAAGGTCGGCGAGACGTTGGCCAGGAACAGCTCCCTGTTGGTGATCTCGTAGGCCGCGTCGGCGCCGCCAGCGGCCCGGACGGCCCACGACAGGACGCCGTTGTCCGGGCCGACGAACACCCGCCCGCCCGCCTCGACCGCGACCGGGCGGCGGTTGCCGCCGACGGAGGGATCGACGACGGCGAGGTGGACGCCGGCCGGGAGATAGGGCAGGGTCTGCGCCAGGATGGCCGCGCCGCGCCGCACGTCCCCGGCGGGAACGAGATGGCCCACGTCGATGATCCGAGCCTGCGGTGCGATGCCCGCGATCACGCCGTGGCACGCGGCGACGAAGCCGTCCTCCAGCCCGTAGTCGGTCAGAAGCGTGATTACAGAGCTCACACCACGTGACACTACGTCGGCCTCCGTCCCTCTGCACACCCAGGGTCGTCCAACGTCGTGCGTCCCTTTACCATGAGGGACGGGCTCGCGGCCGATCGAGGAGGAGCGGATGGACACCGAACCGACCGGCGGCGACGGGCTCGACCTCTCCGACCGCGACCGCGAGATGCTCGCGTTCGAGCGTCAGTGGTGGCGGTACGCGGGCGCCAAGGAGCAGGCGATCAGGGAGGCCTTCGACGTCTCCGCCACCCGGTACTACCAGTTACTCGGGGAGCTGATCGACCGGCCGGAGGCGCTGGAGCACGACCCCATGCTGGTCAAGCGGCTGCGCCGGATGAGGGCCGGCCGGCGGCGCGACCGCTCCGCCCGCAGGTTCGGCATGCACTCCTGAGACCCCCTGCCGCGGCTACCCCCGCCGGTTTCCACACAGCCGCGTCCCCGGACGAGACAGCCGGGGCTCCGATCACCGGTCGTCCGCCCGGCACCGCCCGGGCGTCCCGCCCACCTCTCCGGAACGAGGCCATGACTCTGCCCGCGCACCCAGGACTCGACGCGATCGTCGCCGATCCGGCAGGCGCCGTGATCGGGCTCGACTACGACGGCACGCTCTCCCCGATCGTCGCCGACCCCGCCGCCGCCCGCGTGCACCCCGCCGTGCCGGGCGTGCTGGCCGCGCTCGCCCCGCTCGTACGCGCCGTGGTCGTCGTCACGGGCCGGCCTCCCCTGACGGCCATCGGCCTGGGAGAGGTGCCCGGCGGGCCGTCGCTCGGGGACGTGCCCGGCCTGGTGATCCTCGGCCACTACGGCCTCGAACGCTGGGAGGACGGCCGCGTGACGGCCCCGCCACCGCCGCCGGGGCTCGACCTCGTACGGACCCGGCTGCCCGTGATCGCCGCCGGCCTCGCGGGCGCGTGGATCGAGGACAAGGGCCACGCCGTCGCCGTGCACACCCGGCGGTGCGCCGACCCCGCCGCCGCCCTGGAGGCGTTGCGCGAACCGGTCGCGGCGCTGGCCGCGGAGGCCGGGCTCGCGGTGGAGCCGGGCCGCATGGTGCTGGAACTGCGGCCCGCCGGCATGGACAAGGGCCAGGCCCTCTCCGCCTTCCTCGCCGAGCGCGGCGCCCGCTCGGTCATGTTCGTCGGCGACGACCTCGGCGACCTCGCGGCCTTCGCCGCGGTGGAGGAGTCCGGCCTGCCCGGCGTGCGGGTGTGCAGCGGGTCCGCCGAGGTGACGGCGCTGGCGGAACGCGCCGACCTGGTGGTGGACGGCCCCGACGGCGTCGTGGCCCTCCTCGGCGACCTGGTCGAATCGCTTGGCAAGCGGTCTGCAAGCGGGCAGGTCTAACGTCCGTGGCATGAACCGGAAGACGATCCCGGCCGGGCTCGCCGTGCTGACCGCCGCCCTCGCGGCCGCCACCCTGGCGGCTCCCGCGGCGGCCTCCGCGAGCGACCTCGGCGGCACCAGGCAGCTGCACCTGCGCAAGGGCCTCACGCTCACCATCCCCGCGTCGTGGCGGGTCGACACCGCCCACAAGGACTGGACCCGCGTCATCACCGGCTCGTGCCCCACCCGCGGCACCGTGGACTACGGTTTCCGCGACTCGGGGTGCCACAGCTTCTGGGTCCTGGGTCCCAAGGCCATCAAGATCGGCCATGAGCTGTTCAAGGCGTACACGCCGGACGGGCCGTTCTATCCCGCCACCGACGTCGGGCCCTGCCCGGTGCGGAAGAACCTCTACATCGGCCAGTCCAAGCTCGGCGCGAAGGGGCTGCGCCCGGTCGGGCCGGGGCACAAGGCCTACTACCGCGACTGGGCGGGGACGTGCGTGACGATGACGACGTTCAAGGTGAAGGCCCACTACCACCAGCGGGAGTGGTTCCTGCCCACGTCGAAGATCCTGATCGTCGACCAGTGGAACACCCCGGGCCTGGACGGGATCCTCAAGAAGGCCACCTGGCACTGACCTCTCGCTGCACCGCTCCCCAAGCCGTCTCCAAGTGGCAGGGCATAACGTACGGAACATGATCGGAAAGACCATTGCGACCACGGCGGCCGGTCTGGCCGTGCTGACAACCACCCTGGCGGCTCCTTCCGCGGCGTCCGCGGGCGGCACCAAGCAGGTCCACCTGCGCAAGGGCCTGACCCTGACCATCCCCGCGTCGTGGAAGGCGGTCCAGGCCGGCTCGGACTGGACCCGAGTCATCACCGGCCCGTGTCCCAGCCTCGGCACCATGGACTTCGGTTTCCGCGACGCGGGGTGCCACGGTTTCTGGGTGCTGGGCCCGAAGGCACTCGAAATCGGCGGTCACACGTTCCAGCGCTACAACCCCAGGTACGAGTTCGATCCCGCGACCGACGTCAGCGTCTGCCCGAGGACCGTGCGCCTGTACAAGGGCACCTTCAAGCTCGCCGGCAAGGGCCTGCGGAAGGTCGGGGCGGGTCACCGGGCGGAATACCACGTGTGGGCGGGCACCTGCGTCGACAAGAAGTTCAGGGTGAAGATGCGCTACAGCCAGCGCGAGTGGTATCTGCCCTCGTCGAAGATCCTGATCGTCGACCAGTGGAACACCCCGGGCCTGGACGGGATCCTCAAGAAGGCCACCTGGCGCTGACCACCCGGCGCTGACCACCTGGCGCTGACCACCTGGCGCTGACCACTCGGGGCTGACCACCGCCTCCGGCGCGGCCGGTCAGCGCAGCGCGGCGATCTGGTCGTCGAACCAGCGGCGGGGCGGCAGCGCGGTGGCCGCCTCCCGCAGCCGCAGGCCGCGCTTGAGGCGCTCCTCCTCGGGCAGCGTCAGCGCCTCGTGCAGCGCCGCCGCCGTGGCGGTGACGTCGAACGGGTTGACCAGCAGGGAGTCGGCGCCGAGCTCGGCCGCCGCGCCCGCCTCGCGGGACAGCACGAGCGCGCACCGGGGCGACAGGATCGGGCCCTCCTTGGCCACCAGGTTCATGCCGTCCCGGACCGGGTTGACGAGCAGCACGTCGGCCAGCCGGTACGCCGCGAGCGAGCGCGGGTAGTCGTCGTTGACGTTGAGGATCAGCGGGTCCCAGTCCTCGGTGGCGTACTCGTCCTCGATCTCCTGGGCGCACCGCTGCACGGCCGCCGTGTACTCGCGGTACTCGGGCAGGTCGTGCCGGGAGGGGTAGGCGAAGGCCAGGTGGACCACCCGTCCGTGCCACTCGGGATGCCCCGCCAGGAACGCCTGGTAGGCCCGCAGGCCGCGGACGATGTTCTTGGACAGCTCCGTGCGGTCGATCCGCACGATCAGCCTGCGGTCGCCGACGTGGTCCCTGATCGCCGCCATGTGCGACTCGACGTCCGGCTCGGCCGCCCGCGCCCGCAGCGCCTCGCCGTCCACCCCGAGCGGGTGCACGCCGATCCGGGTGATCCTGCCGGCCCAGGTCACCGTACGGTCCGCGTGGTCCACGCGGGCCCCGAGCAGGGCGGCGCAGCAGTCCATGAAGGCGCGCGCCCAGCGGGCGGTGAGGAAGCCGGCGTGGTCGGCGCCGAGGATGCCCGACAGCACCTCCGCCGCGACGTCCTCGGGCAGCAGCGCGAAGTATTCCGGCGGGGCCCAGGGCGTGTGTGAGAAGTGCGCGATGCGCAGGTCGGGCCGTTCGACCCGGAGCATCGCGGGGGTGAGCGTCAGGTGGTAGTCCTGCACCATCACCCGGGCCCGGGCCGTGGCCTCCTCCGCCAGCGCCAGCGCGAACGCGCCGTTGTAGGTGCGGTACGACTCCCACTCGCGGGCGAACCGGGTGCCGAACTCGGGGGAGAAGGGCGTGTTGTAGAGCAGGTGGTTGACGAACCACAGGGTCGAGTTCGCCACGGCGTTGTAGGCGCGGTGGAAGACCGCGGGCGGGATGTCCAGCATGCGGATGGGCCCCGTGTCGAACGCCTCGTCGAGCCGGCCCCCCGGCGCCTGCCGCACCGCCCCGCGGTCGCCGTCCGACAGCGCCGCGCAGACCCAGAGCACGTCGGTGTCCCTGACCACGTCCGACAGCCCGGACACGAGCCCGCCGCCGCCCCTGCGCATGGTCAGGCCGCCGTCCTCCGACAGGGTGAAGGACACCGGGCCCCGGTTGGACGCGATCAGAACGGAGCTGCTCATTGGGGTTTCCCCTCGATCAGAGCGGGCGCGCATGCCGGAAGATTAATAAAAGCGGACCTCCATCAATAGGATGTCAACCGATCGCGGGAGGGCTGGAACGGGATGGCACTGGACGACGTCACCGAGGAGCTGGCCGGATCGGCCGCCCGGGGAGATCACCGCGCCCTCGGCGAGCTGCTGCGGCGCATCGAGCCCGACGTGCTGCGGCACTGCGAGCGGCTTCTACCGTACCGGCAGGACGCGGAGGAGGCGGCGCAGGACACGCTGCTCGCCGTGGCCCGCAACATCGCCCGGTTCGAGGGCCGGGCCAAGTTCAGCACGTGGCTGCACATCGTGACCGTGAACTGCGCCAGGACGACCTACCGGTCGCTCAAGCGGCGCTCGTCGGAGCAGGCGGAGGAGCTGCCCGAGCAGCGGCCGGACCCGCGGCGGGTGAGCGTCATCGCCGGGTCGCGGCTCGACCTGCTCGACGCGATGGAGGCGCTGGAGGCCGAGCGGCCCGACCTCGCCCAGGCACTCGTGCTGCGCGACATCTGCCAGCTCGACTACTCCCAGGTCGCCGAACAGCTCGGCATTCCCCTCGGCACCGTCAAGTCCCGGATACACCAGGCACGCAAATACGTGCAGAGCGCGCTCGGCGAGGCCTACGGCTGATACAAACCTTCTCACCATCTGAGACAACGGAACGGACACAGGGGACGCCGGGGTACAGTGCTGGAGGACCTTTTTCGAAGGTCCCACAACTGAAGATGCTCATCCAGAGGGGTGGAGGGACCGGCCCTGCGAAGCCCCGGCAACCTCCCCGGTGTCGAACTCGTGCCCACGAGGCCCGGCCGGGACAGGTGCCAATTCCGGCTCGCGGCCAGGGTGGTCGCGAGCGAAGATGAGGGAAAGGCCTCGCTTCATGGCGCACAGCAGCACTGCGGCCCCCACCACCACCACCGACTTCGGCCCCGCCACCGGTCTGTCCTGCCGGGAGTGCGGCGCTCACTACGAGCTCGGCCCGGTCTTCGCCTGTACGGAGTGTTTCGGCCCCCTTGAGGTGGCGTACGACTTCGGAGAGGTCCGCCGGGAGGACATCGCGGCGGGCCCGACGAACATCTGGCGGTACCGCTCCCTGCTTCCCGTCCCCGCCGGGGTGGCGGACAAGCCCAACCTGCAGCCCGGCTGGACCAAGCTCGTGCGGGCCGACCGGCTGGCGGCCGAGCTCGGGCTGCGGTCGCTGCACGTCAAGGACGACTCCGGCAACCCGACCCACTCCTTCAAGGACCGGGTCGTCGCGATCGCGGTCGAGGCCGCGCGCGCCTTCGGCTTCCACACCCTGTCGTGCTCGTCCACCGGCAACCTCGCCGGCGCGGTGGGCGCCGCGGCGGCCAGGGCCGGGCTGGACTCCTGCGTGTTCATCCCCGCCGACCTGGAGGCGGCCAAGGTCACCATGGCCGCGGTGTACGGCGGCCGGCTGGTCGGCATCGACGGCACCTACGACGAGGTGAACCGCTTCTGCTCCGAGCTCATCGGCGACGAGCTGGGCGAGAAGTGGGGATTCGTCAACGTCAACCTCCGGCCCTACTACGCCGAGGGTTCCAAGACGCTGGCGTACGAGATCGCCGAACAGCTCGGCTGGCGGCTGCCCGAGCAGATCGTCGTCCCGGTGGCCTCCGGCTCGCAGCTCACGAAGATCGACAAGGGCTTCCGCGAGCTGATCAAGCTCGGCCTGGTCGAGGAGCGGCCGTACCGGATCTTCGGCGCGCAGGCCGAGGGCTGCTCGCCGGTCTCCCGCGCCTTCAAGGCCGGGCAGGACGTGGTGCAGCCGGTCAAGCCCGACACCATCGCCAAGTCGCTGGCCATCGGCAACCCGGCGGACGGCCCGTACGTGCTCGACATCGCCCGGCGCACGGGCGGTGCGGTGGAGGACGTGAACGACGGCGAGGTGGTCGAGGCGATCCGCCTGCTGGCCAGGACCGAGGGAATCTTCGCCGAGACCGCGGGCGGCGTCACGGTCGGCGTGCTGCGCAAGCTCGTGCGCGAGGGGCGCCTCGACCCCGAGGCCGAAACCGTCGTGCTGAACACCGGCGACGGTCTCAAGACACTTGACGCGGTGGCCGCGCAGGCCCGCCCGTCCGCGGTCATCCGTCCCTCCCTCGACGCCTTCCGTGCGGCATTCGCCAACTGAAAGCGTTATCACAGGCCCATCGGCAGCAACGAAAGCGAGTGAGCAATGAGCGTTTCCGTGCGGATTCCGACGATTCTGCGGACGTACACCAACGGCGTCGCGGAGGTGAGCGGGGAGGGGGGAACGCTCCGCGAGGTCCTGCAGAAGCTGGATGCGGACTATCCGGGCATCGGAGGTCGAATCCTGGATGAGACGGGCAAGATTCGGCGTTTTGTCAACGTCTATGTCGGAGAAGAGGACGTCCGTTTCGCCGATGGGCTGGACACCGCCACGCCGGACGGGGTACAGATTTCGGTCATCCCCGCCGTCGCCGGGGGCTGAGCCGCGGCACCGCCGCCGTGCACCTGACATGCGCTTCTTTCACCGGGGAAGTGGGGCGTCACGGCGGCGAAAGGTGAAGCGCTCAACCTTTCGGTAGAAAAGTGAATAATCGTCTGTACCGCTTTGAGCGAACGCGACGTAGTAGTTTGCGGATTGACTCTGTTGTTCTACGCCTTGACACGGGTATGGTCGAAGACGATCGACGAAACCGGGGGCTTCTTGGGTGTGGTCCCCAGCCCAGCAAGAGGAGTCGGAAGTGGCGCAGGGCACCGTCAAATGGTTTAACGCGGACAAGGGCTACGGCTTCATCGCGGTAGACGGTGGGAAGGATGTGTTCGTCCATTACTCGGCAATCATGATGGACGGCTACAAGGCCCTCGAGCAGGGTCAGCGGGTTGAGTTCGACATCACGCAGGGGCAGAAGGGCCCGCAGGCGGAGGCCGTACGGGCCGTCGCCTGATCCCGTCAAGCGACCATTGGAGGCCCGGTCCGCGATCCGCGGACCGGGCCTTCGGCTCGTCCGTGCCCGTCGGTCCTCGTTTGTCCTCGTAAGGGTGTTCGGGAACCTCGTCCAAGCTGGTCAGAGTGGCTTCCGCTTGCACTCTCGGGGGTAGAGTGCTAAATACTTGTTTGGCACTCTGAGGTCGAGAGTGACAACAACCGGGATCGGGGCGATGGGGCTCGCGCAGGGATAGCGGGTCCACGCCGTCGCGGGCGTCGGCTCGGTCCGTTGAAGACACCCTGCTACTGGGAGGTCTAGCCTAATGGCAGCCAAGATGATCGCGTTTGACGAGGACGCCCGGCGCGGTCTCGAGCGCGGTATGAACCAGCTCGCCGACGCCGTGAAGGTGACCCTCGGCCCCAAGGGCCGCAACGTCGTGCTGGAGAAGAAGTGGGGCGCCCCCACGATCACCAACGACGGTGTCTCCATCGCCAAGGAGATCGAGCTCGAGGACCCGTGGGAGAAGATCGGCGCCGAGCTGGTCAAGGAAGTCGCGAAGAAGACCGACGACGTCGCCGGTGACGGCACGACGACGGCCACCGTGCTCGCCCAGGCGCTGGTCCGCGAGGGCCTGCGCAACGTCGCCGCCGGCGCCAACCCGATGTCCCTGAAGAAGGGCATCGAGGCCGCCGTCGAGCGCGTCAGCGAGGAGCTGTCGAAGCTCGCCAAGGACGTGGAGACCAAGGAGCAGATCGCCTCCACCGCCTCCATCTCCGCCGCCGACCCGGAGATCGGCGCGCTCATCGCCGAGGCGATGGACAAGGTGGGCAAGGAAGGCGTCATCACTGTCGAGGAGAGCAACACCTTCGGTCTGGAGCTGGAGCTCACCGAGGGCATGCGCTTCGACAAGGGTTACGTGTCCGGCTACTTCGTGACCGACCCCGAGCGCATGGAGGCGGTCTTCGAGGACGCCTACATCCTCATCGCCAACCAGAAGATCTCGGCGAACAAGGACCTGCTCCCGCTGCTCGACAAGGTCGTGCAGTCCGGCAAGCCGCTGGTCCTCCTCGCGGAGGACGTCGAGGGCGAGGCCCTGGCGACCCTGGTGGTCAACAAGATCCGCGGCCTGTTCAAGTCCGTGGCCGTCAAGGCCCCCGGCTTCGGCGACCGCCGCAAGGCCATGCTGCAGGACATCGCGATCCTGACCGGCGGCCAGGTCATCTCCGAGGAGGTCGGTCTCAAGCTCGAGAACGCCACCCTCGACCTGCTCGGCCGCGCCCGCAAGATCGTCGTCACCAAGGACGAGACCACGATCGTCGACGGCGCCGGCGACGCGGAGCAGATCTCCGGCCGCGTGAACGAGATCCGCGCCGAGATCGACCGCACCGACTCCGACTACGACCGCGAGAAGCTCCAGGAGCGTCTCGCCAAGCTGGCCGGCGGCGTCGCCGTCATCAAGGCCGGCGCGGCGACCGAGGTCGAGCTCAAGGAGCGCAAGCACCGCATCGAGGACGCCGTCCGCAACGCCAAGGCCGCGGTCGAGGAGGGCATCGTCCCCGGCGGTGGCGTGGCCCTGCTGCAGGCCGGCGCCAACGCGTTCGACAAGCTGGAGGTCAACGGCGACGAGGCGACCGGCGCGGCGATCGTCCGCAAGGCGCTCGAGGAGCCGCTGAAGCAGATCGCCGTCAACGCCGGCCTCGAGGGCGGCGTCGTGGTGGAGAAGGTTCGCAACCTGCCCGCGGGCGAGGGCCTCAACGCCGCGACCGGCGAGTACGTCAACATGTTCGAGTCGGGCATCATCGACCCGGCCAAGGTCACCCGCTCGGCGCTGCAGAACGCGGCGTCCATCGCGGCCCTGTTCCTCACGACCGAGGCCGTCATCGCCGAGAAGCCCGAGAAGGAGAAGGCCCCCGCCATGCCCGGCGGCGGCGACATGGACTTCTGAGTCCTGCTCTCCCGCTTCACCAGGAAGGGCGGTTCCCCCTCGGGGGAGCCGCCCTTTTCCCTGCGCGCCCACGTTTCCCTGCGCGCCCACGTTTCCCTGCGCGCCCACGTTTCCCTGCGCGCTCGGGTCCCGCGGGCGCCGGGCTCCGCCGTCGCCGCCTGACTCTGATCTCACACGGCTCAGGTGAGGCGCCTGACCCAGCGGGCGCAGTCGGTCTGCATCGTGTATCCCGCCGCCGTCCAGGCGTGGTGCGCCAGGGCGTTGTCGTTGAGGACCATCGCGTCGACCCGGAACGCGCCGTACTTCCGGAACCGCTCCTCGGCGGCCCGGATCAGCTGTGATCCGATGCCCTTGCGCCGCTCCGCCGGGTCGACGGCGAGCCGGTAGAGGCTCGCCCGCCAGCCGTCCCAGCCCGCGATCAGCGTGCCGACCACGCGGCCGCCGATCTCGGCGACGATCAGCGCCTCGGGGTCACGCTCGACCAGCGCCGTCACCTTGGCGGCGTCGTCGTGCCGGTCGGTGTTCTCCGCGGACTCCAGCCAGAACCGCAGCACGGCCTCGACGTCGTCGAGACCGCCGTACCGCAGGATGACCTCGTTCATGCCAGCTCCTCGCTCATGTCAAGTTGGGGGGCAGATCGTGGGCGTGCAGGATGGTCAGGGACGTCACGGCCCGAGTGAGGACGACGTAGAGACGGGCGAGCCCCCGGTCCTCGGCGGCCACGATGCCGGCGGGCTCGGTCACGATCACGTGGTCGTACTCCAGTCCCTTGGCGAGCGTGGCCGGCACCAGCAGCACCCGGTCGTCGCCCGTCGCGTCGGGGCCGAGCACCGCGTGCGGCACGCCTGCGGTGTCCAGGGCGGCCGAGAGGGCCGGTACGGCGGCGTCCGCCGCGATCACGCCGATCGAGCCCTCGCGGTCGAGCGTCCGCCGCAGGGCCTCGGGAAGGGCCGCGGCGACGTCGGGCACGTGCCGTACGGACAGCGATCCGGCACCGGGACGCAGAGAGCGGGGCGGGGCGAGATCGGGCGCGACGGAGGGCAGCAGCCGCGCGGCGAAGTCGAGGATCTCGCGGGGCACGCGGAAGCCGAGCGTGAGCTCGGTGACCTCCCCCGAAGGCTGGCCGAGGTGGTCGAGCACGGTCTTCCACGACCGCGCCGACCAGGGGGTGGTGCCCTGGGCGAGGTCGCCGAGCACGGTCGCCGAACCGGTGCGGCAGCGCCGCCCGAGCGCGCGCAGCTGCATGGCCGACAGGTCCTGCGCCTCGTCCACCACCAGGTGGCCCTGGGAAGGGGTGCGCTCGACGAGGTCGCCGAGTTCGTCCAGCAGGGCGGCGTCGGCGGCCGTCCACTTCGCCGACCGGTGCGACTTGTACGGCTTGCGCCACAGGAGCAGTTCCTGCTCCTCCGCGGTGAGATCCGACCGGGCGGCCTTCGCGAGGAACTCGGCGTCCGACAGCAGGCGGTGCAGCACCTGCTGAGGAGTCAGTTTGGGCCACACGGCGTCGAGGACGGCCCTGACCGGCTTCGAGCGGGCCACCGCGTCCTGCGTACGGTCGTCGGGCGACTCGCCGCGGCGCTCCATCTGCACGAGCACGGCGTGCGCGAGCCGCTGGGCCAGCATCGTGCGGCCCGGGCCGTACCTCGTCGTGCCGCGCAGCGAGGCGACGATCTCCCGGACCTCGTGGTCGGGCACGCGGTAGCGGTTCACGCCCTTGGTGACGAGCACGCCCTCGACCGGCTTGACGACGTGCAGCCACAGGGCGCGGCGCAGGACCTCGGCCATCCGGGCGTCGCCCTTCACGGCCGCCACCGCCGGCTCCTCGGGATGCGCGTGCTCGCCGAGGACGCCCGCCACGGTCGTCTGGTCGACCTTCACCTCGCCGAGAGCCGGGAGGACCGAGGAGATGTACGCGAGGAAGGCGCGGTTGGGGCCGACGATCGTCACGCCCGACCTCGCCAGCTTCTCGCGGTGGGTGAACAGGAGGTAGGCCGCGCGGTGCAGGCCGACGGCGGTCTTGCCGGTGCCGGGGGCGCCCTGCACGCAGACGGTCACGCCGAGGTCCGCGCGGACGATCTCGTCCTGGTCGGGCTGGATGGTGGCGACGATGTCGCGCATGGGGCCGGTGCGGGGCCGCTCGATCTCCTCGGTGAGGAGCCTGCTCTGCCCGAGCGCCCGGCCGTCCAGCGGTTCGTCCTCGTACGCCGTGAGATCGCCGCCCCGGTAGCCGAACCGGCGGCGCAACGCGACGCCCATCGGGTCGGACGGGCTCGCCTGGTAGAAGGCGCGGGAGATCGGTGCGCGCCAGTCGATGACGAGGGGCCGGCTGCTGTCGTCGTGGACGTGCCGGCGGCCGACGTGGATGGTGTCCGGCAGGTCGTCGCCGGCCGACCGGTCGAGGCGGCCGAAGAACAGCGGTGTGTCGGGGTGGTCGGCCAGGGCGGCCACGCGCTGGTCGAGCAGGCCCTGGAGCACCTGCTGCGACACCCAGTCGCCGGCGGCGTCCGCGGACAGCGACTGCGCGTGTTCGCGCATCGTCCGCAACGCGGCGCGGGAGGCCGCGAGATGGGCGCGCTCGGCTTCGAGCACATTCTCAGGCATGCGGAAAACTCCTCCGTACACGACGAGGACACGACAAGGACCGGACCGAAGACAGGACCGAGGACAGGACTGAAGACGGGCAGCGGACAGGCTGCAGGCGGTAAGGATGAGAGGCGGAAGGACAAGAGCTTAGCGACGGGCGCCCTGATGCCGAAACGGTATTTCTCTAGCGTGTCGCCGTTCACCTGCCTGGGTATCTCTACGCGGGTGACGCGCACCTGGGTTCCTCCCGCGATCCCGGCGGCGGTGAGCCTGTTGCTCGCCACGCTGTGGGGTTTCGCGGTCTTCGGCGGCTGGAGCCGGCTGGCCTTCTGCGCCGGTCTGGAACCGGCGCCGGACTGCGCGGATCGGCTGGCGCCGGTGGCCTCGCTGTCCGAACTGGTCGCGCTCGTCGCGGCGGGGACGACGGGGTTCGCCTGGTTCGCCCGTCGCGAGTCCCTGTACGGCGTGGCCGTGGCGGCGTGGATCGCGGCGCTGGCGGTGCTGTTCTTCGGCGGCCTGGCCGTCCGCTGAGCCGCGGGTGCCCGGACCGCCGGAGGGTCTGAGGCGCTGAGTTCCGGACGCCTGCCCGGCGCGTCCGGCGCGCCGGACACGGTGCTGCGAGGCGCCTGGCCACTGTGGCCGCCGAGCATGCCGGGTGCTGTGCTGCCGAGCGTGCCTCGGCACGGTGCTGCTGAGCGTGCTCGGCACGGTGCTGCCTTGCGTGCTGCGCGTTGCGCTGCTCAGGCGCGGTGATGCCGGGGTGATTTATTGCTGTGTGTCGCGTTTATATAACCGCGTTCGGTAGTGATTTGCTCACTCACCGGAGAATTGGTAACACTCTCCGCTTTTTTGCGACAAACCAGGGACAAGGTGAAAAATGCGCATATTGCGTGATTCGCCGTACTGAGTGGGTATTGCCGCCATCACGGCACCGCGATGTCGGTATAGGAGCGAGGGGGTGATGTGGTGACACGGCCCGCAGGCATTTCCTGGATCTGACAGGTGCCCGTCGATCTTCACCGTTCGGTCTTCATCGTTCGATCTCCAGACGGCCGATCTCCACCGTGGACGTGGTCCCGGGGAAACGCGCCCCGGGACACGGCGCCCACCCGGCGGGGTCACCTCGCCGGGTCCTCCTGGCCCACGTCGTCGGCGTCGATGATGTGATACGCGTACCCCTGCTCTGCCAGGAAGCGCTGCCGGTGCGCGGCGAACTCCTGGTCGACGGTGTCCCGGCTTACGACGGAGTAGAACAGCGCGCCCCCGCCGTCGGCCTTGGGGCGCAGCACCCGGCCGAGCCGCTGGGCCTCCTCCTGGCGTGAGCCGAACGTGCCGGAGACCTGGATCGCCACGGCCGCCTCGGGCAGGTCGATGGAGAAGTTGGCGACCTTCGAGACCACCAGCACCTGGATCTCCTTGTCGCGGAACGCCTGGAACAGCCGCTCGCGCTCCTTGACCTTGGTCTCTCCCTTGATGACCGGCGCGTCGAGGTGCTCGCCCAGCTCGTCGAGCTGGTCGATGTACTGCCCGATGACCAGCACCTGCTCGCCCTCGTGCCGCCGCACCAGCGCCTCGGTGACCCTGATCTTGGCGGGAGTGGTGGAGCAGAACCGATAGCGCTCGTCGCTCTCGGCCATCGCGTAGGCCAGCCGCTCGTCGTCGCGGAGCGTCACCCGGACCTCCACGCACTCGGCCGGGGCGATGTAGCCCTGGTTCTCCATCTCCTTCCAGGGCGCGTCGTACCGCTTTGGCCCGATGAGCGAGAAGACGTCGCCCTCCCGGCCGTCCTCGCGCACCAGCGTGGCGGTCAGCCCCAGGCGGCGGCGCGCCTGCAGGTCGGCGGTCATCCGGAAGATCGGCGCGGGCAGCAGGTGGACCTCGTCGTACACGACGAGCCCCCAGTCGCGGGCGTCGAAGAGTTCGAGGTGCCGGTAGGTGCCCTGCCTCCGGGTGGTCATGACCTGGTAGGTGGCGATGGTGACCGGGCGGATCTCCTTCTTGGTGCCGGTGTACTCACCGATCTCGTCCTCGGTCAGCGAGGTGCGCCGCAGCAGCTCCTGCTTCCACTGGTGGGCCGAGACCGTGTTGGTGACCAGGATCAGCGTGGTCGCCCGCGCGTGCGCCATCGCCGCCGCGCCCACGATCGTCTTGCCCGCGCCGCAGGGCAGGACGACGACGCCGGAACCGCCGTGCCAGAACGCGTCCGCCGCCTCCTTCTGGTACGGCCGGAGCTCCCAGCCGTCCTCGCGCAGGTCGATCGGGTGATGCTCGCCGTCGACGTATCCGGCCAGGTCCTCGGCCGGCCAGCCGAGCTTGAGCAGCGTCTGCTTGATGTTGCCGCGTTCGGAGGGATGCACGGCCACCGAGTCGGCGCCGAGACGATCCCCGACCAGGGGCTGGATCTTCTTGGACCGCAGCACCTCCTCCAGCACCGCGCGGTCGCTGGTGGTGAGCACCAGGCCGTGCACCGGGTGCTTCTCCAGCCGCAGGCGGCCGTACCGCGCCATGGTCTCCGCGACGTCCACGAGCAGCGCGTGCGGCACGGGGTAGCGGCTGAACCCGATGAGGGCGTCGACGACCTGCTCGGCGTCGTGCCCGGCGGCGCGGGCGTTCCACAGCGCGAGCGGGGTGACCCGGTAGGTGTGGACGTGCTCGGGAGCGCGTTCGAGCTCGGCGAACGGGGCGATCGCCTTGCGGCACTCGCCGGCTCTTGGGTGATCCACCTCCAGCAGCAGCGTCTTGTCCGACTGAACGATCAGCGGCCCGTCACTCAATGCCTGCTCCCTTGGTACGGCTGTCCCTTATCCAACAAGAGACCAGGCCCGATGAGTCCCGTTTCACCGAGACCGGGTCGCCCGCCGTGTCGCGGGACGCCCCTCAGTCGACTCCGGCGGCGCGCTCCCCGGGCGTCTCGGACCGCTCGGAGTCGTAGCCGGCGACGCCGGTGATGCGGCTGAGGACGAAGCGGTGGACGGTCGCCCGGGTCTCGTCGTACGCCGTGAGGTAACCGCCCTCCATGCGGGCCGGTTCGAGGATACGGCTGGTGGCGTGCCCCTGCGAGTCGGTGTAGCCGATCCACACCCGCGACCCCTGCCGGATGGCCTCCTCCAGCGCGCTGATCGTCGCGGTGCTGGGGGAGCGGGGCACCTGCCCCTCGGGCGTCTCGGCGGGCGGGCGGCGGGACCGGTGTGCGGAGTCCCCCGCGCGCATCGCCCGTACGGCCCCGGCGGCGGCCTCGGGGCCGAGGCCGGGGTTCGCGGGCGCGCGGGCGGCGGGCGGCCCCTCGGTCCGCCGGGCGTCGGCCCGCGCGACGACGACGTCGCCCTCCAGCGACTCGGCGACCGGCGCGTATCCCATCGCCCGCAGCGTGTCGACCAGCGCCGCCCGGGACGTCTTCGAGGCGAGCACGGTGGGCGCGAGCCGCCGCAGCCGCAGCAGGTGGGCCCGCTTGTCGGCGAGCACCTCGTCGAGAAGGGCCGGATCGTCGCACCGGACGTAGGACGACGCCACGCCGACCCGGATGCGGCCGTGGCGGCGGGCGACGTCGGTCACCAGGTAGGCCAGCGGCTGGGGGACCGGCGTGGCCGAGTGGCGCTCCAGCATGGCGAGCAGGTCGCCGGCGGAGTGCCCGGCGTCGAGCGCCCGGCGGACCGACTGCTCGGAGAAGCGGTAGACGGTCGCGCCGCCCTTGCTCTCGACGTCGGCTGTGAGCGCGAGCCGCCGGCCGAGGTCGGTGGTCAGCGGCCCGGGCGCCACGGCCGTCAGGTCGGCCTGCAGCAGCACGTGGTCGACCGCCTGCGGCAGCAGCGGCGCGAGCAGGTCCGCCGCCGCCCGGCCGTCGCCGCGGGCCGCCGCGCGGCCGTGCGCGGCCGGCACGCCGAGGCCCGTCACGCCGATGTGCTCGGCCTCGCGCAGGGCGAACCGGACGAGCGGCTCGCGTGGCGCGGACCGGCGCCGGGGCTGCTCCCAGGCGAGCCGGGCGAGCACCGACTCGGGCGTCGGCGCGAGGCCGGGCGGCGCCGCCTCCAGCACGGCCAGCGTGCGCGCCCGCGTCTGGGCCGCGCCGGACCGGCGCAGGTCGGGGTGGAGCGCGTTCAGCGGGCGGTCGCGGTCGTCGCGTTCGCCGATCAGGCCGGGCGCGCGGTCCATCGCGGCCCAGGCGGCGGCGAGCACGGCCCACCGGTCCTCGGTCGCCTTGATCCGCCAGCCGTCGTAGCCGCCGGTCGGCAGCCACTCACCCTCGCCCGCCGCGACCAGCCCGGCCGCGTGCGCCACCTCGGCGACCAGCCCGGCCGCCCATTCCGGCAGGTCGAGAAGCTGGGCGGCGCGCCGCAGGTCCCGTACGGACAGGCCGCCGGCGCGCAGCACGCCGGGCGGGTCGACGCTCCACAGCTCGCACAGCTCCTCCACCATGCGGACGAACATGAACGCCTGCCCGGCGGCCGTCCGGTCGGCCAGCTCCTGGTCGCGCACGGGCCCGTCCAGGGCGGGCGGCCCGGGGGACAGGTCGCGGTGCACCCGGCCCCCGCGCAGGACCAGGGCGACCTCCCGGGGCAGCGCGACGCTCTCCTCCCCGGTCGCTCCCAGCAGCCCGCGGGCCAGCAGTTGCTCGATGGGCGACTGCGCGGTCGCGGTGTCGACCTCCCGGCGGGCGCTCGGCAGCCGTCCGCTCGGCGGACCCCAGACGAGCTCGTCCAGCGCCGCCCTCGCCTGGGGAGACACCTCCTCCAGCAGGCGCGCGACGGTCGCGGGATCGGACAGCAGCGCCGCGAGCCGCTGCCTGGCCGGCCTGCCCGCGTCCGCCTGCCCGCCGCCGTCGTACGCGGGGTCGATGTCGCGCAGGAGGACGTCGAGCCGTTCGGGCGGATGATGACGGAAGACCTCGGCGGCCGGCGGGCCGAGCGCGGCCGGGGGTTCGAGGGCCGCGGGCACTCCGGGCGCGGGCAGCAGGGCGTCCGGGGGCCCGTAGACCAGGCCGCGGGTGACCAGCGTGTCGAGCGCCGCGTCGAGAGCGGCCCCGGTCTCCTCCTCGGCGGCCGTGCCGGGAGCCGCGCGTACGATCATGGAGAGCAGGGCCGCGCGGGAGGAAGGGCCTTCGCGCAGCGCCAGCGTCTCCAGCACGGCGAGCTGGAAGCGGTCGAGCCGGTCCAGGGCCCGGCCGAGGGCGGACGGACTGCAGGCGCGGGCGGCGAGGCCGTCGAGGTGGGCGGGGACGGGCGTGACGAGTTCGGGCCGTGCCGTCACGAGCGCTCGCAGGTGCTCGTCGGAACGGCCGCGCAGCCACTCGCTGAAGTCCGTGCCCGTCATCGTCTCCATGGTAGGGCGACGCATCTTGGGGATCGCGGGACCGCCCGCGCGGCAGGGGTTGACGGAAGATCCACGGGAATCCGGAGACGCGACGCTTCAGTGGCCCCTTAGTGGGTCCACGGGGCCTGTCTGTGGGCATAACCTACATCCATCACCTTCACGACAGTCTGAACGAGGTCACCCCTGTGCCGAGTGGCAAGGTCAAGTGGTACGACGCTGACAAGGGTTTCGGCTTCCTCACCCGCGACGACGGCGGTGAGGTCTTCGTCCATTCCTCCGCGCTGCCCAAAGGCGTCGAGGCCCTCAAGCCCGGGCATAAGGTCGAGTTCGGGGTGGCCGAGAGCCGTCGCGGGCAGCAGGCGCTCTCGGTGCGGGTGATCGACCAGCCTCCGACGCTGGCGAAGACCGTGAAGCCCAAGGCGAAGCGGAAGAACCCGGACGAGATGGTCGTCATCGTCGAGGACCTGATCAAGCTGCTCGACGACATCTCGAACTCCTACCAGCGGGGCAAGCACCCCGACGTGCCGCACGCCAAGAAGATCGCGGCTGTGCTGCGCGCGGTCGCCGACGACCTCGACGCGTAGCGCGCGGCCCGGCGTACGGGCGCGAGGTGCGGCCGAGGGGCCGGGTGTCGGGCCGCAGGCTCGGGCCGGGACCTGCGGCGCTCTTCTCAGGCGCGGCTCTGGCGGGGCTGCTGTGCTCTGGCGGGCTCAGGCGGTGTGGGCTCAGGCGGTGGCGGGCCGGGCGGGCTCAGGCGGGCTCAGGCGGTGCGGGCTCAGGCGGTGCGGGCTCAGGCGGGCTCAGGCGGTGGCGGGCCGGGCGGCGAGCCTTCGGCGGCGCAGCGTGAGCAGGCGGCCGAAGGACAGCGCGAGGGCCGCGGACATCACGCCGAGCCCGGCGGGGCCGGCCACGAACAGGGAGAGCACCAGGCCGAGCAGGCCGCCGGACACCCAGGCGATCTGCAGCAGCGTCTCGGCGACCCCGAAGGCCGACGAGCGCACCTCCTCGCCGATCTCGCGTTGCACGATCGCGTCGAAGGCGAGCTTGCCGAGGCCCTGGGCGAACGCGCCCACGAGGGCGACGGCGGCGGCGGTCCAGATGGTGAAGACGAACGCCGCCGCGACGGTGGCGACCGTCGCGAGCGCGAGCGTGGCCAGCACGGTCAGTTGCGGCGAGCGGGACCGGGTCCAGGATCCGGCGGCCGCCCCCGCCAGGCCGCCCGCGCCCGCGGCGGCGGCCAGCAGCGCCAGCGCCACCGTTGGGTCGAGGCCGCGCAGGTGGCCGTCCTGGACGAGGAACAGCAGGAAGAACACAAGGAAGCCCGACTGGACCCGGATCGCGGCGTTGGCGCCCATGGCCTCGCCCACTACCGAGCCCACCACGGATCCCACGCCCGGCCCCGCGCCGGGGTGCGCCGCGCGGCCCGCACCCGCACCCGCACCCGCGCCCGTGTCCGGTCCCGTGTCCGGTCCCGCGCCCGGGTTCGCCTCCGGGCGCAGGCCGAGCAGTGTGCGCCAGCGCGGGCGCGGCTCGTCGTCCTCGGGGTCGGGCGCGTCCACGTGCCGCGGCAGCCTTACGGCGAACACCCCGCACAGCAGGAACACCGGCACGGCGGCGCGCAGCACCCAGTCGGGCCCGGCGGCGGCGGACAGGCCGGTGGCCAGGCCCGCCCCGGCCCCGGCGGACACCAGCGCGAACAACGCCACCCGGGCGTTCGCGGTCACCAGGGGGATGTCGGCGGGCAGCAGGCTCGGCATGATTGCCGCCCGGGAGACGTTGTAGGCCTTCGACAGCACCAGGACGGCGAGCGCGGACGGGAACAGCGTGACGGCGTCGGAGGTGTGCACGGCGCCGGCCATGCCCCAGCACAGCAGGCCCCGCGCGAGCAGGGTGCCCGCCATGATGTAGCGGCGGCCCGAGCGCAGCCGGTCGAGCACCGGCCCGACGAAGGGCGCCACGACCGTGAACGGCAGCATCGTGACCAGCAGATATGCCGCGACCTGCCCGCGGGCCTGGCCGACCGGGAGCCGGAACAGCAGCGCCCCGGCGAGGGCCACCGTGACCAGCGCGTCCCCGGCCGAGTGGGCGGCGGTCAGCTCGATCAGGCGGCCGAGCCCGGTGCGGTCCGCTCCCTGGGCGTGCGTGAGCCGGCGGGTCGCCCGGGCGGGCGCGCCCACAACATGCATAACGTTCGCCCAAATGTTCACCATAGGCCCCGAGGGTCCTCTCATGATTTGCCCATCAAGCCGGTGCGGTCCGCTCCCGGCGTGGGTGAAAATGGAGAGTGTGAGTCGTACCCGAATCCGTAGCACTCCAGTCGACCAGGCCTGTGCGGCGGCGGTCGGCCTCGCCCGCGGCGCGGCGGAAGAGATCGCGCGCCCCGGGGAGGTGGGAGAGCACCTGGGCTTCGACAACGAGGGCGACCGGGTCGTCACCCACTACTTCGAGTGCCTTGACCGGGCCTACCTGGGCTGGCGCTGGGCGGTCACCGTGACCCGGGCCTCCCGCGCCCGCGTGGTGACCGTGAGCGAGACCGTGCTCCTGCCCGGAGCCCGCGCGCTGCTCGCCCCCCGATGGGTGCCCTGGAACGAGCGGCTGCTCCCCGGCGACCTCGGCGTGGGCGACCTGCTGCCGACCGAGGCCGACGACGACCGGCTCGTGCCCGGGTTCGCCTCCCCGGACGAGGCGATCGACGCGCAGGCCGTCCTCGAGCTCGGCCTGGGCCGGGCCCGCGTCCTGTCGGCACTCGGCCGCGACCTCGCCGCGCACCGCTGGCGGTCCGGCGAGCCGGGCCCGCACGCCCCGATCGCGCACGCCGCGCCCGCGCAGTGCTCCACCTGCGGCTTCTACTGGCCGCTCGCCGGGACGCTGGGGCTGGGCTTCGGCGTCTGCGCCAACGAGTACGCGCCGGACGACGGCCGGGTGGTGTCGGCCGACCACGGCTGCGGCGCCCACTCCGAGGCGACCACCGTGCCCTCCATGGTCACGGACGCCGCGCCGCCGATCCTGGACGACCTGGAATACGACCTGACCGAGTCCGGCTCCGCCGACGAGGCGAGCTCCGAAGCCCTGGGCCACGCCTGATCATGTTCGACACCGCGCGCCTGCGTGACACGGTTCTCGCGGCTTGGGCGGCCTCGCCCGCCCGCTTCCGCGAGGACGCCAACGCCGAGGAGGACTTCGCCCTCGGCGGCTACCGCGACCGGCTGGTCGTGGAGCTCGCCCAGAACGCCGCCGACGCGGCGCTGCGGGCGGGCGTGCCCGGCCGCCTGCGGCTGACGCTCGCCGACGGCGTGCTGCTCGCCGCCAACACCGGCGCTCCGCTCGACGAGGCCGGCGTCGAGGGCCTGAGCACGCTGCGGGTCTCCGGCAAGAAGGACGAGACGGGAGCGGCCGGACGTTTCGGCGTCGGCTTCGCCGCCGTGGTGTCGGTGACCGACGAGCCGTCGGTCGCCTCCCGGCTGCCGTCCGGCGAGATCCGGGGAGTGCGCTGGTCGCGTGCGGAGACCGCCGCGCTGGTCGCCGCCACGCCGGTGCTGGCCGGGGAGCTGAAGGGCCGCGAGGGCCACGTCCCGCTGCTGCGGCTGCCGTTCGGCGACGACGCCCCGGGCGTCCCCGAGGGCTTCGACACGCTCGTCCGGCTGCCGCTGCGCGACCAGGCCGCCGAGGAGGCCGTACGGCGGATGCTGGAGGAGGCCGGACCGGCGCTGCCGCTGTCGATGCCGGCGCTGGAGACCGTCGAGATCGAGGTCGACGGGCGGAGCCGCACGATCTCGGCCGAGGGCTGGCACGTCGTCGCCGAGTCGGGCACGTTCACCCCCGCGCAGGTCAGCGAACTGTTCGCGGACCGGCCGACCGAGGAGCGGGCCCGGCCCTACTGGGAGGTCCGCTGGGCCGTTCCCGCCGGCCGTCCCGCCGGCCGCCGCGACGGCGTCCCCCGGGTGGTCCACGCGCCGACGCCGAGCGACGAGCCGCTCGACCTGCCCGCGCTGCTGATCGCGTCGTTCCCGATGACCACCGACCGGCGGCACGTCGCGCCGGGGCCGCTCACCGACTTCCTGGTCGCCAGGGCCGCCGAGGCGTACGTGCGGCTGCTGGGGGAGCTTCCGGCCACCCCCGCCCTGCTCGACCTCGTCCCCGGCCTCATGGGCAGCGGCGCGCTCGACGCGGCGATCAGGCGGGAGATCATCGCGGCGCTGCCGGAAACGCCGCTGCTGCCGTCGATCTCCGGCGACGCCGACGGCGTCCCGGGCGGCGTCATCCCCGGCAACGAGGCGCGGGCGGTCGAGGGGCCGGCCGAGTTCCTGGCGAAGATCGCCGGCATCGTCCCCGGGCTGCTGCCCGCCGGATGGGCCTCCCGGCATCCGGCCCTGACCACGCTCGGCGTACGCCGGGTCGAGCTGGCCGACGTCGTGGACATGCTGTCCGGCGAGGCCGTGGAGGACAAGGACCCGGCGTGGTGGCGGTCGCTTTACGAGGCGCTGCCCGCCGACGACCCGGAGGCGATCGGGGCGATCCCCGTGCCGCTCGCCGACGGCCGCCTGGTTCGCGGCCCGCGTGGCACGCTGGTGCTGTCACCGGACGGCGGCGCCGCCGCCACGTCCGGCGCCTCGTCCGGGGTCTTGTCGTCCGGCGTCTTGTCCAGCGGCGCTGGCGGCGGGCCGTCCGGCCCGGGCTCGCTGGACCCCGCCCCCTTGGACCCTGCTCTGCTGGCCCCGCTCGGGCTGCGGATCGTCCACCCCGACGCCGTCCACCCGCTGCTGCTGCGCCTGGGCGCGGCCGAGGCGACTCCGCGTACGGTGCTGGAGGACCCGCTCACCCACGCGGCCGTGGCCGAGTCGCTGAACAGCGCCGACCCCGAGCCGGTGGCCCAGGCCGTGCTGGCCCTGGTGGACGCGGCGGGCCTGACGGCGGGAGAGGCGCCCTGGCTGGCCGAGCTGGCCCTGCGCGGCGCGGACGGCGAGCGGTACGCCGCGGGTGAGCTGCTGCTGGCCCAGGGCTCCCTGGCCGGGCTGATCGACCCGGAGGTGCCGTTCGGCGTCGCCGCGCCCGACCTGGTCGAGAAGTACGGGCCGCACGTGCTCGCGGCGACCGGGGTGCTCGACGGCTTCGCCGTGGTCAACGACTCCGACGTGCTGCTCGACCCCGCCGAGTGCGACCACGACCTCGATCTCGAGGACGAGTGGCTGGAGGCGGTGCTCGACCTGCTCCCCGACCTCGACGTGCCCCCGGTGGTCCGGGAGTTCACCGCCGTACGCGACCTGGAGTACGTCGCGGACTGGCCGAACGCGCTCGCGCTGCTGTCGCGGCCGCCGCTGCGCGCCGCGCTGCGGCCGATGCGGGTGCTCGCGGCGGGCGAGACCGTCGAGGTGCCGTCGTACACCGCCTGGTGGCTGTCGCGGCACCCGGTGCTCGGCGGGCGCAGGCCGGTCGAGCTGCGGCTTCCGACGGGCGACCCGCTGCTGTTCGGCCTGTACGCCGAGGCGCCGGCGGGGATCGACGAGGACGCGCTCACGATGATGGGCGTCCGGTCGACCCTGGCCGGGCTGCTGGACGCGCGCGGCGGCCCCGAGGAGCTGCTCGACCTGCTGGCCGACGCGTCCCTGGAGGTGGACCGCGCCCAGCTGCGGTCGCTGTGGATCGCGCTCGCCGCCGTCGACCCGGACCGCGTCGGCCCGCCGGAGGCCGTACGGGCCGTGCGGAAGGGCATGGTCACGGTCGCGGACGTCGAGGACGGCCCGGTCGTGGTGGAGGCGCCCGACCTGCTGCCCCTGGTGGAGGACCGCCCGCTGGTGCTGGCGCCGTTCGACCTCGCCGAGGCGTTGTCGGACGTGCTCGACCTGCCGCTGGCCGGAGAGACGGTCACGGGCGTGGTCACCTCGCACGGCGCGGAGAAGCCGGTGCCGCCCGAGGTGCGCTCGCTGCTGCCCGGCGCCCCCGCGACGTATGTCGAGCACGACGAGCTTCTCGTGGACGGCACTCCGGTGCCGTGGCGGTTCTCCGAGGGCGTGGTCCACGCCACCGGCGTGGAGGGGCTGGCGAGAGGGCTGGCCTGGGCGTCCGGCCAGTGGGGCGACCGCCTCGCCGTCGCCGCGCTGCTGCGCGACCCGGCCCGGGTCCCCCTCCTCCTCGCCGAGGCCGACCTCGACCCCGTCACGTCCCTCTGACCCCTCACCGCATGGCGGGGAGGGGGTAGTCGGGCAGGGCGATGTTCCCGGCCTTGGCGAACTGGGCGGCCAGGATGCCGCGCATGGGCCAGCGGGTCATGGACCGCATCGAGGCGGCCCGCAGCCGGATCGCGAGCGCGGAGGACGGCGCGAAGCCGCCGGCGCCCCCGGGAGGCAGTTTCTGCGCCTCCATCACGTAGGGCCGCATGACCTGTTCGTAGCGGCGCAACGCGACCCGGTGGTCGCCGGTCGCGGCCAGTTCGCCGGCCAGGACGTACGCCCCGACCAGGGCGAGACTGGTGCCGAGGCCGGTCAGCGGCGTGGCGCAGTAACCCGCGTCGCCGAGCAGCGCCACCCGGCCGCGCGACCACCGGTCGAGGCGCACCTGTCCCATGGGGTCGAAGAAGAAGTCCGGCGCGTCGGCCATCGCGGCCAGCAGCCGCGGGGTCTCCCATCCGGCGCCCGCGAAGCGGTCGGCGATGATCTGCTTCTGGGCGGCGACGTCACGCCGGTCGTAGGCGATCGGCCCCGACCGGAAGCTCAGGCCCGCCTTGACCTCCCCGGGCAGGCGTCCCGGCCGCGCCGAGACGACCAGGCCGCCCGGGGCGTTGTACATCTGGTACCAGCCGCCGAGGTCCAGCGGCAGCGTGGTGGTGAACCACGAGGTGTAGAGGCCGAGCGGGCGGACGAAGTCCGCCTCGGGGCCGAAGGCCAGCGCGCGGACGGCCGAGTGCGGCCCGTCCGCGCCGACGACCAGCCCGAACCGGCGCGGCGCGGACTTCTCGAAGGTGACGGTCACTCCATCGTCGTCCTGCTCCAGGGCGGTGACGGTGTCGTCGAACAGATACTCGGTGCCGGGGAGGGACGCCTGGTAGAGGAGATCGGCCAGGTCGCCGCGGAGGATCTCGATCTCGGAGACGATTCCCTCGCCGCCGAAGGCGTCGACCGGCAGAGTGGCCGTGAAGCGGCCCTTCCCGTCGACCAGGGCGACGCCGTTCTGTTCGACGGAGACCTCCCGGGCCCGGTCGAGCAGGCCCATCCGGGCGGCCACGGTGCGGCCCGCGCCGCGCAGGTCCACGGTCTGGCCGCCCGGGCGGGGCGCGGGCGCGCGCTCGACGACGGTGACGGTGAAACCCGCCCGGCCCAGCCAGTACGCCAGTGCGGGCCCGGCGATGCCGCCGCCGGAGACGAGGATGTCGGTGTTCTGCATACACCGCACTGTACGGCGTACGCATAGTGCACGCAAGGCGATAAGCTGGGTAGATGTTTTTGGAGCACTAGTGCGCTGAGGTGGCACCGGATCGGGCCGGGGCCGTCGTGGCAGCGTGCTGGGCTACAGTGGTGCACTAGTGCGGGAGGTCGGGCGTGGACGGTTCGGGCGCGGGACGCTACCAGGAGATCGCCGCCGAGCTGCGGAGGCGGATCGAGGCAGGCGAGCTCAGGCCGGGCGACCGGGTGCCGTCCACCCGGGAGATCATCCGGCGCTGGGGCGTCGCCATGGCGACCGCGACGAAGGTGCTCACCGAGCTGCGCCGGGAGGGACTCGTCCGTGCCGTGCCCGGCGTCGGCACGGTCGTCGACGCGGTCGTCGACACCGGAAGCCGGTCGTCATCCGCCGTTGCGCCGCAGGGGAAGGCCGCTGGTGGCGGTCCGGTGTCCGCCGGCTCGCCCGGTGCCGGCGGTGGCCCGGATCCCGCAATGCCCTCACGTGCGGCCGGTGTCATGCCGGGCGGGTCGCCGGACGCCGCCGGTGGCCGGGACTCCGCCGTACCCGCACGTGAGGCCGGTGCCCGCCCGGGCGTGCCGTCGCGTGCGGCGGGCGCGGGGGAGCCCTCCGCCGGGCGGCCGGGTGAGCCGGCCGGTTCCCGGCGGCGGGGCGCCCCGGACGGCGCGCTCACTCCGGCGCGGATCACCTCGGCGGCCGTCGCGGTCGCCGACGCGGAGGGGCTCGGCGCGGTCTCGATGCGCCGGGTGGCCACCGAGCTCGGGGTGGCGACCATGTCCCTCTACCGCCATGTCGCGGACAAGGACGCCCTGGTGCTGCGGATGATGGAGGAGGTCTTCGGCCGGATGCGGTTCCCCGGCGAACCGCCTGGCGACTGGCGCGGCCGGATCGAACTGGCCGCGCGTCTGCTGTGGTCGACGTTCCGACGGCATCCGTGGCTCGCGCCGGCCATGTCGGTGACGCGGCCCCAGCCGATCGCCGCCGCGCTGCCCTTCACCGAGTGGGTGCTCACCGCTCTCGACGGTCTCGGTCTCGACCTGGGGACGGTCTTCACCGCGTACATCACCGTGTTCAACCACGTGCGGGGCACGGCGGTCAACCTGGAGGTGGAGGCGGAGGCCGAGGCGATCACGGGGATGAGCGTCGACGAGTGGATGGACGCCCAGGAGCCCGCCTTCAAGGCGATCATGGCCGGGCGCCGGCTGCCGATGTTCGAGGCGCTCAGCGCGAGCGGTTACGACTTCGACATCGACGAGTTGTTCGAGTTCGGCCTGCAGCGCCTTCTCGACGGCATCGCGATGCTCCTCACCGACGCTCCCTGAGCGCACCCGCCGTACGGAGCCGTCGTACGGGGCCGCGGGTCAGGGACGGTGCGGCTCCGACCCGGGCAGTCCGGAGGCGGGGGCGGCGTCGCGCACGCGGGCGTCGCGGCGGCGGACGAAGAGGAGACCGAACAGGCCGAGGCCGACGCCGGCCACGCAGGTCCAGACGAGCCGCGTGTCGGCCGGGCGCACGACCACCAGCACCACGACCAGGGCGACCGCCCACAACACCGTTCCGGTCAGGATCGTCAGGGTGTCCCGGGTTCTGAGGGGCGGGGGGTCCGGCCGGCGTTCGCTCACGTAGGCCAGCTTAGAAGGGCAGTGCAGCGACCCGGTATTTTTATGACAAACCCGTCACGAAAGGACAACGCTGCTCCCCTGGCTCTTCCCGCCGATGGTAGGGGCCTGCGACTCTGCGCGCGTGAAAACGAACTCTATGAATTCCCCAAATTTCCTCGATCGATACTTTTCCATCTCAGCTCGTGGTTCCACCGTCGGCCAGGAGGTCCGCGGCGGCTTCGCCACGTTCTTCACGATGGCCTACATCGTGGTGCTCAACCCGCTCATCATCGGCACTGTCGCCGACAAGACGGGCCAGTTCCTCGGTGACGGCTCCAACCCCAACATCCCGCTGGTCGCCGCGGCCACCGCGTTCGCCGCGGGCATCCTCACGATCCTGATGGGCGTCTTCGGCCGGGTGCCGTTCGCCCTGGCCACCGGGCTCGGCCTGAACGCCTTCCTCGCTTTCGGCATCGCCAGTCAGATGTCGTGGGAGGACGCGATGGGCCTGGTGGTGCTCGAAGGTGTCGTCATCGCGATCCTCGTGGTGACGGGCTTCAGAGTGGCGGTGTTCCACGCGATCCCGGCGCAGCTCAAGACCGCGATCAGCGTCGGCATCGGCTTGTTCATCGCACTGATCGGGTTCGTCGACGCCGGGTTCGTCCGGCGGATACCCGACGCGGGCGGCACCACCGTCCCGGTCAAGCTCGGCGCCCTGGGCAACGGCTCGCTGACCGGATGGCCGACCCTCGTGTTCGTCGTCGGCCTGCTCATGACGGCCTTCCTCGTCGCCCGCAAGGTCAAGGGCGCCATCCTGATCGGCATCATCGGCACCACCGTGCTGGCCATGATCGTGGAGGCGATCGGCAAGATCGGGCCGCAGGTGGCTCCGGGTCAGCCCGCGAACCCCGACGGCTGGTCGCTCAACGTGCCCGCCTGGCCGGCCAGGTTCATCGAGCTACCCGATCTGTCGCTGCTCGGTCAGTTCAGCCTGTTCGGCGGCTTCGCCAAGATCGGCGGCCTGGCTGCCGTGATGTTCGTCTTCACGCTCATGCTCGCCGACTTCTTCGACACCATGGGCACCATCGTCGGCGTGGGCCGGCAGGCGAACCTGGTCCAGGAGGACGGGACGGTCGAGCGCACCCGGGAGATCCTGCTGGTCGACTCGCTCGCGGCGGCGGCCGGCGGCGCGGCGAGCGTGTCGTCCAACACCACCTACATCGAGTCGGCGGCCGGTGTCGGCGAGGGCGCGCGTACGGGTCTCGCGAGCATCGTCACCGGCCTGCTCTTCCTGCTGGCCATGTTCTTCGCCCCGCTGACGGAGATCGTGCCGTTCGAGGCGGCGACCCCGGCTCTCGTGGTCGTCGGCTTCCTGATGATGACGCAGGTCAAGGAGATCGACTTCAGCGACTTCGAGACCGCGATCCCCGCGTTCCTGACCATCGTGCTGATGCCGTTCACGTACTCGATCACCGCCGGAATCGGCGCGGGCTTCGTGAGCTACATCGTGATCAAGGTCTTCCGCGGCAAGGCGAGGGAGCTCCACCCCCTGCTGTGGCTGGTCGGGGCGCTGTTCGTCGTCTACTTCGCCCTGGAGCCCATCAAGAACCTGCTCGGCCTGGGCTGACCGTCGGTTCGGTGCCGAGAGGCCGCCGCGACCACCCGGTCGCGGCGGCCTCTTTCGCGTCTCAGAGCGTACGGGCGGCGGCGAACGTGCAGATCGCGGCCGCGAGCATGAGCGCGTGGAGGACCATGTGCTCCAGGTTGGGGCGCGGGCGATCGCCGCGGCGCGGCAGCACGATGACGGTCTTGGCGTAGGTCCGGGCGTGCAACGCGGCCCAGCTCTCCCCGGTGCCCGCCGTCGCCCAGGGGACCGTCACGGCCGCCAGGTAGGGAAGCCACCACAGCGCGAGGCCGTTGAAGGCGGCGAGCAGTTCCAGCGCCCCGCCGGCGTACGCCAGGGCGGGCAGCCCGGCGCCGGCCGCCCAGGCGAGAAGCACGGCCGGGAGCGCCATGACCGGTGCGTTGATCGCCACCTCGGCGACCTGCTCCGACCGCCTCGCCTCCCGCACGTTGTTGAACGGGAACAGGTCCACGAGCGTGGTGAGAACGAAGTAGGCGTCGGCCAGGACAAGGAGGACGAGCGCGACGGAGACCATGAGGCTTCCTTTCCGTACGGCAGGGGGGGTTCAGGCGCCGTAGCGCGCCTCGACGCCCGCGAGGAACGTCGAGACGGCGATGTCGAACCAGGCGTCGTAGTACGCGGTGGGCGCGGCCGGCGGCTCGGGGGTGTCGCCGAACTCGGCGAGGGCGTGGCCGGTCACGAGGATGTAGAGGGACTGCACGAGATACAGCGCCTCCTCGTCGGTCACCCGCAGGCCCGCGTTCATGGCGGCCAGCACCGTCGGGACGGCCCGCTCGAACACCTGCGGAGACGCGTGCCGTACGGCGACGACGGCGGCCGCGCCGGGGTGGGCCCGCAATGTCCGGCGCAGCCCCTGGGCGACGTCCGCGAGCAGAAAGGGTGGTGCAAGACGCTGGGGCGGTAGTGTCGTGACGTGGCGTGCAGAGGAGGCGGGGCGGTGCCGGCGGACCTGGTGCCTCGGCTGCGCCTGGCCCGTGACCGCATCGACCGCGACTACCGGAGCGATCTCGATCTCGACGGGCTCGCCGCGGTCGCCGGGATCTCCAAGTTCTACTTCGTCCGCTGTTTCGAGGCGGCGTACGGCGAGACACCGATGCGATACCTCACCCGGCGCAGGCTGGAGCGCGCGCAGGAACTGCTGCGCGGGGCCAACCTGACGGTCACCGAGATCTGCATGGCGGTCGGGTTCACCAGTCTCGGGTCGTTCTCGGCCAAGTTCCGGCGGCTGGTGGGGGAGAGCCCGAGCGAGTACCGCGACAGGTGGGCGGCGCGCGGCGGCCCGCACGTCCCCGGCTGCTATCTGTTCATGTCCGGCGTGCTCGACCTCGCCGCGCATCGCGTCTCCGACTCTGCAATTTTGGAGAAGCCCAGGTCAGCGGGGCAGCAGTAGCGTTTTCGCATGATTACGAACGTCTCTCTGGTCACCGTCTACTGCAAGGACCAGGACGAGGCCCGCGACTTCTACGTGGACGTCCTCGGCTTCGTCACGAGGACCGACGTCACGCTGGACGGATATCGCTGGCTGACCGTCGGCCTTCCCGATCGTCCGGAGCTGGAGATCACGCTGATGAAGCCGGGACCTCCGCTGGACGAGGAGGGCGCCGACTTCCACCGCAGGCAGCTCGACAAGGGACAGGCCGGCGGGCTGGGGCTCGCCGTGGACGACTGCCGGAAGACCTACGAGGAGCTCACCGCCAAGGGGGTGACGTTCCTGCAGGAGCCGGCGGAGCGGCCGTACGGGATCGAGGCCGTGATGCGTGACAACCAGGGCAACTGGCTCGTCCTCGTGGAGCCGAGGCGGTTCACGCCGGAGGACTTCGCCTGACGACTGCAGGACGGCGCGACGGTACGACGGCACGGCTCGTCGAGGCCCGGTCCCCGGTGTGGGGGCCGGGCCTCTCCGTCACCTGACAGACTGCGTCCTCCACGGCCGGGCCCGTGATCAACACCGGTCCGCTGCCGGTACGGTCGGTCCACGTGAATCACCCCAGATGGGGACCGTTTGGAGGAATGGCGACATGCGACATATAGTTAGCAAAGGTAATGACTCATGCTAACGAACACCCAGAACTTGCGCAGCGACGCCGCTCTCGCGTCCGCCCTGCGCGTGTCCCTCGCGCGGCTGACGCGGAGGATGCGCAAGCAGGCCGCGCACCACTCACTGACACCCACGCAGCTCGCGACGCTCGTCGCCGTCGAGCGCCACACCGCGATGACCCCCGGCGAGCTCGCGGAGCACGAGAAGGTGCAGCCGCCTTCGATGACCCGCGTGATCGCCAAGCTGGAGGCCCGGGGCCTGCTGGAACGCGCTCCGCATCCGACCGACCGCCGGCAGGTGACGGTCAGCGTGACGCCGCAGGGGGCGGCGCTGCTCAAGGAGGAGCGCCGAACGAAGGAAGCCTGGCTGGCGCAGCGGCTCAGGGACCTGACGCCGGAGGAGAGGGCGGCACTGCGGGCGGCGGCGCCGATCCTGGAGAAACTGTCGACGATGTAGGCGGCATGTTCCGCTCGCTGCGGAACCACAACTACCGGCTGTTCGCCGTCGGTGGGGTCGTCTCCAACGTCGGCACCTGGATGCAGCGCACCGCCCAGGACTGGCTCGTCCTCGACCTCGCCCGGGGCAGCGGTACGGCCCTCGGCGTGACCGTCGCGCTGCAGTTCCTGCCCACGATGCTGTTCGGGATGTTCGGCGGCGTGATCGCCGACCGCTATCCCAAGCGCAGGGTGCTCATGATCGCCCAGACGCTCATGGGCCTGCTCGCGCTCACCATGGGCGCGCTGGTCCTCACCGGAACGGCCCAGGTCTGGCACGTGTACGTCATGGCGTTCACGCTCGGTCTGGTGTCCTGTGTCGAGGTGCCGACGCGGCAGTCGTTCGTGGTCGAGATGGTGGGCAGGCGCGACCTGCCCAACGCGATCGCGCTGAACAGTTCGACCTTCAACCTCGCGCGGGTCGTCGGCCCGGCCCTGGCCGGGCTGCTGATCTACTGGATGGGCACCGGCCCGATCTTCGTGCTGAACGCCGTGTCGTTCGCCGCCGTGATCACCGGGCTCGCGCTGATGCGCTCCTCCGAACTGCGCTCGCCGGAGCCGGTGCCGCGGGGCAAGGGACAGCTGCGGGAGGGCCTGCGGTACGTCGGCGGCCGGCCCGACCTGTTGCTGCCGCTGCTGATGGTGGCGTTCATGGCGATCTTCGCGCAGAGCTTCTCGACGAGCATCGCGCTGATGGCGAAGCAGGTGTTCGGCGCGGGGGCGTCCTCGTTCGGCATCGCGTCCAGCGCCTTCGCCGTCGGGGCGTTCGGCGGCGCGCTGCTGGCCGCCCGGCGGGTCAAGCCGAGCCGCCGGTTCCTGATCGCCGGCGCGCTGTGCTTCGGGCTGTTCCAGATCGCCTCCGGGCTCGCCCCCGGCTATCCGGCCTTCCTGCTGCTGCTGGTCCCGGCGGGCATGGCGATGATCACCGTGAACACGACCGCGAACACGATCGTCCAGCTCGGCGCCTCACCCGAGATGCGCGGCCGGGTGATGGGCATCTACGTGCTGGTCTTCACCGGGGGAGCCCCGATCGGAGCGCCGCTGGTGGGCTGGCTCGCCGAGGTGACCGGGCCCCGACTCGCGGTGGCCGCCGCGGGCGTGCTGAGCATGTGCGGGGTCTGCCTGGCCGTGCTGGTCACCCGCATGGTCGCGGCCCGGGTGGAGCGCAGGGAAGAATCGACGCGTGAGCAGACTGTTCGTGGCGTTGTTGCCGCCGCCTGAGGCGCTGGCGGAGATCGCCACGGCGGTCGGCCCCGTACGGGCCGAGTGGCCGGAGCTGCGCTGGGTCGATCCCGCCCTGTGGCACGTGACCGTGGCCTTCCTCGGCGAGGTACCCGACGAGGTCTTGCCCGAGCTGCGCGTACGGCTGGCCCGGGCGGCGGCCCGGCACCCCGCGCAGACCGTGTCGTTCGGCGGCGCCGGAGCCTTCCCCTCCCCGGCCCGGGGCCGCATCTTCTGGCTGGGCCTCGACGCCGGCCCGGCCCTGACGAGACTGGCCCAGTCGGTGACGGCCGGCGCGCGGCGGGCCGGGGCGGAGGAGACGGACCGCAAGCGGTTCCATCCCCATCTCACCCTGGCCCGCTCAAGGACCCGCTCAGGCCACGGCGACGACCTGCGCCCCCTGGTCGGCGGCGCGCTGGGCGCCTTCGGCGGGCGGCGCTGGGAGGCGTCGTCGGTCCACCTCGTGCGCAGCCACACCGGCGCGACCGTGCGGTACGAACAGGTCGAGGCGTACGCATTGACGGTCCGCGGCTAGGCTCCATGACGTGGATCGTCCTCGTCGCTGGCTGCTGCCCACGGTGCTCGCGCTGCTCGTGCTCATCGTGATCGTCGGCGCGCTGCTCAACAACGCCTGATCAGCGCCCTGATCACCAGGCGTACTCCTCCGGGGCGGTCCGGAAGCCGGGGAAGATCTCGTCGAGCCGGGCGAGCGCCTTGTCGTCCAGCTTGATCTCCAGTGCCCGCAGTGTCCCGTCGAGCTGCTCGACCGTACGGGGACCGATGATCGGCGCGGTGACCGCCCGCTGGTGCAGCAACCAGGCCAGCCCCACGTTGGCCGGGTCCTCACCGAGCTCGTCGCAGAACGCCTCGTACGCCTCGATCTTGTCGCGGTGCTTGTCGAGCTGCGCGACGATGCGGTCGTCCGCGGACCGGCCCTTGTCGATCTTGCGGAGGATGCCGCCGAGCAGGCCGCCCGCGAGCGGGCTCCACGGGATCAGGCCGAGGCCGTAGTCCTCGCAGGCCGGGATGACCTCCAGCTCGGGGGCGCGGACGAGCAGGTTGTAGTGGGACTGCTCGCTGACCAGGCCGAGGGTGTTCCTGCGCCGGGCCGACTCCTGGGCCTTGGCGATGTGCCAGCCCGCGAAGTTCGACGAGCCGACGTACAGGATCTTGCCCTGCTGCTTGAGGATGTCCATGGCCTCCCAGAACTCCTCGAACGGGGTGTCCCGGTCGATGTGGTGGGCCTGGTAGACGTCGATGTAGTCGGTCTGCATCCGGCGCAGGGAGGCCTCCGCGGCCCGCCGGATGTTCAGCGCCGAGAGCTTCTCCTCGTTCGGCCAGTCGCCCATCGAGCCGTACAGCTTGGTGGCGATGACCGTCTTCTCGCGGCGGCCTCCGCCCTGGGCGAACCAGCGGCCGATGATGTTCTCGGTGATCCCCTCGCCCTTCTTCCAGCCGTAGACGTTGGCCGTGTCGAAGAAGTTGATCCCGAGGTCGTGCGCGCGATCCATGATCGCGAAGGAGTCGTCCTCCGTGGTCTGCGGACCGAAGTTCATGGTCCCCAGGCAGAGCTTGCTGACCAGCAGGCCGGTGCGGCCGAGATGTCCGTATTCCATGCCCTCCACCCTAGGAACCTGGAGTGGACTCCAGTCGAGTACCGGCACGTCCACGCTCGGCGCGGCGCGGGGAATTGTCGCCGGAACGGGTGGAGGGCCGGCCCTCCGTTGCAGCGGCGGGCCGGCCCCGGCGTCGCGGCGTCCGGACCAGAGGACCTCCGCTGTGACCGGTCCCGGCGTGCCGGGACCGCCCCCCAGTGTCGCCGAGCCGTCGTGGAATGTGGTCCGCGCTTTGTTGCGCGACGGGGGCCGCAACAATTCGCCTCCCGCCTGACCTGCGGTGATTCCGGAAGGCGGACGGTCGTCACGGCGAGGTGCCGCCCACGGCGCGGACCGGAGGCCCGCCGGCCGAGGAGACACCGGCGGATGGGCCCCGTGATATTGCGAACCGCCCGCTACATGTTGCTTTTGACGATTTACTGCTCGTGTGTGGTGGCGCCGTGGCCCACGCTTGAGGCATCCGCCGGGCCCGGCCGGGAGTTGCAGCTCCCGGCCGCCGCACACGGCCCGCGGCTCACCGCAGCGCAGTCCGGACCTGAGGAGTTCGTCGTGAGCAAGGCACAGCACAACGACGTACGGGAGTCTGCCGCCGTGTCGCCGAACTGGCGGGCGGGCGTGTTCGTCGTGACCCAGATCGTGGTGGTCGTCCTGCTGGTGGCGGGTTACGACCTGCCGACCACGCTGGCCGTGGTCGTGGGCACCGGCCTCGCCGCCGGGCACGTCATCCGCCAGGTGTTCGGGCCCCTGCTTCCCGGCCGGGAAACGCGATGAGCCCTGAGCAGGCCGGCCGGGGTCGTCCGGCCCCCCACCTCGACCCGCACAGGGGCCCGCTCGTGGCGCTCGCGTGGGCCCTGTTCGTCCTGCGTCCCCCGCGTGGGCACAAGGGCTACCGGACTCTGGAGGAGATCGGCCGCCTCATCCAGTACGACAAGAGCGGGGTCTCCCGGCTGACCAGTGGCAGGGATCTGCCGTCTCTGGAACCGATGAAGCTGTATCTCAAGCTTTACGGCGTCGAGGACACCGGGCCGTGGGAGCGGCTGCGCGACCTCGCGGGGAAGGCCGGCAAGGAGAAGGCCGACACCGAGAAGGCCGGCAACGAGAAGGCCGGCGAGGGGACGGACGAGCGCCGGCGGTTCGCGGAGGCCTTCGTCGAGCTGTGCACCGCCGGCCTGCCGGAGCAGTTCGCCGCGCAACAGGTGGGAACCGCGGAGGACCTCCTCGCCTCCTGGACCCCTCCCGCCTCCCTCGAAGAGGAAGAAGACGACGACCCCGGGTCCGTACGGCCGAGCGGGCAGGGAGAGGACGGCGTCTCCACCAAGGAGGGAAGCAGCGGTTCAGGCTCGGAGGGGTCGGGCTCGGAGGGGTCGGGCTCGGACACATCGGGAACGGGTGGTTCGGGGTCCGGAGAGGGGAAGGGTTCGGGCGGCGGACCGGTGGCGCGGTTGTGGTGGACGGCGGGCGTCGCGGCCGGGCTGGTCGTGGTGGTCGCCGTCACCGTCACCGTCATCAGCCTCCGGGCGCACGGCGATGACGCCGCGGCGCGGGTCTCCACATCGGTGGTCCCGGTGTCGCCGGACTCCGAGTCGCCGAACTCGGCGCTCGCGGCCTGCGGGCAGCCCACCGCGCAGCTGCGGATCGCCTCCTCGACCGACAAGTCCGCGATCCTCCGCGAGATCGCGCAGCGTTATGGGCCACGCTCCAGCCACGGCGGCTGCGTGACCGTCGTCGTGGACAGCGTCGACTCGGGCATCGCCATGCGGGCGCTGGCCCGAGGGTGGAATCCCGCGACCGACGGCCCGCGCCCGGACGTGTGGGCGCCCGCCGCGCGGCTGTGGCTGCAGGTCGCCCGGCAGCGGGCCGCCGGGAAGGACTCCCTGAAGCTGCTTCCTGAGTCCGCGGACCACTCGATCGTCACCAGCCCGCTGACCATCGCCATGCCCAAGAAGACCGCCGAGGGCCTCGGCTGGCCCGACAGGAAGCTCGGCTGGAAGGACCTGGCCACGCTGGCCGGGGACGACGACCACCCACTGACGCTCGGCAAGACCAACCCCGAATACTCCACCTCGGGCCTGAACGCCACCGTGGCCGCGTTCTACACGCGGGTCGGCACCGTCGCGGAACTGGTCCCGGGCGACCTCACCGACAGGGAGAACCGGAAGAAGGTGCAGGCCATCGAGAAGGCCGTGGTCCACTAGGGCGACACGACCCTGACCTTCCTCGCCAACCTGCGCCGCGCCGACGACGCCGGGCACGCGGCCGGCTACATCTCCGCGGTCACCGTCGAGGAGAACAGCGTCGTCGCCTACAACGAGGGTTATCCCTGCGGCAGCCGGTCGGACGAGCCCGGCTGCGCGAAGAGAGAAGCGCCGAAAGAACAGCTCGTCGCCTTCTATCCAACCGACATCGATCCCAGCGACGGCAGCGACGTCGGCACGATGTACTCCGACCACCCCTACATCCCGTTGAACGGGTTGTCTTCCGCGCAGAGCGCCGTGGCGGCCGACTTCCTCCGCGTCCTCACCACGTGGGCGGGCGCCCGGGACCGCTTCACCGAGCTGGGGTTCCGCGGCCCGTCCCACGAGCTCACCGAGAACATCACCAAGGAGAACGGCGCCCCGGGCGTCCCCCTGCCCAAACCGCTCGCCGATCCCCCCGCCGACTTCGTGGACGGGCTCCTGACCGCCTGGCGGGAGCTGAGAAAGTCGGCCAACGTGCTGGTGCTGATCGACACCTCCGGTTCGATGAACTACGACGCCAAGGACAATCCCAATCGAGCGCCCAGCGAGCCGAGCAAGCTCGACCTGGTCAAGAAGGCGCACGGCCCCCTGCTCGACGGGTTCACCGAACGTGACCGGGTCGGGCTGTGGCACTTCTCCAGCACGCACGTCGTCGACGACGAGATCGCCGAGATGGGCGCCCGGGCCGCCGACGGCAGGACTCACAGTGAGCACCTCGAAGCGCACATCAGGGCCCTTCGGCCCCGAGCGGCCACCGCGCTGTACCAGACCATCGGCGACGCCGTGAAGTCGCTGCGCGACCACTACGACGACAAGGCCATCAACGCCGTCGTCGTGCTGACCGACGGCCGCAACGAGACCGCCGGCGGTCCCACGCTCGACGAGCTCAAGCGCGCCATCGGTGGCCTGGACAATCCCGTACGCGTGTTCACCATCGCCTACGGCGGCAAGGCCGACACCGGCGCGCTGCGGCAGATCGCCGAGGCCACCCACGCCCGCGCGTACGAGGCGAGCGACCCCAACTCGATCGCGGGGGTGCTGACCCACGTCATCTCGAACTTCTGAGCCGCCTTATGAGCGCGGCCGGCCTCGGCCGGGTCAGATGCGGTAGTCCCAGTCGAGGCGGCCCTCGCCGAGATCGTCGGCGAGGCCGCGGACGAAGTCGAGCTCGGCCGCGATCTGAACCCGCTGATACTCGCTCTCCACGAGGAACAGCGGGGCGAGGAAGGTCCGGCCGTCCGCGATCTCGGTGTCGAGCGCGGACAGCCGGGCCTCCAGCGCGGCGATCCGCTGCCGCAGCGCCGCCAGCGCCTCCTGGGGCGGCAGCACGGGCAGGAAGGCGAGCGCGGCGGGGAACTCGGGGAACTCGCGGGCCGGGGTGGACAGCATGGCGTGCATCCACTGCCGCAGCGTCTCGCGGCCGGTCTCGGTGGCCTCGTAGACGGTGCGTTCCGGCCGGTTCTCCTCGCGGGCCGTCTCGCGTACGGCCAGGAGCCCGTCGCGGAGCAGGCGCTCGATCGTCTGGTAGACGCTGTTGCGCTGCGCGACGTTGACCACGTCGTCCTTGTGCCGCTCCTTGATCATCTGCTGCATCCGGTACGCGTGCATCGGCGCCTCGCAGACCAGCGACAACAGCGCCATGGCCAGGGGAGAACGGCGCGTGGGCATGGGCTCCATCGTATTCTTGTCGGCTTATAGTCATAATATGTATAGTCATGGCATGACCAAGAAAGCCATTATCATCGGCGGCGGGATCGCGGGTCCCGTCACGGCCATGGCACTGCGGCGCGCGGGCCTCGACGCCGAGGTCTTCGAGGCGTACGACCGGGGAGCCGACGGGGTCGGCGCCTTCCTCACGCTGGCGGTCAACGGACTGGAGGCCCTGCGGGTGCTCGACCTGCACGACCTCGTCCGCGATCTCGGCATGGACACGCCGATCATGGAGATCCGCAACGCGCGGGGCAGGCATCTGGCCACTGTGCGGCAGCCGAGCCGCACGCTGAAGCGCGCCGATCTCTACCAGGCGCTGCGCGACGAGGCCGTACGGCGGGGTGTGCGGGTCCACTACGGCAGGCGGCTCGTGGACGCGAAGGTCGCCGGTGGCGGCGTCCGCGCGATCTTCGCCGACGGCAGCGAGGCCGAGGGTGACCTGCTGGTCGGCGCGGACGGCCTGGGCTCGCGCACCCGTGCCCTGATCGACCCTCAGGCGCCGCGCCCCCGGTACGTCGGGCTGCTGAACACGGGCGGCTTCGCCGGCGGCGTCCAGGTGCCGGGCCGGCCGGGAGTGTCCTACTTCGTCTTCGGCAGGCGGTGCTTCTTCGGCTATCTCATCCATCCGGAGGGGCAGGTGTGGTGGTTCGCCAACCCGCCGAGCCGCCGGGAGCTCTCCCCGGAGGAGCTCGCGGCGATCTCGCCCGAGCAGTGGCGGGCGAGGCTTCTGGACCTGTTCGAGGGCGACGCCGGGCCGATGCGGGAGATCGTCGCGGCCACCCCGCACATCCTGCCGGCCTGGAACACCTACGACTTCCCGACCGTGCCGACCTGGTCAGGCGACCGCATGGTGATCGTCGGCGACGCCGCGCACGCGACCTCGCCGTCCTCAGGGCAAGGTGCGTCGATGGCCGTCGAGGACGCCGTGGTGCTGGCGAGATGCCTGCGCGACGTGCCGGACACGCGGGGCGCGTTCGCCGCCTTCGAGCGCCTGCGGCGTGAGCGGGTCGAGCGGGTCGTGGCGCACGGCAAGCGCAACGGCGACGGCAAGGCGCCGGGCGCCGCCGGGGCCTTCGTCCGCGACCTGTTCCTCCCGGTGGTCCTGCGGCAGGTCGAGAAGCGTGACGCCCTGGCCTGGCTGCACGACCACCGCATCGCCTGGGACGACCGCGTCGCGGTTTAATTGACCGATCGTTCTCGAATGTTCTAGGGTCGGGGCCATGCCCAGGACCAAGGAGTTCGACCCCGGCGCGGTGCTGGAGCGGGCACTCGACCTGTTCTGGCGGCGCGGATACGAGGCCACGTCGATGGCCGACCTGGTCGAGCATCTCGGCATCGGCCGCGCCAGCATCTACGCCACCTTCGGCGGCAAGCACGACCTCTACCTGAAGGCCCTGGAGCGGTACGTCCAGACCCGCGACCCGAGCCTCGTGGAGCTGCTGTCCCAGCCCGGTCCCGCCCTGCCGGCCGTACGCGCCCTGGTCGAGCTGTACGCCGAGGACGCGGCGGGCGACCGCGACCGGCGCGGCTGCATGGTCGTGAACGCCGCGGCCGAGCTGCTGCCGGACGACCAGCCGGTGGCCCGGTTCGTCGAGGCGAGCTGGACCGGCCTGGAGACGGCGCTGACCTCGGCGCTGATCCGCGCTCGGGCCCAGGGGGAGATCTCCGCCGAGGCCGACCCCCGGGCGCTGGCGCGGTTCCTGCTCGTCTTCCTGCAGGGGATGCGGGTGATGGGGAAGAGCCACGGAGACCCCGCCCGCCTCCGCGACGCCGCCGCCCAGGCCCTCGCGCTCCTGCGCTGATCTTGCGGCGGGTGAGTTCACGCGCCGTAATTTTTGACCATTCGTTCCAATTGGATCGCGGCCGCGACGGTCGCCGCCGCGTCGACCCGGCAAGGAGTGCGGATGAGGTTCGCGGACAAGGTGGTGCTGGTCACCGGAGCGGGTTCCGGGGCCGGCCGGGCGGTCGCCCGGGGGTTCGCCCGGGAGGGCGCGGTGGTGGTGGCGGCCTCGCGGGGGCGGGAGGCGCTGGAGCAGACCGTCAAGCTCATCGAGGCCGAGGGCGGCCGGGCCGCCGCCGTCACGGCCGACGTGACCGACTCGCCGGATGTGGCCCGGCTCGTCCGGCAGATCGTCACCCGGTTCGGCCGCCTCGACGTCGCGGTCAACAACGCCGGGATCTTCGTGGGCGGCGCCGTCGCGGACCTGCCGGAGGAGGACTGGGCGCGGGCCCTCCACGTCAACACGACGGGCGTCTTCCTCGCCATGAAACACGAGATCGCCGTGATGCGCGCGCAGGGTTCCGGGGTGATCGTGAACGTCGCCTCGAACATCGGGGCCCACGTCCGCTATCCCGGTCTCGGCGCGTACGCCGCGTCCAAGGCCGCCGTCAGCGCGCTCACCCGTACGGCCGCGCTGGAGGAGATTCGGGCGGGCATCAGGATCAACGCGGTCAGCCCGGGCCCGCTGGACACGGCGATGTCCCTGCGCCCCGGGGAGTCAGCGGCCGACCGGGCCGCCCGGCTGGCGGACGCGCTGCCGATCGGCCGGGTCGGCGCCCTCGACGAGATCACCGGGACCGTGCTCTGGCTCGCCTCCGACGACGCCGGCTTCGCCGTGGGGCTCGACCTGGTGATCGACGGCGGCGCCTCGGCGTGACCCTCCCGCGACGGCGCGGGCGTAGCGGGTGGTCAGCACGCGCAGGTGGTCGACCAGCTCGGGCGGGCCGGTGACCTCGAAGTCGAGGTCGAGCAGGCCGAGGTGGACGGCGAGGCTGTTCAGGGTGTCGGACCCGGTGACCAGCACGCAGGTGCGGCCGTCGACGTCCTCCACGACGCCGACGGCGGGGTTGATCCGCTCAGCGACCACCTCGGCGGGGGCGTGGACGAGCACCCGGGCGTGGTGCCGCCAGGCCGCCGCCGACACGCCCCGGGCGACGTACGCCGCCGCGCCGCCCTCGGGCGGGTCCCGGGGCGGGAAGCGGGGGCCGGTGGGCGTGCGCGGCGCGACACGGTCCACCCGGAACGTGCGCCAGTCGTCCCGGCCGGTGTCCCAGGCCACCAGATACCAGCGGCGGCCCCAGGACACGAGCCGGTATGGCTCGACGACCCGGACGCCGGAGGAGCCGTCGTGCGCCCGGTAGTCGAAGCGCAGCCGTTCGCGGTCGCGGCAGGCCGCCGCGAGCACGCTCAGCACCGCGGGGTCGATCACCGGGCCCGGCCGGTCCGGCGGCACCGGCTCGGTGTGCGTCTGCAGGGCCCCGACCCGGCGGCGCAGGCGTGAGGGCAGCACCTGTTCGAGCTTGACGGCGGCGCGCTCGGCCGCCTCCTCGATCCCCGTCACCCCGGCGGCGGCCCGGAGCCCGATCGCCGCGGCCACCGCCTCGTCGTCGTCCAGGAGCAGGGGCGGCATCGCGGCCCCGGCGACCAGCCGGTAGCCGCCGTCCGTGCCCCGGGTGGACTCCACCGGATAGCCGAGCTCGCGCAGCCGGTCGACGTCGCGGCGCACCGTCCGCTCGCTCACGCCGAGCCGGTCGGCCAGGGTCGCGCCGGGCCAGTCGCGTCTGGCCTGGAGCAACGACAGCAGGCGCAGCAGCCGCGCCGAGGTTTCCAGCATGTTCTCAGTCTGACGGCACTTCAGGACAGAACCTGTCCGGAAGGGTCCGTACCGTCTTCTTCATGAGCGAGAACACACAGACCGCGTCTCTGATCAGGCCCTTCCGCATCGATGTCCCGCAGGCCGACCTGGACGACCTGAAGGACCGGCTCGCCCGGACCCGCTGGCCCGACGAGATCCCCGGCACGGGGGCGGAGTACGGCGTGCCGGTCGAGCGCGTGAAGCGGCTGGCCGACTACTGGCGCGACGGGTACGACTGGCGGGCCCACGAGGCCGAGATCAACCGGTATCCCCAGTTCACCACCGAGATCGACGGGCAGAACATCCACTTCCTGCACGTGCGGTCGCCGCACGAGGACGCCCTCCCGCTGATCCTCACGCACGGCTGGCCGGGCTCGATCGCCGAGTATCTCAACGTCATCGAGCCGCTGACGAACCCCGAGGACCCGGCGCGGGCGTTCCACCTGGTGATCCCCTCGCTGCCCGGCTTCGGCTTCTCCGGCCCGACGAGGGAGAAGGGCTGGAACCGCTACCGTACGGCGCGGGCCTGGGCGGAGCTCATGCGGCGGCTCGGCTACGACCGGTACGGCGCGGTGGGCAACGACGGCGGGTCGTTCGTCTCGCCCGAGGTCGGCCGGGTGGACCCCGGGCACGTCGTCGGCGTCCACGTCACGCAGATCTACTCCTTCCCCTCCGGCGACCCGGCGGAGATGGCGAACCTCACCGACGAGGACCGGCGAGGCCTGGAGGTGCTGCAGTGGTTCTACGAGAACAAGATGTCGTTCAACATGGTCCACTCGCAGCAGCCGCAGACGCTGTCGTACGGGATCTTCGACTCGCCGGCCGGGCTGCTCGGCTGGAACGCCCAGTTGCTCGGCGAGGACGTCGACGACGACTTCGTCCTGACCAACACGATGCTCTACTGGGCGACCGGCACCGCCACCTCGGCCACCCGCTTCTACTACGAGGACGCGCACGCCGAACATCCGACGGAGCCGACGACGGTCCCGCTCGGCCTGGCGATGTTCGAGGGCGACTTCGTGTCCATGCGCACCTTCGCCGAGCGCGACCACAAGAACATCGTCCACTGGCGGTCCTACGACGCGGGCGGCCACTACGCCGCCCATCTCCGGCCGGACGTGCTCGCCGCCGATCTGCGCGACTTCTACGACACCCTGCGGTGAAGCGGGGCGTATCCGGTTTCTTGACCTGATCCGGGGCGTGCGGGGGAATGCCGGTCGCCGCACGCGGAGCGGGCATCGGGAATGATGACCACATGGGGCGAGCAACGGGGCGGACGCGGACGAGATGGATTCCGCGGGCCGTCCTAGCGCTCCTCGCGGTCGCGGGCATGGCGCTGCCGGGCACGGCGCTGGCGGGAACAGCGCTGCCGGGGACGGTGCTGCCGGGAACGGCGGCGCGGGCCGACGACGGGGAGCGCCTGCTGTTCCGGTTCCGGGACCAGCGCATCACCGAGTCGAGCGGCCTGGCCGTCTCGCCCACCCACAAGGGCATCGTCTACACCCACAACGACAGCGCCCACCTGGGGCAGATCTTCGCGGTCGGGCCGGACGGCCGCACCCGCGCCACCTTCACGATCGGGAACGCCGAGGCCAGGGACTGGGAGGCCATGGCGGCCTCCGTCGATCCCGCCACCGGCCGCGGCGTGCTGTGGATCGGCGACATCGGGGACAACCTCGCGGACGGCGGGAAGAACGGCTGGCCGGACGTGTCCGTCTACAAGGTCGTCGAGCCCCGGACGATGGCGGATGCGACGCTGCGGGCCGTCCGGTACCGCTTCCGCTACGCCGACGGCCCGCGCAACGCCGAAGGGCTGATGGTCCATCCCCGCACCGGACGGCTCTACGTCGTCAGCAAGGAGTTCTCCGGGAACGTCTACGCCGCCCCCGCGAAGCTCCGTACGGACAGGGTGAACGTCCTGCGGCGGGTCGGGGAGGCGCCCCTCATGGCCACCGACGCGGCGTACGCCCCCGACGGGTCGAGCTTCGTCATCCGCACGTACTTCTCCGCGACCGTCTACCGCGCGCCCGGGAAACCGCTCACGCGCGTCGCGATGCCCCCGCTCGAACAGGCCGAGTCGATCACGTACACCAAGGACGGCATGGCCCTGCTGACCGGGAGCGAAGGCGAGAAGAGCCCGGTCTACCGGGTGCCGCTGCCCGCCGTCGCGCGTCCGAGCCCCTCCCCGACCCCGATTCGAACCTCCGCCCGGCCGCGTGCGGTCGCGGCGCGGGGTGAGGAGCCCGCCGGGAAGGACGGGCTGGGCGTGCCCATGCCGTTGTTATGGGCCGCGGCCGCCCTGGGAGCGACCGGTGGCATCGCGTTCCTCGCCTACCGCACGGGCCGCTGAAGCCGCTCCCCGCCGGTTGACGGGCCGGCTGATGCGGGTCGGCTGATGGTCAGCTGACGGGCCGGCTGAGGGGCTGGCTGGTGGCCAGCGGATCGGCTGGCTGACGGCCGACCTTGGGGGCCGGGCGCCGACGGCGCCCGGCCCCTCCGGGAGCGTCCGGCGGATCACGCCCTGCCGCGCGCGGCCCGGGCGGCGTCCGCCGGACTCCCCGGCGCCGCGAGTGTCAGCCTCGCGCGTACACGCGGTGGACGAACTCGGCGAGCTTGCTGTCGGGCAGCTCCTTGGCGAGGTCGGCCTCGCTGATCATCCCGACGATGCGGTGGTTGTCGATCACCGGCATCCGCTTGATCTGGTGCTCCTCCATCTTCGCCAGGGCCTCCTCGACGCTGGCGCCGGCGTCCACCCAGACCAGGCCGCGGGCGAGTTCGCTCGCCGTGGTCTGGTCGAGGTCCTTGCCCTCCGCGACGCACTTGATGACGATGTCGCGGTCGGTGATGATGCCCTTGAGCCGGTCGTCGTCCCCGCAGATGGGGAGCGCGCCGACGTTCATGTCGCGCATCATCTCCGCGGCCGTGCGCAGGCTCTCGTGCTCGCCGACGCACTGGGCGCCCTCGTGCATGACCTGGCCCGCGGTCTTGTTCACTCCCTCTGTGGTCATAGCTAACCCCCGATTCCCTCTTTTGGGGGGTTATGCCCCGTTTATCCGGAATGCTTCACAGTCGAGGCAGGAAGTGCTCCCCGCGCAGCGCGCGCTCCACCAGCGTGATCGACTCGGCCAGCCGTACCAGGCGGGGACCCTCCCGCCGGTAGGCGTCAAGGACGGAGGCGACCGCGTGCGGCGGCAGGTGCTCCTTGAGGTCCACGGCGGCGCCGCGGTATCCCTCCCTGGCCGCCTGGATGGAGGCGCCCACCTGCTGGCGGGCCATCCGGGCGAGCGCGAGCGGATACCGGCGCAGCACGCCGTACGCGCGGTAGTCCGGCGGCACGGCGTCGAGCAGCCACGACACGGCCGACGTCTCCCAGTCGGGGCTGCCCGGCGGGCGGACCTCCGGCGGCCAGCCGGGTGGCACGTACACCCCGCAAGCATACCGAACAGAAGTTCGATCACGACGTGGCGGCTCCGGTCGCGCGACAATGGGACACATGCCTCTGACAGCCCTGACGTCATGAGAATCGGGATCGTCGGCGCCGGCATCCTCGGGCTCGCCGTGGCCCGGCGGATGGCGCGCGAGGGCGCCGAGGTGACCGTCCTGGAGAAGGAACCCCGGGTCGCCGCCCACCAGACCGGGCACAACAGCGGGGTCGTCCACGCCGGGATCTACTACCAGCCGGGCTCGCTCAAGGCCACGCTCTGCCGGGAGGGCGTCGCGATGCTGCGCGAGTACTGCGCCGAGCACGGCCTGCCGTACGAGGAGGCGGGCAAGCTCGTCGTCGCCTCGACCCGGGCCGAACTGCCGGGGCTGCGCCGCATCGCCGAGAGGGCCAGGGAGAACGGCGTGCCCGGCGTCGCCGAGCTCGACGCGATCGGCCTGCGGGAGATCGAGCCGTACGCCGCCGGGGTCGCCGCGGTCCACTCGCCGCACACCGCGATCACCGACTTCGCGGCCGTCGCGCGCCGCCTCGCCGCCGACGTGGCCGAGGCCGGCGGGTCCGTACGGCTCTCGCATCCCGTACGCGCGATCCGGCAGACCGCGGACGGCGTGCTGGTGGCGGCGGGGCGGGAGCGGTTCGCCTTCGACCGGCTGATTTCCTGCGCCGGTCTCGGCACCGACCGCGTGGCGGAACTGGCGGGGGCGGACGGCGACGTGCGCATCGTCCCGTTCCGGGGGGAGTACTACCGGCTCGCCGGACCGGCCGCGGCCCTCGTCCGCGGGCTGATCTATCCCGTGCCGGACCCCCGCTACCCCTTCCTCGGTGTCCACCTGACCCGCCGGATCGACGGGGAGGTCCTCGCCGGGCCCAACGCCGTCCCCGCGCTCGCCCTGGAGGGCTACTCGTGGCGGCGCGTCTCGCCACGCGACCTGCGCGCCATCCTGTCCTGGCCGGGCACCAGGAAGATGGCGGCCGAGCACTGGCGGACCGGCGTGCGCGAGGTGTACGGCTCGCTGGTCAAGCGGGCGTTCACGGCCGCCGCCCGGCGGTACGTCCCCGCGCTGACCCCCGCCGATCTCGTCCGCGCCGGATCCGGCGTACGGGCCCAGGCGGTGACCAGGGACGGCAGGCTTCTGGACGACTTCGCGATCGACGTGCGCGGGCGGATCGTGCTGGTGCGCAACGCGCCGTCGCCCGCCGCCACGAGCAGCCTGGCCATCGCGCGGCACATCGCCTTAACGGTTCCCTTAGCCTTCTAGGTCTAGAGTGCTGGCGCCATGGTCGCTGAAACTTCCGAAGCCCGGCTGCTGGTCGTCGAGGACGAGCCGAACATCCTCGAACTGCTCGCGGCCAGTCTGCGCTACGCCGGATTCGAGGTGCACACCGCGTCCGACGGCGGCGCGGCGGTCGCCGCGGCCTACCGGCACCGCCCGGACCTGATCGTGCTCGACGTCATGCTGCCCGACATGGACGGGTTCGACATCGTACGGAGGCTCCGTGGCGGCGGCACCCACACCCCCGTCGTCTTCCTCACGGCGCGGGACGCGACCGAGGACAAGATCCGGGGGCTGACGCTCGGCGGCGACGACTACGTGACCAAGCCGTTCAGCCTGGAGGAGGTCATCGCCCGCATCCGGGCCGTGCTGCGCCGCACCGCCGGCGACCCGTTGCCGGCCCCGCCGCGGCTGACCTTCGCCGACATCGAACTGGACGAGGAGTCCCACGAGGTCTGGCGCGGCGGCCGCGTCGTGTCGCTGTCGCCGACGGAGTTCAAGCTGCTGCGCTACTTCATGGCCAACGCCGGCCGGGTGCTGTCCAAGGCGCAGATCCTCGACCACGTGTGGGACTACGACTTCCGCGGCGACGCGGGGATCGTCGAGTCGTACGTCTCGGTGCTCCGCCGCAAACTCGACAACGCCAATTCCCGGGCCCATCCCCGGCTCATCCACACCCTGCGCGGCGTCGGCTACGTCATGCGCACCCCACCCACCCGCCCCTGATCCATACGAGGCGGCGCGTCTCGCCTACGAACTGGGCAGGGCGGGTCCGCTCGATGCCGACGATCCGACGAGCGGCCGGGCGGTGGTTTCCGGGTCCGGGACGCTCCGGGGCCGCTGATAGGCCGCTCGGACGACGGCGCGTTCCCGCCACAGGTGATAGAGCGCGATCGCGAAAATCACCGAGCCGATCAGGTTGGCGATGGCGTGCCACCAGATCCGGTACGTCCACAGGCCGGGCCCCGGGTCCAGCAGCCCGAACCAGGTCGACAGGCCGATCGCCTGCTTGGCTCCCAGCGCGACGGACACCATCAGCGCGAGGTGTTCCAGACCGTGGATGCCCTGCATCCACACTCCCATCCGCCCCCACCGGCGTGCCTGGGTCCGTCCCGCCCAGCGGGTGATCACCATGACTCCGGCGAGGCCGGCGAGGAAGACGAAGTTGCCGGTCAGATGCAGGATCTCCATGCCCAGTGATGGCTTGGACGGGTCGACCCGGCCGAACCCGTTCGCCAGGCCCGTCCCCAGCGGGGTCATCCACGGCTGGGCGTTCGGGTGGAAGACCCAGTAGGCGGCCTGCGCGACGTGCTCCTGGAGATGCCCGATCTGCCCCGCTATCCCCAGCCCGATGACCGCGACCGCTGCCGGGAACATCCAAGGCCGCACCTCGTGGCGCTGCGCGTACGCGAGGACGGCGACGGCGCCCCACATGACGACGGCCCACGCCAGGAGGACGGCCGCTCCCGCGATCTCCCACCATTCCACGCTCATCGGACTCATGCCGCTCCCTCCCGCAGGCCCGCTACGGCCCGTCAGACGCCGGTGATCCCTCCCCCGATCATTGCCGTGTGCGACACCCCTGCCATCTCCGAGCGTGCGGGATGGCCGCTGCCGCACTCCCTTCTCCGGCTTCGTCGCAGCCGACCTTCCGCTGGAGCAAGTTGTACGCGGTGCGGCCCTGATCCCGTAGCCGCGAGAACGCCGCTCAGAACAGACTCGGATGATCGATCATCTTGTCGGCCGCCTCGATGATCGACGCGGCCGCGGTCAACGCGCGTTCCGCCTCCTCCCGCTCGACGGACTCGTCGGGGAACATGGGGTACTCAAGTTCGTTCCTGCGGCGTCGCATCACCCCGAAGGGCTCGAAGGCGGACCCGAACTGGCGGGTCACTGCCTGTTGAACGGCGTAGTGGCCGCCGGAAGTGGTCGCGCGCAGCCCTTGCTGGGCCAAAAGCCCAGCACAGGCGAATCTGGCGGCGTCGTACGCAAGGGTATAGGCAGAGATCGGATCGGACTCGATCAGTTCTCGCGCGCTGGACAGGACGACGCCGGCCTTCTGCAACCAGCCTGCTCCCTCAGCGGCACCGCCGTGGACGCGCTGTAGTTCTTTCGCGGCAAGCATGCGTTCGATATCGGCTTCGCCGCGTGTCCATCGCATCAGTGCTCGCTCCCCTTCCGTCCCGCATGGGCGGAGGTGAGGTCGATCGTCGGACTGGCTTTGATTTGGCGGATCAGAGCGTCGGATGCCGTCTGCCAGCGCCGGCTGGAGGCGAGGACAGGGTTGACAGGCAGCCCGATACGCTCCTGCGCGCGGTCTGCTGCCGCGTAGACCTCGGCCCGGTCTGCGTCACCGACCACGAGAACGTCGACGTCGTGGGGGGGAGGGCCAGGCTCGCCACGGTGACGGGCCGCCCACGAACCGAAGATGAGCAGGAGTTCCATTTCCGGGATCGAACCGAACTCTTCGGCGATGACGACGCCTGGGCCATAGAGATACCTCAGTATCTCAGTCAGTGGGTTCGTGATCGGGTGGCTCGTATCGACCTCAAGGACCCGTGATCGGCCGACGACCGTTACAGTCAGAAGCCCGGCCTCTTCGAGGCGATGAATCTCCGGATGCAGGGTGGATGGGCTCACACCCAACTCTCGTGCGAGAGACGCCAACGTCCATGTGCGGTCAGTCTGTAAGCAAAGCGCGGCGAGCAGCCTCGCTTGTGTGTCGCTGCGGAAGATGGGCACTCCACGCTGGCCGATGCTTCGCATGCTTCGAATATATCTTCGCTTTTTTCGAACTTCAACCCTCTGTGCTGAGCTGACAGCATAGTGTCACAGCGGGTCGCTCGTGCCGGGCCATCGCGGTGGGCGTGCGTCCACTCGCCGGGCCTCGGGTTCAGCGGCACGAACCAAGTCGACAGGCCGATCGCCTGTCTGACTCAAGTCATCCTCGCTCACGTCGAACGCTGGGCAGGCTGTACGCGGTGCTGGGGTGCCGGGGGCTCAGTGGGGGGCGGGGAAGCCTTCGTCGGGGAAGGCGGTGGTCGTCGTGGGGAGGACGACCTGGTCGCCTTCGGAGAGGCCGGTGACGACCTCCACACTGGTGTCGCCGCGTACGCCGACTTCGACGGACCGCTGGACTTGGGCGCCGCCGCCGTCGGTCACCGTCACCACGGCCGTGCCGTCGCCCTGGACGCGTACGGCCTGGGAGGGGACGTAGAGTGCGTCGGCCGCCTCGTCGGTGGTCACCTTGACGGTGGCGCTCTGCCCCAGCAGCAGCCGGGCGGGGCGGCTGGCGAGGTCGATGCGTACGCCGTAGCGGACGAGCCGGTTGGAAGTGGTCGCGGTGGGGTCGATGTGGGCGACCGTCCCGGCGTACTCCCGTCCCGGTTGCGTGGGCAGCGTGACGACGGCGGCCTGACCGGTCTTCAGGAAGCGGATGTCCGACTCCGTGAACAGCGCCTGCACCTGCAGGTTGTCGAGGTCGCCCAGGGTGATGAAGGCGCCCGAGGTGTAATGGGAGCCCGTGCTTCCCGAGATCGACAGCACCGTGCCGTCCGCCGGGGCCTTGATCCGGATGCCCGCGAGGGCCTCCTTGGCCTCGGCCAGTTCGGTCGTCGCCTGGCTGACCTGCGCTTCGGCCTGCGCCTCGGTGAGCCGCGCGCCCCCCTGACCCGTCTGTCCGCCTCGGCCGCCCTGTCCGCCTTGACCCGCCTGGCCGCCTCCGAAGCCCGTACGTCCTGGAGTGCCCTGGCCCCGGCCGCCCTGCCCGTGCGGGTTCTGTCCCTTTCCGCCCTGGTCGGGCGCGCAGGTGCCGGAGGGACGGCCGGGGGAGGGGCTCGGCGATGAGGACGGCTTCCCCGACGGCTGCCCGGGTGACTGCCCAGGCGGTGCGGTCGGTGGAATCGAGATGCTCACCTCGGGATCGGGCGCGGTCCTGCCATCGTGTCCGGGGCTCGGGCGGTGCGTCCCCGTCGGGTGCGGATGTGGATGCGGGTGCCGGCTCGGCGAGGACGCGAGCGTGGGACCGGGCCTGGGCCCGGAACCACCATGCTCACCACCCCGGTACACCGCGAGCATGGCGCTCGTGGTGCCCGTCGTTCCGTTGCTCGCGTGGATCTCGGTGCTCGCCGTGCCGGCAGTGCCGGGGCTGATCGCGAGGACGGTGCTCATGCCGCCGCCGGTCGGCGCGTACGCCGCGAGCAGGGCCGTGGCGGGCGTCGGCAACTGGTCCACGGCCCGGGAGGAAGCAGCCTGCGCGCGGGTGCCGGACGGGGGCCCGGCGGACGGGCGTGCGGACGGGTGTGCGGTGGGATGCGCGGACGGCCGGGTGGTCGGGTGCGCCGAAGGGCGGGGGGACGGCGTCGGGCAGGTCGCCTGACCGCCGCCGGAACCACCCGGCCCCGCCGATCCGGCACCAGCCCCAATCGTGCCCCCGCCAATCGTGCCCCCGCCAATCGTGCCCCCGCCAATCGTGCCCCCGCCAATCGTGCCCCCGCCAATCGTGCCC
>NZ_BOOB01000040.1 GCF_016863015.1 Microbispora amethystogenes | reverse complement strand
CCCGCCAATCGTGCCCCCGCCAATCGTGCCCCCGCCAATCGTGCCCCCGCCAATCGTGCCCCCGCCAATCGTGCCCGCGCCGGTTGTGCCTGTGCCGGTTGCGCCTGTGCCTGCGCCGGTCGTCCCTGCTCCTGTGGTGCCTGCGCTGGTCGTGCCCGATCCGGTCGTGCCTGAGCGCGATCGACCGCTTGGGGCGCCGGTGGTCGATCCGGCCGCGCCGGTTCCTGCTCCACCGCCTGTTCCGCTGCCGCCGGAAGGGGCGGATCCGGCCGCGCCGGTTCCCGCCCCGGCGCCGCCTGAGGATACGGCGGCGCCTGAAGACACGACGGCGCCGTTCTTGACGTCGTCGAGGGTCTCGCGGGCGGCGGCGAGGGCGGCCTTGGCGGCCTCGTAGTCCTCCCGGGCGATGGTGTCGTCGATCCGGGCGAGGACCTTGCCCCGGCGGACCTTCTCTCCCACCTTCACGTAGACCTTCTCGACCACGCCCTCCGCCCCGAAGGAGAGATCGCGCACCCCCGTGTCGACCGTGTTGCCCGCCGCCGAGACGTACGCCGTGACCGTGCCCCGCCTGACGGAGGCGAGCGACATCCGGCCGGTACCGGAGGAGTCGTCGCCGGTGGCGGAGATCACGGCGACGCTCGCGATGACGATCCCCGCCAGCGCGAGCCCTCCGACGCGGTATGGGGCGCTCGATCTCATGGCGGTCATCCTGCTGACGCCATGTCACCGGTGGCTTGGCCGTACCTGAAAGTTGTCTGTGGATGCGGCCTATAGGCGGACTGTCAGCAAACCCTCAGCATCGGCCGAGGTTGCCCGAAGCGGGGTTTGCCAAGGTTCGGGGTCGTGAAGCTGTCGACGAAGCGCGGGACGCTGGTCATCAACGGCGTTCTGGCAGTGCTCCTGCTCGGCGGGATCGCCGCGGCCTGGGCGTCGCTGGGAGGCGATTCCTCCGCCGGGGCCGCGCCGCTGACGACCCGGGTGGCCCGCGGGACCGTGCTCGCGTCGGTGTCGGCGTCCGGCTCCGTGGAGAGCGCCCGCACCCGGGCGCTCTCGTTCGGCACGAACGGTACGGTGCGGGACGTGCTGGTCGAGACCGGCGACAGGGTCAAGAAGGGCCAGGTGCTCGCCCGGCTCGACGACACGGCGGCCCGGGAGAGCCTGGAGGCGGCCAAGGCGAGCCTGGACGCCGCCGATGACGCCGACACCTCGACGGCCTCGGGCTACTCGCAGTACATCAACGCGAGGAACGCCTACCGGTCGGCGAAGCGGGCGCTGGCGGGGACGGTGCTCAAGGCGCCGTTCGCGGGGATCGTCACGGCGGTCAACGGTTCGGAAGGCGGGTCCTCGGGCGGGGGGTCCGGCGGATCCTCCTCCCAGAGCGGGCAGTCGCAGTCGTCGGCCCAGTCGCAGGGCGGGTCCACCGGCTTCGTCGAGATCGCCGACCCCGCGCGGTTGCAGATCGTGGGGAACTTCACCGAGGCCGACGTCACGAGGATCAAGACCGGCCAGACGGCGACGGTGACCTTCGACGCCCTCACCGGGGTGACGGCCGCCGGCAAGGTGTCCGTGATCGACCCGCAACCGCAGACGAACAACAACGTCGTGCAGTACGCCGTGACGGTCTCGCTGACCGGCGTCCCCTCCTCCGTACGGCTCGGGCAGACGGCCACGGTCCGGGTGACGGTGGGCAAGGCGGACGACGTGCTCACCGTGGCGTCCTCGGCGGTCACCACGGCGGGCGGGCAGGCGCTGGTGACCGTGCTGGAGAACGGCAGGCAGGTGGTGAGACGGGTGGAGGCCGGCCTGAAGGGCGACACGACCACCGAGATCAAGTCGGGGCTCCAGGAGGGCGACCAGGTGGTCCGGCCCCAGGCCACGACGACCGGCGGAGGCGGCGGCTTCCAGTTCCCGGGCGGCGGAGGCGGGTTCGGCCGCGGCTTCGGCGGGGGTGCGGGCGGTGGCGCGGGTGGGGGCGGCAGAGGCGGCGGCGGGGACGGCCGATGAACTCCGCCGCGCCGATGAACCCTGGCCCGCGGATGAACCCCGCCGCGCCGATGAATCCCGCCCTGCCGGTGACCCCCGCCCCGCCGCCTGTGCTCGTCCTCGGCCAGGTCACCAAGGTGTACGGCGAGGGCGAGACCGCGGTGCGCGCGCTGCGCGGGGTGTCGCTCACGGCCGAGCGCGGCGACTACGTGGCGATCATGGGGGCCTCCGGGTCCGGCAAGTCGACGCTGATGAACATCATCGGCTGCCTCGACGTGCCGTCCGGCGGCACCTACCACCTGGACGGCACCGACGTCGGCGCCCTCGACGAGCGGAGACTGGCGATCGTCCGCAACCGGAAGGTCGGGTTCGTCTTTCAGTCGTTCAACCTGATCCCCCGGATGAGCGCGCTCGCCAACGTCGAGCTTCCCCTGGCGTACGGCGGGGTGCACGCCGCGGAGCGGCGCCGCCGGGCGCTGGCCGCGCTCGACCGGGTGGGCCTCGCCGACAGGGTCCACCACCAGCCCAACGAGCTCTCCGGCGGCCAGCAGCAGCGGGTGGCGGTGGCCCGCGCGCTCGTCACCGCGCCGACCCTGCTGCTCGCGGACGAGCCCACGGGGGCCCTCGACAGCACGTCCAGCGGAGACATCATGAACATCTTCGACCGGCTCAGCGCGAGCGGCCGGACCCTCGTCCTCATCACGCACGAGGAGGAGGTCGCCGCCCACGCCAAGCGGGTCGTCCGCCTCATGGACGGCCGGATCGTGGACGACGTGCGCACCACCCCGGTCGGCGGCCCGCCGCCGCGGCTCGCCGAGGTGGCCTCGTGAACGCCGCGGAGGTCCTGCGCTTCGCGCTGCGCGGCCTGGCCGCCAACAAGATGCGCAGCTCGCTCACCATGCTCGGCATCCTGATCGGCGTCGCCGCGGTGATCCTGCTGGTCGCGGTGGGCGAGGGGTCCTCCCAGCAGATCCAGCAGAACATCCAGCGGCTCGGGGCGAACTCGCTGACCGTCACGCCCTCCACCTCGGGTGGCGGAGGCGGCCCCGGCGGAGTGGCCGCCCGGCTCCTCGGCGGAGGCGGTGGAGGCGGGGCCGGGGGCGGCCAGGGCGCACGGCAGAACACCGGTCCCCGCACCCAGGCCAGAGACCTGACCCTGGACGACGCGCGGGCGCTGGCCGACCCGGCGAACGCCCCCTCCGTCAAGAGCGTCTCGCCGGTCGTGACCGCCCAGTCCCAGACCGCGACGTACGAGGGGGCGAGCCACGCCATCGGGCAGTTCGTCGGCACCTATCCGAGCTATTTCGAGACGTCGAACAAGCCGGTCGTCAAGGGCGCCTACTTCTACAACGACGACGTGCTCGCCGCCCGGAAGGTCGTGGTCATCGGGCACACGGTGGCCGAGGACCTGTTCGGGGCGGTCGATCCGGTCGGCCGGCAGATCACCGTGTCGGGCGTGCCGTTCACGGTCGTGGGCGTGCTCAAGGAGGCCGGATCGTCGGGGTTCCAGGACGCCGACGACCTGGCGATCGCGCCGCTGCCCGCCGTACAGCAGAGCCTGACCGGGTTCGGGCCGCTGGGACAGATCCTCGTGCAGGCCAGGAGCGCCGAGACGGTCGACGCGGCGCAGAGCGAGATCGCCGGGGTGCTCGACCAGCGGCACGGGATCACGAACGCGGCGGGCGCCGACTACCGCATCCTCAACCAGGCGACCCTGCAGGAGACGGTCAGCGCGGCGACCGCGACGTTCACGGTCCTGCTCGGCGCGGTGGCGGCGATCAGCCTGCTCGTCGGCGGCATCGGCATCACCAACATCATGCTCGTCACGGTCACCGAGCGGACCCGGGAGATCGGCATCCGGAAGGCGATCGGCGCGCCCAGGGGGGCGATACTGGGACAGTTCCTCGCCGAGGCGACGATGCTCAGCCTGGTCGGCGGCCTGCTGGGCGTGCTGATCGCGGTCGTCGGCGCACAGTTCACGATCGCGGGCGTACGCCCGGTCATCGTGCCGGCCTCGATCGCGCTGGCGCTGGGTGTGTCGGTCGCGATCGGCCTGTTCTTCGGCAGCTATCCCGCCAACCGCGCCGCCGGGCTGCGGCCGATCGAGGCCCTGCGATTCGAATAACCACCCTCAACAGCGACCCCCCGAGCAGAGACCCCCCGAGCAGAGACCCCCCGAGCAGAGACCCCCCGAGCCGCGGACCCACCGAAGGGAGACGGATGTGAGCAGACACGACACAGAGGAGCTTCTGGAGAGTTCGCCGTTCGGCGACGACCTCCAGGAGGTGCTGGCGGCGCATCCGGCGCGGGCGGGCGCGTCGAAGGTGACCCTGGCCCTGGCCGGAGGCGTCCTGCTGGTGGCCGGGCTGCTCCTCGGCATCCAGGCGCACAAGCTCTTCGGCGGCTCGACGCCGGGCCGCGCGGCCGGAGCGGGCGCGTTCGGCGGGGGCCAGGGCCCCGCCGGTGGCCAGGCCGGTGGTGGTCAGGCGGGCGGTCAGGCCGGCCAGGGCGCCGCAGGCGGCGGGTACGGGCGAGGCGGAGCGTTCGGAGGCGCGGGCAGAGGCGCCGGAGACGGAACCGGGAACGCCGGTGGCGGAGCGGGTGGCATGACCTTCGGCACGGTGAAGCTGGTCGACGGCGACAAGATCTACGTCCAGACCATGAGCGGTGGGGTGGTCACGGTCATCACCTCCCATGACACCCGCGTCCAGGTGACCCGGGCGGGCAAGCTCGCGGACATCGAGCCGGGCAGCTTCGTCACCGTCGCCGGGACCGCCGACGCGGAGGGGCAGGTGGCGGCCACCTCCGTCACCCAGGGCACACCCGGCGGCAGGAGGGCGGGCTCGTGACCACCGAGGGCCGTCTGCTGGTCGTCGACGACGAGCCGGACATCAGGGAGCTTCTGTCCGCGAGCCTGCGGTACGCCGGGTTCGAGGTGATCACCGCGGGGACCGGGCGCGAGGCGGTGGAGCTCGCCGGCCAGGCGCGTCCGGACCTGATCGTGCTCGACGTCATGCTGCCCGACCTGGATGGTTTCGCGGTCTCCGACCGGCTCCGCCTGACGGGACGGCGGATCCCCGTGCTGTTCCTCACCGCGCGGGACGCCGCGGAGGACAAACTCGCCGGTCTCGGCCGCGGCGACGACTACGTGACCAAGCCGTTCAGCCTGGAGGAGGTGCTCGCCCGGATCCGGGCCGTGCTGCGCCGCACCCGTTCGGACGGCCCGCTCCCCGCCCGGCTGTGCGTCGCCGACCTGGAGCTCGACGAGGAGTCCCACCAGGTGTGGCGGTGCGGCGCGCCGGTGCGGCTCTCGCCCACCGAGTTCAAGCTGCTGCACTACTTCATGGCGAACCAGGGCCGGGTGCTGTCGAAGGCGCAGATCCTCGACCACGTCTGGCACTACGACTTCGGCGGAGACCGCAACGTCGTCGAGTCGTACGTCTCCTATCTGCGGCGCAAGGTGGACGCGGTCGAGCCGAAGCTGATCCACACCCTGCGCGGCGTGGGCTATGTCCTCCGTGCGCCGCGTGGGTGAGCGGCTCCGCGCCCTGACCCGGGCGAGCCGGAGGCTGCGCCTGCTCGGCGTCCGCGAGCTTCGGCGGCGGGCCGCGCGGACCCCGCTGTGGCTGCGGCTCGTCGCGGGGACGCTGCTGCTCGTGACGCTGGCGATCGCGCTGACCGGGGGCTTCGCCGTACAGCTCCTGCGGGGTTATCTGGTGGACCGGGTCGACGCGCAGCTCTCGGCGTTCGCCCGGCGCCCGTCGGAGCCGCCTTCCGCGTCGCGGCCGAGAGACCCGGACAGAGAGCCGGGCAGAGAAACGGACGCCGAGACGTTCTCGCGCCCGCCGAGGCAGTTCGGTTTCTTCTACATCGTCCTGCTCGACGACGACGGCAGGCTGCTGCACACGGTGCAGGAGCCACCGAACTCCGACCCGCCCGTGCTGCCCAAGCCCAGGGCCGACCGCGGGCAGTGGCTGTTCACGGTGGAGTCCCCCACGGGGGATCGGTGGCGGGGGATCGTCGTGCGCGAGGAGCGGCGCGGCCGCTTCCGCGTCGCCGCGGTCAGTCTCGCCGACATCGACGGCACGGTCTCCCGGCTCGTGCTCATCGTCACCGGCGTGGGCCTCGCCGTGGTCGTCGCGCTCGGCGTCGCCTGCTACTGGCTCGTACGGCACAGCCTGCGCCCGCTCGGGGAGATCGAGCGGACGGCGGAGGCCATCGCGGCGGGCGACCTGTCGCGGCGTGTCCCGCCCCGCCACCAGCGCACGGAGATGGGCCGGCTCGGCCGGTCCATCAACGGGATGCTCACCCAGATCGAGACGGCGTTCCGGGAGCGGGAGGCGTCACAGGAGCGGATGCGCCGCTTCATGGCCGACGCGTCCCACGAGTTGCGTACGCCGCTGACCTCGATCCGGGGCTACGCCGAGCTGTACCGGCAGCAGCGGTCGCAGGATCCCGAGATGCTGCTGCGCCGGATCGAGGACCAGGCCGTACGGATGGGCCTGCTGGTGGACGACCTGCTGCTGCTCGCGCGGCTCGACCAGCAGCGCCCGCTCGAACGCCGCCCGGTCGACGTGCTCAGCCTCGCGGCGGGAGCGGTGCTCGACGCGCAGACCCTGGCGCCGGACCGGGAGATCGACCTGTTCCGGCTGGACGGGTCGGACCGGCCGGTGCGGGTGCTCGGCGACGAGGCGCGGCTGCGGCAGGTCGTCGGCAACCTGGTGAGCAACGTCCTGCGTCACACGCCCGAGGGCACCGCCTTCCGCGTCGGCGTGGGCACCCTGCCGGGCCCGGTCGCGGTGATCGAGGTGGCCGACGACGGGCCCGGTCTCGCGCCCGGCGACGCCGGCCGCGTCTTCGAGAGGTTCTACCGCGCCGACCCCGCCCGCAGCCGGGCCGACTCCGGCGGCACCGGGCTGGGGCTGTCGATCGCCGCCGCCCTCGTCCAGGCGCACGGCGGCACCATCACGGCGGACAGCGAGCCCGGGCACGGTGCGGTGTTCCGCATCCGCATCCCCTCCTGCCCGCCCGTCGAGAAAGGCTGACAGATGCCAGGCACTTCGAGATCCGCCGTACGCGGCCCGGGTGGCGCCGCCTCGCTTCGTCGCCCGTACGCCGCGGTGGTCGCGGCGGTCCTCACCGTCGTGGTGGCCGGCTGCGGTGGCGGCGGCAGCGGTGGTGCCGCCGGGGGTGGTGCGGGCGACGGCGCGGGTGGCGGTGACGCGACCGCCGACCGGGCCGCGACCGCCGACCGGGCCGCGGGGGCCGGCTCCCGGGCGGCGTTCGCCGACTGCCTGCGCCGGAACGGCGTCACGCTGCCGAGCGGCCGCCCCTCCGCGTGGCCCAGCGGGCGGCCGAGCGGCCGGCCCAGTGGCAGGCCGACGGGGTGGCCGAGCGGAAGGCCCACCGCCTGGCCCAGCGGCAGGCCCAGTGACATGCCCGGTGACAGGCCGGGTGACAGGCCGGGTGACAGGCCGGGTGGCGGCTTCGGCGGGTTCCGCTCGATGGACCCGGCGACGCAGAAGGCGTTCGAGGCGTGCCGTTCGCTGCTGCCGCAGGGTGGTCCGGGCGGGTTCGGCCGGCGCGGCGTGGATCCCCAGGCCCTGCAGGCGTTCCGCACGTGCATGAAGGACAACGGCGCCGAGGTCTCCGGCGCGGTCCGCGTCCGCGACTTCGCGACGGCGGACCCCAAGGCCGCCAAGGCGTACGAGAAGTGCAAGGTGCTGCTGCCCGCCGCCACTCCCACCCCCGCCCCCGGCGCCTGACGACACCGGCGGCTGATTCGAGGGCCTTCCCCGGGGAAGGTCGGGTGTATGGCGGGGAACGACAGGCTGAGAGCGGCCCTGGAGAGCCTGCGGCGTCACCTCGATCAGGACCTGTTCCCCCTGGAGATCGGGGACGCCGCGGCCGACCGGCGCGTGCTGAAGGAGCTGCGCGGACAGCTCGACGACTACCTGCTGCCCCGCCTCGCCGCCATCGACGCTCCGCTGCTCGCGGTCGTCGGCGGCTCGACCGGAGCGGGCAAGTCGACGCTGGTCAACTCCCTCGTCGGCACGACCGTGACCGAGCCGGGGGTGCTGCGGCCCACCACGCTCGCGCCGACCCTGGTGTGCAACCCCGCCGACTCTCCCTGGTTCACCTCGCCGGTGATCCTGCCCGGCCTGGCCAGGGTGACGGGCGGAGCCATCGGCGGCGCGGCAGGGGGAGCGTCCGGCGCGGGACGGGGCGAGCCCGGCACCCTGCGGATCGCCCCCGTGGAGGCGCTGCCCCCCGGGCTGGCGCTGCTCGACGCCCCCGACATCGACTCGGTCGTCACCGCCAACCGGGAGCTGGCCGCGCAACTGCTCGCCGCGGCCGACCTGTGGCTGTTCGTCACGACCGCCGCGCGGTACGCCGACGAGGTGCCGTGGAGCTTCCTGCGCCTGGCCCGGGAACGGAGCACGGCACTCGCGGTGATCCTCCAGCGGGTGCCGGACGAGGCGCGCGAGCCCGTGGCCGCCGACCTGGCCCGGCTGCTCGCGGACAACGGCCTGGCCGGCACGCCGCTGTTCGCCGTACCGGAGCTGGCGCTGCCCTCGGAACGGGCCCGGCTGCCCGCACCCGCCGTGCAGCCGATCGCGACCTGGCTCGCCGACCTGTCGGTGGACGCCAAGGCCCGGGCCGAGGTGGTCCGGCGCACCCTCACCGGGGCGCTCGACAGCCTCGCGACCCGGGTGCCCGATCTCGCCGACCGCGTCGAGCGCCAGCGCACGGGCATCGCCGAACTGCGCGCCATCGCCGACAAGGCGTACGACGTGGCGATGTCGGCGTTCGACGAGGGCATGCGGGACGGCAGGCTGCTCCGCGGTGAGGTGCTGGCCCGCTGGCAGGACTTCGTCGGCACGGGCGACCTGATGCGCTCGCTGGAGTCGCGGATCGGCTGGCTGCGCGACCGCATCGCGGCGGCGTTCCGGGGTGGTCCCGCGCCCGACCGGGAGCTGCGCGTGGCGCTGGAGAGCGGGGTCGAGTCGCTGATCCGGTCCACCGCCGACGGCGCCGCCGAGCGGGCCGTCGAGGCGTGGCTGGCCCTGCCCGCCGGGCGCGACGTGCTGGACAGGTCCGGCGTCGCCGTCTCCGGGCGGCTCGGCCGCGCCTCCGCCGACCTGCCCCGCCGGGCGGGCGAGGCCGTACGCGCCTGGCAGGGCCACGTGCTCGACCTGGTGAGATCGGAGGGCGCCGACCGGCGCACGATCGCCCGGGCGGCGTCGTTCGGGGTGAACAGCCTGGGAGTGCTGATCATGCTGGCCGTCTTCTCCACGACGGGCGGGATCACCGGCATAGAGCTGGGCATCGCGGGCGGCACCGGCGTGCTGAGCCAGAAGCTGCTGGAGGCCGTCTTCGGCGACCAGGCCGTACGCACCCTCACGCAGGAGGCCCGGGAGGACCTGCGCCGCCGGGTCCGCGCACTGCTCGACGAGGAACGCGCCCGCTTCTCCTCGCTGGTCGAGGGGCTGGGCCCGGCCACCGAGACGGCGGCGCGGCTGCGGGAGGCGGCCAAGGCCGTACAGGAGAGGGGCGATTTGTGAAGCTCCTGCGCAGGAAGGCGGAGGTGTCGCTGGACGACCGCCTGGAGGCGCTCGCGGAGGCCGCCGACCTGGCGGAGGGCCGGCTCGGCCCCGACACCGTGGAGCGCGCCCGCGCCGTGGTGACACGGGCCGGCGTACGGCGGGGCCTGTCGGTGGACCACACGGCCGTGGCTCTCGCGGGGGCGACGGGCAGCGGGAAGTCGTCGCTGTTCAACGCGTTGTCCGGGACGGATCTCGCGACTGTGGGCGTGACCCGGCCCACCACGTCGAAGGCGCAGGCGGCCCTGTGGGGCCCGGACGGATCCGGCCCGCTGCTCGACTGGCTCGGCGTCCCGCTGCGGCACACCGTCGAGGGGGAGTCGCCGGGGCTGATCCTGCTCGACCTGCCCGACCACGACTCGATCGAGCTGTCCCACCGCGAGGAGGTGGACCGCCTCGTCGCCGTGGTCGACCTGCTGGTGTGGGTGCTCGACCCGCAGAAGTACGCCGACGCGGCCGTGCACGAGCGTTACCTGCGGCCGCTCACCCGGCACCGGGACGTCATGGTCGTCGTGCTCAACCAGGTGGACCGGCTGCCCGAGCACGCCGTCAAGCGTTGCCTGGACGACCTGCGGGGCCTGCTGGCGGCCGACGGCCTGGACGGCGTGCCGCTCCTCGCCGTGTCCGCCCGCACCGGTGCGGGCCTCCCCGAACTGCGGAAACTGCTCGAAGGAGAGGTCTCCCGCCGCCGCGCCTGGTCGTCGCGCCTCGCCGCCGACGTGGCCTCGTCCGCCGCGGCGCTCTGGGCCGACACCCGGCCCGCGGTCACGGCCGACACGCCGGTGACCGTACGGGCACTCGCCCCCGGCCCGGACACCCCGGCACTGACGGCGGCACGCCTGTCCGCGTCGGCGGAGGCGGAGGCACGCGTGCCTGGTTCGGCGGAGACGGCCGTACGCGTGTCCGCTTCGGGGGAGGCCGCGGCGCGTGCTCCCGTTCCGGCTGAGGCGGCGCCCTCGCGCACGGACGCCCGGACTCCGGAGACGGCGCGGCAGGGCCCGGCGTCCACCGGACCGGCGTACGTGGGGCCGAGGTACGCGGGGACGGCGCCGGCCGGGCGGGATCCGGTGCGGGTGCCGGGGCCGGGGGATGTGGTCGTGCCCGAGGTCACCGTGAGCAGGGCCCTCACACGGGCGCTCGCCCAGGCGGCCGGAGTGCCGGTCGTGGTGGAGGCCGTCGCGAAGTCGCACCGGCACCGCTCGACCGCCGCGACGGGATGGCCGGTGACGCGCTGGCTGCGGAAGCTGAGGCCCGACCCGCTGCGCCGCCTGCACCTGGCACGGGGCAGCCGGTCGTCGCTGCCCCCGGCGACCGCTGTGCAGGCGTCCGAACTCGACACCGCGCTCCGCGATGTGGGAGTCGCCGCCTCGGCGGGCGTGCCCGAGCCGTGGGCGACAGCCGTACGGCACGCCGCCCGCTCGCGCTCGGGAGAGCTGACCGACACCCTGGACCGGGTGGTCGCGACCGTCTCCGGCGGCGCGTCCCGGCCTCCTCGCTGGTGGCGCGTGGCCGGGGCGGCCCAGTGGCTGACCGTCGCCGCGATGGCCGCGGGGGCGATCTGGCTGCTCGTGGTGTTCGGGCTCGACTATCTGATGCTGCCCCGGCCGTTCACTCCGACTCTGGGCCGGGCGCCCTGGCCGACCGTGCTGCTGATCGGCGGCGCGCTGCTGGGAGTGCTGATCGCCCTGGTGTTCCGGGCGGCGGCCTGGCTGGGCGGACGCCGCCGGGCACGCAGAGCCGCCAAAGCCCTGCGTGCCCGGATCGAGCAGGTCGCCGCGGAGCTGGTCATCACGCCCACGCGGGACGAGCTGACCCGCTACGCCCGGTTCGCCGAGTGCGTGACCGTCGCCGCGTCCTGACCACCCTTAACCATGGCGACGACTTCACCACGTCGGCCGGGACCGCAGCCATGTGGGTCCACGGCGCGTTCGCTCAGCTGCTGACCATGCGCGCCTGGGCGCGCCGGGTCAGGGGCGTTCGGCGGGCGGGATGGTGCCCGACGGGTCGGGCGCGACGGCGTGGGCGGGGTCGGGGTTGGCGCTGGCCAGGGTGTCGAGGTTCGGACGGCCGGCCTCGATCCGGCGCGGCCCCATCTCGCTGTCCTCGGCCGCCGCCTTCGCCTCGGCGGCGGCGCGCTCGGCCTCCGCGACCGCCTCGCTGCCCGCCGCGCTCAGCTCACGCCTGCCGCTTTCCGCCGTGGTGGCGGAGGAGGCCGGCAACGCCTCGGTGAACGCCTTCGACACCGAGTTGAGCGCCGAGGTGACCTCGCTCGGGATCACCCAGAACGTGTTGCCCTCGCCCTGCGCGAGCTGGGGCAGCACCTGGAGGTACTGGTAGGCGAGCAGCTTGGGGTCCGGGTCGTTGCGGTGCACGGCCTGGAACACCTCGTCGATCGCCTGCGACTGGCCCTGGGCCTTGAGGATCTGCGAGGTCCGCTCGCCCTCGGCCCGCAGGATGGCGCTCTGCTTCTCGCCCTCCGCCGTGAGGATCTGCGACTGCCGCTGGCCCTCGGCCGTGAGGATCGCCGCGCGCTTGTCCCGCTCGGCGCGCATCTGCTTCTCCATCGCGTCCTTGATGGTCTTCGGCGGGTCGATCGCCTTGATCTCGACCCGGTTGACCCGGATGCCCCACTTGCCGGTCGCCTCGTCGAGCACGCCGCGCAGCTGGCTGTTGATCACGTCGCGGGAGGTGAGCGTCTTCTCCAGGTCCATGCCGCCGACCACGTTGCGCAGGGTCGTCACGGTGAGCTGCTCGACGCCCTGGATGAAGTTGGCGATCTCGTACTCCGCCGCCCGGGGATCGGTGACCTGGAAATACAGCACCGTGTCGATGTCCACCACCAGGTTGTCCTCGGTGATGACCGGCTGCGGCTGGAACGACACCACCTGCTCGCGCAGGTCCAGCAGTGGACGGACCCGGTCGATGTACGGGATCACGAAGTTCAGGCCGGGACCGAGCGTGCGGTAGTACCTGCCCAGGCGTTCGACGTTGCCCGCCCGGGCCTGCGGCACGATGCGGACCGACCGTAGGACTGTGAAGACCACGACCAGGGCGATGATGAGTCCAGCGATGACTGCTCCGTCCATGCTCACTACTCCCGGGGATATACGAGGGCGGTGGCGCCCTCGATCTCTATGACGTCGACCGTGGCCCCTGCCGGGATCACGAGCGTCTCGTCGTATGCGCGGGCCGACCACTCCTCGCCGCCGATACGCACCCGGCCGTCCCTGCCGGTGACCTCGGCGGTCACGTACGCGGACTTGCCGACCAGTGCGGACACCCCGAAGTGGCGCGGTGGAGGCTGCTTGATGTGCCGCAACGCGAGGGGCCGTATTCCGGCCAGGCCGGCAGCGGAGGCGATGACGAACACGGCGAGCTGGAGCGCGGGCGGCAGCCCGACGAGCGCGACCACCGTCGTGAGAAGGGCCGCGATCGACAACAGTCCCAGCGCCGCGGTCAGCGTGAAGAGCTCCGCGACGCCCAGCACCGCCGCCAGGATGAGCCATACGATCCAGGAGTCCATTGCCGCCTCCATAGCAATGAACGAATGTCATCGCCGTCTGGTTCCTCCATCAAACCTCACCTGCCGGGGAAACGGCGAGACCGGGGGCGTCGCGGGCGGGGAGGCGGCGGTTCAGCGTCCCGCGGTTTCCGGAGCGGACGGCGCGCGTGGAGCGGCTGGAGCGCCCGGCAGCCGTGACCCGGCGGGCAACAGCGGTTCGCACGCGTCCACCGCCGCTCCTTGAACTCCTCCCCGGCCTGAAGGCCGGAGATTCTCCCGTCGTGTCGCGGTCAGGCGGCGCGCGGGGGTTGACGCTTCGCGGACCGGGCAGCCCCGAGGTCTCCACGTCCTGACACCGCAGTTCCTGCGGCGTTGCGTATGTTGATCGCGGCGTTGGTGTCGGCGTGCCCGGCCCACCCGCACGCGGGGTTGACGCAGGCGTACCTGATCCCGTTCCGGGCCGCCGGGTCGCGGTGCCCGCACCGGTGGCAGGTCTGCGACGTGCCCGCGGCGGGCACCTTCACCACAAGGCCGCCGCGATCACGGGTTTTGTATTCCAGCAGGGTGACCGTGCGGCCCCACGCCTGCCCGGTGATGGCGCGGTTCAGTCCGGCCTTCTGCCGCACATTCCGGCCGGGGCGCTCGACCGTGCCCTTGGCGGAGCGGACCATGGTCGTAATCGTCAGGTCTTCCACCACGACCACGCCGAAGGTGCGCGCGAGTTCGGTGGTGGTCTGGTGCTGCCAGTTCAAGGCTCGGCGCTTGGCTGTCGCGCGGAGCCGGGCGATCCGGTCGTAGGTGCGGGCCAGTCGTCTGGACATGGGCCGGCCGGGAGTGCGAGTACGGCGCTGGCGGGCGGACTTCTTCTCCAGCCGGCGCAGGCGTTGTTTCTCGCCGTCGCGCAGCCAGGGCCCGTGCTCGCGCATCGTGCCGTCCGAGAGGGCCAGGGCGACGGTGATCCCCCGGTCGATCGCGACCGGCTCGCCCCGGTGGGCGACCGGGGCCGCCGCGACCACTGCTTCGGTGCGGAACACGATCTGCCACCCGAAGGCGTCCTTGACCAGGCGCGCTCCGGTGATCCGCCCGGCCGGGCCGCCCCTGGTGACGCCGGGCAGGTCCCTGGTCCACCGGAACCGCACCCGCCCGACCTTGGGCAGGTTGACCGCACCCCACCGCCGGTTCAGCCGGGCGATGTTCAGGTCCCGCCCCTGGGGGACATCCACAGCAGGCCGGGACCGGGACCGGCTCTTGAAGCCGGGCCGCCCGGCGGGGTGGCCGGGGTCGAAGAAGTTCGCCCACGCCTGCCGGTAGGTTCTCAGCACCGCTTGCGCCGCCTGGGCGGGCAGCCGCCCCATCCAGTCGATCTCCCGGCGCGCCTGCCGGATCGCCGCGTCGCAGTCCTGCACCGTCGCCAACCGGCCCTGCCGGAAGGTGCAGAACTCGTGCAGCAGGTTCCACAACGCGCGAGCAGCGTGGGCCTGACCGTCCAGCACCGCCATCTGGGCGGCGGTGAGGTCGAGTCGCGCCACGTGCGCCCGCGCCTGCCTGGCCACCTCCACGCCCTGATCGTACCCCCGGGTTTACGCGACCGTGACGGAATCCACACTGTGAGTGACCAGATCTGCGGCGCGGACGCCAACCGCACTGAAGGAACCGCACTGAAGGGCGTCTCGGAGCGGATCCCAGCGAGATATACAGCGCTCCCGTCCGCTGGTACCCCCGTGGAGCGGGCACTTCTGGGTGCGGCCCGCCTTGCCGGAAGCGTGGGCAACACACCGCTCACGGTCCTCAAGCACCACATCGACCAGCAGAAACGACCCATGTGAGCGGACAGTGTGAGCATCTCTCCCGCCAGGGCTTGACCCATGAGCCGACCTGATCACGGGCGGAGGGCCAGGACACGCTCGCGCCCTGGCAGGCACTCCCGCGTGGGCCTTCACCCCCGGCGTGAACGCCGGAGCACTGGCCCACAGGTCGGTAGATCCGCGATGAGCCGTCGACCCGCTCACCTCTGATGTCCAGGTTGACCAGGCCGTCGGAGGAGAAGGTGACGTCGGGGAAGCCGGGCAGGTCGTGCGCGCGCATGCAGGCCGTGAAAGCGGCGCCGGTGTCCGCGCCGGTCGTGCCGCTCGCCGCGGCGGCCGGGGTGGAGGTCCCGGCCGTACGCTTCGCAGTCACGGTGTCCGCGCCGGTCGCGCGGTTACCGGCGGCTTCTCCGCCCGTGGCCCCGCCTGCGACCCTGCCTGTGATCACGCCGAACAGTACGGCGATCACAGCCACGGTCGCCACGGCACTCAGCACGATCGCCGGGCCGGAGACGGTCCGCGACGTCCGTCTTATCGTCGGTCGCATCATCGTGACGCTCCTCGGAGAGTAGGGACCTGCCGATGCGCCCGAGTCAAGCCGGGCACCGGTTACGGGGACGGAACCGGAGCGGTTACCCCGCTGTAACCGGTGGACGCGGCATGCTGAAGATCGTGAGGGTGCTGCTGGTCGAAGACCACGAGGAGCTGGCCAGGACGGTCGCCGCGGGACTGCGCCGCGAGGGCATGGCGGTCGACGTGGTGCTGGACGGACACGCCGCACTCGTCAACGCCGCGGTCAACGACTACGACGTGATCGTCCTCGATCGGGACCTGCCCGGCTTGCACGGCGACGAGGTGTGCAGATCGCTGGTCCAGTCGGGGCACCCGGCGCGGGTGCTGATGCTGACCGCCGCCGGCGCGATCGACGACAGGGTGACCGGCCTCGGCATCGGCGCCGACGACTATCTGCCCAAACCGTTCGCGTACGCCGAACTGGTGGCACGGATCCGGGCGCTGGCCCGGCGATCGCAACGGGCTCTGCGGCCGGTGCTCGTCCACGACGACCTTCGTCTCGATCCGGCCGCGCGGACCGCCACCCGTGCCGGCCGTCGCCTGCTGCTGAGCCCCAAGGAGTTCGCCGTCCTGGAACTGTTGCTGGCGGCCGAGGGCGCCGCGGTCTCCGCCGAGGAGCTGCTGGAACACGCCTGGGACGAGTTCGCCGACCCCTTCACCCAGACGGTGAAGGTGACCATCAGTCGGCTGCGCCGCAAGCTGGGCGACCCGCCGCTGATCGAGACCGTTCCGCAGGCCGGATACCGCATCTGAGCCGCTCCCGTCACGGCCGCCCCGGCGCCCGCGCCCGACACCCACCACGCCGATCACAGATGACCGCCGGTCTGGAGGTTCAGTGAGGACCGTACGGCTGCGCCTGACCCTGCTCTACATGGGCCTGTTCCTGGTGGCCGGGGCGCTGCTGGTCGGCCTCATCTACGTCCTGGTCCGCTTCTCGCCCTTCCCCGGCCCGGCACTCGCTCCCCCGGCCCCCGGCGGCGGACCGCCCGCCGGGACGCCCGGACCGGACCACGTCGCGCAGGCCGCGCACCTGCGCCGCCTGCTGGTGAACTCCCTGGTCGCGTTCGCGGTGGCGGCCTTCGCGGCGACGGTCCTGGGCTGGTTCGCGGCCGGGCGGGCGCTGCGGCCCCTGGGGGCGATGGCCGCGACCGTCCGGCGCATCACCGCCGAACGGCTCGACCGGCGGCTGCCCGTCTCCGGGCCGGACGACGAGCTCAGGCGACTGGCCGTCACCTTCAACGACCTGCTCGACCGGCTGGAGGGGACGTTCACCGCGCAGCGGAGGTTCGTCGCCAACGCCTCCCACGAGCTGCGCACGCACCCCGCTGACTCTGCAACGGGCCACGGCCGAGATCGCGCTCGCCGATCCGGAGGCCGACGCCGCGTCGTTGCGTGCCGTGCTGGGACGCATGCTGGCGGCCGGGGAACAGCAGGAACGGCTCATCGAAGCGCTGCTCACCCTGGCCCGGAGTCAGCAGGGCCCGCACCGGCGGGAACGGCTCGACCTCGCGGCGGTCACCGTGCAGGCGCTCCGCCACCAGGACGCCCCGGGCCACCAGGACGCCCCGGGCTACCAGGACGCCCCGGGCTACCAGGACGCCCCGGGCCACCGGGACACCCCGGGCCACGAGGACACCTCGGGCCACCGGGACGCCTCGGGCCGTCGGGGCGACCCGGACCCGCGGATCGAGGCGTCGCTTCACCTGGCGCCCGCGTCCGCCGACCCCGCTCTGATCGAGCGTCTGGTCACGAACCTCCTCGACAACGCGCGGAGGCACAACGTGCCGGGCGGGTGGATCACCGTGTGGACGGGCGCGGCGGACGGCCGTCCCACGCTCAGGATCCGCAACAGCGGCCCGTTGATCCCCGCGGAGCGCGTCCCCCTGCTGCTGCAGCCCTTCCAGCGGATGGAGAGCGGCAGGAAGGCCGACCAGGACGGGCTCGGACTCGGGTTGTCGATCGTGGTCGCGATCGTCGAGGCCCATCACGGCACGCTGGACGTCTGGCCCCTCGCTGAGGGAGGGCTCGACGTGACCGTCGCCCTGCCCGGTCCCGTCCCGGAGGAGGGCCCGGCCTGACCGTCGCCCCGCAGGGCGCTGCCGGCGAGCCATCGGGGCCAGGAGAGCTGCCAGTAGCCCCAGCCGTTGTTCCACTCCAGGCTGCGGGAGGTGCCGGTGACGACGACGGGGTCGCCGCGCAGGGCGTGGTCGTAGAACCATCGGGCCTGGTCGGGACGGACGTTGACGCAGCCGTGGCTGACGTTCGTCCTGCCCTGCGCCCACGTGTTGTCCATGGCGTGGACGTACTCGCCGCTGTTGGAGATCCGCACGGCGTAGCCGATGAGCTTGTCGTAGTAGCCGGGGTCGCCCTCGCGGCGGCCCGGCGACACCATGCGGACGGGGTTGCCCTTGTCCATCGTGAGATGCGTGCCGCTCGACGTGGTGTATTCCCTGGTGGTCGCCATGCCGGCGCTGATCGGCATCCGCTGCGCCACCACGCCGTCCTGCCGTACGACCATCTGGTGGGCCCGGGTGTCGACGGTGCTGACCATCGCCCGTCCGACGGTGAAGGCCACGCTCCGGTCGGCGACGCCGTACGTGGCGGGACCGGCGCGGACCCCGGCGAGGTGGGCGGTGAAGCGCACCTTCGTGTTGGCCGGCCACATCCTGCGGGGACGGTAGACGACCTGGGCGGGCCCCGGCCAGTGCCAGGCGCCCTCGGCCGGCCCGCGCACCTCCAGCGCGCGCTCGACGGCCGCGCGGTCCTCCACCGGCCGGGTGAACGTCACGATGATCGGCATGCCGATCCCCACCGTCTCCCCGTCGTACGGCGCGACCGAGGCGACGGCCACCTCACGGCGCGGGCGGAGGGTGCGGAACCCGCCTGCGGCCTGGCTGGTCACGCCATCGGCCCCGACGGCCACGGCGTCGACCACGTACTGCGTGCCGGGACGCAGCGTCCAGGAGGACCGCCACACGGTGTGGGACGGATCGAACGCGCCGGGCACCGGATCACGCCCCGCGAACGCCAGCACGCTGGTCAGGCTGCCGCCCTCGGCCCGGACGACGAGGCCCGCCTCGGGCGGCGCCGCGGTCGTGCCCGAGGCCGGGACGATCGTGATGCGCGGCGCGGGCGGCACGCGTACGGCGCAGCCGGCGGAAAGCGCCGCACACCCCGCCAGCAGCACCGCGAGCACCGCGCGACCCGCGGGACGCGCGAATGACAGCCGGAGCGCCACGCGGGCCCCGAGCGGCGCCGCTGTGGCGCGTCCGGTGGGTGACGGTCTCAGCGCCGCGCGGGCCCCGAGCATCACGCGGCCGGTGCGGCGGGCCGGCCGGCCGGGCCGGGTGCCTCGCCGGGGATGCTCGGGTAACCGATGCTCGGATGACTCCACGGCCCCCAAAGATAGCGAGGGGTGACGACAGAAATACGCTAAGTCGCCGGAAGGATCGTCCCCGCGACCTCGCCGAGGCTCACTCCGTGCGAGGTCCAGGCGGTGATCGTCACGGTGTCGCCGTCCTCCAGGAACGTGCGGGTCTCGCCCGGCAGCTTCACCGGCTCCGCGCCGTTCCAGGTCAGCTCCATGAGCGAGCCCGGCTGCCCGGCGGACGAGACGGTCCCGCTCGCGAACAGGTCGCCGGTGCGGAGACCGGCGCCGTTCACGGTCAGGTGGGCGAGCATCTGGTCGGGCGTCCAGTACATGTCGCGGTACGACGGCGTGGAGACCGTCTCGCCGTTCAGGTCGATCCGCAGGGTGAGGTCGAGACCCCAGGGCGCCTGCCTGGTCAGGTACGGAAGCGGCTCGGGGTCCTGCGACCGGCCCTCGACCCTGGCCTCCTCCAGCGCCTCCAGCGGGGTGATCCACGCCGACATGGACGTGGCGAACGACTTGCCCAGGAAGGGACCGAGCGGGACGTACTCCCACGCCTGGATGTCCCGGGCGCTCCAGTCGTTGACGAGCGCGACCCCGAAGACGTGATCCTCGAACGCGCCCGCGCGCCCGCCGAGCGGAGCCGGCACCCCGACGACGAAGCCGAGCTCCGCCTCGATGTCCAGCTTCTGGGAGGGCCCGAAGGACGGCCGCTGCCCGCAGGGCCGCCTGACCGGCGTTCCGGACACCACGACGCTGCCCGCCCGGCCGTGGTAGCCGACGGGCAGGTGCCGCCAGTTCGGCTTCAGCGGCTCCTCGCCCGGCCGCAGGATGCGCCCGAGGTTGGACGCGTGCTCGAGCGAGGCGTAGAAATCCACGTAGTCGGCCACCTCGACCGGCAGGTGCAGGGTGACCTCCGCCAGCGGGATCAGGTGGTCGCCCGCGGCGGCCGCCTCGCGGGCCCGTCCCCGCGCCTCCTGCCAGGCCGTACGGCCCAGGGCGAGAAACGGGTTGAGGCTGGGCGCGGCGAAGACGTCCCCGCCGAGGGCGGCCGCCAGGTCGAGGACGTGGTCCCCGACACGGACGCCGACCCTGCGCGGCTCCCCGGCCCGGGAGAACACGCCGTACGGCAGGTTGCCGACGCCGAAGCTCATCGCCGCGCCGCCCACGTCCAGGCGTAGCCGGTGTCCTCGCAGGCGAGGGCCGCCTGGCCGAGGTCGAGCGGGCGGAACGTGTCGATCATCACGGCCATCTCGGTCGTCTCCTTGTGTCCCTGGCGTACGGCCTCGACGGCGGCCTCCACCGCACCCGGCTGCGGGCCGTGCGTGAAGCCCGCGGGATGCAGCGAGATCGAGCCGACGTCGATGCCCGAGCCCTTCCTGGCCGTGTAGTCCCCGCCCACGTAGAACATGAACTCGTCGGAGTCCACGTTGTGGTGGTTGTACGGGATCGGCACGGCCTCGGGGTGGAAGTCCAGCGGCCGGGGGCAGAACGAGCAGACGACGAAGCCGGGCCCCTCGAACGTCTGGTGGACCGGCGGCGGCGCGTGGGTCCGCTTCACGATCGGCTCGAAGTCCCGGATGTTGAACGCGTACGGATAGAGGCAGCCGTCCCAGCCGACCACGTCGAAGGGATGGTGGGCGTAGGTCAGTCTGGTCAGCCCGCCCCGCGTCCTGACCAGGACCGGCACCTCCTCGCCGTCCGCGAGCAGCGGCTCGGCCGGCGCCCGCAGGTCCCGCTCGCAGTACGGCGCGTGCTCCAGGAACTGGCCGTACTGGGACAGGTAGCGTTTCGGCGGCCTGATGTGCCCGGCCGCCTCGATCACCAGCGCGGTCACGGGCCCCTCGGGCACCCAGCGGTGGATGGTCCCGGTCGGGATGACCACGTAGTCGCCCTCGGCCACGTCCAGCGCGCCGTACGCCGACTCGAACCTGGCCCGGCCGCTCGCGACGTACACGCACTCGTCGCCCATCGAGTCGCGGTACAGCTCGCTGGGAGCGTCGCAGGCGGCGTACGAGATGCGGACGTCGGAGTTGCCCGCGAGCGGCATGCGCCCGGAGACCAGGTCGCCGCCGGGCTTCAGGTCCTGGGTGCGGAAGTGGCGCGGGGAGAGCGGCAGGTTAGCTGTGAGGGCGGGCGTTCCCGCGTCCACGGCCTCGGCCTTGACGATCGCCGTCGGCGCGTGGCGGTGGTAGAGCAGCGAGGAGTCGGAGGAGAAGCCCTCCTCTCCCATGAGCTCCTCCTGGTACAGCCCGCCGCCGGGCGCGCGGAACTGCACATGGCGCTTGCGCGGGACCTCCCCGACCACCCGGTAGTACGGCATGGCACCTCCCGCTGTCCGTTTATCGGACGTGCATGTCCTATATATGTACGACGATTCGCCATGCCCGGCCCGATGTCAAGCGAAGCGGGCGCCGGCCCGGCTGCTCAGAGGGCGACCGTCAGCGCGGGGGTTCGGAGAGGGCGGTCGTGAGCCGGGCCGCCGCGTCGAGGACGAGCGGGCCCACCTTCTCGGCGTCCAGGTCGGTGAAGCTGATCACGCCGACCGACGCCTCCAGCCAGGGAAGGTCCCGGATCGGGGCGGCGATGCCCTGCGCCCCCTCCTGCAGCTGTCCCTTGCTCGTGTGCAGCTGGGGCTCCGCGTGGCCCTCCCTCAGTGCGAGCAGCGCCTGCCCGCCCGCGCCGCGCGTCAGGGGGTGGCGCGATCCCTCGCGGTAGGCGACGTGGAGATCGGTCCACGAAGGCTCGACGACCGCGACCGCGAGCCCTTCGTCGCCCTCGGCCACGGTCAGGTGGGCGGTCGCCCCCGCGTGCTCGGCGAGGGCGCGCAACTCGGGCAGGGCCGCCGCCCGCAGCAGCGGATGCACGGCCTGGGCCAGGACGAGCACGCCGAAGCCCAGATGCACCCGGCCGTTCGCGTCCCGCCGGGCGAACCCCTCGGACTGCAACGTCGTCAGCAGGCGATAGACGATCGGACGGCTGAGGCCCAGCTCCTGGGCCAGCTCGGTGGGGGTCCGCCCCCGGTTGGCGTCGGCGAGCAGCCGCAACAGCCGTAAGCCCCGTTCGAGCGTCTGCGCCGACTCGGCCGCCATCATGACTCGATTATCGCCGCTGCCCCGCCTGCGGAGCAGAACCTACACGCAATGTAGCCTACGTCTGATGTAGGTTTGACCAGTGGGCTTCGTGAACAGAGTCGAGGAACTGGCGGCACTCGAGGAATGGTGGGCGCGGCCGTCACCGCGTCCCGCGCTGATCTGGGGTCGCAGGCGAGTTGGCAAGACCGCCCTGATCCGCCGTTTCGCCGAGAATCGGCGGTATGTCTTCTACACGGGGGCCGGGAGCGCGCCCGCTTTCGAGCTCGCCCAGTTCTCCCGGGAGGTGGCGGCGGCCTTGCCGGACGGCCTTCGCCAACTGGATGTCAGTCCGTACCGGGACTGGTACGACGCCTTCGAGCATCTCGCGGCTCAGGCCGAGCGTGAGCCCCTTCTTCTGGTGCTGGACGAGTTTCCGGAGTTGACGGCGATGTCGCCGGACCTTCCGGGCATCATGCGAAGCGTCCTCGACCGCATCCAGGGGCGTACGAACCTGCGCATCCTGCTCAGCGGGTCGTCGGTGCGGGCGATGTGGGAGATGCAGGAGTATCGGGCGCCGTTGTACGGCCGCTTCGACCTCGCTCTTCAGCTTCACCCGTTCCGCCCCCACGAGGCGGCTCTGATGCTGCCGAGGCTGTCCGCGGAGGACCGGGCCACCGTGTACGGAATCGTCGGGGGCGTACCGCTCTACCTGTCGATGTGGGATCAGGACGAGTCGATCGAGGCCAATCTGCGCCGCCTCGCCGTGCGGCCGTCCGCGCCCCTTTACAACGAGGGGCGGCTCATCCTCGCCACCGAACTCGGCACCGGTCATCAGCCCTCGGCGGTGCTGGACGCTCTCGCCTCAGGGCGGACCCGCTTCCAGGAGATCGCCGACGCCGTCGGAACCGACCCCACACGTACACTCGAACGCCTCATCGAGTTGCGACTGGTCGAAAGGCTGATACCGGTTACAGAGGATGAGAGGAGGACAAGACGCAAAATTCACCGGATAGCTGACAATTTCCTCAGCTTCTATCTGGGGCCACTCATGCGGAACAGGTCGCGGATCGAGATCGGTCTCGGAGAGACCATCCTGCCTGTCATCCTCCAGGGCCTGGACGACCACATGGGAGACCGTTACGAGGAGGCGTTCCGCGACCACCTGCGCCGGCGCGCGCCGGAAATCGATCCGCAGGTGGTCGCCGTCGGCCCCTGGTGGGAGGCCGACGGGCAGAACCAGATCGACGCCGTCGTCCTGCGCGGCCGGGCGCGTGAGCCCGTGCTCGTCGGCGAGGCCAAGTGGGCGAGATCGGTCTCCGCGCGGCGGCTCGTGGGGAAGCTGTCGGAGAAGGCCGCCCGGCTCGTCCCGGATCCAGAGCGCCTGCGCTATGCCGTGTGCGCGCGGACCGAGGTGACGAACGCCGACGCGGGCGTGATGGCGATCACGGCGGCGGACGTCTTCGCTCCGGAAACGGGGGCCTGACGTCAGCGTCCGCTGAGCCAGGCGGCGAACTCGTCGAGATCGATCAGGCCGTCGCCGTCCGCGTCGACCTTGTTGATCGCGCCCTGGGCGCCCTCCGGCGTGAGCGGCCGGCCGAGCACCTCCATCAGGCGGACGAGTTCCTCGGCCGAGATCCGCCCGTCCTGGTCGGTGTCGATCAGGTTGAAAGTCGCCGCGTATTCGCTCATGCCGTCCTCCTCGGGATCGCGATCAGCACCCTAGCCGAAAGCACGCACTGCCCCCAGAGATCGCGCTCAACACTTTTTGTCGGTGGCGTCTGGCAGCATGACGCCTCATGACAGTCAGCTTGGAGGGGAAGGTCGCTCTGGTCGCGGGGGCGACCCGCGGCGCGGGCCGCGGCATCGCGGTGGAGCTGGGCGCGGCGGGCGCGACGGTGTACGTGACCGGCCGCACCACGCGTGAGCGGCGTTCGGAGATGAACCGCCCGGAGACGATCGAGGAGACGGCCGAGCTGGTCACCGCCGCCGGGGGGCGGGGGATCGCCGTGGCGGTCGACCATCTCGACCGCGACCAGGTGCAGGGCCTCGTGAAGCGGATCGACGCCGAGCAGGGCGCGCTCGACGTGCTGGTCAACGACATCTGGGGCGGGGAGCTGCTGTTCAGCTGGAGCGACCGGCTCTGGGAGCACTCCCTTGACGACGGCCTGCGCGTGCTGCGGCTCGCCGTCGACACGCACATCGTCACCAGCCACTACGCGCTGCCCCTGCTGATTCGCAAGCCGGGCGGGCTGGTGGTGGAGGTGACCGACGGCACGGTGGAGTACAACGCCGCCAACTACCGCGTCTCGTTCTTCTACGACCTCGCGAAGACCTCGGTGCTCCGCATGGCGTTCGCGCAGGCCAAGGAGCTGGCGCCGCACGGCGCGACGGCGGTGTCGCTCACGCCGGGCTGGCTGCGCTCGGAAATCATGCTGGAGCACTTCGGCGTCACGGAGGCGACCTGGCGGGACGCGCTGGCCCAGCAACCGCACTTCGCCATCTCCGAGACCCCGGCCTTCGTGGGACGCGCGGTCGCGGCTCTGGCCGCCGATCCCGCCGTGAGCCGCTGGAACGGGCAGTCGTTGTCCAGCGGGGGGTTGGCCCAGGAGTACGGCTTCACCGACGTGGACGGCAGCCGTCCGGACGCCTGGCGCTACCTGGTCGAGGTGCAGGACGCCGGCCGTCCCGCCGACGTCACCGGCTACCGGTAGCGGCGGCGGATCCGCCGAGGGTGGCGGTGACCAGGGTCCAGTCGACGTGGGCGACGGCGGCGTTGCCGCCCGCCGTGCCCGCCACCCAATGGGCGACCTGCGGCGCCTCCCTGCTGTCCGGCACGACCCAGGTCGCCCCGGTGTCGACGCCGTCGCGGGACAGGTGGGCCACCCCCGCGCTGTCCACGGCGACCCTCCAGGTGGCGGGCCGCCCGGCGTCGGCGAGCGAAAGGACCTTCTCCCAGGTGCCGGAGCCCTTCTTCATCGTCCACACACCACTCCGCTGCACCGTCAGCATGAGCCGCCGGGCGCCGTTGGCGACCTTGCAGCCGAGACTGATCCCCTGACCGGTGCGCGGATCCAGGGCGCTGTCGTCGATCACCCGGCCGTGGAACTCCACGGTGAAGTCGCAGGCCGTGGTCACGTCGAGCGGAAACGTGGCCGCCGCGACCCGGCTCGTGGCGCTGCGCAGGCGCAGGCCGCCGTCCAGGAGCGAGGCTCCTTCCGCCGGGTCGAGCCGCCAGCCCTGCCAGGACCCGCCCGCCACATGGTCGGTGACCTCCACCAGGTCGAGCACGGCCTCTCCGTCGCTCCGGACCGACACGCTCCTCGGGCCGGCCGACGCGGGAAGGGTCCAGTGGGGGCCGGGCGGGGAGGCGGAAGCGGCGATGGCTGGGGCGTCCGGCGGCGGAGCCGGTCCGGCGGCCGATCGGGAGGCTGAGCCGGAGGTGAGTTCGGAGGCGGGAGGGAGGGTCTGGAAGGCCGCGACGCCTGTGGCGTCGACGATCACCCGCCACCGGTCGCCGGCGCCGGGGACGGGCGTCCACCCCCGCGTGGTCAGCACGTGCGGCCCACCGGGACGCACGACGGCCGTGAGGACCCGCGTGCCCGTGTTCACCTCGATGCCCAGGCCCTCGTCCGAGGCGGGAAAGCGGGTCACCCTGCCGTGGAAGGTCAGGACGAAACCCCCCGGCGGTCCGTACGGACGGCTGATCGCCCCGGAGGTCAGGCGGAGACGGCGGGCGTCCTCAGGGGAGGGGTCCCCCGGGAGCCGGCCGCTTTCGCCGATTGGTTCGACGACTTCGACGCCGCCCCTCCTGACCCATCCGCCCCACCCCGGCGCGAGGCCGGTGAAGACCTCGGACAGGTCGAGCCGGGCGACCCTGATCTCGATCTGGTTGTGCTCCCAGACGACGAAGAACCGGCCCGGCTCGTACTCGTCGGCCGAGGCGTAGACGTCCCAGCCGCGGGCCGCTCCCGAGGTCAGTCTCCTGCCGTCGGCGAAGAGCCGTCCCGGGCCCCACGGGGTGCCCGGCAGTCTGACCTTGTAGTGGAGGACCTCGCGGTACTGGTCGGGCTTGCCGGACGCGGGCCCGGTGAACGGACCGGCCAGGGTGTTGTAGATCGCCAGGTAGCGGCCGTCGGAGTCCCGGGTGAAGAACGTCTTCACGTAGTAGTTCGGCAGTTCGGGGTCCACGGCGAAGGCGGACCAGGTCAGCCCACCGTCCACGCTCGTAGCGGTCGCGGCGTACGCCGCGTGGGAGCGGTAGTACGCGTCCTTCTCCGCCGCGGTGCCGCCGCGGATCGTGCGCGCGACCATGAGCAGCGTGCGCGGGTCGTCCTGCGCCACGACGACCTGCGGTTCCTCCACCGACAGGCCGGGCGGGTTGGCCGCGAGGCCGCCGGGCGTCCAGGTGACCAGGTCCGCCGAGCGCAGCACGCCGGCCCTGGTGGTGCCCCCCGCCGCCTGCCAGTACGGCACCAGCCACAGGCCGTCGTGTCTGATCGGTTTCCCGGCCACCACGACCCCTCGGGTGTTCGCGGGCCCTCCGGTGTTGGCGGGTACGGCCACCGAGACGGGGAAGCCGGTCCACGTGCGGCCGCCGTCGGTGCTCCGCTTCGCGACCATCGTGACGGGGAAGCCGTCGACGTTCCCGGCGGCGTCGCGGTCGGCGCCGATCGTGATCCGGCCGAGGAGCGCCACCAGGGTCTCGCCGTCCTTGAGGAACACGACGTAGTGGTAGCGGTGCTCGGCGGTGTCGGCCGCGAGTGTGCCGATGGTCCAGGTGCGGCCCGCGTCGCCTGAGCGGCCGTACATGATCGCGCCCTGGTCGGTGGGGGAGGGGTCGAGCGCGTCGGCCACTCCGGCACGCCAGGCCACCACGAGACGCCGGGCGTCGAGCGCGGCGACGTCGGGCACCCGGTTGCCCTCGTGGGGAAGCTCGCCCGGCGCCGCGCCCTCGCCACGGCCCTCGCCACGGCCGTTCACCCGGCCGTACACGGTGACGGGGTCGCGGACGGCGGCGCCGACCACGTCGATCTCCGGCCACGACCGGGCAGACTGAGCCATCGCCCCAGGGAACACGCCCGCCGGACGGTGGACAGGGCGGGTCGCAGGGAATTCAGTTCATGTGCATCTGCCGGTAATGTCCACCGCCGCCTCGACCCGGGCGGCGGGTCGCGCCGCCAGGGGGCGGTGACGCGGAGTGGGGGCCAGGCGGGTCGTTCGCATGGGGTCGTGGCGCCGCTGTTCGCGCGCGTCCCCCGGGGCCCGCTCGGGGCACCGGGGGACGCGCGCCTGCCGGGCGGGCCGCCGCGCCGTGACCGGCCGGGCCCGGTGGAGGTCAGGGGGTGGCCACGCAGCCGGGGGAGGGAACGGAGTTGGCGCCGTTCCAGGAGGCGAGGAAACCCAGGGTCGTGGTGGCGCCCGCGGCGAGGGAGCCGTTCCAGCTCACGTTCTTCGCCGTCACGTTCGCCCCGCTCTGGGTGAGCGTGCCGTTCCACGCCTGGGAGACCTGCTGGCCGTTCGCGAAGGTCCAGGTCACGGTCCAGCCGCTGATGGGAGCCGTGCCGGTGTTCTTTACCGTGATCTCACCCTGGAAGCCGCCGCCCCACTGGTTGGTGACCACGTAGGTGGCGGAGCACCCTCCAGGGCTGGTCGACGGCGAGGGAGACGGTGAGGGAGACGGCGAGGGAGAGGGTGAACGGGAGGGCGAGGCGGACGGGGACGCGGACGGGGAAGGCGACCGTGACGGCGATGCGGACGGTGATGCGGAGGGCGACGGCTGAGCGCCGCCGAGCAGTGTCGACAGGGCCGGATACCACCTGTCGGCCATCTTCTGGTCGCCGCTCGCGTTGGGGTGGACGCCGTCGTAGGTGTCCGCGCTCGTGCTGAAGCCGGTCCACTGGTCGACCACCTGGACCGGGGACGCGGCGGTGGTCTTGGCGGCGGCCCAGCCGGGGATGGCGTTGTTCAGGTCGACCACCCGCTGCCCGCACTCGGGGCAGGTGCCCGGGTTCATCGGAATTATCTTCGCGACCAGCACCCTCATGTTCGGGTTGCTCGCCCGCATCTGGTCCACGAGCTTGCCGTACGCCGCGAGGATGGTCGCGGTGGGCTTGTTGCTCCACACGTCGTTGGTGCCGAAGTGCATCAGCACGATGTCGGGGCGGGTCGCCGAGAGCCACCCGGGCAGCTGGTTCTGGTCGGCGACGTTGGTGACCAGCGCGCCGCCGTGACCCTCGTTGTCGCCGTCGTAGGCGACCGAGCAGCCCTGCGGAGGCAGGGTTCCCACCATGTCGATGTTGGTGAAGCCGTTGCTCTGCAGCCGGTTCCACAGCAGGGCCCGCCAGCAGCCGGGCGATCCGGTGATCGAGTCGCCCAGCGCCATGATCCGCACCGGGGCCGCCTGCGCGGGCCGGGTGACGAGCAGTCCGAGCACCATGAGCAGGGCCGCCAGGGCCGCACTTCTCTTCGACATTCCGCTCTCCCTCGTGCCGTCCGGCGCGATGGTAGGGAGCGGTGACCCGTCCGGCCCAGGGACGGCGCCGGGAGAACGCGCCGGCCTGCGGCGATGCATGTACGTTTCAGTTTCGATCTTGGAGGGGCGAGGCCCCGCACCCGCCGCCGCCTGGGACGATGCGGGTTCCGCCGCGGCGGCCGGACCGAATATGCTGCAGGTCCGTTCGCTTTGCACGTCACCGAGAGGATTCGGTCCCCATGTACAAGGAGTTCCTCGGCGAGGTCGTGGTGTGGCTGATCCCCATCGTCATCCTCGTCGGCATCGCGCTGCTGGTGACCAGCCACGGCTGACGCCGCGTCGTGAGGGCCGGGCCGTTTGGGTCCGGCCCTTTTTTGTTGTGCCTGGTCACGGCGGTTTCGGCGCTCCCAAACCAGGCCAATGGATCAACGATGGTTCATCTGGTAATGAAACCCTACAAAAGTATCACTCGGCCAGAATCTTGATCATATCTTCCCTGCCATGTGATACTCCGCCAGTGACGATCGGTGTGGTCACTGGACGAGGCCCAGGCGAGGGGCGTCCGGCCACATGCCTACCGCGAGAGGGAGACGGCCGTGACTTCCGAGGCGATCGACATCAGGCCACCTGCGAGATCCTTATCCCTGCCCCTGCGCCGTACCATCCGCCCCCTGCTCCGTGACCCGGTCAACATGCTCGCCGGAACCGCCCAGCGGGCGCGCGGCAAGGTAGTCCGGCTCAATCTGGGTCCCTTCCGTCCCTATCTCGTGAGCCACCCGGACCACGTCCAGCAGGTCCTGCGCGGCGACTGGGAGAACCACCCGCGGGAGGGCGCCTTCTGGAAGCCGGTGGAGCGGCTCGCCGGGAGGAGCATCCTCACCGAGGGCCCCGACTGGGAATCCAGCCGGAGAATCCTGCAACCCCTCTTCACCTCCAGGTACGTCGCCAGCCTGACCCAGGACATGGCCGAGACGATCGACGAGGAGCTCACGGCGTGGGAGGCGCACGCCCGGGCGGGGCGCTGGATCGACGTCTGCGAGGAGTTGGGCCGCCTCGTGAGCCGGACCGTCATCCGGGTCCTGTTCGGCGACAAGATCTCCGTCGCGGACGCCGAGCGGCTCGCCCCGGCGTACGGGATCGCCGCGACCTCGTTCACCTCCCGGCTGCTGATGCCCTTCGCGCCCGAGTGGGTCCCGATGCCCGGCGACCGGGCTTTCAAGCGCGCGGCCGAGGTGATCGACGACGTGGTGCTGCCGCTGGTCAGGCAGGCCCGCAGGGATCCCGGTGACGGCAACGACATCATCTCGGCGCTCGCCCGCGCCCGCCGCGACGAGGACGACCCGTCCGCCGAGCGGCGGATCCGCGACGACCTCGTCAGCATCTACGGCTCGTCGAGCGAGACCACGGCCGTGGCGCTGACCTGGTTGTGGCCACTCCTCCACGACCACCCCGAGGTGGCCGCACGCCTGTACGACGAGGTGGAGACCGTCGTCGGGCACGGCCCGGTGGACCCGTCCTGCCTGCCCCGGCTGACCTACATGAAGTCGGTGTTCCAGGAGATGCTGCGGCTGTACCCGCCGGGCTGGATGATTCCGCGCATGGCGCGGCGGGCCGGCCTTCTCGGCGACGTGCCGATCGAGCCCGGTGCCACCCTGCTCATCAGCCCCTACGTGACCCATCGGCTGGAGGAGTTCTGGGAGCGTCCGAACGAGTTCGACCCCGAGCGCTTCGCGGTGGACCAGCGTGAGCGGCGGCACCGGTACGCCTACTTCCCCTTCGGCGGAGGCCCTCATCTCTGCCTCGGCCAGCACCTCTTCTATGTGGAGGCGCCTCTGATCGTGGCCGGCATCCTGGCCCGGTTCCGGCCGCGGGTGCGCGCCCCCAGGCCGCTCACGCCGTTCCCGGGCGCGTCGATGCGGCCCAAGGAAACGGTAGAGGTGCGCCTCGATCCCGTCGCCGGAGGCGCCGGGGCATGAGCACGGCACCACGCCTCGACGCCGGGCATCTGGCGTCGGCGGCGGCAAGTGGCAGGGCCTGCGCTCTCGCGGCGCGCTGTCAGCGGGATCTCCAGGAGTGCGCCACCGCGTTCCCCGAATTGTTCGCGGCCAGGCCGTTCGACGCGACCCTGTACGCGGCGGTGTCGCTGGCCAACGCGTTCGGGTCTCCGGAGGCGACCGCCGAGAGGCTCAGGGTCGCCAACCGCACGTCCCTGTGGATTTTCGCGGCCGACTGGCTGATCGACCACGAGGCCACCTCGCGGCAGGAGATCGACGACCTCGTGCGCGGCGCGCTCGCGGTCGCGGACGACCGTACGCCCGATCCGGACACGCCGCTCACGCGGTTCCTCACCGTCATCCGCGACGAGCTCGCCGCGTCCCCGCTCTTCCCACGGCTGCGCGCGGCCTGGCGGGGCGAGCTCGAAGGGATGCTCTCGGCGATGACGCGCGAGTGGGAGTGGAAGAGTCGCATCCCCGGCGGGGGCTCGATGCCCTCCTTCGAGCAGTATCTCGGGAACGCCGGAAACTTCGGATCGACGCTCGTCAACATCTCGCACTGGATCCACGCCGCGGATCCCGGCGTCGTCCCTCACCTGCAGGAGCTGACCGAGGCGAGCGACGCGGTGCAGCGCGTGCTGCGTCTGCTGAACGACCTCGCCACCTACGAGCGCGACGTCACCTGGGGTGATCTCAACGCGCTTCTGCTCGGTGTGACCAGGGACGACGTGGTCGCGCACATCGGGATCCTCACGAAGGAGTGCGGGGACCGGCTCCGGTCCCTGCGGAGCGGCCGCCCGGACGAGTCGGCCTACCTCGAACGGCAGATCGGTTACAGCACGGGCTTCTACGGGCTCGCGGACTACTGGGGCGAACTTTGAGCGTGAACGAACTTGCCCCGCCGCCGGCGCCGGACATCGTCGCCGCGGCCCAGGACCTGGTGCTCGGGCTGATGTCCATGCCGTGGGGACAGGTCTCCCCGTCCGTCTACGAGACCGGCCGCCTGGTGACCCTGGCCCCCTGGCTCACCGGGCACGGCGAGCGCGTGCGCTGGCTGATGGGCAACCAGCGCGCCGACGGAAGCTGGGGAGCCCCGGACGGTTACGGGCTGGTGCCCACCCTCAGCGCGACCGAGGCGCTCCTGTCCGTGCTGCGCCGGGGCGAGGACACCGGCGTACGGGTGGAGGCGCTGCGGGAGGCCGCCGCGCGAGGGCTGCGACGGCTGTCGCGTTGCCTCAGCGGCACGCGGCTGTCGCTGCCCGACATGCCCGCCATCGAGCTGATCGTCCCGTCGCTGGTCGCGCGCATCAACGACCATCTCGCCGACAACGGGATGAGCGCCGCTCTCGTGCTGCCCGCCGGGATGAGCGAGGCCCCGCTGGCGGCGGTTCGCGAGTGGGTGGCGTCGGAGGAGGAGATCCCCCAGAAGCTCCTGCACGCGCTGGAGATCGCCGGGGACGCGGCCCACGGCGCGGCCGCGGTCCACGTGACCGAGATCGGCACGGTCGGCGCGTCGCCCGCGGCGAGTGCGGCGTGGCTGGGCGACCGAGGACCAAGCGAACCCGCGCATCCCGTCCGCTGGCACCTCGAGGCGGTGGTGCGGCGGCACGGCGGCCCGGTGCCGGTCGGCCTGCCGATCACCGTCTTCGAGCGCGGATGGGTGCTGAGCTGGCTGGCGCGTGCCGGTATCCCGTTCGAGGTCCCTCCGGAGATGCTGGTGGACCTCAGGACGGCGATCGGCCCGGCGGGGACGTCGGCGGGCGCGGGACTGCCGCCCGACGCCGACACCACCTCGGTCGCCCTGTACGCGCTGACTCTGCTCGGCCAGCCCCAGGAGCCCGGCAGCCTGTGGGCGTTCGAGACGCCGACGCATTTCTGCACCTGGCAGGGAGAAGAAGGCGCGTCCGTCAGTGTTAACGCTCACGTGCTCGACGCCTTCGGGCAGTACGCCGCCCTACGGCCGGAGGCCGCCCCGGCGTACGCGCCGGCCATCCGCAAGCTGTCGGCCTGGCTCCGCGAACAGCAGAGGCAGGACGGGAGCTGGGACGACCGGTGGCACGCGTCGCGGTACTACGGGACCGCTTCCTGCGGCCTCGCGCTGCACGAGTTCGGCGGCGCGGAAGCGGCGGACGCGGTGCGGGCCGGGGTCGAGTGGGTGCTCGACACCCAGCGCGACGACGGGGGATGGGGCCGCTGGACCGGCACGGTCGAGGAGACGGCCTACGCCCTGCAACTCCTCCTCTTCGCCGGCAGCGGCCAGCGGGTGACGGAGGCGGCGGCACGGGGATACGCCTACCTGCTGCGGTCGGCCGACGTGTCCGACGGGCCGCCGCTGTGGCACGACAAGGACCTCTATCGGCCGCTGGCGGTCGTGCGGGCGGCCGTTCTGGCGGCGATGCACCTTGCACAGTCTCGATCACTTGTTGTGAGGCTTGCTGGTCAAGTATGATCAGCGCTCGGGAAATCCGTCAATTTCGGAAAAGTGGACATTATTGACCACAATGCTCCGGCTTGAGGGGTTTTCTTAGCATTTGCTAAGGTGTCCGAGATGTAGCGCGGGTTTTGGGGTGAGCAGCGCGTGCGGCCCCTTGACGTCGGGTGATGGTAATCGCCGCGAAACGCTCGCGTATCGCCGATTTCGCAAGGTGGTCACATGCGCTTCCGTAATTCCAGCGTGCGGACCAAGGTGACGGCTTTGCTGTTGTCCCTTGCCGCGCTGTGGGCGTTCGCCGCGTGGGTGACGCTACGGGAGGGCCTGAACCTGGTCTGGGTCGCCGTCTATGACTCCGGTGTGGCGCAGCCGAGCGAGACGCTCCTGGTCGAACTGCAGCGGGAACGGCGGCTCACGGTCGTCGCCATGGGAAATCCCTCGGCCGACCGCGGCAATCTGCGGGCACAGCGGGCGCGGACGGACGCGGCGGGCGCCGAGTTCCGCCGCCTGGCCAAGGGCAACAACGTGCAGTTCGCCGCCGACGCGGTGCTGAAGCGGCGGATCGACGAAATGATCCACCAGCTCGACGGGCTGCCGAAGAACCGCAGCCTCGTCGACGGCGGGCAGTCCGACCGCGCGAAGGCGTACGACTCCTACACGACGGTCGTCGACTCCGTCTACCGCACGTACGACGCGCTGGCCACTCTGGACGACAAGGACGTCGCGCGGGACACGCGCACGCTCATCGACCTGAGCCGGGCACGGGAGCTGCTCTCGGAGGAGGACGCGCTGCTCGCCGGAGCCCTCTCGGCCGGGCGGCTGACCGTGCCGGAACGCGCGCGGTTCACCGAGATCGTCGGCGTCCAGCGCTTCCACAAGAGCGAGGCCGTCCTCGCGCTGCCCGACTCGGACCGCGCCATCTTCGAACGCCTGGAACGGGGACAGACGTTCACCCGCCTGCGCGCGCTCGAAGAGAACGTCATGCAGAGCACGCGGCCCGGCGGCCTGCCGCCGATCCTCGCGGAGCAGTGGCGGGCCGCGACGGAGCCCGCTCTGGCGGAACTGCAGACCGCGATCCTGGAGGCCGGTGACCGCCTGGTCGATCGGACCGCCCCCGTCGCCGTCGGCGTCATCGCCCGGCTCCTGCTGGCCGGCGTGCTCGGCCTGGTGGCGGTCGTCGCGTCGATCATCCTGTCGGTCACGACGGCCAGGGCGCTGGTCCGCCAGCTGGAGAAGCTGCGGGAGGCCGCGCTCGAACTGGCCAACGAACGGCTGCCGGGAGTGGTCGCCCGCCTCGCGCAGGGCGAGAAGGTCGACGTGCGGGCGGAGGCGCCGCCGCTGGACTTCGGCCCGGACGTCATCGGCCAGGTGGGCGCGGCGTTCAACACCGTGCAGGAGACCGCGATCCGCACCGCGGTCGAGGAGGCGCAGCTCAGGCAGAGCATCCGCGACATCCTGCTGAGCCTCGCCCGGCGCACGCAGTCGCTGGTCCACCGCCAGCTGACCCTGCTCGACGTCATGGAGCGGCGCGAGTCGGACCCGGCGGAGCTGAAGGACCTGTTCCGCATCGACCACCTCGCCACCCGCATGCGGCGCAACGCCGAGAACCTCATCGTCCTGTCCGGGGCGTCCCCCGCCCGCGCCTGGCGGCGCTCGGTGCCCATGGTCGACGTCGTACGCGGCGCGCTGGCCGAGGTGGAGGACTACACCCGGGTCACCGTGCTGCCGATGGGGCAGACCGCGCTCAACGGGCGCGCGGTCGGCGACGTCATCCACCTGCTCGCCGAGCTGATCGAGAACGCGGTGTCGTTCTCCCCGCCGTACACGATGGTGCAGGTGGGCGGTCAGGTGGTGGCCAGCGGGTACGCCCTCGAGATCGAGGACCGGGGTCTCGGGATGAGCCCCGACGACCTGGAGACGGCCAACCAGCGGATCGCCGATCCGCCCGAGTTCAACCTGTCGAGCACCGCCCGGCTCGGCCTTTACGTGGTCAGCCGTCTCGCCGAGCGGCACGGCATCAGGGTGTCGCTCAAGGCGTCGCCGTACGGCGGCACGACCGCGGTCGTCCTGCTGCCGCGCGAGCTCGTCATGGAGAACGGTGACGAACAGCCCGAGCAGGAGACCCGTCCTCGTCTCGACCGACGGGAACGCGGGGCGCGCGAGATCGCGCTGGTGGGCGCGCCCGACGCGGACCCGCTACCAGTCCAGGAGGTGGTTCCCGTGCCGAGGGCAGCAGAGACGCCCAGGCCCGCGCCGATCGCCGCCGAGCCGGCCGCCGGGCCCGAGCCGCCGGCCGCGTTCACCCCGTCCGGGCTGCCGTTCCGGGTGCCCCAGGCGAGCCTCGCTCCGGCGCTCGCCGAGGAGCCGAAGGGCGGCGCGGAGCCGGAGGACGAGGAGGACCGCTCGCCGGATGACATCCGCAAGATCATGGGCTCGTTCCAGTCGGGGACCAGGCGCGGCAGATCCGAGGCCGCCAAGCTGCTAGGTGAAGGGGAGGACAACCGGTGACACAGAAGACCGGGGCGTCCGCGGACCTCGCGTGGCTGCTCGACGACCTTGTCGCGCGGGTCCGCGAAGTCGAGCACGGCATCGTGTTGTCCACGGACGGTCTGCTGCTGGCGACATCCCAGGGCCTGCGCCTGGAGGACGCCGAGCATCTGTCCGCCGTCGCGTCGGGGCTGCAGAGCCTCGCCCGCGGCGTCGGCGAGCGCTTCCAGGGCGGGCCCGTACGGCAGACCATCGTGGAGATGAAGTCCGCCTTCCTGATGGTGACGGTGGCGGGGCAGGGCGCCTGCCTGGCCGTGCTCTGCACGGGCGACGCCGACGTGGGCCTGGTGGCGTACGAGATGGCGATGCTCGTCGCGCGGGTCGGGCAGTACCTGACCTCGCCCGCGCGGACCACGATCGACCGGGCCACGGGCAGGGAGGTCCGCCTGTGAACCCTGAGTGGAGCCCGGACGAGGAACGCTTACTCGACGCGCCGACGATCCGGCCGTACGTCATCGCGCGCGGCCGTACGGAGGCGCAGGACCGCTTCGACCTCATCTCGCTGGCGGTGACGATCCGCCCCACCACCGGGGCGGAGATCGGGCTCGACCCCGAGCACCAGGCGATCGTGCGGCTGTGCCGCAGGGCGCTGTCGGTGGCGGAGATCGCCGCCCACCTGGACCTGCCCGCCGGGATCGTCCGGGTCCTCCTCGGCGACCTGTTCGACCGGGGGTTCGTGGCCGTGCAGCAGCCCCAACCGGAGATGGACGTGCTCGACGAGCGGATGTACAAGGCGGTGCTCGATGGTCTCCGGGCACTCTGACACCCTGAAGATGCCCAAGGCGATCAAACTGCTGATCGCCGGCGGCTTCGGGGTCGGCAAGACGACGATGGTCGGCGCCGTCTCGGAGATCCGGCCCCTGCGCACCGAGGAGACGCTGACGAACCTCAGCGTCGGCGTCGACGACCTGTCCGGGGTCGAGGCGAAGGCGACCACCACCGTGGCCATGGACTTCGGCCGCATCAGCATCGGGCAGGACTTCGTCCTCTATCTCTTCGGCACCCCGGGCCAGGAGCGGTTCTGGTTCGTCTGGGACGAGCTCGCCCGGGGAGCGCTCGGCGCGGTGGTGCTGGCCGACACCCGCAGGCTGGCCGACTGCTTCCCCTCCGTCGACTACTTCGAGCGGCGCGGCACCCCCTTCGTCGTCGCGGTGAACTGCTTCGAGGGCGCACCGGTCTTCGAACTGGACGAGGTCAAGCTCGCGCTCAACCTCGGCCAGGACGTGCCGATCCTGCTGTGCGACGCGCGCAGGCGGGAGTCGGGCAAGGAGGTTCTGATCGCGCTCGTCAAGCACGCGTACGGCCGGCGGCCGACCGCCGCCGCCCACTGACGCGTCCCGCGTTCTCCGGAGGCCGTGTCACCACACGGCCTCCTTCCGTTTTCAAGTCACTTGCGATGTTCATGGAGTTAAGTCGGGTTTATTCCTTCAAATCCCTTTTGTGATTAGAGCGGCGGGCATGCCTTTCTTTCGTCTCCAGCGGCGCGTAACAGCTGCACAACAGCCGTTGATATGAGCGTGAGCCCGCTGTAACCTCTGCCCCATCGCAGAAACTATCGGTCTGAATTCCGAAAGTTTCGGTTGGAATCCAGAAGGGAAACCGCCGTGAATTCGAGTCGTCGGAGTGTGGCGCTGCTTGCGGCGTCCGCGCTTGTCCTCGGGGGATGCAGTAGTACCGGGAACGATGCCGGCGAGAGCAAGAGCTCAGCCGGCGGCAAGGTGACGGTCGAGTGGTGGAACATCTGGACCACCGAGCCCTTGAAGAGCTACGGCGCTCAGGCGATCAAGGATTTCCAGACCAAGCACCCGAACATCACCATCAAGAGCGTTCCCTATGAGAACGAGGCGTTCAAGGCGAAGCTGACGACGCTCACGCAGTCCGGCAAGGCGCCGGACGTCTTCCAGACCTGGGGTGGCGGCGTGCTCGGCCAGCAGGTCGACGCGGGCCTGGTCAAGGACCTCTCCGGCGACGCCGGTTCCTGGATCGGCACGTTCACCGACGCGGCGCTGTCGGCGTACCAGATCGAGGGCAAGACGTACGCGATCCCGGACGACATCGGCATGGTGGGCTTCTGGTACAACAAGGCCCTGTTCAAGAAGGCCGGGATCGCCGAGCCCCCGAGCACCTGGTCGCAGCTCATCGACGACGTCAAGAAGCTCAAGTCGGCCGGCGTCACCCCGATCGCCCTCGGCGGCAAGGACAAGTGGCCGGGCCACTACTACTGGGCGTACCTCGCCATGCGGATCGGCGGCCTCGACGCGCTGAAGCAGGCGGGTGAGAGCAAGGACTTCACGGGCGCCCCCTTCGTGCAGGCGGGACAGAAGCTCAAGGAGCTCGCGGACCTCCAGCCGTTCCAGAAGGGCTTCCTCGGCGCGACGTACGGCGACCCGGGCGGCCAGGCCGCGACCATGGGCGACGGCAAGGCCGCCATGGAGCTGATGGGCCAGTGGGCGCCCGCGGTCGAGAAGGACGCCGGCAAGGGTCTCGGCGACGACCTCGGCTTCTTCCCGTTCCCGGCCGTCGACGGCGGCGCCGGCGCGGTCACCGACGCCTTCGGCGGCGGTGGCGGCTACGCGATCGGCTCCGAGGCGCCGCCCGAGGCGCTCGAGTGGGTGAAGTTCCTCACCGAGAGCACCGAGCACCGCAAGGCCGTCGCGACCGGCGGTGTGCTCCCGGTGCTGAAGGGCGAGGAGGACGCGGTCACGGACCCGAACCTGAGCGTGGTCGCCAAGAACCTCGCCGGGGCCACCGGGTTCCAGCTCTACCTCGACCAGGCGTACCCGCCGGCCGTCGGCCAGGAGGTCAACGACAGTGTGGCCCAGCTGATCGGCGGAACCAAGACGCCGGAGCAGGTGGCGCAGGCCATCACGGAAACGGCGAAGTCGGAGTAACTGCCGCGTGAAGACGACGAGACCCCGGAGCCACCGGCTCCGGGGGTTCACCACGATTCTCCTGTTCCTGCTGCCCGCGCTCGTGCTCTTCTTCGGGCTCGTGGTGGCGCCGATCCTGCTCGCCTTCTACGCGAGCGTCTTCAAGTGGAACGGCATGCGCGGCCTGCCCACCGACTTCGTCGGGCTGGCGAACTTCACCCGCCTGCTGGCGGACGAGGTCTTCCTGGGCGACCTCTGGCGCGGCGTGTTGCTGATCATCCTGTCGCTGGTGGTGCAGCTTCCCCTCTCGCTGGGCATCGCCATGCTGCTCAACCAGAGGATCCACGGCCGGGCCTTCTTCCGCCTGCTGTTCTTCGCCCCGTACATGCTGTCCGAGGCGATCACCGCGGTCCTGTTCATGATGATCCTGTCGCCGACGGACGGCCTGGCCAACGTCGTCCTGGGCTGGTTCGGGGTCGACCCCCTCGACTGGTTCGCCGACCCGTCGTCGGTGATGATGTCGGTGTTCATCGTCATGACCTGGAAGTACTTCGGCTTCCACATGATCTTGTACATCGCCGGGCGCCAGGGCATCCCGCGGGAGCTCACCGAGGCCGCCCAGATCGACGGCGCGACCGGCTGGAAGGTCTTCCGCTACGTCACGCTGCCGCTGCTCGGCCCCACCATCCGCATCAGCGTGTTCCTGTCGGTCATCGGTGCGATCCAGCTGTTCGACCTGGTCTGGATCATCACCGGCGGAGGCCCGTCGCACTCCTCCGAGACCATGGCCGTGACGATGTTCCAGTTCGGTTTCAAGCGCTTCCAGGTCGGCTACGCGAGTGCGATCAGCGTGGTGATGTTCTTCATCAGCCTCGTGTTCGCGCTCTTCTACCAGAGATACGTCATGCGGCGTGACCTCCAAGGAGCCTCCACCGTGCTGCGAGAACAGCGATGAGCACCAGCCGCCACAAGCAGTCGCCGACGTCGGGCGGTCCCCTGCGCAGCCTGTCCCTGCACACGATCGTCGTGATCACGGCGCTGTTCGTCGCCGTTCCCCTGGTGTACGCCGTGCTCGGCGGCTTCAAGACCACCCGGCAGCTGTCCAGCAACCCGATCGGCCTGCCCGACCCCTGGATGCCGGAGAACTACGGGGGCATCCTCGCCTCGGGGCCGTTCTGGCGCATGCTCTGGAACAGCACCTACATCGCGGTGCTGACCACGCTGGTGGTCGTCGCGGTGTCGGCGCTGGCGGCCTTCGTGTTCGCCCGGTTCGCCTTCCGGGGCCGCGAGGCGCTTTTCACGATGTTCGCCGCCGGGCTCATGTTCCCGTTCGCGGTGGCGATCCTGCCGTTGTTCGTGCTGCTGCGGATGTTCGGGCTGCTCGACAACCCGCTCGGCGTGATCCTTCCGCAGGCGGCCTTCGGCATGCCGATGACGATCATCATCCTGCGCGGCTTCTTCCGGGCCATCCCGGGAGAGATCGAGGAGGCGGCGATCCTCGACGGGTGCACGCCGTTCGGCTTCTTCTGGCGGATCCTGCTGCCGATGGCCCGGCCCGCGATCGCCACGGTCTCCGTGCTGGCCGTCGTGAACAGCTGGAACCAGTTCATGCTGCCGCTCGTGGTGTTCAGCGACGACGGGCTGTTCACGATCCCGCTGGGCGTCCAGCAGTTCCAGGGCCAGTACGCGACGGACGTCGCCCGGGTCATGGCCTACATCGTGGTGGCGATGCTGCCCGCCCTCGGTTTCTACGCCGTGGCCGAGCGTCAGCTCGTCAGCGGCCTCACCGCGGGGGCCGTCAAGGGCTGATCCGCGTGTACAGCCGCACGGTGTAGCCGAGCACCCGGAAGGCCCGCTCCTTCCGGTAGTCCTTCCGCAGCAGGTCGCGCTTGGCCGTGTCCCGCGCGGACGCCAGGTCGGCGGGCGCGGGATGCGGACGGCTCACCACCCACACCCGGGGCGCCGCGCTCAGCGCGGCGGCGAGGTCCTCCGCGGGCAGTTCCCGCCCGGCCAGCGTGCCCGACTCCGCGCCGCCGGCCCTGAGCGCCGCGTCGCGGACCCCGTAGAACGAGGCGGGGTACGCCTCGGCGACCAGGCGGCGGATCGAGGGCAGGAAGAGCACGGCGTCTCCGGGCCGCCGTCCCGGCCCGACGACCCGGGCGACGGCGGCCGGGTCGTCCGGACGACTGTCGATCCGCCGTACGGCGGCCTGGTCAGGCAGGGACGCCACCAGCAGCAACACGGGCAGCAACACGGGCAGCGTCACCGCGACGGCCGCCCGCGGCCCGCCCCGCCACCGGCCCGCCGACAGCTCGGGGGATTGGCCTGGTGATCCGCTCGGGGTCTGGCTCGGGGTTTCACCCGTGCTTTCGCTCGGCGACCGGCCAGGTGACTGTTCCGGCGCCGGTCCCGGCACGAACCGTACGGCCCGGGCCAGCCCCGCCCCCGTCAGGAGCGCGAGCCCCGCCATCGAGAACAGGACGTAGCGGTCCTGGTAGAAGGGGTGGACCTGCGAGACGGCGATCAGCAGGGCGGGCGGCAGCACGGCGAGCGGCACGGCCACCGCCAGGAGCCCCACCCCGTCCGCACGCCGGTCGCTCACCCGCAGCGTCAGTCCCAGCAGGACGAGCAGGACGGTCGCCGCGAGCGAGAGACCGGACCCGGCGAACCGTTCCACGAGAGCGCGCACCTCGGCCCAGCCGGGCCGTTCCAGCCATGACACCTGGTCGCGCTGCCCGAACGCGATCCGCGCGAGCGGCAGGACGGCGAGCAGGGCGCACGTGCTCGCTCCGGCCCACCTGAGCGGCACACTCCACCGCTGCGGCGCACCGGGGACACCGGCCTCCGCGGCCGTTCCCGCGTCTCTGGCGGTCCGCCCGCGGGCGACGACCAGGACCGTGGCCGCGTGTGCCACGAGCGCCAGGGCGGCGAAGAGATTGAGCAGACACGCCACCGCCAGCGCCACGGCGTACCAGATCCATCTCCTCGTGCGTGCCGGGTCCTCCAGCGCCCGCGTGAGCAGCCGCGTGGCCTCCACCACAGCGGCTCCGACCAGCGCGTACGACCGTCCCTCCTGGCCGTAGGCGACGACGGCGGGGGCCGTGCCGTACACGAGACCGGCGTACAGGCCGGCCGGGCCGGAGACCAGCCGCCGTCCGATCGCCGCGACGCCGGCCGCCGCGGCGGCCGTGGCGGCGACGGAGGGAATCCGGATCGCGACCTCCGCCGGGACGGCGTCGCCCACGAGCCGGAGAAGAGGATGGATCAGCAGGTAGTAGCAGCCGTGCACCGCGTCGACGTTCCCGAGCGTGCGCCAGAGACCGGGCAGCGGCCTTCCCGCGACGACGTACGTCGTCGCCTCGTCCTGCCACATCGACCCACGCCTGATGCCCCACAGGCAGGCGAGCAGCGCGGCCAGGGCCGGGACGGCCGGCACGGCCGCGTCGCGAGCGCTCCGCCCGGGGCGGGCGCCGGCGTGGTGCCTGATCCTCACACGTCCTCCGTGTCCTGCGGGTGTCCTCTGGCTCGTTCGCGTCCCACCCGATGCCCCGCCGGGCAACAGGAAGGAGAACGGGGCCTAAGGTGAACCGAACGTGAGGAAAACTCGTAGGGAGAGATCGATGGCGGAGTCCGTCGTCGTCCGCACCGCGACGGAGGGGGACGTTCCCGGACTGCGCGCCGTCGCGGACCACTTCCGGCTTCTCGGCCGGTGGCCGGAGAGGCCGGACTTCCTGGACGCGGAGCGCGACTTCGGCACCGTGGTCGTCGGCGAGGTGGACGGCACGATCGCGGGTTTCGGCGCGACCCTGCCCCGGGGGAGGATCACGCACCTCGGAGACCTGTTCGTCCTGCCGGACCATCAGTCGTCGGGAGCGGGCCGGATGATCCTGTCGCGGTTGCTGCCGTCCGGCGCCCCCATGATGACCTTCGCCTCGGCCGACCTCAGGGCGCTCGCCCTGTACGTCCGGCGCGGTATGCGGCCCCGTTGCCCCCTGCTCTACCTCAGCCGCCCGCCACAGAGCGCACGCCCGGCCGAGAGCGCACCCCCGGCACGGAACGGATACCCGGCCGAGAGCGGTCGGGTGGGACGGGCGGGGAACGAGACTCTCGCGGGGGTGGCCCTCGCGCGTCCGGAGAGCGGCCCGCTCGCGCCGGGAGCCCGCGACGTGGACGCGGCGGCGGCTCTGGACGCCCGGATCTCGGGCGGGGAGCGGATCGCGACCCTCGGCTGGTTCGCGGGCCTGCCCGGCGTGACGGTGCGGGTCGCGGCCTCGGGGTACGCGTTCGTGCGGGTGGCCGGTGACTCGGCCGTCATCGGGCCCGCCGGAGGCGACACCCCGCAGGACTGCGTGGAGGCGGTGCTGGAGGCGGCCGACGCCTGCTCGGGCGCGGGCTCCGTCGAGATCGCGGTGCCGGGCACACACCCGCTGCTGCCCCTGCTGCTCGACGCCGGATGGCGCATCGACGATATGGACACGCTGATGACCAGCGAGGACCTCCTCCGGCTCGACTGCTACATCCCCCACCCCGACCTCGGCTGACGAGCCCGGCTGACACCGCGACCGATCCCGGCCTCGGCTGACCAGCATGGGTGGCTCTCGCCGCTTGCCCGAACCCTGTCGTCCGCCGCGCTGCTCGTCCTGTTCTCTGCGGGGTGTGGCGGCGCGGAGCCCGTGACCCCTGGTAGACGCGATCGATCCGGAAGGGGCGTGGGCTTCCTGACCCGGGCTCGGGTGACGACCTGGGCGGGTGGGGGTGCTTCCCGTCCCCGGCCAGGGGGACACCGGGGACGGGACGACGGAGGCGGCACCCGTGAACGCGCGACGTCCGGTGCACCGGGCCGAACCTGCCGGCGCGCCGGGCTGGAACCCCGGCGCACGGTCGCCGGCGGACGGCCCGGCACGTCCTATGGGATCTTCCGCAGATAGCGGGCCGAGGCCCAGCCGGGGATGCCGTCGGCGGTGTCCACGGCCACCCAGCCGTGGCCGGCGGTGCAGGCCCCGGCGATGTTGCCCTGCGCCGGGCGGATCTTCCCTACGGGGACGTGGCCGAGCCCCGCGCCCTCGCGGACGTTGAGGTAACCGCCCTTGTGCACGTGCCTCAGCCGGTAGGCGCACGACAGCGAGGGCCGGCCGCTGAGATCGAGCCGGTGCAGGTAGCGGGCGGAGGCGAAGCCCGACGCGCCGTCGGCGGCCCGCACCGCGATCCAGCCGTGGTTGGCGGCGCAGGAACCGGCGAAGCCGCCGTCGGACACCCGCAACCTGCCGACGGGGGCGTGACGGTGCCCTGCGCCCGCGCGTACGTGGAGGAAACCTCCCGCGCTCACGCCCTGGAGACGGTAGGCGCACACGCGCCCGGGGGCCTGCTCGATCTGGCGCGTGACCTCCTGGCGTATGCCCTCCCGGCGGGAGCCGGAAGCCCCGGGCCGCCCGGGTGGCCGGCCCGCCTCCCGGTGCGGCACGGCGGCTGCGGGCCCGCCCGGCACGGGCGGGCGGACGGCGGCCGCGGGTCCGCCGGGTGCTGGCGGGCGGGTCGCCGCGAAGCCGTACGCGGGAAGGCTGAGCCATCCCGCCGAGGCCCACACCGCCAGCGCGGGAACGACGCTCCTGGCCACTCTCACGGTCTCTCCCTTCGGGTCGGCATCGCCCGACGCCCGGCGGGGGGACCCAGGCCTGCTCCGCTCACCCGAAGTTGTGATCCGATTACCGTGCGTTTACACCTCGTCCGGCGGCGAGACCGGATTTTTTACCCGGCGCGGGTTCTCACCCGCCGTGGCCGCCGTGGAAGGGCGTGGTCACCCCCTCGTACGCGAGGTGCAGCATCATCCCGAGATCGGCGTGGCTGAGGTTGTGGCAGTGGTTCATCCACAGACCGGGGTTCCCGGCGCGGAACGCGACCTCCCACACCTCCCCGGGCCGTACGTCGAAGGTGTCGAGCCACAGAGGGCTCCCGGTGGGGGTGCGGCCGTCACGCGCGAGCACCAGCACCCGGTGACCGTGGAGATGCCAGGGATGGGTGTCCCTGCCCCGGTTGACCACGGTGAGGCGGACGAGATCGCCCTCCCTGACCACCTGGGTGGGCACGTGCGGGTAGGCGCGGCCGTTGATCGTGTGCGCGTAGATCGGCAGCCCGTCCCCGAGCGCGAGCCCTCGGTCGAGCACGAGCGTGAACCGCCGGTCGAAGCGGGACCGCGACGTGTACGGCGTGGGCGCCGGCGTTCCGTACCGGGTGAGGTCGAGCTCCGGCCACCCGGCCGCCGCCGCGGAGTCCCCGGTGTCCCCGGCGTCTGTGGCGTTGTCGGACGTGTGCTGGGTGCCGGGAGCGTCGGTCTCGGAGGCGTGACCGGTGCCGCTCGCCGTAGCCGTGAGGCGTACGACCTCGGTGCGGTCGTCGGCCCGCAGGACCACCGGGCCGGACGGCATGGTGAAGGCGAGGTCGTACCTGCCCCCCGCCGGGAGTCTCAGCCCGGCCCGGCTCAGCGGGCCCGGCCCGCTCAGGTCCGCGCCGTCCACGGCCACCAGCCGGTAGACCGTGCCCGCCAGGGTGAACCGGTGCGGAGTGTTGTCGGTGTTGACCAGGCGCAGCCGCACCGGTGTGCCCGGCGCCACCCCCTGGAGGATGGGCTGGTCGTGGTCGCCCGCCACGGTCGTGCCCGCGAAGGTGTGCACGGGAAGGGTGAGATCCACGCCGGTGGTCGCGGACCCTCTCGGCGCCACGACGAACATGCCGTAGAGACCCATCCGTACGCCGATGTCGGACACCTCGTGCGTGTGGTACCAGTAGGTCCCCGTCTGGGCGGCCAGGAACCGGTAGACGAACTCGCCGCCCGGCGGCACGGCCTCCTGGGTGAGCCCCGGCACGCCGTCCTCGCCCGAAGGCACGTCGTAGCCATGCCAGTGCAGGGTCACGCCCTCCGTGATGTCCGCGTTGCGCAGCCGCACCTCGACGAGGTCGCCCTGCGTGGCGGTGATCGGCGGGCCGGGAACCTGTCCGTCGAAGGTCCAGGCGGCCACCTTCCGTCCGGACGACAGCGTGACGGTCGCCGTGCGCGCCGTCAGCGTGAACCGGCGTACGGTGCCGCCGGGCGCGGGCTCCGCCGGGCCGCGGAAATCCGTGACCGGGCGGCCGGGCGCGGACGTCTGGGCGGACGTCTGGGCGGACGCGGCATGTCCCGGCATGTCGTGACCGCCCTCGGCAGGGGCGTCAGCGGCTGGGGTGGTAGCCGGGGCGCCGTCTCCCAGTGCGCCGCCTCCCGGAGATGCGGCTTCGGGGGTGGTGGCTCCGGTGGTGGCGGCTTCAGGAGTGGCGGCTCCGGAGGTGGTGGCTCCCAGGGCGGCTCCCGGTGTCGTGGCTCCGGCGATGGTGGCCGGCAGGAACGTGAGGACCCCGCCGGCCAGGGCGGCGGCGACCGTCGCCGCCGTCGCCGCGCGCAGCAGGGGCACCCGCGGGGCCATCGCCCGCCATGTCACCAGTACGGCCCCCGCGACGACGGCCAGGAGGATGAGCGCGGAGCCCGGCTCCGCCGGATACCCCAGCAGGAAGGTCTGCACGGGACCGGCCGCCGCCGCGTACCCGGCCCCGAGCAGGGGGACCACGATCGCGGGCGACCCCACGGCGTCCCGTCCGGCCGCCGAGGTCGCGCGGGACGCGGCCAGCAGCCGTGGCCCCGCCGTCACGGCGGTGACGACGCTCGCCGTCAGGAGGAACGGCAGGGCGACCGTGACCTTCTCCTGGACGAACCACCAGCCGGCCCCGGCCAGCGCGAGAACGGACCCGGCCCGGGCCAGTGACGCGACCATGGCCCCCGCCATCAGGGCCGCGGCCGTCCTCGGGCGTCGGGCGGCGGCCGCCGCCCCCGCGCCCGCCCACGCCGCCGCGGCCAGGACCGAGACGAGCAGGTCGAGCGCCATGAGCCGGTCGGTGGTCACGACGCGCGCACCGCCGAGCCGTCCACGTGGCCCGACACGGCGTCTTCCTTCGAGGCAGGGGCGGTCCACGCGAGCCGCCGGGCCCGGCCGAACACCATGCCGCAGACGCCCATGACCGCCATGCCGTTGAGGGCGTGCAGCCCGAGGATCGCCAGGGAGAGCGGGGTGGTGTTGCCCGCCGCGTCCTCGAACACGCCGCCGAGCGCGACGATCAGCGACTGTACGACGACCAGCCCCACCGGCAGGGCGGTCAGGCCGATGAGCCGCCCCGGCGCCCGGGCCGCCGCCGCGGCGGCGGTGGCCACCAGCGACAGCACCGGGATGACCAGCATGCCGTTCATGCTGTGCGCGGCGAACGAGGAGTCGTCCTGGGGTTTGTCGAACGCGCCGACGGCCGCCAGATACATCTGCACGACGGCGGCGGCGAGTAGCAGTCCCGCGAATACGGCGTAGACCTTGCGCACGGCGGTGCTCCCTTCGATGAGCGGACTGTGGGGATCACCGGGATCGTGTCCCACATCGAACCGGCGCGTCGTCCCTCTGTGAGAGTCACGTCGGCTACCGCTCGGGGAGTACGAGGGCAGGTCTTCCGCCCGGCCGTGTGCTCTCCCGGCGGCGCTCCGATCGTCGCCGCCGGGGGCCGCCCGCGTCGTCGCACGCCGGAAGGGGCTTGTGGCTACCGCCGTCGCATCAGCGGCGCGGGCCGCTACCACGCGGGGAGTACGCCGTCACTGCGGCCAGCCGGCGATGATGGCGGGGGTGATGGCGTCGCTGTGGCAGTTCAGCGTCGTGCGGCGGGCCCGGTCCACGACGCAGACCTTGACGTCCACCCGCTTGATCCGGCCGTCCGACGACAGCCGGAACGCGTTCCGCGACGCGCAGGTTGTACGCGGCAGGGCCCAGCCGGTGCCGCCGCCGATGTAGTGGAAGCGCGCCCTGATGTAGGCGCAGTGGCCGCCGTGCGCGTCGCGGTCGTACAGGCTGCCGGAGACGACGAAGGTCTCCGCGGTGAACCGGGTGATCCAGACGTCGGCCGTGGCGTAGCCGCGGTGCCCGGCCCGCGAACGCACCGGCCCCCAGTGGAGCGGCGCCGGGGCGGGCCGCGTCCACGCGGCCGGCGCCGTAGTGCCCTGTGCCGCGGCGGACTGTCCTGCGGCGGACTGTCCTGCGGCGGTCTGTGTGGAGGCGGCCTGGGTCGCGGTCCGGGGCGTGGCGGCATGGGCCGGAGCGGCCTGCAGGCCCACAGCCGACACGGCTGCCAGCAGTCCGCCGATGACGAGGTTCTTGCTCATGTCGGCCGACCCTAGGGCGGGAGTCTTGGAGGGACCTTGCAGCCGTCTTGTCCCCCAGGCGGTACGGCCCGCCGCGTCCGTGCACCTTGCCCGCGTCCGCGCACCTTGGCGGCGTCCGCGCGCCGGCCCGCGTCCGCGCACCTTGGCGGCGTCCGCGCGCCGGCCCGCGTCCGCGCATCTGCCCGCACGGCTCCCGCGGACGGCCTCCCGGCCGGAGGGGGGCCGGAGCGCCGGGCGGAGGGGCAGGGTGCCGTGTCAGGTCCTCATTCGCCGCGCAGCAGGTCTTCGGCCTGTTCCACCACCTCGTCGACCGTGACCTCGGCCACCCACGACTCGTCGTGCGGGCACCGCTCCACACGCGGATCGAGCCCGCTGACGCCGCAGACCGGGCACTCGGCGGTCCAGGACATCAGGGACCGGTGCCGGGTGCGGGTGAGCGGCCCGGCGTTGATGAGGTTGCCGCACCAGTAGACGCTCACGGTGGCGGTCCCCACCGCCGCGGCCAGATGCCGGGGGCCGGTGTCGTTGGAGATCACCAGGTCGCACCGCTCGTGGAGCGCCGCCAGGCCGCCGATGCCGAGCGTCCCGACGGCCATGACGGCGGGCCGTCGCATCGCCGCCGCCACCTTCTCGGCCACCTCGCGCTCGGCCTCGACACCGGTGATCACCACCGGCCGGCCGAGCCGGTCGGCGGCCTCGGCGAAGGAACGGGCCGGCCAGCGTCTCCGCGGATCTGTCGCCCCGGGATGCAGGGCCACCAGGCCGGGCGGCGGCGCGCCGTACACGCGGGCCAGTTCGGCCCGGTCGGCGCCGGTCACGGTGATCCACGGCTCGAACACGTCGGACGTCCCGCCGACCAGCGCCGCCACCTCCAGGTGGCGGAGGATCTCGTGCTGGAAGTGGACGTACGGCACCCAGAGGTCGAGCCGTTCGGCGTCCGGTGAGCACAACCCGGCCGTCACCCGGGCGCCGATCGCCCTGACGAACGGATTGGAGTGGCGGCCGCCGCCGTGGATCTGCACGGCGAGGTCGAACCGCCGCTCGCGCAGTTCCTTGAACAGGCTTTCCGGGGCCTCGTGGCCGTTCGCCGTCGAGGAGACGCCCGAGATCGGCGGCAGGGCGACGACGTCGTCCACCGGGCCCGGCCTGTCCTCCAGGAAACGCGCGTGCCAGGGCCTGCCGAGGAGGGTCAGCCGCGCCCCCGGGTAGGCCCGGCGCAGCGCTTCCAGGGCGGGAATGGCCAGGACCAGGTCACCCAGGGCGTTGGCCCGCAGGACCGCGATCCGGTTCACCCCCTCGATCACCCCGCCCATCGCCGTCCCCGTCGTGCGAGACCCACCAGCGTCACGGCGAGCGCACCGGGGCGATTCCTGGTGGGCACGAGAACGTCGAGGTCAGACGGGGTGGACATGCGCGGCTGATACCCCTGGGGTCGTACGGCAAACAGCGCCGCCGAGCCGCCGCCCGCGCCCCCGGCCGCAAGTCTTTTCGCGTCCGGCTGTCATCCGCCGGGCGGTGCCGGACATAGACAGGTGCGGACGGACGGAGGGCGGGACATGGATGTCGGAGCAGGTGGTCAGGTTCACGCGGATGTTCGACACCTGCTACGAGAGTGTCCTGCGCTACGCGGCACGGCGGGTGGGCGAGGACACGGCCGGTGACATCGCCGGGGAGACGTTCTCCATCGCCTGGCGGAGGCTGCGGGACGTGCCGCTGCGGGACGCGGACGTGCTGCCCTGGTTGTACGGGGTCGCGCGGCGTGTCATCGCGAACGAGGAACGGCGCGAACGGCGGAGCGTGCGCCTGCTCGCCCGCCTGGCGAACTTCGCGTGGTCCGGGCGGACGGTCGCCCGCGACCACGGTGAGGACGTGGTGGCGGCCACGGCGCTGGAGGAGGTCCTCCACCGCATGAGCCCGGCCGACCGGGAGATCCTCCGGCTGATCGGCTGGGAGGACCTGTCCGTCTCGCAGGCCGCGGTGGTCTTCGGATGCTCGCCCGCGACCATGGCCGCCCGCGCCCGCCGCGCCCGGCAACGCTTCCTCGCCGCCCTGCGCGACCACGGGGTGGCCGTCACCCCGCCCGGCGCGCCGCGGCCCGGTCCGCTGGAGAGGAGCGCGGGTCGTGACCGATGACTTCACCGACGTACGGCGGATGCTGGCGCCAATCGATCCGGCGCCGTCGGAGACGTTCGCCGGAGCCGCGTGGACTCCACGGGCGCGGGCGACGCTGCGGGCCATCGTCTCCACGTCACCGGACCCGGCAGCGGATCCCGCAGCGGACCCGACAGCGGTTCCCGGGGCTGGGCGGCGCTCCGGCCGGCGGCGTGCCCCCGCCGCGACGGCCCGGCGCCCGTTGGTCCGGCGCCTGTCGGCTGGTGCGTCGTCCGCCAATGTTCACCGGGGTGGAGGGAGCGGAGCGGAAGGGAGCGAGGACCGCAGCGAAGGCCCAGCGAAGCGGGCTTCGCGAGGACCGGAGGTTCCTTCCGGCGCAGTGACCGACTTGGCCAAAGAAGGACCGGAGGTTCCTTCCCGCGCAGCGACCGACCCGGCCAAGGTCCGTGGACACCCCAGTAGGCGCCGGTCAGCCGGGCGCCTGCCGGTCCGGCGCGCGACGGTCGCGTGGGTGACGGCCGGGGCCGTGGTGATCGCTCTCCTCGCGGGGATCACGCGGCGGGGTCCCGCGAGCGAGCCCGCGGACGAACCCGCCGCCCGTGTCCCGACCGTCGCCATGCTGTCCTACCACCGATCGGGGAGTGAGTCGTCGATGACGGGAAGCCTGCCGCCCGCGCGTCCGATCCTGCTGCGGCTGGCGAAGGCCGCCGGACGGCAACCGGACCCGACCAGACCGGCGGGCGCCAGATACAGCTACCTGCGGCTCAACGAGTGGATTCTCAACGTCACCGTCTCCGGTGGTCGCACCGGCACCGCCGTCGTGCCCACGGTCACGGAGCAGTGGACGCCGATCTCCCCGGCGGACCCGGTGCGGCGGGTCGAGCGTCGCGGCACGCCGATCGTCATCGGGTACGGCAGCGAGCGGCTGGCCGCGGTCGCCGCCGACGTGGCCCCCACGTCGGACGACGTGTTCGCGGCGGGCGCCGCGCTGTCGAGCCGGTCGCCGGACCGGCTGCCGGCGGAGGCCGCCGCCCTCCGCCGGGCCCTCCTGCCGCCGGGGCCCGTGCCCGGTGACGTGACCGAGGCCGAGGAGCTGGTGCGGGCCGTCGTCGACCTCCACGGCGAGTGGAACGTCCCTCCCCGGCTCTCGGCCGCGCTCTGGCGGATGCTGGCGGGCCAGCCGCTCGGCTATCTGGGCCGGACGACCGACCGGGCGGGCCGGGCCGGGGAGGCCGTCGCCCTGGACGTGACCAGGGGACTGCCCAGGAGGCTGGTGCTCGTCATCGATCCGGGCACCGGCCGCCTCGGCTCCAGCGAGGAGATCCTCACCACGGATGCCGGAAAGCTCGGGATCGACGTTCCCGCCGTCGTCGGCTACCGGCTGTTCCTTCGCCGGGGATGGACGCTCGACGACCGGACCCCGGCGGGGTGAACCGGCGGATCGCGACGGTCAGCTGGGGCGATCGGAGAGGCGGTCGGGGCGGGGGAATCTGATCCTGCGGCGTCCCGGGCACCCGTTCGGGCCGCGCCTGCCGGAGGCGTCCTCGGGAGGCCGTCCGTTGGTGTGCGCCGGGCCGTGCGCCTCCGCGCAGTGGGGCTCGGCCGGGCCGCCGATGGCGAGCAGGTCCGGAGGGGCGTGGTCGACCTGGAGGGTGGTGTGGGCGATGCCGTACTCGTCGTGGACCATCCGCTGGGCGGCCTGCCGTACGGCGTGGCAGTCGGATCCGGGAGAGACCAGGATGTGCGCGGACATCGCCGGATAGCCGGAGGTGACCTCCCAGATGTGCAGGTCGTGCACCTCGACCACATGCTCCAGGGCGGCCGTCCTGCGGCCGATCTCGGCGGGGCTCATGCCCGCGGGGGCGGCCTCCATGAAGACCCGGCCGGAGTCGCGCACCAGGCCCCAGCCGGCCTTGAGCATCAGGGCGGCCACGACCAGCGCGGCCAGGGCGTCGGCCCGGCTCCAGCCGGTGGCCCACACCACCGCGCCGGCGACCGTGGTCGCGACGAACGCGAACAGGTCGTTCAGGATGTGCTGGAACGCGCCCTCGACGTTGAGGCTCGACCGGTTCGCCCTGCTCAGCAGCCAGGTCGCGGCGAGGTTGACCACGATCCCGGCGATCCCCGTCACGACCACGTACGCGCCCGCGACCTCGGGCGGCTCGATCAGCCGGCGTACGCCCTCGTAGACGAACCAGACACTGAGCAGCAGCAACGTGATGCCGTTGATCTGCGCGGAGATGATCTCCGCGCGTTTGAGGCCGTACGTGAAGCCGCCCTGGGGCGGCCGGGCGGCGATCCGCATGGCCACGATCGCGAAGGCGATCGCGATGGCGTCGGTGAGCATGTGCCCGGCGTCGGACACCAGGGCGAGGGAGCGCGCGACGACACCGACGACGACCTCGGCCGCCATGAAGCCGAGGATGAGCACCAGCGCGCCGGTCAGCAGTCGCCGGTCGGCCTCGGCGCTGACCGCGTGGCCGTGCCCGTGACCATGAGCGTGGCCGGGGGCGCGACCATGTCCGTGTCCCTGTTCCGTCCCGCGCCGGGGTCCCCGCAGGTCCTCGTGCGGGGTTTCGTGCGGGGTGTCGTGCGGGGGTTCGTGCCCTGTGCCGGTCTCACTCATCGTCCCGGTCCTTCTCCTCATGCGTGATGTGCGTGATCGCCAGATCGAACAGCAGTCGCACATGCGAGTCCGCGAGGCGGTAGTAGGCCATCCTTCCCGTGCGCCGGACCTTCACCACGTTGTGGGCCCGCAGCAGGCGCAGGGCGTGGGACGCCGCGGACATGCTGTGCCCGGTGGCCGCGGCGAGGTCGCACACGCACATCTCGCCGCCTTCGAGCAGCGCCGCGATCAGCCGCAGCCGTCCGGGGTCGGACAGCAGCCCGAAGATCTGCGCCAGGTCCTCCATCGTCTCCGGGCCCGGCATGACCCGCCTGACGCTCTCCACCCGGCCGGCGTCGACCACGGGCAGCATGCAGGAGTCGGCGGTCTCGATGTCCACAACGTTTGAACGGTCGTTCACATGAAGAAGTTTAGGTGACCGGTTCGCCCTGTCAACGACCCGCGGTCCGGGGGGCTCCACCGGCGGCGGCGTTGGTGGACCGATCCATCCTAAAAGATCTTAATGTCGCAGGTAGACGCAGCTATTGGGCCTTCACTCTTAGGAAACTTTCTTTTATATTTGCGCCACCCCCCAGCAGTGAGGAGCACCACATGCGAAGAGCGCTGACCTTCCTCGCGACGGCGACGGTCGTCATCGGTGCCACCGTGTTCGTCGCCTCGCCCGCCCAGGCGCACGGATACATCGTGTCGCCGGCGAGCCGGCAGGCGATGTGCGCGCAGGGCCGCGTCCCCAACTGCGGCGACATCGTGTACGAACCCCAGAGCGTGGAAGGGCCGAAGGGGCTGCGAAGCTGCAGCGGCGGCAACGCCCGGTTCGCCCAGCTCGACGACGAGAGCCGGTCGTGGCCCGCGACCAGCGTCGGCAACACCGTCACCTTCACCTGGACGCTGACCGCCCGCCACTCGACGAGCACGTGGGAGTACTACATCGGAGGCACGCGGATCGCCGTCTTCGACGACCACGGCGCGCAGCCGCCGGCCATGGTCACCCACAGTGTGAATCTGGGCGGCCGTACGGGCCGGCAGAAGGTGCTCGCCGTCTGGAACGTGGCCGACACGACGAACGCCTTCTACGCCTGCGTCGACCTCCAGGTCGGTTCGGGTGGGACGCCCAGCCCGAGCCCGTCCCCGACGCCGCAGCGCACCCCCTCGCCGAGCCCTTCGCCCAGTCCTTCTCCCAGCGCCTCTCCCACGCGCAGTCCCTCGCCGACCCCGACCGTCCCGGGTGGCACCTGGGCAGCCGGTACGGCGTACAAGGTGGGAGACCGGGTCACCTACGCAGGCCTGACCTACCGATGCATCCAGGCGCACACCGCGCTCACCGGCTGGGAGCCGCCGAACGTCCCGGCGCTCTGGCAGAGGGTCTAAGTCCCGTCCCGGCCGGCTCGTACGCGGTCCGTGTTCCCCCGGGCACGGGCCGTGTACGGTCAGGGACGCGATTCAGGCGACGTGGACGTGGACCTCGGCGCCCTGTGTGAAGGCGCGGGAGTACGGGCACTCGCGGTGGGCCTCGTCCACCAGCCGCCGGGCCGTCTCGGGCTCGACCCCCGGCAGGCGTACGGTCACGTCCGTACTGATCGTGTAGTCGTCGGCGATGCCCCTCTTGCGCAGCGTGACGGAGGCGTCGACGGTGGCGTCGGCGGTCCGGGTGCCCTGGCGTCCGGCGACCAGGGTCAGCGAGTTGTGGAAGCACGACGCGTACGCCGCCGCGAGCAGTTGTTCGGGGTTGGTCTCCCCGCCCGGCCCGCCCAGCTCCGGGGGCGCCTTGATGCGCACGTCGAGCAGGCCGTCGTCGGAGGCCACCTTTCCCAGGACGGACGAGGCGCGGGCCGTGTAGAGGCCGTCGTACGACCCGTCACCGCCGCGATCGCCGCGCCGCTCCTGCCCCGGCCCGCCTTCCCGGGCCGGGCCTGGCTGCGCCGCCTCGCCGGGCTGTTCGCCAGCCCGGTCCTTGGGTCGGGCTCCGGGCCGGGCTTCGTCCGGGCGCATGAGCCCGGTGAGCTCCGCCTCCACCCCGGGGCCCGAATAGTCGGGCCCCGGTGCCCGGTCGCCCGGCAGGTGAGTGAACCGCCGTATTTCCTCGCTCATCGCGTTTCCCCCGTCATGGATCGGCGGGTGGCGTACCCCTCTGACCTGCCTGATATCGGAATCCAGGGGCAAAGATTCACCTGTGCTACCGTCCCCGCAGGATCTGGGCGACGAGGAGTGGATCGGTATGAGCGGTGTTCGGTGGGGCATCCTCGGCACGGCGGGCATCGCCGCCCGGGCGTTCCTTCCGGGTCTGCGCGAGGCGGGCGGCGGCACGGCCGCCGTCGTGGCGGGCCGCGACCTCGCGCGGGCCGAGGCGTTCGCCGGTGAGAACGGCGTCGGCCGTGCGGTGCGCGGGTACGAGGCCGTGATCGAGGACCCGGACATCGACGCGGTCTACGTCCCGCTCCCGAACGCCCTGCACGCGCCGTGGACGATCGCCGCCCTGGAGGCCGGCAAGGCGGTGCTGTGCGAGAAGCCGCTCTGCCTCACGGCCACGGAGGCCGAAAGCGTGATCGACGTGGCCCGCCGGTCGGCCCGCCCGCTCTGGGAGGCGTTCGTCTTCCCGTTCCACCCGCAGACGGCCCGGCTGCGCGAGCTCCTCGAACAGGGCGCCATCGGCGACCTGCGGGAGATCTGGTCGTCCTTCCACTTCCAGCTCGAGGGCGCGGAGAACATCAGGCTCGACGCGGCCCTCGGCGGCGGCGCCCTCTACGACGTGGGCTGCTACTCCGTACGGTTCGCGCAGTTGCTGTTCGGCCGCGAGGCCGTGGCCGGTCACGCCGTCACGGTCAAGGGCGAGGCCGGGGTGGACGTCGAGACCGCCGGAGTGCTCGAGTTCGATCCCGGCCGCCTGCTGCTGAGCTGCAGCTTCGACCTGCCGTTCACGACGTACGCCCGGCTGGTCGGCACCGGCGGGGAGATCCGCCTGACCAATCCCTTCCACCCGAAGCCGCACGACGTGATGGAGGTCTGGCGCGAGGAGCGGCCGGTCCAGCGGCACGAGCCGGGGGAGGGCTCGACATTCTCCTTCGGCATCCGCCACATCCACGAGGTGCTGCGCGGCGAGGCCGAGCCCCGGCACACCGCCGTCGACGACTCCCTCGGCACCGCCCGGGCCCTCGACCTGCTCCGCTGACCGCACCCTCCCCCCCGGCCCCGGCCCCGGCCGTCAGCCTCCCCCTCCGGGCGAGGTCGGCCAGTGGGCGGCGAAGCGCTCGTAGGTGCCGCGTCCCAGCAGTTGACGCGCTCCCCGGCCTGACGGCCGGGGATTCAGCCCGTGCCGCGCGTTCACGCGGCACCTCTGAGGCTTCCTGCTTCCTCGCGCTGTGCCAGGCCAGGGCCTGGTCTTACCTGCGCTCCACAGGCGTTTGGTCTCTCCGCCCGTCCGGCGGCGAGGATGTTGATCGCGGCGTTGACGTCCCGGTCGTGGACCGCCCCGCAGGGGCAGGTCCACCACCGGACGGCAAGCGGCATCGACTCGGCCAGTGCCCCGCATCCTGAGCAGAGCTTGGAGGAGGGGAACCACCGGTCGATCCGGTGGAAAATCCGGCCGTACAGGCGGGCTTTGTATTCCAGCATGCCGGCGAAGGCCGACCAGCCCGCGTCATGCACGCTCTTGGCCACCCTGGTGCGCGCCAGCCCCTTGACCGCCAGGTCTTCCACGTAGATCGCTTGGTTGTCGCGGACTATCCGAGTGGAGAGCTGGTGGTGGAACTCGCGGCGCGCGTCGGCGACCTTCGCGTGCTGACGGGCAACCTTCTGCCGGGCCTTGGCCCGGTTGTTCGATCCCTCGGCTTTGCGCGACAGCGCCCGCTGGAGCCGCTTGAGCTTCTTCTCGGCTCGGCGCAGGAAACGCGGGGAGTCGATCTTCCGGCCGTTCGACAGGACCGCGAAGGCCGACAGCCCCAGGTCTATCCCCGTCTCGGGCTCGACCGATGGCAGGGGCCGCTCGGCGACCTCGATCACAAAGGATGCGAAGTATCGGCCGGCCCTGTCCTTGACCACCGTCACCGAAGATGGTCCGGCGGGCAGGTCCCGCGACCAGCGAACCGGCACATCGCCGATCTTCGGTAACCGTAGTTTCCCGCCCGTGGTGATGGAGAACCGGGCGTTCTTGGTGAAGCGGATCGCCTGCCGGTTGTCCTTGCGGGACCGGAACCGGGGCGGGGCGAGTTTCGGCCCCTGCCGCTTTCCCGTGACCGAGGCGAAGAAGTTCCGGTAGGCGGTGTTCAGATCCGCCAGCGCCTGCTGTAACACCACGGCGGACACCTCGCCCAGCCAGTCGCGATCGGGGGTGTTCTTCGCCTGCGTGATAACCCGCTTGGACAACTCCCCATCCGAGATGTACGGCTGTCCGTTCTCGCGTGCGTCGTGTCGTGCGCGCAGCCCGTCGTTGAACACCACCCGCGCGCACCCGAACGCGCGGGCCAGCGCGTGACGCTGGCCCGGCGTCGGATAGAGGCGGAAGTTGTACCGGAGCCGCACACCATGATTTTACCGAGGGTGCGTGGTTGATTACAGGGAGACCTCAGAACTGGCAGGCTCTCCGCGTTCTCGTCCTGCACGCTCACTTGGTTTCGTGACCAAGGTCCGGCATCGGGTGTTCACCGGGGCACACCTGGAGCGCATGGAGCAGATCATGCGGGACGTCTGCGCGGACTTTGGATGCGAACTGGCCGAGTTCACCGGCGAGGCCAACCACGTGCACCTGCTGGTGAACTTCCCGCCCAAGGTCGCCCTGTCCTGCCTCGTCAACTCGGCGAAAGGGGTGTCCTCCCGGCGGATGCGGACCGAGTTCCCCGAACCGGCCCGCCACTATTACCGGGCGAACAAGCTGTGGTCGGGCTCCTACTTCGCCGGGAGCGTGGGCGGCGCACCGATCCGCGTCCTGCGCCAGTACATCGAGCAGCAAGACCGCCCCGTCTGAGCCCGCTGGACGCATGAGCTGGTTGGCGGCGGATCGGCTTGCCCTGCCCCGCTACGCGGGCAAGTCCGCTTCACCCCCGGCCTGAACTGAAGCCCGGAGCACTGCGGACGAATCCGGTAGCCGCCCGCGCCGCGCACATTCTCGATCACCCAGGTCATGGACAACTCGTCGAAGTAGCGGGTATGCCAGCCACCGTGCCGGAAGCCACCGGTCACGTCCTCGTCGGCATAGCTGGGAGATTGCACCACCCCGTCCAGCGTCATCCACTCATTCGCGATCACTTTGCGCATTCCGGCCTCCTACCGGTCGTCTGTCCGCCGCTCCGTTCCGCGTTGCCTCACGGAAGGGCGCCGTCACCCGCTGGGACGGAGTCAGGCGCCCGCTTTCGACATCACCCGAGTACCGGCCGGAGCCCGTTGCCGTGAGCGGAGCGCCGTGGATGCGGGCCACTCCGTGGTATGCATGGGCGATGGCGACCCCCCGGCCGTTCGACGCGGTGCTGTGCGACTTCGACGGCGTCATCCGTTTCCATGACCAGACGGAACTGGCCGAGCTGGAGCGCGCGGCCGGTCTCGCCGAGGGCACCACGACGAAGGTCGTCTTCGCGCCCGAGGTCGGCCTGCCGGCCCTGCTGGGGCAGATCACCGTCGAGCAGTGGAAGGACGCGGCCGAGGCCGCCCTGGCCCGGCAGGTGCCGCCGGAGCGGGCCCGCGCCCTGGTCACGGCGTTCATGAAGACACCGACACGAGTGGACGAGGACGTGCTCGGCCTGCTGCGCCGGGCCCAGGCGCACCTGCCCGTCGTGCTCGTGACCAACGCGACGCTGGACCTGGAGGACGACCTCGCGTGGCTGGGCCTGGCCCACTTCGCCGACGAGGTGGTCAGCAGCGCCCGCGTGGGAGTGACCAAGCCCGGCCACCGCATCTACGAGATCGCCGCCGAGCGGGCGGGGGTTCCGGCGCACCGATGTCTTTTCGTGGACGACCGCATGGAGAACGTCGAGGCGGCCCGGGCGCTCGGTATGACCGCCGTCCTGTTCACCGGCGTGCCTGACCTCGAAGCCGCTCTCACCCCCCTGCTCGGCTGACCCTCAGCCGAACTGATCCTCATCGGCCAAGACTCTCGTCTCGGCCAACCGGTCGATTCGACCCGAGGCCCGCTACGCGCTTGTCCTGCTTGTCTGTTCAGCCGTACCAGGCGACGTGGATGATCTCCACGAGGCGCCGATACTCGATGATCAGGCAAGTGACCATGCCAGAACCGCCGTCCCCGAACGTCTGCGTCCGCATCGGGGCGTCGGGACGCTCTCTCACGAAGGGGTTGCCGCTCCACGGTGCGACTTGGAGGAACACGGTCACCTCGTGGAACGCCGCGAGCGCCTCCACCGGAAGGGCGGTGATCTGCTCGTCTGCCTGCTTGCTCTTGCCGACCGTGTACATCTAGGGCGTGTATCGGAAGTAGAGCTTGAGCTGGGATGATCTTGTCCCGTGGCACGTGGAGATCTGACGGATACGCAGTGGGCCCGGCTGGAGCCGTTGTTGCCGATGGGCGCGAAGCCGGGCCGGCCGCCGATCTGGGCCAGGCGGAGGCTGATCGACGGCATACGGTGGCGGACGCGGACCGGGACACCGTGGCGGGATGTGTCGGAGCGGTACGGGCCCTGGGGTCGGGTGTACGACCTGTTCCGACGCTGGCAGCGGGACGGCACCTGGCAGCGGATCTTCGCCGGGCTGCAGGCCCAGGCGGACGCGAAGCAGCTGATCACCTGGGACATCAACGTCGACTCCACCGTCTGCCGGGCCCACCAGCACGCCGCCGGAGCACGGAAAAGGGGGACCTGCAGGTCGAACCGCCCGGTGGCGTCGCCACCGAGCCGGACGACCACGGGCTCGGACGCTCGCGTGGCGGCCTGACCACCAAGTTGCACCTGGCCGTCGAGCAGGGCCAGAAACCCATGTCGATCGTGATCACGGCCGGGCAGCGTGGCGATTCCCCGCAGTTTGAACCCGTACTGAAGAAGATCCGCGTGCGTCGCCTGGGGCTGGGCAGAGCGCGCACCACGCCGAACCGAGTACGCGCCGACAAGGCGTACGCCTCCCGCAAGAACCGCTCCTACCTGCGCAGACGCGGCATCCAGTGCACCATCCCGGACAAGGCCGACCAGGCCCGCAACCGAAGGAAACTTGGCTCCCGCGGTGGCCGTCCACCGAAGTTCGACCCGGAGGACTACAAGGCTCGGAACGCAGTCGAGTGCGGCATCAATCGCCTCAAGAGACACCGCGCCGTGGCCACGAGGTACGACAAACTCGCGGTCAGATACGAGGCAACCGTCCTGGTAGCGGCCATCAACGAGTGGCTGTGACCAGTACATTCGACGCCATGCCCTCTCCGAGGCGGCGAGCAGCTGATAAACAGCTCGCCCAAGCCTGAGCGCTACGGCATCTGACGGGGGACACCTGTCACGCCGACGATGTCAGGAAGACGTCAGGCAGAAGGGGTGGCCAGCCGGATCCAGCAATACTCGCCAGCGTCCGTCGCCGGGCTGATGGTCCGGTTTGGCCGCGCCGAGTTCCAGCGCCAGCTCTTCCATCGCATCGAGGTCGTCAGCGCGGAAATCCAGGTGGAACTGTTGTGGCACGTCCTGACCCGGCCACTGCGGAGCCCGGTATCCGTCAACCCGCTGGAATCCCAGATCACAGCCGGAGCCGTTCGTCAGAGCGACGAACTCGCTCGTACTGAAGAGCTCGCGCATCCCGGTCAGCGCACCGTAGAAGCCCGCCAGCGTCTGCGGGTCGGCACAGTCCAGAGTCACCCCTCGCAGTACAGCGCCTGGCACCATTCGCTCCTTCGTGTCCGCGCGTCTGTCTCCGTGAGCCGCCGCTGCACGTGATCACCGGCCTACAGCCACACCGTACTCGCCACATCCACCGCTGAGGTAGCGGTTTATCCCTGCCTCAGAGCAACGGGCGGCTGCGAGCGGCGCTTTCGATACACACCCTGGAGGTCGAGATCCACGCCGAGCTGGGACGCTCGTTCGGCTAGGACCTCCCGCAAGGGTCTGCCCGGGACGTATTCACCGCTTTCGATCTGTTCTTGGACGCGGGCGCCGTGTTCAAGGACCGCTTCGTACTCCCCGGCGGCCTTCATCCTGGCCATGTGCCACCAATGCGCGAGCAGGGCGTTGACGGGTGCGAGGTTGTGCTTTCCCCCTCACGACCACGGTAGCCCTGGGCGACACCTCGAACCGAGCTTAGCCGTCAGGGCCGACAAGCCTGGCGGAGCGTCGGGAGGATGCTGCCGGAAGATGTGACGGGATAGATCTGAAGCGTGGCGGCACCGGAGAAGGTGGCCTGCCCGTCAGCCGAGCCTGCCCGTCAGCCGAGCCTGTCCGCGAGGGCGAGTTGGGTGAGGTAGCGCTTGACGATGTGTCCGCCGTACCGGCTGTCGATGAGTGCCGCGATGCAGTCGAGCAGCCCCGTACGGGCCTCGGCGGGCAGGGCGCGGTGGCCGGAGTAGGTGCTGAGCAGGTCGAGATACTCCCGCGTCGTGTAGGCGTGGTCCCACTCGTAGCGGTGGAACCGCACCGGGGCGAAGCGGCCGGAGGCGTCGATCTCGTCGCTGTCGTACGGGATGTCGCTCGCGGGTGTCAACCGCAGGCCGGGCGGCGTGGCGGGGTCCCAGCGCTCGTAGCAGCGCTGCACCTCGGCGAAGAACGCCTCGGTGCCACCGGCGACGTGCTCGGTCGAGACGACGGCCAGCCGGCCGCCCGGCCGCAACGCGTCGGCCGACCTGCCCACGCGTGTGGCCGGGTCGAGCCAGTGGAAGCTGGTGGCGGCGAAGACGACGTCGAACGGCTCCGGGGGCAGCGGCCACTCCTCGAAGGCCGCGTTGACCACCTCCACACCGGCGTACGGGGCGAGCTTGCGGCGGGCGAGCGCCGCCATGTCGGCCCCGAGTTCGACCGCTGTGACCGCGCAACCGCGTCCGGCGAGGGTGACCGTGGCCTGACCGGTGCCGCAGCCGATCTCCAGCACCCGGCTGCCCCGGGGGATGTGCTCGAACATCGCGGCCGGGTAGCCGGGCCGCATCCGGTCGTACAGCGCGGCGTCCTCGGTGAAGGTACGGCGCAACATCAGCCGGTCGTCGTCGTTCACGCCCGGCCACCGGAACAACGGGTTCCCCGGTCGAAGAGCGCCAGCCTCGTCATACCTCGTCACGTTAGCCGCAGCGCTTCCGGCGCTCACGTGATTATGCGCAGGAGGGTGTGGCTCGCGGCTCAGTCGCGTACGACACCGGCGATGACGGTGTCCACCATCCTGTGCACGGCGTCGGCCTGGGGCGGACCGCCGTCGCGGTCGGCGAACAGCAGGTGTGAGGCGCCGAGCAGGGTGGGAGCGAGCGTGTCGACGTCGGCGTCCGCCGCGATCCGGCCCAGGTCGCGCTCGGCGGCGAGGTAGACGGCGAGCATGGCCGCGGCCTCCGTGAGGAGCGGAAGGCCCTGGCCGGGCCTGGCCTGACGTAGCCGGGCGCGCAGGCCGTCGCGGGAGATGATCAGACTGACGATCGCGACGGCGACCGACCCGAACAGGTCCGTCAGCACGTCGGTGAGGTTGCCGGCGACGGTGCCGGTCCCGGCGGACGCGCGCAGAGCGGCGGCCTGCCGGTCGATCCTGGCGATGCCGTCGAGCACCAGCTCGGCGAGGAAGGCGTCGAAGTCGGCGAAGTGCCGGTGCAGGACGCCCTTGGCGCAGCCCGCCTCGGTGGTGACCGCCCGGCTGGTCAGCGCGCTCGGTCCGTCCCTGAGCAGGACGCGCTCGGCCGCCTCGAACAACTGCGTGCGTACGTCGCGGAGGGCCACTCCCGTCGGCACCGTTCGTCCCTCCTCTCCGCCACGACCGACTTTACCGGTGCCACCCTCTGAAGAGCGTGGTTGACGAGTGGGCATGTGCCCACTATAAGTGGGCACATGCCCACTTTCGAAGGCGCACCACACGAGGCCAGGCAGATGGCGGAGTCGTTCGGGGAGGACGCCGAGCGGTACGACCGCACCCGGCCCGCCTATCCCGACGCCATGGTGGAACGGATCGTCGCGGCATGTCCCGGGCCCGAGGTCCTCGACGTCGGCTGCGGCACCGGCATCGAGGCGCGGCAGTTCCGGTCGGCGGGCTGCCGGGTGCTCGGCGTCGAACCCGATCCGCGGATGGCCGCCTTCGCGCGCGGCAGTGGAATCGAGGTCGAGGTGGCGACGTTCGAGGCCTGGCACCCCGCCGGCCGTACGTTCGACGCGGTCGTCGCCGGGACGGCCTGGCACTGGGTCGACCCGGTCGCCGGAGCGGTCAAGGCCGCGGAGGTGCTGCGCCCCGGTGGCCGTCTGGCGGCGTTCTGGCACGTGTTCGAGCCACCGACCGCTCTGGCGGGGGCCCTCGCCGAGGTCTACCGGCGGGTGATACCCGGCTTTCCCCCGCAGGAGAGCGGCCCGCCGAAGACGGCCCTCGACGGATATCGGCCACTGCTGGCCAGGGCCGCCGACGGCATCAGGGAGGCGGGCGCGTTCGGCGAGCCCGAGGAGTGGCGGTTCGACTGGCAGCGGTTCTACACCCGAGACGAGTGGCTGGACCAGTTGCCCACGTCCGGGATCCTGACCCGGCTCCCGCCGGACACGCTGTCGGAGATGCTCGCCGAGGTCGGGGCCGCGATCGACGCGATCGGCGGCGGCTTCACCATGGCCTACGCGACGGTCGTGGTCACCGCCGCGCGCCTTTGACCCGTACGGCCTGGCCGGCGCGGGCGTGGACGGGATCATCACCAACAGGCCCGACGTCGTCCGCGAGAGCGGCGGGCAGGCTCGGTGAGCCGGGACCGCGTCAGGCGATCAGAACGCGTAGCGGACGGTGCAGTACGGCAGCCTGTCGGCGATCAGATCCGTGAGCGCGGTGACGTAGCGGCCCTTGTGGCCGGTCTTGTAGCGGACGTTCCATCCGCCGGTCTGCGAGCGCTTGGGCTGCTGGAGGTCGGGGCGCCACAGCACCTCCTCGGCCTTGGGATGCCAGCCGAGGTTGACCTCGTGCAGCCGGTCGTTGTGCGTCAGGAAGATGACCTCGGCGGCGAGCTGCGCGCGCGCCGCCGGGCCCAGCGCGTCGTCGAGCTGCCCGAGCAGCTCCGCCCAGTCCTCCAGCCAGCCGTCCCGTACGACGACGGGGCTGAAGTTGACGTGCACCTCGTAACCCGCCTCGACGAAGTCGTCGATGGCCGCGATGCGGTCGGCGACGGGCGAGGTGCGGATGTCGAGCAGCTTGGCGTCCGCGGCCGGCATCAGGCTGAACCGGACGCGCGTACGGCCGCGCGGGTCCCAGCCGAGCAGCTCGCGGTTGACGTACTTGGTCGCGAAGCTCGCCTTGGCGTTCGGCAGGTCGCGAAACAGGCCGACGAGGTCGCGCACGTTCCCGGAGACGGTCGCGTCCACCGAGCAGTCGGAGTTCTCGCCGATGTCGTACACCCAGGCGTGCGGGTCGACCTGGTTGGGCTCGGGCTTGACGCCCTGCCGTCCCGCGTGCCGGGCGAGATACCCCGTGATCTTGTCGATGTTCGCGAACACCGTGATCGGGTTGCTGTAGCCCTTGCGGCGCGGCACGTAGCAGTACGCGCAGGCCATCGCGCAGCCGTTGGCGGTGGAGGGCGCGATGAAGTCGCTCGACCGGCCGTTCGGCCGCGCGGTGAGCGACTTCTTGACGCCGAGGACCAGCGCCTCGGTCTTGATCCTCACCCAGCGGGCGACGTTCGCCTCGTCTCCGTACAGCTCGGGGATCCGGTGGTGCGACTCGATCTCGACGCGCTCGGCGTCGGGGAACCGCTGGAGGATCTCCTTGCCGCGCGGCAGTTCGGCCGCCGCGGGCTCGACGTAAAGGCGGCGGATGTCCAGGAGCCGGTGGCCTTCGTTCACCTGGGTGTAACGCCCGGGCGGCGGCGTGACTTCCCAGGTCAAGGGGCATGCGCGGGCTGGTCGAGCGGGCACGCGTACGCCGTCCTCGCGGCCAGCGTCCAGGTGCGGACGGCGGTTCCGCAGCGGCGGCAGCGCTCACGTTTGTAGACCCAGCGCTCGTCCGGCGCGTCCGGGTCGCTGACCACCTGCCCGGCGTCGCGGCCGAGGGCGAGATAGCGCACGGCGGTGTCCCACAGCCGCCCGGCCGCCTCCGCGCCGATGCCGGCGGCGCGGGGATCGAGGCCGGCGAGGAAGAGCAGTTCCGCCCGCCAGGCGTTGCCGATCCCGGCCCACACCCGCTGGTCGAGCACGGCCGCGCCGACCGGGGAGCGGGCCGCGAGCAGGCGCCGTACGGCGTCCTCCCGGCGGGCGTCCGCGCGCAGCGGGTCGGGGCCGGTCGCCGCCCTGAGCGCCCGGAGCTCCTCCTCGCCCAGCGGCTCGCACCGCATGGGGGCGATCAGGTCGAACGCCACGTCGCCGGTGGCCAGGCGCAGCCGGGTGCCCCTGCGCGGCTCGGCCGAGGGGTCGTCGTACCGCAGGAAGAGGCCCCGCATGCCGAGGTGGACGTGGATGGGCGGGGCGCCCTCCAGTCGGTAGAGCAGGTGCTTGCCGAGGGCCTCCACGCGCTCGACGACCCTGGCGTCGTACGGGCCCGCGTCGAACCTGCCCTGGGGACTGGTGGCCCTGACCACGCGCCCGGCGAGCGCGTCGTGCTGCTCGCGTGCGTGGCGATGGACCAGATGCCCTTCCGGCATGCCCTGGCCCTACCCGCCCCGCCTCCGAAGTCACACCCGGCCGGCGCACCGGCGAGTGGCGGGGGACCGGCCCGAGTAGGATGCCACGGTTCGCAAAGACGTAGATCCACCTGGGAAAGGGCGGCACGTGGCGCAGAAGGTGATACTGGTTGACGACCTCGACCACTCCGAGGGCGACGACGTGGCGAGACGGGAGTTCCCGCTGCTGAACCGGACCTTCGCCATCGACCTGTGCGACGAGAACCACAAGCGCCTGAACGAGGCGCTCGCCTTCGTCGAGGAAGTCCTGGAGAACGCCCGCGAGGTGAAGCAGGCGTCGCGCGCGAAGAAGGCCGCGGACGCCTCGCCGCGCCTGCGCGGCCACACGCTCACCGACGTCCGCGAGTGGGCCCGCGAGCAGGGGCTGGAGGTGCCCGCGCGCGGAAAGGTGCCCGACGAGATCCTCGAACGGTTCGTCGCGGCCCACCCCGACGCCGCTCCGGAGGAGGCCTCCGAGGAGGCGTCCGCAGGCGACACAGAATCGGACATTTCGGGATGAATAACTCATAAGTGGACTTGTGACGCTCTAATGCTCACAATGAGGCATCAAACACGGTAAATCGCCGTTTATCGGTCATTCGGCCTGGAAACCATGCAAGCGCGGGGTGATGGCGGCACAACGGTCACTAAACGACATAGCACTCTAAGAGTGCATGTCGTGCAAATCAGGCAGTTGATCCTTTAGGGGGGACGAATGTCCAAGCTCAAGAAGGTCATCGCCGGATTCGCATTCTCCACCGCGCTCGCCGGTGGCGCTCTCGCGCTGAGCGCCACGGCCGCGGGCGCGGCGACCGCTCCAACCGAATACGGATACTCGAGCCCGGCTGAAGAAGTCCTGTTCAACAACACCTTCGCGAACAGCTTCGACAACTGGCGCACCACCGCCCTCAACCCGTGCGGCACCACCGGGTACGGAGACGGCTACTCCGCCGTCGGTATCAACAACACCGCCGACAACAGTTTCAACAACTGGGGCACCACCTCCTCCTATGGGTACGGGGAGACGTGCGGCAGTGTCGTTCCCTCGTGGAACGACTCCTGGTGGGACACCTGTCTCTGGGCCAACGCCGTCTGGGGTTACGACTGCTACGACGACTACGGCTGTTACAACTAAACACCGGTGGAAGGCGCCCCTCCACGCCCGTCAGGCGTGTGGAGGGGCGCCGGCCGCCGAGGAGAACTATCGTGACCGTCATGGATAACCCCCCCGAGCGTCGTGACTCGCGGACGTCGCACCTGCGTGCCTCGGACAGCAACAGGGAGCAGGTCGCCGCCCTGCTCGGCGAGGCCCTGAGCAACGGCCAGCTGAGTCATGACGAGTACTCCGAACGCCTGGACACCCTCTACCAGGCGAAGACCGTGGGTGAGCTCGACGTGCTCACCCACGACCTGCAGGTCGACCGGCACCGTCCGGCCGCGACCCCGGTGTCCTACCACCCGGACGCGACCTCCGAGCCCGAGAGCGTCGTCGCCGTCTTCGGCGGCGCCGTGCGCAAGGGCCGTTGGAGGGTACGGCGGCGGACCAGGGCGCTCGCCGTCTTCGGCGGGGTGCAGTTCGACCTGACCTCCGCCGAGTTCGAGGCGAAGGAGGTCGAGATAACGGTCAACGCGATCTTCGGCGGCGCCGAGATCATCGTGCCCGAGGGGGTCGAGCTGCGCTGTCACGGGACGGGCATATTCGGCGGCTTCGACGTGAACAACGGCCCGGACATCGATCCCTCGGCGCCCGTGGTCGTGGTGCGGGGCCTGGCGTTGTTCGGCGGGGTGAGCGGCAGGACCAAGCGCAGGCGCGACCGCTGAGCCGCGCCCCCCGATGCGCTCACCGGCGGCCGAGCTCGCCCTTGACGACCTTGCCGAGCCGGTTCTTGGGCAGCTCCGGCACGAAGTTCACCTGCCGGGGCCGCTTGTGGACGGACAACTCGGTGGCGACGAAGTTCACGAGCTCGTCGGCCGCGACCGCGTCCGCCACGACGTAGGCGTGGATCTGCTCCCCGAGATCGTCGTCGGGGGCGCCCACGACGGCGGCCTCGCGCACCGCCGGATGCGCCAGGAGAGCGTCCTCCACCTCGGCGGCGCTCACCTTGAAGCCGCCGGTCTTGATGAAGTCGGTCGACGCCCTGCCCATGATCCGGTGGGCGCCACCGGGTCCGACGATCGCCAGGTCGCCGGTGCGGAACCAGCCGTCCGCGGTCATCGAGGCCGCCGTGGCCTCCGGCGCGTTGGTGTATTCGGTGAACAGGCTCGGCCCCCGCACCTCGAGCTCGCCCAGGGCGGAGCCGTCGTGGGGCAGGAGGGCGCCGTCCTCCGCCACCAGCCGGGTCTCCACGCCCGGCAGGGCGGTCCCGACCCAGCCGGGTGTCTGGTCCTCTCCGGCCCGGCCGCTGAGCGTGACCAGCGTCTCGGTCATGCCGTACCGGTTGAGCAGGGCGTGCCCGGTGAGGGCCCGCACGTCGTCGAAGAGCGCCGGCCGGAGCGGAGCGCTGCCGGAGACCAGCAGCCTGGCGCCGCGCAGCGCCCGCGCCGACTCCGGGTCGTCGCGGACCCGCGACCACACGGTGGGGACGCCGAAGTAGACGGTCCCCGGCGCCGCGGCGTACGCGCGGGGGGACGGCCGTCCCGTGTGTACGAGTGCCGAGCCGGTGTGGAAGGCGCCGAGCACGCCAAGGATCAGGCCGTGGACGTGGAACAGCGGCAGCCCGTGGACCAGGGTGTCCTCCTCCGTCCACGCCCACGCCTCCGCGAGCGCGCCGAGGTTGGCCGTGATCGCGCCGTGGGAGATCCGCACGCCCTTCGGGCGGCCCGTCGTGCCGCTGGTGTAGAGCACCAGGGCGGTCGAGCCGGGCTCCGGGCTGAGGAAGGACGTCTCCGCGCCCGCGACGTCGTCCACCGGGACGACGGGGATGCCGGAGACGCCCGGGTCCTCCAGCGCGCCCTTCGCCGCCAGCATGAGCGCGGGAGCCGAGTCCAGGAGGATGTGGTCGCGCTCCATCGGCCCGGCGTCGGGGGGCACCGGCACGACCGGGACGTTCGCGAGCAGTCCCGCGACCACCGCGATCACGGTGTCCATGGTCGGGGTGGCGTGGACGGCGACCGAGGGGGCGCCCGCGATCCCGCCGGCCACGGCGCTCGCGGCGCGCAGCAGTTCCTCCGGCGCCAGCGCGTCGTCTCCGAGCCGTACGGCGGCGGCGCCGTCTCTTCCGGCCGCCTGTCGAAGTCCTTCCAGCATGGCCTGCGTCACCTTTCGTCGGTACTTCGAGGGTGGCACGGAAGGCATCGCTCCGATCCGCCGGCAGCGGCAGTATAGGCGGCTTCCTCCCGCGCGCCGGGGATGGCCGCCTCCCGGCGCGCGGCCTCTTCTCACGCCGGGCAGCCGTACGGCCGGCCCTCGCGCCGAGGCGAGGGCCGGCCGTACGGGGCGATCAGGACCCGGGCGGAGCCGGGGCGTCCGGGAGCGTCGGCTCAGCGGTGGGGGACACGGGGTCGGTGGGCGTCTCCGCCGGAGCGCTCGGGGTGGTCGGTGCGGTCGGGGTGTCGGTGGGGGTCTCTGTGGGGGTCTCGGTGGGAGTGTCGTTCGGCGCCGTGGGCGTGACCGTCGGCGTCGCGCAGGGCTTCGGCGTGTGCCAGGCCAGCTTGCCGGAGCGCCAGTGCGGGAAGTACGGCGAGCCCTTGCCGAGGTTCCACAGCTTCCTGCTCGGCCGGGAGAGATCGAAGACGTAGGCGGCCGCCGCGGTCTCCCCCTGAGAGGCGGCGGGCGACGGTTCGGTCTTCGGCGCGACGGAGTCCGTCGCGCCCGGCGCCGCGGGAGCCTCCGGAGCCGGAGGGGTCAGGGTCTCGGGAGCGGGCGTGGGGGTCTCCCCGGGGGGAGCCGGCGTCTCCTGAGGGGGAGTGGGGGTGGCTTCGGGAGGAGTCGGCGTGCTTTCGGGCGCTGTGGGGGTCTCCTCGGGGAGAGTGGGGGTGGCTTCAGGCGTCGTCGGAGGAGTCGGGCTCGGCGGGGCGGGCGACTGGGAGGCGGGCACCGCGGCGACCACCGAGACCCAGGCGTCCTGCCGGATCTCGCCGCCGCGACGGCCCGTGAACACCCGCGTCGAGTCGTCGACGGCGTAGGACTGTTCGAAGCCGTCCTGGCTCCGGACGGTGACCGAGCCCTCGGCCACGGCGACGGCCTGGCCGGTCTGGGTGAACACCGTGACGGTGTCACACCCGTTCCTGGCCGGCACGACCACCTCGCCGTGCAGCACGCCGATGAACGGGCCCACGAGGGGCACCGTGGTGGCGGTCGCGGGGGTGGTGGTCTCGGCGGGGATGGTCTCCTGCGTGGGCGTGATCGTCACGGTGGCCGTCACCACGGGTTCCGGAGCGTCGGTCGGCGGGGTGACGGGAGCGGCGGAGGCCGCCGCCACTCCGACGCCGCCGGTCGCGGTGAGGACGAACGCGGTGGCGAGGATCATGGGGTGGGAGATGCGCCTGCGAGGTCCGCCCGGGCCGGACGACTGTCCTTCCTTCGGGCGGTGGGGGTTGGTCGGCGTCACCGTTCCTCCATATCGTGCGGTGTGAGGTTTTCCGCCGGACTGGCGGCCGGAGCGCGTCGCTCCGCTACCCGACAGTGGCGATCGTTATATTTGTTGTCAAACCGTGTCTCTTCCGTGGGTTTGTGGAGACCTTTCCCATCTACTCCAAATCCATGCGGGCGGATTCGTCGCCGCGCGGCGGCCCGGCGGCTTCTGGGCAGGTCGGAAGGGTGACAAACGGCGTGAAAAATCTTGGGGCGGCCCGTCGCCGGTCACGACCGCGCTGAGCCGCCGGCCAGGCGCGCGTACGGCCCGCCCGCCCGCAGCAGGTCGGCGTGCGCGCCTGCCTCCACGACCCGTCCGGCCTCCAGCACGAGAATGAGATCGGCGTCCAGCACGGTGCTCAGCCGGTGGGCGATGACGATGCGCGTCATGTCCAGCCCGGCGAGGTTGGCCTCGATCGCCGCCTCCGTCGCCGTGTCGAGGTGGCTGGTGGCCTCGTCCAGGAGCAGCAGCCTCGGCCTGGACAGCAGGGCCCTGGCCAGGGCGATCCGCTGCCGCTGCCCGCCGGACAGGCCGCCCCCCTCGGCGAGCAGGGTGCCGTACCCCATGGGCATGGCCATGATGTCGTCGTGGACGCAGGCGAGGCGGGCCGCCTCGGCGATCTCCTCGGCCGGCGCGCCCGGCGCGTTCAGCGCGATGTTCTCGGCAATGGTCCCGGTGAACAGCACGGGTTCCTGCGGCACCACCGCGAACTGGCGGCGCAGGGCGCCCGGGTCGAAGCGGGAGGCGGGCAGGCCGTCGTAGCGGATCTCCCCCTCGGTGGGGGCGAAGAGCCCGAGCAGCACGCGGGCGAGGGTCGTCTTGCCCGAGCCCGACCGGCCCACCAGGGCGAGCTTCCGGCCCGGCGCCACCTCCACGCTGACGTCCCGCACCACCCAGGGCGCCTCCGCCGTGTACCGGAAGCCCACGCCCTCCGCGCTGACGCGGCCGCTCACCTCGGCGGTCACCGCGTCCGGGGGGACCGGCTCCGCCTCGGCCTCCCAGACGTCGGCCAGGCGGTCCACGTACGGCCGGGCCGCCTGGAGTGCCTGCAGACCGCCGATCAGCGAGGACAGCAGGGAGAGCGCGACGGCCGCGAGCGCCTGCAGCGCGAGCATCTCGCCCAGTGACATCTCCCCGCCGACGACCTGCCCCGCCCCGACCCAGACCAGGACCAGTGGGGCCGTGAACCTGAGCGCGTCGAACACCGCCTGTTGCAGGCCCTGGGCCCGGCTGCTGCGCCCGGCCCGGCCGACGTACACCGCCAGCAGCTTCGTCCACCGGTGCCGGACGCGGGGTTCGGAACCCGAGGCCTTGATGCTCTCGATGCCCCGCACCACCTCGACGAGCCGGCCCTGGACGTCGCTGCGCGTGTCCGCCTCGCGGCGGGCCAGGTCGCTGACGTGCCGCCGGGTGGCCAGCAGCAGGGCGACCTGGGCCGCCGCGAAGGCCAGCAGGCAGGCGCCGGTCAGCGGACTGCGGACGGCCACCGCGACCAGGTATCCCAGCGCCAGCGGGCCGTCGAAGACCGCGAGGAGGGCCTGGCCGATCACGATCTCCCTGATCAGCACGGTTCCCATGACCTTGTTGGACAGGTCCACGGACGTCCGCCCGGCGAAGAACCGGAACGGCGCCGCGAGCAGGCGGGTCGCGGTGATCTCCAGCAGGTCGGCGTCCGCGCGGACGCGCAGGGCCGCGAGCGTGAACGCCCGCAGCACCCCCACCGCCGTGTGCGTGGCGAAGACCGCGAGCAGGCCCGCGCCGAGGGCGGTGATCAGATCCCGCTCGCCCGCGAGCACCACCCGGTCGACGATCAGCCCGGTCAGGACGGGCAGGACGAGCCCGAACGCCTGCGTCACGACGCTGAACAGGGCCAGCAGGGCGACCAGCGGCCGCCGCGCGGCGAACGCCGTACGGATGAACTGGAGCCATGAACGGCTCCGCGCGTGCCCGAACCGCCCTCGGGCGAACTCCGGCCCCGGTTCGAAGACGAGCACCACCCCGCTGAAGGACCCGGCGAACTCCTCCTCATCGATCCGGTGACGTCCCGTTCCCGGATCGGCGATCGTGACGCGGCCACGCCCGAGCGCCTCGACGACGACGAAGTGGCGCGACTCCCAGTGGGCCACGGCGGGGAGGGGGACGTGCCGGATCGCCTCCGCGGGCAGCGAGAAGGCACGTGCGGTGAGGCCCCGCCGGCGTGCCGCCCGGATGAGTGAGAGAGCGGTCCCGCCGTCGCGCCCGATCCCCATCTCGTCCGCGAGCGCGCGGACCGTGGTGTGGTGACCGTGCGCCCCGAGGACCATGGCGAGGCAGGCGGCGCCGCACTCGGTCATGGAGTCCTGGAACAGCAGCGGGACCCGTGTGCGATTGAACCTCATGGGTCCCGCAGTGTTCCGCCGCCCACTGCGCGGCGACTTGGATCATCCGGCGCGGGAACGGGTCCCGGGGCCGCCTGCCGACGCCGCCGGGGGCCCGGCGAGAAGGCCGGACATGCCCCCGACCTGCGGTTGCAGCGGTGCTCAGCCTCCCTCCAATCTGCCCGCAAGACGGTTCCAAGATCTTCCACCGAGCCTTGGGAGCGTGGGAGCCGCCCCGGCTCCCGTACGGAAAGGAGGGAGATCACATGGGCAGGAATCCGCGCACGGAGCTGCGCGACATCTCCGAGGTCGGCGCCGAGCTGGACGAGAGCCGGCTGCAGGGGATCAACGGCGGCATGGACCCCGAGGGGGCCTACAGCCACACCGGCCTGTACGCCAGCCGCGACGACGTCTACTGCTAGCACGAGGAGACACCGGAATGACTGTGCGGACCGTTCTCGCCGACATCGACGCCGTGGGCGCCGAACTCGACGAGGAGACCCTGCGGGGCGTCAGCGGCGGCATGTGGCCCGAGTACAACACGGGCTCGTACGGCGGCAACATGTGCTCCTGGGACGACATCGCCCTCTGAGCGGACTGTGAAACGCCTCTGAACCGCCGCTGAGGCACGGGGTGGGAGCGCCCGCGTCGGCGCTCCCGCCTTCACCGTGATCACGAAAGGCCCGGCCTTGCCATCTCCGCATGTTCTCGTCCTCACGGGTGAGGACGATCCCCACGCCGACCGCGTCGGCGCCCTGCTCGCCGAGCGCGGCGCGCGGGTCACCGTCTTCGACCCCGGCGGCTTCCCCGTCTCCTGGCGGGTGGAGGTCGGCTACACGGCGGACGGGCGCATGACGCGCCTGCTGCGGGGCGGTGGGGAGGAGATCGCGCTCGACACGGTCACCGCGTTGTGGTGGCGCCGTCCCAGCCCGCCCGCGCCGCATCCGGAGCTGACCGAACCGGCGGTCGCCGCGCACGCGGCCAGGGAGTGCCAGAGCCTGCTCAGCGATCTGTGGGAGCACCTGCCGTGCCCGCAGCTGCCCGCCCGCGAGTCGGTCTGGCGGCGGTCCGGCCAGAAGGCCTCCCAGCTCGCCCTCGCGGCGGAGCTCGGCTTCGCCGTACCGGACACGCTCATCACCACGGACCCTGAGGCGTTCTTCGAGTTCCACGGGCGGCACGACGGCCGCGTCATCACCAAGACGTTCCACATCCCCTTCATCGAGGGCGTCGGTGACGGCCTCACCGTCACGCGTCTCAGCGAGCCGGTGTCGCCCCGCGACCTGGCGTACGCCGACGGGCTGCGGTTCTGCCCGATGATCGTGCAGGAGCGGGTGGACAAGCGCCTGGAGCTGCGCGTCACCGTCGTCGGCCGCCGGATCTTCGCCGCGGAGATCCACTCCCAGGTGTCCAACCGGTCCGCCGTCGACTGGCGGCGCTACGACACCGGGATCACCCCGCACCGTCCGCACCGCCTGCCCGACGACGTCGCCGCGCGCTGTCTCACCCTCATGGAGCGGCTCGGCCTCGCGTACGGGGCGATCGACCTGATCCTCACCCCCGAGGGCCGTCACGTCTTCCTCGAGGTGAACCCCAACGCGCAGTGGCTGTGGGTGGAGCACCTCACCGGCCTTCCGATCAGCGAGGCCATCTGCGAACACCTCCTGCGAGGAGCCTGACGTGCCGCTTTTCCCCGACCACCTGCTGAACGACGCCCTGGCCTTCCTGCGCCGGGTCTCCGGCGCCGAGCCGGCCGACGCGAGGCGCCTGCTGGGCGACCTGCGAGCCGGACACCCGGACGTGCCGATGCGCCTCGTCTGGCAGCGCGACCATCCCGGCGGGAGCCACCACTACGACCTGCTGATCACGGCGCCGGACGGCACGGTGTCCGTCGCGTTCGCGCCGGCCCGGGCCGTCCCGTGGCCGCTGCGCGGCAGCCAGGGCGCCGGCGAGCAGGTCGTCGTCCGCGTCGACGGCGTCGACGTCAGGATGGAGCAGGCCATGGCCGTGCTCGACGGGCTGTGGGGGGACAGTTCGCTCGCCGCCCGCCTCGTGAACGCCGCCCTGGTGGAGCAGGAACTGGAGCGGGAGCCGGTCGAACTGTCCGCCGAGGAGCTTCAGGAGGCCATGGACGCCTTCCGGCGGGCCCGCGGCCTGCTCACCGTCCGGGCCACCCGTGACTGGATGGCGGAACGCGGGCTCGACCACGCGTCGCTGGAGACGATCGTCCACCAGGAGGCCGCCATCGCCCGGCTGCGCCGCCGGGTGGCCGCCGACGGCGCGGCCGGACGGTTCGCCGCCGACCGGGACGGCCACGACCGCCTCAGCGTTCTACGCCTGCGGTATCCCCACCTCGAAGCCGCCCGTACGGCGGCCAGGCGGCTGCGAAACGGCGCACGGCCCGGAATCGGACGTCCCGGGATCGAACGGCCTGGGAGCGGGCCGCTCGTCCCGATCGCAGGGAAGGACGCCGGGAAGGACGTCGGGGAGGCGCGTGCGGAGATCTTCGCGAAGGCCGCAGAAGAGGCCTTCGAGTACGGCGCGGACGTCCGGCCGGCGCTCGTGTACCGCCGCGAACTCGGCCCGGAGGCCGCCGGCGCCGGCGCCGGGGACGTCCTCGGCGGCGGGCCGGAGCCGCTGGTCACCTGCGTACTGGAGGTGCGCCCCGCCGTCCTCGACGACGAGACCCGGCGCGCGATCGAGAACCGGATCTTCGACGACTGGCTCGCGCGCAGGCGCGCCGAGGCGAGCGTCGAGTGGATGTGGGGCACCGCACTGCAGACGGGATCGGTCACGCGGGCGCTCCGGGCGCCGGACGGTTCGCGCGGCGCCTCGCCGACGTCCCCGGCCGCCGGCGGGTGACGGCCCGGCGGGAAAACGGCACGATCGACATCTATATGGAGTACGTCGGCGACGGCGCGTGAGCGAGACCGCGTAATAAACCGTCCCGTCGTTGAATTATCACGGATTTTGTGATTTTTGTTCCCGCCGTCCCGGGCTTGCTGAAGCGGTGGTCGCGGGCGGAGAATTCCGCACTTGGACACTTTCCATTGCTGATCTTCCATTGTGGAGATTACGGTTCTCACCTCTGTTCCGGATTTTTCGCCAGAGGTGAGGAAATGACGGAAGACCAGGTGAAGACAATTCTCCGCAGCAAGCTCCGGACGTGGGGATGGATGTACCGATGACGATCAGCATGGAGCGCCCCGCCGCCGTCGTCACGGCCACCCCCCGGCTGCCGGAGATCTCGCGCATGGCCGGCGTGGGCACCGCGGTGTCCGACACGTCGTTCACGCAGTCCGAAGTGCTCGAACTCCTCGACATCGACAACCCCAAGATCCGCTCGGTGTTCCTCAACAGCGCGATCACCCGGCGTCACCTGACGCTGCCCCCGGCGGACGAGAGCGGCAGGCGCGCCCCGGAGCCCCAGGGCGACCTGCTCGACAAACACAAGAGGCTCGCCGTCGAGATGGGCGCGCGGGCGCTGGAATCGTGCCTGAAGAACGCCGGCGCGGGCCTGTCCGACCTGCGTCACCTGTGCTGCGTGACCTCCACCGGTTTCCTCACCCCCGGCCTGAGCGCCCTGATCATCAGAGAGCTCGGCATCGACCCGCACTGCAGCCGCTCCGACATCGTCGGCATGGGCTGCAACGCCGGGCTGAACGCGCTCGGCGTCGTGTCCGGCTGGTCCGCTGCCCATCCCGGCGAACTCGCGGTCGTCCTGTGCAGCGAGGCGTGCTCGGCCGCGTACGCGCTGGACGGCACCATGCGCACAGCGGTCGTCAACAGCCTCTTCGGCGACGGCGCCGCCGCGCTCGCCCTGGTCGCGGGCGCGGGCGAGGCCGCGCCCGCCGGGCCGCGCATCCTCAAGTTCGCCAGCCTCATCATCACCGACGCCCTCGACGCGATGCGCTACGACTGGGACCGGGCCCAGGACAGGTTCAGCTTCTTCCTCGACCCGCAGATCCCCTACGTCGTGGGCGCGCACGCCGAGATCGTCGTCGACCGCCTGCTGGCCGGGACGGGGCTGCGCCGCAGCGAGATCGGGCACTGGCTCGTCCACTCCGGCGGCAAGAAGGTCATCGACGCCGTCATGGTCAACCTCGGGCTCAGCCGGCACGACGTCCGGCACACGATCGGCGTCCTGCGCGACTACGGAAACGTCTCCAGCGCCTCGTTCCTGTTCTCCTACGAGCGCCTGCTGGCCGAGGAGGTCGCCCGGCCCGGCGACTACGGCGTGCTCATGACCATGGGGCCCGGCTCCACCATCGAGACGGCGCTGGTCCAGTGGTGAGGCCGCCCGGAAGCGAAGGTGAACCCATGCTGTCGGTCGACGGCGCTCTCCCTCTGTCGGCCGGGCTGGTCGAGGCGGTCCAGACGCTCTGCGACGCCGCCGAGGACCACGCGGACCCCGGCCCGGTCGTGATCGCCCTGTCCGGCGTCCCGGACGGCGCCGCGTCCGGCACCACGTTCGGCCCCGCGCCCGGCGGGCTCGACATCGGCCTGGTGTCCAAGTGGGAGCGCGCGCTGCGCCGCCTCGAACGGCTGCCCGTGCGCACCTGCGCGGTGGTCCTCGGCGACTGCGGCGGCACCGCGCTGGAGGTCCTGCTGGCCACCGACCTCAGGGTCGCCACGCCCGGCGCCCGTCTGGTCGTCCCGGCGTACGGCGACGCCGTGTGGCCCGGCATGGCGCTCTACCGGCTCACCCAGCAGGCGGGGGTCGGCGGCGTACGGCGGGCGGTGCTCGGCGGCGCGCCGATCTCCGCGGAGCGGGCGCTGGCGCTGCACCTCCTCGACGGGCTGAGCGACGATCCCGCCGCCGCCCTGGCGGCGCTCACGGACGACCTGCCCGGCAGGGACCTGGCGATCCGGCGCCAGCTCATGTTCGACGCGGCCAGGACCAGCTTCGAGGACGCGCTCGGGACCCACCTGGCGGCCTGCGACCGCGCCCTGCGCAGGAGCGCGGCCTCATGAGAGCGGACCCCGCGAGCGGCATTGTGAGCGGCATTGTGAGCGGCATTGTGAGCGGCACGGTCCTGGAGGTCGCGAGCGCGGCGCTGTCCGAGGCGGCCGAACGGGCCGAGACCCGGCTGGCCGAGCTGCCCGAGCCGGGTGCCCGCACGGAGGCGGAGCGCGCGACGGCCACCGAGATCAAGGACGAGATCCGGCTGCTCCGCACACGGTTCATGGAGGCGTACGCCGAGGACGTCCACGACCGGCTCACGGAGGGCGGCAAGCGCGAACTGCGCGTCGGCGAGCTGGTCGAGGCCGCCGCGGAGGCGTTCCCCGGGCTGGTGCCCACCGCCGCGCAGCTCGCCGCCGAGCGCGACCGGCCGCAGGCCGGCAAGGAGGGGCGCGAGATCGACCAGGGCATCTTCCTGCGGGCGATCCTCGCCTCGCCCCGGCCCGGACGCCACCTGATCGACGCGATGCTCCGGCCCACCCCGCGCGCCCTGCGCCTGCTGCCCGAGTTCCTCAGGACCGGCGTGGCCGAGATGGAGGCCGTACGGCTGGTGCGTGACGACGGGGTCGCGCGTCTCACCCTGTGCCGCGACGACTGCCTGAACGCCGAGGACGGCCGGCAGGTCGACGACATGGAGACCGCGGTCGACCTGGCCCTGCTCGACCCCGGCGTCCGCGTGTGCCTCGTGCGGGGCGGGGAGATGAGCCACCCCCGCTATCGGGGCAGGCGGGTCTTCAGCGCCGGCATCAACCTCAAGAGCCTGAGCTCCGGGGGCATCTCCCTGGTCGACTTCCTGCTGCGGCGCGAGCTCGGCTACCTCCACAAGATCATGCGTGGGGTGCGCGTACGGGACGGCGCCTGGCACTCGCCGTTCGTCGAGAAGCCCTGGGTCGCCGCCGTGGACGGGTTCGCCATCGGGGGTGCGACCCAGCTCCTGCTGGTCTTCGACCACGTGCTGGCCGCCTCCGACGCCTACTTCAGCCTGCCCGCGGCCAAGGAGGGGATCGTCCCGGGGGTCGCGAACCTCAGGCTGACCAGGTTCGCCGGGCCACGCCTGGCCCGCCAGGTCATCCTGACGGGCCGCCGCGTGTGGGCCTCCGAGCCGGACGCGCGGCTGCTGGCCGACGAGATCGTGGAGCCGGCCGAGCTGGACGCCGCCGTCGAGCGCGCCCTGGCCCGGCTCGACGGCGCGGCGGTGCTGGCCAACCGGCGGATGCTGAACCTCGCCGACGAGTCCGTCGACGCCTTCCGCACCTACATGGCGGAATTCGCGCTCCAGCAGGCCATCCGCCTCTACAGCGAGGACGTAATCGACAAGGTCGGCAAATTCGGTGCCAAGCCGGGATCCCGGTAAAGGGAACGAAAAAGGAGGCAATGCCGGTGGAACGCGAGGAATTCGATGTCGTGGTGGTGGGCGGCGGCCCGGGCGGCGCCACGCTGGCCGCTCTCGTGGCGATGCAGGGCCACCGGGTGCTCGTCCTGGAGAAGGAGACCTTTCCCCGGTACCAGATCGGTGAGTCGCTGCTGCCGTCGACGATCCACGGCGTGTGCAAAATGATCGGAGTGACCGACGCCCTGGCGGCGGCGGGATTCACCCACAAGAAGGGCGGCACGTTCCGCTGGGGCGCCAAGCCGGAGCCGTGGACGTTCTCGTTCTCGGTGTCCCCCAAGATCGCGAGCTCCACGTCGTACGCGTACCAGGTGGAGCGGTCGAAGTTCGACAAGATCCTGCTGGACAACGCCGTGTCGAAGGGTGCGGAGGTCCGCTTCCGGACGCAGGTGTCCGACGTCATCGAGGAGGACGGCCGGGTCGTCGGCGTGACGTACTCCGGCGAGGACGGCGCCGAGCACCGGGCGTACGCGCGGTTCGTGGTGGACGCCTCCGGCAACGGCAGCCGCATCTACAAGCGGGTCGGCGGCACCCGCGTCTACTCCGAGTTCTTCCGCAGCCTGGCGCTGTTCGGCTACTTCGAGGGCGGCAGGCGGCTGCCCGCGCCCTACTCCGGCAACATCCTGTCGGTCGCCTTCAACAGCGGGTGGTTCTGGTACATCCCCCTCAGCGACACCCTCACGAGCGTGGGCGCGGTCGTCCGCAGGGAGAACGCGGAGAAGGTCCAGGGCGACCCCGAGGCCTCGCTGTCCGCGCTGATCGACGAGTGCCCGCTGATCAAGGACTACCTGTCCGGCGCCACCCGCGTGACGGAGGGTCAGTACGGCCAGATCCGCGCGCGGAAGGACTACTCCTACCACCACACCACGTTCTGGCGGCCCGGGTTCGTGCTGATCGGCGACGCGGCGTGCTTCGTCGACCCGGTCTTCTCGTCGGGCGTCCACCTGGCCACCTACAGCGCCCTGCTGGCCTCGCGCTCCATCAACAGCGCCCTCGCGGGGCTGGTCGGCGAGGAGGAGGCCTTCACCGAGTTCGAGGCGCGCTACCGCCGGGAGTACGGCGTGTTCTACGAGTTCCTGATGTCGTTCTACGACATGCACCGGGACGAGGACTCCTACTTCTGGTCGGCGAAGAAGGTCACCCACAGCGGGCACACCGAGCTGGAGTCCTTCGTCGAGCTCGTCGCTGGCGTGTCCTCCTCGGAGTTCGCCCTCAGGGACGCCGAGTCGGCCGCGGTGCGGATGAAGGACAAGTCGGCCGAGTTCGCCGCCGCGATCGACGAGCTGGCCGCCGACCGCGAGGGCAACATGGCACCTCTGTTCAAGTCGTCGGCCGTACGGCAGGCGATGCAGGAGGGCGCCCAGGTGCAGAGCCGGGCCTTCCTCGGCGAGGATCTCGGGCCCGACGTCCCCATGTTCCCCGGCGGCCTCGTCACCAGCAACGACGGGCTGTTCTGGCTGCCGGCCAAGGCGTAGGCGGGAGGGGACACGATGCCGGTCGCCCGGGTCAACGGGATCACCCTGGGTTACGACGACTACGGCTCCGGAGACCCGGTCGTCCTGGTCACGGGCACCGGGGCGCCCGGCCGGATCTGGCGGACGCACCAGGTGCCCGCGCTGAAGGCGGCCGGCCATCGCGTCGTCACCGTCGACAACCGGGGCGTTCCGCCGAGCGATCTGTGCCCCGGCGGCTTCACGCTCGACGACATGGCCGCCGACGTCGCCGGCCTCATCGAGCACCTCGAACTGGGACCGTGCCGGGTCGTGGGCTTCTCCCTGGGCGCGATCATCGTCCAGGAGCTGCTCCTGGCCCGGCCCGGCCTCGTACGGCAGGCCGTCCTGATAGCCTCCTGCGGCCGCACCGACGCGTTCGTGGACGCGATGACGGCCGCCGAGCTCGAACTGTGCGACAGCGGGACGGTCCTGCCGCCGCGCTTCGGCGCCTACCTCCAGGCCGTGTCGAACCTGTCGCCGCGCACGCTCAGCGACGAGGAGCAGATCAGGGACTGGCTCGACGTGTTCGAGATGTCGGCGGTGGACCGCGCGGGCGTGCGCGGGCAGCTCAGCCTCCAGGTCATCCCCAACCGGCTGCCGGCCTACCGCGACATCGACTGCCCCTGCCTGGTCATCGGCTTCGCCGACGACCTGATCATCCGGCCGCGGCTGCCCCGGGAGGTGGCCGAGGCGATCCCGGGGGCACTCCACCTGGAGATCCCCGGCTGCGGGCACTACGGATACCTGGAGCGGCCCCGCGAGGTGAACGCCGCGATCATCGAGTTCTTCGGCCGCGGCTAGGGAGTGTCTGACAAATGCTGCCCGTCGCGAGCGGGGATCCAGGTGGATGCATCGCAAGGCGGAGGAGGAGCCGATAACAGCGTTATCGGCGACGACGACAACGCAGCGAGGCGCCGCCTGGGCCACGCGCAGCAGGGCTTGATTTGTCAGACACGACCTAGCGAGTGCCGGACACGGCCCGGCGTCTCAGCCGGTCCGTACCGGCATCGCGCCGTTGCCGTTCAGGGCGCGGTGCATGGTCACGACGGGGAAGGAGACCGTCGTGATCAGGCCGCCCTCGGGCCGCGCGACCGTCGTGAGGCGGGCGCCGTGGGCCGCCGCGATGGCCTGCACGATCGACAGCCCCAGGCCGAGCCCGTCCCGGCGTCCGCCCGTACGCGCCGTGCCGAGCCGCTGGAACGGCTGGAAGAGGCGTTCGACGGCCTCGGGTGGCACGACCGGCCCGCTGTTGGCGACGGTGAGCACCGCGTGACCGGCCATCACGCGGACCGACACGTCCACCCAGCCGTCGTCCGCGTTGTACTTGATCGCGTTGTCCACGAGGTTGACGACGAGACGCTCGGCCAGGTTCCGGTTGCCCGCGGCCGTCGCCGGCTCGGTCCGCACCCGCAGCGTCACCGACCGCAGCGCCGCCTCCTGGGTGCGCGCGCCGGTCACCTCCCGCGTGAGCTGTCCCAGGTCGAACGGCTGGCGCACCTCGATCCCCGCGTGCCCGCGGGTCAGCGTGAGCAGCGCCTCGATCAGCCGCTCCTGCTGCGCGCCCGCCACGAGGATCCGCTCGTGCGCCGCGCGCAGGGAGTCCACGCTCGCCTCGGGGTCCGACAAGGCGACCTGGCCGAGCGTGCGCTGCCGGGCCAGCGGCGTCCGCAGCTCGTGCGAGGCGTTCGCGACGAACTGCCGCTGCGCCAGGAAGCTCGCCTCCAGCCGGCTCAGCAGGTCGTCGAAGGTGTCGCCGAGCTCCTTGAGCTCGTCGCTCGGACCCTGGAGCGCCAGGCGCCGGTTCAGGCTCGTCGCCGAGATGTCGCGGGCGGCCGCGGTGATCGTACGCAGGGGGCGCAGGATGCGGCCGGCCACGATCCAGCCGAGCGCGAGCGAGATCAGCGACATGATCCCGAGCGCGATCCCCGACTGGATGAGCAACTGGTCGAGCAGGGTCGAGCGCTGGTGCGCCATCGCCTCGGCCGCCTCCGGCGGGAGCATGTCCATGACCGCCCCCTCGGAGCTGCCCGGACCCGGGCCCGGCACGCCGCCCGGCTGCAGGCCACCGCCGTCGTGCGGAGGGAGCAGCGTCTGGCCCGAGACGACCTGGCTGGACACGGCGTGGTGCACCAGGATGTAGGTGACGGCCAGCAGCGCCGCCCCCGAGACCAGATACAGGCCGCCGTACAGGAACGTCAGCCGCAGCCGGACGGTGCGGCGCGGCAGGTGCTTCAGGGCCACCCGCCTGGATAATCCGGAAATTCCGCTCATGGGCTCCCCGATATCTGGTAGCCGCGCTTGGCCGCGGTCTGGATGATCGGCGGGTCGCCCAGCTTCGTGCGCAACCTGCTGATCGTGATCTTCACGGCGTTGGTGAAGGGGTCGGCGGCCTCGTCCCAGACGCGTTCGAGCAGTTCCTCCGCCGACACGACCCGGCCCCTGGAGACCAGCAGCAACTCCAGCACGCCGAACTCCTTCGGCGCCAGATCCAGCACCCGGCCGCCCCTGGTGACGGTGCGACGGGCGGTGTCCAGCACGAGATCGCCGTGGCGGATCACCGGCGGCACCGCGGGATGCGACCGCCGCGCCAGCGCCCCGATCCGGGCGAGCAGCGCGGGAAAGTCGAACGGCTTGGGCAGGTAGTCGTCGGCTCCGCGGTTGAGGCCGTCGACCAGGTCCTCCGTCGTCGCGGCGGCCGTCAGCATGAGCACCCGGCTCCGGCAGCCCGCCTCGACGAGCTTGGCGCACACCTCGTCCCCGTGCAGCCCCGGCAGGTCGCGGTCGAGCACGATCACGTCGTAGTCGTTGCACAACGCGCGTTCCAGGCCGCTCGGGCCGTCCAGCGCGACGTCCACCGCCATGTACGCGCGCCGCAGGCCGACCGCCACGGTCTGCGCCATCTCCTCGTCGTCCTCAACCACCAGCACTCGCACTGGTCCGTCCCCGCTTCCCGTCAGACGACATCAACCTTGACAAGTTCCTCCATCATCGTCCAGCGGCGGTTTCCGCGACGTATCATCGCGCGTTCGTCGTTATTCGCGGCCGTAAATCAATTGGCGGACGCCGATGAATTGGCGTCCAAGTGCGGGGAACGCGCACTTGGACGGGCGGCCCTTGCCGGTCCCTAAGGGCCGGATTAGTGTGACCCCGGTCAGCCGCGGACAATTAAATTGGAGTGGTCATGGCCAATCCCTTCGACGATGAAAACGGCACCTTCTACGTCCTGGTGAACGACGAGGGGCAGCATTCGCTCTGGCCGGCGTTCGCCACCGTGCCGGCCGGCTGGAAGGTCGTGTTCGGCGAGGACACCCGTAAGGCCTGCCTCGACTACGTCGAGGAGAACTGGACCGACATGCGCCCGAAGAGCCTCATCGACCAGATGGGGCAGTAGGTGCCGGGCGACCGCGGAAACGGGGGACATCCTCGATGATCGGCGGCCCGGGGCCGGTGATGATACGCGGAATGGGGCCCGATTCGCCGGTGTCCAGGCAGCAGATCAAGCCGGGCACCACGAGAAGGATCCTGCCGTACACCAGGCCATATCTTCGCCATATCATTTTACTTTTCAGCTGCACCGTGATAAATGCCGGAATCACGGTGGCGACGCCCCTGTTGTTCAAGGCCGTCATCGACAACGGCATCCTCAGGCACGACGTGCCCGTGGTCGTCTGGACCTCCCTGGCCGCGGCCGGCATGGCCGTCCTGTCGGCCGGGCTCGGCTACGCCGTCGCCGCCTACTCCGCGCGGATCAGCGAGGGGCTCATCTACGACCTGCGCACGCAGGTCTTCGACCACGTGCAGCGGCAGCCGCTCGCGTTCTTCACCAGGGCGCAGACCGGCGCGCTGGTGAGCCGGCTGAACACCGACGTGATCGGGGCGCAGCAGGCCGTCACGTCGCTGCTGTCCACCGTCGCCTCCGCCGGGCTGACGCTCGTGCTCGTCATGATCACGATGTTCGCGCTGTCCTGGCAGATCACGCTGATCTCCCTGCTCGTGCTGCCGTTCTTCGTCCTGCCGGGCAAGCTCGTCGGAAACCGGCTGCAGCGGCTCACCCGGACGATGATGGAGACCAACGCCGAGATGGGCTCGTTGATGAACGAGCGCTTCAACGTGACGGGCGCCCTGCTGGCCAAGCTCTACGGCTCGCCCGAGTCCGAGACCCGCGCGTTCTCCCGGCTGGCGGCCAAGGTCCGCGACATCGGCGTCCGGACGTACGTCTACGGTCAGCTCCTCTTCCTGTCGATCACCCTGCTGAGCGCGCTCGCCACCGCCATGGTGTACGGCCTGGGCGGCGGCCTGGCGATCAACGGCGTGTTCCAGATCGGCACGCTGGTCGCGCTCGCGACGCTGCTCACCCGGCTGTTCGGCCCGATAAACCAGCTCTCCAGCGCCCAGAGCAGCATCCTCACGGCACTGGTCAGCTTCGACCGCGTCTTCGAGGTGCTCGACCTGAAGCCGCTCATCGCGGAGAAGCCGGACGCGGCGCCCCTGCCCGTCACCGAGGCCGCGCCCGACATCGAGTTCGACGGTGTGTCCTTCCGCTATCCGGCCGCCGCCGACGTCTCGCTGGCCTCCCTGGAGTCGATCGCGCTGCCCGCCGTGGAACGCGTCGGCAACGCCTGGACGCTGCGTGAGCTGAGCTTCCGCGTGCCGGCCGGGAAACTGACCGCGCTTGTAGGGCCGTCCGGAGCGGGGAAGACCACCATCACCCACCTGGTGCCGCGGCTGTACGACCCGGTCGAGGGCAGCGTACGGATCGGCGGCCGCGACCTGCGCGACCTGACGCTCGACTCGCTCCGCGACACCGTCGGCATGGTCACGCAGGACGCCCACCTCTTCCACCAGACCATCAGGGAGAACCTGCTCTACGCCAAGCCGGGCGCGACCGAGGAGGAACTGGTCGAGGCGTGCCGGGCCGCACAGATCTGGCCCCTGATCACATCCCTGCCGGACGGCTTCGACACCGTCGTCGGCGACCGCGGCTACCGCCTGTCCGGCGGCGAGAAGCAGCGCATCGCGATGGCCCGGCTGCTGCTCAAGGCCCCGCCGATCGTCGTCCTGGACGAGGCGACCGCGCACCTCGACTCCGAGTCGGAGGCGGCCCTGCAGCGGGCGCTCAAGACCGCGTTGACCGGACGCACCTCGCTCGTCATCGCCCACCGGCTCTCCACGATCAGGGACGCCGACCAGATCCTCGTCATCGACAAGGGACAGGTCAGGGAGAGCGGGACCCACGAGGAACTGCTGGAGCGCGGCGGAATGTACGCCGAGCTCTACCACACGCAGTTCGCCGGCCGGCCGTCCTCGCTGAACGGCGACTCCGCTCCTGCGGACGACTTCGCCGCCGGTCCGCTCCCGGTCGGGGCGGCTCCCCACGACGGTCACCTCGCCCACCCCGGACCCCGGCCCATGGGCGGCCCCTATCCCGGCGGCCCTCATTTCGGCGGGCCCGGCCCCGGCGGTCCTGGCGGTCATGGTGGTCACGGCCCCGTGCCCGGTGGCCCTCCCGGCCCCTTCTCCGGTGGCCACGGTCCCGGTGTTCATGGTCCCGGTGTTCATGGTCCCGGTGTTCATGGTCCCGGTGTTCATGGTCCCGGTGGCCATGGTCCCGGTGGCCATGGTCCCGGTGGCCACGGTCCCGGCGGTCACGGTCCTGGTAGTCATGGTCCCGGCAGCCCGGGCCCGGGTGGCCCTCCCGGTCCCTATCCCGGTGTTCATGGTCCCGGTCCCGGCCCCGATGGTCCCGGTCCCGGCCCCGATGGTCCCGGTCCCGGCCCCAATGGTCCCGGTCCCGTACCCGGAGGGCCTCCCGGGCCGTTCCACGGCGGGCCGCCCCCGGGACGCCCTTAGTGGGAAGTCCACGGACCTTGGCCGGGTCGGTCACTGCGCGGGAAGGAACCTCCGGTCCTTCTTTGGCCGAGTCGGTCACTGCGGCGGAAGGAACCTCCGGTCCTCGCGAAGCCCGCTTCGCTGGGCCTTCGCTGCGGTCCTCGCTCCCTTCCGCTCCGCTCCCTCCACCCCGGTGAACGTTGGCGGACAGCGAACCAGCGGAGACAGCGGGACCCCGGCCACACGCCGGCACCTCGGGAATGTCGATCGAGCTAAGAATCGGTGGGAGCTCCGCTGTGTCTGATTCCCGTCCCCTCCCTTCTGCCGCCGGTCGGCTCACGAGGTGCTTCGTCGCCGGCGGCTGGCACATCCGGTTCGCCGAGCGGCCGGAGCCGGTGGTGTGGCTGGACCGGTCTCCGGCCGAGGCCGTCGCCATCGCGACGGCCTATCTCCACCGCGTGAGCGGAGCACGTGAGGTCGTCCTCGACGTCGAAGGGCATCGCTCACCGGTCCGGCTTGAGGTGAAGCCGGGGAGCCGTGTGGACGAGCTGGTACGGCTGGCCGAAGAGACCCTTACGGACGACGGGTCCATGACCGCTCCGGGCGATGCATGCGGGGTCTGCGAGGACAGCCGGGAAGACGGGCAGGCGGCCTACAGGCGGATGTTCACGACATTCGCGAGGAACGCCTCCGCTGCTCCTCCTGCCACCCCCATCGGTGAGATCGACGTGCTGACGCCGGAGGAGCGTTCGCTGACGGTGGCGGGCTGGAATGACACCGCCGCCCCTGTGGCGGCCGGGACGGTGCTGGACCGGTTCGAGGAGCAGGCCGATCGCGCGCCGGATGCGGTGGCGGTCTGGTGCGACGGGGTCAGTGTCTCCTACCGGGAGGTGGAGGAGGCGGCCAACCGCCTGGCCTCCTACCTGCGCGAGTTGGGCGTGGGGGCCGAGTCCAGGGTCGGGCTGGTACTGCCGCGCGGGGTCCAGCTTGTCGTGTCGATCCTGGCGGCCTGGAAAGCCGGAGCCGGATACGTGCCGATCGACCCTGCTTACCCTGCCGACCGGATCGGCTTCATCCTCGCCGACAGCGCCGCCCAGGTAGTTATGGGTACCACCGCCACCCTGTCCCGCATCACCACCCCCCACACCGACACCGGCACGAGCGCGAGTGCCGGCGCCGACATCGACGCGGTGGAGACCGCAGGTGTGCGTGCGAACGTCGCTGCCACCGCCGACGCAGACCTGGGTGCGGGCGCGACCGCTGACGCGGATGCGAACGGCACCGCCATCGCTAACGCCAACGCTGACGTCGGTGCAGGTGCCGACGCCAACGCCGATGTGGGTGGGTTGCGTGTGGTCGTGCTGGACGACGAGCGCACGGCGGAGCGCATCGACGCGCAACCGGCGGAGCGCTTCGGTGTGGCGGTCGAGGCGGCGGGGTTGGCGTATGTGATTTATACGTCGGGGTCGACGGGGCGGCCGAAGGGGGTGGCGGTGCCGCATGCCGGGGTGGTGAACCTGGCGCATGCGATGCGGCCCGCCCTGGATGTGGGGCCGGGGGTGACGGCGTTGCAGTTCGCCTCCTTCGGGTTCGACGCGGCCGTACTCGACGTCGCCGTCACCCTGGCCGCCGGCGGAACGCTGGCGATCGCGACGGAGGCCGAGCGGGCCGAACCCGGCGCCCTCGCAGAGATGATCGCCGTTGCGGGCGTCGAGGTGGCCAGCGTCGTGCCGTCCCTGCTGAGTGTGCTGGACCCGGAGGCCGTGCCGGGGGTGCGTCGGTGGGTTCTGGGTGCCGAGCGGTTGAGCGCCCGCCTGGCCGCACGGTGGCTGGGGTCGGGGGCGGAGGTGTGGAACACCTACGGCCCGACCGAGGCCAGTGTGATCACCACCGCCAGCCCGATAGCGATCCCGGTGGAGCAGGACCCGGCGATCGGCGCGCCGCTCGCCAACACCCGCGTGTTCGTGCTGGACGACTTCCTCCGCCCGGTCCCGCCCGGCGTCACCGGGGAGGTGTACATCGCCGGCACCGGCCTGGCCCGCGGCTACGTCGGACGACCGTCAATGACTGCCGAGCGGTTCGTCGCCGCCCCCTTCGCAGACGGGGAGCGGATGTACCGCAGCGGCGACCTGGCCCGCTGGCTCAACAACGGGCAGCTTGCCTTCGTCGGCCGGGCCGACGAACAAGTGAAGATCCGCGGGTTCCGCATCGAACCGGGCGAGGTCGAAGCCGTCCTCGCGAGCCATGAGTCGGTGGCGCAGGTCGCCGTCATCGTCCGTGAGGACCGCCCGGGTGACAAGCGCCTGGTCGCCTATGTCGTCCTCGCCCACAACCTGGGCGCGCAAGCCTCCGCCGCTATCAGCCCGGCCACCGCGAGCGCGGGTGCTGCGAGCCCGGACGTCGCAGGCTCCGGCGCGCTGGGCGGGGAGGGTTCCCCGAGCGCGGCGAGCGTGGAAGTCGCCGGTCCGGACGCCGCGAGTGGCGAGGCCGGGAGCCGGGCCGCTGGCGGGGCGGGTGCCGGGTGGGTGGATGTGGCGGCGTTGCGGGAGTATGCGGCCTCGCGGTTGCCGGACTACATGGTTCCGCTGGTGGTGCCGATCGAGGCGATTCCGCTGACGGTCAACGGGAAGCTGGACCGGGCCGCCCTACCGGCGCCCGATCTGCCCGGTGTGGGGCGGGCGGCGGAAACGCCGATGGAAGAGATCCTCTGCGGGCTGTTCGCCGAGGTCCTGGGCGTGGATCAGGTCGGGGCGGAGGCGTCATTCTTCGAATTGGGCGGCGACTCGATCATGTCGATGTTGCTGGTGGCCGCCGCCCGCCGCGCTGGACTGGTCATCACCACCCGTGAGGTGTTCGATCACCAGTCTCCGGCCGCGCTCGCCGGTGTCGTCCGTACCGTCGGCCAGGCCGCGTCGGGAAGCGGCGGTGAGCCGGGCGTGGGTGAGATCCCGTTGACGCCGGTGATGTGGGAGTTGCTGGAGCGGGTGGCTCCGGCGGCGCTGGGTGAGGTGTTCCAGTCCGCTGTGCTGGTCACACCGCCGGGGCTGAGCTTCGACGCTTTGGTGGCTGCGGTTCAGGCGGTGACGGATCGCCATGAGGTGCTGCGTGCCCGGCTGGTTACCGTGCCGGAACCGCATCTGGTGGTGCCGCAGGCGGCCGACATCACCACGTGGGTGCGGCGGGTGGAGGCGAACGGCGCGGATTGGGCGGGCCGGGTCGGTGAGCGGGGGGCTGCTGCGGATTGGGCGGGGCAAGTCGATGGGCAGGGGGCCGGCGCGGACTGGGCGCGTCAGGTTGACGAGCAGACCAGGGCGGCGGTTGAACGGCTGGATCCGCTGGCCGGGGTGATGGTCCAGGTGGTCTGGCTGGACGCCGGGCCCGACGAGCCCGGACGGCTGCTGCTGGTCATCGCCCACCTTGTCGTGGACGGCGTCTCCTGGCGCGTACTTCTGCCCGATCTGGCCGAGGTCTACGAGAAGCTGTCCGCCGGGCACGAGATCACCCTCGAACCCGTCCCGACGTCCTATCGCCACTGGGCTCGGGAGCTCACCGCCGAGGCGAGCGCGCGGACGCCGGAACTGCCCGGTTGGCTCGCCCTTCTTCTAGGCCCCGAGCCGCTGCTGACCACCGAACCCCTGGACCCGGCTCGGGACGTCGGCGCGACGGTGCAGCGTGTCGCGGCGACCGTACCCGCGGATGTCACCACGGCCCTGCTGACCACGGTGCCGGCCGCGTTCCACGCGGGCATCGACGACATCCTGCTGACCGGACTGGTCACGGCCGTCGCCGAGTCGCGTGACGGACGGGACGTGGGCGACGGCATTGTCGTGGACGTCGAAGGGCACGGCAGGGTGCCGCTGGCCGACGGCGAGGACCTGACCAGGACCGCAGGCTGGTTCACGAGCATCCATCCGGCCCGGCTCGACGCCGGAGCCGTGGACTTCACCGACGTACGGAACGGCGGCCCGTCCGCCGGACGAGCGGTCAAGCGCGTCAAGGAGCAGCTGCGGGCGCTCCCCGGCGACGGCTTGGGATACGGCCTGCTCCGTTATCTCAACCACGACACCGCCGCGGAGTTGGCGGCGATCCCCAGGGCGCAGATCGGCTTCAACTACCTGGGACGGTTCACGACCCAGCAGCGGAGCTGGCAGCTCGCCGAGGACAACGGACTTGGTGAGGGCATCGCGAACCGGTCGCCGGTCATGCACGCCCTCGAAGCCGAAGGCATGGTCAGAGACCTCGCGGAAGGACCGTCGCTCGTACTGACCCTTGCCTGGCCGAAGCGGCTGCTGTCCGAGAGCGCCGCGCAGGGCCTGGTCGACGCGTGGGCGGCGATGCTGGCCGGCCTCGTCGCGCACACGGCCGCCCCCGGGAGTGGCGGGCACACTCCCTCCGACTTTCCTCTCGTGCCTCTCGACCAGGCGCAGATCGAGCGGCTTGAGGCGGACGTTCCTGACCTGGTCGAGGTCCTGCCGGTGTCACCACTGCAGGAGGGGCTGCTCTTCCACGCCCTGTACGACGACCAGACGCGGGACGTCTACGCGGAACAGATGGCCCTCGAACTGGAAGGGCCGCTGGACGCGCGGGCGTTGCGGGCGTCCTGGGAGGCGCTGCTCGAACGGCATGCCAGCTTGCGCGCGGGGTTCCACCAGGTCAGCGGCTTGGAGCACCCCGTGCAGGCGATCGTACGGCGGGCCGCGCTGCCGTGGCGCGAGGTGGACCTGTCGGCGCTTCCTCTGGACGAGGCCCGGACGGAGACGCAGCGCCTGGCGGACGAGGAGCGGGCCCGGCGGTTCGACCTGGGCGCACCACCGCTGCTGCGGGTCCTCCTGGTCAAGCTGGCCACCGATCAACACCGCATGGTGATCACGCTGCATCACGTGGTGCTCGACGGGTGGTCGCTGCCGATCCTGCAGAGAGAGCTATGGGCCGCCTATTCCGGAGGTGGCGACGCAGGAACGCTGGCACCTGTCACGCCGTACCGGGAGCACCTGGCCTGGCTGGGCCGGCAGGACAAGGAGGCGGCACGGGAGGCGTGGCGGCGGGCGCTGGCCGGGGTGGAGGAGCCGACGCTGGTCGCATCGGCGTCAACGGGGTCCACCACAGGTCAGGTCGTGGTCGAACCCGATCGGGAGCTGACCCAGGCCCTGCGAGACCTGGCCCGCCGGCAGGGCGTGACCCTGAACACGGTGCTCCAGGTGGCGTGGGCGGTGCTCGTGGGGATGCTGAGCGGGCGTCGAGATGTGGTGTTCGGCGTCACCGTCGCCGGGCGGCCCGCCGAGCTTCCCGGCATGGAACACATGGTGGGGCTCTTCATCAACACCATCCCGCTGCGGGTACGCCTGGATCCGGCCGCCTCGGTCGTACGAACCCTGGCGGAGGTCCAGGCAGCCCAGTCGGAACTGCTCGATCACCAACACCTGGGGTTGACGGAGATCCAGCGTCTGGCGGGGCCGGGTGCGACCTTCGACACCCTGATGGCCTTCGAGAACTATCGCGCGGGCGACAGCGAACCACCTCAGCCGTTGAAGCTCGTCGGAACGGAAGTCCGGGAGGCGACCAACTTCTCCCTGGCCCTGGGCGTGAATCCGATCGGCGAACTGCGGCTCCGCCTCGACTACCTGACGGAGTCGTTCGACGAGTCCACTGCTCAGGCGTTCGCGCGGCGGTTGGCACGGGTGCTGGAGCAGGTGGCCTCCGACCCCTCTGTACGGCTCAGCCAGGTCGATGTGCTGGAGGAGTCCGAGCGGCGGTCGGTGGTGGAGGGGTGGAACGCCACCGCTACCCCCGTGGTAGCCGGGACGGTCCTGGACTGGTTCCAGGAGTGGGCCGATCGGGCGCCGGATGCGGTGGCGGTGTGGTGTGACGGGGTCGGCGTGTCCTACCGGGAGGTGGAGGAGGCGGCCAACCGTCTCGCCTCCTACCTGCGCGAGTTGGGCGTGGGCG
>NZ_BOOB01000039.1 GCF_016863015.1 Microbispora amethystogenes | reverse complement strand
TCCGGGAACGACAGCACCACGGTATCGCCTGGCACCGACGAAATCCGGAAGGAAGCCTGTGATGTGCAGACCACACAGGTCAGGGAACGTTCGGGCCTTGGCGGCCCTCCCGATCCCGATTCCCCCCTCGCCCCAAGGCGACGGTCCCTTCGGGAGAACCTGATGGACGGCGTCAGGAAGCAGCCGGCGGAGGACGCGCCGATCCGTTCGGCGAGCGGCGTGCCGTTGCCGGAGGTGGCGGTGCCCGGCACGGCGGAGCGGCACCCCGTGGACCCGGACGGCGGACCGGATATCCGGCTGGGCCTGCCGGGTGAGTTTCCGTACACCCGCGGCATCCGTCCGGCGATGTACCGCGAACGTCCCTGGACCATCCGGCAGCTCGCCGGGTTCGGCACCGCCCAGGAGACCAACGCCCGCTACCGGATGCTGCTCGACGGCGGGGCCACCGGGATCAACGGCGTCTTCGACTATCCCAGCCTGCGGGCCTTCGACTCCGACGACCCGAGGGCCGGGGCCGACGTCGGCCGCGGCGGCGTCGCCGTGGACCTGCGCGGCGACTTCGACACGCTCTTCGACGGCATCCCGCTGGACGAGGTGAGCGTCTCGCTGGTCTCCTCCCAGCCGATCGGGGCGGTGCCCCACCTCGCGATGTACGTGCGGTCGGCCGAGCGGCGCGGCTTCGCGCCCGCCCGCCTCGCGGGCACCAGCCAGAACGACTTCCTGATGGAGACGGCGATCACCATCGCGCCCGAGGCGCTGCCGCCCGCCGGGTCCTTCCGGCTGGCCTGCGACCTGGCCGAGTTCGCGCTCCGGACGATGCCGCGCTGGAACCCGGTCAGCGTGAGCGGCTACAACTACCGCGAGGCCGGCGCGGACGCGGTCCTGGAGATGGCGCTGTGCCTGGCCCACGGGCAGGCCGTCGTACGGGCGCTGCTCGGCCGCGGCCTCGCCGCCGAGCCGGTCCTCGCCCGGGTCACCTTCTTCCTCAGCGCCCACAGCGACTTCTTCGAGGAGGTCGCGAAGTATCGCGCGCTGCGCCGCATGTGGGCCCACTGGGTGCGCGACGAGCTCGGCGTCCGCGACCCGCGGGCGCAGCTGCTGCGCTACCACGTCCAGACGTCGGGGGTCACCAACAGCGCCCGGCACGCGCACGTCAACATCGCGCGGAGCGCCCTGCAGGGCCTCGCGGCGGTGTGCGGCGGCACCCAGTCGCTGCACGTCAACGGGTACGACGAGGCGGTGTGCATCCCGAGCGAGCACGCCGCGCTGACCGCGCTGCGCACGCAGTACGTGCTGCTGCACGAGACCGGGGTGGCGAAGGTCGCCGACCCCCTCGGCGGCAGCTACCTCGTGGAGTACCTCACCGACGCGCTGGAGGAGCGGGCCCGGAGCGTCCTGGAGCGCATCGGGGAGCTCGGCGGGATCGTCGCCGCGACCGAGCGGGGATGGGTGCACGCGGAGCTCGCGCGGACCGCCTTCACCGAGCAGAAGGCGATCGAGAACGGCGAGCGCCTCGTCGTCGGCGTCAACACGCAACTCGACGGCGACGCCGAGGAGCTCGACCGCTTCGAGCTGCCGGACGGCAGCCTCGACCGGCAGGTGGCCGCGCTGAAGCGGGCGCGGTCCCGCCGCGACCGGGAGGGGGCCGGCGTCGCCCTCAAGCGGGTCGCCCGCGTCTGCCGGGACGGCGAGAACGTCATGCCGGCGGTCCTCGACGCGGTCGACGCGGATGTCACGTTGGGCGAGCTCGGCCGGGTGTTCCGCGACGAGCTGGGACGATGGGAGTTCCCGTTGTGGCAGGAGAGCTGAGCGGCCGCAAGGGCGTCGTGGCGAAGCTGGGCATGGACGCCCACTGGCGCGGCGCGATCGTGGTGTGCAACGGGCTGCGGGAGGCCGGGATGGACGTGGTCTATCTCGGGCACACCACCCCCGCCGACCTCGTGGCCGCCGTCCGCCGGGAGCGGCCCGACATGGTGGGGTTGTCCTCTCTGTCGGGCAACCATCTGCAGGAGTGCCGCCGCCTGATGAGCGCCCTGGGCGCCGAGGAGCTGGGGGATCTGCGGGTCGTCGTCGGCGGCACGATCCCGGCCGAGGACCGGGAGACGCTGCTGGCCCTGGGCGTCGACCAGATCTTCGGCACCGGCAGCCGCCTCGACGTCATCGTCGACGAGGTCGCCGCCCTGCTCGACAAGTGAACCCGGCCACCGAGCCCGGCCACTGAGCACGACCGCCGGGCCGGTGGCGCTCCCCCCGGGCCTCGCGGGCGGTCGCCGCCCGTGCCGGGTGCGGAGGGGCGGCGACCGCGCGAGGCCCGAAGGCGTTCCGGGCGGTTCAGGCGTTGAGGGGCTCCGTCGTGGCGAAGCGCTCGGCGTAGCAGGCTCCGGGCGACCGGTCGAGGTCGATGCCGAAGATGTCGCGGTAGGCCGCCACGACCGCCTGCTCGTCCTCCAGCGTCACCTCCGTCGTACGGCCGCCCGATGTCGTGATCAGCCGGTTGCCGTGCAGCGTCACCCGGCCGTCGGGGGTGCTGAGCGAGCAGAGGTCCATCGCGTTCCAGAACGACTCGGGCGACACCTGGTGCCAGTCCCAGGACGGCACGAAGTCACGCAGCCGCCGGGGATGCGCCTCGACCCGGTAGCGCGGGCTGCCATCGCAGTACACGTCGAGGTCGCCGTGGCCGGCCTCGACCACCCGGAACTCGCCGCCGGGGTCGCGCTGCGGCTCGTCGGTGTCCATGCGCAGCGGGAACACGTTGAACTGGCCGAACCCGACGTCCACGAGCCAGGGCCCGTCCAGCTCGACCCGGAGGACGAGGTGGTCGAGCGGGAAGACGGGCGTGCCGTCCTCCTCGAACACCGCCGCCGCCAGCAGCGTGACGTCGTACCCGATCTCACGCAGCAGCGCGGCGAAGGCCCCGTTGAGCTCGTAGCACCCGCCGCCGCGGCGCAGCCGTACGAGCTTGTCGAGGAACACGTCCTCGTCGAGGGTGACCGGTGTGCCGAGACGGGTGTAGATGTTCTCCCACGGCACGTGGTAGAGGTGCCGCTGGTGCAGCTCACGCAACGTGTCGAGGTCTGCCGCGCGCGGCGCCGGCGCGCCGATGCGGTCGAGATAGGCGCGCATCATCCGCTGGTCCATGCGTTCGATCGTGCCATCGCGCGGCCTCCGGGGGCGGCCCGCGAGAGCGGCCCGAGACCACGCGGAGGCGGGTCTGAGGCCACCGCGACGGTGGGATGCGACTGAGACCACGCTGATAGCGCGCCCGGCTACGGTGCGACCAGCCCTGTTGTCCTTACAGGAGGACGGCCATGCGCACCTTGTCCTGTTCCGCCCCGGACCTGGCCGGGCGGATCGCCCGGCGCCACTTCGTCGGGCAGGACAGGGTCGCCGTCGCCGCGGACGCCGACGAGCTGATCCGCCTGCTCGCCGCCTCGCGCCGCGCCGATCCCCGGCCCGCCGTGATCAACGCGCAGACCCGGCGCGGGCACGCCGACAGCCTGCGCTCCGCCGGGATGCCGTTCGTGGAGCTGCCCCTGCGCGACTACCGGATCTGCGCCGAGGAGCTGTGCGCGCGGATGGCGCACGGCGCCGGCATGGTCGTCGTGGCCCACCCGCACGATCCGACGGGCGGGGTGCTCGACGCCGAGTCCGTACGGTCGCTGTGCGCGGCGGCCCGGCGGTACGGCACGCTCGTCGTGTTCGACGAGTCGAGCGCGGAGTTCGCGCTGGGCCCGGGCTTCACCTCCGCCCGGTGGAACGCGCGGTACGGGTCGCACGTCTGCGTGCTGCGGACCGACGGGTCGCCGGGGTTCGGCTACCTGATCGGGGCGCCCGCGGTGGTGGGACGCCTGCCCGCGCCGCGTCCGCCCGCCGCCGCCCCGGCCCACGATGTGGCCGTGCTGGAACGCCTCCGCGCCACCAACCGGTCCGCCCGGGAGTCGCTGTGCCGGGGGCTGGCGGAACTGGGCGTCGAGTTCCTCCCCTCGGCCGCCGACTTCGTGCTCGTCCGGCTGCCCGGGACAGCGTCGCGGGTCGCGGAGGAACTGCGCGCGGCCGGTCACGCCTCGGCCGCCGACATGACTTCCATCGGGCTGCGTGACCACCTGCGCGTGCCGGTCGGCCGGGAGGACGACGTGGCCGCCCTCCTCGGACTCCTCCGGACGGTCCTGGCCGCCCGCGCCATCCCGTGACCCCACCGGCCTGAAGCCGGGGTGACGCGTCCCGCCGCGTCGATCATGCGCCTGGCGGCGGTCCGTACGGTCACCGGCGCGCGGCCACCCGGAACCAGACCGATGTGCCGGTGTCGTCCTGCCACGCACCCCATGCGGTGGCGAGTCCGTCCACCAGCCAGAGGCCGCGCCCGCCGACGGCCTCGGTGTCCGGCGCCCGCACCACCGGCGCGCCGGTGGCCGATCCGCCGTCGCGCACCTCGACGCGTACGCCTCCGGTGTCGCAGGTCACCCGCACCGCCACCCGGCCGTCCTCGTCGCGTCCCGAGTCGGAGTGCGTGACGGCGTTGGTGACCACCTCGCTCAGCAGCAGCACCACGTCGTCGAGGACCGGTGCCGCGACCCGCTCTCCGAGCAGGCCGCGCGCCCACTCCCGAGCCTCGGAGACCGATCTGTCCGCCCCGGGGAACTCCCGCCGCCAGGTGCCGTACGGCCGAGGGACCGGCGAGGCGCGCACGCCCGCGCCGCGCGGCTTCCGGCTCGTCCCGGCGAACCCCTCGTGCCGCTCGCCCGCCGTCACCGATCGCCTCCAGCCTGGAGATTCGGCCTCCCGGCCTTTCTCCGCCCTGCGCGGACCTCCCCTCGCCCGGTTGGCGGAGGAGTTTCACCGCGTTCATCCGGGATCGACCGTGCAGCCGCCGGAGAAATGCGCGCTCTGCTTTTATCCGGCTTTCCCGAATGGACGACCCGCGCCTAGACTTCCTTTCCGTCATCGGGCCGGCGAGTGGTTCGGCAGGCCGAAACAGCGCAGGTCATGACACCCCCTGGCCTGTCGTGGACTGGGCACGGAATTACCCCGCGTACGCCGAATGGAATTGTCTTGATCGGGAGGAAATGCGATGAATGTTGTGCCATCTCTCGATCCCGCGTCCCCGAGGGTGCGCTTCGGCGCGGAGCTGCGCCGCCTCCGGGAGGCCGCGCAGCTCTCGCAGGCGGCGGTGGCCGCGCGCCTCGGCCGCACCCAGACCCAGGTGAGCCGCCTGGAGAAGGCCACCCGGACCCCGTCGAAGTCCGACGCCGAACGGCTGGACCGGCTCTTCGGCACGCCCGACGGCGTCTCGTTCACGCGGCTCTATCAGCGGATCGTCGCCCAGCCCGGCGCCCCGGTCTGGTTCCGCAGCTGGGTCGAGGAGATCGAGCCCACCGCCCGCATCCTCCGTTCCTGGGACCCCCTCCTGATCCCCGGCCTCCTCCAGACCGAGGCGTACGCCCGGCATCTGTTCGGTCAGGCCCCGCAGATCTCCCTTGAAGAGGTGGAAGAGCGCGTCCAGGCGCGGATGCAGCGCGGGAGAATCCTCGACAGGGAGACTCCCCCGCTCATCCTCGTGCTCATCGACCCGGGAGTGCTGTGCCGCAGGGTCGGCGGGGCCGCGGTGATGCGCGAACAACTCGATCACCTACTTGAGATCGCGCAAAGGCCGACCGTTTACATCCAGGTCGTGGATCCGGTTTGCCTCGCCGGATTGCTGGGCGCATTTATGATCGCCGAGCTTCCGGACGGGCAACCCGACGCCGTTCATGTGGACTCTTCTGCAGCAGGGCAGATCACCACAGAACATGACACCGTAAGCGCGATCTGGAAGCGTTATGAGGCGATTCGCCGGTGGGCCTATCCTGAATCCATGTCCATCGAAATGATCGAGGAAGCGAGACGGGGATGGACCTGAGCGCTGCGGTATGGCGTAAGTCGTCGCTTTCCGGTGACAACGGCGGTCAGTGTGTCGAGGTGGCCGTCAACCTGCCGGGGGTGGTCGCCGTACGGGACAGCAAGGACCCGGACGGCCCCACGCTGGCCTTCACCCCCGCCGAATGGCAGGCATTCGTCAGCGGCATCAAAGCCGGAGACTTCGACTCCCTGCTCCGATGAAAATCAGGCGGTAGCCGGTGCCGCCTCTCCCTGGACGCGCGGGGGTGGGACGGGAACGAGGCGCGGCGGGTGTGAGCCGCCGCGCCCTGTGTGCCGTGTGGTCGGTGTGTCAGCTCGCCGAGCAGGAGACCGACGGCCAGGTCCAGTTGCCGTTGTGCTGGATCGTCACACCCCAGTTGTTGCCGCTGCCGTTGGGCCTGGCGACCAGCTGCTGCGAGCTGGGATAGCTGGTGCTGACGTTCCAGGTGGAGAGGACCTTCGCCGGGGACGGCACGTTCATCGTGACGGTCCAGTTGCTCGAACCGCTCACCGAGACGTTGAGGTTGTAGCGGTCGCTCCACTGCTGACCGGCGGAGAGCGTCGCGGTGCAGCCGCCGCCGTTGCCGGGGGGCGGAGTGGTCGGGTTCGACGTGGGGTTGCCGGAGCCCCCGATGGTGATGTTGGAGTTGCCGCTGCTCTGGTAGCCCTCGGTGGCGAGGATCTGGTAGTCGTGGCTGCCGAGCTGCATGCCGTAGCGGGCCCAGGCGTCGAAGTGGTTGCCGATGGTGATGGTGCCGCCGACCCGCTTCTGCTGCCGGACGCTCCAGTACTGGTTGAACGTCTGGTTGCCGTCGATCGACGGGGCGTTGTACCGAGTCGTCTGGTAGACGTCGTAGGTGCCGCCGTCAGAGGTCACCGTGCCCTTGTACGTCCCCGTCGGGCGGTAGGTGCCCCAGTTGTCGACGATGTAGTACTCGACCAGCGGGCCCCGGGTCCAGCCGTAGACCGCCAGGTAGGCGTTGCCGGACGGGTTGAAGCTGCCGGAGTAGGTGATGGTCCGGCGTCCGCCGGGCTTCCAGCCCTTGCCGGCGACGAAGTTGCCGGTGTTGCGCCAGGAGGTGCTGTAGTTTCCGCCCGATCCCAGGTCCATCGAGACGGTGCCCTGGCTGTCGGTCCAGAACGAGAAGAAGTACCCGTTGTTGGTACCGGTCTGGTTGGTGGTGACGGCCGCGTGGGCCACACCGGGCAGCAGCGCCACCGCCGCGGCCAGCACCACCGCGGTCACACGGCCGATCAACGACCGCAGACGGCCGCGGCCTCTCAAGTGCACGTGAACGTCGTTCATGTACGTACTTCCTCCTCGTGAACAAGCCGAAGACGGCAGGGAGAACGGTCGCGGCCAGCAATCGTGGTCAACCCGATGCCGAAACTATCGGCGCATTGGCGAAAGTATCGGCACGCCTGACTTGGGGTGTCAACGATTTCGGAGGGCCCGTAGAACCCTTTGGGCAGGTGGAGATTCGTGTAGACGCTGGTCGCCCAGTCGCACGAAGCCGAACTCCAGGGAGTGAAGAGCCGGTCAATGTCGGTGAAAGTTTCACGATTCCGGCTACACGACGCAGCGAGACAGGCGCGGGCCGCGAGAACAGGTGCCGTTTTGGGCGGCAATCGGCGTCATCCTCGAAATTTTCATCGCCCACTTCGTGCAGGGATCGCCCACGAGGGGCGGTGGCCAGGGGTGATGAACGCGGCGAGATCGTCGGCCCCGGCCCGCCTCACACGCGTCGTTGACAGCGGTGTGGACGCCATCTGACACTTTCGCCGTTCAATCGATAGTTTCGTCGGCGAGGGGCCTCAACCGCTGTCGGAACCGGTCACCGACCGCGATGTGGTCCTCCGGTCGTCGCAGACACGACGACCGGTCACCCTCCGCCGCGTTGTGCGACGTCGACGCCCGATGGCGGCCGTGACCCCACAGGCCACCGGCGGCCCGACGCCGCCCGGCCGCCTTCGGCCTTTCTCACGAGGAGGAAGTACGTACATGAACGTGCACTTGAGAGGCCGCGGCCGTCTGCGGTCGTTGATCGGCCGTACGGCCGCGGTGGTGCTGGCCGCGGCGGTGGCGCTGCTGCCCGGTGTGGCCCACGCGGCCGTCACCACCAACCAGACCGGCACCCACGACGGGTACTTCTTCTCGTTCTGGACCGACAGCCAGGGCACGGTCTCCATGGACCTGGGCTCGGGCGGGAACTACAGCACCTCCTGGCGGAACACCAACAACTTCGTCGCCGGCAAGGGCTGGAAGCCCGGCGCGCGCAGAACGGTGACCTACTCCGGCAGTTTCAACCCCTCCGGCAACGCCTACCTGGCCCTGTACGGATGGACCCGCGGTCCGCTGGTGGAGTACTACATCGTCGACAGCTGGGGCTCCTGGCGTCCCACCGGCACCTTCAAGGGCACCGTCACCAGCGACGGCGGCACCTACGACGTCTACCAGACGACTCGGTACAACGCCCCGTCGATCGACGGCAACCAGACGTTCAACCAGTACTGGAGCGTCCGGCAGCAGAAGCGGGTCGGCGGCACCATCACCATCGGCAACCACTTCGACGCCTGGGCCCGCTACGGCATGCAGCTCGGCAGCCACGACTACCAGATCCTCGCCACCGAGGGCTACCAGAGCAGCGGCAACTCCAACGTCACGATCAACGGCACCACCACCAGCCCCTCCGCCTCGCCGTCGTCCTCGCCGTCCACCCGTCCCTCGCCCTCGGTCACGCCCTCGACCTCGCCCTCCTCGCCGCAGGGCGGCGGACCGTGCCGCGTGTCCTACGTGAAGAACGAGTGGAACAACGGCTTCACCGCCGACATCAGCGTCACCAACACCGGGAGCAGCGCCATCAACGGGTGGACGCTGACGTGGTCCTTCTCCGGCGGCCAGCAGGTCACCAGCGCCTGGAACGCCACCGTCAGCCAGAGCGGCTCGTCGGTCACCGCACGCAACGTGTCCTACAACGGCTCGCTGGCCCCCGGTGCCAGCACCTCGTTCGGCTTCCAGGGCACGCACAACGGCAGCAACCCCACCCCCTCGGCCTTCAGCCTGAACGGCTCGGCCTGCACCATCGGCTGACCCACCCGCCCGTACGTCACGACGTACGGGCGACGTGAAGAAACGACGTGAAGAACACGGGGAGCGGGCGATCACGCCCGCTCCCCTCTCCATGCCCGTCTCTACGTGCCCGTCAGAGCCCGCGGCTCCCCGCGTTCACCGGGAGGCCCAGAGCATCCCCCGTTCGATGACGGTGCGCACGCTGTCGTTCCGCAGGACCTCGAGGTTGTGGCCCGGGGTGGCGACGAAGACCTTCCCGCTCCCCCACCGCCGGGTCCAGATCGCCGGCGAGGTGACCTCCCGGTGCCAGGGGTCCCACGGCCGGACCTTCTGCGTCGTCGTCGCCAGCACGTCGACGTACTCGTCGGTCAGCACCCAGTACTGCTCGGTGACGAGGTCGAAGTCGGCGATGCCCTCCGTGATGGGGTGCGAGGCCGCCTCGGGCAGGATGTTCACGGTGTACGGCACGAAGTAGTTCTCCTCCGCGCCCTCGCGCCATTCGGCCGGGTCCTTCCCCGGATGGCAGGCGAACTGCCCTCCGATGAGGTGCAGATAGTCGGAGGTGCTGCGGAAGGAGTCGGCGATGCCGCCGTGCCATCCCGCCATCCCCGTGCCCGCCCGGATCGCGGCGTCCAGCCCGCGCACCTCCTCCGGCTCGATGGTGCCCATCGTGTAGCACTGCACGATGAGATCGACGTCCGCCATGAACGCGCTGTCCGCGTACGGCGCCGGGGAGTCGGCCCGGACCACCTCGAAGCCGTTCTTCTCCAGGAACGGAATGAACAACTCGGTGGCCTCCACCGGGACGTGCCCTTCCCAGCCACCCCGCACCACGAGGGCCCTGCGGCCCTGGTCACCTGTCATGCGCTCGCCTGTCTCGCTCGGGATCAGCGTCAGTGATCTTCACATTCCACACCAGCGTGGCGGCTAACGCCACAAATCCTCCACACCAGCGCCGCAGCGGCCGATCGATGGAGCGGGATTGTCGGTCGCGAGCGCGATACTCGCGCTGCGATCACGAGGAGGAGGCGTCCGAGACGGCGCGGTCGCTCCGCCGTGACGCTTGAAGTCCATTGAACGACGGGCTCTACACCAGACGCAGCGTGGAGGTATCGGTATGAGCGCGGGTCGGATGCTGACCTATGTCGGCGGCGGTTCGGCGAAGTTCTGGGAGGTGCGCCAGGACGGTACGGAGCTGAACATTCGCTATGGACGGCTCGGCGCGACCGGTCAGACGCAGGTCAAGTCGTTCGGCTCCGCTGCCGCCGCCACGGCGGCTGCGGACAAGCTGGTGGCGGAGAAGCTGCGCAAGGGTTACACGGAAGACGAAGCGGCCGCCGCGCCGGTGACCTCCCCGCCCGTGGCCTCCTCTGCCGCGACTTCTCCGGAGGAGACCTCTCCGGCAGGGATCGGCGACGCCGAGGACGAGGACCGGCTGACGATGCCGGCCGCCTGGCTGCGCGCTCTTCATCCGCGGCGGGGTGGCGTGCAGGTCACCGTGAAGCGGCCGGACGCGAGCGCGCCCAGTCAACTTGCCGCGATGGTGAACGAGCGTCGGCAGTTGATCCGCGATTCCCTGGCGAAGTGCTCCGACCAGGAGATCGCCGCCGCGGGCACGGCGCACCTGGCCGGGGAGCCCTCGCCGCTCGGCGCCGCGGTGGTCGCCTCGCTGGTGGCCGCCGCCCTGCCGTGGAACGAGCGGACGTCGTTGCCGCTGTTCGCCGAGACCTGGCTGGTCGCACGCGGCCCGGTGTTCGCGGCGACCGCCGTGACCGAACTGGCCTCGCTCAACGGGTACGCCCAGCCGATCCGGCGGCTCGCCGACGATGAGTCCCCCAATCATTGGTACGGCTGGCCCTGGATGGAAATCGCCTCGCGGGTCCGTGCCGTCCTCTCGGCGGTGCCGGACGCCGAGTACGCCGAGGTCGTCGCGGCGCTGGAGGCGAGCCGGGAAGGCGGGCTCCACCATCGGGTGGCGGCCTCCTACCTGGCCCCCACCGAGGTGGACTGGGTCGCGGACGACTGCGCCGAAGTGAGCCGCGTCAACCCGAATCCCGCCCTCAGCCTGATCGCCGCGGTCAGCACGCCGGAGCAGGCGGCGCTCATCGCCGACCACCTGCCGGGCTACGGTGTGATGAACTTCCTCGCTCTGCCCACCACGATCATCGATGGCATGGGAGGCGCGGCCGTACCGGTGCTCGCCGGATGGTACGACAAGCTCTACGACGTGGAGAGCCGGCGGCGGCTGCTGGGCGTGCTCGCCGAGCTGCCGACCGACGCGGCCATGCGGGCGATCCTCGACCGGATCGACCACAAGCACGCCGAGCCGGCACTCCTGCGCGCGGCGGCCCGCTTCCCACGCCGGGCGATGCGGATGCTCGCCACCTCCAATGGCACGTCCGGTGGCAAGGTCGTGGACATGCTGCTGCGCGCCCATGTGCTGGCCCATCCCGGCCTGGTGGCCGAGGTGCTCGCGAGCGTCGACGACGCCGCGACCGGGCGGATCAACAAGATCACGGCCGCGCCGGCCGTCCCTGTCGCTCCGCTCGACGCCCTGCCCGAGGTGCTGGTCAGCCCGCCCTGGACCCGCCCGCGCAAGGCCCGCAAGCCCGCCGTGGTGAACGACCTGGTGTGCACCGACGAGCCGGCCGTGCTGTGGCGGCCGGGCGAGCGGGACACCTGGAGTGCCGCCCTGCCGGAGCACCGTTCCTGGGACCGGCCCCGGCGCGAGTGGAAGAAGGTCGCCTCCCGGATCGCCGAGCAGATCGCCACTGGCCGGCAGACCCCCTCGTACGCGTACGACGAGAGCGCCCTGTTCGCCGGCGGGCCCGAGGAGCTGGCCGCACCGCTGATCGAGAAGTGGCGCCCGGGCTACCTGTGGGGAGCCTCCGACTGGATGCCGCAGGTGGCCGCCAGGTTCGGGCCGGCGGCGCTGCCCATGATGCTGGACAGCGCCCGGCGCGCCCCCGTCCAGATCGCTCCGCTGCTGCTTCCGTTCACCGCCCCGGAGATCGCCGTGCTGATGGCCGAGTGGCTGGCCCGGCTGAGGTCGGTGCGCGCCACCGCGCTGGCGTGGCTGGCCCGCCACCCCGAGACGGCCGCGAGGGCACTGATCCCGGCGGCTCTGGGCACACCCGGAGTGGCCCGGCGGCAGGCGGAGCAGGCGCTGGCGGTGCTGGCCGCGGGCGACGGCCGCGAGGCCGTGACGGAGGCCGCCGCGGGGTACGGCCCCGCCGCCGAGACCGCGGTCGCCGATCTGCTCGCGGCCGACCCGCTCGACGCGCTGCCCGCCAGGATGCCCGTGCTGCCCGAGTGGGCGGAGGTCGCGGTCTTCACACCGGTCCAGTTGCGCGGCGGCGCGGGTGTGCTGCCGCCCGAGGCGGTCCGCCACGTGATGACGATGCTGGCGATCTCCCGGCTCGGGGACCCGTACGCGGGTCTGACCCTGGTGAAGGAGGCCTGCGACAGCCGCGGCCTCGCGGACCTCGGCTGGGCCCTGTTCCAGCGCTGGCAGGGGGCCGGCTATCCGTCCAAGGAGAGCTGGGTGATGGACGCGCTGGCACTGATCGGCGACGACGAGACCATCCGGCGGCTGACGCCGCTGATCAGGACCTGGCCCGGTGACGGCGGGCACTCGCGGGCGGTCGCGGGCCTGGACCTGCTGGCCGCCATCGGCTCCGACGTCGCCCTGATGCACCTGCACGGCATCGCCGAGAAGGTCAAGTTCACCGGGCTCAAGAACCGGGCCAGGCAGAAGATGAACGAGGTCGCCGCGGATCTCGGCCTGACCTCGCAGGAGCTGGCCGACCGGCTGGTGCCCGACTTCGGGCTGGCCGCCGACGGCAGCCTGACCCTCGACTACGGCCGCAGGCAATTTGTCGTCGGCTTCGACGAGCAGCTCAAGCCGTACGTGACCGACGCCGCGGGGAAGCGGCTGAAGAACCTGCCCAAGCCGGGGGCGAACGACGATCCGGAGCTCGCGCCCGCCGCCTACCAGCGGTTCACCGGGCTGAAGAAGGACGTGCGCGCCGTGGCCGCGGACAGCATCCACCGGCTGGAGCAGGCCATGGTGAACCGGCGCCGCTGGACCGGTGCGGACTTCCGGCGGCTGCTCGTCGGCCACCCGCTGCTCTGGCACATCGTGCGGCGGCTGGTGTGGGGGCTCTACGACTCCTCGGGCCGGCTCACCGGCGCCCTGCGGGTGGCCGAGGACCGCAGTTTCGCCGACGTCGAGGACGACACGCTGACGTTGCCCGACGAGGCCGTCGTCGGGGTGGCACACCCGCTGGAGCTGGGTGGGGAACGGGCCGCGTGGGCCGAGGTGTTCGCCGACTACGAGATCCTGCAGCCGTTCCCGCAGCTGGGCCGGGAGACCTACGGCCCGGACGAGACCCTGCTGGGCGAGATCCTGGCCGCCAGAGTTCCCACGGGCCGGGTGCTCGGCCTGGAACGGCGGGGCTGGCGGCGGGGCTACCCGCAGGACGCCGGTTGGCAGGGCTGGATCGAGCGGGACGTGCCCGGCGGCGGGACCGTCACCGTCGGTCTCGATCCGGGCATCTCGATCGGCTACCCCGAGTTCGCCGACGAGCAGACCCTGACGGGCGTGTCCCTCGACGGCCTCGACCCGATCACCGTGTCCGAGATCCTGCGCGACCTCAGGGAGATCACCCGTTGAACGAGCACGCACAGCGGCCCCCGGCCGAGATCCGCTACGCCGCCGAGCTGGCCAGGCTGCGGGACAGCGACACCGACGCCCGGCCGCCCGGCTGGGCGCTGAGCCTGCGGGCCGCCCGGCGCTTCGTCCTCGGGGACGAGAAGCTGGGCGTCAGCCGCAAGTTCGTGGGCGACCCCTCACTGATCGACCGATCGCTGGTGACGCTCGCGACCAACCGCGGGCTGATGCTGGTGGGCGAGCCGGGCACGGCGAAGTCGCTGCTGTCCGAGCTGCTCGCCGCGGCGGTGAGCGGAACCTCGACGCTCACCATCCAGGGCGGAGCGGCCACCACCGAAGACCAGATCAAGTATTCGTGGAACTACGCGCTGCTGGTCGCCGAGGGCCCGTCCACCCGGTCGCTGGTGGCCGCTCCGCTGCTGCGCGGCATGGCCGAGGGCAAGGTGGTGCGCTTCGAGGAGATCACCCGGTGCCCGCTGGAGGTGCAGGACTGCCTGCTGTCGCCTCTGTCGGACCGCGTGCTCGCGGTACCGGAGCTGACCGGCCCGGAGGCGATGGTGTTCGCCCAGGAGGGGTTCACCGTCATCGCCACCGCCAACACCCGCGACCGCGGCGTCAACGAGATGAGCGCCGCGCTCAAGCGCCGGTTCAACTTCGAGACGGTCTTCCCCATCGCCGACTTCGACACCGAACTGCTGCTGGTGGAGGCGGAGGCCACCGCTCTCCTGAAACGGTCAGGAGTCGGCGCGCCGCCACGGCGCGACGTGCTGGAGGTCCTGGTCACCGCGTTCCGGGAGCTGCGCGGCGGGCAGACCGCGCGCGGCGACGCCACCGACCGGCTGTCCGGGGTGATGAGCACCGCCGAGGCCGTCTCGGTCGCGCACGCCGTCGGGCTGCGCGGGTGGTTCCTGCGCGGAGAGCCCGGCACCGCCGCCGATTTGGTCTCCTGTCTGGCCGGCACGGCGGCCAAGGACAACCCGGAGGACCTGGCGAAACTCCGCAGATATCTGGAGCAGCGGCGGTCGGGCAAACAGTGGAAGGCCGTGTACGAGGCCCGTCACCTTCTGCCGGGCTGACGATGGCGGTCACGTTCCTCGGCGTGCGGCACCACAGCCCCGCCTGCGCCCGGCTGGTCGCCGACACCATCCGTTCCCTGCGGCCCGCGTACGTGCTGGTCGAGGGCCCGGCGGAGATGAACCACCGGATGGACGAGCTCCTGCTGGAGCACGAGCTGCCGATCGCGGTCTACACGAGCTACCGGGACTCCGAACGACGGCACGGTTCGTGGACCCCGCTGTGCGACTACTCCCCCGAGTGGACGGCGCTGGTCGCGGGCCGGGACGTCGGCGCGGAGCTCCGGTTCATCGACCTGCCCGCCTGGCATCCGGCGCTGGCCGGGGTCCGCAACCGTTACGCCGACGCGGAGGCCCGCTACACCGAGGTGACCGGACGGCTGTGCCGCACCTTCGATGTGGACAACGTGGACGCGTTGTGGGACCACCTGTTCGAGATCGAACCGGGCGGCGGGCTGGCCGAACGGCTGGCGACCTACTTCGACCTGGTCCGCGGCGACACACCGGCCGGTCCGGACGACACGGCCCGCGAGGCGTACATGGCGCGGTGGGTCCGGGCCGCCGTCGCCGACGCGGGCGACCGGCCGGTGGTCGTGGTCACGGGCGGCTTCCACCGCCCCGCGCTGGTCCGGCTGGCCGGGCAGGGCGACCACGACTGGCCGGAGGTGCCGCGGCCACCGGCGGAGGCGGTCGTCGGCAGCTACCTGGTGCCGTACTCGTTCCGGCGGCTGGACGCCTTCGACGGCTACCAGTCGGGGATGCCGTCGCCGGGTTACTACCAGCGCCTGTGGGAGTCGGGTCCCGCCGAGGCCGCCCGCGGGCTCACCGAGGCGGTGACCGCCCGGCTGCGCGCCCGGCGTCAGCCGGTGTCCACCGCGGACCTCATCGCCGCCCGGGCCACCGCCGACGGGCTCGCGTTGCTGCGCGGCCACCCGCATCCGGCCCGGGTCGACGTGCTGGACGGCCTGGCGAGCGCGCTGGTCGGCGAGGCGATCGAGACCCCGCTGCCCTGGGCGGCGCGCGGCCCGCTGCGGGCCGGTAGCCATCCCGTGATCGTGGAGATGGTCGCGGCCCTCAGCGGCGACCGGATGGGGCGCCTGCATCCCTCGACTCCGCTGCCGCCGCTGGTCCACGCGGTTCTCGCGGTGCTGGGTGATCCGGGGGAGGAACGGCTCGACCTCGGCTCGGACGCCGGCCGCGAGCGCAGCCGGTTGCTGCACCGGCTGCGGGTGCTGCGGATCCCCGGCGTGGTGCGCACCTCGGGACCCCGCCCTGCGGGCGGCGCGGAGCTGACCGAACGATGGACGCTCACGGAGGCCGACGACCGGCTGCCCGCGCTGATCGAGGCCGGCGGGTACGGCGTGGACCCGCAGGAGGCGGCGGCCGCCGCCCTCGCCGAGCGGATCCCGGGCGCGGGCCTGGACGAGCTGGCCGAGGTGCTGTTCGACACGGCGCTGTGCGGCGTCGGCGACCTGACCGGGCAGGTGCTCGACGACCTGACGAGGGCCGTCGAGACGGCGGCCGACCTGGGAGAGCTGGGCCGCGTCCTCGCCGTCGCCCTGGCGATGTGGCGCCACGACGACCTGTTCCGCACCAGCGGCGGCGCCACTGTGGGCACGGTCGTCCGGGCCGCCACCCGCCGGGCGCTGTGGCTGGCCGAAGGCGTGCGCGGCGGACCCGCACCGGCCGACCTCCGGCGCGTCGGCGCGATGACCGCCGTCCGCGACGCCCTCAGGCACGCCGGCCCGTCGCTCGGACTGGACACGCCCGCGGCGCTGGGCGTCGCGGACCGGGTCGCCGCCTGCCGGGACGCGCCGCCCGACCTGCGCGGCGCGGCGCTGGGCCTGGGCTGGTCGCTGCGCGGGACGGCCGCCGCGGACCCCGCCCGCGCGGTGCGCGGCGCGTTCGTCCCCGAGTCGGCCGGAGACTGGCTGACCGGGTTGTTCGCGCTCGCCCGGGAGGAGGTGCTGCACACCTCCGGGATGCTGGAACTGCTCGACGACCTGGTCGGAGAGATGACCGACCACGACTTCCTGGTCGCCCTGCCCGCGCTGCGCCAGGCGTTCGGCTTCTTCCCGCCCCGCGAACGGCACCTCATCGCCACCCGCCTGGTCGAGCGGCGTACGGGCGGCGCGTCGGGGTGGGACCTGATGCGGCTGGACGCGGCGCCGGAACTGGTGGCCGCCGGGAGGGCTCTGGACGAGCGGGTCGAGGCGGCGCTGCGCCGGGAGGGACTGATCACACCGTGACCTCGGAGGCCTCGATGACCGACCCCACTCTCGAACGGTGGCGTCTGCTGCTCGGCGAGCCGGGCGGCGCCTGCCTCGGCGGGCAGGGGCTCGACGCGGGGGCCGCCGCTCGCGACGCGGCCCTGGACTGGCTCTACGGCCGCGACGAGGACCTGCGCCGGCGGGGCGTGCGGCGGCAGAGCGGGACGGGCGAGTCGGTGCTGACCACCGTCGACTGGCTCGACGACATCGCCCGGCTGTTCCCCAAGGAGACCGTCGAACGGCTGCAACGCGACGCGGTCGAGCGGTACGAGATCCACGACGTGGTGACCGACCCGGACGTGCTGGCGCGCATCGAGCCCAATCCCGCGCTGCTCAAGGCGGTGCTGCGGACCAAGCACCTGATGAACCCGCAGGTGCTGCGGCTGGCCAGGCGGATCGTGGAGCAGGTCGTCCGGCAGCTGACGGAGAAGCTCGCCACCGAGGTCCGCAGCGCGTTCTCCGGCACGAAGGTGCGACGGCGCGGCCGGCTGCGGCTGGCCCGCAACTTCGACATGGTCAGGACCCTGCGCGCCAACCTCGGCCGCTACCAGCCCGAGACCGGCAAGGTGGTGATCGAGACCCCGTACTTCTTCTCCCGCACCCGCCGCCACCTGGAGCAGTGGCAGGTGATCCTGCTCGTCGACCAGTCCGGGTCGATGGTCGACTCGGTGATCCACTCGGCGGTCACCGCGGCCTGCCTGTGGGGCCTGCCCGGCGTGCGCACCCACCTGGTCGCCTTCGACACCGAAGTGGTGGATCTGACCTCCGACGTCGACGATCCAGTGGAGTTGCTGATGAAGGTCCAGCTCGGGGGCGGCACCGACATCGCCCGCGCGGCGGCGTACGGCGCGGGCCTGGTGGACCAGCCGCGCCGGGCGATCGTCGTGCTGATCTCCGACTTCTACGAGGGCGGCGATCCACAGCGGCTGGTGCGCGTCGTACGCGACCTGGTGACGCAGGGCAGCAAGGTGCTGGGCCTGGCCGCCCTCGACCAGCAGGCCAATCCCGACTACGACCGGGGGCTGGCACAGCGCCTCGCCGACGCCGGAGCCCACGTGGGCGCGATGACCCCCGGCGAGCTGGCGTCCTTCGTCGCGGAGCATGTGGGCAGATGAGGACGGACCTGCTCGGGCTCACCACCGACTCCCTCGCCGCGCTCACCAACCGCGGCCTGGTCAAACGGGCCGGCAAGGAGGCCGCGCCGGAGGTGCGGACCGACGACCACGGCACAGTGCACGGCGTCTTCCCCGACGGCGTGACCACGGCCCTGCCTCCCGGCGGGCTCGACGCGGGCCGCTGCACGTGTGGTTCCGTCGGCGTCTGCCGGCACGTCATCGGCGTGATCCTCGCCTACCAGCGCCTGCCCGCCCCGGATCCTGCGGAGGCCGCCCCGACGCCCACGGACGCCGACGCGGCGCCCGTCGACGCTGACGCGGCGGCCGTCGATGCTGGGGGGGTGCCCGTCGACGCCGCCCCCGTGGCTGCCGAGAGTGTCGCGGAGCCCGCGCCGCCCTGGTCGCCGGGCCAGGTGACCGACGACGAGCTCACCGCCAGGATCGGCGCCCGGCTGATGGCCGCCGCGCGCCGTACGGAGCGGACCGGGTTCACCGCGCGGGTGCGCCGCGCGACCCCCGGCGATCCGGTGCCGCAGGTCGAACTGGCCACCGCGACCGTGCGCTTCCTGGTCCCCGGCGACCTCGGGTTCGTCCACACCGACGCCGTCGCCGGCAGCCGCGACGACGTCATCGCCCTGGCGGTGTGGGCGTTCCGGGTCGCCGACGCGCGGCACCCCGGCGTCCAGGACGTGCGGGTCGACGTCGGCGGTGAGCCCGGGCCGGGAGGCGGATCCGGGCTGGAGCGTGCCCTGGGCCTGGCCGGCACGGTCCTGCGCGAGGGCGCGGCGCATCTCGGTCAGGGCCTCGACGCCACCATCGCCGACGTGCTGCGCCACCTGGACACCGCCGGGCTGCGCTGGCCGCTGCTCGCCGTCACCGACCTCGCCGGGCAACTGGCCGCCTACCGCGACCGGAGCTCCCACTACCGTCCCGAACTGCTCGCGAGCCACCTCGCCGAACTCCACGCCCGGCACCGCGCGGTGACGCGGCCGGAGGCCACCCTGCGCAGCAGCGTGCTCGGCACCGCCGAGGCCGCCGAGACCCCGCTGCGCCGTGCCCGGCTGGACGGTCTCGGCTGCCGGATCCGCGCCGTCGGCGACCGGCGGATCGCCGAGGTCTACCTGGCCCACGGCGACAGCGCCATGGTGCTGGTCCTCCGCCGCCACTGGGACGGCGACGACGACGGGCCGGCGCTCGCCCGGCGGCGGATCGCCTCGTCCACACTGGAGGCCCTGGCCACCGGCAACGTGGTCACGGAGTCGGCCGTCCGCAGCGCCAGCCGCACGGTGCGGCTGGCCACCGGCCGGATCTCGAAGACGACGGTCGGCGCGTCGCGGGGCGCCTGGGACGAACTGCCGTCATCCCTGGTGGTGACCGACCTCGCCGCGCTCGGCCGGGAGCTGGACGCTCTCCCGCTCCGGCCCGTCCGCCCGCGGGTGGAGGCGGAACTGGTCCGGGTCGTCGCCGTCGACCGGGTGGTGTCCGTCGGCTACGCGCCCGGAGACCAGCGTCTCGACGCCGTCATCGCCGACCGGGCGGGTAACACCGCCACCGTCAGGGCCACCCACACCGCCGCCGCTCCCGGACGCCTCGACTCGCTGGCCGCCGCGCTCCTCGGTGCGGAGGGCGAACCGCGTTTCGTCAGCGGCGTGGTCGGGCGGACCGCGGGCGGCGTCGTCATCGAACCGCTCGGCCTGTCGGCCGGCGGCCGGGTCGTCGTCCCCGACCTCCAGCCGCCCGATCGAAGCGGCAGGCTCACCGTCGCCGATGACGGCCGGCCCGAACCCCTCACCGCGGCTCTGATCGACGCCCGGGCGCTGCTCGCCGAAGCGGCCCATCACGGCCTGTCCCACCTGCCGCCGACGTACGACGACCGGCTCGCCGACGCGGCGCGGCGGTTGACCGTGCTCGGCCTGCACCGCGTCGCCAAGGCCGTCACGGCCTTCGCGGCGGCGCGGACCCACACCGTCGACGAGACGGCCGAGCAGGCCTGGATCGACGCCTACCTCCGCCTGGAGGTGGCGCTGGACCTCAACTAGGTCGTTTCCCGCGCTCCGGGGCGGTACCAGAAGACGAGCGCGACGAGCAGCGCGATCACCAGGGCGGCGCTCGCCCACACGAAGACCGACGAGATCGTCTCCGCGAGGCCGCCGGAGCCCTGCGTGAGCGGGATCAGCATCGCGGCCAGGCCGAGCGATCCGCCGATCGTGAGCGCCGTCTGCAGCACCCCGGCGGTCACACCCGCGTACTCGGGCGGTGCGGTGGTGAGCACGATCATGTTGAACGGGATGATCGCCACGCCGACGCCGAGCCCCATGACGACGAGGGCCGGGAGCACTCCGGTGAGATAGGTGCTGTCACCGTCGAGGCGGGTCAGCCACGCCACCCCGGCCAGCACGACCACCAGGCCGGCCACCGCGCGGGTCTTGAGGCCGATCTTGGCGATGTACGAGGTGAGGATCTGGGTGCTGACGAGCAGCGCGAGGCCGAAGGGCAGAATGGCCAGGCCGCTTCGCAGCGCGTCGAGGTGGAGCACTCCCTGGAGGTACTGCACCAGGTAGATCAGGAAGCTGGTGAGGACCGCCGCGAGCAGCACCAGGTCGAGGAAGGCCCCGGCCCGCTCGCGGCCGGCGAGGACCGCCAGGGGCAGCAGCGGCTCGGCGGCGCGCCGGTCCACCAGCAGCAGGATCACGGCCAGCACGACGGCCGCGCCGAGCGCGGCGAGTGTCCAGCGGTCGCCCCAGCCCTTCTCCGCCGCGTGGACCAGGCCGTACACGGCGGTGGTGAGGGTCGCGGTGCTCAGCAGCGCGCTCGGCAGGCCGAGGGAGCGCGACCGGGTCGCCTCGTCGCGCAGGCCGAGTGCGCGGGCGGCGACCACGGCGAGGACCAGCCCGATCGGCACGTTGACCAGCAGACTCCAGCGCCAGTCGCCGGCCCAGGTGAGCAGGCCGCCGAGGACCATGCCGGCGGAGGCGCCGAGCCCGGTCACGGTGGAGTAGAGCCCGAAGGCGCGTTGCCGCCGCTCCCCCTGGAACACGATCGCCAGCAGTGCCAGTCCGGTGGGCCCGCAGATCGCCGCCCCGGCGCCCTGCAGGATCCGGCCGGCGAGCAGCACCTCCAGGTTCGGCGCGAGCCCGGCGATCAGCGAGGCCACCACGACCAGCCCGATCCCGGCGAGGAACACCCGGCGGTGGCCCAGCACGTCTCCGAGGCGTCCGGCGAACAGCAGGAGCCCGCCGAAGGCGAGGAAGAAGCCGTTGGGCACCCAGGATCCCCCGGCCACCGTCAGGTGGAGGTCGGACTGCAGGGTGGGCAGCGCGACGTTCACGACGGTGCCGTCGAGCTGGAGCATGAACTCGGCGCCGACGATCGCGGCGAGCGCGAGGGCCCAGCCGCGGCCGGGGGCGTCTCGGGGCGCGCCCGAGACGCTTTCGGGGGTCGTTCCGGTGGCCATGGAACCTCCACGGTCCGCTGATGGGGGGCAGGGGTGAGGCGCACCCGGATACGAGGCCGCACCTATACTGAGGTCGTCTCAGGTTAATCGGGAGCATTTAACCTGAGGCACCCTCAGGATGTCAAGCGGGAGGTAGCCGATGGACGGCAAGGCCTACATCGCCCAGCGCCCCAAGCGGGCGGACGGCCGGCGCAACTACGACGCGATCCTGGCCGCGGCCCGCAAGGCGTTCGAGAGCACCGGGGCCGACGCGTCCCTGGAGGACATCGCGAGCCAGGCCGGGGTGGCGATCGGCACGTTGTACCGCCACTTCCCCACCCGGGCCTCGCTGGTCGAGGCCGCGACCCGGGACGGCCTGGAGAACCTGGTCGCCCATGCCGAGCGGCTGTCCGGCGCCGCGGACCCGCTCGACGCGCTGACCGCGTGGATGCGCGAGGCCGTCGCGCACTTCAGCACCTTCCGCGGCCTGGTCGGCATCCTCGCGCAGAGCATGTACGACGAGGGGACGCCCTCACACACCATGTGCAACGCGATGCACCGCAGCGGCGCCGACCTGCTGCGCGCCGCGCAGGCGGCGGGCAGCGTACGGCCCGACCTCACCCCCGACGAACTGTTCGACCTCCTCAGCGGCGCCGCCTGGGTGCGGGAACAGGCGGCCGGCGACAGGGACGGCAGCCCGCGCTTCCTCCAACTGGTCCTGGAGGGCATCACCATCCCCCGCGCCTGACCTCCGCCCGCGCCGTCGCGGGGCCCCGGACCCTGGCGGAGGGCTACAGCGACGAGACGATCTTGGCGACGAGCTCGTAGGAGCGGATCCTGGCCTGGTGGTCGGGCACCTGGGTGAGCACGAACAGCTCGTCCGCGCGGGTGGCGCGCAGCAGGTCGCCGAGCCGGGGGGCGATCCGCTCGGGACTGCCGACGAACTGGGGGCCGATCCTGTCCCGCAGGAACCGCTCCTCCTCCGGGGTGAACCGGTGCGCGGCCGTCTCCTCCTCCGTCGGCAGGAGGGTGGCGGGGTCGACCGTGCGCATGAGGATCTGGCCGTACACGAAGGACGTGGCGAGCCGGTGCGCGCGCTCGTCGCTGTCGGCCGCGACCGCGATCACGGCCACCCCGGCGTACGGCCCGGGGAGGGCCGCCGAGGGCCGGAACGTCCGGCGGTAGGCCTCCAGCGCCTCCGGCGCGCCGGCCCCGACGATCGCGTGCGCGTACACGTAGGGCAGGCCGAGACGGCCCGCGGCCGCGGCGCTGGACGCGCTCGACCCGACCAGCCAGATCTCGGGCGGCGTGGCCGGCTCGGGGATCGCGCGGACGCCACCGCTGCCGCCCGTGAAGTATTCGCCCAGCTCACGCAGTGCGCTCGGGAAGTCGAGCCCGCGCGGGTCGCCCATGCGGGCGGCGGCCCGGCCGGAGCCGCCGGTGGCGCGGCCGAGCCCGAGGTCCACCCGGCCCGGGTGGAGCCCGGCCAGGACGCCGAACTGCTCGGCCACCACGTACGGCGAGTGGTTGGGCAGCAGCACCGCGCCCGAGCCGACGCGGATGGTGGAGGTCGCCGCGAGGATGGACCCGGCGAGCACGGCCGGGCTGGAGGTCGCGAGCGCCGGGGTGTCGTGGTGTTCGGCGACCCAGTGACGCCGGTAGCCCAGCGCCTCGACGGCCTGAGCGAGGTCGACGGAGCGGCGCAGCGCGTCGCCCGCGGTGTCGCCGCGCCAGACGGGTGCGGTGTCGTGCACGGAGACGGCGATTCCCTCGGCCAACGTCCTCTCCTCCAGGAGGGGCACATGCGGAGGATTCCTCATGTTATGCCCGCCGGACAGTCAACCTGAGGATGCCTCAGATTGTCAACGGCCCAGGAACGGCTCCGGAAGCGCAGATGTTACGCACAGGGTGACGTTGGGCAGCTCAGCGCGCCGCGCCGCCCGACGACCCACAAAGGGGATGCCCCGCCCTCGCCAAAAGGCCCTCGCGGACGGGCGCACGTGGACGTCGGCGTAGCGCTCCACTCATCCGGCACGGGCCGGATCATCAGTAGCCGTAGTTTCCCTGGGGCGTTTGCATTACTAATAGACGCAAGAGTTAACATGCGTAAACTGTGGATCTCCCGCAGGTCGCTGCGGGAGAGAGGCGCGAGCAGTGGAGAGGTTGTATGACGGTTTCGCTCCGGCGTCAGCGTGTGCGCGACGCCACGTTGCGTGAGCTGATCTCCGTGAGCCGCGGCATCCTGACGGACCAGGGAGCCGAGGCGCTGACGATCCGGGCGGTCGCCCGCGAGATGGGCATGACCCCTCCCGGGGTCTATCGCTACTTCGACAGCCACCGCACCCTGACGGACGCGGTCGTCGTGGCCATTCTCGAAGAGCTGACCGAGCACATCGCCGGCAGCGTCGATCAGGTCGACGCGGCCGACACGGCGGGCCGGCTCGTCGCCGCGAGCAGGGCGCTGCGGCACTGGGCGGTCGAACACGCCGCGGAGTTCCACCTCTCCTGGTTCGTGTCCTCGCCGGACGAGGGCGCGTCGGTCAGGCAGGCACGGCGTCAGGTGGGCAGGCTCTTCGCGGACGTCTTCTCCGGCGTCTGGCGCGACCACGGGCCCGCGCCCCTGCCGCCCGAAACGCCCTCCCCGGCGACCGAGACGCCGGCCCGGCGGCTCCTCGAACAGTTGGAGACGGAGCTCCCCTCCTCCGCGGCCGAGGTCGCTTTCACCCGGTGCTGGCTGCGGCTGTACGGCATGGTCAGCGTCGAGGCGCTCGGCCTGACCCGGGCCATCGGCGACGACGCGGGCGAGTTGTTCGAGGCGGAACTCGCCGATCTCGCGCGGACGCTCAATCTTCCCGCGACCGCACTGAGCACCGGCCCCTGACCGCTTCCGCAGCCCCGGGTCGTACGCGGCCCCGACCCCCGACCTGCCACCTCTGCCACAGGAGAGCCATGACCCCCCTGCAGCTCAGCCAGGAGACCCAGGTGATCGCGGGCGCCGTCCTGCTGACCATCGTGACCATCGAGTTCGGCGGGTGGTTCCTCTCCAGGATCGTCCGCGGCCAGGTGTCGCTGACCGCCTTCCAGCAGGCCTTCGCCCGCGCCGGGCACGCGCACGCGGGGGTGCTGGTGACCCTCGGGCTCGTGTGCCTGCTCTTCGTCGACGCCACCGGCCTGAGCGGTGTCCCGCTGTGGATCGCCCGCCTCGGCGTCCCGGCCGCCGCCGCGCTGATGTCCGCCGGTTTCTTCCTGTCCTCGCTGGGACGGGGCACCACCCGCCCGAACCGGCTGATCATCCTGCTCTGGATCGGCGCGCTGTGCCTGGCGGCCGGCGTGCTGACCCTCGGAGTCGGCCTGCTCACGAGCTGAGCGTCTCCCTCACGGGAGCAGCAGGCCCCAGTAGAGGGCCCACGGAAGGAACGCGACGCCGCCGGCGAGCAGGACACCGAGGCGGACCCGCTCGCTCCTCGTCCCGGCCCTCCGCCACGCGCCGGCCGTCCGTACGGCGGCGGCCACCGTGGTCAGCGCCAGGGCCTGCAGGGCCAGCCAGACGATCGGGCGGCCGAGCAGCACGGGCCCCGGCGCGGCCAGCTTGCCTCCGGTCATGAGCAGGTAGAACAGGAAGGCGAACGACCCGAGCACCGCGACCAGCCCGGCCGCGCTGAGCACGCGGGGCGCGGCAGGCCGGGCCGTACGGGACCGCCCGCGCAGCCGGCGGGCGAGGGCGGTCAACGGGTAGGCGGCGAACGCGACGATCAGCAGCAGCATCACGGCCGCCTGCACCGGCGCCGACTCCCACGGCGCGGGACGGTCCACCGGCACGGTCGGGTCCGCCTGCTCGGGCGCGGGACCCGACGTGCTCGCCAGAGGCGGCCGTCCCGAGACGACCTCGCGGACCCAGGAGCCGACCAGGCCGGCGTACCCGGGCGCGAGGGCGGGGAGCCGGGTGACACCGCCGTCGGGCGTGAGGTGGGCGGCGTGGTCCGCTCCCGGGAAGAAGCGGAACGTGTAGTGCCGGTTGCCGCCCTTCTCCAGCGCCCGCGCGAAGATCGGCGGGGTCTCCTTCGGCGGCGTGAGCAGGTCGTGGACGCCCCAGACGGCGAGCACCGGCTGTCGCACCGCGGCGAGGGCCGGCTTGGGGTCGTACCAGGGCTCGGGGAACATGCCTCCGTCGGCGATCGCCCGGTACAGCCTCGGCTCGGCCCGGTCCACCAGCGATCCCGCCACCTTCGCCTTGCGCAGGCCCGCGGCGGTGGCCCAGGTCTGCTGCCGCAGCGGCGCGAGCGCGTTGGCGCCGACGACCACGACGAACGCGACATCCCGGGAGCGGGAGGCCGCGAGGGGCGCGACCCAGCCACCCTCGCTGAGCCCCCAGACGCCCACCTTCGCCGGGTCCACACCGGCCTGCGACCGGAGCGCGGCCACCGCGCCCAGCGCGTCGTCCGCGAGGACCGAGTAGGACCGGCGGAAGAGGGAGTATCCCTCCGATCTCTTGTCGTAGACCAGCACGGACATGCCTCCGCGGGCGAACGCCACGGCCTCGCCCATGAGCTTCGCGCGCGGTGTGCCGGTGCCGGCCCCGTGGACGAGCACCATGCCGGGCCGCCCCGGTGACGCCTTCACCGGCGACAGGACCGTGCCGTGCAGGGTGAGGCCGCCGCCGCCCGCGAAGCTCACCTCCCTTCCGGTGAGGTCGGCGGGAGCGGCGGCCGCCGCTCCGGCGGCGGGGGAAGGCGGGGCGGCGGCCGCCGCGGGGGCGGCCGTCAGGGTGAGAACGAGGCCAAGAGCCAGGGTGATTCGCTGCATGATGCCGAAACTAGTCTGCAGAGAAGTCTCGGCAGACAGTTCTCTGCAGATATCGTTCTGGAGGACTAGGGTGATCCTCATGAAGGACGAGGAGCCGTTCCTGCTCGACGACCCGGCCCGTCTCAGGGCTCTGGCCCACCCCATGCGGCGCCTCATCCTGCGCCACCTCAACATCCACGGGCCCGCGACCTCCACGACGATCGGCGCGCTGCTCGACGCGAAGACCGGCACGACCAGCTACCACCTGCGCCAGCTGGAGAAGTACGGCTTCATCGAGGAGATCCCCGAAAGATCGGCCGGCCGGGAGCGCTGGTGGCGCAGAACCGAGACCCCGCGCGACATGCGCGCGCCGGCCCCCGGACAGCTCGCGCCCGAGGACCGCCCGGTGCTGGAGGAGTTCCACCGCGTCGGCTTCGAGGAGGACCGGGCGCTCCTGGAGCGCTTCCCCGAGGCCTACCGGCGCGATCCCGACTGGGCCAAGGGCTCGCGCGGTCTCGGCCGGATGACCAAGGAGGAGTTCGCCGAGTTCTTCGACGCGTACATCGCCCTGCTGCTCAGGTACAGCCACCGGGCCCAGGACGCGCCACCGGGGGCGCGCCCCATGTTCATCCGGATGTTCGCCCTCCCCGCCGACGAACCCTGAGCGGCGGCGCCGGCAGGCCGAGGATGTCCGTACGGAGTGGTCAGTCCCGGATCAGGAGGCCCTGGTAGGTGACGCCGTCCTCGCCGCCGTCCCGTCGGTAGGCGAGCCCTTCGCTCGTCCGGGTCAGGGTGACCCTGCCGGCGGCGCACCTGTCCAGCCGGAAGACGAGTGCCGTGGCGGAGCCGCGCGTCAGCGTCAGACTCCCCCGGCACGAGCTGTCGGCGTCCTGCCAGCCTCCGGTGCGCCCGCCCGGCTCCAGCACGATCTGGACGTCGGCCTCGCTGGTTCCCACCAGCTCGTCGGGCACGACATGGCCTCCCCAGGTGCCGGCGAACGCGGCCGGAACCGTCCCGCCCGGCGTGGTGGACGGCAGGGAAGTGCCCTTCGGAGTCGCTGTGGGGTCCTCCGCGGCGTCCGTCTCCGTCGTGTCGTTTGTCGTCGCGGTGTCGTCCGTCGTCGCGGTGTCGTGCTCGGTCGCGCCGTCGTCCGTGACGGTGTCCCCCGGTGTGGCGTCCACGGGCCGCGCCGGTGAGCCGGCGGTCCGCGAGACGGTCGTCGTCGCGCCGGCGTGCGACGAGGTGCCGGGCGAGCCGCCGGACAGCAGGCGCGGCCCCAGCAGCGCGGCGCTGACCGACAGCGCGGCCACGGCGGCCACCGCCCCGGCGACGATCCCGGTACGGGAGGCCTGCCGGCGGTCACCCGCCGCGGTGGTCTCCGGGCCCGGCGGGATCGTCCCGGCCGGACCGGTGGCCGGAAAGGCCGGGAGGATCGCGGTCGTCCCACCCTGCCGTACTCCCTCCGGCCTGGTGGCCGCCGCGGCCGCGCCCGCCTGAAGCGGGTCGGGGGTGGCCCCGACGAGCTCCAGCAGCAGGTCGCGGGAGGCCGGCCGGCGCGCGGGATCCTTGGCGAGGCACCGTTCGACCACCCCGCGCAGCGGCCGGGGCAGCGCCGAGGCGTCGGGCTCGGCGGTCAGGATCCGGTGCATGACGGCGGGGACGGTGGCGGCGCCGAAGGCCGGGCGGCCCGTGGCGGCGAAGACGATCGTGGCTCCCCAGGCGAACACGTCGGAGGCCGGCGTGGCCGGGTCCCCGGCGATCTGCTCGGGAGCCAGGTAGGCCGGGGTGCCGACCGGGCCCGCCGTGATCGTGTCGCTCGCTTCCTGCCTGGCGATGCCGAAGTCCACCACCCGGGGGCCGTCCGGCCCCAGCAGCACGTTGGCCGGCTTGAAGTCCCGGTGCACGATCCCGGCCGCGTGAACGGCCGCGAGCGCCGTGGCCGTTCCGACCGCGAGGCGTTCCAGCTCCCCGCCCCGCAGCGGGCCGCCGGAATCGACCCGCTGCTGCAGGGACGGCCCGTCGATGAACTCGCTCACCACGTACGGCATCCGCCCGTCGACCACCGCGGTCAGCACCCGGGCGGTGCAGAAGGGCGCGACTCCGCGCATCGCGTCGAGCTCGCGGACCAGCCGCTCCCTCACCGTCGCGTCGAGCCCCGATTTGAGCACCTTCACCGCGACCGGTTCGCCGCGGGGCGACCGGCCGAGGAACACCACCCCCTGCCCACCCTCGCCGAGCCGTCCGCTCAGTGTGAACTCACCCAGTACGCGCGGGTCGTCAGGCTCCAGGGGGGTGACCATGGCACCGGACCCTAGCGACGCGAGGGCCCGGTGCGGAACGCCTCACAGCGGCCGGACACCGACCTCTTCGCTGCCGGCCGCGTCCGTCAGCCGACGCGGGTGGAGTGCATGGTCCAGTTGGTCTCCCAGGTCTGGCCGCCGTCGTAGGAGAAGGCCTGCTTCCAGTGGCACGAGTCGCGCGTGATTCCCGACCAGGTGAACCGGACGCGGATCGGGCGGCCGTCGTCGGTGTCGTCGGCGTAGAAGGTGCCGACCCCGTCGACGAAGCGGCCGACGACCGGGACCGGATCGAGGCCGCGCCTGCTGTTGATCCAGTAGATGGACCACTCGTCCCGCTCGGCGTCGTACGTCCGGACCGTCGCGCCGTCGAAGTCCTTGGTGGGCAGCGTGAGCGTGTCGAAGCTGCCCGCGCCGTCGAAGAAGCCGTACGCGACGCAGTGGCCGGGGAACTCCTCCCACTCGTCGCTGCCGACACCCCGCTTGAGCAGCCTCCGGTTGGCCACGTCCCACCTGCCGACGAAGAAGTCGAAGTCGTTTCCCATGCCCGGGACCGTACGGCCCCTCCACTGACACCTATTGTCAGTGGATATGCGCGCATCCCGGCTGCTGTCCATCCTTCTGCTGCTCCAGTCGCGGGAGCGCCTGACGGCCCGTCAGCTCGCCGAAGAGCTGGAGGTGAGTGTCCGCACGATCTACCGCGACGTCGAGTCACTGCACGCCGCCGGCATCCCGTTGTACGGCGAGGCCGGGCACGAGGGCGGATACCGGCTGATGGACGGTTTCCGCACCCGGCTCACCGGCCTGACCCCGCGGGAGGCGGAGGCGCTGTTCCTGGCCCCGCTGCCGGGACCGGCCGCCGAGCTCGGGCTCGGCGCCCTCGCGGCGGCGGCCGAGCTCAAGATCGAGGCCGCGCTGCCCGCCACCCTGCGGGACGGCGCCAGGCGGATACGGAGCCACTTCCTCCTCGACGCGCCCGGCTGGTATCACGACGGCGACCACGTGCCACACCTGCCCGACGTCGCCGAGGCCGTGTGGAACGGCCGCGTCATCGAGGTGCTCTACCGGCGATGGGCCGCCCCCACCGAGGTCGAACGCCGGCTGGAGCCGTACGGGCTGGTCCTGAAGGGCGGGAAGTGGTACCTCGTGGCCCGCTGCGACGGCGCCCTGCGGACCTACCGGGTCACCCAGATCCTGCGGCTGCGGGTCACGGACGACACGTTCGAGCGCCCCGAGGGCTTCGACCTGGCCGGGCACTGGCGCGAGCACCTGGCGGGCTTCCGGTCGCGGCTGTTCCAGGGGCACGCGGTCATCCGGCTCTCGCCGGACGGGTGTGAGCGGCTGCGGGAGACGATGAGCTCGGCCGTGGTGACCGCCGTGGACGACACTGCCGAGGGGCCGGACGCGGAGGGTTGGATCAGGGCCACCGTGCCGATCGAGTCACTGACGCACGCCCACTCCGAGTTCCTCAGGCTCGGAGCCGAGGTGGAGGTCCTGGAGCCCGCCGAGCTGCGGCGCAGGCTGGCGGACACCGCCGCGGCCCTGGCCGTCCTCTACCGGTGACCTGTGCTCTACCGGTGACCCGTGCCCGAGCGGGTGGATGGCAGGATGCTTGCGGCAGTGGACATGGCGGTCAGGACGCGAGGCGATGCGCACCGGGCCGCGGGAGAGCCGGAGGAGGCCGATGAGCCCGAAGAGCCATCGCGTCGCCGTGCTCGTGCTCGATGGCGCGAAGCCGCTCGACGTCGGCATCCCCGCGCAGGTGTTCTCCAACCGGCCGAGCATGCCGTACGAGGTGCGGGTGTGCGGCGCCGCGCCCGGACTGGTGACCGGCGGCGACGGCCTCTCCTATCACGTGGCCGAGGGCCTCGACGCCGTCGAGCAGGCCGACACCGTCTTCATCCCCGGCTATCGGGAGCCGGCGACCACGGAGCCGCCGGCCGCGGTCCTCGGCGCGCTCATGGCCGCCCACGAGCGCGGAACCCGGCTCGCGGCCATCTCGACGGGGGCGTTCGCGCTGGCGGCGACGGGCCTGCTCGACGGCAAGCGGGCGACGACCCACTGGCACTACACGAAGGCCCTCGCCGGCAAGCATCCACTCGTACGGGTGGACGAGAACGTGCTGTTCGTGGACGAGGGCGACGTGCTGACGTCGGCGGGAGCGGCGTCCGGCATCGACCTGTGCCTGCACCTGGTGCGTCGCGACCACGGCGTCGGGCTGTCCAACCACGTGGCGAGACGGCTGGTGGCGGCGCCCTATCGGAGCGGCGGCCAGGCGCAGTACGTTCCCCGCAGCGTCCCCGAACCGCTCGGCGACCTGTTCGCGAACACGCGGGAGTGGGCCCTGGCGCACCTGTCCGAACGGCTGACCCTCGACACCCTCGCCCGCCACGCGCGGGTGTCGGCGCGCACCTTCTCCCGCCGGTTCGTGGAGGACACCGGTTACACGCCGATGCAGTGGGTGCTCCGGGCACGCGTGGACCTGGCACGCGAACTGCTCGAACGCACCGACCTGGGCGTGGAGCAGATCGCCGACCGGGTCGGGCTCGGCACCGGCGCCAACCTGCGCCTGCACTTCCAGCGCATCCTCGGCACCTCCCCGACCGAGTATCGCCACACCTTCTCGGCCTGAACTGGGCCAGGCAGGGTGTGGCGAGATCCTTGCGAACGGTGGCGAAACTTCTGGCTGGATTCTTGCGCGTGCTGTCATTCAGGCCACTGTCGGCCCTGTGCCCGGACGCCGATCATGGAGCGCGGAACGAAAGGAACGCCCATGACTCGCATCGCCGTCAACGGATTCGGCCGCATCGGACGCAACACCCTCCGCGCCCTGCTCGAACGTGACACCGACCTCGAAGTGGTCGCCGTCAACGACCTCACCGCCCCGGAGACCCTCGCGCACCTGCTCAAGTACGACAGCGCGCTCGGCCGCCTCGGCCTTCCCGTCGAGGTCGACGGCGCCGAGCTCGTGGTCGGCGGCCGCCGCATCCAGGTGCTCGCCGAACGCGAGCCGGCCAAGCTGCCCTGGGCCGAGCTCGGCGTGGGCATCGTGCTCGAGTCCACCGGCCGCTTCACCGCGGCGCGTGCCGCCCGCGCGCACATCGACGCGGGCGCCCGGCGCGTGCTGGTGAGCGCCCCCTCCGACGGCGCCGACGTCACGCTCGCCTACGGCGTGAACACCGAGGCGTACGACCCCGCCAGGCACGTGATCGTCTCGAACGCCTCGTGCACCACGAACGCGCTGGCACCGCTGGCGTCCGTGCTCGACGACCTGGCCGGCATCGAGCACGGCTTCATGACCACGGTGCACGCCTACACCCAGGAGCAGAACCTGCAGGACGGCCCGCACCGCGACCTGAGGCGCGCCCGCGCGGCCGGCGTGAACATCGTGCCCACCACCACGGGGGCCGCCAAGGCCATCGGCCAGGTGCTGCCGAACCTCGACGGCAAGCTGTCGGGCGACGCGATCCGCGTGCCGGTCCCGGTGGGTTCGATCGTGGAGCTGAACACCGCCGTCTCCCGCGAGGTGACGCGGGACGAGGTGCTCGCGGCCTACCGCGCCGCCGCCGACGGCAGGCTCAAGGGCATCCTCGACTACGCCGACGAGCCGCTGGTCTCCAGCGACATCACCGGCCAGCCCGCGTCGGCGATCTTCGACGCCGCCCTCACCCGCGTCGATGGCAGGCACGTCAAGGTGGTGGCCTGGTACGACAACGAGTGGGGCTTCTCGAACCGCGTCGTCGACACCCTGGAGCTGCTCACCCGCGACTGAGCCCGTTCACCTTCTACTCTCTGTAGAGAGTCATCGAGGTGAAGGAGAGGCGGGACCGTGCGACTCGGCAACCTGGAGCGATCGGTCATGGAGGCCCTGTGGAACCATCCGGAGGGGATGTTCGCCCAGGATCTCGCCGACGGTCTCGCCTCCCGGCCGGCGGTCACCACGGTGCTGACCGTTCTCGTACGGCTCTCCCGCAAGGGTCTGGTCTCACGGGAGCGACAGGGACGGGCACACCTGTACAGGGCCGGCGCGGACAGGGACACGTTCGTGGCCGAGACCATGCGCGCCGCCCTCGACGAGGCCGGTGACGTGGAGGCCGCCGTGAGCCGGTTCGTCGGCACGGTCTCCCCTGAGGTGGCCGCGGCCCTCCGCGAGGCGCTCGACGGGCGAGACGAGGCTGCCCGGTGAGCCTGTGGCTGCTCGCGGCAGGCCTCGCGTTGACGCCCGTCGTGTTCGGCGGGCGGGTCTCCGCGCGGCTCGCCACGGCGAGGTGGACCCGCCGATGCCCCAGAGCCGCCCTGGTGCTGTGGCAGGCGATCGGCCTGGCCGGCGGGCTCGGAGCGGTGGGGCTGGGGCTGGTCGCCTCGGTCGCGCCGGTGGCCGCGGTCTTCCCCCACGGGATGCACACCCTCGTCGGTCGCGTCCTCGCCGGGCCCGGGCTGACCGGGCTCGGCCCGGCCCCGCTCGTCGCCCTCGCCTGGTCGCTGGGCGTGCTTGCCTGGCTGCTCGCGCACACCGTCCGGGTGACCGTGAGGACGGTCGCGGAGCAGCGACGGCAGCGTCTGCTGGTGGACCTCGTGGCCGATCACGCCGCCGACCACGACGCCTACATCCTGCCCACCGCGGAACCGATCGCGTACTGCGTTCCCGGGCGGCGGGTCCGGGTCGTGCTCAGTCAGGGCACGCTCGACCTGCTGAACAGGCAGGAGCTGCGGGCCGTCCTCGGCCACGAACGAGCGCACGCCCGGGGCAGGCACGATCTGATCCTGCTGCCGTTCGTCGCTCTGGCCGAGGCCTTTCCCTGGCTCGCGGCGGCACGGACCGCCCGGCAGGCCGTTCCCGTCCTGCTGGAGATGCTCGCGGACGACCAGGCCCGCCGGGTGCATGGAGAGCTGCCACTGGCTCGCGCGCTGGTACGCATGGCCACGCCGCGAACGGGCTCCTCCGCGGACGACATGCCCGCTCTGGCCGACACCGGGGTCGTCCACCGTCTGGAGCGGCTTCTCGGCAGGGCGGACGAGCGGCCGCGGTGGATCCCCGCCGTCGCCTACTCGATCGCCGGTCTGCTCCTCGTCGGACCCCTGGCCGTGCTGGTCTCGCCGTTGTTGTGCGTGGTCATCCGGCCCGCGTGACTCGTGGTCCCGGATTTACGGCAGCCATATTCTACTTCGTGTAGAAGTTCTACCCGTCGTAGAAGATAGGCGATGGGAGCAGCCCATGACCGGTGCGGAGCAGGCGAGCAGGAAAGAGCGCCTCTCACAACTGCAGGCCCGGCAGCGGAAGGCCGAGCGGTTGCGGAGGATCACCGTGGTCGGCACGTCGGCCCTTCTCGTGAGCGGGATCGCCGTAGCCAGTGGAGTCCTGTTCCTCCGGGAGAGGAACAAGACGTCGCTCGACGCCGTCCGCACCTACGCGGTCAAGAACCGCAATCACACGACCGAGGCTGTCACCTACCCGCAGTCCCCTCCGGTCGGCGGCGACCACGACCCGACCTGGATCAACTGCGGCATCTACGACCAGCCGGTCCGCACCGAGAACGTGGTGCACGCCCAGGAGCACGGCGCCGTCTGGATCACCCACTCGCCCGCCCTCCCAGACGAGGACCGGCGGAAACTCCGCGACCTCGTCGCCGGCCGGGAGTACGTGGTCCTCTCCCCGTTCACCGGCCAGAAGCCCGCGGTCGTCGCGAGCGCGTGGGGCAGGCAACTCGCGCTGGACGGCCCGGACGACCCCAGACTCGCGCGCTTCATCCGCGCCCACGCGAAGAGCCCCGAGGCCCCCGAGCCGGGCGCACCGTGCGACGGAGGAACGGGAGAGCCCGCCGTATGACCTTGTCCGGACGCCTGGGCCCGCGGGCCCTGGCCGTCATCGGCATCGCCGTCGTGGTGGTCGTCCTGGCCGGAGCGGCCCTCTCTCGCCAGGCTCCGGCCGACGACTCCCCCGAAGCCGGATTCGCCAGGGACATGCAGACCCACCATGCCCAGGCCGTACGCATGGCGTTGATCGTGCGCGACCGCACCACGGACGCGGAGGTGAGGACTCTCGCCTATGACATCGCACTGACCCAGCAGCAGCAGATCGGCCAGATGTTCGCCTGGCTCGACATGTGGGGGCTGCCGCAGACCTCCCTGGCTCCTCCGATGGCATGGACGCGGACGGGGCACGGCTCCATGGGCCACACGGTCACCTCGATGCCGGGCATGGGCACCTCCAATCAGCTGAAGCAGTTGGCGGAGGCCCAGGGTCGTGAGGCGGAGGCGCTGTTCCTCCGCCTGATGATCGCCCATCACAAGGGTGGCGTGGACATGGCGCGCGCCGCCCTGCGGTCGAGCGGCGACGAGCGCGTCCGGCGGCTTGCAGAGGCGATCGTCGCCGCTCAACAAGGAGAGATCTCGTCGATGGAACGGATGCTGTCGACGAGGGACGCGTCTCGCACGACGGCCTCGTCGCGAGAATCTCCTGGTGAGGATGCAGAAGCATCGCTCGCCAGAGATGGGATGAATCCCGGCGGACACGGCTGAGCCCACGACGGAGGAAGGATCCGGCCGACGGTAGGCGCACCCGTGCCGAGTCGCCCGCGCCCGGCCGTCCTCCCGATGAAAATTTCAGGTAGTTCGCGGGAGAGTCGTCAGCCGTCCTGGGACTCGAGACCGGGGTATGCGGCTTCTACGATCATTCCTTGACGGGTCACATAAGACGTCATACGTTGCGGCCACGCGTCCTATACATGGGATGTCTCCGCGCTATCGAATCGGTTCTCCCCCCCCCCGGAGGCACCTTTTGACCACAGGCCCGGGTGACCTCTCGAACGGCGGCCGTACCACGGCGATGGACCAGGCGATGGACCAGCCGTGGCGGCACGGGCGGTGCTCGGCCGCGACCGTCTCCCCGACTCGCCACCAGGAGCTTCGATGAACATGCCGCTCAACCGTCGACGCTTCATCGCCACCACGGCGGCGACCGTCGGCGCCGCCGCGCTTCCTTCGACGATCTTCTCTGGCCGGGCGGCCGCGGCCGTACCACCGCAGGTGACGCTGCCGCAACGCGGCATCTACGACACGGCCGCCGCCGCCAACTGGACCGACGCCTTCCTGACCGGCAACGGCGAGTACGGGGCCATGCTCTACGGCGCGCCCACTCTGGAGAAGGTCGTCTTCACGCATCATCGGTTCGTGCTGCCCAACGGCACCCGCAACCTGACCCCGCCGGTGCTGTCCGGGCGGTTGGCGGGGGTCAGGGACAAGGCGCTCGCCGGTGACTTCAACGGCGCCACCAGTGACTTCACCTCCGGTTGGTCGCTGCGCTGGACCCAGACCTTCCATCCGGGCTACGAGCTGCGGATCAGCACCCCGGGGATGACAACCGTCGGCAACTACGCCCGGATCACCGATTTCCGGAGCGGGGAGGTCACCTCGACGTGGACCGACAGCTACGGTGCGTGGACGCGCCGGGCTTTCGCCTCCCGGGCCGACCGGGTCATCGTCCACGAACTCACGGCCGCGCCGGGCCGGACGATCGACACCACGCTGAGCGTCAACACGGCCCTGAGCGGCGTGCCGGGGTCCGTCGGCTTCACCACCCTGGCCACGGTCGCCAACGGTGACGGTTACCTGAACCTGCGGGGCACCTACCCCGCCGGGCAGGGGGCGTTCGGCTACGAGGGCGTCACCCGGGTGGTCGCGACCGGCGGCTCGGTGCGGGTGAGCGGGTCGACCATCGTCGTGGCCGCGGCGACGAAACTCGTGCTGCTGACCAAACTCGACCGCTACGAATCGTCCACCGCGTGGGACGCCAAACCCCTGCACACGGCGCTGGCCGCGCTGAGCGCCGACTACGCGGCGCTGCTCGCGCGGCACACCGCCCTGCACACCCCGCTGTACGACCGTTCACGCCTCGACCTGAACGTCAGCGCCGCCGATCGGCAACTGTCGACCGGTGAGCTGATCGCCCGGCAGAACTCCAACCGCAACGTCATCGACCTCGCGTTGCTGGAGCGGATGTACGACTCCGGCCGTTACCTGTTCCTCAGCTCCAGCGGCGTCCTGCCGCCGCGGCTCACCGGCCTGTGGACGGGCGCTTGGGACGCGGCATGGGCCGGCGACTTCACCACCGACGCCAACGTCAACTTCCAGGTCGCCGCCGGCAACATCCTGTCCCTCACCGAAGCCATGGACGGTTACTTCGCCCTGATCCTCGGCCAGATCAACGACTGGCGCACCAACGCCAGAAACCTCTACGGCACCCGCGGCCTGCTCGCTCCCTCCCGTACGGACGGCGAGTACGGCAAGATGCTGCACTTCGACGGCGGGTTCCCCGGCCACACCTGGATCGGCGGCGCCGACTGGCTGCTCTATCCCCTGCTCGAGTACTACCAGGTCAGCGGTGACACCACCTTCTACCGCACCAAGCTCGCCCCGGTCCTGATCGAGCTCGCGCTGTTCTACGAAGACTTCCTCACCCGCACCGACGCGGGCGGCAAGGTCGTCTTCGTACCGTGCTTCTCCATGGAGAACAGCCCGGGCAACACGGGCAGGCAACTGTCGATCAACGCGACCGGGGAGATCGCCGCGGGCAAGCACGCGCTGCAGGCCGCCATCGACGCCGCCAACTTCCTCGGCACCGAGCAGGGCTCAGGCCAGGGCGTACAACGCTGGACCGCCCTGCTGGCCAAGATGCCCGACTATCGGATCAACGGCGACGGGGCGCTCGCGGAATGGTCGTGGCCCAGCCTGTCCGACCGGTACAACCACCGGCACGTGCAGCACATGTATCCGATTTGGCCGCTGCACGAGATCAACCCCGAGGACAGGCCCGACCTGATCCGCTACGCGAGCCGCGCCCTGGATCTGCGGGGGGACGAGGGAGGGGAGGCCCACGGCGCCATCCACCGCAGCCTCGCCCGAGCCCGGCTCAAGGACGGCGCCGGCGTGTACGGCAACCTGCGGAAGATCCTGGGCAACAACATGGTCTTCCGGTCGTTGATGACCTCGCACAACCCGAACCTGTCGATCTACAACGCCGACGCCGCCAACTCGCTGCCCGCGATTCTCGCCGAGGCGTTGGTCTACACCAGGCCCGGCGTCCTGGAGTTGCTGCCCGCGCTGCCCGACCAGCTCGCCAAGGGCGCGATCACCGGCGTACGCGGCCGCAACCGCGTCCGGATCGACTCGCTCACCTGGGACATCGGCGCCCGGACCGTCACCGCCACCGTCGTCTCCGACGTCACCCAGACCGTGACGCTCATCGTCCGGCGTGGGATCGCCTCCGTGACCACCAGCGCGGGCGTCGCCGGCTCGCCGTTGGGCGGCCATGCCCGGCAGGTGTCACTGACCGCGGGTACGACGACCCAGATCACCGTCGAACTGGGCGCCGGCGGCCCGTCCACCGGCGTCGTCCGCCTGGTCAACCGCAACAGCGGCAAGGTGCTGGACGTCTACGGCGGCTCCACCGCCGACGGCGCGACCGTCGTCCAGTGGCCCTGGACGGGCGGGGCCAACCAGCAGTGGCGGATGACGCAGAACTCCGACGGCTCGTTCCGGCTGATCAGCGTCGGCAGCGGCAAGGCCCTCACCAGCCCGAACGCCACCCAGGGCACCGCCCTCGTCCAGACGACCGACACCAACGGCGCGAACCAGCGGTGGAAACTCGTCTCCGCCGCAACGAGCGGCTACTACCGGCTCGTCAACGTCGGCAACGGACTGTGCGCGGACGTCGAAGGGGGCTCCACAGCCGACGGCGCCCGGGTCATCCAATGGACCGGCAACGGCGGCGTCAACCAGGAATGGCAGGTCGTCACCGTGTGACACGAGGGACCCGGCCGCGCTCCCCCGAGCTTTCCACGGCCAGGCCGGAATCTCTGTCGTGGTCCACGATCGGCCCACAGCCAGCGAGCGCCGATGAGAACGGGCGGGACTCCGTGACGTTGGAGGCCCGCCCGATCATCTGTCGTTCGCCCTGACCGGAGAACGTGCCCGTTCACTCCGGGTGCGCCTGGCGGTCCCGGGCTTCCACCGCCGGGCGCCCGAGCAGCTTGTCGATGCTGCGGCGCTCGCGCTTGGTGGGACGTCCCGCGCCACGGGCCCGTACGGCCACCGTCACCGCCTCCTCGCGCGGAGGAGGCGGAGGGCTCTTGTCGACGTAGCACTCGGCGGCCACGACGGCGCCGACACGCTTGGTGATGACGCGGGAGACGACCACGATGCGTTCGCGCCCCTCGTGCCGCAGACGGACCTCGTCACCCACCCGGACGACGTGCGCGGGCTTGACCCGCACCCCGTTGACCCGGACATGACCGCCCCGGCAGGCGTCGGACGCGATCGAACGAGTCCTGGTCAGCCGTACCGACCAGATCCAGATGTCCACCCGCGCGCCCACCTGCTCACCCGACACCCCGCCACTGTACTGAGAGCGGCGCGCAGCAGGGCGTGCGAGCCGGCGGTCACGACGAGATCGACCAGGACTTCCGTGAGCGGCTCCATTGCCCGCGCGTTGCCCGCGGACCCCGTCGCCGGACATCCGACACCGTCGCAATGCAGCATCGCGACAGGTCGTACGTCATGAAAAAGACCAGCTCACACGACATGTGAACTGGTCTTGATCTGGTGCCCCCTGCAAGATTCGAACTTGCGCTCCCGGCTCCGGAGGCCGGTGCTCTATCCCCTGAGCTAAGGGGGCTCAACCGGGAACAAGGCTACCAGCACTTGGGGGCCGTTCGTCACATCAATACGGCCGTCCCGAGGCCGAGGCGGGCGGATCAGCGAAAACCGCACGCCCACCCCTCCTCATTGGCTAACTTGGCGCCCGTGGGTGAGCTTCTGGGACGCGTGCTGGTGGTGGATGACGACGAGGTCATCCGGCAGCTCATCGCGGTCAATTTGACCCTTGAGGGGTTCGAGGTCGAGACGGCGTACGACGGGCAGGACTGCCTGGACCGGGTGCGCGACGTCGCTCCCGACGTGATCACGCTCGACGTGATGATGCCGCGCATGGACGGCTGGGAGACGGCGACGAGGCTTCGCCAGGATCCGGACACCCAGCACATCAAGGTCATGCTGATCACGGCCCGCGCCCAGGAGGACGACCGCAGGCGGGGGTACGACATCGGCGTGCACGCCTATCTCACCAAGCCGTTCGACCCGGCTGAGCTGATCCAGACCGTACGGGACCTCGTCGGAAGCCCCAGGCCGCTCTGACCCGAGCGGGACGTACGGCGCGGGGCTGATCAGGCCGGGCACGGGGACGCCTGCCGGGCCGCCTCCTCTACGAAGCGGGCCACCCGGCCGGGATCGGCGAGCACGGTCAGATGCCCGCGACCCCTTACGTGCGTGAGGCTGCCGTCGGCGCAGGCCCGGAGGAACTCCCGTTCGTCCGCCCGGAAGGGGTCCCGGGCGCCGTTGACCAGCCAGACCCGCCCGGGATAGCCCGCCAGCGAGGCGATCGGATCCTCCTTCGCGACCGCCTCGACGACGGCCGGCACGACCTCGCAGCTCAGCCCGCCCTCGATCATGGCCTCGCCGGTGGGCCCCGGCAGCATGTGGCGCAGCGCGAAGCGGCTCACCCGGTTCGCGAACTCCGGATCGCGGGCGGCCAGGCGGCCGACGACCCGGTAGGCCTGCGCCCTGGCCCCGCCCGGCCGGGCCGTACAGCCCATCGCGACCAGCCCCGCGACGAGATCCGGATGCCGCGCGGCGGTGGTGATACCGACGTAACCGCCGAGGGACAGCCCCACCACCAGCGCCCGGCCGCCCAGGCCGGCGATCGCCTCCGCCACGACGTCGCAGGCGCCCTCGGTGTCGTACGGCAGGCCGCGGCGAACGCCGTGTCCCGGCAGGTCGGGAGCGGCGGACGGCACCCGCAGCAGCGCCCGTACGGGCGACCACATGGTGCCGCTGAGCCGAATTCCATGGACGAAGACGACCGGCAGGGTCACGACACACCTCCTAAAACGCAACGCGACGTTGCGTTGCAGAAGCATTCAAACACAACGGTGCGTTGCAGTAGGCTTCCGGGGTGGCCCCACGCAAGAAGGACGAGATCCTGAACGCCGCGCTTCGGCTGCTGGCGGAGAGGGGCTACGAGGGCCTGACCATCGAGGGTGTGGCCGAACGGTCGGGGGTCAACAAGACGACGATCTACCGGTGGTGGCCGTCCAAGGCCGCGCTGCTCGGCACCGCGCTGGTGGAGGCGCGGGCACTCGACTTCGAGGTGCCCGACACCGGCAGCCTCCGGGGTGATCTCCGGGCTCTGCTGCGCGGCCTGGCGCGCCTGCTGACCACTCCCCCGGCGGCGGACATCGCCGTCGCCGCGCTGGGCGCCGCCGCCGGCAACCCCGATCTCGCCGCCGCGGTCAAGGGCTTCTTCGCCGACCGCTTCGCCCGTGAACTCCCGATGTTCGAACGGGCCCGCGAGCGCGGCGAGTTGGACGCGTCCGCCGACCCGATGCTGATCATGGACATGCTCGCCGGGGCCGTCTGGCTGCGGGTCGTATTCCGGCAATTGCCTCTGGACGAGGGCTTTACCGATCACGCGGTGACCGCCGTACTCGATGGGGTAGGGCGGCGAGGGGATCCGAGGGCGGGCCGACCGGCGCAGACCGGCGGCTGACCGGACGGATCGCGGGCGGCCCGGCCATATCGTGCCGGGCGGCCCTTCGGGCCGAACCTCGTACGCCGCCGTGCGTGCGCATACGCCGGGACGCCGGCCACTTCCACCTTTCACCACGGGCACAGCCGCCCATGTCCGCGTACATCCAAGCCACGCCGGCCACCTCGTACCCGCGCCGCGCCCATACGCGCGTGGCCTGCGGCTGCTGATGGCCGAGCAGAGGGAGCAGTACCGATGACCAGTCCCGAATTCCGCGGGAACGCGGAGGAGAAGCCACCGACGCCACCGCGAGGAAAACGGCCTCGTCTTCTCCTCGGAGTCGCCGCGGCGCTCACGCTCGCCACCGGCGCCGGCCTCGCCGCGGCCAACGCTCCGAGCGACCACACGCCGTCCCGCGCCGTACAGGCTCAGCAGCCCAAGGAGCAGCCCGGCCCGATCAAGTTCAATCCGGCCCAGTTCGGGCTGACGGAGCTCGCCCTGCTCCAGCAGGGGCAGCCGCAGCCCGGGCGGCCCGGCCAGGGCGACTACCAGACCTTCACCAGCCAGACGGGCGCCGTGGACTCGGTGCGGAGCGATTCCATCTCCGTCGACGGACGGGCCTACGCCGTGGACGAGTCGACCAGGATCGTCGCCGACTACAAGGGCTTACCGGGCATCCAGCAGGGCGACCAGGTGTGGGTGATCGGCACGCCCGGGGACAGTCCGCGTGCGGTCCTGATCGCGGACGCCAGCCGGCCGCCGCTGCCGGGTCATGCCGGAGGCGGCCCGGGCGCGCCGTCCCCGCCCGGCGCTCCCGGTGCTCCCGGCGCTCCGGGAGAGGCGCCGGAGCAGTCGCCCGGTGGCTCGGCTCCCGCCACACCCACCGAGACGGAGTCACCCGGAACCGTCACGCCCACCGAATGACGACGCGAGCACGGGCGGGGGCCCTCGCAGGGTCCCCGCCCGCACCGGTCAGGACGTGGCGAACGTGAACCAGTTGAGGTTGACGAAGTCGGCCGGCTGGCCGCTGCTGAAGGTGATGTAGAGCGTGTGCGTGCCGGTGACGCCCGCGATGTTGGCCGGGATGGTCTGCCAGCTCTGCCACCCGCCGGTGTTGCCGACCGCGAAGTCGCCGATCGGGGTGGCCGTCGGGCTGTCGAGCCGCACCTGGATCAGGCCGCTCACGCCGGCCGCCGCGCCGGAGGCGACCCGCGCCCTGAACTGCCGCGCCGCCGTCGAGCCGAAGTTCACCTTGTCGTAGCGCAGCCAGTCGCCGTTACCGATGTAGGCGACGTTCTGCCCGCCGCCGGAGTCCTGCGTCGTCTCAAGCTGTGTGCCGCTCTGCGCCTGGTACGCCTCGGCCTGGATGGTGGAACGGGCGTCCACGCCGCCCGGCGGGTTGCTCGGGGTGGCCGACGGCGACGGGTTGCTCCCGCCGCCGCTCTGCCAGACCGCGACGTAGTCGACCAGCATCGGCCGCCCGGAGACGGTGGCCGAGGTCGGCGTGGAGAATCCGGCGACCCCGTTGGGGAACCCGCCGCCGATGGCCACGTTGAGCAGCAGGAAGTAGCCCGCGTGGGACGTCATGTTCGACCAGGTCGTCGCGTCGAGCTGGCTCTGGCTGACGCTGAAGAACTGCTGGCCGTCGACGTACCACCGCAGTTGGTTGGGGCTGACGCTGCGGTCCCACTCGAAGCGGTAGGTGTGGAACGCCGACTGGCAGGACGAGCCGGGGCACGCCCGGCTGGTGCCGAGGCCGTTGGTCTCGTTGCACGGCCCGCCGGGGTTCACGCCGCAGTGGAGGGTGCCCCAGACGGAGTTGAGGCCGTTGACGTTCTCCATGATGTCGAGCTCGCCGATGGACGGCCAGTTCTGGTAGTTGCCGCGGTACGGCGAGCCCAGCGCCCAGAACGCGGGCCAGTAGCCGAGGGCGGCGTTGCCGGTGACGTTCGGCATCTGGATGCGGCCCTCGATCCGCAGGACGCGCCCGTCGGCGGGCTTGAAGTCCGAGCGGCGCGTCTCGATGCGGGCGGAGGTCCAGTTCGAGCCGCTGCCGATCGGGGTGATGCGCAGGTTGCCGCCGCCGTCCAGGCTGAGGTTCGCCGGGTCGGCCGTGTAGTTCTGGATCTCGCCCGTCCCCCAGTTGCCCGGGCCTCCGGGGTACGCGTGGCCGGTGTCGATGATCCAGTTGCTGGACGACGGCAGCGATCCCGACGACCCGTTGAAGTCGTCGGACCAGACGAGCGACCAGCCGGACGGCGTCGCGGGCACCGACGCGTCGGCGGGCCGTACGGCGAGGGCCGCGACCGCGGCGGTGGCGGCGAGCAGCGCCACCATCGAGCGCCGCCATGGGGAGTGGAGCACACGCATGAGTACCTCTCTCCTCGGTCCGGTCGTCGCGGCGAGGGGATGGGGGGTGCGGGCGGCCTCACGGGCGGAGACGGCACATCCGCACGTCTGCGCAGTGCACGTCCTTTACGGCCGGACGGCGGCGTCCGGCGAGGAGCCGTGAGGGCCCGCGCACCGCGAACCGCGGACCACTTGAGCGCCACTTTCCCCTTTGAATCTCACTCGCGTCAAGAGGATCTGTGAAATCTGAGAGAGCGTTCTCTTGCGTTTAAGGCTCGCATAAAGCTGACAAGCGAGAGCGCTCTCTGTTGGCACGAGCGGTGCTGTGACGAACGGGAGCGGGCCCTGTCAGGAGCCCCGGCCCCAGCGGTAGACGCCGTACCCCATCAGCAGCAGGCTGACCGCGCCCGCCGCGGCCCGCCCGGTGTTCCAGGCGGTCCACCGGGGCGAGTAGTCCGACCAGATTTTGGCCGCCTCCACCGGGTCGCCGTGGACCACCACGGCGGCGAGGGCGTCGTTCATCGGCACGTTCACCGCGGCCGTCGGCAGGATCACGCCCACGGCGTACACTGCGGCCGCCGCGAAGAAGGGCCACGCCGCGCCGGAGCCGGAGCGGGACAGCAGCAGGGCGCCCGTCCCGGCGGTGACGACCGGGGCGAGGACGAACGCCGCCAGGAACACCGGGTTCTGGATCCTGACGTTGACGGCGTTCATCGCGTCGATCGCCGAGGAGGCCCCCGCCGCGTTCAGGCCCGGCATGACACCGGCCGAGAACCCGAAGAAGGTGCCCGCCATCCCGGCGGTCATGAGCATGGAGAGGGCGGCGGAGGCGGCGGCCGGAAGGTAAATCATGATGATCAGTCAACCGGCGGACCGCTCCGGGCGACATCGCCGAGACGCTCGACCGCATATCCGGCCGTCTACGATCTGGGCATGGACGCGCTGGCCGACCTTCTGGACGGGCCCCGGGCGCGGGGGGCCTTCCTGCTGCGGGCGACCCTGAGCCCGCCCTGGTCGGTCCGGATCCAGGACGAGGCGCCGCTGTGCCTGGTGGCGATGGTGCGCGACGAGGCGTGGATCACCCCGGACGAGGACCGGGCCGTACGGGTGGGGCCCGGCGACGTGGCGGTCGTGCGCGGTCCCGCTCACTACACGGTCGCCGACGACCCGGCGACCGCCCCGCAGGTCGTGATCCACCCCGGGCAGGTCTGCACCACGCCGGACGGCCGCGCCCTGTCGGCGGAGATGGACCTGGGCATCCGCAACTGGGGCAACGACCCGGACGGGTCGGCCGTGATGCTCATCGGCACCTACCAGATGCGCGGCGCGGTCACCGGGCGGCTGCTGGCGGCGCTGCCCACGCTGCTGGTGCTGCCCGGCGACTCCTGGGACGGCTCCCTAGTCACGCTGCTCGGCCGCGAGATCGGCAGGGACGAACCGGGCCAGGATGTGGTGCTCGACCGCCTGCTCGACCTGTTGCTGATCGGCGTGCTGCGCGCCTGGTTCTCCCGGCCGGACGCGCGGCCCCCGGGGTGGTACCGCGCGCACGGCGACCCGGTGGTGGGGCGCGCGCTGCGGATGCTGCACGCCGAACCGGCCCGCCCCTGGACGGTCGCCGAACTGGCCGGCCGGGCGGGGGTCTCCCGCGCCGCGCTGGCGCAGCGGTTCGGGAGGCTGGTGGGCGAGCCGCCGATGGCCTACCTGACCGGGCTGCGGCTGGCACTGGCGGCCGACCTGCTGCGTGAGACGGACGCGACGCTGGAGGCGGTGGCCCGGCAGGTGGGGTACGGCACCGCCTTCGCGCTGAGCACGGCCTTCAAGCGGGAACACGGCGTGAGCCCCCAGCGATACCGGGAGAGCCCGCGCCGCTCCGCCGGTTGACCGGCCTGGGTGGGCGGCACGCCGGCCGGGACGTGCCGCCCACCGCGTTCGTCAGGACGTGGCGAACGTGAACCAGTTGAGGTTGACGAAGTCGGCCGGCTGGCCGCTGCTGAAGGTCAGGTAGACGGTGTGTCTGCCGGTGACACCCGTGATGTTCGCGGGGATCGTCTGCCAGGCCTGCCATCCGCCGGTGTTGCCGACGGCGAAGTCACCGATCGGGGCGGCGGTGAGGCTGTCGAGCCGCACCTGCACCAGGCCGCTCGCCCCGCCCGCCGCGCCGGAGGCGACCCGCGCCCTGAACTGCCGCGCCGCCGTCGAGCCGAAGTCGACGTTGTCGTAGCGCAGCCAGTCGCCGTGGCCGATGTAGGCGACGTTCTGCCCGCCGCCGGAGTCCTGCGTCGTCTCCACCTGCGTGCCGCTCTGCGCCTGGTACGCCTCGGCCTGGATGGTCGAGCGCGCGTCCACCCCACCAGGAGACGGCGAGGGCGATGGAGAGGGTGACGGAGACGGCGAACGGGACGGGGAGGGGGAAGGAGAGGGCGATGGAGACGGGGACGGGGACGGTGACGGGGAGGAGGACGTGCCCGCGCTGGTCGCGGTGGACCTGGCCGGGACGGTCAGCGTCCTGCCGTCCGAGAACGTGACGACCCTGGCCGACGAGCCGAAGTTGTGCGCGACGTACGTCCGCGCCGAGCCGTTCACGAACACGGCGGCGGTCGGGCTGTCGGCGGTCACACCCGGATCGACCACCCCCATCCTGGCCAGGTTGTAGATCCAGTGGTAGATGTGCGCGAGCGACTCCCCCGACTCGGGCGTCAGGGTCGTGTATCCGGCGTCCCACGCGCTCTTGGCCGCGGCCGGGTCGGCGAGCGCCCGGAACTCCCAGACGACGTCCTTCCACTCGACCGCCGGGCCGCCGTTGTTCGCCTCCATCTCCGACAGGTTCTGCTTCACGTCGGCCTGGTACAGCCCGTGGTAGAGCGACCCGCCCGTGACCGGCAGCACGTTGATCCCGTGGATCTCCTCGGGGTTGGCGGTCCACCAGGTGGAGTACGCCGCGCCGGAGCCCCAGATCATGCCCGCCGTGTCGTGCCGGAACCCGGCCGGGAAGACCGCGTCGTCCTTGTCGAACCAGTACTGCGCGATGGCCGACGTCTGGGTCGTGTGGAGGTAGACGCCGAGGTCGCGCAGGGCCGTGTCGCCCGTCGCCGCGCCGAGCAGGATCGCCCCGGCCGCGAAGTTCATCGCCTCCGACGACGACTCCTCGTTGTTGCCCGCCGCGAAGCCCTGGTGCCCGGACGCCCAGCCGTTGCCGGCGTACGGGTCGAAGTTGCGCAGGAACGGGAACCGGGTCTCCGACCTGTCCCAGTTGTTCGCGTCGGCGGCCAGCAGCCTGGCCATCGGCGCCCAGTTCGCCGCCCAGGCCGCGTCGTACCTCGCCACGGTCGCGGCGGCCATCAGGTAGTAGCCGTAGTGGAAGTGGTGGTCGTTGACCTCGGTGTCGCTGCCGTACGAGGCTGGGTAACCGGTGAGCACGCCCCAGGTGGAGTCGTAACGGAACTGCTCGGCGCCCCCGGCGGTGAACCAGCTCTCCAGCTCGCCCTTGAGCAGCTCGAGCAGCCTGTCGCGGGAGGTCGTGTCGCCGAGCTGGTCGGCGATCGGCACGAGCTGGGCGAGGCGGCCGAGCGCCTTGCCGGTCCAGTAGGTGTCGGTCGCGCCCTTCCACGGGTCGGCGGCGTTCGCCTCCTGCCTGACGTAGTCGCCGAGCCGCGTCCTGTCGTACGCGCCGAGGTCGGGCAGCGACGGCAGCACGCCGTGGAACGTCTGGGCGGTGGTGAACGACGTGCCCTCGCGCAGCTTCATCGTGCCGCGCGGCGAGACGTACGTGTACGACGTCAGCGGGCTGCTCGTGGCCAGCCACTGGTGACGGTAGAGCGCCAGCAGCGTGCCGGTCTGGGTGCCCTCCTTGACCGTGGTGGTCGCCGTGTAGGTGGTGGTGAGCCGCGCCGACGGTTCGTCGTACGACCAGGTCACCTTCGTACCCGTGACGAAGCTGAACGCGTATTTGGCGAACAGGTCGAGCGTCGAGGCGGAGGCGTCGGGCAGCACGGCGACCGAGAAGTAGTTCCGCCCGCCGAGCGCGTCGGTCGCGACCGTGCCGCCGATGCTCCAGTCGGTGCCGGACGGCCCGAAGATCCCGTAGTGGTGGCCGTTGACGGTGACGCCGAGGACGTTGCCCCGGTCGGCCCAGACGGTCGGCGTCGCCACGAACGCGACCCGGGCGTCGCCGCCGCTCGGCGTCGCGTAGACGTACGGCAGGCCGTGCCCGATGGTGGCCTTCAGCGAGCGCGCGCCGTCCGACCAGTACGGCGTGACGGTCCAGTCGGACCAGTCGTCCACCCGGGTGTCGGGCGAGTTGAGGCCGGTGACGCCCAGCGTGAGGTCGCGGGCGTGCGGGAACTCGTACTGCCGGCCGTCGGAGCTGATCAGCGGGGTGGTGGGATAGCTGACCTCCAGCCCGCCGGCCACCGCGTGGAAGGCCAGCGGGTGGCCGTACATGTTCTCGGAGTACGGGTTTCCGGCGTACCGCTGGAAGGCGAGCGACGACCACCAGTCGTTGGTGGGCACCTTGCGGGTGACGTTCGAGGTGACCTTGGGCGTGACCGGGGCGCCGTCGGAGTTGGCGGGCCCGCTCGCCCCTGCGGGCAGGTCGGTGGTGTAGCCGCCCGCCCCGACGGGAACGGTGGCGGCGCCGGCGGGCGTGGCGGGGAGGATGGGCAGGGACAGGGCGAGGGCGGTCAGGACCGCGAGGCCGAGGGTTCTGAGGGGGAGGGTCCTGAAGGGACGAGATGGCATGGGCGACCTCCGCTGGGGGGTTCGACGACTGCGGGAGGCGTTCCGGGATTCGGCGGCACGACCCGGCAGCACTTCTGGAAGCGCTCTCAGCGTGGTTGACGCTAGGCGTGCTGAAATAGGCTGTCAACGCGCAAGGAAAGTTTCACGGCGAGCGCGAGAGCGCTCTCTCTCGTTGGAGGAATCGTGCAGGGAGCTGTGAAGGGTTGACCACGGAGACCACGGAGACCACGGCCACGCCGGGCGCACTCGTCTTTCCCGACGGCTTCGTCTGGGGAGCGGCCACCGCCGCCTACCAGATCGAGGGCGCCGCCGCCGAGGACGGCAGGGCCCCCTCGATCTGGGACACGTTCTCGAAGACACCGGGCAACGTCACCGACGGCCACACCGGCGACGTCGCCTGCGACCACTACCACCGCTACGCCGACGACGTCCGGCTGATGGCCGACCTCGGCCTGGCGGCCTACCGGTTCTCGGTGGCCTGGCCGCGGGTCATGCCCACCGGGGCGGGCACGGTCAACGCCGCCGGCCTCGGCTTCTACGACCGCCTGGTGGACGAGCTGCTCGCCCACGGCATCACGCCGTACGTGACGCTGTATCACTGGGACCTGCCGCAGACCCTGGAGGACGCCGGCGGCTGGGCCGCACGGGACACCGCCGCGCGCTTCGCCGACTACGCCGCGGTCGTCCACGGGCGGCTCGGCGACCGCGTCCGGACCTGGACGACGCTGAACGAGCCGTGGGTCGCGGCGTTCCTCGGCTACTGCTCCGGCGTGCACGCGCCGGGCCGGCGCGATCCGGCCGCCGCGTTCCGCGCCGCCCATCACCTGCTGCTCGGCCACGGGCTGGCGGCGCGGGCCCTGCGCGCGGCCGGCGCCGCCGAGATCGCGCTCACCCTCAACCTCTCGCCCGTGATCCAGACGGACGGCGGCGAGAGCGAGGCGCGGATCGTGGACGGGCTGCTGAACCGGCAGTTCCTCGACCCGGCCCTCCGCGGGAGCTACCCGGAGGACCTGCTGGAGATCGTCGCGCGCCACGGCGGCCTCGGCCACATCCAGGACGGCGACCTGGAGGCCATCCACCAGCCGATCGACCTGCTCGGCGTCAACTACTACAACCCGACCTTCGTGTCGGCGGGGCCCGGTGAGCCCGCCGCCCCGCCCTTCCCCGGCAGCGAGGACGTCCGGTTCGACCCGCCGCCCGGCGCGACGACCGCGATGGGCTGGCCCATCGACCCGTCCGGCCTGGAAAGCCTGCTCGTACGGCTGTCGCGCGACTATCCCGAGGTCGGGCTGATCATCACCGAGAACGGCGCGGCCTTCGACGACAAACCCACCGGTGACGCCGTACACGACGACGACCGCGTCGCCTTCCTCGACGGCCACCTGCGGGCGGCGCACGCCGCGATCGCCGCGGGAGCGGACCTCAGGGGTTATCTCGTATGGTCGCTGCTGGACAATTTCGAGTGGGCCTACGGCTACCACAAGAGGTTCGGCATCGTGTACATCGACTACGAGACCCAGCGGCGCGTGCCCAAGGACAGCGCGCTCTGGTATCGCGAGGTCGTCAGGCGCAACGGGCTGTAGGGGATCGATGAAACAGGGTGACGCATGAAACGACCCACGCTGGAGGCGGTCGCGGCGCGGGCGGGAGTGTCCCGCGCGACCGTCTCCCGGGTCGTCAACGGGCAGCTGACGGTGACCCCGCAGATCAGGGATGCCGTCATGCGCGCCGTCGACGAGCTGGGATACGTCCCCAACTCGGCGGCGCGCAGCCTCGTCACCCAGCGGACGGACTCGGTCGCGCTGGTGGTGTCGGAGCCGCCCACCCGGGTCTTCTCCGAGGACCCGATGTTCTCCACGGTCATCCGGTCGGCCAGCCTTGAGCTGGAGGCCGCCGACCGGCAGGTCGTGCTGATGCTCGCCGGCTCTCCCAAGAGCCACGCGAGGATCGAGCGCTACGTCGCCGGCGGCCACGTCGACGGGGTCATGCTGATCTCCATGCACGGCGCCGACCCGCTGCCCGCCGCCCTCGCGCGGATGGGTGTCCCCGTCGTCTCGTACGGCAGGCCGGCCGTCCCCGTGCCCCTGCCGTACGTGGACAACGACAACGTGGGCGGCGCGGAGAAGGCGGTGCGCCACCTGCTGGACCGGGGCCGGCGGCGCATCGCCACGATCGCCGGCCCGCAGGACATGATCGGCGGCCAGGACCGGCTCACGGGCTACCGCGACGCGCTGCGCGACTCCGACCGCCGCTCGATCGTCGCCGTCGGCGACTTCACCCGGCAGTCCGGCGCCGTCGCCATGCGCCACCTGCTCCAGGACGACCCGCACCTCGACGCCGTGTTCGTGGCCAACGACCTCATGGCGATCGGGGCGCTGCAGGCCCTGCGTCAGGCGGGCCGCCGGGTGCCGGACGACGTGGCGGTCGTCGGCTTCGACGACATCGAGGCGGCCCGCTACACCGAGCCGCCGCTCACCACGATCAGGCACCCGGTCAGCGAGCAGGCCGCCGCGATGGTCCGGCTGCTGCTCGGCCTCCTGCGGGGCGGCCCGGCCGCCTCCGTGGTCCTCCCCACCGAGCTGGTCGTCCGCGACTCCGCCTGAGCGTACGGAAGGGTCAGGACCCCGAACGGTCAGGACGCCGTGGTGAGGGACTCCACCGGCAGGCCGGCCTCGACCCAGTCCTGGATGCCTTCCCGATACTTGCGCACGTCGGTGTATCCGAGCGCGGTCAGCCGGTTGGCCACGGCCTGACTGTTGGGGCAGGAGGGGTTCGAGCAGTAGGTGACGATCGGGGCGTTCCTGTCCGGGAGCAGTTCGGCGGCCCGCTCGGCCACCTCCGCCTCCGTGAGCGAAATCGCTCCCGGAAGGTGCTGCTGGGCGTAGTAGTCGCCGCCGAGCGCGTCGACGACGGTGACGGCGCTGGCGTCGATCGCGGCCTTGAGCTCGTCCCTGCTGATGAGCGCGGTCATTGCGTCCTCCAATTAACTGGACTACAGTCCGTTTGTGTGAACAGCTCAGAAATTAGCGGACCACAGTCCGGTTCGTCAAGAGACCTCACCTCCCTGCTGGCCGACCCGCCCCGCGAGCGTGCCGACGCCGCCCGCAACCGGCGACGGGTGCAGGAGGCGGCGGCGAAGCTGTTCCGCGAGCACGGGGTCGAGGCCGTCTCGATGGACGCGGTGGCGGCGGAGGCCGGGGTGGGCAAGGGCACGCTGTTCCGCCGGTTCGGGGACAAGTCGGGGCTCGTGGCGGCCCTGCTCGACGACAAGGAACGGGACCTGCAGGAGCGCATCCTGTCCGGGCCGCCGCCGCTGGGGCCCGGCGCCTCAGCGGGCGACCGGGTGCGGGCGTTCGTCGCGGCCTACGCCGACTACCTCGTCGAATACCTCGATCTGCTGCGCGTCTCCGAGACCGCGAGCCCCGGAGCCAGGTATCGGATCGGCGCCTACCGTTTCTGGCACCGCCACCTGGCGATCCTGCTCGCCGAGGCACGCCCCGGCGCGGACGCCGACTACCTCGCCCACGCGCTGCTCGCCCCGCTCGCCGCCGAGCACGTCACCGCCGTGCTGCGCGAGTGCGACGCGGCCCGGGTCACCGCCGGTCTCGCCGCCCTCGCCGACGCCCTGATATCAGCGCCGGCGGGCGGGTGATCGGCCCATCCAGCGGCGCGGTTCGGGCTTCAGGCGAGCGCGCCGGTGATGCGGGCGAGCGCGTCGAAGGAGGCCAGGCCGTATGCGTGGAAGTCGGCCGCGCCTGCCCCGGCCGTACGGGCGGCGCGGACCTTGGCGGCGAGCCGGTCGGCCGAGTCGGTGTCGGGGGCGCCCGGTCGCAGCACGACGCGCAGTTCGGGGTTCTTGCCGATCGACCGGCGGTAGGCGGCGACGTCGTCGGCGATCCGGGCGGGGTCCCGGGCGTAGCCGAGGACCGCGAACGACGGGACGATGTCGCCGAGCGCGACCAGGTCGATCCCGAGCTGCCAGGAGTCGTGCGCGGCCAGACCGGCCGAGGGCAGCCCGTGGGCGTAGCCCTTCGCCGCTCCCGTCGCGTCCGTGAACGTCAGCCGCGCGCCCTCCGCCGTGACTGCGGCCGCGACCTCTCCCACCAGCGAGGTGACGCTCTCGGAGCGGGCCCGCGCGTACGCCACCGCCTCCGGTCCCGCGTAGGCCGTCAGCGCCGCCCGCGTGACCTCGCCCTCCGCCGGGGGATCGCCGTCCAGCACGCCCCCGACGATCCTCGCGCACTCCTGCCTCGCCGTCTCGGCGTTCACCCCGAGGTCGGCGGCCCGGCTCATGCAGTGGGGGCAGAAGCACAGGCCGAACAGGAAGGCGTCCATCGGGCCGAGCGGCACCGAGCACCGCTCGTAGCCGAAGGGCGCGAAGTGCAGCGACTCGGCCACGACCGTGTCCACCCCCTGCCGGGCGACGGCCCGGGCCAGCGCCACGGCGTACGCCCGCACGTCGGGGTGCGCGGGACACAGGTCAGTCGGAGCGCCGCGGTCGCCGAAGCAGTTCTCCACCGTCACGTCGGGGCAGGCCAGGCCGATCGCGGCGTTGCGCAGGAAGACCGTCCAGCCGTGCAGCCGCATCCCCCGTTCGGCGCAGGCCGCGCGCAGTTCCTCTACCGGCCGGTCGTCCGCCCCCGGCTGCACGGGCGGAGCCAGGCGCAGCCCGCCGAACAGATCCTCCGGCGGTGGGAAGTGGACGCCGTCACCGCGCAGCGTCAGCCGTGTGGCGCCGTGCGGGGTGACGTCCCTGGCCTGGTGATAGGCCGCGGCCACCGCGACGCCGCGTACGCCGTACGTGGAGGCCCGGTCGAGCAGCCCGCGCACTCCCTCGGCGCGCAGGTCCTCGACGAAGACGTACAGAGCGCTGTCCATCGATCAGCGGCCCCCCTCGCCCTCTCCCGACCACCTCGTGGATCGTACTGGACACCGTCCCGGGAGTAGACTCGCGGCCTCGCACCGATGATCACAGCACTGGTGATCACAGAGGGGACCGAGCATGAGCGGCGACCCACGGCTCGAACGGGCCGGAACCCTCTACGAGCGGGCGGTCTTCGGCGGCGACGCCTCGGCTCTCGCCGACGCCGGTCGGGAGCTGGACGCGGTCGAGGCCGATCTCGCCCTGGCGCGCGGGCGGGTCGTCCACGCGCGGTTCCTGGAGAGCGGCGAGGAGGACCCCCGCGAGCAGGACCTGTTCGAACGCGCCGCCGATCTCTACCGGCGGCTCGGCGACCTGCGCGGCGAGGGCGAGGCGCTCTTCTGGATCGGCTGCTTCCAGCAGGTCGTGCGGCGCGACCACGAGGCGGCCGGGGCCGCGTTGCGGCGGTCGTACGAACTCGCCGAGGCGACCGGCGACACGCTGACGATGTCGTACGCGCTCAGGCATCTGGGTATCGCCGAGCATCTGGCCGGACGGCTGGAGCCGGCGCGGGAGCTTCTGGAGGAGTCGGCGCGGCTGCGCCGGGAGATCGGTTTCCAGCCGGGCGTCGCCGCCAACCTGGTCGGGCTGGCCTACATCGCCGCCGCGCAGCACCGCGGGGAGGACGCCCTGCGGCTGCTCGGCGAGGCGGCACAGCTCGCCGAGGAGAGCGGCGCCGAGGGAGTCGCGCGGCAGGTCGCGGAGGCCCGCGCGGCCCTGTGACGATTGCGCCGCTCCGATTCGCCGTTCGGGCCGCATTCGATGGAGTGTTCGATATAGGGTGTGACTGACCGTGATGGAGAGCTCTCGCTTCCGCCGGTCCGATTCCACCCGCCGAAGAGGAGCGAGCACGTGACCGAGCCCAGGACCCACACCCTTGAGGTGCCCGGCTGCACCCTGTACTACGACGTGCGCGAGGCCGGGGAGAGCGACGCGCCGATCCTGCTGATGATCGGATCTCCGATGGACGCGCGGGGGTTCACCGCCCTGGCGGGGCACTTCGAGGATCGCACGGTGGTGACCTACGACCCCCGCGGGATCGAGCGGAGCACCCGCACCGACGGCGCCGCCGAGTCGACGCCCGAGCTGCACGCCGACGACCTGCACCGGCTGATCGACGCGCTCGGCGGCGGGCCCGTGGACATCTTCGCCAGCAGCGGCGGCGCGGTCAACGGGCTCGCGCTCGTGGCCCGGCATCCGGAGCAGGTGCGCACGCTCGTCGCGCACGAGCCCCCCACCGCCCGGCTGCTGCCCGACCGGGAGCAGGCGCTCGCCGCCGTCGCCGACATCCGGCAGACGTACGACAAGGAGGGCTTCGGCCCGGCGATGGTGAAGTTCATCGCGATCGTCAGCCACCAGGGCGAGATCCCGGCGGACTTCGCCGACCAGCCCAGGCCGAACCCGGCCGACTTCGGGCTGCCGGCCGAGGACGACGGCACCCGCGAGGACCCGCTGTTCGCGCAGAACCTCGTGACCTGCACCCACTACGAGCCCGACTTCGAGGCGCTGCGCGCGGCCCCGACCCGCGTCGTGGTCGGCGTCGGCGTCGAGTCGGAGGGGCAGCTGGCCTGTCGCGGGGGCCTGGCGGTCGCCGAGCGGCTCGGCACCGAGCCCGTGACGTTCCCCAGCAACCACGGCGGGTTCCTCGACGACACGTTCGGCGCGCCGGGCGACCCCGACAACTTCGCCGTCACACTACGCCAGGTCCTCGCGGGCTGAACCACGCTCAGGCCACAGTGCTCAATTACGGCGCTCACGTTGCGGTGCTCAGGTCATGGCCTGCGCACCGTAACCAGAGCCGGGTACGCGGACCCCGAGCGTGAGCCAGTCGGGCGTACTGTCGGTCGGGCACGGGATCGGTCGGGCACAGGGTCGGTCGGCCTGGGGCCACTCGGACACGGGATCAGTCGGCTTGGGGTCGGTCGGGCACGGGATCAGTCGGCTTGGGGTCGGTCGGGCACGGGACCGGTCGGGCTCGGGTCAGTCGTAGACGTATCCGCGGTCCGAGGATGGGCAGTCGCCGCCCGGCAGGACCGGCCGCTTCGCCAGCACCTGGCGGGCGCGTGCGCGGGCGAGGTTCCAGTCGTTCCAGGAGTCCGGCCGGTCGAGACGGTTGGCCGTCACGACGTCCCGCAGCACGCAACTGCGGTCGGGCTCGGGCAGCCGGTCCAGGATCGGCACGGCCTCCGCCCCCAAGTCGCCCAGATAGCCGTGGTCGAGCCGCTCCACGCCGCGGATCGTGAGCTGAGTCTCGGCCACCCGCGCGTCAGGGTCCCAGACCGCGAACGTCAGCAGCGACACCCCGGTGAGCAGCACCAGCCCGCGGAAGAACCACCCGGCGCCGCCGCCGGTCAGGCGGACCGCCCCGGCCGTCAGCACCAGCACGAACACCGCGCCGAGCCACCAGATCGTCGCCTCCACCGAGGCCCGCAGCCGCGACAGGCCGTACGCGTCGGTGTAAAGGCCGAGGCGGTGCAGCGCCGACGCGAGGACGACCAGCGTGAACGCGCACAGCAGGCCGAGCAGCGCGGCGAGCAACCGGCGGTCGGCCCGGCTCTGCCGGCGCAGCAGCGCGACCGCGCCCGCGACGATGCCGAGCACGAAGACGCTGACCGTGACGAGCTCGAAGAAGCCTGACCTGGCGTACTCCGCGTAGGTGAGGCCCGCCGTCGACAGCACCCTGCGGCTTCCGCCGAACAACACCGTGATCTGCACGGTCACAAACGCCGCGAACAGCAGGTTCAGCCCGATCAGCGGGATCATCCACACCTGACGGCCGAGGGACATCCGCAGGTCGGGCGGGGCGGGCTCGGCCACCGGACGCAGTCCCACCAGCACCGCCGCCACCGCCAGCACCGCGAACACACAGAATACGAAGATCCGGTACGGCAGGTCCCAGGCCCAGTCGGGCGTCCGCAGCAGGTCGCCGACGAACGCCGAGAAGACGGCGTCGGCCGAGGCGAACAGCAGGCCGAAGACGCCCAGGAGCACGACGGTCACGGCGGCGCCGACCAGGGTGGGCAGCACGCGGCTACGCCGGGCCAGATCCCGGACCGGCCCGGCCAGGAACCACGGCACCGGCAGCATCGCGAAGACGACCGAGATCCCTCCTCTGATCACCCCGAGCCAGCCCCGCCCGCCGCCGGACAGCGCGAGCGACCCCACGGCGAACGCGGCCAGCAGCACCGGCGCGACCAGCCATTCCGCGTCGCGGAAGAGGGCCACGGCGACCAGCGCGTACGCCAGGAGGCCGAGGGCCACCGTCCACGGGGTGAGCCGGCCCCGCCGCCGAGGCAGCACCGCCGGGAAGGCCGCCGCCCCCAGCGCCACCGCCGTCAGCACGGAACCGAGCCCGGCCGACGCGTACGGCAGGGCGACGGCCGCGACCAGGCCGGCCGCCGCGGCGGCCGGCAACAGCCACCGGGGCGCGTCCGGCAGATCCGGCCGGGGGAACAGCGGCGGCGGCACGTACGCGGGCGCCTCGCTCCACGGTGTCTCCTCCTGCGGCGCCTCACCCGGCGTCCCCTGCTGCGTCCCGTGCGGTGCCCCGGAGTACCGGTGGACCGGGGACGAGCCGAAAGCGGCGCCCGCGGCCGCGCCGCCCACGGTGAACAGCAGGATCGCGGCCGCGCCCAGCAGCCCTTCGCCGTACACCCCGAGGACGGCCGCCGCGATCAGCCCGGCGAGGAACCCTCCCACCATGCCGAGGCCCGCGCCGAGAGCGGCCCGTGCCGACCGCCCCGCCCGGGCTTGGGCGAGCGCGGCGTACGGCCAGGTCACCGGCGGACCGGCAGCCGAGCCGGCAGGCGGACTCGCGGGCCCCCGCCCCGTGCGCCCCTCTCCCCACGACGCCATGACGCCCTGCCGGTGTTCCTCCCCGCGCTCCGCACCCCGCGTGCCGTCCCTTACGTCGTCCATCGCGTGCTCCCGGGCCGAGTCGCCGTCCGGACGCACCGGAGACGCGGGAGACGCGGGAGACGCGGGCACGGCCGAGACGACGCCGTGCTCCCCGTGCCCCGCTGTGCTCACCCCGCGCCCCGCGTTGCCGTCCACAAGCAGGCCGTCCCGAACCCCGGCCTCCGCAGGCGCAGCCGGGACCACGTCGTGTCGCTCCGCGGGACCGGCCGCGACCGCCCCGCGCTCCGCTCCCCCATCGGTGAGCGCACCGTCCACAAGCGCACCGTTCCGAAGCCCGGCCTCCCGAGGCGCGGCCGGGGGTCCGGCCGCCTCGTGCTGATCTCCGGGACGGCCCTCGCCGGCCTGCTTGGCGTTCATGGTTCCCCTTCGCTCACCGGCGTGGAGGGGCGCGTCCGGGCCCTCCCCGGTCGCCGGGTCTCTGTGCCGTGGCAGCGCGACGACCATCCGGCAGCCCTCGGCCGGTGCGTGACCGTTTCTCTCAGGCGGCGGGTCGGCCACGGTGATCGTCCCGCCGTGCAACTCGGCGATCTCCTTGGCGATCGCGAGACCGAGCCCCGCGCCGCCCGCGTCGGCGGCCCGCCCGGCGTCGAGCCGGGAGAAGCGCTCGAACACCCGGGCCCGCTCCCCCGGCGGGATGCCGGGGCCGTCGTCGATCACACTGATCTCCACGGCCGGCCCGGCGGCCCGCGTCTCCACCCGGACCCTCCCGCCCGGCGGGCTGTGCCGTACGGCGTTGTCGAGCAGGTTGGCCAGCACCTGCGCGAGCAGGGCCGGGTCGGCGGCGAGGACGGTCCCCGGCGGCACCGCGCTCTCGACGGTCACGTCGTCACGCGCGATCGACGCCTCCGAGACCGCCTGACGGCACAGCGACGCGAGGTCGAGGTTCTCCGGCTCGATCAGGCGCGCCCCCGAGTCGAGCCGCGACAGGTCGAGAAGCTGGGCCACGAGACGGCCCAGCCGCTGCGTCTGGGCGAGGGCCGTGCCCAGGGTGTCGAGGTCGGGGGGCGACACGCCGTCGACGACGTTCTCCAGCACCGCCTGCAGACCGGCGATCGGGGTGCGCAGCTCATGGCTGACGTTGGCCACCAGTTCGCGCCGCTGCCGGTCGACCTCCGCGAGATCGGCGGCCATCGCGTTGAAGGCGCGGGCCAGTTCGCCCACCTCGTCGCGGGAGGTCGCCGTCACCCGCAGGCCGTACCGGCCCTTGGCGATCGTCTGCGCGGCGGCGGCCATCTCGCGCAGCGGCCGGATCATGCCCCGGGCGAGGAACTGGACCATGACCATCGCGAGGGCGACGGCGATCGCGATCCTCAGGTCGCGGGTGAGGCCGGAGTTGATGCCCACCTCGTTCACGACGAACGCCGCGACCACGGCGAGCACGATCACGATCCCGAGCTTGACCTTGATCCGGCCGAGGAAGTCGAGCGGCCTCATCGCGTGGCTCTTTCCTTCGCGGCGCGCGTCACGGGCGGACGAGCGCGTAGCCGACACCGTGGACGGTGCGGACGACCTCCGACCCGAGCTTGCGGCGCAGGGCGCGGATGTGGCTGTCCACGGTCCGGGTCGCGGCGGCCTCGGAGAAGCCCCAGATGTCCGAGAGCAGCCGCTCCCGCTCGAAGACCTGGCCGGGACGCTCGGCGAGGCGCCGCAGCAGGTCGAACTCGGTCCGGGTGAGCTGCGCCTCGGTGCCGCGCACGAAAACGCGGCGCTCGGCCGTGTTGATCTCGACCTCACCGATCCGGATCACCGTCTCCTCCTGGGCCAGCAGGCCGGCCCGCTCCACCCGCCGCAGCAGCGCGTGGATCCTGGCGACGAGCTCCCGCATGCTGAACGGCTTGGTGATGTAGTCGTCGGCTCCCACGCCCAGCCCGACCAGCACATCGGTCTCCTCGCCAAGCGCGGTCAGCATGAGCACCGGCACCGGGCGGGCGGCCTGCATCCTGCGGCAGACCTCCAGGCCGTCCAGGCCGGGCAGCAACCGGTCGAGGACCACCAGGTCGGGCTCGGCCTTCGCGTAGGCCGCGAGCGCCCCCTCTCCGTCGCCCGCCACCCGCACGTCGAAGCCCTCCGCGAGGAGCCTGAGGCGTACGGCGTTCGCGATGGTCTGGTCGTCCTCGACCACGAGCACACGGCGTTGCTGGGGGAAGGCCATGCAGGAAGCGTAGGACCCGCCTGTGCAGAAGCGCCGTGCGCATCTGTGCAGATCCCGTGCAGCGCGTCACGCGCCCGGGCGGCGGCGCCCGGCCGCGGCGAGGCGGCCGGGCCACTCGTGACCTGCGGCGGCGTCCGCGCCGATTCCGCCGGTCGTGGTTTCGGGTCCAGGTTCCGGGTAGCCCGCATATGACCAGGAAGGAGGCGCTATGGACCGCCAGACAAGGCCGGAGACCATGCGGGAGAACGACGTGATCGATCTCCTGATCCAGCAGCACGCCCTCATCCGGGAGCTGTTCGACGAGGTTGACAGATGCCGCGGGAAGGAGCGCAAGGAGGCCTTCAGCCGCCTCGCCCGCATGCTGGCCGTGCATGAGACGGCCGAGGAGGAGATCGTCCATCCCTACGCCCGGCGCAAGCTGGTCGGCGGGGACGCGATCGTGGACAACCGCCTGCAGGAGGAGGAAGAGGCGAAGGAACTGCTCTGCCGTCTCGACGAGATGGACGCGACGGCGCCGGGGTTCACCCAGGAGCTGGAGCGGCTCAGGGCCGCCGTGTTCGCGCACGCCGCCGCCGAGGAGCGCTACGAGTTCTCCGAACTGAAGGCGTGCACGTCCGAGGGCCAGCGCAGGGCGATGGCCGTGGGGGTCAAGGCCGCGGAGGCCGTCGCGCCCACGCACCCGCATCCGGGGGTCACCTCACCGGCCGAGAACATCCTGATGGGCCCCCCGCTGGCGATCATGGATCGTGCCCGCGACCTGATCCGCAAGGCGATGGGCAAGTCCGAGTCCGGCGAGGGCTGAGCGCCGGCGGCGTGTGCGGAACTCGCCGCCCGCCCCGGGCGTTGTCCAGGCGACGCGGACGATCCCCCTTTGGGGATCCACACGAAAGGCCTGACGATGTCGCCACTGGGCAAGTACTACGTGGGCGCGGCGGTGGTGGCCGTGCTGGTGTTCATCCTGCCGGTGCCGACGCTCCTGGCCTGGCTGATCACGCTCGGCGTGCTGGGCGCCCCGGTCGTCGGTTACTTCATGCTCGACGAGTCGCAGCGGGCGCGCCTCAAGCGCATCCGGCGCCGTCAGATCGGCGGCTGAGGCTCCGGCACCGGAAGGTCCTGGCCGCCGCCGCCCCCACGGGCCGCGCGGCCGGGATCCCGCACGCCGTCACGAGGTGGCGGCGATCGTCCTGCGGACCCGCTCGGTGACGCTCCGCTCCAGGACGAAGGACAGGAACGGGATCGTGCCCGACACGAGCACGAGCAGCAGATAGCCGATCGACCAGCGCGCCTTGATCAGGCCCAGGTTGATCGCGGCCACCAGGTAGACCATGTAGAGGAAGCCGTGGATCGGCCCGACCACCGCGACCATCGTGCCGTTGTCGAAGCCGTACTTGACGACCATGCCGACACAGAGCACGAGCAGCATGACGCCGACGACGTACGCCATGACGCGGTAGAAGTTGAGCGCGGACTCCACGTCGATCAACACCTCTGCTGGGGAAACGGTCACCACACGATATCCATGCCGGCCGCCGGTTCCGGTTCCAGGGCCCGAAGCGGGAGTGCGTCAGGCCTCCGCGGGCGCGGCCGGCCCCGCCGACTCCGGCCCCTTCGACTCCGGCCCTGAGGGCTCCTGCCGCCGTCCGCGCAGGGCGTCGCGGACGAAGTGGAACCACATGTACACCGCGAACAACGCGAAGACCCACCACTGCAGCGCGTAGGCGAGGTTCCGCCAGGTGAGACCGCCACCGATGGTGGGGGCGGGCACGGCCACGGGCGTGGCGCGAGAGGGCGGCTCCTGGGTGGTGGCGACGACGAATCCGTCCCGCACCCGCGCGTCCGGCCACATGTTGATCAGCTCCGCCGTCGACACGGTCGCCACCTGGCCGCGCGGGAGCAGCCCGGTGCGCTGCACGTCGCCGGTCTGCTCCGCGTGCCGCAGCCGTCCGGTCACCGTGACCGTGCCCTCCGGCACGGCGGTCGCGGGATCCCCGGCCGAGCGGACCCAGCCGCGTACGACCGGGACGACCGTGCCGTCCGCGAGCCGCAGCGGGGTGAGCAGCCAGAATCCGTCTCCCCGGGCGGCCCGTCCGCCGGGCGCGGCGACGTCGGCGACCCGGTCGGCCACCAGAAGCTGGTTCGCCGCGTCGTAGACGCCCGTCGCGGTCACCCTGCGGCCCACGTCGTCCACGGCGACGTACCGCCCGACCTGGGTCAGGTGCGTGACGGCAACCGGAGCGGGATCGGGGGCCCGCCGGGGCGCGCCCGACGACTCGAAGACGCCGAGCTGCCAGCGGCCGAGGAACGTGAACGACACGAGCACCCCGATGACCAGCAGGTGCAGGGCCACCAGCCGGGGAGACAGGAGGGTGCGCAGCATGGTTACCACGCTATCCGCCGGTCGCGGCGGTCCCGCACGCGCGCCGGGGTTGTCCGGCGACCGGCGGCGGCGCGCGTCCGGCCGGGCCCGGCGGCGAGAGAGCGTGAAATCCGACAAATCGCAGCCAGGGGACCTCGTCTGTCGCTAGAGTCGTGCCCATGTCCGACCCTCAGATCGACCCGGCCGGAAACACGCAGGCTTTCCGGGTGTTCGCTCAGCAGCAGGACGCGGAGATCTCCCAGGAGCGGCCGTCCCGCCTGCCGATGTGGATCGCCATCGGGGTGGCGCTCGTCGTCGTCCTCGCCGTGGTGGCGTACCTCCTGGTTCGCTGACATACCTGTACCAGCCGCCGACGACCGCGCCCGTCGGCGGCTTCACCATGCCCGGGCAATCGGGGCCTGGACCTCTCGGGCGCGGTCGTCCTCCGTTTCAGCGGTGTGTGCCTACCACGAGGGCGCTGCCTCCGCCTCGGCGTGCGGGCTCGGCGACGGCCTGGACCTTGCCGTCGCGGAGGAACTCCAGGCCGGTCGCCGCGCCGATCTCCCCCGCCGGCGGTCCGGGGACGTCCGTCAGGGTGTGACCGAGCGCCGTCAGCTCCGCGCCGTACCACTGGGTGAACGCGGGCTCGGCCTGGGTGGCGGCGGTGTTGCGCTGCGAGGCGCGCGGCGCGGCGACGGCGTCGGGCAGGGACATGCCGAAGTCGAGCCGGTTGACCAGGATCTGCAGCACGGTCGTGATGATGGTGGCGCCTCCGGGCGAACCCACGGCGAGCAGCGGCCTGCCGTCCTTGAGCACGATCGTGGGGGCCATGGACGAGCGCGGGCGCTTGCCGGGAGCGGGCAGGTTGGGGTCGCCGGGCGCCGGGCCGAAGGTGAAGTCGGTGAGCTCGTTGTTGAGCAGGATGCCGCGGCCCGGCACCACGATCCCGCTGCCGCCGGTCTGCTCGATCGTGATGTTGTAGGCCGCCACGTCGCCCCAGCGGTCGGTCACCACGAGGTGGGTGGTCTCCGGGCCCTCCTTCTTCTCCTCCGGCGCCGAGGCCGCCGGGGCGGCAGACGCACAGGCGGAGTAGGAGCCGTCGGGGGATCCGGGCGCGGCGGGGTGCGGCATCGCCCGCGGGCCGATCAGGCAGGCCCGCTCCTTGGCGAACCCGTCCGACAGCAGGTCCCCGAGCGGCACCCGCGTGTACGCGGGATCGCCGACGTAGGCGTTGCGGTCGGCGAAGGCGAGCCGGGAGGCCTCCAGATACTCGTGCAGGCCGATCTTCGGCACCGCCTCCAGGATGTTGAGCGCCTCGCCCACCGTCGATCCGCCCGAGGACGGCGGCGCCATGCCGTACACGTCCATGCCCTTGTACGTGACCTTCGTCGGCGGCCGTTCGAGCGCGCGGTAGGCCCTGAGGTCGCTCACCTCCATGAGCCCGGACCGGACGTTCCGGGTGGCGCCCGCGCGCACCGGCGGCTTCTTCACCGTGTTGACGATCTCGCGGCCGAGGTCGCCGCCGTACAACCAGGCGGGGCCGCGGATGCCCAGCTCACGGTAGGTGCGCGCGAGGTCGGGGTTGCGGAAGACCGACCCGACCGGAGGCGGCTGCCCGCCCGGCAGGTAGAGCGCCGCGGTCGGGGTGAAGTCGGCGAACCGGTCGGCGTTCTGCTGGGTCTGGTCGTGGAACGTCTGGTCGACGACGAAGCCCCTGTCGGCGATCTCGATCGCGGGGCGCAGCGCCTGCCGCAGCGACATCGTGCCGTACTTCCGCAGCGCCAGGTCCCACTGCGCGACGCTGCCCGGCACGCCCACCGACAGGCCGCTGCTGACCGCCTCGGCGAACGGGATGCCCTCCAGGGCCGTCGAGGTCATCGCCCGGGGGGCGGTCTCGCGGCCGTCGATCGTGGTCACCTTCCGGTGGCGCGCGTCGTAGTAGACGAGGAAGCCGCCACCTGCGAGACCGGCCGAGTAGGGCTCGGTCACGCCGAGCGCGGCCGCCCCCGCCACCGCCGCGTCCATGGCGTTGCCGCCCTGGCGCAGCACCGTGAGCGCGGCCTTGCTGGCGTCGAGGTCCACGGTGGCCACCGCCCCGCCGTACCCCTCCGCGACCGGCCGTTTGACCTCCTTGGGAGGTGGCGTGTGTACGGCCGGAGCCGCCTCGGCGGGCGGGACGAGCAGGCCCGCCAGCGTGAGCACTCCCAGCGACGTGACGACGACACTCCTCATGCGTGCGGCACCTCCACCACGTGAACGATCACTACAGCATGACTCACCGGAGTCAGATCGAAACGGGAATGTCCACTTTTGGACGCCCGCCCGGCTACTCCCCCGGACGTACGCGGCCATGCGGCCACGGTCGGATGCGACCATCGGCGGGAAGGGCCTAGCGTGCGGATGTGCGCTCCCGTTCCGACTTGTATCACCGCGTCGATCCCGTTCTGCCGGTCGTCGTCGGGATCGCCCAGGTGGTCCTGACGATCGGCGCCCAGTTCTGGCAGCTGCGCAACCCGGACCTCGGGCGGGTGCCGCTGACCTGGTGGGGCGGCGCGTTGCTGCTGGTCGGGCCGGCCGCCATCGCGCTGCGCCGCCGCGCCCCGGTCGTCGCGCTGGTCGTCACGCTCACCGCGACCTCGGTCTACATGCTGTTCGACTACGCGTACGGGCCGGTGTTCTTCAGCCCGATCATCGTGATCTTCAGCGCGGTGGGGAACGGGCACCGCCGCGCGGCGTGGTCGGCGTCGGGGGTGTTCTTCCTGTTCGTCGTCGCCTACGCCACCTGGCTCATCCCCCACCGGGCCGGGCTCTTCCACCACACGGCGGTCGCGGCGTACCTGCTGCTCACGCTGACCGTCGCGGAGTGGCACCGGGTGCGCCGCGAGCGCCTGGCCGAACGCCGGCGGGTGGAACGCGAGGAGGCCAGACGGCAGGCCAGCGAGGAACGGCTGACCATGGCCCAGGAGCTGCACGACGTGCTCGCCCACAACATCTCGCTGATCCACGTGCAGGCGTCCACCGCGCTGCACCTGCTGGACGACCATCCGGAGCAGGCCCGCACCGCGCTGACCGCGATCAAGCAGGCGTCGAGAGACGTGCTCACCGAGATGCGCGGGGTGCTCAGCCTGCTGAAGGAGGGCGCGCCGCGGTCTCCCACGGCCGGGATGGCCCACCTCGCCGGCCTCGCCGAGGGCAGCGGCCTGCCCGTGACCGTGGAGGTCGCCGGGGAGCCGCGCCCGCTGCCCCCCGGCATCGACCGGGCCGGATACCGGATCGTCCAGGAGTCGCTCACCAACGTCTCCCGGCACGCGCCGGGCTCCCGCGTGACGATCAGTGTCGCGTACGCCCCCGAGGAGCTGGGCCTGGTGATCGAGGACGACGGCGCGGGGGCGGCGCGCGCGGTGGCGGGGCTGGGAGGCGGCAACGGCGTCCCCGGCATGCGCGAGCGCGCGGCGGCGCTCGGCGGATCGCTCTCGGCCGGTCCCCGGCCGGGCGGCGGCTTCCGCGTGGCGGCCCGCCTCCCCCTGCCCCTGCCCCCGTTCGCCGAATCGAAGGAGCCGAAGTGATCCACGTGCTGCTCGCCGACGACCAGGCCCTGGTGCGGGCCGGCTTCCGGGCCCTGCTCGACGCGCAGGAGGGCATGACCGTCGTGGGCGAGGCGGGCGACGGCGAGCAGGCCGTCCTGCTCACCCGGGACCTACGCCCCGACGTGGTGCTGATGGACATCAGGATGCCCGGCACCGACGGCCTGACCGCCACCCGCCGCATCGCCGGCGACCCCGGTCTCGCCGACGTGAAGATCATCATGCTCACCACCTTCGAACTGGACGAGTACGTCTTCGAGGCGCTGCGCGGCGGGGCGAGCGGCTTCCTGGTCAAGGACACCGAGCCGGCCGAGCTCATCCAGGCGGTCAGGGTGGTGGCCGGCGGCGACGCGCTGCTGTCCCCCGGCGTGACGCGCCGCCTCATCGCCGAGTACGCCGCCCGGGCCAAGGAACCGGGCGTCACCACCGGCCTCACCCCGCTGACCGAGCGGGAGCGGGAGGTGCTCGCCCTCGTGGGCGCCGGCATGACGAACGACGAGATCGCCGCCCGTCTCTTCATGTCGCCCGCGACGGCGAAGACGCACGTCAGCCGCATGATGACCAAACTGCGCGCCCGCGACCGCGCACAGCTCGTCGTCATCGCGTACGAGTCGGGTCTGGTGAAGCCCGGCTGGCTTGCGTGAAAGGGCTTGAGTCTCCACCAGCTGGAGGGTCCACGCTGTGGATGTGAACGACCGCAGCGAGCCGAGCCCGCTCACGATCGGAGAACTGGCACGTCTGACCGGCGTGCCGGTGCGCACGATCCGGTTCTGGTCCGACGCCGGGGTGCTCCCGGCGGCGGGCCGGTCGGCGGGCGGCTACCGGCTCTACGACACGGAGGCCGTGGCCCGGCTGCACCTGGTGCGTACGCTGCGCGACCTCGGGCTCGACCTGCCCACCGTGGAGCGGGTCGTGAGCAGGCGGACGGGCCTGACGGAGGTGGCGCGGACGCACGTCGCCGTGCTCGACGCGGAGATCCGCGTCCTCCAGGCCCGGCGCGCCGTCATGCGGTCGGTCGCGGAAGGTCACTGCACCGCTGAGGAGATGAGACTGATGCACGAACTGTCCCAGCTGTCCGCGCGAGAGCGGCGGCGGATCATCGACGAGTTCGTCGACGAGACGTTCGCCGGCACCGACCCCGCCGCGCCCGGCGCGGGGATCGCGCAGTCGATGCGCGGGCTGCCCGACGAGCTGCCGGACGAGCCCACGGTCGAGCAGGTGGAGGCCTGGATCGAGCTCGCCGGGCTGGTCGCCGACCCCGGCTTCCGCGAGCGGGTGCGCCAGATGGCGACCGGCCAGGCCGAGCCGCCGCCGGTGCCGCACGACCCGCAGGCGGTCCTGACGGAGGCCGGGCGAGCCCTGGAGCAGGGGATCAGCCCCGAGTCGGCGGAGGGCGGGCAGATCGTGGACCGGCTGGTCGGCCCCGGCGTGCCCGCCGACGAGCGCGCGCGGCTCGCGGACTCGCTGGAGCGGTTCACCGACCGCCGGGTGGAGCGTTACTGGCAGCTGCTCGGCGTGCTCAACGACCGGCCGCCGTTCCCGCCCTCGGTGCCGGCGTTCGAGTGGTTCATCGCGGCGCTGCGCGCCGCACGCTGAGCGAGGCCGCGCCGGGACGTCCTCAGCGTGCGGGACGGCCCCCGGCCGCCCTCATGCGGATGACCCGGGGCGGCGCGGCGAGCGGGGTGGGCAGGCGGAGAGGGCCGCGGCCGGGGGTGAGTGAGCCCAGCACCCGCGGCCCCGACGCGCCCGTGCACGCGGGCACGGTGCCCGGCAGGCCGTGCGCGGTGAGCCAGCCGAGATAGGAGAACGCGACGGCCTCCTTGGCGTCCGGCGGCACGCCGAGGTGATCGCTCGGCAGCATCCGCACGCCGCCGGACCGCTCGCGCAGCTCCCGCATCAGGACCGGGTTGCGCAGCCCGCCGCCGGAGACCACCACCGTGCCGAGCCGGTGCCGCCGGATCTCCGCCGCGACGGTCTCGGCGGTGAGCGCGGCCAGCGTCGCCACCAGGTCGGGCAGGCCGAGCCCGTACGGCCCGGCCACCCGGTCGAGGTAGCCCGCGTGGAACAGCTCCTTGCCCGTCGTCTTGGGCGGCGGGCGACGGTAGTAGGGCTCGGCGAGCAACTCGGTCAGCAGCCCCTCGTGGACCCGCCCCGCCGCCGCCAGCCGGCCGTCCTCGTCGTACGGCCTGCCGGTGGCGGCGAGCACGGCCGCGTCCATGAGCGCCGAGGCCGGTCCCGTGTCATAGGCGAGCGGCACCGCGCCCCCGGTGCGGCTGACGGCGTGATCCTCGGCGCGGCTCACGGTGTGGCTCATGACGCGGTCCTTGGCGCGGTCCGCGTCCAGGCTCACGGCGTGGCCCTCGGTATCGTTCTCGGCGCGGTCCGCGTCCAGGCGCATGGTGTGGCTCCCGGCGCGGCTCGCAGAGTGGTCGTGCCGGCTCACGTCGGCCGGCACGGTGAGGTTGGCGATGCCGCCGAGGTTCAGCGCGCCGGGCCGCCCCACCGGTCCGGACCATTCGCCCGCGTCGCCTGGTCCCCCTGGCTCCGCCGGCCCGGGTGGTCTCGCCGGTCCGGGGAGTCCGGCCGGTCCCGCTGGTCCCGCTGGTCCGGGTGGTCCGGCCGGTCCGGGTGGCTCGGGTGGTCCAGGTGGCTCGGGTGGTCCAGGTGGCTCAGGTGGTTCGATCAGCCCGGCAAGCAGCGGCAGGTCGAAGGCCGACACGAGCGGGGCGCCCTGCCCGCCCACGGCCACGTCACGGGCCCGCAGGTTCGACACGACCGGCACGCCGAGCCGTTCGGCGATCCAGGCTGCCTCGCCGAGTTGCAACGTGCCGCGCACCCGGCCGTCCTCCACCCAGTGGTACAGCGTCTGCCCGTGCGAGCAGACGAGGTCGGCCGGCGGGCAGCCCGCCGCCGCCTCGGCGAACGCCCGGCCCACCAGCGTGTCGAGCCGGCAGACCGCGCCCATGTCCGTGGGGTTCGGCGGCAGCGCGGCCAGGATCGCGGCCCGCAACTCCGGCGCGTACGGCGTCGTGCCGGTGTGCTCCACGACCCCCTCGACGGCCCAATCGACGGCCCAATCGACGGCCCCCTCGACGGCCCAGCCGGCAGCCCCGGCGAGCACGTCGCCGGTCGGAACCCAGTCGACGAGCGCGGCGTCGATCCCGTCGTGGGAGGTCCCGGAGATCAGCCCGAGCACACGCACCTGCCCACCTCCAGCACGTCCGTACCGGCCTGGGCATGGCGGAAACTTCCCCGCGGACCAGCCCCGATAAAAGAAAGCGTCATGGGCGTGTAATCTGCCCCAGGAGGTCTTCACACGGACGCGTCACCCGTGCCGGTCACGGCGGACTTGTCTCGAAATGTGGGCTTCCGGTGCCCGTTGTCACGCCTGGGTAGGTGGCTGCGGGTTCCACGCTGATCGCGCACAGGAGAGGCTCTGACGTGACGAACGAGAACGAGGGCGCCACGCCGGTCAATCCGATCGCGACGGTGCGTGCGGTGCTGCCCTCGCTCACCCCCGCCGCCCAGACCATCGCACGTCTCATCCTCGACGACCCCGCCTCGGTGGCCCGCAGCACGATCACGGAGGTCAGCGCGATCTCGGGGATCAGCGAGGCGACGATCGTGCGGACCGCGCGATCGCTCGGCTTCGCCGGCTACTCCCAGCTGCGGTTCGCCCTGGCGGCGGCCGTGGCCAGGGACACCCCCGAACGGCTCGTCCCCGGTGACCTCGCCCCGGACGACCCGCTGACCGATGTGATCGCGAAGGTCACACGGGCCGAGTCGCAGGCGCTCGCCGACACGGCGGCCCAACTCGACCCCGACGACCTCGCCGCGGTGGTGGACGCCGTCGCCGCCGCCCGCCGCGTGGACGTCTACGGGGTCGGCGCCTCCGGCCTCGTCGCCGCGGACATGGTGCAGAAGCTGCTGCGCATAGGGCTGCCCGGCAACCACTTCACCGACGCGCATCTCGCGCTCACCAGCGCCGCGCTGCTGCGCGAGGGCGACGTCGCCGTCGGGGTGAGCTGCACCGGCGAGACCCCTGACGTGCTGGGACCGGTGCGCGCCGCCCGCAGGGCCGGCGCGACCGTGGTGGCGATCACCAATAACCCTCGGTCGTCTCTGGCCGGGCTCGCCGGCCACGTCCTGATCTCGGCCGGGCGCGAGTCGGCGTTCCGCCCGGGCGCGCTCGCCAGCAGGATCAGCCAGCTGCTCATCGTCGACTGCCTCTTCGTCGGCGTCGCCCAGCGCACCTTCGACGCCTCGGACGCCGCCCTCCGCGCCACCCGCGTCGCGCTCGACGACTACCTCGGCGACGCCCACCGCCGCGCCCGCACGGCCTGACCGCCGGGCTCGCCCGTCCGGCCCTGCGGTGGCGCTGCTGTCTCGCCCCTGTCGCTGCGGGGTCAGCGAAATGTTACTGGCCGAGTCCGATCGATCACATTACGTTGCGAGCAAAGGCCCCGCCGTACGAGGAGGACACGTGAAGTCCATCGCCCGATTCTGTGGCAACTGCAGCTGCGGCTGTCCCGAGCTGTTCGTGGACGTGTCCGCTCCGGTGGAGCGCCGTGTCGTGATCACCGACGACTTCGGCCAGAGGGTGGAGATGAGTCTCGACCAGCTCGGCTCGCTCGTCGAGGCCGCGAAGACCGGCGTGCTGGACGACCTGGCGCTCACCGGCTGACCATGAACCCGGCCGCCCTGTTCGCCGGGGGCCTCGTCGCCGGTCTCGCCGCGGGCACGGCGTCGTGCGCCGCGGTCCAGGGCGGTCTCCTCATCGGCCTCGTCTCCCCCGGCTCCCCCCGCCCTCCCCTCTCTCCGGGCTCCCCGGGCTCTCCCACATCCCCCGACGCCGCCTGCTCTCCCACCTCCCCCTGCTCTCCGGGCTCCCCGGGCTCCCCTCGATCCATGGGCGCCGCCGGAGCCGGCCCTACCGCCCGCGCCGGCCCTGCCACCCGCGCCACCCACACCGCCCGGGACGTGCGAGACGCGCTGCCCGCGGTGGCCGCATTCCTGACCGGGCGGCTCGCCGCCCACACCGCTTTGGGGGCGCTGCTCGGCCTGGCCGGCTCGGCCGTACGGCTCGGCCCGCACACCCGGGCGGCCCTCCTGGTCGCCGCCGGGATCGCGGTGGCCGCCCTCGCCGTACGAATGCTCGCCCGGCGCGGCCGGGCCGGATGCGCCGCCGAGCGAGACACACCGCCCGCCCACCTCGGCTGCGGGCACGCGGACAGGCACGAAGACGCGCAGGACACGGCGCGGAAAGACACCGCACAAAGAGACACCGCACAAAGAGACTGCGCACAAGGAGACGGCGCACAAGGAGACGGCGCGCGGAAACTCAGCGCGCGGACGAGCACGCCGCCGGCAAGCACGGCCCGGCGGGGAACGGCGCGAAGGGAGACAGGGCGGCGGGGGGCAGTGCGACGGGGGACGGTGCGACGGGGGACGGCGCGTGCGGCCGGGCTCGGCCTGGCCACGATCCTGATGCCCTGCGGGGTCACGGTGAGCCTGGAGGTCGTAGCCGTCTCGGCGGGATCGGCGCCGGGCGGCGCCGCCGTGCTCGCCGGGCTCGCCCTCGGCACCGCTCCGGCCCTCGCCGCGCTCGGACTGCTGCTGCGCGGGCTCGCCACCACCCGGCTCGCCGTCCTCGGCGGCGTCGCGGCCCTGGCCGCCGGGCTGTTCACCGCCGGGTCGGGCCTGCGGCTCGGCGGCTGGCTGCCGGAGTTCGGCTCCCCGGCCGCCGCGGCCGCCCGCGCGTCCGTCGGCGCGGACGGGGTCCAGCGGCTCACGATCTGGGCCACCGACCGGGGTTTCCGGCCCGGCATCGCCGTCGCGACGGCCGGACGGCCCGTCGAGATCGTCTTCAGGACCTCCGGCGACCACGGCTGCACCCGCGCCGTCGCCGTCGACGGCCGCGACGTCGTGCTCCCTGTGACGGGCACGCGTACGGTGCGCCTGCCGGCCCGGCCGGAGGGACGGCTCCGCTACGCCTGCGGAATGGGGATGTACGTGGGCTTCATCGAGTTCGAGCGTCCCTTGACGTCAACGTCTTCCCGATAACGCTCCGTGACGTCCCGGTTACGTGTCACCCTGTCTGGCATGACACTAGTGGGAGCAGCGGAGACGACCGCGTGGATCGGGATACCGGTCTCGCGCATCCCCGGACCCCTCGAACCGGACGAGGCCGACCTGCTCGGCAGAGCCCGTGACGGCGACCGTGAGGCGGCGCACCGGCTGGGCCGGCTGTGCGCGGAGCGCGACGACCGCCTGGGCGCCCGGCACTGGTGGGAGCGGGCGGCTCAGGCGGGCAACGTCGACAGCGCCTACAACCTGGGGCTCTGGCACCGGATGCACGGCACGACCGATGAGGCCGTCGGCTGGTTCGAGGCCGCGGCGGCCACCGGAGACACGGACGCCGCGACCAACCTCGCCTCGTTACTGCTGGAGCGGCGCGGCGACGCGGCCGGGGCGCGGCTGTGGTTCGAGCGGGCGGCCGAGAACGGCTCCCGGCACGCGGCCCGGCGGCTGGCCCTGCTGTGCGAGGACCAGGGCGACGGCATGGGCGCCCGGCGCTGGCACTTCAGGGCGGCCCTCGACGGCGACCTGCGGTCCGCCCACGACCTCGGCTTCCTCGGCTACACCGCGGGCGACGAGGCCGAGGCGTCGCACTGGTGGGAGTACGCGGCGCGCGGCGGCCACGCGGAGGCCGCCTATCACCTGGCCCTGCTCCTGCACACGGCCCGCGACGAGAAGGGCGCGGAGGGGTTCTACCGGCTCGCCGCCCGGGCCGACCACCCCGGCGCCGCCTTCCGGCTGGGCGACCTCGCGCTCAGACGCGGCGACCTGCGTACGGCGCTCGCCTGCTTCGAGCGGGCCGCGCACACGGGCAGCCAGGAGGCGTCCCGGATGGCCGGGCTGGTCTGCCTGCGGCTGGACGACCGCCTCTCGGCGGCGCACTGGTTCGGGCGGTCCGCGGCGGACGACCCCGAGGCGGCGTACCGGTTCGGGTCGCTGCTCGTCTCCGAGCACAACGACCTGAAGGGCGCGCGTCACTGGTTCCGGCGGGCGGCCGAACGCGGGCACCAGGCCGCCCAGGCGGAGCTCCGGAAGGTGCTGCCCCTCACCGGCGGCTGTGTGGAGACCGAGGGCTGCCTGCTGGACCCGCCCCCACCGTACTGGACCCGCCCTGCCGAGCCGGAGCAGGCGGCGCGCGCCGAGCTCGCGGTGGCGGCCGCTCGCAGGCGCGGCGACGCCGCGGCCGAACCCGCCGCACTGGTGGAGATCCTCGGCACCTGGGATCTGGTCGCCCGCGAGTCGCTCAGCCGCGGCCTTCCGGACGTCCCGACCGGAGGCCCGGTTGATGGCCCGGTTGATGGCCCGGTTGATGGCCCGGTTGATGGCCCGGTTGATGGCATGGTCGGCGGCGCGGTCGGTGGCATGGTGGAGTTGCTGGCCCGGACGACCGGGCTGCACCTGGCCGCCATCGAGCATCTCGGGCTGGTGCGCGCCACCCTGCTGCGGCCCGGCACGGCCCCCTGGCCCACTCCCGCCGAGGTCGAGCACGTCCTCGGCACCGCACGGGACCTGCGCAGTCACTTCGGGCTGCGCTGACGTCTTGTCGCCGGCCGCCGCAGGACACTCACGGCACGCCGGTCAGGCGGCGATGACGTCCGTGACCGGCGTGTACGACAGGCCGTGGGCGACCGCGACCGGCTCGTTGGTCAGCACCCCGGCGTGGGTGTTGAGACCCAGCGCGAGCGCCTCGTCGGCGCGCAGCGCGTCTCGCCAGCCCTTGTCGGCGAGCTTGACGACATAGGGCAGGGTCGCGTTGGTCAGCGCGAAGGTGGAGGTGTTGGCCACCGAGCCCGGCATGTTCGCGACGCAGTAGAAGACCGAGTCGTGCACGCGGAACGTCGGGTCGTCGTGGGTGGTCGGCCGGGAGTCCTCGAAGCATCCGCCCTGGTCGATCGCGATGTCGACGAGCACGGAGCCCGGCTTCATGCGGGAGACGAGCTCGTTGGACACGAGCGTCGGGGCCTTCGCGCCCGGGATGAGCACCGCGCCGATGACCAGGTCGGCCTCCAGCACGGCCCGCTCGACGGCGTACTGCGTGGAGACCAGCGTCTTCAGCCGGCCCTGGTAGATGGCGTCGATGAAGCGGAGGCGGTCGATGTTGATGTCGAGGATCGTCACGTCCGCGCCCATGCCGACGGCGATCTGCGCCGCGTTGAGGCCCGAGACTCCGCCGCCGATCACGACGACCTTGGCCGGGGCCACGCCGGGCACGCCGCCGGGGAGCACGCCGCGCCCGCCGTTGAAGCGCATCAGGTTGTACGCGCCGACCTGCGGGGCGAGCCGTCCGGCGACCTCCGACATCGGGGCCAGCAGCGGCAGCGCGTGGCCCGCCTGGACCGTCTCGTACGCGACGGCGGTGGTGCCGGCCGCGAGCAGCGCGTCGGTGCAGGGCCGGGAGGCGGCCAGGTGCAGGTAGGTGAACAGGATCTGGTCCGCGCGGAGCCGGTGGTACTCCTCCTCGATCGGCTCCTTGACCTTGAGGATCATCTCGGACTCGGCCCACACCTCGTCGGCGCTCTCGACGAGCTTGGCGCCGACCGACAGGTACTCCTCGTCGGTGATGTGGGACCCGAGACCGGCGCCGCGCTGGACGCTGACCTCGTGTCCGTGACGGACGAGCTCGTGGACGCCGGCCGGGGTGGCGGCGACGCGGTATTCGTGGTTCTTGACCTCGGCGGGCACGCCGATCTTCATGGGATATGTCCTTTCGGGCGGTCACTCGTCACGGTCGCCCCCTACCCGGCCGTACGAGCTTGATGGTCTAAAGGCGGGCCCACGCCTCGGTGAGCACCGAACGGAGGATCGACTCGATCTCGTCGAACTCCTTGGGGCCGCAGATCAGCGGCGGGGCGAGCTGCACGACCGGGTCCCCACGGTCGTCCGCCCGGCAGTACAAACCGGCGTCGAAGAGCGCCTTCGAGAGGAAGCCGCGCAGCAGGCGCTCCGACTCCTCGACGTTGAAGGTCTGCTTGGTGGACTTGTCCTTGACCAGCTCGATCCCGTAGAAGAAGCCGGAGCCGCGGACGTCGCCGACGATCGGCAGGTCCCGCAGCCGGTCGAGAGTGGCCCTGAAGACCGGCTCGTTGGCCGTGACGTGATCGAGCAGGCCGTCCCGCTCGAAGATGTCGAGGTTGGCCAGGGCGACGGCGGCCGACACCGGGTGACCGCCGAAGGTGTAGCCGTGCGCGAAGGTCTCGTTGCCGTGCTTGAAGGGCTCGAACAGCCGCTCCGAGACGATCATCGCCCCGATGGGCGAGTAACCGCTGGTCAGACCCTTGGCGCAGGTGATGATGTCCGGCACGTAGTCGAACTTCTGGCCGCCGAACATCGTGCCCAGCCGGCCGAAGGCGCAGATGACCTCGTCCGAGACGAGCAGCACGTCATGAGTGTCGCAGATCTCCCGCAGGCGCTGGAAGTATCCGGGGGGCGGCGGGAAGCAGCCGCCGGCGTTCTGCACCGGCTCGACGAAGACGGCGGCCACGGTGTCCGGGCCCTCCATCTCGATGGCCTTGCCGATCTGGTCGGCGGCCCAGCGGCCGAACGCCTCGGGGTCCTTGTCCAGGCCAGGGAAGCCGGAGATCTCGTCGGCGCGGTAGAGGTTCGTGTTGGGGGCCTTGATCGCGCCGGGGACCAGCGGCTCGAAGATCTGCTTGAGCGCCGGGATGCCGGTGATCGACAACGCGCCCTGCGGGGTGCCGTGGTAGGCGATGGACCGGCTGACGACCTTGGTCTTCAGCGGCTTTCCCTTGATCTTGAAGTACTGCTTGGCCAGCTTCCAGGCCGACTCGACGGCCTCGCCGCCGCCGGTGGTGAAGAAGACGCGGTTGAGGTCGCCGGGGGTGAGCTCGGCCAGCCGGGCGGCGAGCTCGGCGGCCTGGGGATGCGCGTACGACCACAGCGGGAAGAACGCCAGCTCCTTGGCCTGCTTCGCGGCGGCCTCGGCGAGCTCGGCGCGGCCGTGCCCGACCTGGACCACGAACAGCCCGGCCAGGCCGTCGAGGTAGCGCTTGCCGTGGATGTCGTAGACGTAGGCCCCCTCGCCCCGCACGATCATGGGCACCTCCCCTCCCTCGTAGGAGGAGTGGCGCGTGAAGTGCATCCACAGATTGTCCTGTGCGGCCTTGAGAACGTCGGGGCGCGTCATCGCAACCTTCCCTGAGGTGATCCTTGCTGTCCACAGTGTGCACGCCACATCCGCGTTTTGCCAAGTGATTACGTGGCTTCACTATGCAAGAAGTTCGGATTCCGCGACATCGTGTTGTAACGGCAACGAAATCCGTCAAGGTAGATTGGGGCCGTCGGGACGTCGGCGGAGGGCCGGCAGGCCGTGTGGTCAAATGGGGTCCATCGGTCGGCCGTAACGACCGAAACCACGCACATCGGGAGAACGCCGTGACACCTGAGGAGATCGAGCGCGCCGTCGACGCGGGCATGCCGCAGACGGTCGAGGACCTCAAGCGCCTGGCCGCCATCCCGTCCGTCGCGTTTCCCGGCCACGCCGAGGCCCCGGTCCTGGAGGCCGCGGCGCTCGTGGAGCGCCTGCTGCGCGCGGCCGGTCTCCCCCACGTCAGGCAGATTCCGGTCGAGGGCAGCTTCCCCGCCGTGTTCGCCGAGGCGCCCGCCCCCGACGGCGCTCCGACCGTGCTGCTCTACGCCCACTACGACGTGCAGCCCTCGGGCGACCTCGCGCTGTGGCGCACCCCGCCGTTCGAGCCCACGATCATCGACGGAGCGATGTACGGCCGCGGCGTCGCCGACGACAAGAGCGGCGTCATCACGCACGTCGCCGCGCTGCGCGCCTTCGGCGGCCGGTTCCCGGTCGGCGTGAAGGTCATCGTGGAGGGCCAGGAGGAGTACGCCGGGGAGCGCCTGGAGGCCTTCGTCGCGACCAACCCCGAACTGCTGCGCGCGGACGCCATGGTCATCGCCGACGTCGGCAACCCCGAGGTGGGCGAGCCCGCCCTCACGACCTCGCTGCGAGGCATGGCCGCGTTCACGATCGAGGTGCGCACGCTCGCCGAGGCCCTGCACAGCGGCGCCTTCGGCGGCGCCGCCCCCGACGCGCTGGCCGCGCTCATGCGCATGCTGAGCGCCATGCACGACGACAACGGCGTCGTACGCGTGCCGGGCCTGGAGTCCGGCGCCTTCCCCGGCGAGACACTGCCGGAGGAGGAGTTCCGCGCCCTGGCCGGCGTGCTCGACGGCGTCTCGCTCGTCGGTGACGGCTCACTCGCCGACCGCCTGTGGGCGTCGTACGCGATCACGGTGACCGGGCTGGACGTGCCGACGGTGAGCGGCGCGATCAACGCGGTTCAGGCCGTCGCCCGGGCCCGCGTCACGCTCCGCATCCCGGCGAGCGGGAGCGCCCAGCAGGCGCTGGACGACGTGACGGCCTTCCTGGAGAAGGTCGCGCCCTGGGGGGTCAAGGTCTCCTTCGGCGATTTCGTCATCGGCTCCGGATTCCAGATCGAACCGGGCGGCCCGGCCATGAACGCCGCCGAGCGGGCGCTGGAGCGGGCGTTCGGCCGCCCGCCGCGGCAGGTCGGCCAGGGCGGGTCGATCCCGCTGGTCGCGGCCCTCGCCCGGCAGTTCCCCAAGGCCGAGATCCTGCTGTACGGCGCGGAGGACGACGGCGCCTCCATCCACGCCCCGAACGAGCGGGTGGTGCTGGAGGAACTGCGGCGGACCATCACCACCGAGGCCCTCTTCCTCGCCGACTACGGCGGCTGGCACGGTGCTTCCTGACCACGGTGCTTCCTGATCACGGCGCTTCCTGACCGACCACGGACGGGGGGCCCGGCGGCTGGAGGGGGGCCGCCGGGCCTTCCGTCTGCTCACACGTGTTCCTCACACGTGCGCGGACGTCCTACTGGTAGTGGATGTCGGAGGCGCTGTAGAGGCAGTTCGTCCCGTCGGCGCCGCTGCCGATCTCCGTGGGCTCGCTGCCCTTGGGCACGCCCTTGTATTTCAGGCAGACGATCATCTTGTGGTTCGGGTCGTTCTTGATCGTGATGTTCGAGAAGCGCGCGGTGTCACCCCAGTTGGTGTTGATGCCCGCGAGCGCCTTTCCGGGGTAGGTCGCCACGATGTTCGACATCTGCACGTGCCGCTGGTAGGAGTTCGTGCAGTTGCCGCAGGCCCGGTAGAGCTTGCCGAAGTTGTCCACCTGGAAGTTCCTGATGACCATGGTGCCCGGCCCGTTGTGCTGGAACACCTTGTCGGAGGCGCTCCTGGCGCCGCCGCCGTCGATGGTCATGACCTGCGACGACGAGCTGCCCAGCAGGGTCGCGGCGTCCTCGCCGACGTCCTCCCACCAGACGTTCTGCAGGGTGCAGCTACCCAGGCAGTGGATGCCGTCGGCGCCGGGAGACCCGATGATCACGTTCTTGAGCGTCGCGCCGTTGGCCAGCTCGAAGATCGGCTTCTGGCTCTCGCTCTGCCCGCCGTCACCCATGGCGCTGCTCGCGTAGTAGCGCCTCAGGTTGCCGTCCACCGTGCCGGAGACGCTGATCGTGCTGGTGACCGCCTGCGATCCGTTCGGGCTCGGCCAGCCGGACGGCGGCGTCGGGTTGCTCGTGGGGGTGGACGTCGGGGTGCTGGTGGGCGTGCCGGTGGAGCCGGCGGGCTGGAGGGTCCACTGTTTGGTGGCGACGGAGTCGCAGGAGTTCTGCTGGACGAGGGCGCCGGAGGAGGTGCTGTTGTCCTTGGTGTTCAGGCACTTGTCGCTGTTTGCGTTGACGACCTGGTAGTTGGCTCCGGAGGTGGTGAGTTCCCAGGTCTGGGAGGTGGCGCCGGTGCAGGTCTCCTGTTGGACGGCTTTGCCGGCGGAGGTGGAGGCGCCGGTGACGCCGGCGCATTTGCCGCTGTTGCCGGCGGTGAGGCGGACGCCGCTGCCCTGGGCGGCGAGGGTCCAGGTCTGGTTGCTCGCGCCGTTGCAGGCGGAGACGGTGAGTTGTACGCCGTCGGAGCCGCTGGCGCCGGGGACGGTCAGGCACAGGCCGCTGGCGCCGTTGACGATCCGGTAGGCGCCGCTGGTGGGCGCGCCGGTGGTGGACGCAGCAGTGGAGACGCCGGTGAAGACGCCGCCGACCAGGGCGACGACCCCCGCCACGGCGCCGATCACCCCGGCTCCGGTTCTGGTGCTCCTTCTCAAGGCCGAGCTCCTCGCAGGTCGTGCAGGACCCCTGACCGAGGCGAATGGCGGCCGCCATCCCCGGTCCCGCTGAGGGAATTCATGAATGTGAACTGCATTCATGAATCGGAACTGGCTTCAAGCTACGGAGCGTGTGGATACGGGTCAATCCATTGCACCGGGCATTTCACCGTCCGCTCCGGCCGCCCGCGGGTCCGACCAGGTGAGAGCCGAAGTGCCGCGGCCATCTCGGTGAAATTTTCATGAAACACACGTGTGACGCTCCCGGCGGGCGCACCCCCGAAACGACCGCCGGCCGCCGTCGTGGACACGACGGCGGCCGGTGGGTGAAGGGCTCAGCGCGCGCCGGCGCCGGCCGTGACGACGGACTTGACGCTCGACGGGGTGTCGAGGGAGTAGGAGTAGGGGATGGAGGCCACGCTGCCGCCGGCGTCCCCGCTTCCCGAGCCGACCAGGTAGTTGTTGCGCGCCACGAGGTTTCCCGGGGCCGACGACCCCTCACCGCGGTGGTAGGGATCCTGCACGTTCTCGAAGTAGTTGCCCTCGACCAGCACACCCGCCTCCACGGTGGAGGCGACGCCGTACCCGCTGTTGCGGTTGTAGTAGTTGTTGAAGACGTGCACCGGGTTGCCGAAACGCACGCGCGGATGCCGCTGGGTGGTCCCGTCGAACCAGTTGTGGTGGTAGGTCACCCGAAGGTGCCCGCGGTCCTCCGCGCCGTTGTCGTCGCTGTGGCCGAGCAGCATCGTCTTGTCGTGGTTGAAGAGGCGGTTCCACGACACGGTCACGAAGTCGCTGGCCCGCTTGACGTCGATGGCGCCGTCGTAGCCGTGTGACAGCGTGTTGTGGTCGATCCACACGTTGGTCGAGTACTGCACGTTGATCGCGTCGTCGTCCCAGTCCCGGAAGATCAGGTTCCGGATGATCACGTTCTTGGCCTGCGACACGTTCAGGCCGCAGCCGACGATCGTGGCCCCGGAGGCGCCGACGATCGTCTTGTTCGACCCCACCTTGAGCATGCCCGAGCACGAGATCGTGCCGGACACCCGGACCACGGAGGCGGTGGTCCCCTGGATCGCGCTCGTCAGGGCCGAGGCACTGCTGACCGTGACCGTGCCCGCGTTACCGCCGCCGGTGGTTCCGCCGTTCTGGGTGGCCCAGCCGACCAGGCCGGTGGTGTTGCCGCCCGGGGTCTGGGACGGACTGGGCGATGGGCTGGGCGATGGGCTGGGCGACGGGGTACGCGACGGGGAGGGCTGACCGGACGGCGATCCGGTGACCCCGCCGGTGCAGGACACTCCGTTGAGGGTGAACGCGGTGGGTACGGGGTTGGACGAGCCCGAGGTCCCCTGGAAGCCGATCGAGGTGCTGCCACCGGTGCCGATCGATCCGTTGTAGGAGAGGTTCGTCGCGGTGACCCCGGAGCCGCTCTGCGCGAACGTGGCGCCCCAGCCGCTGCTGACTGTCTGGCCGGCCCCGAAAGACCAGCCGAGGGTCCAGTTGGACAGCGGGTCGCCGAGGTTGGTGATCGCGATGTTCGCGACGAACCCGCCTTCCCACTGCGAGGCGACCGCGTAGTCGACCCGGCAGCCCGAGGCGGCGTTCGCCGCCGAGGAGGTCACCCCGACGAGCCCGGCGGCGGCCGCGGCCACCGCGGTGACCGCTCCAAGTAACGCCGCGTGATGTCTGCGTACGGACATCTTCTTGTCCCCTTCCGACACAAGGATGATGAGGAGACCGGTCCGGCCGACCGGCGTTCAAGCAGGCAGCGCCGAGGTGAGGTGCGCGGAGCTCAGGCGGCGACCTCGTTCGGCTACGTGGATGCGGTTTACATACGGGTGGTGGTGGCGTGAACGTAACCACGAGGACGGGACGGGTCAACGAAGCGCTTCGACACCGCGACCGTGTCCCGCGAACTGCCTGACAGGAGGCCTCACCGGCCGGAGCGTGCAGCTGAAAGTTACAGTTCGGGACGATTCACAACGGGAACATGACTGCGGTGTTAGCTGGGCGAGATGATCGGCAACTAAGGTGATCCGCCGTTCGTCGGGATTAATACCGGTATCCCGTTGATATGGAGGAGATCCGTGTATCCCCCACCCCAGCAGAAGCGCCGCCGCAGCGTGGCCCCGTTCATCGTCGCGGTCATCGTGGCGGGAGCGCTCATCGTCGGCCTGAAGACGGTGTTCGGCGGGATGCCCGACGTCGGGAAAGCCTTCCGCGGCGACGCGGGCGGTGACTCGGCCGGGCGCGCCTGCGGGGACGACGGGATCACTTTGACCATCTCCGCCTCCAGCGACAAGGCCGAACTGCTGCGCGAGATGGCCAAGGGGTACAACGGCCACGAGGTGGACGGCCGATGCGTGGACGTCGTCGTGAGCTCCAAGGCGTCCGGTGACGCGATGCAGGCGCTGGCGCGCGGCTGGAACGCGCGCCAGGACGGGCCGAAGCCGGACGTGTGGACGCCCGCGTCCGCCGGGTGGGTCGCCCTCCTGCGGCACCGCGTCGAGGGCGGCGACCAGAAGTCGCCGGCCTCCGCCGACAACCCCACGATCGCCAAGTCTCCGCTGGTCATCGCGATGCCCAAGCCGATGGCGCAGGCGCTCGGCTGGCCGTCGAAGAAGATCGGCTGGTCGGACGTCCTCGCCCTCGCGAACGACCCGAAGGGCTGGGCGAAGTACGACCATCCCGAGTGGGGCCGGTTCCGCCTCGGCAAGACGAACCCGAACTTCTCCACCTCGGGCCTCAACGCGACGGTCGGGGCCTACTTCGCCGCCACCGGGCTGTCGGGCGACCTCACGGAGCGCGACGTCACCGCGGCGAAGGCCCGTGACTTCGTCAAGGGCGTCGAGCGGTCCATCGTGCACTACGGCGACACCACGCTGACCTTCCTGACGAACCTCCAGCGCGCCGACGACGCGGGAACCGCGATGTCCTACATCTCCGCGGTGACCGTGGAGGAGAAGTCGGTCTGGGACTACAACCAGGGCAACCCGACCGGCGACCCGAAGACGCTCGGCGACCACGCGAAGCCGAAGGTCCCGCTGGTGGCGATCTATCCCAAGGAGGGCACGCTCTTCTCCGACCATCCGTACGCCGTGCTGTCCTGGGCGGACGCGGCGAAGAAGGCCGCGGCGGCCGACTTCCTGAAGTACCTGCGGGAGTCCGACCAGCAGAAGGAGTTCGCGAAGTACGCGTTCCGGTCGTTCGACGGCAAGCCGACCGGCCACATCACGACCGCCGACGGCCTCGACCCCAAGCAGCCGGCGACCACGCTGAGCACGCCGACCCCGCAGGTGCTCGACCGGATGCTGCGGAGCTGGGCCGAGCTGCGCAAGCCCGCCAACGTGCTGATGGTGATGGACGTCTCCGGCTCGATGGGCGCCGACGTCGCCGGCACCGGCAAGACCAAGCTCGACCTCGCCAAGCAGGCCGCGGTCAACGCGCTGCCGCAGTTCGGCCCGAACGACCGGGTCGGCCTGTGGATGTTCTCCCTCAAGCAGGACGGCGAGAAGGACTACCGCGAGCTCGTGCCCATGGGCAAAAACAACCAGTCGCGCCTCAAGAGCCGCATCCAGGGCCTGATCCCCAACGGCGGCACCGGCCTGTACGACACCGCCCTCGCGTCGTACCAGGAGGTGCTGCGGCACCAGAGCGGCGACGCCATCAACGCGGTCGTGTTCCTGACCGACGGCAAGAACGAGGACAACAACTCGATCTCCCTCGACGACCTGCTGCCGCAGCTGCGTCAGGAGACCGGGCAGGACACGGTGCGCATGTTCACCATCGCGTACGGCGCCGACGCCGATCTCGACGTGCTGCGGCGCATCTCGCAGAGCACCGACGCGGCGGCCTACGATTCCCGCAAGCCCGTGAGCATCGACCAGGTGTTCACCGCCGTCATCTCCAACTTCTGACCGATCCCCACTTCCGAACGGGAGCCCCCTTGTCCCGCTTCACCGAGGAACTGCGCGACCCCTGGGCGCTGCTCCTGGGCGCCACGGCCGCGGGCGCGGCCTGGGCGGTCGACGTCCATCCGGCGGGGGCGGCCGTCGCCGGCGTGGCGGTGTGGCTCACCAAGGCCTTCGCCTCCGCGTGGCAGTCCACGGGAGACGAGAGCCGCACCGATCCGCCCGAGCCGAAGGGGCCGCCGGTCGCGCGCGGCAGCGCGGAGGAGGCCTGGCTGCGGCGGGCCGAGCGCGCCGCCGGGTCGTTCGCCGACCTGACCGCCTCCATGCGCGGGCAGATCCTGCTCGACCGGATCGCGGACATGCGCCCGCAGGTGGACGACACGGTCGGCACGTTGTGGCGGCTGGCCGGGCACGCCTCCGTCACCGGGTCCGCCCTCGCCCGCTTCGACCCCCGTTTCCTCGATCAGGAGCGCGCGCGGCTCACGCAGGCCCGCCGTACGGCCCGGGAGGAGGTCGCGGGCGAGCTCGACCGGTCGATCGCCGCGCTGGACGCGCAGCGTGAGGTGTACGGACGGCTGTCGGGCGCGCGGGAACGGGTGCTGGCCCGGCTGGAGTCCGGCGCCATCAGCCTGGAGGGCCTGGTCGCGCGGGCCGTCGAGATCTCCGCCATGACCGCGACCTCCGGCGGCGCGGACGGCGGCGGCCAGGCCCTGCACGACCTGACGACCGAGCTCGAACTCACCCGGCAGAGCCTGCACGAGGTCGAGGAGGCGACCCGCCGCGACCTCGGCCCCTGACCGGCACTCAGAGGGCGGCGAGGAGGCGGGCGAGCTCGGCCGGGCCGGCGTTGCCGCCCGTGCAGACGACGGCGACCCGCCGCCCGGCGAACTCCTCTCGCCGGGCCAGCAGCCCGGCGAGGGCGGCCGCGCCCGCTCCCTCGGCGAGCGTGTGGGCCTCGCCGAGCAGCATCCGCTGGGCCCGCAGGATGTCGTCATCGCTGACCAGGACGAAGTCGTCCAGCCTGTCCCGCATCACGGCCTGGGGCGTCGCGAACGCCGAGCCGGTGGCGAGCCCTTCCACGACGGTCTTGACTGGTCTGTTCACCAGGGCGTTCAGCCGCCACGAGTCGTGCGCGGCGGGGGCCTGCGCCGACTGGACGGCGATCACCCGGCAGCCGGGCGCGAGCGCGGCGGCGGCCAGGCACGCCGCGGCGGCTCCGGTGCCGCTGCCGACCGGCACGAACACCGCGTCGAGGTCCGGCCGGGCGGCGAACATCTCGGCGTAGAGCGTGCCGACCCCGGCGATGATGTCCGGCTCGTCGGCCGGGCCGATCAGCCTGCGCCCGGTGCGCCCGGCGAGATCGCGGGCGTGCCCGGCGGTCTCCACCATCGTCGCGCCCCGCACGTCGACGGTCGCTCCGAGCGCCTCGACCGCCGCCACCTTGGCCGGGTTCGGGTTCTCCGGCATCAGCACCGCGCAGGGCACGCCGTACAGGCGGGACGCGTACGCGATCGACTGGGCGTGGTTGCCGGTGGAGTACGTGACGACCCCGCGACCGCGGTCGGCCATCCGGGCCAGCAGCGTGATGCCGCCGCGCACCTTGAACGCTCCCGTGGGCTGCACGTTCTCGTGCTTGACGAACACCTCCGCGCCGACCGCGGCGTCGAGCACCGGATAGGACCACATGGGCGTCTCGGGGAGATGGTGGGCGATGAGCCGCCGAGCGTCCAGAATGTCGCGAATGCCTGTCATGCGCACCAGCGTGGCCGGACACTGGTAGACACGTCCAACTGAAGTGTCCGAGGAAACCGATAGACATGGTTGATAGATGACGATCGACGTCGTACGGCTGCGTGTCCTCGTCGCGGTGGCCCGGGCGGGCACGGTGACGGCGGCGGCCCGCGAGCTGCACTACTCGCAGCCGTCGGTGAGCCACCATCTCGCCCGGCTGGAGGCGGAGACGGGCGCGAAACTGGTGCAGCGGGTGGGACGCGGCCTCCGCCTGACCGAGGCGGGCCGCCTGCTCGCCGAGCGCGGCGCCGAGATCCTCGGCCGCCTCGACGCGGCGTCCGCCGAGCTGTCCGCGCACGTCGGGCTGCGGGCCGGGCGCGTACGGCTGGCCGCGTTCCCCTCGGCCCTCGGCACGTTCGTTCCCACCGCCGCCGCGCGGCTCGCGAAGGAGCATCCCGGGCTGGACCTGCGCCTGATGGAGGCCGAGCCGCCCGAGGCGCTACGCCTGCTGCGGTCGGGCGAGGTCGACGTGGCCGTCGTCTTCCGGTACGGCGGGACCGGCCCCGAGGACGACGGCGTCCGGCTGGTCCCGTTGCTCGACGACCCGAGCCTCCTGGTGACCGCCGGCGCCGCCGGAAACGACCGGGCCGCGGATCTGGCGGCGTACGCCGAAGCCCCCTGGATCGCGGGCTGCGAGCGGTGCCGCGCCCACCTGCTCGCGCTGTGCGCCGAGGCGGGTTTCGAGCCGCGCGTCTCGTTCACGACGGACGACTACGTGGCCGTGCAGGCGATGGTCGCGGCCGGGCTGGGCGTGGCGGTCCTCCCCCGGCTGGCGCTGTCGGCCCATCGCCATCCCGGCGTGCTGACCTCGGAACTGCCGGGCCCGGCCCGCCACGTCCACGCGGCGACGTACGGCGAGCCGCCCGATCCGCCCGCCACGGCCGCCCTGGTCGCCGCCCTTCTCCGGGCTCAGCTCGGCGCGGGCGAGGGCGCCGGCGACGGCGTCGGGCCGTCGTTGTCGAGCTCGGTGGCGCTCCAGACGGCGGTCCCGGTGCCGGGCAGCTGACTGATCTTGGACAGGAACGTGGCGGTGCCGTTCGTCGAGTCGGCGTCCTCCTCGGCGAAGACGAGGAGGGTCTGCCAGGTGCTCCACGTGTCCGCGGGGAAGAGCAGCCGGGGGCCGATCCGCAGATCGGAGTCACCGGACAGCGGCTCGCTGTCGACGGTCACCCAGCCGTACGACGGCCGCCCGCTGAGCCGCACGTGGATGACCGCCGAGCCGCCCTCGGGCACGGCGACGTGCGACGGCGAGACGATGACGCCCGGCGTGGGGGTGACTGTGGGGGTCGGCGACGGGCTCCACGAGGAGGTGGAAACCGTCCTCTGGGCGGCGACGGCCGCACCCGGACCGGCGAGCCCGGCCGCGGCGGACGCCGTGGCCACGACGGCCGCGAGAACGACCGAACGACGCAGGCGGGCGGGGGCGAGTCGCATCGACACCTCCACGAGGAAGACGCAGGACCATCCGGCGGTGCCCTCAGCGTCGTTTCTTCTGCGCCGCATGTACAGGAATCACGGCCGCGCGCCCTCGTCCCATCGGCCGCCCGGTGCGCCGCCGACCCGACCCACCAGGGCGAACGTCCCCCGAGCCGGCCGCCGCCGGCCGGGCGACACCGTCGCGGACCGGTGAAAGATTCAGCCGGCCCGGCGAAACTCCGCCGCGGCGCTCGGGCCTTCCGCACAGGCGGCGGCGAGTTCGTCCAGAGACAGGCCCAGCGCGGCGGCGAGCGCGGCGACCGTGAAGAAGGCCGGCGTCGGCGCGCGGCCGGTCTCGATCTTGCGCAGCGTCTCCGCCGACAGCCCGGCCGCCGCGGCGACCTCGATCATGCTGCGTTCGCCACGCGCCTGCCGGAGCAGGGCGCCGAACCGCTCCCCCCGCTGCCGTTCCTCGGGGGTCAGGGGCACTCTCACCATGACCGTGATACTAATACCGGTATAAGTATTGGTGCCACTTGGAGGGTGAGTCATGGTGGAGATCAAGACCGACGCCGCGCTGGACGCGATGCGGGAGGCGGGGCGCGTCGTCGCCCGCGCGCTCGACGCCGCACGCCGGACCGCCGCCGTCGGGATGCGGCTCAGGGAGCTGGACGAGACGGCGCGGGAGGTGCTGCGTGAGGCGGGGGCACGGTCGCCCTTCCTCGGCTACCGGCCGCACTTCGCGCCGACCCCGTTCCCCGCGGTGATCTGCGTGTCCGTCAACGACGCCATCGTGCACGGCGTCCCCGGCGACTACCGGCTGCGTGACGGCGACGTCGTCGGCGTGGACTGCGGGGCGGAACTGGACGGCTGGACGGCCGACGCCGCCGTCACCTTCGTCGTCGGCACTCCGCGCACCGGCGACGTGGAGTTGATCGACACGACCCGGCGGGCGCTCGACGCGGGGATCGCCGCCGCGACCGTCGGCAACCGCATCGGGGACATCTCCGCGGCGATCGACGCGGTCGCCCGCGACGCCGGGTACGGCATGCCGAGGGACTTCGGCGGCCACGGCATCGGCCGTCAGATGCACGAGGATCCGCCGGTGCCCAACCACGGCCGCCCCGGGCGGGGATATCCGCTGCGGCACGGCCTGGCGCTGGCCATCGAGCCGATGTTCATCGCCGGCGGCCGGGACGGCTATCTCACGGGAGCGGACGGCTGGACGTTGCACACCACCGACGGGAGCCGGGCCGCCCACATGGAGCACACGATCGCGATCACCGAGGACGGCCCCCGGGTGCTCACCCTGCTCTGACCGGGTGCCCTGACCGGCTGCTCTGACCGGCTGCTCCGGCGAAAATCGGGATGCCCGCGCGGGGGCGGCGTCCGTACGATCCGAGCATGCCTACCCTGCCCACACTCGCCCTCTTCGCCGCCGCCACGCTCGCGCTGCTCGTGGTGCCGGGGCCGGCCGTGCTCTACATCGTCACCCGCAGCGTCGCCCAGGGCCGCGGAGCGGGGCTGGTGTCGGTGCTCGGCGTCCACGCGGGCTCGCTGGTGCACATCGCCGCGGCGGCGCTCGGGATCACCGCGTTGCTCGCCGCGTCGGCCACGGCGTTCGCCGTCGTCAAGTATCTCGGCGCGGCCTACCTCGTCTTCCTGGGCGTCCGCAAGCTGCTGCGACGGCCGGAGACGGAGGCCGCCGAGGTCAGGGTCGCCTCGCGCACCCGCCTGTTCGGGGAGGGGTTCGTGGTCAACGTGCTCAACCCGAAGACCGCGATGTTCTTCCTGGCGTTCCTGCCGCAGTTCGTCGATCCCGCGCGCGGCCCCGTGGCGCCGCAGGTGCTGGTGCTCGGGGCCGTCTGGGTGGCGCTCGGCATGGCCAGCGACGGCACGTACGCGCTGCTCGCCTCGGTGCTGGCCGGGCGGCTGCGGTCGTCGGCGCGCGCCCGGCGGCGGCTCGACCGGGGCAGCGGCGTCGTCTACCTCGGGCTCGGCGTCGTCGCCGCCCTGGCCCGTGAAGGCGCCGCGAAGGCCTGACCCGCCGGTCGTACGAGGGGCAGTACGACCGGGACATTTGTACTGCCGGAGTCGGGATCGGCGAATCTGTCCGGCGGCACCGGCGTCCGGGAGGCTTGAGGCGCAGGAAGACACCTGCGCCGACCCCCGGAGGAGCCGCGCCGATGACGCAGATCCTGACCTCCCCCTCCCCTCCTGCCGTTTCGAGGGACACCGCTCGGCCGCCGACGGGCAACCTCCGCCGGATGCTCGTCCCGCTGGCGCTGGACGTCGCCGCGCCGATGGCGTGCTACTACGTCCTGCACGGCGCGTTCGGGCTGAGCGAGGTCACCGCGCTCGCGGTGAGCGGGGTGATCCCGGCCGTCCGGGTCGTCACCGGGATCGTCCGCGAGCGGACCCTGAACGGCATGGCCGCGCTGACGCTCGTGGTCAACGTGGCGGGCATCGCGCTGAGCTTCCTCACCGGCGACGCCCGAATGATGATCGCCAAGGACTCCGGTCTCAGCGGCGTGCTCAGCCTGGCGATCATGCTGTCGGCGTTCACCGGGCGGCCGGTGATGACCGCGGGCATGCGGGTGTTCGTCACCAAGGGGAACGCGGCGAAGGAGGCGGCCTGGGAGCGGCTCGCGGAGGGCTCGGCCCGCTTCCGCCGGGCCGAGCGGAGGTTCAGCGCCATCTGGGGCGGCGTGCTGTTCGCCGAGTGCGTGGTCCGGCTGGCCGGCGCGTTCACGCTGCCCGTCTCCACCATGGTTTGGCTGTCCAACGTGCTGCTGGTCGCCGCCATCGCACTGGGGCTCGTGCTCGCCGGCGCGTTCGGTTCCGGGCCGATCATGATGATGGTCAACACCGAGGCGAAGCAGCATCCGGAGGGCGAGCGATGAGAGGCAGGGGCATCACCTACGACACCGGTTTCCTCCCGGGCGGGCGCAGCTCGCGGGAGAGCTTCGACCCGGACACGGTCCGCGAGGAGATGCGGGTCATCGCCGGGGAGCTGCACTGCACCGCCGTACGGATCACGGGAGGCCATCCGGAACGGCTCGGCGTCGCCGCCAGGCACGCCGCCGAGGCCGGGCTGGAGGTGTGGTTCTCGCCGTTCCCCTGCGAGCTGACCACGGGGGAACTCGCGCCGTTCTTCGCCGAGTGCGCCGAGCGGGCCGAGGAGCTGCGGCGCGACGGCGCGCGGGTGGTGCTCGTCACCGGTTGCGAGCTGAGCGTCTTCGCGGCCGGCTTCCTGCCCGGCGAGACGGTGGCCGTCACCGAGTTCGGCACGTGCGCCTACACAGGGGCAGGCGCACGTGGCGGCATGGCGTGGGCCATCGTCGACCGCGGCACCCGGCCGCCCCGGCTGGACGGCGACTACGTCCGCGACGAGGGCGAGCAGGTCCGCTACCTGCGTGAACTTCTCTCCGTGTTCGAGGAGGAGGGCGTGGACACCGCCTTCTGGTTCACCTTCGCCGGCTACGAGTTCCCGTACCACCCGGATCCGCGCCGGGACCTCGACATGGCCTCCTACGGGGTGGTCCGCGTCCTGGAGGACGGCCGCCGGGAGCCCAAGGAGGTCTTCGGAGCGCTCGCCGCCGCCTACGCCGGCTGACTCCCTACGCCGTCTGACCGCGGCTGCCCTGGATCATGGCGTGGGTGCCGCTGGTGCGCCAGGAGCGGCCCGTAGCGTCCAGTTCGGTCGCGGTGCGCTCGGGAACGCCGACGAGCGCGTCCGACTTCAGCGTGCGGAGCGCGACGACCGGCCCGGGAAAGTAGCCGGTGACCGCGGCGAACGGGGTGGCCGGGGGCCACATGCGGTCGCCGGTCAGCCTGCGGTAGTTCAGGTCGCCCTTCATGATCGTCATGTCGGCCGCCGCGAACTCGCCGCGCAGGTCGCCCGGCATGTCCTCGTACGGCAGCGGGGCACACGCGAACGGATGCGCCCGCAGCGTGAGCCGTCCGTCCTCCGTCGCCGCCCAGAGCCGGGCGCCGGCCTCCCCCGCCCGGCCGGGGGCCGCGGCGAGCCGCCGCAGGCACGCGAGCACGTCGGACGGCGTGGCGTCGGACACGAAGTAGGGGACCGGCTTGACGTGCAGCGCGACCTCGCTCGCCAGTCCGTGGGCGAGGAGGTGGTCGGCCAGCACGAGATCGGGCAGCAGCTCCCGCCCCGCGTTGTCGGCGACCAGGCAGATCCGCGCCGGAGCGAGGTCGCCCAGCAGCGCCCACAGCAGCGGGCCGTCGTCCACGACCAGGCCCGTGGCCCGCTCGCCGCCGCCTCCGGCCGTACCCGTCGCGCTGTGGGAGAGGTCCGCGCGGTTGCCCCAGAGCGAGCCGAGCAGGAGCGCCTCGGCCCGCTCGTCCGGGGAGAGCGCGGCGGTCTCGTCGAGCGCGGCGAGCTCTCCGTCCACGTCCGGCCCGTCGAGCTCGGCCTGCTTCAGGGGCCCGAACGGATCGACCCCCCGCCACGGGCCGTCGCCGAAGTATCCGGTGGCCTCCAGCAGCTTCCGGTAGAAATAACTCTCGGCCCACAGGAACGGCTGGTCGACCCAGCGCCCGCCGATCTTGCCGCGGCCCCACTCGGCCCAGGCGGCGCCATCGTGCGCGGACGGCTCCAGCGGCTCCATGACGTCGCGCTCGACCTCGCCGAGGAGCCGGTCGAGCGCGCGCCGCCGGTCCGGCGTGTACGGCAACGCCTCCCTGACCTGCTTGATAAGGACGGGATGCCGCTCCCGGAACACGCTCAGCGCGTACGAACCCGGGACGTTGCCGAGGATCGGCGCGGCGGCCGGCGTCTCGTCCCGGGCAGCGTCCAGGTCATGGTTCATCCGGCGTCCTCCCCGCTCGTGACACTCACCGTCAGTAAAGCGCAGGGCGTCGCACCTGCCGCACCGCCCCCTCCGTTCACGCGTTAAAGTCAAATTTCATGACAATGTGGGATTGCGGCCATACCACTGTCGCCGTAGTTTCCCGGTATGGATCTGGAGATCCGCCACCTCAGGATCGTGCACGCGGTAGCCGAAGCCGGGAGCGTCACGAAGGCGGCCACCCGGCTCGGCCTCGCCCAACCGTCCCTCACCGCCCAGCTCAAACGCATCGAACGCTCACTCGGAGGGCCGCTGTTCGAACGCGACCGCAACGGCGCACGCCCCACTCCCCTCGGTGAGATGGTGCTGGCCCGCGCGCGGGTGCTGCTGCCCGCCGTACGCGACCTCCAGGAGGACGCCGTACGGTTCGCCAACACGTCGGTCAAGCTGCCCGGCTACCGGCTCGGCGCCACGCACGGCCCCATACTCGGCGGGCTCGTCGAGCGGCTGACCGCGGCGCAGCCCGGGATCCCGATCACCACCCGCACCTCCTGGTCGGCCGACGAGCTGACCGGGCTGGCCGCGGCCGGACGGCTCGACTTCGTGCTCCTCGGCAGGTGCGGCGACAGCCCTCCGCCCGCGGCCGACGCGATGAGCTGGACCACGGTGGGCATGGACCCGGTCTTCGTGCTCCTGGGCGAGGAGCACCCCCTCGCCGGGGAGAAGGAACTGGAGCTGTCCCGCCTCGCCGACGAGCGCTGGGTGGTGGCCCCCGGCGACGGTTGCTTCTCCGACTGCTTCGCCACCGCCTGCGCGCGCGCCGGGTTCGTGCCCGAGTCCATCTACGAGACGGACGTGGGCACCTGCCTGCACCTGGTCGGGGTCGGCAAGGCCGTCGCCCTGTGCCAGGCCACGTTCCAGCTCACGTCCGGGCTCGTGATGATGCCGCTGGCGGGGGCTCCGCTGGGCTGGCGGCACCTGCTCGGCTGGCACTCGGGCTCGATCGGCGCGCGGGCCGCGCCGGTTGTGGCGGCCCAGGCACGGGCCGCGTACGCTGACGCCGTCAGGCGCAGCTCACGCTATGCGGACTGGCTCGTCACCAATCCTGACTATGGTGCCGTGCCGTGACATCCTTCGCGGAGGAGCTTTCCATAACGCCGTGATAGGGGCGAACTGATAGATCCGCATGACGCGGATGGTCGGTTACGTTGACGGCACCCCCCGAAGACAAGGAGAGCCCCACATGCTCCGCAGACGCACGGTAACCGCCGCATGCGCCCTGGCCGTCACGGCCCTCGCCACGGTCGCCACCCCGGCCATGGCCGAGCCGAGCAACTCCTCCGCCTCTTCCATCGGCACTCCGTCGCCCGGCATGATCGAGGCGATGCAGCGCGACCTCGGGCTCAGCGCCGACCAGGCGAACGCCCGTCTGGCCAACGAGGCCAAGGCCATGAACACCGACGCCAAGGTCCGGGCCACGCTCGGCGAGGCCTACGCCGGATCCTGGGTCTCCGGCGTCACCTCCGACAGCCTGATCGTCGCCACCACCGACGCCTCGAAGGCGGGCGCCATCCTCTCCGCGGGCGCGCAGCCGACGATCGTCGCCCGCAACCTGGCCGCTCTCGACGCCGCCGAGGCCGCGCTGGACAAGGCCGCCGCCGGCGCGCCCGCCTCCGCCGCGTCCCTCTGGTACGTCGACGTGCGCACCAACAGCGTGGTCGTACTGGCCTCCGACACCGCCGCGGCCGAGAAGCTCGTCGCGGCCAGCGGCGTCGACAAGTCGGCCGTACGGGTCGAGCAGTCGAGCGAGGCGCCGCAGACCTTCTACGACGTCCGCGGCGGCGACGCCTACTACATCGGCAGCTCGGCCCGCTGCTCGATCGGCTTCTCCGTACGCAAGGGCAGCACGCCCGGGTTCGTCGACGCCGGGCACTGCGCCACCGCCGGAAGCACCGTGTACGGCTACAACCACGTCCTCATGGGCACCTTCCAGGGCTACTCGTTCCCCGGCAACGACTACTCCTGGGCGGCGGTCAACAGCAACTGGACCGTCAGGCCCTGGGTCAACAACTACAGCGGCGGCAACGTCGTCGTGAAGGGCTCCTCCGTGGCCGCCGTCGGGTCCTCGATCTGCCGGTCCGGCTCGACCACCGGCTGGCACTGCGGCACCGTGCAGCAGCTCAACGCCAGCGTCCGCTACTCGCAGGGCACGGTCAGCGGCCTGACCCGCACCAACGTCTGCGCCGAGCCCGGCGACTCCGGCGGCTCGTTCATCTCGGGCAGCCAGGCCCAGGGCGTGACCTCCGGCGGCTCCGGCAACTGCTCCAGCGGCGGCACCACCTACTTCCAGCCCGTCAACGAGATCCTCTCCGTCTACGGCCTGACCCTGGTCACCGGCTGATCCCTGCCAACTGACCACCAGTGAAGGGAGGCTCCCCCGCCCGACCGGCGGGGGAGCCTCCCCCTTTTCGTCACACGCTCACAGCGGGCCGCCGCGCCAGACCGGCATCGCCCGCTCGCCGACAGAGACGTCGTACGCCGCACGGGCCAGCAGACGGGTCGAGTCCAGGGTCGGCAGGGGGGAGACCTCGGGCGTGATCAGCAACGGGATCTCGGTGCAGACGAGGGCGACGGCGTCGCAACCGCGGCCGGCCAGCCGTTCGATGACCCGGAGGTACTCCCGGCGCGACGCCTCGCTGATCACGCCGTTCACCAGTTCCGTGAAGACGACCTCGTTGACGAGGTCGCGGTCGGCGGCGTCCGGAAGTTCGGCGGCGATCCCGCGGGCGGCGAGCGCACGGGGATACAGCGGGCCGTCCATCGTGTATTTGGTGCCGAGGATGCCGACCCGGGTGCGCCCCTCCGCCGCAGCCTGCTCCGCGACGACCTCGGCGATGTGCAGGCCCGGCAGCGGGAGGTCCGGTCCCGGCGCCTCCAGGGCCAGGTGGGCAGTGTTGTCGGGGCAGACGAAGAAGTCGGCGCCGGCCCGCGCGAGCCGATCGGCGCTCGTGGCCAGGGTGGCCCGGATGGTCGCGTGGTCCCCCGCCTCCCAGGCGGGCATGCTGTACCCGAAGGCGATGTAGTCCAGGGTGATGTCGGGATGCTCGTTGCGGCCGGTCCGGTGGAAACCCTCCTCGCAGAACGTGAGGAAGCAGAGGGCCGCTCCTCCCGTGCTGTGCGCGAGAACGCCGAGATGTCTCACGACGCCTGATCCGGATACTGGGGCCGCTCCGGCCGCATGAGCCAGGCGCCGACGAGGAGGAGCGCGAGACCGACGATCAGCGAGACCAGCGGGATCGTGGTCTTCAGCAGCGTGATCTGGTTCATGTTGTCCCTGGCCGTGCGGACGAGCGAGCCGACCGTCTCCGGGGTGTAGGTCGCGGTGCCGACGAGGGCGGGTGTGCGCTCGACGCCGTCCTCCGTCTTCAGCACCTCGTGACGCTTCTGCTCCTGCTTGACCGGCAGACCGGTTTCGGGCTCGACCCAGAAGGTGGTCGTGCCGTCGTACACGCGCTCGGCCTGCTTGTCCCCCTTCCCCTTCATCCCGAGCACGGTGGCGGGCACCTTGAGCGTGTCGGTGACCGTCGGGGGGATCTCCTGCACGAACCGGTAGACCCGCAACCCGTCCAGCACCTCCTCACCGGCGAACTCCGCCGGGAAGGCCTGCTTGGCGGCGGGGTTGTAGACGGAGTAGGTCTTCTTCTCGACCCCGAAGGGGAACAGGAAGATCTGCCCCTGCAGCCGCACCGGCGTCTTGTCCACGTTGACCTGGCAGCAGTTCACGCCGGTGCCGTCGTACTTGTTGAAGGCACTGCGGAACAGGCTGAAGGAGATGCCGCGACGTTCGTTGGTGACGTCGTTGACATTGGTGAACTGGTCCCACACGACGTGGTCGCCTGCCGACTCCTCCGTGTCGCCGCGGGTCGTCACGGTGATGGCGAGGTTCCCGGTGAGGACCTTCATGTCGGCGACGCTGAAGTAGCGGGCGTTCGGCGCGCTCAGTTCGGTCGTGCTGTCCTGGTCCGCGGGCGCGTGCACGAGCCGGTCCGCCGCCCAGAAGCGGAGGAGCGGCGCCAGCACGACGAAGAACACCCCCAGCGCGAGGAGAACGAGTCCACCGGTCCGTCTCATCAAGTCCTCCGGGATCTCCCCAGTACGGCCTGGAACCTGTTATGCCGAGTTGGTCTGGTTGGCCCGCGTATCGTAGTGCGGGCTCGTGACCGCCGCCAAGAACACGTTCTAACGAGTGACGCCTGGCTGAGATACAGTGTGCCGATCGTACGCCTATGTGCCGGAGTGATCAGCTTTGACCGCCACACAGGTCGACCTCGGCACGCCGGCGGGACCGGTCCCCGGCGACGGCGGTCATCAGAACTCCCTCGACGGAATCCGCGCGGTCGCCGCGCTGCTCGTGCTGACGCTGCACGTCGCCTCGGTGACCGGGGAGATGTACGGCGACTCGGAGTTCTCCTGGCTCGTCGCCCACGGCGACGTGGGCGTCGCTATCTTCTTCGTGCTCTCCGGCCTGCTTCTCTACCGCCCCTGGGCGGCCGCCCTCTTCGGTGCGGGGCGACGCCCCGGCACCCGCGTCTACCTGTGGCGGCGTGCGCTCCGCGTGCTTCCGGCCTACTGGGTGGCGGTGACCGCCGGGCTCGTCCTGTTCCACTCCGCGCGGCTGGGCTCGGTGCGGACGTGGGTCGAATGGCTCGGCCTGCTCTCGATCTACGATCCCGACCCGTGGTGGACCGGAACCGGCCCCGAGGGGCTCTACCAGATGTGGACCCTCCCGGTGGAGGCGACCTTCTATCTGGCGCTTCCGCTGATCGGCGCGGGAGTCGCGTTCCTGGCGGCGCGCGGGAGCGGTGACGTGAACCGGAGGGGTTCTCGCGCCCTGCTCGCGCTCGCCCTCCTCGGCTCGGTCTCGTTCGCCTACATCGCCGCGACCTTCTGGCCCACGTGGAAGCCGATGATGGGCCTGCACCTGCCGCGCTACCTGCTGTGGTTCGCCCTGGGCATGGCCGTCTCCCTGTTCGCCGCCTGGGCGAAGGAGCAGCCGGCCGGCCGGGTGGGCGTGCTGTGCCGCACGCTGGGCTCCTCCGCCGGCGCCTGCTGGCTGATCTCCGCGCTGACCTTCGTCGTCGCGAGCACCGAACTGACCGGCCCCAGGACCCTGAGCGGCGACACGTTCTGGGCCTCGTGCTTCAAGACCGCCCTCTACGGCGTCACGGCGGTCTTCCTCGTCGCGCCCCTGGCCCTCTCGGACGGCCGGCCAGGCTTCGCCGACCGGGCCCTCGGCAACCCGGTCATGCGCTTCCTTGGCCGCGTCTCCTACAGCCTGTTCCTGTGGCATGTCCTGGTGATCGCCGTCCTCTACCGGCTCGCGGACATGAAGCCCCTAACGGGCGGGTTCTGGCCGGTGCTGCTCGCGGTCGTGCCCGTCTCGGTCCTGGTCGCCACCCTGAGCCACTTCCTCGTCGAGGAGCCCGCCCGGCGGCTCGGCCGGCGTCTCGGTCCCGGCCGACGTCCTGGTCCCGGCCGCGGTGAGCGCGACCAGCAGCGCCGCGACAACGGGCAGGCAGAGTAACTGCGCGGCCCGCTGCTGCCAGGAGTCGCCCCACGAGAGGGTCGCCAGCACCCCGGCGGGCACGAGCAGTGACACCACAGGCAGCGGCGAGCGCAGGAGACGACCGAGCGCCGGTCCGCCCCACAGGGCGGCGAGGACGCACCCGGTGACCACCGCGAGACCCGCGGGACCGGCGATCCACCACCCCGCCAGGGCCGCGACCGGAGCCGGCAGCCACCGGCTCACTACCGCCTCCCGGGTCCGTACGGCCCGCGGGGCGCGCAGGCGGACCGGACGCGTCGCGAGGAACGCCACCAGGAGCAGACCGGCGAAGCCCGCGACGAGCACGACGCGGTAGACCCGGTCGGGCGGGTAGTCGAGCCGGACGACCCCCGACGTGCCCGCGGGGATCCGCCACGCCTGCCGCCAGCCGTCGATCTTCACGGCTGTCAGGGTGTGCCCGGCGACCGTGGCGGTCCAGCCCGGGTTGAAGTTCTCCCCCAGCACCAGGTAGGCGTCGGCCTCAGCCGAGACGGACACCGTGCGCCGCGAGGCGCCCCAGGACCCGGCCGAGGTTTTCCCGGAGAACTCCGGAGTGGCGGCTGGTGCCGGGTCCACGCCATCCTTCACGGCACCCTTCACGCCGTCCATCACGACGGAGTCCACCCGGAACGGGTCCAGCGGCACGGCCCGCACCCGGGTGGCGCCCGGGGCGACGCGCACCTTGCCGCAGGAGGTGAAGCGCAGCGGGCGCCCGGTCAGCACGTCGCCGTAGACGCCCTCGACGCGGGTCACGACCCGCTCGCCGCCGATCATGAGGGCCGGCCCGAAGCCGCAGTCGAGGGTGAACGGGACCCCGGCGATGTCCGGCAGCGGCTTCACCCCGTCGATCAGCACGTCGGTGACCTGCAGCGGCGGGGCCGCCGGGGAGAACTGGACGCGCAGCCGGTCGGTCTTCACCGGGCGGAACCGCACCTCGCCCTCGTCGTCGAGCCAGCCGCCGCGCACGCTGCCGCCGGCCGCCGTGATCAGCACCGACGTCCACGGACGCGCTCCCTTCGGGCGCTGGACGACGATCCGGCCGACCGTCCTGGCCTTCGCCCACCGGATCGACAGCTCGGGATGGCGGTCGTTCTCGCCGCTGATCCACGTGGTGCGCGGATCGCCGTCGAAGGCCGACCTGGCCGCCGCCACCGGCTGGTCGACGGCCACACTCGACCCGCTGACCTGCGGGAACTCGGTCAGTTGCGCGTACCGGTCGATGGCGGCGGCGTCCCGCAGCACGGCCCGGCCGGTCAGCGTCACAGAACCGGCCGCAGGGACCGTGACGGTGTGGTCGAAGGTGTAGCTCTCCTCCCCCTGCCGCTCCGACGACGGCTGACACAGCCACCGGACCGGCCCGAGCACGCAGGGCGATTCGTCGCCCCCCGCCCTGGTCATGACGTACGTCGTGGGCGTCCCGGCGGTCTGCCCCGAGACGTCCGGCGACCGGTACGTCCGGCCGGTGGTCAGGCCGGGAACGGTGATCTCCGCGATGCCCACCGACGTGCCGAACACGTCCTCCGGCTGTTCGGCCAGCCGCAGGACACGCAGCCGGAGCCAGGACGACGGCCCGTCGGGGACCCGCAGGCTCTGGGAGCCGCCGGTCTCCGCGACATCCGTGAGGTCCTGCTCGACGCGGCCGGCCGCCGTCTCCACGGCGACCCGGACGGGCGGCGGCCCGAGGACGGGATCGGTGACGAACCGCACCCCGATCCCGGCGAGCCGCAGCGGCCGCTCGAAGTCGATCCTGATCCACTGGCCGAGTGGCCCGTCCGTGCCGCCCGACCGCCACATCGTCCACGGGTTCCCGTCGAGGGCGGCGTACGGCAGATAGCCGGGCGACTGCGGCATGGCGATGGTGCCGGGGTCGGAGGCCGACGAGGAGGCCGACACGCCCGCTATACCGGTGTAGGCGGCCGTTGCGGAGAACGGCGCCCAGCCCGGCTCCAGGTAGTCGTCCACCACCCCGGTTCCCGGCGGCGACTCCCCGTCGGCGAGCGTCGGCGAGACACCCCTCCGGATGGTGCCGAAGTGCCGCTGCCTGCGGCGGAGGGAGTCGGTGACGACGGCCTCACGGGCGTCGCCGGGGTCGGCGTTCAGCACCGTGGGGCGCTCCCCGAATCGACCGCTCAGCAGCCCCTGGTCGGCCAGGTCGAGCAGCCCTTCCGGAGCTCCGTACACCCGCAGCAGGTCACCGGCCGGGAGCAGCGAGACGACGTCGGCGGCGCCGCCGACCTCGTACACCTCCAGCGCGGGGTAGGCCGGATCCTGGCCCAGGACGGCGTCGTCCATGTCCCAGCTCGACCCGACGTCGGGGCCGAACGAGGCGACCCTGGCGACGCCCTCGGTGTCGGCGAGCGCCTGGTGCACACGCGCGGGAAGAGTGCCCTCCATGGCGCGGCGGTCCAGGTCGTTGCGCACCAGGAGGAACCGGACACCGAGGCGGGCCAGCACCTCGTGCAGACCCGGAGACCCGCGCCCGGCGGCCACCTGCCGGTCCACCGCGTCGAGCACCCTGGTCAGCCCGGTCGAGCCGGCCGCGCCGATCTGCCGTTCCGCCCAGCGCACCGTGAAGAGTTGCTGCATGGGTTCGTCGAGCGGCCGCCCCCAGGTGTACTCCCCGAACGCGGACCCGGGCAGGGCCAGCACCGCCTGGTCGCCGGCCCGGCCGTTCAGCCATCGGGCGGCGTCGTGCCAGTAGCCGGGGATCTCCCGGAACGTCCCCGGCCCGGCCAGCCCGAGCTGGATGGCCGGCAGCGTGACCCCCGCCAGCGCGGCCACCACTCCGGCCGTCAGGAACCGTGCTCCGAACCGGGCCCTGAAGCGCGGACGCCGTACGACGGCGAGCACGTGGGCGATGCCGAGCGCGAGCGGAAGACGCACCACGGGGTCGAACTTGCGCAGGTTCCGCAGCGGCGCGAGGGGACCGTCGATCAGCTCGCGGACCGCCGGGGCGAGCGGCGACTCCAGCGCGCCCAGGTGGCCCGCCGACATGACGAGCAGGCCCGCCAGCAGCGTCAGCGTCAGGAACAGCCGGTGCGGCACGTCGGCCCGCAGCACGCCGGCGAGCCCGATCGCGGCCAGCAGGCACGTCGCCACGGCCGCCCAGGTCGCGTGGGTGAGCTCGAAGCCGACCGGCATCGTCGGACCCACGCCGCCCGTGATCGAGGTCACCCAGTCCGCGGTGCCGCGCAGGATGTTCGGCAGCGAGGTCACCTGGGTCGTCGTCGCCGCGCTCTCGGTGTAGGGCAGGAACGAGAACGCGAACCTGCCCATGAGCAGCAGCGGGACGGTCCACCAGAGGGTCGCCGCGGCCACCCCCGCCAGCCACCACGCCAGCAGCCGCACCCGCCTGGTCTCCGGGTCGCGGGTGGCGACGAACAGCACCGGGACGACGAGGACCGCGCCCACCGCGACCGCGTTGACCCCGCCGCACAACGCCACCGCGAACGCCGAGCGGGCCGCGCAGACCATCCGGTTGCCGCCCCGCGCGGCGGTGACCAGCGGCAGCAGGATCCACGGCAGCAGCGCCATCGGCTGCACCTCGGCCGACAGCACCCCGAGGTCGGACACCGCGCGGGGGGCCAGCGCGAAGGCGAGCGCGGCGACGAGACGGGTCTCCGGCGTGCCGATCCCGAGCCGGGCCGCGAGCCGGTTCATCCCGGCGAGGGCCGTCACGGCGAGCAGCGCCATCCACAGCCGCTGGACCACCCACCCGTCGAGCCCGAGCAGCTTCCCGAACAGGAAGAACGGGCCCATCGGGAAGAGATAGCCGGAGACCTGGTTCTGCAACTGGCCGAACTGCGCCGGATCCCACAGGTCGAGCGCCCGGCCGAGGTACGCCGCGGGCGTGACCGTCAGGTCGATCTTCGTGTCGGCCAGCAGCTCACCGGGCCTCGTCCGGAACACGAGTGCGACGAGCAGGAGCGAGGCGGCCAGCAGACGCAGCCGGTTCCGCATCCGGGCGTCGGTCGAGGGAGTGCTCGTGTGGCTGCTTGTGTGGCTGCTCGTGTGGCTGTTCATCGGCCCTTCCGGGGTGCGTCCGGCAGGAGCTCGGCGAACATCGCGGCGCTGCGGTCCCACGTGAACCCGGCTGCCCAGGCGCGGCACTCCCGCGCGGTCTCGGCCGCCCGCGCGGGGTCGGACAGCAGCGTGAGCGCCTCCGACGTCACCTTCGCGAGCGACCGGCCCTCCGCCGCGCCCTCCCCGGCCAGCCAGCCTGTACGCCCGTCGCGTACGGCGTCGCGCAGGCCGTCGACGTCGAAGGCGACCGTCGGCACGCCGAGCGCCGCCGCCTCCAGCACGCTCAGCCCCCAGCCCTCGCCCTGCGAAGCGGACAGATGCGCCCAGGCGCGGCCGACGAGCCGCTCCTTCTCCTCCTCCGGGACGTGCCCGTGCAGCCGTACGACGTGGGTGAGCCCGCGCTCGGCCACCAGGGCGGTGAGGCGCCCGAGTTCGGGGCCGCGGCCGACCAGGTCGACGGTGAGACCCGGCCATTCCGCGCGCAGCGTCTCGGCGAGGCCGACCACGAGTTCCACCCGCTTGTGGGGCACCATCCGCCCCACGCAGACGAGGGAGGGCCGCTCGGCCCGCTCGTGGCAGGCCCGCTGAGGCGGGTGCCCGCCGTTGGGCACGACGGTGATCGGCCCCGTCCACGCGAGCCTGCGCCGCATGGCCGCGACGGTGGACGGGGAGACCGCCACGCACAGGTGCCGCCGGTAGACCCGGCGGGCCGCCGGGCCTTCGAGGAACCGGCCCAGCCGGGCGAGCCAGCCCGGGAAGTGCACGCCGAACTGCGCGTCGTGGACGTGGTGCACGACGCACAGCACCCGCACCTCCCGCGGCACGAGCAGCGGGGTGAAGAACGGGATCCCGTTCTGACAGTCGATCACCACGTCGAACTCGCGGCGGTGACGCCACAGCCAGGCCGCGGCACGGGCGTACACGGTGAAGGTGCCGCCTCCGCGGACGATCCTGACTCCCTCCACGGTCTCGGCGGCCGCCTGCCCGGGGCCGCGCGCGGTGATGAACGTGAGCTCCGCCCCCCACTCCGCGAGCCGCCTGCCGATCTCCCAGGCGTACGCCTCGGCGCCCCCGGCCCGCTCGTGCCAGGGATCACGCCAGTTGACCAGGGCGACGCGCAGGCCGGACAGCCGCGGCGGCACGCCGTTCGTCCCGTTCACGTGTTCGTCGGCATGAGGTGTTCCGGCAGGGCTCAGGCGGTGACGGGCGGCGTGTGATCGAAGGCCGTGTGATCGAAGGCTGTGTGATCGGGTGACAGGGGTTCCGCGAACGGGCGGGTGGAGGCCAGGGCGAGGCGGGGGCGGGCCGCCCGGCGGCCGGAGCGCGTCCTGACCCAGATGACCGCGATCTGCAGGAAGACCCCCCAGCTGTGCCGCCAGCACGAGAACGTCGAGCCGCCGACGTCCCTCCAGGTCACCGGGATCTCCCTTACGCCGGCCCCGAGCAGGTGCACGTGGGCCAGCAGTTCCACGTCGAAGGCGAACCCGGTCGTGCGCAGGCGCCGGGCGGCCCGGCGGGCGAGGTCGCCGTGGAAGAACTTGAACCCGCACTGGGTGTCGCCGATCGGGCCGGTGACCCGGCGGGCCAGGGCGCGGAAGACCCGGGCGCCCAGCCTGCGCACCCGGCTGTGCCGGGCCTCGACGACCGAGCCCGGCGCGGCGCGGGAGCCGATGACCGCGGGCTGCCCGGCGACGAGCAGCCGGACCACCGTGTCGAGCGCGGCGAGGTCGGTGGCCATGTCCACGTCGCAGAACCCGACGAGAGGGGCGGTGGTGGCGAGCAGCCCGGCCCGGACCGCCGCGCCCTTGCCGCGCGTCTCACAGCGGATCAGCCGGATCGGCGTCGTACGCGGGGGCAGGGCCCGCACGACGTCCGGCGTGGCGTCCGTGCTGGCGTTGTCCACGACCACGATCCGCGCGGGATACGGCAGCGCGGCGAGTTTCGCGCACAGCTCCGACAGTCCCTTGGCGATCCGCGCCTCCTCGTTGCGGGCGGGGATCACGATCTCCAGCACGGGGGAGCCCTTCGGCGGGGGCATGGCGGGGATCAGCGGCTGCCGTAGTTGTACAGAGGCTTGTTGACCGGGCTCGGAGACGTGTCGGCCACGTTGACCAGGCCCACCGTGGCACCCACGGCGAGCAGACCGCCGACGGCCACCGCCAGAAGCACGCGCATGGAAGGGCTCCTCACTCGACCGTTTGATCGACACCTGACGATCGACGCCTGACGACACTAGAACCAGATTCTCTTACCATAAAGTAGATATACGAAAGAGAGACAAACCAGCTCAGGATAACGGCGTAGGCAGGCGGACTCCCGGCAGGTGCCTGCTCAGGCGTCGTCGCAGGGGCGTCGATGGCGTACAGCGCGGCGTACCGTCCGGTGTAGACGGGCCGGGCGCCCCGGAGCCGCGGGTGGAACGCGTTCCAGTTCGACTGGTCGCCGTCGAGCACGACGAAGCGGAACCCGGCCCCCCGCAACGCCTCGGTCAGCGGAGCCCCCGACCGCACCAGCGGAGTCAGCGCCAGGACACGCGGGTCCTCGGCTCCGACCACCGTCTCCCCCCCGCCGACCCCCACGCTGTCCCCCACCCGTACCGCGTCGTTCCAGACGACCCGCCGGGGCAGATATCGGGGCAGCGGATCGAGCACGGAGCGCCGCCCGTTCCAGTCGTAGGCGCGGTAGGCCTCCCACGGCAGCAGCAGCACGTCTCCCGGGACGGGATCGGCCGCGACCCGGGCGCGTACCTCGTCGAAGTCCTGCGGATACGGCACCGCCGCGAGCCTGCCCATGCCGCCCAGGGCCAGCGTGGGGAGCAGCAGCAGCGGCGCCCCCGCCGCCACCACACTCGCCACCACCGCACTCGCTGTTGCCGCACTCGCCGTTACCGCACCCCCTGCCACCGCACCCCCCGCCACCGCACGCCCTGCCACCGCGCGCGCCGGCGCACCGCGTAACCGGGCCGCGACCGCCCCGAGGCCGAGCGCCTGCGCCAGCGCGAGCGGAGCCACGTACTGCTGGGCGTCCCGGAGCACCGCGAACCCCGCCCAGTGCGTCACCAGCACCCGCAGGGCCGCCCGGCCCGGCTCGGTGACGCCCAGCGCGGCCACCGCGAAGCCCGTCACCACCGCCACCGCCAGACCCGGCCGCGCCGGGGCCCCTCTCCCCAGGGCGAAGCCCGCCAGCATCACGACGGCCGCCGCCAGGCGCAGGACCTGCGGAAGCATCGCGTCGTATCCCGGTGGCACGGCCTCGGCGTTCCAGATCCCCGACAGCACGAGGAGGCTGCCGAGCGCCCCGAACGGCGTGTCCGCGCGGGCCGCGAACGCGTCGACGCCCGCCGGGTCGCCGGGCACCCCTCCCGGCCGCAGCAGGCTCGGCACCAGCCAGGGCAGGCTCAGCGCCACCCACGACACCGCGAACACGCGCAGTGTTCTGTCACGCGACCTGTTACATGCCTTGGTGCGCGCGTACGCGGCGACGGGCGCGGCGGTCACGAGCGTGATGATCATCGCCATGAAGCCGCCGGCCGCCGCCGGCAGCAGCGCCAGCACGATCGCCCGCCGCTCTGCCCCCCGCCCTGACCACCGCTCCGCGCCTCGTCCTGCCTCCCGCCCTGCCTCCCGTCCTGCCCGCCGCTCTCCGCCGGACACCGCGCGTACGGCCCAGGGCAGCCCCGCGTACCCCAGCAGCAGCGCCCAGTGCCCGAGCAGCAACCGTTCGGCGACGAAGGGGTTCCAGGTGTAGAAGACTGCGGCGGCCACCCTCGCCGTGGGCGGCCAGCGTTCGGTCAGGGCCGCCATCCCGCAGCAGGCCAGCACGAAGATCCCCAGCAGGACGGCCTTCTGGACCAGCGCCCCGGGCAGGACGAGGCCGAGCGCCGCGACCAGCGCGTCGCTGGGGACGGCGCGGGGCAGCGTGCCGGACAGCCCGAAAGCCGTCGCGCCGAACACCGGCTCCGGCACGAACACGAGGTCGTAGGCCAGCGTGAACCCGGGCCCGAGCGCCGGGCCGAGGGCGAGCGCGCCGATCAGCAACCCGCCCCAGATCGGCCAGCGGCGACCGGCCGCGTCCCAGAAAGACATGTCTCCCAGTTCTAGCGGCAGTCCCGGCTACCTGCCCGGCTCGGGGTCGCGGGGCAGGCCGAGCAGGCGCTCGGCGATGATGTTCAGCTGCACCTCGGTCGTGCCACCGTAGATCGTCATCGCGCGGGTGGCGAGCACGGCCCGGTTCCAGTAACCGGCGTCGCCGAGCTTCCAGTCGGCGGCGGTGACGGCGGCCGGGCCGATCAGGGAGACCGCGGCCTCCGACACGTGCTGGGCGTGCGCGGTGGACAGCAGCTTGCGCACCGAGGCGTCGGCGCCCGGCTCCTCGCCGGCGAGCTGCCTGAGGGTCACCCGCAGCGACAGCGCGTTGATGGAGTGCGCCTCGCAGACGACCGCGGCGAGGGCCTGCCGTTCGGCGGGGGTGAGCTCGCGGCCGAGCCGGCCGGCCAGGCCGAGCAGGTCGGGTACGGACGCCCCGGTGCCGCCCGAACCGGACGACAGACTGACCCGCTCGTTGGACAAGGTGTTCCTGGCCACCCGCCAGCCGTTGTTCACCTCGCCGACGACCATCCCGTCGGGGACGAAGACGTCGTCGAGGAACACCTCGTTGAACAGGTTTTCCCCGGTCATCTCGGTCAGCGGCCGCACGGTGACGCCGGGCGCCTTCATGTCCACCACGAAGTAGGTGATGCCGTCGTGCTTGGGTTTGGAAGTGTCGGACCTCGCGATGCAGATGCCCCACTCGGCGACGTGCGCGACCGAGGTCCAGATCTTCTGGCCGTTGAGCCGCCAGCCTCCCTCGACCTTCTCCGCCTTCATCTGCAGCGAGGCGAGGTCGGAGCCCGCCTCGGGCTCGGAGAACAGCTGGCACCAGACCAGCTCGCCGCTCAGCGTGGGCGGCAGGAAGCGCTCCTGCTGCTCCGGCGTGCCGTACGTGACCAGCGACGGCACCACCCACGCACCGATGATCATCTGCGGCGGCTTGATCCCGGCCGCCCTGACCTCCTGGTGGATGAGCACCTGCTCCAGCGGGGAGGCCGCGCGACCCCAGGGCCGGGGCAGGTGCGGCATGACGAACCCGGCCTTCGCGAGGGCCCTCTTCTGCTCCGCGCCCTCCAGCGCGGCGATCCCGGCCAGTTCCTCGCGGATCGCCTCGCGCAACGGCCGCGACTCCTCGGGCAGGTCGATCTCCATCTCCCGGGTGACGCCCTTCAGCGCCAGCGCGGCCACCCGATCCGACCACTCGGAGGAGGCGCCGAGCAGCGCGCGGATCGTCAGCGCGCGGCGGTAGTACAGGTGCGCGTCGTGCTCGAACGTGTAGCCGATGCCGCCGAAGGTCTGGATCGCGTCCCTGGCGCACTGCACGGCGGCGTCGGGCGCCATGACGGCCGCGATCGCGGCGGCGTGGTCGCGTTCCGCGCCCTCGGCCCGGGTGGCGTCCCAGACCGTGGCGCGGGCCTGCTCCAGCGCCACCAGCATCCGGGAGATCTTGTGCTTGACGCCCTGGAACTGGCCGATCGGCCGGCCGAACTGCACCCGCACCTTCGCATAGCCGGCCGCGGCGGCCACGCACCAGGCGGCCACCCCCGCCGCGTCCGCGCCGAGGACGATCGCGGCCGTGGCGAGCACCTCGTTCCTGGTCAGGCCGGTCAGCACGCGCTCGGCGGGCACCTCAAGGCCGGACACCTCGACCATGGCCACGCCGCGGGTGAGGTCGAGCGGGCGGACCACTGTGACCGTCGCCTGGGCGGCGTCGATCGCCACCCACTCCTCCCCGGTGTTCGTGGTCACCGGGAGCACCAGCACGTCGGCCACCCCCGCGCCGAGGACGTGCGCGGCGGTTCCGGTGATCCTGAGCCCGCCGTCCTCACGCTCACCGGTGATCTCGCCGGTGATCTCGCTGTTGAGGGCCAGTGCCCCGGTCAGGGACCCGTCCGCGAGCCCCGGCAGCAGATCCGCCCGCGCCTTCGCCTCGGAGGCGAGGATCGCGCCACTGGCCAGGATGGTGGGCACCATCGGGCCGGGCGTCATCCGCTCCGACAGGGCTTCTATCGCCACCGCCGCTTCCAGCAGGCCGTACCCGGAGCCGCCGTACTCCTCCGGCAGGTGCAGCCCGAGCAGCCCCTGACCGGCGAGGGCGGGCCAGAAGGCGGGACGCTCCTCCATGCCCGAACTCGCGCCCGGCTCCGCGCCCGACTGGGCTCCCGGCTGTGCTCCTGACTGGGCGAGGACGTTGACCACTCCCCGTACGACGTCGGCGGGAACGGCCCGCTCGGCCCATCCGGACACCGACTCGCGGAGCGCCTCGTGCTCCTCGTTCAGCCCGATCCCCATGTGATCCTCCAGCCCTGACGCCGCGTAGAACCATATTCTAGAGGAATATTCGCCGACGGGTCCGGGGCCGGTCATGACCTGCGAAGACGGCGGCGCGCCGCCTTGCGACCACGATCGCCGCAGGTAGACAGGGGCTATGCAGCTCACACGGAAGGTCCTCCGTACGGCCGCCGGCACGACCGTGGCGGCGCTGGTCGTCGGAGGGTGCGCGCCGCGGACCCCCGGCATCGAGACCACCCCGCCTCCGGCGGGGACGACGACGCCGAGCACCCCGCTCGCGCCCACGCGGGCGGTCGCGCTCGAGTCGGCCTACGAGCAGGTCATCAAGAAGGTCCTTCCGTCGACCGTGCAGATCACCACCGGGCAGGCGCTGGGCTCCGGCATCGTCTACGACACGGAGGGGCACATCCTGACGAACGCCCACGTCGTGGGCAATGCCACGGAGTTCCGGGTGACGCTGGCGACCGGTGGCAAGTCCAGGAGGGCCCGGCTCGTGAGCAGCTATCCAGAGGGTGACCTCGCGATGATCCGTGTGGAGGACGCCCACGGGATGACGCCCGCGACGTTCGGCCGCTCCTCGAACCTCAAGGTCGGGCAGATCGTGCTGGCCATGGGCAACCCCCTCGGTTTCTCCGGCAGCGTGACCGAGGGCATCGTGTCGGCCCTCGGCCGCACGGTGACGGGCGAGCGGCACGCCGGCGGCGGGGCCGCGACCATCACCAACGCGGTGCAGACCTCCGCGCCCATCAACCCCGGCAACAGCGGCGGCGCCCTGGTCGACCTGTCCGGTCAGGTCATCGGCATCCCGACACTGGCCGCCGTCGATCCCGAGCAGGGCGCCGCGCCCGGCCTCGGCTTCGCGATCCCGAGCGACACCGCGACCGACGTGGCCCGCCAGATCATCCGGTACGGCCGGGTCGTCAACACCCGCCGGGCCGCCCTCGGCGTACGGGTCGGCACCGCGGTCGACGCGAACGGCGACCCGATCGGCGTGGTGGTCGGCTCGGTGGCCCCCGGAGGCGGCGCGGACAAGGCGGGCATCCGCCCCGGCGACGTGATTGTGCGGGTCAACGGCACCGGGACCCCCACCGCCACCGCACTGTCGCAGATCATGGCCACGCTCCGGCCGGGAGACAGCGCGCGGGTCGAGATCCTGCACCCGGACGGCACCAGGAGCACGGTCTCGGCCGTCCTCAGCGAACTGCCCGCCGGGCAGTAAGCCGCAACCCCAAACAAGCCGCAACTAAGCCGCGATCCTGACAAAGTGGTGTGAGATAGCGCGAAATCGCTTGGAGCGGGCCTCCATGCGGTTGTTACGGTCGGGGCGTGATCTCCCCCGAACTGACCCGGTTCATCGCCGGTCTGCCCAAGGCAGAGCTGCACGTTCACCACGTCGGCGCGGCGTCACCGCACATCGTGGCCGACCTCGCGGCGCGCTACGAAGGCTCGACGCCCGTACCCGCCGATCCGGCCCTGGTCGAGAAGTTCTACGACTTCCGCGACTTCGCTCATTTCCTCCAGGTCTATCTGCAGGTCGTGGACCTCATCAGGAAGCCCGAGGACCTGTGGACGCTCATCCACGGCGTCGGCGGCGACCTGGCCGCCCAGCAGGTGCGGTACGCCGAGGTCACCGTCACCCCGCACTCCCACCTGGCCCGGGGCTTCGCGCCCGAGGAGATCTGTGAGGTGATCGAGGACGCCAGGCGACGGGCCGAGACGGACTTCGGCACCGTGCTGCGCTGGTGCTTCGACATCCCCGGCATCCCGGGGCCGCCCGCCGACGAGACGCTCTCCATCGCGCTCGACCAGCGGCCGGACGGGCTGGTCAGCTTCGGGCTCGGCGGCGCGGAAGCGGGCGTACCCAGGGCATGGTTCGCACCGCACTTCGCCGCGGCCCGCGCCGCCGGGCTCCGTTCGGTGCCGCACGCCGGAGAGGTCACCGACGCCCAGTGCGTCTGGGACGCCATACGGGATCTCGGCGCGGAGCGGATCGAGCACGGCATCCACAGCGTGCAGGACCCGGCGCTGCTGGAGCACCTGGCCGAGCACAACATCACGCTGGACGTCTGCCCCACCTCCAACGTCCGGACGGGGGCCGTGCCCGACCTGGCGGAGCACCCGCTGCCCGCACTGGTCGCGGCCGGGGTGCCGGTCACGGTCAACACCGACGACCCGCCCATGTTCGGCACCGATCTCAACCGGGAGTACGCCGTCGCGGCCGAACTGCTCTCGCTGGACGCCGACGGCGTGGCCGACCTGGCGCGCACGGCCGTCCGGGCGTCCTTCTTCGACGCCGCGGGCAAGCGCGCCCTGCTCAGGGACATCGACGCCTATGTGGCTCAGAACTCGTCGGCGCCGCTCACCTGAGTGATCTCGAAGATGTGGCGAGAGGCCGCGCAGACGGTCTCCAGCACGTGGATCGGGAGATCGTCGGCCGAGTAGGCGGCCCGCACAATCTGGACCACCCACTCGCCGGGGCCGAGATCGAGCGTGACCGCTTCCTCCCCTTCCGGTGGCCGGGCGATCAGATGTTCCTCCGCCCGGCCGAAGCGGTGTCCCAGGGCCTCGATCGCCGCCTGGAGACTGGGGCGCAGGAAACCGGGCTCGACCAGCGCCGTCCCCCCGAACAGGTCAAGCCGCAGGAAACTGGTGGCCACCCGCACCGGCACCTCGTCGGCGAGCAGCAGCTTGCGCCGGGCCAGCACCGGCGTCCCGGGCTCGACCCGCAGTCCCTCCGCCACGTGCCCCGGCGCGGGCTCGGGCCCGACGTACAGCATCGTGCGGCCGGCCCGCACCCCCTGCCGCTCCGCCTCGGTCAGGAACAGCGAGGCCGAGGCCCGTACGGCCGGCTGTGACGGCAGCGACCTTCGCACCACCACCCGCGGCTCCCCCGCAGGCTCCACGCCCCGCTCTCCCAACTGCTCGCCCACCCGCTGCCCCTCCTGCTTCCCGGCGCGGGACTCCCGCCCACGCACGCCACGACTCTAGGTGACCCACCGGTGCACGCTGGTGCAGCCCGGCAGAGATCGAGAAGGTGGGACCGGCTCGGTCAGGCCTCCTGACGCGGCCGCGCGGTCAGCCGCGTACCGGCGGCGAGGTGGTCCTGCAGGTCGGCGTGGCGGAACTGGTAGACCGGACCGACCACCCGCAGCAGTCCCAGCCGGTGCGCGTCGTCCAGGAAGTCCATCAGGTCCTTCGGGCACTTCCCCTGCTCTGCCAGGTGACGGACGGTGATCAGGTACGCGGGCCACACGCTGTGGCGGAGCATGGTGAGCCCGAGCTCGAGCGCCAGGAAGGCGCCGGACAGCACGCCGAGCTTGATCCCGAACCAGGGTCCGTTCGCCAGCCCACCCACCAGTCCGGTGACCACCCCGCCCCCGACTCCCGGCACCACGCCGCACAGGATCGCGAGAGCACGGCTCGCCCGCCAGGCGTGGTACGGCGTGGTCGCCGCCGTGAGAGGAGTGGGCTGCTGCATCCACCGGATGAGCACGAGGCCCGGCCCGAGCGCGAAACCCGCCCAGAACCCGGCCTTGATCGCGAGTCCGGGCTCCGCCTTCGCGACGAGCGCCGCCCCGGAGACGCTGACCATCCCGATCAGGATCCTGAGCAGGAGCACGATCGTGATCTGCTGGGCCAGATCCCGCACCCTGCCGCGGAACTCGACGCTGACCCGGCCGGGTGTCCCGGTGAACCCGCGCAGGGTGGCCGTCAGCACCCCGAATCCCGCGGCGAAGCCCGTCGGAAGGGCGACCAGCGGATGAATCTCACCCGCGATCGTGGCGACCGTGCCGAAGATCCCGCCGACGACCAGGCAGGCGGTGGTCGCCGCACGCCTGCGCTCGTCGGCTCCGAGCACCAGCTCGCCCAGGCGCCACCAGGCCAGGTCGCGGGTGCCGTTCCTGGAGAGCAGACGGGCCAGATAGCTCAGGTGGCGGCGCGTCTCGCCGGCGTCCCAGCCATGCCTCGGCGTCAGCTCGGGCGGCCCGGTCCGGCCGGTCGGCGACGCACCGGGCGAACGGGCGGCGAGAAGCACCGGGATCAGGCCGTCCCACAGGTGGCCCCGCAGTTCCTCCTGGTCCTGCCCCAGCAGCCCGGCCAGCGGGGCCGGATCGGCATGGGGATCGATGTAGACGGCACGCAGGAGCCACACGCCGAGAGGGGTGGCCGTCAGCTGTGACAGCCCTCCCAGCTCTCCGGTACGCAGGCCCTCCAGGACGTTCTCCCAGACCGGGCCGGGCTCCGGCGGTAGGCAGGTGCGCAGGTACCCTTCGGCGTCGGCCGGGGTGAGCGGCGCCGGCGCGATGACGGCCGCGGACGGCAACGGCTGCTTCGCGTCCTCGACGGCCTCGGCCAGTTCCTCCGTACGGCTGGTGAGGATATAGGACTCGGCCGCGTCCAGAGAGGCGTTGAGCGCCCTGACGATCGCGGCCCGGTGCGGGCGGGGCAACTCGTCCAGGCCGTCCATGACGGGCAGGATGTGGCCGCCCCTGACGAGTTCGCGGGCGACCCCGGAGCCGAACTCCGCCGAGCCCAGGGCCTCATAGCCACGCTCCAGGCTCCGGGTCAGCCAGGAGCGCAGGTCCTCGGCCGCGGGGTCCCAGCTCGACAGCGACAGCAGCACCGGTACGGGATCGGACGGGTCGCGCTCCTTCCCCGTCAGTTCGAGCAGGAGCTGGATGGCCAGGGTGGTCTTCCCGGCGCCGGGGCCGCCGGTGATCACCAGACGACGCCGCCGGAGCTTGAGAAAGTCCCTGGCCAGCTCGGCGACGGCGTTGCCGACGCCTTCCAGCCTCCCCTCGCCGATCAGGTGCCGGTGATGCAGCAGGCCGGTGTCGTCGGTGAGCTGCCAGACCACCGGAATCGGGTCGGGCTCCAGCCCCCGGATCATCGATTCGCCCCGCCACGCGTCGCGCACCAGGGCGGTGAGCGTGTCCTTGGCCGCGGACACCTGGTCGGGAAGGGTCACGCGGGGCGCGGCCCGGTTCCGCGCCCATCCCAGCAGCGCCACCCCGGAGGTCACCGCGGCCAGCGCGACCGCCACCGCGTCGGCGACGTTCGGCGAATCCGTCGCGGACACGGCTCTGAACACCACGACGACGGCCGCGCCCAGGGCGGCCACGCAGAGCGCGGCGGCAGGGAGCACGATCCACGATCTGCGCCGGTTCACCCGCACATGATGGCGATCTCCCGGCGGACGGCACGGCCGATCGGCACTAACCGTTACCATCCGGATACTCCGGGCGGCAATTCGGCCGCCCGAAACTAGGCCGGCCATCACGGAGAGGTCCAGACAACACGAAGGCCCACGGAGCGAGCATCCGCTCGCCCGCGTGGGCCTTCACGTCCGGTGGAGGTGGCGGGAATCGAACCCGCGTCCTTCAACACCAAGACAGGACTTCTCCGGGTGCAGCCTGTTGCGCTTTTCTCAGCCCCGGCGATCACACAGGCGTGTCGCCGACGGGCTCAGTCACTGTTTGGTTTCCCGTACGGCCCCGTGACCGGGTCGGACGGTTGAGCCTCCTAGCGATGTCAGTTCCGGGCCGGAGGCACTCCCGGGCTGACAGAGGTTTTTCGCTGCTGCTTAGGCGGCGAGAGCCAGGGAAGCCTGGCTCACCTCAGTGCTCTTCTTATTGGCACTTAATTGTCGCGGTCACAGTGTTGACGGGGTTATGTCCGCAGTCCCCGACCCGCTTCCCCTGACTTGCAATGCCGAAGTCGAAACCGGTCACCCCCTGGTCGAGATCTCTCAGGCTGAGAGCCGGACCCGAGAGCCCGGCAACACAAGCTTACTCATGACAACACCCGCGACGCGACTTCGATTCCTCCCACCGGAACCCGCCGCGAGCCACCGGGACCCACAGGGACCCGCCGGGACGCCGAAGCCCCCGGAGCGCGGCGTAAGCGCGGCGCCCCGGGGGCCGACCGGCAGGGTCGAGCCGGTCCGGATGGCAGGGCTCCCCCCGAGATGGAGCCCTGTCCTCATCACGGCGACTGGGCCCGCAACCCCCCGAAGCGGGTCCCAGTCACCCTGAAAGACGCCGGTCACGTCCCCAATGGTTGCTCGCGCTCCCCGGTTTTCTCAGGCCGCACTGTCTCAGGTCAGCGCTGTCTCAGGCCCGCACTGTCTCATCAAGTCAGCGCTGTCTCAGATCTGCGGCTGGGCGCCGCGGAAGAAGCCTCCCGCGACCGCCGGAGCGGCCTCCTGGTCGCCGCTTTTCACCAGTACGGCGAGCGCCACGTCCCCCTGCCAGCCGACGAACCACGAGAGCCTGGTCCGCTCCTTCTTCTCCGCCTGGGTCACCTGGGCCGCCACCCCGTACACGGGCTCGCCGGGAGCGGTGGCGGGGGCCGCCGCGCCCGAGGTGACGCCGGCCCGCATGAGCGTGCGCAGCTTGGCCGTGACCGCCGGGTCCAGCGATGTCGGCGCGACCGCGGGGGAGCCGCCCGCCTCCTCCGCCGCCGGGTCGGGGGCGGCGGGCGAGGTGACCAGTGTCGGCGGGCGCCAGGTGCCGGACTTGACGGCTCCCGCGACCAGGGCCATCGCGAGCGGGCTCACCTTGGCGCCCTGCCCAGCGATGATCTTCGCGACCGCGGCGTCGCCCTGGGCGGCGGGCACCGACCCGCTGAAGGTCCGCAGCGGCAGCTTCCAGCCGGAGCCGATCCCGAACTGCTGCGCGCTGCGGCTGATCGCCTGGCCGTTGATCCGGCGGGCCAGCGACGCGAGCGCGGTGACGCAGCCCTGGGCGAAGTCGGTCTGGAAGCTCGGCACCGTCACGCCGTCCACACCGGGCTGCTGGAAGCGCGCCCCGCCGACCGTCCGGTCGGAGCTGCACGGCACCTTCTGCTTGGGGTCGAGTCCCGCCCTGAGCAGTCCTTCGGTCGCGATGATCGAGAAGGCGGTGCCGGCCGCGTACTTGCCCGCGAGCGCGTCCCCCTCCTGGTGGAGCTGGTTGGTGGAGACGGCGAGCACCTCGCCGGTGGACGCCTTGACGGCGACGAGAGCGGCCGGGCGCGACCCCGCGACGGCGGCGTCGCCGGCGCTCTGCAGGCGGCTGTCGATTGTGGTGCGGACCGGCTCGTTCTCCCGCCCGGGCCACGCCTTGAGCTCCTTGACCTGCCGCCCGGTGGCGTTGTCCAGCACGACGACCCGGGTCTCGGTGGAGCCGGTGAGCTGGTCCTGGTAGGCCTTCTGCAGGCCGTCCCGGCCGAGGGTGTCACCGGCCCGCTGCGGCCCGCCGAGCCGCTGCTCCGCCTCCGGGGTGATGGCCGTGACGACCCCGACGATCTGCGTCGGCGACTTGGGGGCCACCGGCGCGTTGTCGATCTCGAACCGCAACCCGCCGATGGCCTCGAGCTTCGACTTGAGCTGGGCGAACTTCGTCCGGCCGAACGTCGCGAGCGGGACGAAGTCCTGCGGCGGCGACGACAGGACGCGGCTCAGCAGCCGGTCCTGGGCGAACCCGGTGATCTTCGACAGCTGCTCGCACAGGTGGGCGGGGTCCTTGACCTCCGCCGGGGTGACCCCCGCGACGTGCAGCATCGTCTCGTCCTGCAGGGGGTTGCCCGCGCGGTCGAGGATGGGCCTGCGGCCCTTGGGGACGGTGGCGACCGCGAGGCGCTGCCCGGCGTGCAGGTCCGGGTGGATGACGCTCGGCGACCACCGCACCTTCCACTGCCCGCCGACCAGGTGCATCGGCAGGGCGCCGTCGTACTGCCAGAGGGGGTTGTTCTCCCCGAGATCCACCTCGGCGTGGAAGGCGGCCCGCGCGGTCTCGTCGTCCAGGCTGATCCCCTTGAGGGAGAAGCGGATGGAGGCGGCGTCGAGCTGGAGGCGGGCGTCCTCCAGCGCCTTCCGTACGGCCGCCTGGTCGCCGTCGGCCCGCCGCGCGGCGGCCGCGTAGTCCCCGGTCTGCCAGCCGACGAGGAAGTCGCGCACCGCCTCGTGGGGCGACGGCTCCTCGAAACAGCCGGTGAGCAAGGGCGCGGTCAACCCCAGGGCGAGCGCGGCCCGTACCACTCTGGCGCGCACGGTCTAGCGGCCCCCCCGGCGGCGGACCGCGTTGGACATCGCCCGCGACATCTCCCGGCTGGCCTGCTTCTCCATCAGCGTCTGGCGCTTGTCGTAGTCCTTCTTGCCCCGGGCGATGCCGATCTCGATCTTCGCCCGGCCGTCCTTGAAGTACATCGACAGCGGGATCAGGGTGAGGCCCTTCTCCTTGAGCGTCGCGTCCAGCTTGCCGATCTCCTTGCGGTTCAGCAGGAGCTTGCGGGTGCGCCGGGCGGCGTGGTTGGTCCAGGTCCCCTGGCTGTACTCCGGGATGTACACGTTGATCAGCCAGACCTCGCCGCCCTCGACCGAGGCGTAGCCGTCGGTCAGGTTGGCCTTACCCGCCCGCAGGGACTTGACCTCGGTGCCGGTCAGCACGAGCCCGGCCTCGTAGGTGTCCTCGATGAAGAAGTCGTGCCTGGCACGCTTGTTCTGGGCGATGAGCTTGCGCCCGGTCTCACGTGGCATAAAGGGAGCCTACCGCCGCCGCGAAGGGCGAAAACGAGCTACGACGGGCTACGCGGTGCGCGGAACTCACACCCGCAGGTAGCGGCGCAGCGTGACGAACGAGGCGAAGACACAGATCAGCACGCCGATGGCCATGGTGCCGGTGATCACACCGGCGACGGTGTCCCAGCCGAGGGGTGCCACCATGTACGTCTGGATCTCCTCGAAGATGAAGATCTTGACGAGGATCAGCAGGACGCCGGACAGGACGCCGCCGATCAGGCCCGCGATCAGCCCCTCCATCACGAAGGGCAGCTGGATGTAGATGTTGGACGCGCCGACCAGCCGCATGATCCCGGTCTCCCTGCGGCGGTTGTACGCCGACAGCCGCACGGTGTTGCCGATCAGCAGGGTGGCCGCGAAGACCATCAGGATCGCGATGCCGAGCGCCATGTTGCGCAGGGTGTCCATGAAGCCGAAGACCGACTGCAGCAGGTCGCGTTCGTTGACGACGTTGGAGACGCCGGGCTGCCCCTTGAGGTTGCTCGCGACGACCGTCGCCTTCTCCGGGTCCTTGAGCTTCACCCGGAAGGACTCCGGCATGTCCTCGACCTTGGTCACCGACAGCAGCAGCGTGTTGTTCTCGGTGTTCTGCCAGTTCTTGTACGCCTCGGCCTGAGTCTCGAACTTCACCGACTCGACCTCGGGCAGGCCCCGGATCGTCTGCTCCAGGTTGCCCTTCTCCTCCTGCGTGACCGCGCCCTTGTTCTTGCACGCGTCGAAGGGCGAGCCCTTCACACACAGGTAGACCGACAGCTCGACCTTGTCGCTCCAGAAGCCGGTGAGCTTCGAGACCTGAGAGTTGATCATCAGTCCGACGCCCAGCAGCGCCATGCCGACGGCGACGGTCACGATCACCGCGATGGTCATCGTGAGATTGCGCCGAAGGCCGATCCAGACCTCGGAAAAGATGAAGTTGGCCCGCATGGTCCCAGTTACTCCTAATACGCCTGGCCGTACACGCCGCGCGACTGGTCTCGGACGATCTTGCCGTCCTCGAGCTCGACCACGCGCTTGCGCATGGAGTCGACGATCGCGGCGTCGTGCGTCGCCATGAGGACGGTCGTGCCGGTCCTGTTGATTCGGTCGAGCACCTTCATGATGCCGATGCTCGTGGCGGGGTCGATGTTTCCGGTGGGCTCGTCCGCGAGCAGGATCATCGGCCGGTTGACGAACGCGCGGGCCATCGCGACCCGCTGCTGCTCGCCGCCGGACAGCTCCTCCGGCATCCGGTGGGCCTTGCCCTCCAGGCCGACGAGCTCGATGACCTCCGGCACGACCTTGCGGATGAACCGGCGCGGCTTGCCGATGACCTCCAGGGCGAACGCCACGTTCTCGTAGACGTTCTTGTTCGGCAGCAGCCGGAAGTCCTGGAACACGCAGCCGATGCGGCGGCGCAGGTGCGGCACCTTGAAGTTGGACAACTTCGCCAGATCCTTGCCGGCCACGTGGATCGAGCCGGAGTTGGGCCGCTCCTCCTTCAGGACCAACCGGAGGAAGGTGGACTTCCCCGAGCCTGACGGACCGACCAGGAACACGAACTCGCCCTTGTCGACATCCACGCTCACGTGGTCGAGGGCGGGCCGGTTTTGGTTCGCGTAGACCTTGGTGACATTATCGAAATGGATCACGGGCGCATCACGGCTAGCCAGTCTAGGGGGTGGGACGGCCGGTGCGGGGGTCGCCGGTCACTTTGCTGTCGATCGACGTTCCGTTTGGCCGAAGGCCAGTCTAGGGGTAACACTGGCATGGAACGTCCATAACGGAAACAAAACGATTAGCCCTCGAGCGATGGGCCGGTAAAGCTGCTATGAGCTGCGAACATCTGATCTGCGCCGCGTGCGCGGGCCCCGTGGTGGAGGGCCGTTGCCCCGTCTGCCGCGAAGGCCGCGCGAAGCTGCACAACCACGGATTCCTGGGGCTGACGCCCCTGACCATCACGTTGATCGTGCTTCTCGTCTTGGCCCTGGTCGCGACGGTCGGACACGTCAGCGGCTACTGAGACCGCCGGTTTCTACTGGGCGTCGCCGGCTTCCTGGCGGCGCATCCAGCGGATCTCGCCCTCGATGAACTCGTCGAGGTCGCCGTCCAGCACGGCGGAGGGGTTGCCCGCCTCCACGCCCGTGCGCAGATCCTTCACGATCTGGTACGGGTGCAGCACGTAGTTGCGGATCTGCGTGCCCCATGACGTCGTCGACTCGCCGCGCAGCTCGTTCATCGCCGCGGCCTCCTCCTGGCGCTTGCGCTCCAGCAGCTTGGCCGAGAGGACGGCCATCGCCGTCGCGCGGTTCTGCAGCTGGGACCGCTCGTTCTGGCAGGAGACCACGATCCCGGTCGGGAGGTGGGTGATCCGCACCGCCGAGTCGGTCGTGTTCACGCCCTGGCCGCCCGGCCCGGACGACCGGTAGACGTCGATGCGCAGGTCGTCCTCGTTGATGTCGATGTGGTCGGTCTGCTCGACCACCGGGACGACGTCCACGCCCGCGAAGGAGGTCTGCCGGCGGCCCTGGTTGTCGAACGGGCTGATCCGGACCAGCCGGTGGGTGCCGTGCTCGCCCCTGAGCGTGCCGTACGCGTAGGGGGCCTTGACCGCGAAGGTGGCCGACTTGATGCCGGCCTCCTCGGCATAGGAGGTCTCGTAGACCTCCGCCGGGTAGCCCTTGCGCTCCGACCACCGCAGGTACATCCGCAGCAGCATCTGGGCCCAGTCGGCCGCGTCGACGCCGCCCGCCTGGGAGTTGATGGTCACCAGGGCCTCTCTGGCGTCGTACTCGCCCGCCAGGAGCGTGCGCACCTCCAGCGCGCCGACCTCGGCGCGGAGCGCGGCGAGCTCCTTTTCGGCCTCGGCCAGCGCGTCCTCGTCGCCCTCCTCGGCCGCGAGCTCGAACAGGACCGGGAGGTCCTCCAGGCGGCGGCTCAGGCCGTCGACGCGGTTCACCTCGGCCTGGATGTGGGAGAGCCGGCTGGTGACGCGCTGCGCCTGGTCCGGGTCGTTCCACAGATCGGGCGCGGCAGCCTGCTCCTCCAACTCGGCGATCTGCTTGCGCAGGGCGTCGAGGTCGAGCACGTCCTGGATGCCTCTCAGCGTGCCGCCAAGCTCGTTGATCTCTTCGGCTGGATCGATGACTGCCACGTCTGTAAAGGGTACGCGAACCGGAGACCCTGTCAGGCAGCGCGCCTCGGTAGCATGTGCATCGATCGCATCGGGAGGCTGGCGTGAACGGGGTCGTTCGGAGTGCGCTGGCCCTCGCCCTCCTGGCGTCCACGGTCCTCGCCTGCTCGGGCGGGGAGCCGCCGCGGGCCCCGGCCGCGGCCGTCTCCACCATGCCGGGCGACGGGCATGGCGGGCAGGGCGGTGGGCAGGGCGCGAGCCCGGCGCCGTCCCCCTCGCCCTCCGCGTCGCTGAGCCCGCCCGCCCTGACCCTGAAGGACGCCTCGCGGGCGCTCGACACGTTCCTGGAGACCGACGAGGTGCTCAGGGCGGCCCACGCCGACCGCTGGGCGTACCAGCTCACCCAGGACGGCCAGCGCCCGATCACGATCGCCGAGATCCGCACGCAGGGTGGCCGGCGGCCGGTCCGCTACCGGTGGGACCACCGCACGGTGCTCGTGCCCCGGCAGAGCGGCGCGGCCCAGTGGTTCGCGGCCACCGCCGAACGGCACGGCGGCCAGAGCGGCAAACAGGACGGCAAACAGGGCGGCGCCCGCACCGGCGTGTTCGTCTTCGTCCGGCAGAGCCAGGACGGCCCGTGGCGCAACAGCTTCGCGTCGCTGCTCAACTCGGGCGAGAAACCGCCCGCGGTCGAACTCGACGCTGAGGGGTACGCCACCTCCCTGGGCTCGCGCGACTCGTCGGTGGCGATCAGCCCCAACCTGATGGGCCCGCTGCACGCGACGGTCGCCGAGGAGGGCCCCAAGGGCTACGCCTCCGGGCTGATCGCCCCCGGCCCGCAGACCACCGGCTTCTACGACCAGATCAGCAGGACCAAGGCGCAGCTGAAGAACGACGACTGCATGGCGTACGAGTCGATCTTCGCCTCCACGCCGAACTATCCGATCTTCGCGCTGCGCACCCGGGACGGCGGCGCGCTGACGATGTACACGCTGATCCGGACGTCCTCGTGGATCACCAGCGCGTCGAGCCAGGGCCGGGGGATCAAGTGCGGCGAGGGCCGCCCGCTGGCGGTCCCCGCCGCCGCCCGCTGGCTGCTGAGTCCCACAAAGGACCTCATCGTCCACCAGAAGCGGCAGATCGTCGAGACCCAGCAGTACGTGAGCGCGGTGCCGCCCAAAGCGTCCACCGCGCCCGTGCACGTCGTCGGCTACCAGGGCCTCGTCACCGGCGGCTTCAACCGCTGAGAAAGCTACGCTTCGGCGTGGGGCAGGTTGCTGGTGGAGACCAGCGTCCGCACCGCGCGCAGCGCGACCGACAGCGTCGCGAGGTCGAAGGTGTCGCTCTCCCAGATCTCCGACAGGGTCTGCCGCGACCGCGTCACCGCGGCCTGGTTGGCCTCCGTCCAGCTCGCCAGCCGTTCCTCCGGCGACAGGCCCGGCCGGCTGTGGATCAGCACGTCCCGGGTCAGTGTGGCGTGCGCGGCGTAGAGGTCGTCGCGCAGCGCCGCCCTGGCCATCGAGTTCCACCGGCTGTCGCGCGGCAGCGCGATCACCCGTTCCCGCAGCCGGGCGAGCTGGAGCCGGTCGGCCAGGTCGAAGTAGACCTCGGCCACCTCGCTCACCGGCCTGCCGACGTACGTCGCGATCTCCACGAGGTCGAAGGTCGAGTAGGCCGGCACCATCGCCGCGACCCGCTCGGCCAGCTCCCCCGGCACGCCCCTGGCCGTGAAGGAGTCTCTGCGCTCCTCGTACGCCGCCAGGTCGGGGCCGGCCAGCAGCTTCGGCAGGTGCGGCAGCAGGCCGCTCGCACCGTCGATGAAGTGCCGCGCCGTGGAGGCGAGATCGAGCGGGGGCCGGCGGTTGCCGAGCAGCCAGCGGGTGCCGCGCTCGGACAGCTTGCGGCCCTCCAGCAGCATGGCGAGCTGGGTCGCGGTGTCGACCTCGTTGTCCAGCGCCTCGACCTGCCGGACGAACGACGGCAGGTCGAAGACCTCCCGAGTGACCAGGTAGGCCCGCACGATGTCGGGCGCTGAGGCGCCGGTCTCCTCGCCGAACCGGAAGACGAAGCTGGTGCCGCCGAAGTTCACCACGTCGTTGACGATCCGGGTCGTGATGATCTCCCGGCGCAGTGGGTGGGAGTCCATGTACGGCCGGAGCCGGTCGCGCAGCGCCGAGGGGAAGTACGACACCAGCCACGACGCGAGCGACGGATCGTCCGGGATGTCCGACTGCAGCAGTTCCGCGTCCACGACGAGCTTGGTGTAGGCCAGCAGCACCGCGAACTCGGGGTTGGCCAGCCCCAGCCCGGCCTGGCGCCGCTCGGCGAGCACCTTGTCCGACGGCAGGAACTCCAGCTCCCGGTTGACCAGCCCGGCGCGCTCCAGCCTCCGCAGGTAGCGGGAGTGGATGTGCAGCATCTCCGGCGCCTGGGCGCGGGCCGCCGCGAGCACCACGTTCTGGGCGTAGTTGTCCTCCAGAACCAGCCGGCCGACCTCGTCGGTCATGTCGAGGAAGAGCTGGTTGCGCTGCTTGTCGGTCATCTCGCCGTCGCGGACGACCTGGTCGAGCAGGATCTTGATGTTGACCTCGTGGTCGGAGGTGTCCACGCCGGCCGAGTTGTCGATGAAGTCGGTGTTGATCAGGCCGCCGTTCAGCGCGAACTCGATCCGGGCGCGCTGGGTGAAGCCGAGGTTGCCGCCCTCGCCCACGACCTTGCAGCGCAGGTCGGCGGCGTTGATCCGGAGCACGTCGTTGGCCTTGTCCCCGGCGTCGGCGTGGGTCTCCGACGACGCCTTGACGTACGTGCCGATGCCGCCGTTCCACAGCAGGTCGACCGGCGCCCGCAGGATCGCGTTGATCAGGTCGTTGGGGGCCAGCGCCGTGACGCCGTGGGGGAGGCCGAGCGCGGCGCGCGCCTGCGGGGAGAGGGGGATCGACTTGGCGGTGCGCGGCCACACGCCGCCGCCCGCCGAGATCAGCGACCTGTCGTAGTCGGCCCATGAGCTCCGGGGCAGCCCGAACAGGCGCAGCCGCTCGGCGAAGCTCCGCGCCGCGTCGGGATCGGGGTCGACGAAGACGTGCCGGTGGTCGAAGGCCGCCACGAGCCGGATGTGCTCCGACAGCAGCATGCCGTTGCCGAACACGTCGCCGGACATGTCGCCGATGCCGGCCACGGTGAAGTCGGTGGTCTGCACGTCCACCCCGAGCGTGCGGAAGTGGTACTTCACCGACTCCCAGGCGCCCTTGGCCGTGATGCCCATGGCCTTGTGGTCGTAGCCGACCGAGCCGCCGGAGGCGAAGGCGTCGCCGAGCCAGAAGCCGTACTCCTTGGCCACGCCGTTGGCGATGTCGGAGAACGTCGCGGTGCCCTTGTCGGCGGCCACCACGAGATAGGTGTCGTCGCCGTCGTGCCGCACCACGTCCGGCGGCGGCACGACCTCCCCCGCGACCAGGTTGTCGGTCAGGTCGAGCAGGCCGGAGATGAACTGGCGGTAGCAGGCGACGCCCTCGGCCATCATCTCGTCACGCCCGCCCGAAGGCGGATTCTTGACGACGAAGCCGCCCTTGGACCCGGTCGGCACGATGACGGTGTTCTTCACCATCTGCGCCTTGACCAGGCCGAGGATCTCCGTGCGGAAGTCCTCCATGCGGTCCGACCAGCGCAGGCCGCCGCGGGCGACCTTGCCGAAGCGCAGGTGCACGCCCTCGACCCGGGGCGAGTAGACGAAGACCTCGTACTTCGGCCGCGGCAGCGGCAGCACGCTGATCGCCTGCGGGTCGAACTTCAGCGCGATGTACGGCTTGCGCCTGCCGGTGACGAACTGGCTGCCGGCCGCCCCCGCGTCGCGCCCGTCCGTACGGTCGGCCTGGAAGACGTTGGTGCGCAGCGTCGCCTGGATCATCTCCAGGTAGGCCCGCAGGATGCGGTCCTCGTCGAGCGAGGCCACCTCGTCCAGCGAGGCGAGGATCTCCTCGGTCAGCGCGTCGCAGACCTCGGGCCTCGCGTCGTCCGGCCGCCGGGGGTCGAGCCTCGCCTCGAAGAGCCGCACCAGCAGCCGGGCCAGCCGCACGTTGCCGCGCAGCACCCGCTCGATGTACGACTGGCTGAACGTGCTCCCGGCCTGCCGCAGATACTTGGCGTACGCCCGGAGGATCTCGGCCTGCTCCCAGGTCAGCCCACCGGCCAGCACGAGCGCGTTGAAGCCGTCGTTCTCCACCTCGCCGCGCCACAGCACGGCGAACGCGTCCTGGAACAACCGCTTGAACTCGTCGCGGTGCACCTCGTCCGAGGGGGTGTAGCGCAGGCCGAAGTCGTAGATCCACGCGTCCTTGGTGGCGGGGTCGTGGTCGAGGTCGATCTCGTACGGCCGCTCGTCCACCACCTCGACGCCCATCCGCTGGAGCAGCGGAAGCACCCGCGACAGCGAGATCGGCGCACCGAGGCGGTAGACCTTGAACCGGCGCTCCCCCTCCGCCGCGCCGTACGGCTCGTAGAGGTTCATGCCGATGGCGTTCGGCTCGTCGCCGAGCGCCTCCAGCCGCTTGAGGTCGGCGACCGCCGTACGGGCCGGGAAGTCGGCCTTGTAGCCCTCGGGGAAGGCGACGCCGTACCGGCGCAGCAGCGCGGGCGCGTCCTCCTCCGGGCACAGCTCGTTGATCGCGTCGCTGAGGTCGTCCTCCCAGGTGCGGGTGGTGGCGGCCAGCCGCGCCTCCAGCTCCTCCACGTCGACCGGCTTCTCGCCGAGCGGCCTGCCCCGCTCGCCGCGGATCACCACGTGCAGCCGGGCCAGCGCCGACTCGCCGATCGAGGTGCTGTAGTCGAGCGAGGTGCCGCCGAGGGCCTTGAGCAGGATCCGCTGCATGTCCAGGCGGACCTTGGTGGTGTAGCGGTCGCGCGGCAGGAAGATCATGCAGGAGATGTAGCGGCCGTAGTCGTCCCGGCGCAGGAACAGCTTGACCTGCTTGCGCTCACGCAGCCGCAGCACGCCGAGCGCGATCGGCAGCAGCTCGTCCGCGGGGATCTGGAAGAGCTCGGCGCGCGGGTAGGTCTCCAGGATCTCGATGAGGTCCTTGCCGTCGTGGCCGTCGGGCGACAGCCCGGCCCGGTCCAGCACATCGGCGAGCTTGCGCCGCAGCACGGGGATGCGGGAGATCGACTCGTTGTACGCCACGTGGGTGAACAGCCCGAGGAACCGGCGCTCGCCGATCACCTCGCCCTCGGGCGAGAAGACCTTGATCCCGATGTAGTCGAGGTAGTGCGGCCGGTAGACGGTCGCCCGGCTGTTGGCCTTGGTGACGATCAGCAGCTGTTTCTCCCGCGCCCTCGCGCGGACCTCCGGCGGCAGGGCCGCGAAGCTGGCCGATCCGGCCTTGTCGGCCCGCAGGATGCCGAGCCCGGTGCCGGTCAGGGCGCGCAGCGCGGCGCCGCCGTCGGTGTCCTCGAGCCGGTACTCGCGGTAGCCGAGGAACGTGAAGTGGCCGTCGGCGAGCCAGCGCAGCAGCTCCACGCTGTCCTCGACCTGCGCGGTGTCGAGCGGCGGCGGCTCGTCCGACAGGTCGTCGGCGGTCCGCACGGCGAGCGCCCGCATCTTGGCGAAGTCCTCGACCGCGCAGCGCACGTCCTGCAGCACCCGCTGCAGGTCGCCCTCCAGCTCCTTGAGCACGGCGGGGTCGGACTGCCGGTCGATCTCGATGTGCATCCACGACTCGCGGATGATCTGCCCGGTCACGTTCTCCTGGTCCGGGCCGAGCAGCCTGCCGGTCATGTCCCGGCGCACCCGCATCTGCGGGTGGATGAGCAGGTGGGTGCCGATCTCGTGCCGGTCCAGCTCGGTCGTGACCGAGTCGACCAGGAACGGCATGTCGTCGGTGACGATCTGGACCACCGTACGGCCCGGGTCCCAGCCGTACTCTTCGAGGGTCGGGGTGTAGACGCGCACCAGGGCGCGGCCCTGGGGGCGGTTCTGCGCGAGGTGGCGGTGGGCCGTCGCGGGCCCGTACACGTCCACCGGGTCGCGGTCGGCCAGGTCCTCAGGAGGGACGTTCCGGTAGTACCGCCGCAGGAAGGCCAGGGGGTCCTCCCCGTCCACGTGCGGCGCTCCCGGCGCGTGTGCGCAGGTCTCGGCGGCGGTGCGGAGAAGCGCCTCCAGCGCCTCATCCGATTCCTGCCGGTTCAGCGCCATCTCGAGCGGCATGTTGCTAACTCACTCCCTTGTGAGGATTTCAAAGCCAGGCCCGTAGTTCCCATAGGAGGGGGAAGAAGTGCAAACGCGTCCGCCCCCGGAGATAAGGTGCCCCAGACGAGCCGCCGGTACCCGATTTCGTCCCGATTTGGCGCTCGACCATCTGTACGTGTCGCATCCGCCACATCGCGGTCGTCTCGTCATGGGTGAGGAGATCCTCGGCCAGGTCCCACAGATCGTCGTACGATCCCCGGTCGCGGGCCACGGCCAGCAGGGAGTCCATGATCTCCTCGTCGGAGACCGGCAGGCCACGCTGGGAGAGGGCGGTGAGATAAGCATCCCACAGCGTGGGCTCGGCGAGCCGACGCCGCAGCCTGGCGATTTCCGCGTCGTCCGCACCCCGCAGCCGGCCGAGGTAGGAGGGGTCCTTGGCGCCCGACAGGAACTCGAGCTCCCGGAACTGCACCGACTGGAAGCCGCTCGCGGGGGCGAGCACCGATCGGAACTCCAGGAAGTCCTGCGGCGTCATGGTCTCCATGACCTGGACCTGGTCGACCAGGACCTGCTCGACCGCGTGCACCCGGCGGAACAGGTGCCTGGCCCGCCACAGCGCGCCCTCGGCCATCGCGTCCCTGATCCGCTCCAGCTCGTGCAGCAGGAGCTTGAACCACAGCTCGTAGACCTGGTGGACGGTGATGAACAGCAGTTCGTCGCTGGCCCCGGACTGCTGCTCCTGCTGGGCGAGCAGCTCGGGCAGCCGGAGGTAGCCGCCGTAGGACAGGCGCCCGCCCTCCTCGCCGAAGCTGCGCGGCGGGGGCAGCACGTCTCCCGACCCGGCCCGGCCGTACGGCGTCGCAGGCATTCCCCACCCCTCAGGCGGCACGACGCTCTCGCTCCCCATTGAACGAAAGCCCGCACCACGGCCCCGATATCACCCCATGACATCACAGACGTCAACTCGGCGCACACCGGATCTACGCGGGGGTCCGCGCCCGGCCGGGGCGGCGGGAGACCGCCACCCCCGCCAGGCACAGGGCCCCGCCGGCCAGCGTGAGCAGGCCGGGAACCTCGTCGAGCAGCAGCCACGACATGAGCACCACCAGGGCGGGCACGAGGTAGGTGGTCGCGCCCATCCGGCCGGCAGTCGTACGGGCCAGGGCGAACGCCCAGGTGGTGAAGGCGACGGCGGTCGGGCCGACGCCGAGATAGAGCATGTTCAGCGTCGCCGGCAGCGGGGCGCGCGCCACCTCGGAGACGAGGACCCCCGAGAAGGGCAGGCAGGCCGCCGCCCCGATCAGGCAGCCGAACGTGGTCACCTGCAGCGCCCCCGCGTGCCGGAGCGCCGGCTTCTGGACGACCACCCCGCCCGCGTACGCCGCCGCGGACAGCAGGCACAGCACCACGCCGAGCAGGGAGGAACGGCCACCGCCGGACATGGAGAGCCCGACGACCACCGCGCCGGCGAACGACACCGCCATGCCGGCGAGCAGCGGGCGCGGCAGACCCTCGCCGAGTAGTCTGGCGCCGAGGAGCGCGATGAGGATCGGCCCGATGTTGACCAGCAGGGCCGCCGTGCCCGCGTCCACCTCCCGCTCGCCCCAGTTGAGCAGGACCATGTAGCCGCCGAACCAGAGGACTCCCGAGCAGACGATCCCCGGCCAGGCGGCACGGGCCGGCCATCCCTGGCGGCGGACCAGCGTGATCACGCCCAGCACGAGAGCTCCGGTGAGGAGCCGTCCCAGGGCCAGGGCTCCGGGAGAGTAGGCCTCTCCGGCGCTGCGGATCGAGACGAAGGCCGAAGCCCACAACAGGACCGTGACCCCCGCGGCCGCGAGGGCGGCACGAGCCGCGGGACGGAGAGGCTGCTGGTGAGGGGTCTCTTGAGGGCTGGTCTCTTGGGAGTGAGGCTCTTGGGGGCGGTCGGCGCGTGGTTCGGTTCTCACCCGGCCCACGTTAGGACCAGGACGTTTCGCCAGATACCGAAATTTCTGGACCAGGACGGCCGCCCCGCAAACCGGCCGAAGTCCCGCGAGCTGGTGCGCTGTCCGCCAACGTTCACCCGGGGTGGAGGGAACGGAGCGGAAGGGAGCGAGGACCGCAGCGAAGGCCCAGCGAAGCGGGCTTCGCGAGGACCGGAGGTTCCTTCCGGCGCAGTGACCGACCCGGCCAGGGTCCGTGGACATCCCGCTGGACGACGGCCCCACAAACTGGACGGCCCGGCGTTGCACCCGGCCGTGTAGCCGCGCACTCTGTCGCTGGCCCCGCGAACCGGACGGCGGTCCCGGGAGCCGGACGGCCTGGCGTTCCGCCCGGCGGCGTCGCCGCGCACTCTGTCGTCGGCGGTGAGCGCCTCCGGACTCTTCGGCCGCGACCGTAACGTGGGTGCCGCATCCTGAAGGCATGCCGTCCACACCGTCCACGCAGTCGATGCCGTCCATGCCGTCTTCCGAGCGGGTCACCTCCGGTCTGGCCGCGCTCGCCGCGCTCCTCGCCGACGAGACGCGGGCGCGGTTCTGCCTGGCGCTGCTCGACGGCCGGGCCTGGACGGCGGGCGAGCTGGCCCGGCACGCCGGAGTGGCCCCCTCCACCGCCAGCGCGCACATCGACCGGCTCGTCGAGGGCGGGCTGCTCGCCGCGGAACGGCAGGGCCGGCACCGCTACGTACGGCTGGCGGACGCCCAGGTGGCCCACCTGATCGAGGACCTCGCGGCGCACGCCGCACCCGGGCACGGACGGCCGGACCGGCCGCGCACGTTGCGGGCCGCGAGCGCGGCCGGGGCGCTGGCGCGCGGCCGCACCTGCTACGACCACCTGGCGGGCCGGCTCGGCATCGCCGTCACGGAGGCGATGACCGAACGCGGGTTGTTGCGCCAGGACACCGGCTTCGCGCTCACGGACGCCGGGCTGCGCTGGTTCGCCGGCCTGGGAGCACCCCTCGCCCCGTCGGGCCGGCGTCCGCTGGCGCGCGGGTGCCTCGACTGGACCGAGCGCAGGCCGCACCTGGCGGGGATCGCCGGAGCGGCGCTGTGCCACCACGCGCTGGAGGCGGAGTGGTGCGAGCGGATCGGCTCGACCCGGGCCGTCCAGGTCACCCCCGAGGGCGAACGCGCGCTGACGGAGTTGCTCGGCGTCCCGGCGGCGGCCCTGCGTTGACCGGGGAGGGGGCCGATCGGGGGCAGAGCTGACCGGGGCGGGCCCCCGCTGCTCGGGTGAGTGCTGACCGGGGCGGGCTGCCCGGGATAGGCGCTGACCTGGGCCGGGTGCTAGCCGAAGCGGGCGGAACGCCGGGAGCATGGAAAGCGCCGGGAGACGGTGGGATCAGGGGATGGTGCGTTCCGAGGGGATGGAGCCGTCCTTGAAGGCGTCGAGCAGGCCGGGCAGGTCCTGTGTCTCCAGCAGTTCCGCCCGGCACGGCGCGCAGTCGTCGAGGTGCCGCTCGAACTCCTCGGCCTCGTCGTCGTCCAGCACTCCCAGGGCGTACGCTGCCACGTCGAAGTGCGGCGACGACGCGGACATCAGCTGGCCACCCCCCTCTCCTTCAGGGCCGTACGAAGTGCGCGCAGGGCGTAAAAGAGCCTCGACTTCACGGTACCCGGTGGGATGCCCAGAACTTCGGCCGCTTGGCTTACTGTCCGGTCGCGTAAGTATGTCTCTTCGATAACTTCCCGGTGCTGGGCGGACAGGTTCTGCAGCGCGTCCGCGACCACGATGGCCGCAAGCGTACGGTCCGCGCCGTCCGGCACGGCAAGGCTGTCCTCTTCGGGAGCCTCCACCTCCCTAGGCCGGACGCCGCGCCGGCGGCGTCCGTCGATCACGATGCGGCGGGCGACGGTGAGGAGCCACGCCCAGAGCAAGGGGGGCTCCCATGTCAGCTTCGCCGAGTTGCGCCAGGCACGCACCAGCGTCTCCTGGACGACATCCTCAGCCCATTGCAGGTCGTTGCCGGTCGTCTTGCGCACCTGACGCAGCAGCGGACCGCCGAACTCGCGGTAAAGCTCCCTGATCAGGAGATCCTCCCGATCGGGGTCGTCGTAGTCATTGGAGTCCAGACGCACGAACCGGCTGTCGAGTTGTCGACGCACGGCCACATATTTGCACCAGCGTTAGTTGTTCGTACACCACATCCGTAACTCCAGTTATTTCTGACTACGTCCTGAACCTCCCCCGGCGACGCCGCGTACCTCCGACCGAAGGTCACGAAAGGAGGCACGATGCGGTTCCGGTTCGGGGAACTCCTGGTGCTCGGCGTCTTCCTCTTCGCGGCGGCCGTCACGGTGATCGTGGTCGTCCCCAGGAGCGCCTCGTCGGCCCAGACGGGCTGGACACAGACCCCGTACGGCCCGCTGGGCCCGGCCGACCGCGACCTGCTGGTCAGGGTGCGCTGGGCGGGGCTCTGGGAGATCCCCGCCGGGCGCTGGGCCCAGGACCGGGCCGGCAGCGAGAAGGTCAAGGACGTCGGCAGGCACCTGGTGGAGGACCACACCAAACTCGACGCGCAGGTCAGGGAGCTCGCCGCCAAGCTCGGCGTCCCGCTGCCCGACCAGCCGAACCCGGACCAGCGGGGGTGGCTCGACGAGATGGCCGCCGCGCGCGGCCCCGAGTTCGACCGCGTCTTCGCGGACCGGTTGCGTAACGCCCACGGCAAGGTGTTCACCTTCGTCTCCGCGGTCCGCGCGGGCACCCGCAACAGCCTGGTCCGCGACTTCGCCGGGCAGGCCGTCGACGTCGTGATGAAGCACATGACCCTGCTCGAAGGCACGGGCCTCGTCGACTACTCCGCCCTCCCCACCCCCACCGTCTAGAAGGTGCATCTATGCGAAAACGGCTCATTCTCGCCATCGCGGGCGTGCTGATCGGAGGCTCACTGAACCCGCTGGCCGGTGGGGCCCGGCCCGCCCTCGCCGACCACTGCGATCCGTCCGTCCAGGGCGCGGGATGTGAGGACGTCGGCCCGGCCGTGGAGGACTTCGCCGACATCCGGCGGGTGCCGCCGGGCGACGGCGGCGTACGCGCCGGGCGCGGCTCGTTCACCTCCCGCTGCGGACGCAACGAGAACGGCCACCGCAACTCCGACAACCACATCGTCGCGCCGGGAGTGTCGAACGGCGCGCACCACGTCCACGACTACGTCGGCAACCTCACGACCAACGGGTCATCCACCGACGAGAGCCTCGCCGCGGGCGGCACGACCTGCCGGCTCGGCGACAGGTCCACGTACTTCTGGCCGGTGCTGCGCAGTCGTCAGGGCCTCGGCGCCCGGCCGTCCGCATCCCCCTCTCCCTCGGTCTCCCCCACCGAAGCCGCCCAAGCCGCCGAAGCCGCCGAAGCCGCCGAAGCCACCGGCATCCAGCAGGACGCGACGGCGGAGGACGTGCCAGGACAGGACGTGCCAGGAGAAGATGTGACGGCGCAGGACGTGACGGCGCGACACACCGAGGAGCCGGGCGGCGCGGCCGAGGGCAACGTCGGCACGATCCTGCTCCCCCGGTCGGTGACGCTGCAGTTCCGCGGCAACCCCGTCAGCAGGGTCGTGGCGATGCCGAGGTTCCTCCGGCTCATCACCGGGGACGCGAAGGCCGCCACCAACGGCGGCGCCAACGCCCGCGCCCAGTGGACCTGCAGCGGCTTCACGAACCGGCTGACCGGCAGATATCCGCTCTGTCCCCGGGGCAGCCTGGTGCTGCGCGTGCTCGACTTCCCCAGCTGCTGGGACGGCCAGAACACCGACAGCGCCAACCACCGGACGCACGTCGTCTTCCCGGCCCGGAACGGCGCCTGCCCGGCGGGCACCCGGGCGATCCCGCAACTGCGCATGACGCTGGCCTACTCGGTGCCGGGCGGGCCGTCGTTCGCGGTGGACAGCTTCCCCGAGCAGCGGCACAACCCGATCACCGACCACGCCGACTTCGAGAACGTGATGCCCGACCGGCTGATGCGGTCGGTGGTCACCTGTGTCAACCGCGGCCTGCGCTGCTGAGCCGCGCCCCGATCGTGTCGTTCCCCGCCCGGTCCTCACGCAGGCCACCCCCACCCGAGGGCCCCACCCAAGGGCGGGGAACGGCGCCTCCACACCCCCCAAGGCAGTACGACGGAGGAAATCAGTGCCCAACAGACGGGCTTCCCGGCACACCCGCCCGACTTCCGGCCTCGACCTCGAACGGCGCGGCGTACGCGTCGGCCTCGGCGTCGTGGTCGCCCTGGTCATCACCGGCGGGCTGGCCGCCACCCGGACGGCCGGCGGCTCGGCGTTCCTGGCCGAGGCCCAGTCGTTCCTCACGTTCTACGCCGGCGTCTTCTCGCTGGTCGGCCTCACCACCACGGTCGCCCTGGGCCTGGCGGCGACCGACCGCGTGATCCTGCCCATCGCGCAGCGGGTGCGCGTGCAACTCGTCCACCGGGCCATGGCCCTGCTCGGCATCGGTTTCCTCATCGTGCACATCGGCATGAAGATCGCCGCCGGGCTGGTGCCGCCGTACGGGTCGGTGGTCCCGTCCACCAACGTGTACGTGTCGATGGGGGTCGTGGCCTCCGACCTGTTCATCGTGATCATCGCGACCGGCGTCATGCGGGGCAGGTTCGCCCAGGCGGAGCGGCCCTGGCTGTGGCGGGGGCTGCACGACCTGGCGTACCTCGCCTGGCCGGTGGCGATCCTGCACGGCCTGACCGCGGGCCGGGCGGCCGCGCCGTGGGTCACCTTCAGCTACGTGGCCTGCCTGGCGGCGGTCGGCGCCGCCCTCCTGATCCGGCTCGCGGCCGCCACCCGGCCCGCCCGGCAGGCCGCCACCGGCGACTGGGCCGCCGCCCCCGCCGCAGTCCCCGCCACAGCCCCCCACGCCGCCTTCAGCACCGCACGCCGTACGACCCGCGAGGACGAGAACCAGCGAACCGCGCGGCCGGTCAGGCCGCAGGCCCGGCCCGAGGTGGCCGTCCTCGCCCGCACCGGCACCGATCCCGCCACCCCCGACGTCCCGCGCTACATCCTGCGAGACGTCCTGGGCGACGCCCCGAGCGACGCCTTGAGTGATGCTCCGCCCACCCCCCAGGAACCCCGCCTCCGGAGGATCGTGTGATTCCCTACCGCGTCTCCAACGTCCGGCGGCTCGGCCCGTCCCGGCTGACCGCCGGGCTCGACGAGCATCGCAGGCTCGACCTCAACGCCCATCACAAGTACCACGACCGGCTGCCGGGCCAGACGGTCGACGCGCTCATCTCGATGGCCGAGGAGGTGGACCTGCGGGGCCGGGGCGGGGCCGCGTTCCCGTTCGCGCGCAAGCTGCGCGCCGTCTCCGCCCGGGACGGCGAGACGGTCGTGCTGGTGAACGCCGCCGAGGGCGAGCCCGCCAGCCTGAAGGACAAGACGCTGCTCACCCGGGCGCCGCACCTCGTGCTGGAGGGCGCCCTGCTCGCGGCGAGCGCACTCGGCTCCCGTGAGGTGGTGGTCGCGGTCGGCGCCGGCGAACTGGCCGAGGCCTCGGTCACCGCCGCCGTGGCCGAGCGCGGCCTGACCGGCCTCGTACGCGTCGCCGCGATCGAGGAGCGGTTCGTCTCCGGCGAGGGCGGCGCGCTCGTCCGCGCCGTCAACGGCGAGATCGGGCTGCCGCCGGGCCGCAAGGTCCGCTCCAGCGACAGCGGCGTGTACGGCCTGCCGACCCTGCTGTCGAACACCGAGACCTTCGCCCAGCTCGCCGTGCTGGCCGAGCTGGGGCCGGAGGAGTACGCCGCGGTCGGCACGGTGCAGGAGCCGGGGACGATCCTGCTGACGGTCGGCGGGTCGGTCGGCGCCCCCGCGGTCGTCGAGGTTCCGCCGGGGGTGCCGCTGGCCGACGTGCTGACCCTGTGCGAAGCGAAGGTCGGAGACGGCCTGCTGCTCGGCGGATATCACGGCACCTGGATGTCCGCCGAGGCGGCGTACGGCACGGTCCTGTCCCGGCGCGGCGCGAAGGAGGCGGGCGGCGAGCTGGGCGCGGGCATCGTGGTCGTGCTGGGCGAGGACACCTGCCCGCTCGGCGAGACCGCGCGGGTGGCGGGCTACCTCGCCGCGCAGTCGGCCGGGCAGTGCGGCCCGTGCCGCCTCGGCCTGCCCGACCTCGCGCGGGCCTTCCGGCAGCTCCAGGACGGCGACCCGGACGGCCCCGAGACGGTCCGCCGGGCGGCCGCCGCCGTGAAGGGGCGGGGCGCCTGCTTCCACCCGGACGGCTCGGCCAGGTTCGTGCTGTCGGCTCTGGACGCGTTCGCCGAGGACGTGGAGGAACACCGCTTCCATGGCGGCTGCGGGCGGGAGACGAAGGGCGTGCTCCCCCTGCCCGTGGAGGAGGCGCGGGACGTCCGGCTGATGGTCGACTGGACCCGCTGCCAGGGTCACGGCCTGTGCGCGCACCTCGTGCCGGAGCTGGTCAAGCTGGATCACCACGGCTTCCCGGTGTTCATGGACACCGGCGTGCCCTCGTGGCTGCTCGGCGACGCGCAGAAGGCGGTGGAGATGTGCCCCGCGCTGGCCCTGCGGGTCGGCGCGAAGTGAGACGCGAAGTGAGACACGACACGAGGGACGAAGTGATGACACTGTAACCAACCGGACCGGATCAGGACGCGTCTCACGAGGAGATCACCACCTCGGGAGTACGACCATGATCGACAGACGGAGCTTCCTTCGCGTCTCGGCCCTCGCCGGGACCGCCGCCTTCTCCGGCGCCTTCTCCGGTACGGCGTTCGCCGCCGCGGGCCCCCGTCCGGCCGACTGGTCCGCGCTCGGCCGGGGGCTGGAGGGCAGGCTGATCCGGCCGGGCGACGCGTCGTACGACAACGCGCGCCACGTGTTCAACGCGGCCTTCGACTCCGTACGGCCGGCCGGGGTGGCGTACTGCACGGGAGCGGCCGACGTGGCGGAGTGCCTGGCGTTCGCGCGGCGGTTCGGCGTACCGGTGACCTCCCGATCGGGCGGCCACAGCTACGCGGGCTGGTCCACGGGCACCGGGCTCGTCGTCGACGTGTCGCGGATGAGCGGCGTGGCGTACGCGGGCGGGCACGCCACGGTCGGCGCCGGCGCGCGCCTGGTCGACGTGTACGCCAAGCTGGCCGCGCGCGGGGTGAGCATCCCGGCGGGCTCCTGCCCGACCGTCGGGGTGGCGGGTCTCACGCTGGGCGGCGGCATCGGCGTGGTGTCGCGGCAGTACGGCCTGACCTGCGACGTGCTGGAGTCCCTGAAGATCGTCACGGCCGACGGGAAGACGCTGACCTGCTCGGAGACCTCGCACCCGGATCTGTTCTGGGCCTCCCGGGGTGGCGGCGGCGGCAACTTCGGCGTCGCGACGTCGTTCACCTTCCGCACGCACGCCACCCGTCAGGTGACGCTGTTCTTCCTGCACTGGCCCTGGTCGAAGGCCGCCGCCGTGCTCAGGGCGTGGCAGGGGTGGGCGCCGTCCGCCCCCGACGCGCTGTGGTCCAACTGCCACCTGAACCACGACCCGTCCCCGGACGTGATGGTCGGCGGCCTCTACCTCGGCGGCAGGGCGGCGTGCGAGAACCTGCTGCAGAAGCTCGCCGACCGGGTCGGCTCCGGGCCCAAGACCCGTTATGTCGCCGTCTCGGCGTACGACCACGCGATGATGGTGGAGGCGGGATGCTCGACGCTGACGGTGGCGCAGTGCCACCGGCCCGGCACGCTCCCCGGGCAGAACGCGAGCGGGAGGCTCGTCCGCGACTCGTTCACCGCGAAGTCGCACTTCGCCTACACACCGCTGTCGTCCGCCGGGATCAAGGCGCTGCTGGCCCAGGTCGCCGCGCCGGGGCGGCACTCGGTGCTGCTCGACGCGCTCGGCGGCGCCGTCGCCCGGGTCCGCCCGGACGCGACCGCCTTCCCGCACCGCAAGGCACTGTTCAGCGTGCAGTACTACGCCCACAAGTCCGGCGCCGCCGCCTGGACCCGCGCCGCCCACGCCGCCATGCGGCCGCACTTGGGCGACCACGCGTACGTCAACTACGTCGACCCCGAGCTGAAGAACTGGCGGCAGCAGTACTACGGCGCGAACGCCGCGCGCCTCGCCGAGGTCAAGGCGGCCTACGACCCCGGCCGCCTCTTCCGCCTCCCCCAAGGTGTTTAGACGTACGCGCGCCGGTGATCTATCCGGTGAAAGCGGCGCGGTGGTCGTGCGCCCAGGCGGCGAAGGTGCGGGGCGCTCTGCCCAGCACACGCTCGACGTCACCGGTCACGGTCGCGTTGCGGCCCTCCGCGACGAGCCTCGCTCCGGCGACCGCGGTCTCGACGAAGACGGGATCCAGTCCGGCGGCGCTCAACCGGTCGCGGCGGTCGTCCAGCGGCACCTCCACGGTCTCGACGGTCCGGCCGATCGTCTCCCCGAGCCGTACGGCCATGTCGGGGATGCTCAGGGGTTCCGGACCGGTCAGGGTGTACACGTGCCCGTCGTGCCCGGGCGAGGTCAGCGTCCGCGCCGCCACCTCGGCCACGTCCGCCGGGTCGACGACGCCCTGGGCGCCGGTTCGCATCGGGTTGGGGATCGGCCTGCCGGCGCGGACGGCCTCGGCCCAGCGAAGGGTGTTGGAGGCGAACCAGGAGGGCCGTAGCACCGTCCAGGCCAGGCCGCCGGACCGGACCGCCTGTTCTCCGGAGAGGTGCCAATCCCCCGCCCTGCCGTCGGCGTGGTCACCCGTGCCGATCGCCGAGAGCTTGACCGCTCTGGGCACGCCGGCCGAACGCGCCGCGGCGAGCATCGCCTCGTCGTGCTCGGCCATCCAGGGCCCCGGCGCGCTGAGCATGAACACGGCCGTCGCTCCATCGGCCGCGACGACAAGCGATTCGGGATCGGTGAAGTCTCCCCGCACCACCTCCACTCCGGGAGCAGGCGACGCGATCTTCCCGGGGGTCCGCGTCATCGCGCGCACCCGTTCTCCACCGGCCGCCAGCAGCCGGACCACTTCCCGGCCGATGGTGCCGGTGGCACCAGTAACAAGGATCACGAACGCCAGGCTGCCCGCGTGCCGCCGTCATCGATAGGAAAAATCGGCACGGCTCCCCGCGGTAGCGTGGGGGTCATGACCGCTGGGCCTGTCGCGCTGGTCGAGGACGTCCACGATCTGAGCGGAGCGACCGGAGACGACCTCGTCCGTCTCCCGGACACCGCCACCACCCTGGTGTTCCGCGGCACGGCGGCCGGTCGCTGCGACCTGCTGGTGGCGGGCCCTCGGACGAGGGCCTCTTATCACGCCGGCAAGGACCTGCCGATCTGCCTGAGGGTCCGGCTGCGGCCCGGCATGGCCCGGCCTCTGCTGGGCCCGCCGATCAGCGAGCTGGTGGATCGGGTGACGCCGCTCGCCGACCTGTGGGGCGCCTCCGCGGCCCGTCTCGAACGGCGGCTGGCCGACCTCGACGGCGACCGCCACCTCATCGTCCAGCACATCGAGGCAGCCTTACGTGCCCGCATCGGCACCCGGCCGCCGGACGATCTGGCCCGTGCTCACCTGGTCCACAGTGCCGCCAGGGCGTTGTCGGCCCGGCGGCCGATGCGCCTGCCCGATCTCGCGCACCGCGTGTCCGTCAGCGAACGCCACCTTCGCCGCCTGCTCACCGAGGACGCCGGGCTCCCGCCCAAGTCCTTCGCGCGCATCGCCCGTCTCCGCGACGCACTCAGTCGCGGCCGGGTCCGTTCCGGGCGACTGGCACAGCTCGCCGCGACCACCGGGTACTACGACCAGTCCCACATGACCGCCGAGTTCTGCAGCATGATGGGCGTCCCCCCAGGGGCGTTCTTCGCCGGACGGCTCCCGGCCCCCCAACCCTGCTGACCCGGCGACTCATCCAGCGGATCAGTCGTCCGGCCGATCCAGCCAGATCTGCCGTTGTGAGCTTCTCCCGCAGGCGGCGCGCTCCTTTCGGTGACGATGTCACATGTCGTCAGGCAGCAGCCGGAAGGCCTTGTGCGTAGTCAGAGGGCGCACCGCTCGGAAGTCACGGCGGTCCAGTGTGAGCATGGCGTCGGTCCGGAACTCCGCAGCAAGGACGACGTTGACCGCGTCGGCGAGGTCCAGGTCCAATGAGGCGTAGCGGTGCCGCAGCAGACACGCCGCATCCAGAACCTCTGTCGAGACTTCCGGAATTTGGAAGCGCAGACGGTGCGCGTTGGAAAGGATGAAGGCGATGATCTGCGTCCGAGCGGCGGAACCGAAACGGACCTTGGCCAGGTGGTCGACTTCCGCCAACACCAGTGGAGAGACGACCACGGTCCCAGCCTCGCGGAGAACGGTCTGACAACCGACGCTGTCAGAGGCGTTCCGATCAGAGGCGGCGATGATGCCGGAGGTGTCGGCGATGACGATCACCTGCCCGTGATCTCCCTGGCCACTACCGACGTGATCTCATCGTTGGTGACCGGCTCACCGCTGCCCTCGAAGGTCGGCCAGTCCAAGGGCTCGTCCCACACCCGGTTCGCCATCGCAGCGAGATGGATTCCTTCACGAATGATCTCCGCCTCGGGAATGCCGCGGCGCTTGGCGGCTTCCTTGATGAGGGCGAGATCTTCAGGATCGGCGTAGACGTTCGTCCTCTTCATCGACATGTACCAACGCTAACACATGTACTGATATCGACAGGAGAGTGATCGTGGCTCGCACCGAGTATTACGACGACCCGGCGGCGCCCGAACCGAACAGCCTTGTCGTGGGCGTCTCCGCCGTGGTCAGTGATGAGAAGGGCCGCATCCTGATGCAGCGCCGGGCCGACAACGGCCTGTGGGCGCTCCCCGGAGGCGGGATGGACATGACGGAGTCAGTCCCGCAGACCGCCGTACGCGAGGTGAAGGAAGAGACCGGTTACGACATCGAGATCACCGGCATCGTCGGCTTGTACACGGACGCCCGCCACATCATCGCGTACACCGACGGTGAGGTACGCCGGCAGTTCAATGTCTGTCTCACCGCCCGCCGTACGGGTGGCGCCCTCACCGTCAGCGACGAGTCGACCGAAGTTCGCTGGGTCACCCGTGACGAGGTGGAACGACTTCCCATGCATGAGACGCAGCGGCTGCGGATCACGCATTTCCTGCAGAACCGCAGCCAACCGCATATCGGATAACCCCGGCCCGGGTCCGAGCGCCTCGCCGTCGCACTGGGACGGCGTAGGACGATTCCGATGCGGCTCAGATTCTTTGAAATCCGACCGATATCGGCCATGAGCTGCTGCTGCATTTGGCATTTGATTGGAGGGCATTGGCAACCCAAGGGCCGTAAACCGTGGTGTAGCCACCGCTACTGTCCTGACAGAAGAGCACGACCCGCGTCTGAGTCACTCCGGTGCCGCTGCACGTCGCCCAGCCGGTGCCGCCGACAACGCCGATCTCCGCGCTCGTGCTGCAGATCGGCGCCGCCTGGGCGGGAGCAGTCGGCGACATCAGCGTTGTCGCGGCGGCGATCGCGGCCATCGCGGCCGCCGAAACGCCGAACTTCTTGATACGGCCCATTAGTTGCCTCCCTCGGTGCCGTGTTTGCTTCTTGATGGTAATCACAGCTTTGGCGGGATATCCATAGGGGATGAAAGACAATTTGAATGAGCGGTTTACGGGCTGGCCGCAGGGCCCGGAGATTGAAGTCCGGAACGGGAATCAATTCGTCGGTGGCCCGGTGGCGAGGCGGTCGAGCCATTCGCCGAGCACGTGACGCTCACCGTCGGTGAGGGCCGTGGCGTCCGGCAGGGTGGCGCGCAGCGCCATCGCCGCCGCTGCCGGCCCGGGGGTCTCGACGGCGGGGGCGTCGGTGGTGACGGCGGCTATCGCCGCGTCGCGGGCGACCTCGGAGAGGCGCATGTCACGCCGGTCCTCCGGCATGGCGAGCAATGTGAGGACGACGCCGGTGGCGGCGGAGTGCACGAGGTCCGCCGCCAGGCGCTCGCCGACCTTCAACCGGCCCGCGGCGGCGATGTCGCGGATGCGCTCCCCCAGAATGCGGAAGGCGACGACGGAGGCGGGCGACCGCCGCCCTGGCTGGGGATCGCCGTACATGAGCGAGAACAGGGCGGGGTTGGCCAGCCCGAAGCCGACGTGCAGGTCCCACCCGGCCCGCAGTTCCTCGACCGGATCACCGGCGAGCGGACGGGCCTTCTTGTCCCGCAGATATGAGGTGAAGCCGAACTCGGCGACCGCGTCGAGCAGGCCCTCCTTGTCGCCGAACAGGCGGTAGATCGTCGGAGCCTGGGTGCCCGCCGCGGCGGCCACCGCTCTGGTCGAGATGGCGTCGCGGCCACCACTCGTGAGCAGTGCCGCCGCGACCGACACGATGTGCGTTCGTACCCGGTCGCGACCGGCCGTCTCGCCCCCAGGATCACCCATGCTTCCAACGATAGCAAAGAGTTGCTATCGGTGATTTTCCAGTGTTAGCGTGCCAGCGATATCACCGATAACACAGGAGCATGTTGTGATCATCGTCACCGGAGCCACCGGTCAGCTTGGCCGCCTTGTCGTCGAGCACCTGCTCGCACGGGTTCCCGCCGAACGGATCGGCGTCAGCGTGCGCGAACCCGAGAAAGGCCAAGACCTCGCGGACCGAGGCGTCCGCGTCCGGCGGGGCGACTTCGACGACCCCGCGAGCCTGGCGTACGCGTTCGAGGGCGCGGCGCGGGTGCTGATCGTCTCCGGCCCGGCGGACGCCGCGCCGCACCGTACGGCGATCGAGGCCGCCACGGCCGCGGGCGCCGGGCGGGTCCTTTACACCAGCCACATGGGGGCGAACCCGGCGTCTCTCTTCCTCCCGATGCCGTCCCACGTGGAGACGGAGCAGGACCTGCGCGCGTCCGGGGTGCCGTTCACCGCGCTGCGCAACGGGTTCTACGCGGACACCATCGTCCGGGTCATCGGCCAGGGGCTCAGGAGCGGCGAGATCGTCGCGCCCGCGGACGGGCCGGTTTCCTGGACGGCCCACACCGATCTCGCCGAAGCGGCCGCCGTCGCGCTGACCGAGGAGGGCCGGCTCGACGGCGTCACCCCACCGCTGACCGGCCCCGAAGCGCTGGATCTCGCGGACATCGCCGTGATCGCCTCCGAACTGACCGGGCGCGAGGTCGTCCGCGTCACCGTCCCGGACGACGATTGGGTAGCCGGCATGGTGTCGCGCGGCGTCCCCGAGGGGCAGGCACGGTTCCTGCTCGGCATGTACGAGGCCAGCCGTCAGGGCGAGTTCGCCGAGGTCGGCGCGGCTCTCGGGGACCTGCTCGGCCGTAAGCCGACGGCGTTCCGCGACGTGCTCGCGGCAGCGCTCGCGACCTGACCGGCCGCCACGTTCGCCCCGTTTCCGCCCGTTCGACTCGCGTGATCATTAGATTACGTCGGACCGAGCGTTTCCAGGGAGTGCGGACATGGGCAGGCGCAAATACCGGGACGAACGTCGTCACTACACGTACATCGAGGCCGTGGTGCTCGACCGCGTTCTCGACGAGAACACGCAGTCGGCGCTGCGGATGCTGCCGGGGCAGCCGATGGTGACCTCGGCCTCGTTCTCCGCGTCCGTGGACTGGGACGAATACACGCGGGAGATGGAGCGGTTCGTCGAGCGGACCTTCGACGCCTGGCTGTTCTTCGACAACACCGGTCCCCGCACGGTCGCCTTCCGGATCCCCGGCACGGCGCTGTCCGCGCAGGCGGTCGCGCCGTACGCGCACGGCGACGTGCTCGAAGGGCTGAGCGTGGAGACGAGCGGCGACGACCTGCTCCTGCGGTTGCGCATGTACGCCGAGGACTCCGAGTTGTTCAACCTGCACGAGACCGGCGCGGGATGGCTCAACGACATCCTCCCGGTCCGTGCGGAACTGATGTCGGGCACCCTCGACGCCTTGGAACTGGCACCGGTGGTCGGCACCCACTGGGACGAGATCGAACGCGACGCGCCCGCCGAGCATGGGCTGTCGAAGGCCTCCCGCGTCCTGGCCGCGTACCTCCAGGTTTCCCCGGAGGAGCTGAAGCGCCTGGCCGCCAGGCGGACCCAAGCCCGACAGACGGAGTTGCCCCCGGGGTGGCTGTCCGGCTGTTCCGATCGCGAACCGGTGGCCCGGTGGGAGTTCGCCGCCGCCGAACCGCACAAGTCCTTCGAGATCACCCTGGGCCGGCTGCCCAGCGGCTGCGAGTACGGCGAGTGGTACGTGACGGCGACCGAGCCGCGCGGCAGGGACGTGGCCTTTCGCGTCGAAGACGACGCGCGCAAGGGTTATCACGACGAGGCGTTGCGGCTGCAACGGCTCAACGACCCCGGTCGCTGGCGGCAACTCGACCAGACCGGGTGAGCCACACCGGACCCGGAACGCGCGAGTCGCGTCGAGGAACCGTTCAGCGGCCGGGATCGCCCACCAGCGCGTCAATTGAGCGCGGCAAATCCACGACAAAACCTGTCGGTGGTCGCGGAGCGCGGGCCGCGAATCGTCGATGACGGACACGTAGCCGACAATTCCGGCGTAATCGCCCCAGGCGACCTCGTTTGCCTGATCGATATCCCTGTCGGGACACCCGGCGACCTCCCCATGGCCAGTTATACAGTGTCAGGAAAACGTGTGAGGAGGCCGATAATGCTGGTCGAATGGCTGGTAGCGGTGGCCGCGGCGGGCGGAACCGCGGTGGTGCAGGCCGCGGGCACGGATATGTGGGTGAGCGTGCGGCAGCGAGCGGCAAAGGTGCTCAGCCGCGACGATCCCGACCGAGAACAGGCGGAACTGCTGCGGCTCGATCAGACCGCGACGGAGCTCGCCTCGCTCACCCCCGGGGAGGCGGCGCTGACACGGGCCCGGCAGGAGGCGTCCTGGACGGCCCGATTCGAGATGTTGCTGGAGAGTCTCGGCGAGGCCGAACGCGAACGGGTCGCCCGCGAACTGAACGACATCGCCGACCAGGCTCGTCAGGCATCGGTGGGGGGAGTGTCGGGGAACGTCTTCCACGGACCGGCCGCATTCCAGGTCGGCGACCACAACCGTCAGGACAACCACTTCGGGCCGAGGGCATGAGCCGCGACTCCGAATCAGGCGGAGACGGAGTATCGGGAAACATCTTCCACGGCCCGGCTCCCTTCCAGCTCGGGGACCGCAACGTCCAGATCAATCACATCCACCAGGCGACGCCGCATCGCCGCCCGCTGGTCCTCGCGGGTGCGACGCTGTCGACCCGGGAAGAACTCGCCGCCGTCATCCGCCGCGACTGGGCCGCCGCGAGGCGTCAGTTCTTCGAGGGCGCGGCCGCGACCGGCGCGCCCTCCGACGGCTGGCTCGGTCTTCTCGCCTGGCTGCGCGATCTCGGCGGCCTCACCGCCGACGACCTGACCGCTCAGATAGAACTCATCGACCATCGGCTCCGGGACGACGCCCTCCCGGCCGACCTGAAAGTGCTTCACCTGCTGGGCTGGCTCGACCCGGAGGGAGAACCCGTCTGGCGGGGAACGGTCGTGACCCCGGAGTCGCTTTCCGAGGCCTGCCGGATCGGCCGTCTGGAAGAAAGCGGCCCCGAATGGGAGTTCTACCGCGACCTCTGCGAGGGCGGCCTGCTGGACGCCCTGTCGCGGTTCAGCCGGCTGCGCGCGCTGCGCGGAACGCAGCAGGCCTGGGACGAGGTCTGGGGTTCGTGGCAGCGGTTGGCCGCTCAGGTTCCCGGGCTGCCGCCCGAAGCCCGGGAATGGGCCGCGAACGGGGCGCGCGGGCTGCTGCTGGCGGCCCTTCTGCCGTACCCGGAGGCCAGGACGTGGTTGCGCGCCGGCCGCGAGAGCGTGACGCCACCCCCCACCGGTGAGATCGAGTGGTACGACTGGTTGCGGGCGCGGGACGGCGGCCCGGACACCCCTGTCGGATGGCTCGTGCGCGCCGACTTCGCCGCCTTCGCCGCGGCCCAGGCGGAACAGCGGCGCCGGCAGGCGGAAGCCGACCGGCAGAACCAGCGGATACGGACCGCGCTCGACTCCGCCTCCGCTCTGCGGCAGCGGCAGTGGGCCGACTACGAGAGTTCGCGACTCTCGCCCGCCGCCCGGCTGGAGGCGGTCGTCCGCGCGACGCTGTGGCTCGGGGCCTGGGGCGCGGCCACGATCCCGGTGCCCTGGATCATGTGGGGCTGGATCCGGGCGGACATCGCCGCGACGCTGTCCTGGTATCTCGTCGCGCTGACCCTGGCGGCGTACGCGGGCTGGCTGCCAAAGGTCCTACGGCTGGGCGCGGCGTACCAGCCTCCGCTGCAGCGTGTGCGCGAGTGGGCCGAGGAGGCCAGGGCCGACCGCGAAAGAACTCGGAGGGGTCTGTTCAGGGCCGGCTCGGTGGTCGGTTTCGTGCTGGTTTTCGGGGTGCTCCTCAACGACGTCGGCGACATCCTGACGACGATTCTCCTCATGCCGTTGCTGGGCGCGGCGTTTCATTTCGCCCGCATCGGGGCGATCCACGACTGGGCGGACGATCACCGGGAACGACTGCGGGACCACCGGTCGAGGCGGGCCGGCGCCGGCGACATCCCCCAGCACATCGCCGAAGGTGTTCGATCGCCGTCCGCCAAAGTCCGGGCCGACGCCTACCGCGCGTTCATGCGCCAGTTCACCGGCCTCGACCACAGCGAAAAGGACGAGTAGGCACCGCGCAGCGCGACGCTGTCCGCGCTCTGCGTGCGGTAGCGCGGACACCGGGCGGCGTCCACTCTCGCGTCAGGCCCTGGGGGGCCGCTGTCTCTGCGAATCGCCGGCCGCGAGCGGGAGATCGCGCAGCGACAGAGCGCTCGGCGGAGGCAGGGCCCCGCGAGCCGCCTCGGCGCGGAATGACTGGAGCAGATACGCCACCAGACGCCGGGACGCGGCATTGTCATGTGGCAGCGCGGTGACCAGACCACAGTGGGACAACAGAGCGACGACCAGGTCGGAAGGATGGAAATCGGCCCGCAGCGCGCCCACTGCCTGGGCTCTGCGGACCAGGGTCATGAGATCCCGCTCGGTCCCTTCCCGGGCCTGCGCGTGTTCCGCCGCGCTGTCCGGGAAAGCGGCGACGAACGCGGCCGGGAAGCCCTGTTCCTCCCGCTGAAGCTCGCAGACCGTCTCGAACAGCCGCTGGAAGCCCCGCCAGGGGTCGGGGTCGGCCAGCGCCTCGGTGAGCACCCGGGCGCAGGTCTCCATCTGCTGCGCGAAGGCGGCCCGCACCAGGGATTGCCGGGTCGGAAAACGCCGGTACAGCGTCGCTACGCCGACCCCGGCCCTCCGGGCCACGGTCGCCATGGGCGCGTCGATCCCGCGCTCGGCGAAGACCGCGCGGGCGGCGACGAGGATGCGTCCCCGGTTGCGCCTGGCGTCGGCCCGCAACCCCGGGCCGTCGATCCGAGAGGGTTCCTCCACCAGTGCCTCTCACTTCCGGGTCAAGTGGACGGTGTCGTCCACTTGTGAGCCTACGCTCGGGGCCGTATCCCCCGCACGGTACTGCCGACGAAGGTGAGAACGATGGACGACCGCACAATGAGAGCCGTGCTTTTCGACCGCTTCGGCGGCCCCGAGGTGCTGTACGTGGGCCGGGTGCCACGCCCCGAACCGGCGCCGGGCGAGGTGCTCGTGCGGGTGCGCGCGTTCAGCGTCAACGGCGGCGAACTGGCGGTCCGTTCCGGCAGCCTCCGTCTCTTGATGGGACGGAAGTTCCCGCAACGCGTCGGTGTGGATTTCACCGGCGAGGTCGCCGCGCTCGGCGCCGGCGCGACGGGCGTCGCGGTCGGCGACCGGGTGTGGGGCCTCGTGGGCCGCACCGAACTCGGCAGCGCCGCCGAATACGTGACAGTCCGCACCGAGCGGATCGGCCGGGTCCCGGACGGACTTGATCTGGTGGAAGCCGCCGCGCTGCCGGTGGCGACCACGGCCATCACGGCGCTGCGCGACAAGGCCAGGCTGCGTCCCGGCGAACGACTGCTCGTACGGGGCGCCGCGGGTGGCGTCGGCAACGCCGCCGTCCAGCTCGGACAGGCGTACGGTGCCGAGGTCACGGCCCTGGCCCGCGCCGCCAACCTCGACTTCGTCCGTACGCTCGGCGCTCACCACGCCACCGACCACCGGAGCGTCTCGCCGAGTGACCTGGGCCTGTTCGACGTGGTCCTCGACACCGCGGGCACCGACCTGCGGGCCTTCCGGCGCCTGCTGACGCCCGGCGGGCGCATGGTCACCATCGCCTTCGACCTGACACGGCTTGCCGCCTCACTCGGCTACATCGCCGCCAGCGCCGTACACGGACGCGGCCGGGTGCGCTTCTTCAGCGGCAACCCCAAACGGGCGCTCTTCGACGACCTCGCGCGCGAGGTGGCGGAGGGGAGACTGCGCCCTGCGGTGGACACGTGCTTCCCCTTGGAGGAGACAGCGGCGGCACACCGGGCGCTGGAGGCAGGCGGGGTTCGAGGCAAGTACGTCGTCAGGGTCGACTGAAGGCGGTTCCGAGACGGGTCAGGAGCCCGGCCGGAGGCGGCCGTCCGGCCCGCCGCAGCGCGCCGCCGACCCCGGCTACGGCGCGAGATGGTGGCGGGCAGGCGGGTGCCGCTGCACTGACTCACTTCTCGGTGGAGTTGGCTTTGCGGAGCCGGGCCCGGACCGTACGGCGGACCAGCGGGCCCATGTCGTCCAGCGCCGCGACCAGGCCGGCGAGCTGCTCCAGGCTGTCGAACGCGCGCTTCGCGCCGTCCTCGTCGACCCCCTCGTACAGTTCGAGGCCGACGAAGGCGGCGGCGGTGGCGCGGGCGAGCCCGGCGACATCCACGAACTCGGCGAGCGGCGTGCCGGTCAGCACCCTCAGGAGCACCTCTTCGATCTCGGTGACCCACATGCCGAGGCCGGCCGCGGTGGCGGGGGCGAGTCTGCCGTCCATCTGGCTGCCCGCGAGCATCTGGGCGAGCACGGCGAGGTTCCCCGCCTCGCGCTCCTCGGCGTGCAGCGAGCGGCCCAGGTCGAGTAGTTCGCGTAACGAGGTCACCGCCGCGAACCGGTCACGGTAGACCGCCACCCGCTGCTCCGAGCCGTACCGCAGGGCCGCGGCGAGGAGGTCGTCGACGGTGCCGAAGTGGTAGAAGACGAGCGCCTGGTTGACCCCGGCGGCGGTGGCGACGGCCCGCGCGGAGGCGCCCGCGATGCCCTGCGTACGCAGGGTCCGCAGCGCTCCTTCGAGCAGCCTCGTGCGGGTGTCGCCCATCGTCACTCCCTCAGCGGCGTGCCTCTTCGCGCCGCGGCTTCACGGTAGCGGGTACGCCGTGCTCAACGACGTCGACGTAGCGCGCCCGGAACGTCCCCCAGTAACCGAACAGCGGGCCGAGCTTGGCGTTGGAGACGGTGACGCCGACGCGGAACAGCCCGGCGTCGTCGTCGTACGACTCCCTGACGACGGCGGTCCCGGTCATGGAATCGGGGAGGCGGCAGGAGACGAGCCCCTCGTGCAGGCGGAACTCGCCGGACCGGATGACGAGGCCCCCGTGCTCGTCCACCTCCATGTCCAGGTCAACCGCAAGATGCTGGTGCGAGCCGAGATAGTCGACGATGCCGCGCCGCTCGTGGTCGTACACCATCGTGGCGTCGAACCGCCGACGACGGCGGGGTAGGTCGAAGGTGCGGACGAACGTGACGGTCTCGCGGCCGTGGGAGTCGACGTACGGATAGTTCTCGATGGTGAACGGCACCCGCCGGCCCTTCTCGGGGACCAGGATGTTGCGCCAGGTGCCGAGGGCGAGGAACGGCCGGGTGAACGCGGCGTGCCAGATGTGGTCCATCGTTCCGGTGCCGACGCAGGCCCGGCCGCCGGTCACGCTGACGCCGAAGCGACGGCGTAACTGCGGATGCAGGCGGGCGAAGTCGGCGCCGAGGGTACGTTCGAAGATCGAGGTCATCGCGTCTCCAGTTCGGGCAGCGGGGCTTTTGCCGCTCGCGGTTCGGGCTGGCGGCAGGTTGGGCGCCTGGTTGGGTGGCTTGTTGGGCGGCGTAGGCAGCGCCGGGCGGCGGGGGTTCCGGGCAGCGGCGGCAGGAGGACCGCCAGCGCCGCGACCAGTACGGCGGCCGCGGACGGGGCCAATGCTGCGGCCGTGGCGGTGACGAGCACGCGTACGCACACCTCGGCGAGGGCCTGCCACAGGGAGCGCTCGGGTGTTTTTCCGGTCTCCAGCCAGAGGCGGAGCCGGTCGAAGGACCATGCCGTCGCCCAGCCGATGAGCGGCCGGAAGACGAGGTCCACGGCCCGTCCCCAGCCGGGGCGGTAGCCGTACCGGGTGAGGAAGCGGACACCGTCAGGGGTCTGGACGTATCGCCAATAGCCGGAGCCCGAGCGGATCGGCGACAGCGGATGCGCAGAGGCGAACCGCAGCGCGGACGTCCTGTCGTCCGGGTCGAGGCGGTCCCCCGCCGTGACGCCGGCACCGGTGATGACAAGGCCGGGGAGCAGCCTGATGGCGTACCGGAACCACTGCGGTTCGCCGTCGGCGCGCTGCAGGTAGTCGATCTCGGTGAACCGCAGATCCCACCGTTGATGCTGGTCAGGAGCCTGCGTCAGCTCCCAGAGAGCACCCATGTCCGCCCGGACCAGGCACTCGACGTACACGAAGCGACCCACAAGCCACCTCCACAGTTTTGAGCACTCGCTCAAAATTGAGAGTAGGCCGATTTGAGCAATCGCTCAAGTTTCCAGGTCGGGAGGCCCGGTGCCGGCGGGAAGGCGGCGGAGTCGTCGGCCATGCCGCTGGGCCCAGCTTTGAAGGCGCCTACCCGATCACGTTCGCCGGGGAGTCGAGCCAGACGTGTTGACCCTCCGGCGTGACGGTCAGCCCGAAGCGGTCACGGCCCGGGGAACCGGAGGAGACCCACCGCAGGTACGCGGCCTCAAGTTCGTTCCAGAGATCACGCGGCCCCCTCTGAAGAACGGCCACACGCTTGTACTCAGGCGAGTAGTGCACCTGAGCATCGGAGTCGTCCGCCCACAGCCACAGGTGGAAGTCGCCGTTGTCCTCGTCGGCGTGCCGGCCGTTGAGGTCGGGAATCATGCCCGCGACCGCCACATCGGCACCGACCGAGGAGCGTACGATCCGGCGGGGGTCCAGGTAGGTTGACGACTCCCGGTAGTCGCCCGCCAGCACGGGTACGCGCCGCCGTTGCGACCGCAGCATCATGAAGGAACAGCCCCGGTGGAACCTCCCCACGGCCGTGCCGTCCCCGGCCACGGTCAACCTGGTCAGGTGACCGGCCTCCCACCGAGGCATCCAAGGGAAAACGATCAGGCCCGCCGGACGCGTCTGCTCGACCCAGGCATGGGGCACCTCATCGACGCCGCAGGTGACGTGGACCCGGTCATAGGGCTTGCCATCCGGCCACCCGGCGCTCCCATCGCCCAGTACGAGCCGGGGAAGATGCCCGGCGTTCTTGAGACTCTCGGTCGCTGCGGCGAGGACGGCCCTATCTATCTCGACACTGGTGACGTTTCCGTCGCCGAGGCGATGGGCCAGCAGGCCCGCCGTCCACCCGGTTCCCGTACCGATCTCCAGGACCTCGTCGCCGTCGTAGGGATCAAGCAAGTCCAGGGCCGCCGCGACGATGCTGGGCATGGAGCATGACGAGGTGTAGTCCCCGCTTCCCGCGCTCAGGTCGGTCGTCCCGTCGTCAAGCTGGGTGACGATCGCCGTGTTCGAGTAGACGGCGTCCATCCACCTGTCCGGGTCGGCGATCCGGTCGATCAGATATCCCGGCTCGTCATCAGGAGAGCACCACGCCCGGTCAGGGATGAAGAGGTGACGCGGCACCTCCCGCATGGCCTCCGCCCATCGCGAGTCGAGGCCCTGTAGCTGCGCGATCAGACGCCCGTTGTCCGTCACTTGCCCTGGGGCTTCTCGTGCTGACCACCGCCGGTGTTGGGGCGGTCTTCGTCAGGGGTGGGCTTCTCGGGTGTGAAGGGCGTGCTCGACGGCTTCTGCCCCTCATGCTTCGCCATGCTGTGAACTCCTTCGTTCAGGGGAACCAGGTCGTCTGCCTGTCCGGAGCGCTCGGCCGGCAGGCGGCGTACGTACATCTGGATGCGGTCGCGGTCCTCGGGGAAGACGCTCTCCCACTCGTCGCCGAGCTCGAACCACTTCGGCGGCTGCCCGGTTTGCCCTCGGAGGGGTACGTGTCGGTCGGTGATCGCGACGTACGACAGGCCCAGCGTCGGCGACCAGTCCGCACGATAGGAACGTACGGACACTGCTGCCGGTACCGGCAGCAGCTCGGCCCGCAGGCCGGTCTCCTCGGCGAGCTCACGGGACGCGGCGGCTCGGGGCGTCTCCCCCGGCTCGACCTTGCCTCCGGGAGGCACCCATCCCCGCCAGCGATGTCTCACAAGCAGAACATGCTTGAGGGAAGAATCGGTCACCCAGACTTCCGCCGCGAGGGGCTCCATTTGCCCGTGACGGGCCCGATCCACCCAGGCCTGGGCGTCGTCGAACTCCAGCACAGCGAGGCGAGCATCAGTGATCGCCGCGTCCAAGGTCACTCGTCCAGGCCCGGCGTGACTCACCGGCCGCACTCCGCGGTGCGCGCGAGTTGAGGAGTGCCGGTTCCGTGAGCGAGCACGCGCGCCGCTTCCTTGAAGCGGTTGCAGAACACCGCCCAGTTGTCCCAGTGGCGCTCCTGGATGAGAACTCGCAACAACGCCGGGCGGGGCATCGCGTCAGTCCTCCTGAGGTGAGGGCCGGACATGGATCATGAGAGCATCGAGCCCGAGCGACGCGCACAGTAACGGGCCGCACACACTTGGTGCTCCCGGTCAGGATGCTCCCCAATCGACGCCGTCAGCAACACCACGATCAAGCCAGCGAACTGCTCCAGGCTCGTCGGCATCGTCGGACGCGCGCTTCGCGCCGTCCTCGTCGACCCCTCGTACAGTTCCAGGCCAACGAAGGCCGCCTCGGTGGCCTGGGCGAGCCGGCGACGTCCACGAACTCCGGCCAGCACCCGGACAAGCACCTGCTCGACCTCCGCGACCCAGAAGCGGAGCCCCGCCACGGTGGCGGGCGTAACCCGCCCATTCGTCCATTCCCGGCGAGCATCTGAGCGAGCACGGTCAGATTTGACAGGATCAATCGGTTGCTGCGGCCTTGAGCAGTGTTTCAGCATCAGATTGCCGGCCGGCGGAGACAAGTAACCGCGCGAGATGCAGCACATCCTTGGAAGCGCGAGACGCTGCGTAGTTCAGAATCGCGTTTGCGGCATCGTTGAGTCCAACGGCCCGGCAGGAGTCAACCGCAGCAGGTATCTCCTCGATCGCGAGACGCGTGCCGACGTGCAGCAAGATGATTCGAGCGTCGCCTGCCCTGCCCCCTTCTAGTTGACCAAGCAACTCGGAAGTGGCAGCCCAAGGGACGGCCGCATCGGGTTGCCGGTCCCCCTCGGGATACGGGACCGGCAGATTGTCCTGGGCGACTACAGCACCGATGGACGGATCAATCTGCGGCTCCCCTTCCCCTCGGCTGTCCGCAGCAGCCGGCTTAGGACTGCCCGCCGGTGCGCCCTCAGAGCACTGCACACTCCCCGCAGTTCGCGCAGGACAGGAGTTGCACAGTCTCACCTGCGCCGCTCTGTGGGCGCTCTCTAGCTGCTCCCTGCTGAAAGGCATCGAGCCGCTTTCCAGGGCCACCTGCTTGTGGACCTCGTCATAGAGGCTCCGGGCGATCTCGAGGTCGGGTAGGCGATTCGCAAGCAGGTACCCGGAGAGCGAGGAACGGCGGACATGGATTCGCCCTGCGAGCTCTTCTACGGAGACATCCTTGACGCGTTCCCGCAGCTCACGCAGCATCAACGCGAACTGCCGCTTGGCGGGCGACACATCTCGAAGCTTACCGGGCATCTGTCCCAGTGGAGGCAAGATGATCCCCTCTCGCAGAGGTGGATGTTTTGCTCTTTGAGCATGTTCCTCCGAAGCTTGCCTCATCCCATCGACCATCGCTAATCATACAAATCAGCCTTTACGTACCAAAGCCGTACATGTGGCGACAAAACCCCCTACCCCTGGTATCCGCACTTTAGCGCAACATCGCGCGCGTGACCTCCGCGCATATACGCAACATCGCGACAAGGTCTCCGCACTTGGCCGCAACAACGCAGAACGACTTCCGCAGGCGGATAGAGTCGTATACATAGGAATGACACACAGCGGCCGTTGACAGTCAGCGGTTGCTAGCACTCCGTACCAGCAGCGCATAGAGAGGTATCAATCTGTGATGCAGCAGCCGTCATGGCGAGACGAGAACCTCGGAACCATGAAGAGAGCCGCCTTGTGGCTAGTGCAGGTTGTCGGGGAGGGTAACAGCTTCACAAAAGATCAGCTGAGAGAGGCATTCCCAGGCGTCACACAGATTGACCGGCGTATGCGCGACCTGCGGGACTTCGGCTGGAAGATCGACACATATCGTGAGGACTTGAGACTGGAAGCGAACGAGCAGCGGTTCTCGGCCATGGGGGTTCCCGTCTGGGAACCGGGCAAGGCGACGAAGAAGGCCATCACGATCACCGCCGTTCAACGTCGTGAACTCCTCGCTAGAGACAGCTACCTGTGCCGTTCCTGCGGCATATCCGGTGGGCAGCCCTATGACGATGGGACCTACGAGACGGCCCAGCTCGACGTTGCACGTCGGCAGGTTCGCAACCCGGACGGATCCACGGCGATTGAGCTGGTTACGGAGTGCAACCGGTGCCGAGTCGGCGGACGGGACGTAACTGTAGATCTTGAGGCGATCCTGGGCCGCATCAACCATCTCTCCAAGTTCGAACGTGACATTCTTGCGGACTGGATCTCCACAGACAAACGAGCGTTTAGTGAGCTGGAGACCATCTGGGCGACATACAGAACCTTGCCGGCCGCGTCGCGAGCCAAAGTACAGGGTGCACTCAACGATTAACCGTCCGCATGGTCTAAAAAGCAATCAAGATAGAGACAGAAGGAGAAGTAATGCGGCCCGACTACGGCGCCCCACCGCATGCAGAGAAGATGCGTGCGCTCATCGCCCAGCAGCTAAAGGAGGCTAGGGAAAATGGTGGAACTCGGCCGACCGTAACTATCGACTGGCGGGGGCAACCCACACACTGTGAGGTTATTGACGTCCCCGTCGAAATGACTTACTACAACCCTGACACCCACCGCATCCGCGCGCAGCGGAGCTTTGACCCGGCGCGAGATCAAACCCTTACGGAAGATCCATGGAGCCACATAAGCCAAAGTTACCTTGACTATCTCCTCAAGTCACTGCCGGCTGATCCCAGTAAACGCGATCCCGACTTCGAGGTCCTCAAGGACAGCCTGCGAGAATTCAAGCAAACCGATCCCGGCCTCATCACCCATGACGGTGTTCTAGTCAACGGAAACACCCGTCGTGCCGCACTGAAAGAACTGGGTGTCGCGTACATTAGGGTCGGGGTTCTCCCCCAATCATGCACCTGGCCAGATGTAAGCGCAGTAGAGCTCTCCCTACAGCTACGCAAAGAGCACAAACGCGATTACTCCTATATCAATCGACTCCTGGCTATCGAGGAACAGTTAGCCCTAGGCCGTCCCATCGCTGAAATTGCTAGAGAGTTTCGCATCAAGACTCCAACCTGCGAACAGGACATTTGGATCTTGAACACTCTACGCGAAATGATCGCTCGTAGCCGCCAAGCAGAGAGTCGACTGCGACTGATGGACTTCGAGGACGCCCAAGAGAAACTTCGCGAACTCCACCGGCGGTACGAGAAGGAATCGGCTGCCAACAAAGAGCATGCCGACCTATTGAAAGAGAATCGGCTGGCAGCAATCGTTTTGGGCTTTTCCAAGACCGACATTCGTCTGATTGAGCCCAACTTCCGAGAAAGGTACCTCGATCGTCGTCTGCCAGACGACCTTAAGTCTCAGGCAGGGACAGAGCCAACGACTACCAAGATTCCTGGACTCAACCGGACTGTTAAATCCGCAGGATCAGAGTTAGTAGCGGCGAGAGCACTCACTGACACACTGCTACGGGCCAAGGTGACTGAAACACTCGGCGAGAGGGTGCCGACAGCCGTTCTTTCCGAGGCATCTACGCTCCTTTCAAGTGCCGAGAGCGCATTCGACTTGGCCCTAGCTTCAGCAGGCAAGGACTCTCGCCTACGTAAACGAATGCAGGCAGCGCCGGATAGGATTAACGATGCTTGTGATGACATAGAGCAATGCATCACAGACCTAGTTATGGCTCGCGCTTCCAACAGCCTTGATGAGGAAGGCCTTGATGAGGCAATAGTGCGACTGCGAACTGCACTAGGGAAACTGGCCGTAGAGGCAGCTCGCAGCATCAGGGTCCGCGGAGACGGCCTTTCGTGGCTCCTTGACGCCGTTGATTGGGAGTCGCAATCATCATGACTCAGGCTTCTCTGAGAATCGACTTCGACGTAACCCGAACCAAGGCAGTACTACAAACCATACCCGAGCATCAAGAGGCGCTTGCTCAACTTATAGCCCGTTTTCCGGGTGGCAGTATGCGAGGCACGCTTCTAGCTGAAGTCGAACTCGATGGTTTCCTCGTCGGCATCAGCGAGCTCGGTAACTGGTTAGCAGCCGGAGACGTTGTATGGGACGAACCTTTGGCCGATCTGGTCAATAGCGTCCTTGACGACGCAGAAGCCGCCGAGCAACGAATCGAAAAAAACGAAGCTGCGATAGAGGTCCGGTCGGACGAAGTCGAGCTTCTCTTGGGTACGGACTGGAACGCACCTCTGGCGAACTTTCAACGCCGCGACCTAGCACGCCTGCTGTCCCTACGGCACGGCGCCAACTTCAGTGTTCCGGGGGCAGGGAAGACCAGGGTGGCCCTGGCGGTATACGCAGCAGAACGCCAGCGGGGCGTAGTCCAGCGGGTGCTGGTTGTCAGCCCGAAGTCAGCCTTCGAGTCCTGGACCTACGAGGGCTCAATTTGCTTCAAGGAGCCACTGCGGACACGAATTGTCGATGGGTCCATTGACCCTAGTGCCGAGGTGCTGGTTGTTAATTATGAGCGGCTGGACAAATCGCTAGTTGGACTCGCCAACTGGCTTAAAACTGCCCCGTCCATGATGATTCTGGACGAGGCCCACCGTATGAAGCTGGGAGCGCGAGGTATATACGGCTCGGCATGCTTGGCGCTAGGCCCTCTAGCTCGACGCCGCCTTATTCTTACCGGTACTCCGGCACCGAACGGAGCGCGAGACCTCGAGAATCTGCTGTCCTTTGTATGGCCCGGTCAGGGCCGACGGGTCGTAACGGAAGCAGTGGCCGGTGGTAACCTTGCCCGCGCCAGCACTGTTCTACGCCCCTTGTTCACCCGGACGACAAAACAGGAGCTTGGGCTTCCTCCAGTTGAGTCCAGGATTCGACTCGTGGACCTACCGCCCCTTCACAGGGAGATATACGACGCTCTGATTGGACGCTATTCGGCCCGGGCAGAACTGGTGCGGGACGATTTTGAGGTGCTCGGCAGGGCTTTGCTGCGGCTGCTCATGGCGGCGATCAGCCCGGCACTGCTGGTTGAGGGCGCCAGGCGCTACGAGCCCTTGTCCTACGAGATTCCGCCTCTCGAAGTGTCGCCAGGCGACTCTCTGTACGAGTTGCTACGCAACTTGCCTCGCTACGAGTTATCTCCCAAGTATCAGGAAGCTCTAGCCATAGTCGCGGAAAACGCCGCTGCCGGCAGGAAGACTCTGGTGTGGTCATCATTCCTGCGCAGCTTGGCTACTCTCGAGCGGCTGCTTGACCATTACGGCGTAGCTTTAGTGCATGGCGGCACGCAGGACCGCGAAGAACAGCTTCGCCGGTTTCGGGAAGATCCGGACTGCATGGTCCTGCTCTCCAACCCAGCCACCCTTGGGGAGGGCATCAGTCTGCATCAGGTCTGCAACGATGCGGTCTACATCGACCGAGACTTCATGGCTGGCCGCTTCTTGCAGAGCCTCGACCGAATCCACCGTCTCGGACTGTCACCAGACGCCGAGACGCGCATCACCGTCCTCGCCGCCAGGGGAACCGTGGACGAGATCGTCGCCCTCAGGCTGGAGGAGAAACTCGAGTTCATGGCTAGGGTGCTCGACGATCCGGATGTCCAGCAGCTGGCCGATCTGCAGGAAGAGCCTTCCCTCGCAGGCGGCATGGATATGGCCGACGTCCGAGCGCTGCTCGGCCACATCGGCAACGGTTAGGGGAGGTAACCTCGACCTGGCGCGTGTGACAAGAGAGCCTGACCCCCTGGCGAGACGGTACGCCTCCCCTGCCGGGGAGGCGCCGCAGCATGTGTCGGCGCGTGGCCCCGTTGAAGCCGACGAAACAGATGGGATTTCAGGGCCTCCTGATGAAGCCGACCCGAACCTCGGTATATAGTGATCGTTCGCTTGTTCGATCGGTTCGGGTCGGCGCCTGTGCCCCTGCGGTGCCTGCATCTAGTACTGCTGGGGCAGCGCTGGGGGAGGGTACGCATGCCGGAGCATGGCCGGGAGTACACGTCGGTTGAGATCTGCGCCGGCGCCGGCGGCCAAGCCTTAGGCTTGCACAATGCAGGATTCCGCCACAAAGCACTCATCGAGATCGATAAGCATGCCTGCGCAACTTTAGAGCAGAACAAAGACAAGCTTCAAGGGCGCACCGAGTGTCAAGTCTTGAATTGGGATTTGAAAAAATTTACCAAGCATCCCAAAAAACAGGACGATCAACATAGTATCGAAGATCTGGGGCTTCGGCCGGGGGAGATTGACCTGCTCGCCGGCGGGGTCCCATGTCCTCCCTTCTCCCTAGCTGGAAGACAGCTCGGACAAGATGATGAGCGTGATCTGTTTCCAGCAATGCTCGATATGGTAGAAGCGCTCCAACCGCGGGCAGTGATGATCGAGAATGTGCGCGGATTGCTGGAGCCGAGAGAGAAGTTTGCTGTTTATCGAGCTTCTATCCAGAAACGACTCAAGGATCTTGGCTATCTGGTCTGCGACTGGGCTGTAGTCGAAGCCCGAAATTACGGGGTCCCTCAACTCCGGCCCAGAGCGATTCTCATCGCCCTTCAGCATCCTTACCGCCTATACTTCCCGCAAAGACTCCCTCAGGGAGATCCCGGTACTGTGGTTGTAGTAGCGGACGCGCTCAAGGAGTCTATGTGGCGACGCCTGGAGCCCTTCGGAGCAAAAGGTCAGGAGCGTTACGATTGGTGGCTGTCAAAGGCTAGGCAAGGGACAATTGCTCCTACGCTCGTAGGCGGTTCCAAGAAACACGGCGGCGCAGACCTCGGCCCTTCACGAGCGAAGAAAGCTTGGGAGGCGCTGGGCATAGATGCTCATGGAGTGGCGGACGAGCCTTTGAGGAACCAGGATCGAGACCTGTTTGGGGACCGTGGCATCAAGCTCACGGTGAGGCAGGCCGCAATTATCCAAGGCTTCCCAGAAGATTGGGAGTTCGCCGGAGGGAAAACCGCAGCCTACCGGCAGGTAGGCAACGCTTTTCCGCCCCCTGTAGCTGAGGCGATGGGAAGGGCGATCATGGACGCGCTATGGCGAGCCGATCATGGCGAAGAACCCCTGCGTCACGAGCAGAACTCTTCTCCTGAGCGGCAGGATCAAGGTGTCCAAGTGTCACTTGACGATGTTGCGGCCAAGGAGCTCGCGCCTGCGTAGCCCCCAATGGCCCCGACATATGGCTATGCCATTTCTTCAAATCTCCTATTATTTCTCTATACTCCGTGTGCAGTGCTTAGCCGTTCGGGCCGCTTTTCAGCCTCTCCGAATCCTGCACTTCCCCCGTCATCCTCGCGCGGGAACGCAGCGCCGCAATCACTACTTCTACGGCTGCCGATAGAGACTCGTGCTCCCAGAGACGGACGACCTGCCATCCTGCATCCGATAAAGCAGCATTGACCCTCTGGTCACGATCTATATTCCGGCGCAGCTTAGGCGCCCAGTACCATTCATTTGTCGTCGGCTGGCGCCCGTGCTCAGGGCACACGTGCCAAAAACAGCCGTCAACAAAAACCGCAACCTTGCGTGCTGTGAAGACGATGTCCGGACGGACTTTCACGTTTCCCGCATCAATACGAAGATCTTTCCGGTAACGGTAACCGAGCCGGTGGAGCGCGCTGCGCAGTGCCATCTCGGGCTTCGTATTGACACGCCGGTTCGCACGCATGTTACGTGAGCGCCCCTCGCTTAGGGGAGCGGGATAGAGACCCTTTTCGTGAGCCGCATCGCGGGCTAGTTCTCGCTTGAGTTCAGACACATCAAGTCCGATACGAAGATATAGATGCCGACGTCTCCCTAGAAGATACCGCTGCCGACCTTGTGCGTGATAACTCAAGGCTCTTCAACAGCAGGAGGGCAATCGGTCATCTACCCCGTGTTCGATCTTGTGGGCTGGGGCTGTCGAACAGCACCTCAGCCAGCGGACGCCAAGCCCAGAGGTATTCGGGGCCGTCTTGGACGACCAAGCTCATGCGGTCGATCGTCACCTTGCAGTCCGGCAGGTGACGGCCAAGAGCTGCGATGACGGGGGCGGCGGGCTGTTCTGCGCTGCTGTAGGCGATGGTGACGTGAGGTGTCCAGGGATCGGTGCCCAGGGCACCATCACGGCCGGTCGCGTTGCGCGTCGCGGACCGTGCGGCGTCAAGCATCGGCGCCAGGGCCTCCGCAGGGCGGGCCTCCAATGCGATGGCCTCGGGGTGATAGAGCACGTGGCCGAGCGTCACCGTGACGGGCTGCACGTCCGCCAGGAGCTTCCGGGCCTCGGCGACCAGGCTGGTGAGCTGCCCGTCCGTTATCTCGTCCGTCAGGCCGACGACGAGGGTTGTCAGGTGCAGCCATTCGTATGGCACCAGATCAAGCCCGTCTATCCCGGCCAGCCGTCGATGGGCCTCGCTCACTATCACCCGGACCTGAGGGTTGTCGCGGAACAGGACGTGCCAGTAGATCCGCCCCTTCCCGGGAGGGAGCATCTCCCGTCTCCCCCAGCGGTCGGCCATGAACCTCGGCAGGGGGCTCAAGAGTCGTCCCCGGAGCCGACCGCCGACATAGCTGCGGAAGTGAAGTCACGGATCTGCTCCCGGAGGGAGACTGTGACGCCTGAGCCGAGGAAGCGCCGGTCATCAAGCCGCGCGTCCAACTCCACCAGGTAGTTCGTCACCGTGGACATGCGGAACTCCGGCGGCATACCCATCACGGGCGCGATCTGCTCGGCGGCGCCGTGGAGGTCGCCCATCATCGCGTAGGCGTTGGCAGCTCCGAACCTGATCTGTGCCCAAGTGGCGGGTACGCATTGATCCCCGGAGGCCCAGGCCGACTCCGCCGTGCGAGCCGCATGGAGAGCTTCCTCAGGATTGCCGGCCTGGAGAGCCACCGAGAGCGCGTACAACGCCTGCCGTGGGCGGGGGCACGACCATGGCGATACGCCGGAGTCCCGGGCCTGCTGGCCCTGGGCGGCTTCTTCGGCACGCCGAAGGGCCTCCCGTGCCCGCGTCCGGTCCCCAAGCAGGCCCGCCGCATTGGCCTCCTGACTCGCGAGCAGTACCCGCAGCGGGGTCGGCGGGCTGCACTCGTACCCTTGCCGTGCGAGGTCAGCCGAGGCGGCGAAGCGACGCCGCCACCGTTCGGTCTTCGCCTGTGCGCTCAGCGCGACGGCCGGGCTCGTGCCTGCTTCCTCGGCACACACGACGGCGGCCGTACCGTGAGTCATGGCCGCAGCGTTCCGGTGCAGATCCCCGAGGAGGATGCAGGTGTGCGCCAGGAGATCGGCCTCAATGCGGAACAGTTCGCGCGTCTGACGAAGCCTCTGCCTGCCACCACACAGCAGCGCGCGGGTGTGCCGCTCAAGGCGGACAACATCAGAAAGCACGCGTTGAGGAGGAATGTGGGCATGGGTTTCGCCGACGTGCTGCGCCTCCTCCGCGAGCATGCTGATGGCACCATCGCCCGCGTTGGTCTGCTCGACCCAGGCGACGAGATCGATCACGTCGCTTCCAGACGGCGAGCTATCGACCGCAGCGACCGACTCTCCGAACAACTCGGTCTCGGAGAGCGCGAAGGCTCGGGCGTACAGGACGCGGTAGGGATCGCCGGGCCGGTTGTGCCCGGCCTCGTACGCCTTGATGCGGCGCACCATCGTCTCCCGGGAGGACAACCGCGGACGCGTGTCCTCGTCGGCGGCCTCCACCAGACGGCGGGCCATCTCACGCTGACTCCACAACCGGTTGCGCCGCTCGGCCCGCAGCCGTACGGCCCACGCGGGAAGGTCATCGCTCATCGAACGCACCTCTGCTCGGATCCGCGGTGACCCTCAACTCCCCTGGTGTCCGCCTCTGTCAGGGGCGCTCGCCAGGGCTGCGGTGGGTCTCCCGGAGAATGGTCAGCTTCCTCAGTGACAGGCAGTAGATCGGGCTCATGCAGGCTTAGCGCCATGGCCAGCAGCGATTGCGTCGATGTGGTTGGCGAGTTCGAAGTCCTTGGTGGTCAGGCGGTTGCCGACGTCGTGGGTGGTGATCACAAAGCGGATGCGCTGCCACGTGATGTGGATGTCGGGGTGGTGGCCGATCTCTCGGGCCTTGGCGGCGACGTACATCGCCAGGTGAACGCACTCGTGGTAGGTGTGCGTAAACGTTCGGGCGATGGTCTCGCCCTGGCGCTCCCATCCGGGCGACTCGCTCAAGTGAGCGGCAATCTCCTCTTCTGACAGCGGCTCGGGGGGCATTCCGGCGTCTCCAGATTCAACGAGGTCAGGCGAACCGGGCGACGATAGCGGCCAGTTCGCGGCCGGGACCAGTGCTGGCCCAAGCGGTCGCGTGCCGCGAGACGGCCTTGATCTCCTTGCGCAACCTGGCCGACCCGGTCCCACCGACGACGGACGCGGCGGCTGAGGTGATCTGGACGACGCGTTCCGGTTCGGGGACGGCGGCCAGAGCGGCGGCCTGACGCGCCCAGAAGACGCCGTTGTCGCGACGCGCCGATTCCGGAGCGGTGCCGAGAATCCGATCCCACAGGGCGACGGCCTCTCGATACGCTCCCAGCCGCACATACGCGGTCGCTCGCTGGACGTCGATGTATCCGAGAGTGCGACGGCAGGCGTTGCCCCAGGGATATTCGTCGTCTACGCGGTCGACGAGCACCGCCGCCCGGTCCAGCAACCGGTCGACGAGATCCCTGTCCCTGGCGGGCAGCATCGAGTGTCCGTGCGCCTGGTGAACCAGCGCAAGGATCCGTACCTTCGGGCACAGCTTGGCCTCGTCGGCCAGGGCCGCTTCCGTGTAGTCCACGACCATACGCCCGTCGTCGAGATCGACCGCGAGCATCGCCTTGTTCGTGAGCGCGTAGCTGATGAGCTGCGGGTCCTGCGAACGATGCGCCATGTCGAGGGCGACGGCCCGCCAGGCTCGGGCACGACCCAGGTCACCGGCGTCCTGGTAGAGCCAGCCGAGCAGTGCCGCATACGCGACGCCGGCGCCCAGGAGTCCGCGGCGTACGGGCGCGTCGGCGGCTTGTGCGAGTTCCCTGATGAGCTCCGCCTGCGTCGCGACGGTCGGGATGAGGTGGCGGGGGCCGAGCCACATGTCCGCCTTGTAGTGGCCGGGAAGCTGTTCGAGGAAGTACATGACGACCTCCGGGGCTACGGGACCGTGATGGGATACGTCGGCGTCTGCCGGGTCCATGGGAATGTCGTATCGCGCCGCGACACACTGACGCGACCCCGCGACGCCGCAACCTTCGCCGGCTACACGGGAACCACGGTTCTCGCCGAACAGGTCGGCCTCGGTGAAGCCGAAGGCTCGGGCGTACAGGACGCGGTAGGGATCGCCGGGCCGGTTGTGCCCGGCCTCGTACGCCTTGATGCGGCGCACCATCGTCTCCCGGGAGGACAACCGCGGCCGGGTGTCCTCGTCGGCGGCCTCCACCAGACGGCGGGCCATCTCACGCTGACTCCACAACCGGTTGCGCCGCTCGGCTCGCAGCCGTACGGCCCACGCGGGAAGGTCATCGCTCATCGAACGCACCTCTGCTCGGATCCGGGGGTGATCCTTGCCGGCCCTCAGTTTCCCTCATCCGCACCTGTGCCGGGGAGGTTACGCAGCGCTGTCATGGCAGGTGAAGCGTAAAAGATTTCGGGCCCGCCGGACGGCGGCACGCCGTACGAGGGCCCCCGACCAGGAATCGAGGTCAGAGCCGTGGCAGACAGGAGAACCACCGCGTCAGCCGGAGGCTGGCGGTTGATGACGAGTGACCGCGGACGATTCTGGGCGACCCGTGAGCGGCCGTTCTCCCCGGCGGCCGAGGCGGCGGGCGCCGCCCGGACGGTCGACGGCGACGACCTGACCGAGCTCTGCCGGGTCATCGCCGAGCAGGAGAGCCTGGCCGACATTGCGTCGGCCGGGTGACGAACTCCTGGACGCCTGTCCGGGGTTGCACATTGCTCCCGAGCAACCTGGCCACGTCGTAATCCGGTGGATGGGTGAGACCCGGCGCAGTGTCTCTGTCCGGATCGTCGCCCACACCTGCGACGACTGCTCGCCGGTGGCGTACGAACTGTGCGCCTCCGGCGGGCTGCTGTTCGTCCGCCGAACGGACCGGAGCGACGGCCCGTTGAAGATCCGGGAGACCGAACGCCTGCCGTACGCGCGGATGCGCCCGCTGTGGATGGAACTGCTGCTCGGCCGCGCTCGATAAGACCCTCGCGGGGCCGATCAGTCCAGGACGAGGAACTGCTTGCCGTCGATCAGTTCGCGGACCGCGTCGAGGTGGCCGGCGTGGGTCGCCGTCTCGACGAGGACGTGGAGGATCGCCTCACGCAGGTCGCTTGGCGGCTGGTCGTCTCGGTAGTCCGGCCACCAGCGCGGCGCCTGGTCCGGAGCGCTGGAGGCGATCACCTCGTCGGCGCGCGCGATCTCCTCGCGATAGAGGGCGAACACCTCCGAGGCGGGCCTGTCGCCGGGCACCTGCCATGCGTCCGCCGGGGTGGCGAGCGAGGCCACCGCGTCAGGGTCACCGCCGAAGACGGCGCTGAACCAAAAGCGCTCGACGTCGATGGCGAGATGGCGGACGAGCCCGGCCGGGGTCCAGGCGGACGGAAGAACGGGCCGCCGGAGGTCTGCCTCGTCCAGGCCGTCCAGGATGTCGAGGACGTGCCGCCGCTTCCAGTTCAGTTGACGCGCTCCCCGGCCTGAAGGCCGGGGATTCAGCCCGTGCCGC
>NZ_BOOB01000038.1 GCF_016863015.1 Microbispora amethystogenes | reverse complement strand
CCCCCGAGGCCATCGCGGCGTACCTCGACCGTGAGCTGCCCGGCTCGGCCGAAGGCCCCGCCGGTGCGTCACGCCGTACCGGGACGGCTCCCACAGGCGGGCTCGCCGCGCTGCACCGCCGCATGCACGAGACGGGCAAGCACGACGAGGCGGCGGGGCTGCTGGTCGCGGCGTCGCACGTACGCGAGCACTTCGCCGCGCCGGACAGGGAGCGGTACGCGCTGCCCCCGGTGAGGCTCGCGACCGGGCCCGGCCGGGTCTCCGTGGTCTGCTTCCCCGCGCTCAGCGCGATCTCCGGGCCGCACGAGTACTCCCGGTTCGGGCAGGCGTTCCGCGACGACCGGAACGTGTACGTCGTGCCGTCGCCGGGGTTCACCGACGGGGAGGACGACCTGCTGCCCGACTCACTGGAGACGCTGATCCAGATGAACGTCGAGGGCCTGCGCCGATGCGTGGCCGCCGACGAGCCGTTCGTCGTCGTCGGCCGCTCCATGGGCGGCGCCGTGGCGCACGCCGTGACCCTCGCCCTGGAGGAGCAGGGCCTGCGGCCGGCCGGGCTGGCACTGATCGACAGCTACCCGATCGACGCCTCCGCCCAGGAGGGCATGGAGTGGTGGCAGGGCGCCATGATCGGCGGCATGCTCGACCGCATCGACCGCTTCGACATGACGCTGCACGACACCAGGCTGACGACGATGGGCGCCTACAACCGGTTGTTCATCGGCTGGGGGCCGAAGCCCCTGGACACGCCGATCCTGCTGCTCCGGGCCGTGGAGCCGCTGCGCGGCACCACCGTCGACCCGGCCGACCCCGCGCGCTGGCAGGCGTACTGGCCGGTGTCGCACGAGACGGCCGACATCCCCGGCGACCACTTCACCACGCTGGAGGAGCACGCGGGCACGACCGCGGAGGCCATCCGCACCTGGATCGGCGCACTCCACCTCGAGGAACCCGCGGGGTGAGCCGTCCTCCGGCCGCCGTGACAGGTCAGATCAGGCGGAGGCGATCCCGTCCGCGCCGGCGGCCCTTCCCGCGCGGGGCAGGACACGCTGGACGGCTTCGCGGGAGCCGGCGACCCGCAGGCCCTGCTTCTCGGCGTCATCGAGGGGGACGCTGCCGCTGAAGAGGGCGAGGATGCGCGGTGGCGGGCCGGTGATCGTCGCGTCGGCGGCTGGGTCGGCTCCCAGGCGGAGCGAGACCCGGCCGGCGTCGACGTCGATCACCGCCGTCTCGTCCCCGGCGCGGATCTGGATCGAGGACGCGCGCTGGTCGGGTTCGTGGTCGGCGAGGAACATCCGCACGGGCAGGCGCAGCCATTGCCCGCGAAAGGCGTCCTCGGGCCGGTGGTCGCGCATCAGGGGCACGCCCCAGCGGCCGAGCGCGTCGATCACCGACGCCAGATCGGCGCCGCGATCGGTGAGCCGGAACAAGGTGGTGGCGACCGGAGGCGGGGCGTCCTCACGGTTCACGAGACCGGCGCTCTCCATCTCACGCAGGCGGTCCGCGAGCAGGTTGGTGGCGATTCCCGGCAATCCGGAGCGCAGGTCGGTGTAGCGGGACGGACCGCGGGCCAGAAGCTCCCGCACGATCAGCAGCGTCCACCGATCGCCGACGACGTCGAGGGCTTTGGCCACGGAGCAGTACTGACCATAGGAGCGCACGACCACAGCCTAGCACCCGAGGTTGAGACAATCACGCACTTGCTTGACTTTCTTGTCTAAGCACTTTAGAAGTACGTCTATGCCTAATCTCGACAGGCGGGCGGCCACCGCGGACGTGGTTCCGTCCTCAGGCCCGCCCCCCTTCACCCCGCCTCCGGGCGCCGGTCACCCACGTGCCGTCTTCGCCGTGCTGGCGCTGGCGGTGTTCGTCTCCACGCTCGACGTGTTCATCGTCAACATCGCCGTTCCGGCGATCCAGGCGGACTTCACGCACTCCACCGTGGCCGACGTGTCCTGGGTCCTGAACGCCTACGCGATCGTCTTCGCCGCTCTGCTCGTGCCCGCCGGCAAACTCGGCGACGTCGTCGGCCGCCGCCGGGTCTTCACCTCCGGCCTGATCGCGTTCGGCCTTGGTTCGGCCCTGTGCGCGGCCGCACCGTCCCTCGGGTTCCTCATCGCCGCCCGCATCCTGCAGGGAGCCGGAGCCGCCGCGGTCACCCCGGCCTCACTCGGCCTTCTGCTGCCCTCCATCCCACCGCAACGCCGGGCGGCCGCGATCGGCGCCTGGTCCGCCCTGGGAGCGGTCGGCGCCGCCTCGGGCCCGTCGCTGGGCGGGCTCCTCACCCAGGTCAGCTGGCACTGGATCTTCATCGTCAACGTTCCCCTGACCGCGATCGTGCTCGCCGGCGCATACCGCGTGCTGCCCGAGATCCGCGACCCCGCCCGGCCGCCGCTGCCCGACGGCCTCGGCACCCTCGTCCTGATCGCCGCCGTCTCCCTCGCCAATCTCGGCCTCGTCCAAGGGCACTCGTGGAACTGGGACGGACGGGTGATCGGCTGCTTCGCCGCCGCCGCCGTGCTCGCGGTCGTGTTCGTGGCGCGCTCCCGGCGTCACCGCGCCCCGGTCCTGGAGTTGAGCATCGTGCGCGTACCGGCGTTCGCGCTGTCCAGTCTGTCGGCGGCCCTGTTCTCGGCCGCGTTCTCGGCGATGCTGCTCGCCAACGTGCTCTTCCTCACCGGGACCTGGCACTACTCGATCCTGCGGGCCGGGCTGGCCCTGACTCCCGGACCCGTCGCGGCCGCGGTGTGCGCGCCGTTCGCCGGCAGGCTCGCGCAGCGCGTCGGGCCCGGTCTCGTCGGCGGTGTGGGCGCCCTGTTGTTCGGAACCGGATCGGTGATGTGGGTCGCGTTCATCGGAGCGGAGCCCGCCTACTGGTCCCTGTTCTTCCCCGCCATGCTCATCGGCGGTAGCGGAGTGGGCCTCGCCCTGCCCGCGTTCACGATCGCCGCCACCTCCACCCTCGCGCCACAGACGCTGGCCACCGGAATCGGCGCGCAGACCATGTTCCGTCAGATCGGCTCGGCCCTCGGCGTCGCCGCCTTCGTCGCCGTCTTCGGCACCCCCACCGCGTCCGCCGTGATCGGCGCCCACGACGACGTCCGATGGTTCATGATCGCCACGGCGGCCGGCGCCGCCCTCGCCCTCACCCTCATCCGCCACCGACGGCCCGGCGCGACCGCCGCGCCGGACTCGGCCGGCCCGCACCCGGCGCGCTGACAACACCACAGGAGAAGAGACATGAACGACGAGATCGCGGCGCTCTCCCGGGTGGCCACGTGGCCGAACGCCGACCGGCGCACCAGGATCGTGCTGGCGAACCAGTTAACGGCCGCCGGGCTCGACACGGAAGGGTACGAGTTCTTCTCGGACCTGTCGTCCCGGACACCGGGCGACGGGCTCCTGCTGGCACTCGCCGGCGCCTTCCAGTCCCGTCTGGACGGCCAGGCCGAGGCGGCGATCGCCAAGCTCGACACCGCCACCTCCCTGGACCTCGGGCTGCCCCACTACTACCGCGGAATCTCCCTGGCCGGCCTGCCCGGATGCGCGGGCCGCGCGGAGACCGTGGTCACGGACCTGGAGTTCGTCCTCATGGTCAAGGACCAGTTCCCGCCGGGCTTCATGCGGCCCGTCCACGCCGCGCTGTCACGCGCGTACGACCTGCTCGGCCGCACCGAGGAGGCCGCACGGGCACGCGGCCGCGCCGGTCACCCGATCACCGACCACCTGATCACCGACCACTGGGCGAGTCCCGAAGACGGGTTCCGATTCGTCCCCCGGCGCATGGTCGAACACGCACCGGGCGTCCACGTGGCGCAGGGCTACGACTTCGCCGATATCGGCTTCGTCGTCACCGGCACCGGGGTGGTCGCCGTCGACGCCGGGAGCACACCCGAGCACGCGTCCGCGGCCCTCCGCGAACTTCGCAAGATCACCGATCTGCCCCTCACGCACGTGATCCTCACGCATGCCCACTGGGACCATGTCGGCGGACTCGACGCCCTCACGGCCGGCGGCGCCGAGGTGATCGCCCAGGCGAACTTCCCTCACGAACTCGCGCTCCAGAACTCCGGCCCGCCGCCGCTCGGCTACTACCTCCCGCGCGGGCACGACCGCCGCTCCCAGGTCGAGCCCGATCGGCTCGTGCAGGACGTGGAGAAGCTGACGATCGGCGGCGTGGACTTCACCCTCATCCCGATTCCGGGCGGAGAGACCGAGGACGGGCTGGTCATTCACCTTCCGAGCCTGGAAGTGGCCTTCACCGGCGACATGTGCATGCCCTATCTCGGCGCGCCGACCCTCGCGGAAGGCTCCCCGCAGGGCCTGTTCCGAGCCATGCGGGAGGTCATGGACCTGCGACCGCGCACGCTCATCCACGGGCATCCCGCGCTGACCGAGAACTACACGATCGAGGCGTTCCCCGGACTGCTGGCGGCACTGCGCGACCTGGAGCGGGTCATCACGGCCGGAATCTCGGACGGTCTGACGCTCGCCGAGATCCTCCGGCTCAACCACCTGCCGGAAAGCCTCAAGGACCATCCCGTCTCGGTCATGCCCTATCTGGTCACCCGCGACAACTTCATCCAGCGCGTGCACCGCCAGCGGACCGGATACTGGCACCGGAGCGGTGAGGGCGTCGAGCGCTTCACGTCCGCCGAACTGTCGGCCGCGCTGGATCTGCTGGGCGGCAGGAGCGCCGCCGCCTTCGCCACGGCAGGACTGGAGCTCGCACGGCGCGGCGAGCACCCGCTGGCCCTGCACATCGTCGACCTCGGCCTGGTCAGCCACCCTGGCGCTCCCGAGCTCGTCGGCCTGCGGCAGAGCCTGCTGCAGTCGATGGTCGCGCGTAACCAGCTGCTCAACCCCTTCAAGTTCATGCACTACGCCTCGCTCGCCGGCCTCGAGCTGGAACCGGCCGACTGATCCCGGCGCTCGGGGCGCCGGGCGTGAAAGTTTCCGCCGCCCCGGCCGGGGTGGACGGCCGGGGACGAGGTCACCGGGGGTGGACGGGCCGGTGCGGCGGGCCGGACGTTGCCTCCGTCCCCGGACCGCGCCTATGGTCCAGGACGCCCGAAGCCGAAGATCGACGCTCCGCCCTCCGTGGCCACGCGACGCCGGCACCTCGCCTGGTTCCGCGCCGCGGCTCCTCACGGGCCTGGCCGGTGAGCGGCGCCTGTCTCGGCCCCGCCCGTCCCGTCCACCGAGGTGAGGACCTATGAGACGCATGCGCGCGTGGTTCACGGCGCTCGGCACGGCCGTCCTGACGATCGCCGGGCTGGTCGTGCCCGCTCCGGTCTTCGCCGCCCCCGCGACGCTTCGCCCCGGTGTGCTCTGGTACGACACGGCGGGCAACCGGCTGCAGGCGCGCGGCGCCGGCCTCTTCAAGGTCGGTTCGACGTACTACATGGTCGGCGAGGACAAGAGCGCGGGCGCGACGTTCACGGCCGTCGCCTGCTACTCCTCGACCGACCTGGCCACCTGGACCCGGCAGGGCAACGCGCTCAGCCGGCAGAGCAGCGGCGACCTCGCCGCCGGGCGCATCGTGGAACGGCCGAAGGTGATCTACAACTCGTCGACCGGCCAGTACGTGATGTGGGTGCACATCGACAACTCCTCCTACAGCGACGCGCGGGCCGGGGTGGCCACCAGCCCGACGCCGTGCGGGCCGTACACCTACCGCGGCTCCTCGCGCCCGCTCGGGTTCGAGAGCCGGGATCTGGGCCTGTTCAAGGACGACGACGGCACGGCGTACCTGCTGACCGAGGACCGTGCCCACGGCCTGCGCGTCGACCGGCTGTCCGCCGACTACACCCAGGCGGTGAGCACGACGGCGGTGCTCGCCGACCTGGAGTCGCCGGCGATGGTCAAGGTGAACGGGCGGTACTTCCTGTTCGCCTCGCATCTGACGGGCTGGTCCACCAACGACAACGCGTACGCCACGGCGACATCCCTGTCCGGGCCGTGGAGCGGCTTCACCACGTTCGCCCCCAACGGCAGCCGCACGTTCGACTCCCAGACCTCCTCCGTCGTGCCGGTGTCGGGGACGTCGGGCACCACGTACGTGTACGTCGGCGACCGGTGGAACCCCAACGACCTCAACAGCTCGACGCCCGTCTGGCTGCCGCTCACGATCAGCGGCTCCACCGCCTCGATGAGCGCGTTCTACGACTCCTGGACCATCGACACGGCCACGGGCACCTGGGCGGCCACGCAGGCTCCGCCGCAGCAGAGCTTCACGCTGGTCGGCGCCCAGTCGGGGCGCTGCCTCGACGTCGCCGGCGGCGCCGCGAACAACGGCTCCACCATCCAGATCTACGACTGCAACGGCGGCGCGGGCCAGAAGTGGTCCCTGACCTCCTCCGGGGAACTCCGCACGTTCGGCGGGACGAAGTGCCTCGACGTGTTCGACCAGCGGACCACCGCGGGCGCCCCGGTGGGCATCTGGGACTGCAACGGCGGTGCCAACCAGCGGTGGACGGTCAACTCCTCCGGCACCGTCGTCGGCGTCCAGTCGGGCCTGTGCCTGGACGTGAACGGCAACCAGACGGCCAACGGCACCAAGGTGCAGCTGTGGACGTGCAACGGCGGCGCGAACCAGCGGTGGACCCGCACCTGAGACCCGCACCTGAGCTCCCTGTAACCCCGCGCCTGAGCCCGGAGCCGGAGACCCGGCCCGGGCCCGGACGCGGGCGGGCGCCTCACGGCGGGATCGCCTCGATCGCGGATCTCAGGCGGCGCAACGCGGGCCCGAGGTCGTCCAGGGGTGGCGTGGCCAACGCCAGCCGGATCGCGGGCGGACGCCAGGCTCCGGTGGCGAACGCGTCGGCGGTCGACACGAGGATCCCCTCCTCCGCGAGCACGGCCGCCACGTGGTCGGGACGCTGGTGTGGCTCCAGGCCGAGCCAGACGATGTACGACCCCGGGTGGGCGACGACGTCCATGCCGCCGAGCGCCGCCTGGGCGATCTCCTGCCGGGTGGCGGCGTCCCGCCGTCGGGCCTCCTCCAACCGGGTGACCGTGCCGTCCGCGATCCAGCCGGTGGCGAGCGCGGTGACGATCCCCGGCGCGCTCCACGCGGCCGAGCGCAGGCTCCTGGTGACGGCCCCGGCGAGCCGTCCGGGCACCACGGCGAAGCCGAACCGGAGCCCGGCCGCCACGTTCTTCGACAGGCCGGCGACGTAGCAGGTGCGTTCGGGGGCGAGTGCCCGCAGCGGAGGAGGCGGCGCGGCGTCGAGGAACGCGTACGTGCCGTCCTCGACGATCAGGCAGCCGGCGGCGCGGGCGATCTCGACGACGCGGGCGCGGGCCTCCCGGTCGAGGACCCAGCCGAGCGGGTTGTGCAGGGTGGGCATCGTGTAAATCGCGCGGACGGGCCGCGTGCGGCACAGCCGGTCGAGCACGGCGAGGTCGGGGCCCGCCGGGGTCACGGGCACGGGCGCGAGGTCGAGGCCGTACGCCGCGGCGAGGAGCCTGATGCCGGGATAGCTCAGCGCGTCGACGGCCAGCACGTCGCCGGGCCGGGTGAGCGCGCGCAGCACGGCGTCGAGCGCCTGCTGGGTCCCGCCCGTCAGCAGCACGTCGTCCGGCGCGGCGTCGATCCCGCGGCCGAGCAGGTAGGTGGCCACGACCGCGCGGTCGTGGCGGCGACCGCCCGCGGGGTGCTGGCGGAGCAGTGACTCGACGTCTCCCGACGCGGCGAGGGTCCGCAGGGCCACGCGCAGCGCGCCCGCCTGGTCCGGGTCCAGCGGCTGGTTGAACGACAGGTCGGCGACGCGCGGCACCGGCAGGGCGCGCGACGGTTCCGGCCCGTCGTAGCCGGACCGGTGCCGGACGAACGTCCCCCGCCCCGGCTCACCCACGACCAGCCCCATCGCCGCCAGTTCGGCGTAGACCCGGGTGGCCGTGCCCAGCGCGATCCGCCGTTCACGCGCGAGATTGCGATGCGCCGGGAGCCGGGCTCCCGGCGGGAGCGCGCCGGAGCGGATCGCCGCCGCGAACTCGTCGGCGATCCCCTTGTAGGACGGTGGCCGCATGTGGGTTGAGCCCTGTATCTGGGACGATTTCTGGATCGTCCCAGATTACGGTTCCTAGGCTCGGTGCGACCACCTCCCCCCGCGTATGGAGCGAACGGAGCCCCGGCCATGACCATCCACGTGGAGCGGAACGACCACCTGGCGACGATCACGATCAACCGGGAGCCCAAGCTCAACGCGCTCGACTATCCGGCCGTCGACGCGCTGCTCGCCGCGCTCGACCGCCTTGACGCCGACGACGCGGTCCGCGCGGTCGTGCTGACCGGCGCCGGCCGCAGGGCGTTCAGCGCGGGGGCGGACATCCCCTCCCTCGCGGCCAGCGTCGCGGGCGGGACCGAGCGCGCCCTGCGTGAGATCGTCCGCCGGGGTCACGCGCTGACCCGGCGGATCGAGGAGTTCCCCAAACCGGTGATCGTCGCGGTCAACGGGCTCGCCTACGGCGCCGGCTGCGAGATCGTCGAGGCCGCCCCGCTCGCACTCGCCGCCGATCACGCGACGTTCGCCAAGCCAGAGATCACCCTCGGTTTCCCCCCGCCGTTCGGCGGCTCCCAGCGGCTGCCGCGCCACGTGGGCCGCAAGCGCGGCCTGGAGATGATCCTGACCGGCGACCCGATCCCCGCCGCCAGGGCCGCCGAGATCGGCCTGGTCAACGCCGTCGTGCCCGCCGCCGACCTGCTCGGCGCCGCGCGGGACCTGGCCGGCCGGATCACCCGGCACGCGCCGACGGCCGTCGCGGCCTGCCTCCGGTCGGTCACCCGGGGGATCAACCTGCCGATCGACGAGGGACTGGCGGTCGAGGCGGCCTGCTTCGCCGCCACCGTGCCCACCGACGGCGTGCGGGACGGCCTGCGCCGATTCCTCGACCGCCCCGGCCGCGCCTGACGGCCGGCTCACCGGCCGCCCGAGCCGACCGGCCGAGTCGGCGGAGAGGGCCGACGAAGAGCGACGGCGGAGAGGGCCGGCGGAAGGACCGGTGGAGAGAGCGACGGCGGAGACGGACGCGTCCGGCGCCCCACCTTCACAGCGCCCACTCGGCGCCCCTCCCTGCGCCCATCCCCGCGCCCATCCCCACGGTCCTTCCCGAGTGCCTCAGGCGCTGAGCTGCTGCAGGATGCCCAGGCGGTCGGGCAGCACCTCGTACTCCACGATCCTGCCGTCGCGGAACCGGATCGTGCTGATGCTCTGGCCGCTGAAGCGGCGCCCGCTCGGCGGCGCGCCGAACACCTCGCCGCGCTGCACGCCCTCGATGGTCCAGTAGACGACGACGCGGTCACCTTCGGCGACGGTGTCCGTCACGGTCGCGGTCACCCCCTCGACCGCCGCCCGCAGCCAGGTGATGTGCTGGACGAACCCGGCCCGGCCGAGGTTGCCCCCGGCGGGCACCGCGCCGTCCGTCGCCTCGTCGGCGACGATCTCGTCCAGGACGTCGAGCCGTCCCTGCGAGACGACCTCCTCGTAGAAGCGCCTGGCCACCGTACGGTTGATCTCGGTGGCGGTGGTCTCGGTAGTGCTCATCGGCGGTCTCCTTCTCTTGTCGATGCTTCCTGTTGGTACGTGCGGGTCACGGGCGTACGGGCGGCAGCGGGAGGACGCCGAGGCTCGCGTCGAGGCCGCCGTCGACGACCAGGGCGGTCCCGGTGACGTACGACGCGGCGGGCGAGGTCAGGAACCAGACGGCCTCGGCCTGCTCGCGGGGCTCGGCGAACCGCTGGAGCGGAATGCGGCGCTCGATCTCGGCGGTGAGCACGGGGTCCCGGCGGACACCCGCGTTGATCCGCGTCCAGGTCAGCCCGGGAGCGAGGGCGTTGACCCGGATGCCGTCGGGCGCGTGGTCGATGGCCGCGGCGCGGACGAGGTTGATCAGCGCGCCCTTCGACGCGTTGTACGCCCAGTTGCCGGGGTCGGCGCGCAGCCCGGCCACGGACGCGGTCACCACGACCGCCCCGCCCTCGGCGGCGCGCAGCGCGGGCACGGCGGCCCTGATGCCCAGGATCGGCCCGCGGAGGTTGACGGCGAATATCCGTTCGGCGGCCTCCACCGCCCCCGGGGACTCCCACGGCCGGGTGCCGCCGATGCCGGCGTTGAGCACGACCGCGTCGAGCCGGCCGAACTCGCGGACCGCCAACTCCACCGCGGCGTGGTTGGACTCCTCCCGCGACACGTCACCCGCCAGCGTCAGCACGCTGTCGAGCGCGGCGAGCTCCTTGAGCGCGTATTCGTCGTGGTCCACGGCGAGCACGGCGACGCCGCGCTCCGCGTACAGTTCGGCGGTCGCCCGGCCGATGCCCGACCCCGCGCCTGTCACGATGACGGCGCGCGGGCCGGAGCCGGGCGAGGCCGCGGCTGAGGAGGCGGCCGAGGAGCCGGGTGAGGAGTTGGGTGAGGTCATGGGTGGCCCTCCAGGGTGACGGCGGCGTGCGGGCGTTCTCCCGCCGTGCGTCCCGGGTCGATCCGCGGGACGGCGGCGAGCAGTTCTGCGGTGTAGGCGGCGCGCGGGGCGCGGAAGACGTCGGCGACGGCACCGGTCTCGACCAGCCTGCCGTCCTTCATCACCGCCACGCGGTCGCAGACCTGGCGGACGACACCCAGGTCGTGCGAGATGAACAGCAGCGCCACCCCGGCCTCGCGCCGCAGCCGGGCGAGCAGGGCCAGGATCTGCGCCTGCACGGTGACGTCGAGCGCGGACACCGGCTCGTCGCAGACGAGCACCTCGGGGCCCGGGGCGAGCGCGCGGGCGATCGCGACCCGCTGGCGCTGGCCACCGCTCAGCCGGGCGGGCACGCGGTCGAGCAGGGCCGGGTCGAGCCCGACCTGGCCGAGCAGCGCGGCGGCCCGCTCGCGCCTGCGGCGGCGCGGCATCCTTCCCGGCACCGCCTCGCCGACGACCCGCTCGACCGTGAAGCGCGGGTCGAACGAGCTCAGCGGGTCCTGGTCGACGAGCTGGATCCGGGAGCGCCGCGAGCGCCGGTCGCGTTCGCGCAGCCCGCTCCACGGCTCTCCGTCGAGCAGCACCGTCCCCGTGTCGGGGACGATCTCGGCCAGCACGATCCGCGCCGTGGTGCTCTTGCCCGACCCCGACTCGCCGACCAGGCCGAGCGCCTCCCCCGCGCGCAGGTCGAACGACACGTCGCCGACCGCCGTACGCCGCGATCCGTCCGGGGAGCGGTAGCGCTTGGTGATCCCCCGCACCGAGACGACGGCGCGGTTCTTCACCCGGACCGGCGCCACCGGCGTTTCGAAGGCGGCGGCGGGCCGCTCCCGCCCGGGGTGGAAGCAGCGGACCATGTGGTCCTCCCCCTCCGGCCCGCCCTCCCCGTACGACACCGGGGGCGGCGGCTCGGAGCGGCAGCGGTCGTCGGCGAGCGCGCAGCGCGGGGCGTACGGGCAGCCGGTGGTGGCGGCGGGCCCGGTCCGGACGATCGGCAGCCCGCGCACCGGCCCGCCCGGCCCGCCCGGGCCGCCTCGGGCATCCGAGGCGTCCGGGCCGTGCGGCGCCTCCGGCCCGTCCGTGGCATCGGGGGCATCCGGGTCGTCCAGGCCGGGCACGGCGGCGAGCAGGTCGGCGGTGTAGGGGTGGGCGGGAGACGACAGCAGGGCCGCCGCCGGCCCCCGCTCCACGACCTCGCCCGCGAACATGACGGCGACCTGGTCGGCGAGGCGGGCGACGACCGCGAGGTCGTGGCTGATGAGCAGCAGCGCCGTGCCCCGCCGCCGCCGCTCCTCCAGCAGGCCGAGCACCTGCGCCTGCACGGTGACGTCGAGTGCCGTGGTGGGCTCGTCCGCGACCAGCAGGGCGGGCCCGGCGGCGATCGCCGAGGCGATCAGCGCCCGCTGCCGCAGCCCGCCGGACAGCTCGTGCGGATACTGCAGGAACCTCACCCGCGGGTCGGGCACCCCGACCTCGGTGAGCAGCCGGATCACCTGGTCGTCGAGGTCGTCGCGGCGCGCCAGGCCGTGCACCTCAAGGGCCTCCGCCACCTCCAGGCCGACCCGGCGGAGCGGGTCGAGCGAGGTCAGCGCGTCCTGCAGGACGTAGCCGATGCGGCGGCCGCGCAGCCGCCGCCACTGGCCGCCGCCCAGCGTGCGCAGATCGCGCCCCTCGAAGGCCAGCGTCCGCGCGGTCACCCGGGCGCCCGCGCCGGCGAGACCGAGCAGCGCCCGGGCCGTGACGCTCTTGCCCGACCCCGACTCGCCCACCACCGCGAGGCACTCCCCCGCGCGCAGGGACAGGTCGACGTCCCGTACGGCTCGTACGACGCCGTGCCGGGTGGCGAAGGCGACCGAGAGGCCCGCCACCTCCAGCAGGGGCGCGGAGGGGTGGTCGCCGCTCATCGGGCCTCCCGTCCTTCGTAGCGGTCCTGCAGGGCGCGCCCGGCGACGGTGGCGGACATCACGGTCAGCGTGATGGCCGCTCCCGGGAACAGGGCGAGGGTCCAGCTCACGTCGAGGTAGTCGCGGGACTGCGCGAGCATCGCGCCCCACTCGGGTGCCGGGGGCTGCGGGCCCAGCCCGAGGAAGCTCAGCGACGCCCCGGCGATGAGCGCGGTGCCGACGTTGACCGTGGCCAGGATCAGCAGGGGCGCGACGACGTTCGGCGCGATGTGCCGCAGCAGGATCCGCGCCGGGGCCAGCCCGAGGCCGACCGCCGCCCGCACGTACGACGAGCCGCGCACGACGAGCGCCTGCGCGCGTACGACCCGGGCGAACCCCGGCGCGAGGGCGACGGTGATGGCCAGGGCGGCGTTGCGGGTGCCGGGCCCGAGGACGGCCACGACGAGCAGCGCCATCAGGACGGCCGGGAACGACAGCAGCACGTCGGCCAGCCGCATGGCCGCCTCGCCGGCGACGCGGCCGCCCAGCGCGGCGAGCAGCCCCCAGGCGGCGCCCGCGACTCCGGCGAGCAGGGTGGAGCCCACGCCGACGAGGAGCGACGGCCGCGCGCCGAAGACCAGCCGGGCGAGCACGTCGCGGCCGAGCTGGTCGGTGCCGAGCGGGTGCCCCGCCGTCGGCCCGCGCAGCGCGAGCGCCGGGTTCACCTGGTCGGGCGCGTGGGCGAAGGCGCTTGGAAAGGCCGCGGCGAGGCAGACGAGTGCGAAGAACGCGACGGCCAGCGCGACGCCCGGCCGCGGCAGTCCCACCCGCGTCAGGCACGCCCGGGTGGCCGGCAGCCGCGCCGGCTCGTACGGCCCGCCGGTCACGGCGTCCGGGGCCGCGCTCACGCCGCCGCCCCGATCCGCGGGTCGGCGAGCCCGTAGAGCAGGTCGACGGCGATGTTGATCAGGGAGAAGACGAGCGCGGAGAGCACCACCACCCCCGTCACGACCGGGAAGTCCCGGCCACGCACGGCCGCCACCACGACGTGGCCGAGGCCCTGACGGGCGAAGACCGTCTCCACGACCACGGTCCCGGCGAGCAGTTCCCCGAGCACCCAGCCGGAGAGCGTCAGCACCGGCAGGGCGGCGTGACGCAGCGCGTGGCGCACGCGGATGCGGTGCTCGGTCGCGCCGCGCGCCCGCGCGGTCAGCGCGAACGGCTGGTCGAGGGCGCGTTCCAGCCCTTCCCTGGTGACCTGGGCCAGCACTCCGGCGATGGGCAGCGCGAGCGCGGCGCACGGCAGCACCAGCGCGGCCGGGCCGTCGTCGCCGATCACGGGGAACCAGCCCAGATGGAAGGAGAAGGCGGCCAGCAGCAGGATGCCGATCCAGAAGTTCGGCGTCGAGATCGAGCAGAACTCCACGGCCCGCGACAGCGCCCGCAGGCGCGGCCGGCCGGCCGTGAGCGTGGCGAGCGCCACCGCGAGGCCGAAGCCGAGGGCGGCCGCCCCCGCCGCGAGCGCCAGGGTGGCGCCGATCTGCTCGCCGATCACCCGGCTCACCGGCCGGCCCAGCTGGTAGGAGCCGCCGAGATCGGCGCGCAGGAGCCGGCCGAGGAACCGGGCGTACTGCACGACGATCGGCTCGCGCAGGCCGTACTCGTCGCGGATGGCGTCGAGCACCTGAGGTGTGGCGTTGGCCTGGACCCCGCCCGCGATGACGCGGGCGGGGTCGCCGGGCACCAGCCGCATCCCGGCGAAGGCGAACGTGGCGGCGCCCCACAGCACGAACAGGGTCAGCGCCAGCCTGCGGGTCAACCGGCGGGCGAGCGGCGGCACGGGATCAGGCCCCCAGCCACACGCCGTGGAAGACCGGATAGGTCTGGGCGTCGAAGGCGACGCCGCGCGCCTTGGCGGAGAAGGCGGTGAGCTGCACCGGCGTGTAGAGCGGCAGCACGTACGCCTGCCGGAGCACCTCGTGCTGGACGGCGGCGTAGTCCTTGGCGGCGGTGGCCGGATCGGACGTCTCCGCCGCCTCCTCCACCCACGTGTCGATCTGCGGCGAGTCCACCAGCGCGACGTTGCCGCCGGCCTTGGCGTACGTGTTGCCCGAGGCGAACGCGAAGCGCAGCACGTCGGGCGTGGGCCGGGCGAAGCTGACGTCGACGAGGTCGTATTCGCCGCCGATGAGGTATTTGCTGACGAACGCGCCGGTGTCCACGGCCGGTCGCTCGATCTTGATGCCGGCGAGTTTGGCCTGTGCCTGGATGCCCTCGGCGAGCACGTCGCGCTGTTCCTTGTTGCCCTCCGCCCAGTAGGGCCAGGTGAGGGCGAGGGTCCTGCCGTCCTTGACGCGGTAGCCGTCGGAGCCCTTCTTCCAGCCCGCCTCGTCGAGCAGCCGCTCCGCCGCGGCGAGGTCGTAGGAGGCCAGTTCGCTCTCGGCCGTCGCGTCGTAGGCCGCCGTCGTGCGGCTCAGCGGGTTGCGCGCGACGGGGAACTGGCCGAAGTAGATGTTCTTCACCAGCTCGTCGACGTTCACCGCGGCCGACAGGGCGCGCCGCACGCGCACGTCCTTCAGCGGCCCGCGGGTCTGGTTCAGATAGAGGTTGTAGTTCAGGCCCGGCGTCTCCTGCGCGGTGAAGTCGAATCCGCCGAGCGACCGCAGTTTTCCGGCGTCGACCGGCGGGACACCCGCGATCGCCTGGACCTGCCCGCTGGTGAGCGCGCCGTACCGGGTGGCGTCCTCGGGGACGAACTCGAACACGAGGCTGTCGAGGTAGGCAGCCCCCTGGTGGGACGCGCCGGCGGGCGGCGAGCCGTACGCGGCGTTCCTGCGCAGCGTGACCCGCTTGTCCTTCTCCCAGGAGACGTAGGAGAAGGGGCCGGTGCCGACCGGGCGGTAGTCGGCGACCGGCTTCGCCAGCGCCGCCGGGCTCTGGATGCCGAGGTACGGCACCGAGAGGGCCTGCAGGAACGGGGTGAACGGCCGCTTCAGCGTCACCTCGACGACGTGGTCGTTCACCACCCGCGACTTCTCGTACGGTGCGATCAGCGAGGCGGCGTACGCCGACTTGGTCGCCGGGTCCACCACGTGGTCGAGCGTCGCCTTCACCGCCTCGGCGGTGAACGGCGTGCCGTCGTGGAAGGTGACGCCGTCCCTGAGGGTGAACGTGTAGGTCCGTCCGTCGCCGGACACGGCCCACTTCGTGGCGAGCCAGGGCCCGAAGGTGGCGGGACCGGTCTGCACGACCAGGGAGTCGAAGACGTTGCGGTCGATCAGGCCGGTCACCGCGGTGGCCGCCACCGCCGGGTCGAGCGACACCTGCGTGCCGGCGAGCGCGTAGGTGAGGGTGCCGCCGGCCACCGGGCCGGCCGCGCCGGCCCGTCCGGCGGACGGCTCGTCCCGGCCTCCCGTCGTGACGACCAGGACCAGGACGACGGTCGCGGCCGCGACCAGGGCGGCCGCCACGAGCGCCGGACGCCTGGACCGCAGGCTGCCCCGCCGCCCGGCCGGTTCGTCGTCCACTTGGGTGGCGGTGTCGTCGCTCACTGACATCGGTGACGCCTTTTCTGTCGCGATGGAAAAAGAAGAGAGCGGGGCACGCGGGCACGCCGAAATGGCCGGAACCCGGCGGAACCGGCGGATCGATTGGCGAATTTCCGTCCCGCGGACCAGGAGAATTCAGGACATCGACGGAATCACACCATGCCAAAACGCGACGGTCAACTTATTGCGCCATTGTCGCGGACCCATTCGCGATACCGATCGGAATCAATTCGAATTCCCTATCGCAACCTGCGCGGCGAGCGCGCCGGGGAATTCCGCGACCGAGGAGAAGAATTCACGTAGAGCCGCGCAGGCGCTCGACTCGATCGCCGGATCGAGCCCCCGCCTGCTCAGCAGGCGCAGCCCGACCGGGTCCTGCGCGGGCAGCGGAGCGATCTCCTCCAGGCCCTTCGGCACGCCGAACGCGGTGGGCAGCAGGGCGATGCCGAGCCGGGCGCGGGCCGCCGCCAGCACCCCCTCCAGGTTGACCGCCTCGGTGGTGATCCGCACCGGCCAGCCGAGCCCCTCCAGCACGCTCACGGCCTGCCGCCGCAGGGCACAGGGCTCCTGGAAGGCCACCAGCGGCACCGGCCGGTCCGGCGGCGGGAGATACCAGCCCGGCGCGGCGAGCCAGCGCAGCGGCAGCGTGGCGACCTGCCTGCCGCCGACGTCGGGCACGACGCCGAGGATGAGCGCCATGTCCAGCGTCCCCTTCTGGGTCGCCTCGGCCAGAGGGGTGCTGCGGTCCAGCCGGAAGACGACGTCCCGCGTGGGAAGCGCCGCCATCAGGGCGCCGAGGAGGTCGGGCAGCGTCTGGTAGCCCGCGTGCTCGACGGCGCCGACGGTCAGCTCCGCCGACCGCTCGGCCCCCAGCCGGCAGAGGGCCTCGTCGTGGACGGCGAGCAGCCGCCGCGCCTCCACGAGCAGCGTCTCGCCCGCCATGGTGAAGCGGGTGGACCTGCCGGTCTTCTCCACCAGCGGTTGCCCGACGACGCGTTCCAGCGATCGGACGTGCTGGCTCACGGTCGGCTGGCTGGTCCGCAGCGCGGACGCGGCCCGGCCGAAGCCACCGCAGTCGGCGATGGCCACGAACGTTCGCAGTTGCACGAGATCGAGCAGTGCTCCCATACCCGCGATAATAACCCCTATTACCTACATGAATAAGGGTTCATCGAGGGTAGGGTTACGCCACCATCGGACGGCGGCCGCGGCGACCTCGGGCGGGACCCGGTGCCCGCCGCGGAACTCCTCGTACGTCACGTCGTATCCGCCGTCCCGCAGCTCGGGGACGAGCCGCCTGCTGCAGCGGTCGATCGGCAGCACCCGGTCGGAGGTGCCGTGCGAGACGAAGACGCGGGGCCGCCCGTGCCGGATCATCGGCGCCATGAAGCCGGGAGAGAACGCCAGCACGGCGTGGAACAGGTCGCCGTTGGCCAGCCCCAGCGACAGCGCGTAGGAGGCGCCGTCGGAGAACCCGGCGACGGCCACGCCGCCGAGCTCGACGGCCACGCGGCCGAACGCCTCCTCCAGGGTCGCGTCGATCCTCGACACGTCCGCGCCGTACCCGCCGACGATCACGTCCCAGGTGGCCGAGACGGCCTGCGGCGCGAGCAGCGGCACCCCGAGACGGGCGGCCTCGGGGGCCAGCCACTCCAGCGCCTGCTCCGCCGTGCCGCCGGCGCCGTGCAGCACCACGGCGAGCGGGGCCGGCCCGGCGCCGAGGCCGGGCGGCACGTGCAGCAGGGCGCGGCCGTCGAGCCGGTGGGTCCCGGGCTCGGGAGGCGACGCCGCCCGCGGCACGGCCACGGGACGGGCGGACAGCCGGCCGTGCCGCACGCCCTCCTCGGGCTCCGCGTGGGGACGGCTCCGCTCCGGCGTGGTCATCGGCCTCACCTCCCGCTCACCGGTGTACCCCGGGTCGCGGTGATCACCTCCGCGATCGGCGCGCCACGGGACCAGGTCGCGCGCGGCGGCCGGCACCCGCGCGAAGCGGACGGACGACCGGCTGGAATAGTACCCACCTGCACACTCTCACCCGCTCCACCACCTCCACGACCACCGCGAACGGACGGCCTCACGTGACCGATGCCCGCTTCTGCCTCTTCGATCTCGACGGGACGCTGACCGACCCCGAGACCGGCATCGTCGCCTCGCTGCGGCACGCCCTGTCGGCCGTCGGGTTCCCGGAGGTGGACCACGGACGGCTCCGCGACCTGATCGGCCCTCCCCTCCAGGACGGCCTCTCGATGCTCGGCGTGCCGGAGGAGCGTCTCGACGACGCGATCCACGCGTACCGTGAGCGCTTCGCCGAGACCGGGATGTACGAGAACGAGGTCATCGCGGGCGTCCCCGCCGTACTGGAGGCCCTCGTCGCCGAGGGCTGGACCCTGGCGGTGGCGACGTCGAAACCGGCCGTCTTCGCGGCGAAGATCATCGCCCACTTCGGCCTCGACGGCTTCTTCGCGTACGTCGCCGGGGCGACGCTCGACGGGTCGCGGCGGCACAAGGCGGACGTCGTCCGCCACGCGCTCGACATCCTCGGCGCCCCTCCGGACGCGGCCGTCATGGTCGGCGACCGCGTGGAGGACGTCGCCGGAGCCGCCGCGTGCGGCGTACGGACCGTCGCCGTGACATGGGGGTTCGGCGACCCGGCGGAGTTCACCGGCCCGGAGGTCATCGCCGTCGTGGAGACGCCCGGGCAGCTTCTCGAAGCGCTGACGCGTACGGCGCCCACCCCTCCGGCGGGCTGAACGCCACCGCCGCGTGCCTCTATCGTGTACGGCGTGACGACACAGGTGATCGTTCTCAACGGCGGTTCCAGCGCGGGCAAGTCCGAGATCGCCCGGCACCTGCAGGACGTCCTGCCGCGGCCGTGGCTCACCTTCGGGGTCGACTCACTGATCGAGGCGATGCCCCGAGCCATGCGGGCGTCGGACTCGGGAGTCGAGTTCGCCCCCGACGGCGGGGTGAGCGTCGGGCCCGACTTCATGGCGCTGCAGACGGCGTGGATGAAGGGGATCGCCACGATGGCCCATGCCGGAGCGGGGGTGATCGTCGACGACGTCTTCCTCGGCGGAGCGGCGACGCAGCAGCGGTGGCGGAGCGTCCTCGACGGCCTCGACGTCCTGTGGGTCGGCGTCCGGTGCGACGCCGCGACCGCCGCCGAGCGCGAGAGGGCCCGGGGAGACCGGGTCCCGGGAATGGCCCTGACGCAGGCGGCGATCGTCCACGAAGGCGTGGTCTACGACCTGGAAGTGGACACCACCCACACCGAGTCGCTGGTCTGCGCGAAGACCATCGCCGCCCGCGTGCGGCAGGCCGGCTGACCCGTCCGGGCACCGCCGTCCCCCGGGCACCCGTGCCCCTCCTCGGGGGCCCTCTCCTCGCCGTCCCTCTCGCGGGCCCTCTCGCGGGCACCGGTCAGTGCGGCGGCTCGCCGGGGGCGCCGGTTCGCCGGTTGTGGTGATCCAGCAGCGTCGACAGCAGCTCGGTCAGCCGGTGCCGCTCCTCGGGTGACAGCGGAGCCAGCAGCTCGTCCTGGCATTCGGCCAGCCGCTTCTCCAGCCGCCGCAGCTGCCGCCTGCCCTCCGGGGTCAGCGTGATGATGTTGCGCCGCCGGTCCGAGGGATCCGGGGCGCGCTCGACCAGGTCGCGATCGGCGAGCTCGTTGAGCGTCGCGACCATGTCGCTGAGGTGGATGCCGCTACGGCGGCCCAGCGCGGCCTGACTCGCCGGGCCGAGCTCCTCCAGCGCCGCCAGCACGCGGTAGTGGTAGCCGCGGGCGCCGACGGACGAGAACCCCTCGCCCACCAGGCGCTGCGCGTGACCGGCGGTCTGGCCGAGCAGCCAGCTGGGCAGGCCCTCCCAGCGGGCGGGCTTCTCCTCCGTCTCCATGCGACGAGTCTAACCGTTTGGCACCCTAACGATCGCCTGCTATCGTTCGTGGAGTAAACGTTAGTGACTCAAACGTTTACCTATCCAACGATCCTTGGAGCCGAGACCATGATCGAGCCGTTCCGCATCGACATTCCCCAGGCAGACCTCGACGACCTGGCCGACCGGCTCGCCCGCACCCGGTGGCCCGACGAGATCGCCGGCGCCGGGTGGGACTATGGCTTCCCGCTGGCGCGGCTCAAGGAGCTCGCCGAACACTGGCGGATCGGGTACGACTGGCGCGAGCACGAGGCGGAGCTCAACAAGCTCCCCCACTTCACCACCGAGATCGAGGGCCAGAACATCCACTTCGTCCACGTCCGCTCCGCGAAGCCGGACGCGCTGGCGCTGATCCTCACCCACGGCTGGCCCGGCTCGTTCCTGGAGTTCCTCGACGTCATCGAGCCGCTCTCGCACGATTTCCATCTGGTGATCCCGTCCATCCCCGGATACGGCTTCTCCGGGCCGACCCACGAGCGCGGCTGGGACGTCGTCCGGGTCGCCCGGGCCTGGGCCGAGCTGATGCGCCGTCTCGGATACGAGCGCTACGGCGCGCAGGGCGGCGACTTCGGCGCCGGCATCTCCCTGGCGCTCGGCGCGGTGGCGCCCGAGCGGGTCGCCGGGGTGCACGTCAACTACCTGCCGACCCGGCCGGCGCCGGACGCCGGGCTGGAGCTGTCCGAATCGGACGAGGCCCGGCTCGACAAGGTCAGGCGGCTGATGGCGAACCGCCCGCCGTACCAGGCCCTGCAGGCCCTCACCCCCCAGACCATCGGCTACGCGCTGACCGACTCGCCGGTCGGCCAGCTGGTCTGGATCGCCGAGCGCTTCGCGCAGTGGGCCGACCCCCGCTCACCCGTCAGCGACGACCGGATGCTCACCGACGTCTCGCTCTACTGGCTGACCGCCACCGCGGCCTCCTCCGCGCGGCTGCACCACGAGACCGCGCGGGGGATCGGGCCGTGCCCGGTGCCGGTCGGCGTGGCGGTGTTCGCGCACGACATCACGCAGTCCGTACGGCCGTTGGCCGAGCGGCTGTACGACATCAGGCACTGGTCGGAGTTCGACCGCGGCGGCCACTTCGCCGCGATGGAGGTGCCGGATCTGCTCGCCGGGGACGTCCGGGACTTCTTCCTCACCCACCTTGGGTAGGGCGATCAGTCGACGTCGACCCAGTCGAGCGTCCGCTGGACGGCCTTGCGCCATCCGGCATAGCCGCGCTCGCGCCGCTCCTCGCTCCAGGTCGGCTCCCAGCGGCGGTCCTCGTGCCAGTTGCGCCGGAGGTCGCCGGTGGACTTCCAGAAGCCCACGGCGAGCCCGGCGGCGTACGCCGCGCCGAGCGCGGTGGTCTCGGCGACGACCGGCCGGGAGACCGGTACGCCCAGGATGTCGGCCTGGAGCTGCATGCACAGCTCGTTGGCCGTCACCCCGCCGTCCACCCGCAGCACGTCGAGGACGACGCCGGAGTCCTGCTCCATCGCGGTGACGACGTCCCTGGTCTGGTAGCAGATCGCTTCGAGGGTGGCGCGGGCCAGGTGGGCGTTGGTGTTGTAGCGGGACAGGCCGACGATCGCGCCCCGGGCGTCGGAGCGCCAGTACGGCGCGAACAGGCCGGAGAACGCGGGCACGAAGTAGACGCCGCCGTTGTCCTCGACCTGCCGGGCGAGGGCCTCGCTCTGCGCCGCGCCGGAGATGATGCCGAGCTGGTCGCGCAGCCACTGCACGGCGGAGCCGGTGACCGCGATCGACCCCTCCAGGGCGTACACCGGCTTGGCCGAGCCGAACTGGTAGCAGACCGTGGTGAGCAGGCCGTGCCCGGAGCGGACGAGCTCCGTGCCGGTGTTGAGCAGCAGGAAGTTGCCGGTGCCGTAGGTGTTCTTGGCCATGCCGGGCTCGAAGCACACCTGGCCGACGGTGGCGGCCTGCTGGTCGCCGAGGTCGCCGGCGAGCGGCACCTCGCCGCCGAGCGAGCCGCCCGCGCGGGTCACGCCGTACAGGCCGGGGTTGGAGGACGGCCGGATCTCGGGGAGCATCCGCCGGGGCACGCCGAAGAACGACAGCAGCTCGTCGTCCCAGTCGAGCGTCTCCAGGTCCATCAGCATCGTGCGGCTCGCGTTGGTGGGATCGGTCACGTGGACGCCGCCGTCCACGCCGCCGGTCAGGTTCCACAGCAGCCAGGTGTCGGTGGTGCCGAAGACCGCGTCGCCCCGCTCGGCGGCCTCGCGGACGCCGGGGACGTTCTCCAGGATCCACTGGATCTTGCCGCCGGAGAAGTAGGTGGCGGGCGGCAGTCCGGCCTTTCGCCGGATCACCTCGCCCTTGCCCTCCCGTTCCAGCGCCGCGGCGATGCGGTCGGTGCGGGTGTCCTGCCAGACGATGGCGTTGTAGTAGGGGCGGCCGGTGCGCCGGTCCCAGACGACGGTCGTCTCACGCTGGTTGGTGACGCCGAGCGCCGCGAGGTCGGACGCCCGCAGGCCCGCCGTACGCATGGCCGTCTCGGCGACCGCGCGGGTGCGCTCCCAGATCTCGGTCGGGTTGTGCTCGACCCAGCCCGCCTGCGGCAGGATCTGCTGGTGCTCCAGCTGGTGGCGGGCCACCTCGTTGCCGGAACGATCGAAGATCATGAAGCGGGTGCTGGTCGTCCCCTGGTCGACCGCGCCGACGTAGTCAGCCATGTCAGCGCCGGGCCTCAGGCGGTCGGGCCGATTTCCGGCTCGGCCTCGGGCATCGCCGACTCGTCACCGGTCGGCGGCGGCGTCTCGGCGGCCGGCGTCTCGATGTCGGTCCTGTCGCCGATCAGCTTCTCCAGCCCTCCGTCGTCCGGCTCCGGCGTCAGCGGCTCCGGTGAGGTGCCTCTCGCGTCCCGCGCTCCGGATCTTTCGGCAACCACGTCCGCGTCTCCTCCCACGTGTCCTCTCCGCTGTCCGCGCTGATCGCGCATGACCGCTCACCTGCCCCCGTTGTACGGTCCTCATTCACCTTCTCACAGACCCGTACGGAGCGTGCGTGCGCGACGGCCCACGGGCCCCGCCCGTGCCGGAGCGTCACCTTTTCGCAAAATTCCCAAACCGACCGGCTCGGGACCGGATGAGGGGCAGCATCGAAGGTAGGGACTGAAGGACCCCTGGGGGTGAGCGGAATGGAGCAGGGCATCCCCCCTCCGACCCAGAAACACGATCTGCTGGGCGCGCTGACGAACATGCTGGAAGAGAGCCACCTGACGGCCTTCGAAGGCATTCCGGCGCTCATCGACGCCCACAAACACCTTGCGGGCTTCGACGGCATCTCCGTCTACCTGTGCGACCTGCAGCAGAGTGTGCTGCGCAGGCTGCGGGGGCCGGGCGAGGAGGAGCCCCAGCCGGAGGAACTGAAGATCGACACCACGCTCGCCGGCCGCGCCCTGCAGGAGGTGCGCACGCTGCGGAGCGAGAACCCGGTCCAGTGGTGGGTCCCGATGCTGGACGGCACCGAGCGCCTGGGCGTCCTGCACATGAAGCCCGACGCCGAGGACGACGATCTCCGCGACCGGATGCGGCACATGGCCTCCCTCATCGCCCTGATCGTTGTGAGCAAGCGCTCGTTCAGCGACGACCACGCGCGGCTCGTGCGGAGCCGGCCGATGCACGTGGCGGCCGAGATGCAGTGGAACCTGATGCCGCCGCTCACCTTCGCCACGCCGGCGGTGACGATCGGCGCGGTCCTCGAACCGGCGTACGAGATCGGCGGGGACGCGTTCGACTACTCCACCTCCGGGAACGTGGCGCACGTCGCGGTCTTCGACGCGATGGGACACGACGTGTCGGCCGGGCTGACCGCCAACCTGGCCGTCGCGGCCTGCCGCAACAACCGGCGGCAGGGCCTCGGCCTGGCGCGGACCAGCGAGGCGGTCGAGCGGATCCTGATCGACGAGTTCGGGCGGGGCGACCGCTTCGTCACCGGGATCATCGGCGACCTCGACCTGGGCACCGGCCTGTTCAGCTGGGTCAACCGTGGCCACCACGCGCCGGTGCTGATCCGCGGGGGCCGGTGGATCTCCACCCTGAAGTGCCCGCCCGCCCACCCGATGGGCCTCGATCTCGGCCTTCCCGTCACGCTCTGCCGGGAACAGCTCGAGCCCGGCGACCGGCTTCTGCTCTACACCGACGGCATCACCGAGATGCGCAACCCCGACAGCGGCGAGTTCGGCCTGGGCCGGTTCGTCGAGTTCATGATCAAACAGAACGCCGCGGGGCTGCCGGTGCCCGAGACCCTGCGGCGGCTGATCCGCACCGTGATGGACTACCACGACCACCGGCTGCACGACGACGCGACCGTACTGCTCGTCGAATGGCACGGCGCGGCCCACGAGCGGCTCAATCCCTGAGCCACCGCTCCCCCGTTGCGGCCGGGACATGACGGCGCGGGAGATCCGAGCCGGCCAGGGGGTGGACTCTCAGGGAATTCCCCGGATCCATGGGTAATCTCGCAGGCCATGACATGGCAGCGGAGGATCAACGGCGCACTCGTCAAGTTCACCGGAGTCCAGCTCACCCGTGCCCGGCCCACCGCGACGCCGTCTTCGGAGGGGCAGGCCCCGGCCCCCGCGGCGGAGGAACTGGTGCGCCCGCCGGCCGACCCTCGGGCGGACCGGCTGCTGGTGGCGCCGGTGTTCGTCATGTCTCCCGTACGGTCGGGCTCCACGCTGCTGCGGTCGATGCTGAACGCCCACCCCGAGCTGCACGCCCCGCACGAGCTGCACGTCAGGAGGCTGACAGTGGGGTTCGGCACGGCGCTCTCCCGCAAGGCCATGGAGGCGCTCGGCCACAACCAGGCCGACCTCGAGCACATGCTGTGGGACCGGGTGCTCCACCGCGAACTGGTCCGCAGCGGCAAGCGGACGATCGTGGACAAGACCCCGGCCAACGCCTTCGCCCACGCCCGGATCGCCGCCTGCTGGCCCGACGCCCGGTACATCTTCCTGCTGCGTCATCCCGCCTCCATCGCGGCCTCCTGGTACGAGGCCGACCCCGTCAAGCGCACCCGCGAGGAGGCCGCGTCCGACGCGCTGCGCTACATGAAGGCGGTGCAGCGGGCCAGGAAGGCGCTCACCGGCCTGACCGTCCGGTACGAGGACCTCACCGCCGAGCCGGAGAGGACGACCCGCGCGATCTGCGACTTCCTCGGCGTCCCCTGGGAGCCCGGCATGCTCGCGTACGGCGAGCAGGAGGTCGTGCGGAAGGGCCTCGGCGACTGGAGCGACAAGATCCGGTCGGGCCGGGTCCAGCCCGGACGCGACCTGCCGGACCCGGACGAGATACCCGACCTGCTGAAACCCATCTGCCGGAGCTGGGGCTACCTGCCGAAGGAGGAGGGCCGGTGAAGATCCGCTACATGCTCCTGCACGCCTACGGCATGGGCGGCACGATCCGCACCGTGGTCAACCAGGCGAACGCGATGGCCGCGCTCGGCCACGAGGTGGAGATCGTGAGCGTGGTGCGGCGCCGGGACGAGCCGCAGTTCCGGCTCGACCCGGCCGTCACTCTCCGCACGCTGGTGGACCAGCGGGCGGGCGTGCGGACCGACTCCCTCGGCCGCCGCGTCTGGCGGCGGCTGCGCGGCAAGATCGTGCCGTTCGGCGAGTACGCCGCCGCCTACTTCACCGAGCGCGTGGAGAAGGCCGCCATCGCCTACGTGGCATCGGTCGAGGACGGCGTCCTCGTCACCACCCGCCCGGCGCTGAACCTCATCTCCGCCCGCCGCGCCAACCCCGGCGTCGTACGGGTGGCGCAGGAGCACATGAACCTCGGCAGCTACCCCGAGACGCTGCGCGCGGAGATCGCGCGCTACTACGGCGCGTTCGACGCGGTCGCGGTGCTGACGGACAGCGACCGGCGCGACTACGAGGCGGCGCTGCCCGGCACGAGGATCATACGGATCCCGAACGCGGTCCACTCGGTGAACCAGACGCCGTCCCGGCAGGAGCACCCGGTGATCGTCGCCGCGGGCCGCCTGGTCAAGCAGAAGGGCTTCGACCTGCTGCTCCCGGCGTTCGCCCAGGTGGCCAGGGAGCATCCGGAGTGGCGGCTGCGGATCTTCGGCACAGGCCCGAAGAAGGCGCAGCTCCGCGCGCTGATCGGCGAGCACGGCCTGTCCGCCCACGTGACGCTGATGGGCCGCACCAACCGCCTCGACGACGAGCTCGCCAGGTCCTCCGTCTACGTGCTGAGCAGCCGGTTCGAGGGGTTGCCGATGGTCATGATCGAGGCGATGACCCACGCCCTGCCGATCGTGGCCTTCGACTGCCCCACCGGCCCCCGCGACGTGCTGACCGACGGCGAGGACGGCCTCCTCGTGCCGGCCGAGGACGTGGCCGCCCTCGCCGCGGCCCTCGACCGGCTGGTCGCCGACCGCGACCTGCGCCTGCGCATGGGCTCCGCCGCCGCGGCCACCGCCCGGGCGTACGCCCCGGAGAACGTCATGCCCCTGTGGGACGACCTGTTCACCGAACTCCTCCACACCAGGACGGCCCCCCGCCTCGCCGGGTGACGATCGATCACGACGCCACGCGGGGGCACTAGGGTCGTCGCCATGCGAATGCCCCCCCGCGGCGCGGTTCCGTACACCGGGCACGCCGTCGTCCCGCGACGCGCGGTGCGGGACCGGCCGATGAGCGGGCCGGAGCCGGAGTTCCGGGGCGACTTCGACGTCCACCTCACCGTGGCCGCCGGCGACGCGGAGCGGCTCCGCGCCTGGGCGCGGGAGAACGGCGTCAAGTTCACGCACATCGTGCTCGAACGCGGCGCGGTCCCCTCCCAGCCGATGCTCACCGTCCGGGGCGCGGGCACGCTCAGCGCACGGCGGGCCGCCGCGGCCGCCCTGTCGGCGAGGCTCCGGGACGAGAACTTCAAGGTCGTCCGGGTCAAGATCGAGGCGGCTCCCTGGAACGAGGACGTCCCCCGGACCGACGAGGACGCCGCCCTGATGCCGGGCCGCTACTTCGAGCACCACGTGAAGGTCGCCGTACGGGGCGATCCGGCGCCGCTCGCCGCCGTCGCCGCGGCCCACGGCGCGCACGTGTCGCGCAACGCCCGGCGGCGGCGCGCCGACGGGTCGCACGAGCGGTTCGTCACCCAGCGGTGCCGGGGCGTCGCGCTGTCCACGGCCCTACGGAGGTTCGAGGCGCTGCTGTCCGATCTGGGAAGCCATGGCTATGCCGTGCTGGAAGCCGAACGGGAGTTCGTCGTCCACGACGACAACCCCGGCGCCGACCACGGCTGGATCGAGGAGAGATGACGTCAAGCTGGGAGCAGTTCACCTGTGGGGTCGTCCTCCCCGAGGGTGTCACGGTCCCGCCTCGCGGGACGCCGCGGTTCCCCGCGACGTACGTGCCGGTGACGGACGGGCCGGGGACGCGACAACCGCCGATCTTCGACCCGGCGCTCAAGCAGTTCGAGCGCGCCTTCCGGGCCGGTGAACCGGCCTTCGAGGACCCGGAGACCGGGCGCCGCTGGCGACGGGCCCGGCGCCAGGCGATCGACCACGTGGTCCGGGTCGTCGCCGAGTCGCCGTGGGCGGACCACCTCGTGCTGCGCGGAAGCCTGCTCCTGGAGGCGTGGGCCGGGGATGAGGCGCGCGAACCGGGCGACCTCGACTGGGTTGTCGTCCCGCCCAAGATCGTCCTGCGCAGCCCGCTGACCGTCGCGATGTTCAAGGACGTCATCGCCGGGGTCGTCACCGGAGCGGCCGGCGACGGGGTCGCCTTCGACCCGGGTGACGTCGCGACGGACGAGATCTGGACCTACGACCGCGTCCCCGGGCGGCGTCTGGTGTTCACCTGGCGGGCCGGTGACCTTCCGCCGGGAACCGTGCAGCTCGACTTCACCTTCGGCGAGCGCCTGCCCGTCCCGCCGGAGGTCGCGCTGATCCCCCGGGCCGGCGGGGAGGAGGCCACCCCGGTCCTCGCCGCCACCCCCGAGCTGTCGCTGGCCTGGAAGCTGCTCTGGCTGGCCGACGACCGGTGGCCGCAGGGCAAGGACCTCTACGACGCCGTCCTGCTCGCCGAACGCGTCCGGCTCCCCCGCGACCTGCTCCACGAGGTCCTGCGTGAGCCACTCGGCGAGCGGCGGACCGCCGCGTTCGGCCCGGAGACGATCCGCTCCCTGGAGGTCGACTGGGACGAGTTCCGCACGGAGTACCCGCAGATCGGCGGCGTCCCGGCCGACTGGCTGGACCGCCTGGCGCGGGCGCTCGCCCCCACCTTCGCCCAGGAATAGGACCGGGATCGAGCCGGCGTACTCGGCCGATGTTCGTCCGCCGGCGATAACCGGTTGCCCGCGCCGGCCGGGACTGACGAGACTCGGCGGAATGGAGGTTCCGTACCGGCAGATCCGTGCCGTCTACACCGAGGAGATTGTCACCGTCTACCAGGCGTACGATCCCGCCGTCGCCGACCGGGCGGTCACCGCGCAGCGGTTCGTGCCGCCGTTCAAGCGGGAGCGGATGACCTGGGTCAAACCATCGTTCCACTGGATGATGTATCGCAGCGGCTGGGCCGCGAAGCCGGGCCAGACCCGCGTGCTCGCCATACAGATCAGCCGGGACGGGTTCGAATGGGCGCTTGCCCATTCATGTCCCAGCCATCCCGGCCCCGGCGAGGACCAGAGAGCGTGGGCCACCCGCCTTCGTGAGAGTCCCGTCCGGATCCAGTGGGACCCCGAGCGCGACGCCCGGCTGCACCCGCTGCCGTACCGGTCGATCCAGATCGGCCTGTCCGGGGAGGCCGTGGACCGCTACGTCGACGCGTGGACCGTGTCCATCACCGACATCACCGCCACCCTCGGCGCGATCCGTGCCGGTAGGGCCGCGCCGCCCGCCGAGCGGCCCTACCCGCTGCCGTCCGGGCTCGCCGGCGTCATCGGCGCCTCGCCGGCCGCCGTCCGGGCCGGCCGTCGCTGATCACTCGGGTGGGCGGCCCGGCGCGGCGGCGTCCGCGTCAGGTCAACCGGCCGACGTGGGCGAGGGCCTGCTTGAGCAGCACGCCCTGGCCGCCGGTCATCTCCTGCTGCACGACCGGGGAGGCCGCCTCCTCGGGCGTGAACCACTCCAGGTCGAGCGCGTCCTGCCGGGGACGGCAGTCGCCGCGCACCGGGACGATGTACGCCAGCGAGACCGCGTGCTGGCGCGGGTCGTGGAACGGCGTGACCCCGGGAGTGGGGAAGTACTCGGCCACCGTGAACGGCGCCGGGGAGACCGGCACGCTCGGCAGCGCCACCGGCCCGAGGTCCTTCTCCAGGTGACGCAGGAGCGCGTCGCGGATGCGCTCGTGGTAGTACACCCGGCCGGAGACCAGCGCCCGGCTCACGGTTCCGTCGGGGCCGATCCGCAGCAGCAGGCCGACACGGGTGACGATGCCCGTGTCGTCCACGCGCACGGGCACGGCGTCCACGTACAGGATCGGCATGCGGCCCCGTACGGACTCGATGTCCTCGGGGGCGAGCCAGCCTGGCGTCGTTTCGGTCATTTCGGTCACGGGACGATCGTACTTGCCCAGGCGAGGGGTGGTTCCCCACATCGGCGACCTCATGGCCGCGGGACGCGAACCGATCTTGTCGGTGTGCTCTCCTATGGTGCCGATCATGACGAACCCCTGGGACGCGGTCCGTTCCGGAATAGACGCCGGCGACGCCTCCGCCGTCGCGACGGCCGTGCTGGACCTCGACGACGACGCGCGCCGCGAGGTGGCGCGGGAACTGCCCGGATACCTTCCCGCCGCCCGGGAGGCCGCGGCGCGCGAGGAGAGGAGACGGGAGCAGGCGCGCCAGGCTCGGTGGGAGGAGCTGTGCGAGCGGGCCGCGCGGACGGGGCGATCGGTCCACGAGTTCGCCGAGGCCTACACGGTGGACGGACCGAGCGTTCGGAACCGCTGGATCGAGCCCGTACGGGTCGCCGGCGCCGCGGTTCTCCCCGGCGCCGCGGCCGTCGCCACGTGGCTGAACAGACGCGACTTCGACCGCGGCTGGGAGCCCGCGGACACCGACGACGTCCCGCTCATCGCCGCGGTCGTGGCGGCCCGGCTGCCGGAATGGCGCAGAGATCTCGCCGTACGGCTGGCGCGGCGGTTGCGCGGCGCCCGCCCCCGGCCCGACCGGCGGGTACGGCTCGCCCTGCGGCTGCTGCGCGAGAGCGGAGCCGAGCCCCCCGAGCACGACCCCCTCACCCTCGCCTGGGTCGCCGCGACTCTCTCCGACGACCTGCCCGCGGATCCGCTGCTGGACGCGATGCTGCCGAGGCTGTTCGAGGCCGAGGGCGTGGGCAGACTGCTCCGTACCCACCGGAACTGGCCCGCCGTGCTGACCGCCCTTGCCAAGGACGGCCGGGTCGGGCGCGCGGCTCTGCTCGACGGGTGCCGCAGCCGGTTCCTGCGCGGCGGGCAGGCCGCCGACCAGCGCTTCTTCGTCTTCCTGCACGACCAGCTCGCCCCCTCCCCAGAGGAGATCGCGCCGTACGCGCGGGACTATCTGGCGTTGCTCCCGGCCGCTGCGGCCAACGTGGCCGACCTCGCGCTCCGGCAGGTCCGCCGCCTGGGGCCGATCCCGGCCGAGCAGGCCGGTGAGGCCGTCGAAGCGCTGCTGTTCCGCGCCGAGGGCCGGCTGGTGCGGGCCGGGCTGACCTGGCTCGACCGGTTGCTGAAGGACCCCGCCGAAGACGCCGACGCCTACGCCCCCGCACTAACCGCCGCGCTGGGCAGCGAGTCGGGCGACGCCCGGGAACGGGCCGTGAAGCTGGCGGTCAAGCACGCGGACCGGTTCACCCCGCTGGGCGCGGACATGATCCGGGACGCGGTCGCGGCGCTGCCCGCGCACGAGGGCTCCCGGCTGGCGGCGGTCTTCGGCGGCGAGGTCGCGGCGGCGCCGGAGCCGGAGCCGGAGCCGGCGCGGTTCGTCCCCGTGCCGCTCCCGGCGGTCCCCGAACCCACGCCCATGCCGCCCGCCCCCGAGACGCCGGAGGAGCTGGCCCGGATCACGCTGACGGAGTACGACTGGCGCGCCCACGAGAGATGGCTGGACGGCTTCGTCCGGCTGGCGGCCCGGCACCGGACCGGCGGCGGGCGCGACCGTCTGGTCGGCGCCCTGGCTCCGCTCACCCGTCACTGGAGCCGCAGCCACCCGTGGACACCCTGGTGGGACACCGCCGACTGGGCCGCGGCGATGGCGAAGGAACTGGCCGAGCCGGGCGCGTGGCGCCAGGCGCACCCGCAGGGCACGGAGACCGTCACGGAGCGGGTCCCGGACATGAGGCACGGTGCGGGCGCGAGAGTCTGGACGCTCATGCGGTACGCCGAGGTCTACCAGGCGCAACTCGAAGACCGGCTGCCGGCGTACCTGCTGGGCACGCCCACCCGGGCCAACGGCATCCTCGACCCGGATGCGCTGGTGGAGCGGATCGAGGGCTACGAGCGCGACGGCGTGCAGGCGCTGCCGCTGGACCTGCGGCAGGCTCTGCTCCGGCTCGGCCGCACCGTCCCCGGCGAGGTCGCCACGCGGGCCGCCGCCCTGACGAGCCCGGCGGGGCGCACAGTCGCGCGATGGCTCACGGACCGGCCCGCCGAACCGGAGGTGATTTTGCGCTGGGACACCCACCAGGGCGACGTCCGCGTCTTCTCGGAGTTCGTGTGCGGACCGGAGCACCGGGAGGTGCTGGGTGACCTGCTCACTCCCCGGTTCCACGACGAGGCGTGCGAACGGCTGCTCGCCGTGCTCGCCGGGCACCGCGAACTTGCCGCCGCCCGGTCGGCCTGGACGCTGCGGTCGTTCTGGCCGCTGAACAAGCCCACACCCGCCGACCTCGAACTGCTGGTCACGGCGGACGGTCCCGCCGGGCAGGGCGTCGCGCTGATCATGGCGCACTACCTGCACGCGGGCCCGGTCGGCGGAGCAGTAGGGCCGCTGCTGCGCCTGGCCGCCACCGGCGGCCTGCCCGGCGAGGAGCTCGGCAGGCAACTCGCCGTCCTGCTGGAGCGCAGGCCCGACGGTCTCGCCGGGGTCATGGAGGCGCTCCGGACGGCGGCCGAGCGTGGGGCGCATCGGGAGGTGTGGCAGATCATGCGGGGCCTGCTGCCCGGCCGCCTGCCGCGCCCCGGCGAGCGGGCCACCCCCGCGCACACCCGGCTGATGAGGTTCGCCGCCGACGTGGGCGAATGGGCGGACGCCCGGGGCGACCTCCCCGTCGTCGCCGAACTGGCCGGTCGGCGCCGGGCGAGTGAACTTGTCCGTCAGGCGCGCCGGCTGCACGGACAGCTTTCCGGCGGCGCCTTTACAACGTAGATTTTTAACAACCGGGCGGGTGCCACCCATGGTCCGCTTCGTGCGGGAAGCCGAGCGGGCGGGCGAGAGCGGGGTGGGGTTCGCGCCGCTCCAGCCAGTGGGTGGCCGACAGGGTCGCACGTTCGATCATGTCGGCTGTGGCGCGGAAGTCGACGGGCAGCACCTCGACCGGGCAGAGCGGCGGCAGCACGTGGAGGCGGGTCCGCCGCCTGTTCTGCCTGATCGAGGCGCTGATGCGCTGCTCGCTGAGCAGGTTGTAGCCGTGCAGGGCCATGGCGATCGCCGTCGACGGCGCGGCCGGCAGGTGGCAGGTGAATCCGGGCGCCAGCAGGTACGCCTCGTCGACGCCCGCGTCCACCGCGTAGTCGAGGGTGGTCAGGTCGGCGACGCCGCCGTCCATGAGGACCCGGTCGCCGATCGTCACGGTGGGATACAGGGCCGGGATCGCGGTGCTGGCCAGCAACGCCGGCAGCGCGGGCCCCCGTGACAGGACCACCGGCCGGCCCGTCCGGACGTCCGCGGTGAGCACCGACAGCGGCGTCCGCGTCTCCTCCAGGGCGCGGATCGGCAGGATGCGTTCGAGGAACCGCCGCAGGGCGGAGTTGCCGAACAGGTAGTTGCGGCGGCCCAGCACGGCCGCGACCAGCGTGGCCGGATTGAGCGGGAAGGTGTAGTTGAGCACGCCCAGCGCCTGCAGGGCTCCCCGCAGGGGGTGGAGGGGCAGGTTACCCACCAGTGTGCGGAGCACGTCGGGCCCGCTCACCGGGTACACGTCGTGGCCGCTCACCGACAGCCACAGCCGGGCCAGTTCCTCCACCCCCTCGGCGTCCGGGCGGGAGGCGTAGTAGGCGCCGTTGAGCGCCCCGATCGAGGCGCCCACCACCATGTCGGCGCGGATGCCGTGAGCGGTGAGCGCGCGGAGCATGCCGACCTGCGCGGCTCCCAGGCTGCCGCCGCCCCACAGGATGAACGCCGTCGTCATCGGTCGCTTCCCCACGCTCCCCCGGCCCGATCTCCCTTCCTACCCGTACGTCCTCGTTTCATCCGCTATAGGCAGAGACCCCGGACCTCCGCGAATCCCTCCACCCGTGTGCTTTCCTCTGAACCCTCACGGCATGAAGTGGAACGGGGTATTTCCCCTTGGGATCGTGTTTATCCTGCCGGAGGCGACAGTCGAAAGGCAGGAATCTCCCCCATGGCCTATGCCGATCAGATCTCTCCCATCCTCCGCGCGACCTTCGAACTTCTGCGGGAGGCCGGACGGCCTCTGCCGCCAGGAGAAGTGCGCAAAGAAGTAGAGGAGCGAGTGCCCATCGGCCCGGAACTCCGTGCTCCGAACGCGCACGGCCAGGCGCGCTGGTGGGCGCAGCTGGGATTCCGCACGGGAGAGGCCGCCTCGCTCGGCTGGATGACCAAACGGAACGGCTGGGCGATCACGGAGGCCGGCGTCCGCGCGCTCCAGGAATTCCCCGGCACCGAGTTCTACCGCGAACTGGCACGTCAATATCGGGCGAGGAGACTGCCTCCTCAGAACACAAACGCTCCCTCACCCGTGCCTCCGCGTGACCCGACTCCGGCCGCGTTCGAGCAGTTCCAGCAGAACCTCGAGTACGCCCGGCAGCTCGTCGACGGCGGCCGCAATCTGGAGCGGCTCGCGGTCGGCTCCTTCGACGTCACCGACCTCTACCGCGCCGCCTGGACTCAGGCCGTGGCGGCCCTCGACCACTGGGTCACGCGGGAGATCGTGGATCGGGCGATGGGCCTCGCGCTGACCCCGGAACTGCCCCGGCCTCGCAAGTTCAACAGCCTGAGCATCCCCGTCGAACTGTTCGAGAAGGTTCACCATCACGACGAGCCTCTCGGGGAGACCTTCCGTGCGCACCTGGAGCGGCATTTCTCCTTCATGACCTTCCAGAACCCAGACAAGATCAAGGAAGGGTTCGCGCACGTCAGCGAGGTGAACCTCTGGGTCAGAGTCGCCGAGGTCCTGACCGCCCAGGACACCAGGAACCCGATCACCGCGGACGGCGTCCGCACCAGGCTCCGGGAGATCGCCTGGCGCCGGAACAACATCGCCCACACCGCCGACCACGACCCGGACCGGACCGGGCAGAAGACCCCGATCACCGCCGACGAGGCGGAGGCGACCATCGAATGGCTCGAAACGATGGCCATCGCCATCCAGCTGGCCCTCGGTGACTCCCTTCCGGAAGTGAGTCCCGATGCGATCCGGACCACCCCCTCGGCCACCGAAGCAGGACAAGCTGACCGTTCTCGGGGAAAACGCACCTGGGACGAGCCCAGCTTCCTCCAGGCCGTCGAGCAGTACTGCCCCGCCGACGTACGCGACACACTGCTGGCCGTCTACCGTCACGCCGAGAGCCACCCGTCCTTCCACGAGTACTACTTCGGCGAAGGCGCGTATCCCTCGGTCACCGCCTGGTTCAATCTCGGCTCCGACAAGGCCTCCGTGTGGAGCGTCTACACCGGCCCCGCGAAGTCCGTCCTGGCCGTCAACTTCGGTTCCGTACGCAATCACGGCGCATCACGGGAGCGCATGGCGCGGCTCGCCGAAAGGCTGGCCATTCTTCCGGGGGCGGCCCGTCTCCGCGACCAGCTCGAATCCGCCGACTATGGAAAATACCCGTCGTTGCAGCCGAGCGCCCTCGCGCGCCCGGAGGCGCGGGAGATCATCATCGCGGCCCTGAACGAGTTCCTGGCCGGCGGAATCCTCCTCTGACGCCGTCGGCTGACGAGCCCGGATTCTCGCGCTCCATGGCAAGCTGTTCGCACGCCCAGCCACAGACGTGACCACGGGAGCGGCCTTGCAGCGATATCAGGGCTCGGCGCCCGCCCTGCCCGCGCCGTACACCATCCGCCGGGCCGTCCCAGACGACACCGGCACCGTCCTTGCCCTGCTCAACGCCTCCGCCGCCTGGATACACGAGCGTGATCAGGGCGACGGCTGGCCCAAAGCCGGGTTCGGCCCGGACCGCGTCACCCCCGGCATCACCAGTGGCGCGATCCGGCTGGTCGAACACTCCGGCCGCTGGCCGCAGGCCACCTTGGCCGTCGACCAGTGCCCCGACCCCGAGTTCGGCGCGGCCGGCCTCGACCCCGTCGAGGACAAGGCCCTGATCCTGCACAGGCTCGCCGTCGTACGCCCCCACCCGCACCAGCCGCCCGGCTGGGACGTCCCCACGCCGCCACCGGGCACGCTGGGCCGAATGCTGATCGAGTGGACCATCCACCATGCCCGCCGCCAGGGCTTCCCGTGGGTGTGGCTCAACGTCGCCCGCGAGGCGATCCCGCTGCAGGCGTACTACGCCCGGTGCGGGTTCGAGCACATCGCGACCGTCGCACTGCCCGGCCGCCGGTCCGGCTCACTGTGGCGCCACCCCACCACAGCGCACTGACCGGCGTGGATGACGGCCAGGGTGGAATCAGCGGACGGGGAGGCCGGTGACGGCGCGGCCGATGATGAGGCGCTGGATCTCGGAGGTGCCCTCGAAGATGGTGTAGATCTTGGCGTCGCGGTGGAAGCGCTCGACCGGGTGCTCGCGGGTGTAGCCGGCCCCGCCGAGGATCTGGATCGCCTGCTCGGTCACCCAGACGGCGGTCTCGCTCGCGACCAGCTTGCTCATCGACCCCTCGGCCTGCTGGAACGGCCTGCCCTGGCGGGCCATCCAGGCGGCTCGCCAGGTCATCAGGCGGGCGACGTCCACCCGGGTGGCCATGTCGGCGAGCAGGAACGCGATGGCCTGGTTCTCCCCGATCCTCCGGCCGAACTGCTCGCGTTCGCGCGCGTAGTCGCGGGCGTACTCGAAGGCGGCGCGGGCGATGCCGACGGCCATCGCGGCGACCGTGGGACGGGTGGTCTCGAACGTGCGCATCGCGGCCTGCCCGCCGGCCCGCGCCCCGGCGCGCACCCGGGCCAGCCGCTCGTCCAGCTTCTCCTTGCCGCCGAGCAGGCACCGGCCGGGCACCCGTACGTCCTCCAGGACCACCTCGGCCGTGTGTGAGGCGCGGATGCCGTGCTTCCTGAACTTCTGGCCCTGCGACAGGCCCGGCGTGCCGGGCGGGACCACGAAGGACGCCTGTCCCCGGGTGCCCAGCGACGGGTCGACCGTGGCCACGATGATGTGGACGGCGGCGATGCCGCCGTTGGTCGCCCAGGTCTTCACGCCGTTCAGGACCCACTCGTCCGTGGCCTCGTCGTAGACGGCCCGCGTCCTGATCGCGCCGACGTCGCTGCCCGCGTCGGGCTCGGAGGAGCAGAACGCGCCGAGCCTGACGTCGTCGGGGGTGCCGAACATCTCGGGCAGCCACTCCCCCATCTGCTCGGGGGTGCCGTTGGAGGCGAGGGCCGCGGCGGCCAGGCCGGTCCCGACGATGGACAGGCCGATCCCGGCGTCTCCCCAGAACAGCTCCTCGAACGCCACCGGCAGGCCGAGCCCCGACTCCTCGAACCACTGCTGGGCGAAGAAGTCCAGGGAGTACAGCCCGATCTTGGCGGCCTCCTGGATCACCGGCCAGGGCGTCTCCTCACGCTCGTCCCATTCCGCCCCGGCGGGCCGTATGACGTCCCGGGCGAACTCGTGGACCCAGTCGCGCACCTCGCGGACGTCGCCGCTCAACTCCGGGCAGAAGGTCATCGGGGCCTCTCCTCTCCACAGTGTTACCAACGGTAACACCACCGAGGGAGCGCCGCTCAGCGCAGTCGGGACGCGTACTGCGGGACCGTCGCCATCGGCGGGCGCTCGGCCACCGCGACGTCCCGCGTGACCGCGCGGTGCCCGGCGTGGCCGCGCTCGAACTGCACCATCCGGGACGACGGCTCGTGCAGCGGAATGATCCGATCCTGGCGCTCCAGCCGGGCCCAGGCGGTGTGCATGATCTGCCCGGCCATCCCGCCGAGCGCCTCCGTGGACTGGTGCGAGTGGATCCGGCGCCCCAGGTCGACCTGGGCGAGCGCGTCGAGCCCCACCTGGTCGAGCAGGTCGATGAGAAGTCCCAGCTCCACGCCGTACCCGGTGACGAACGGCACCCGCTCCAGGACCGCGCGGCGGCCGGCGTACTCGCCCGCGAGCGGCTGCACGAACCCCGCGAGCAGCGGCCAGTGCAGGTTGAGCAGCGGCCGGGCGACCAGCTCGGTGACCCTGCCTCCCGCGTTCGGCTCGGCCGCCCCGAGCAGCGGCCGGTCGTAGCACGCCTTGACGTACGCGACCGAGGGGTCGGCCAGCAGCGGCCCGAGCAGGCCGGTCACGAACGAGGTCCGGAACTCGCGCAGATCGGCGTCGACGAACACCACCAGGTCACCGGTGGTCACGGCGAGGGACTTCCACAGCACCTCGCCCTTCCCGTCGAATCGCGGGTCGTGCAGCTCGGGGAGGATCTCGTCCTGCGCGAAGACCTTCGCGCCGGCGCGTAACGCCCGCTCCGCCGTCCCGTCCGCCGACCGGGAGTCGATCACCACCAGCTCGTCCACCAATGGGACGGCCTCCACCAGGTCGCGGCGGACCGCGGCGACGATCTCCCCGACCGTCTCCGCCTCGTTCCTGGCGGGCAGCACCACCGAGATCCTGCTGTCCCCCTTGGCGGCCAGCAGGGCGCGGACCGGCCAGTCCGCCGCCGACGAGGTACGCCGGGCCAGCCAGGCCTCAACCTCAGGCAGCACGCGCCCTCCCCCGTCCGCCACATCCGACAAGGCTCACCTTATGCCGCGGCCCCGCGACGCGATCAGGACGAGCCCCCCTCCCAGCGCGAGCACCCCCGCCACGCCGCACATGAGCGCGGCGAAGCCGTACGGCGCGGCGGCCGAGGCGGCGACCGGGCCGAGGCTCGCCCCGGTGAACAGGAAGAACGTGAACAGGGAGACGGCGGTGGCCCGAGCAGGACCGGCGAGCAGACCCACGGTCTCGATCACGGCGGGGGCCGTGACTCCGATCGCGAAGGCGAAGGCGGCCAGCAGCACCGCCAGCCCCGCGACGCCGGGGGCGGTCACCCCGACCACGAGTGCGATCACCGCGGCGGCGCCGAGCATCACCGCCGCCCGGCGCGCCGGGCGGAACCGGGTGAGGTACGGCGTCACGAACGGGATGACGGCGATCGCCGGGAGCGCGGTGGCCCGCAGCGCCAGCAGCGCGGAGGGGTCGCCGGCGATGCCCGCCGGGCCTTCCAGCTGCAACGCGGTGTAGAGGGCGACGAACGCGCCGAGAACCGTCAGCGTGGCGGCGTACATCAGCACCAGGCGCGGGTCGCGCAGCAGGACCGGCACGGCGGCGTAGGGGTTCCCTCCGGCCTCGCGGGCCGCGTCGGGCAGCATCACCCGCCGCAGCACCACGGTCATGACGGCGAACGCCGCGCCGCCGAGCAGGAAGACCGGCCGCCATCCGAGCAGGTCGGCGAGGGCCTTGCCGGCGAGCTGGGCCACCACGGCCGAGGCGAACAGCGCGCTGACCACGGAGGTCATCGTCACGGCCCGGCGGCGGGGCTCCACGCGCTCGGCGATGTACGCGAACGCGGTGGGGGCGAAGACGGCCGTGGTGACGCCCTCGATCACCCGCAGGGCGAGCGCCGCCCCCGGCCCGGGGCTCAGCGCGACCGACGCCGTGGTCACCGCCGTGGCCGCCATGCCCCAGGTCATCACGCGGCGCCTGCCGTACAGGTCGGACAGCGGGCCGAAGAGCAGGAAGCCGCCCGCGTAGCCGAGGCCGAACGCGCTGACGAGCCAGGTCAGGACGGCGGCGGGGGCGCCCCACTCGGCCGACATCCGGGCCAGCAGGGGGATCACGACGTAAAGGTGCCCGGTGGCGAGGAGCCCGGCCGGTACGAACGCCGCCACGGTGCGGCGCGGCGGCGCGTAGGTCGCGTCGGCGGCAGCGGGTGGACGGAGGGCGGACGTCGATGTGCTCATGGCCGGGAAGGTAGCCAACCAACCGGTTGGATGTCAACCAACCAGTTGGTGGCCGGATCGGTATGCTGGGCGCGTCGGCTCCCGAGAACCGTCACCTCCCGAACCGTCAGTCCCCCGCTCGCTCGTGAACACGGAGGAAGGCCGATGCCGCCCCGCAAAGACGTCAAGGACCCCACCGCCACCACCAAGGCCGCCCTGCTGGAGGCCGCGCGCGCGGAGTTCGCGGCGTACGGCGTTGCGGGCGCCCGGGTGGACCGCATCGCCGATCGGGCGGGGGTCAACAAGGAGCGGATCTACGGTCACTTCGGCAGCAAGGAGAAGCTGTTCGACACCGTCGTCGCGGCGGCGCTGGACGAGGCGACCGAGGCCGTCGCGATGCCCGGCGACGACCCCGCCGACTACGTGAGCAGGCTGTTCGACTACTACGCCGCCCACCCCGACGTCGTACGGCTGATGATGTGGGAGGCGCTGCACTACCGGAGCGAGGACGCCCTGCTCCCCGGCCAGGAGCGCCGGGTGGACAAGTGCCACTCGAAGACCGTCTCCCTGGCCGCGGGGCTCGGCCGGGAGCCCGACGCGGCGATGGCCCGCACGCTGTTCACGCTCATCGGCATGGCCATGTGGCCGAGCGCCATGCCACAGCTCGCGAGGATCACGGCTGGCGAGGACGCGACGACCCCCGAGGGCCGCGAGGCGCTGCGCGGGCACCTGATGGAGTTCGTCCGCGCCGCCGTCCGGGGCTGACCCCGGCGGGTCGGCCTTGGGGCTCTCACTACCGCTCCCGGGAGGCCTGCCTGCCGATGATCTCCAGCAACGCCGCGTGCGTCTCCCGGTCGGCCGCCACGACGAGCCCGCCTGCCCCGGTGTGCGGCGGCTGACCGTGCAAACCGGTCACCACACACCCGGCGGCCCGGCACAATGCGATCCCCGCGGCGAAGTGCACGCTGTCGCGCAGGTGGCCGTCGGTGACGTACGCGGCCCTCCGGCCGGCCGCGACCCACGCCACCGCCAGCGTGGTGGAGACGACGCGCGGGCGGAAACGCCCGGCGAACCCGGCGTCGGCGAGCAGCCGGGCCGCCCGGAAGTCCGGAGCGTTCGGGAACGGCGGATCGAGGTTGACGTCCACCAGCCGTGAGCCGGACGACGGCGTGAGCCGCTGGTCCTCGCCGTCGCGGCGGGCGTAGGCGTCGACGCCGTCCGTCCAGAACACCTCGCCGGCGAACGGGTCCGCCGAGGCCGCCGCCGTCACCTCCGATCCCGCGCGCAGGGCGACGTTCACCGCGACCAGCATGCTCCGGGCGGCGTAGTTCAGCGTGCCGCAGAGGGGATCGACCAGCCAGACGCGCTCCGCGCCGTGCGGGCCGGTGCGTCCGCTCTCCTCGCCGACCACGCCGTCGTACGGCCGGGCGCCGCGCAGGACGTCGAGGATCGCCTTCTCCGCCTCGACGTCCGCCGCCGTCGCGAAGTCGTCCCCGCCCTTGTCGAAGCGCGTCAGCGACGTCCCGTACATGGCGCGCACGACGGCCGCTCCCGCCTGAGCCGCCGTGAGGGCCAGTTCTCCGTCCGTGGTCATCTGTGTGGCGTACGGGCTCAGGTCTGGGTGGCGTGGCGTTCGAGGAACGCGTACACGTCGGCCTCGTCGACGCCGGGGAACGACCCCGGCGGCAGGGCGGCCAGCACGTGGGAGTTGGCGCGGGCCGAGGGCCAGGCGTACCCCTCCCAGCGCTGCGCCAGCTCGGCGGGCGGGCGGCGGCAGCACTCGCCGGTGGGGCAGTTCGACCTGGTCCGGTGGGTGGTCTCCCGGCCGCGGAACCACCGCGACTCCCGGTACGGCACGCCGAGCGTGATGGCGAAGTCCTTCTCCTGCGACGGGTCCACGTGGGCGACGCAGAAGTACGTGCCGGTGGGCGAGTCGGAATACTGGTAGTACAGCGAGAACCGGTCGGGCGAGTGGAACACCTGGCGGCCCGACCACTGCTGGCACAGCCGCTGGCCCTCGATCGCCCCCTGCTCGTCGGCGGGGAAGACGATGCCGTCGTTCTCGTACGCCTTGTAGATGATCCCTCCGGCGTCGTTGCGCACGAAGTGGCAGACGAGGTCGAGATGGCGGGTGGCGAGGTTGGTGAACCGGTGGGCGGCCATCTCGTAGGACACCGCGAAGACGTCGCGCAGGTCCTCGACCGACAGGGCGCGGTCCTGCCTGGCCTCGCGCAGGTACGGCACGGCCGCCGTCTCGGGGACGAGCACGGCGGCGGCGAAGTAGTTGGCCTCCACCCGCTGGCGCAGGAAGTCGGCGAAGTCGCGCGGCTTGTGGTGCTGGAGCGCGATGTGACCGAGCGTCTGCAGCAGCACGGTCCGGGGCGTGTGCATGCCGAGCTGCTGGCGTTTGACGTAGATGCGGCGGTTGCGCAGGTCGGTCACCGAACGGGCCGACCTCGGCAGGTCGGGCGCGGAGTGCACGGTGAACCCGAAGTGGGACACCAGCGCCTGCACGGTGCTCTCGGACAACGCGCCGGTGCGGTAGCCCACCGCCGTCAGCGCGTCGGCGGCGGCCTTCTCGATCTCCTCGAAGTAGTTGCCCAGCTCCCGCTGCATGCGCCGTAGCTCGGCGTTGGCCGCCCGCGCCTCCTCCGGCGTCGCCGTGCCCTTCGCCTCCCGGGCCCGCAGCTCCTCGTACAGGCCGAGGATGTGCTCCAGCACGTCGTTGGGCACCCGCGCGGAGACCTTGAGCCGGCTCAGCCCGAGGCTCGCGTACAGCGGGTCGCGCTGGGCCTCCTCCAGGGCGATCTCCAGCTGCGCCCGCCGGTTCGGCGCCTGCCTGCGCAGCAGTTCCTCCACCGGTACGCCGAGCGCGGCGGCGAGCGACTTCAGCAGGGACAGCTTCGGCTCGCGCCTGCCGTTCTCCAGCAGGGACAGCTGGCTGGGCGCGCGGCCGACGCGGTCGCCGAGCTCGGAGAGCGTCAGGCCGCGCTGCTTGCGCAGGTGCCTGAGCCGCTGGCCGAAGGCCAGCAGATCGAGCTCCTGCGTCAAAGACAGCGGTTCTTCGCCCAGGACGGAGGTCATGCCCAGATCCTACGCGGAAAATCCGCGATTCTTCCACAACTAGGCGATCTTGCGCGGCTGGATTGGTCTAGTCCATACGGAAAACTTGCCACTTCTTCGCAAGAGAATACTCATCAGTTTCATCATAGGAAGAAAAATTCTCACTCTTTCGGCGCAAGTCGCCTTGCCTGGTCTCTTGATATCGACACAAACTCGGAAGCAAGCCCCAGGTGACGACGAAGTACGCAACAAGGGAGTGAACGGGATGTCCGATCGGCTCACCGCAGCCGCCCAGCGGCTACAGCACGAATGGGACACCGACCCGCGATGGCGGGACGTCCGGCGGACCTACTCCGCCGAGGACGTCGTCCGCCTGCGCGGCTCGGTGCGGGAGGAGCACACGCTGGCCCGGCTCGGCGCGGAGCGCCTGTGGAGCCTGCTCCACAGCGAGGACTACGTCCACGCGCTCGGCGCGCTGACCGGCAACCAGGCGGTCCAGCAGGTGAGGGCGGGTCTCAAGGCCGTCTACCTGTCGGGCTGGCAGGTGGCGGCCGACGCCAACCTGAGCGGTCACACCTACCCCGACCAGAGCCTCTACCCGGCCAACTCGGTCCCCGCCGTGGTCCGCCGGATCAACAACGCGCTGCTGCGGGCCGACCAGATCTCCTGGGCGGAGGGCGAGGAGAACGCGCCGCACTGGCTCGCGCCCATCGTGGCCGACGCCGAGGCCGGGTTCGGCGGCGTGCTCAACGCGTTCGAGCTGATGAAGGCCATGATCGAGGCGGGCGCCGCGGGCGTGCACTGGGAGGACCAGCTCGCCTCAGAGAAGAAGTGCGGCCACCTCGGCGGGAAGGTGCTCGTCCCGACCGGCCAGCACGTCAAGACCCTCAACGCGGCCCGTCTCGCGGCCGACGTGGCGGGCGTCCCCACTCTGGTCATCGCGCGGACCGACGCCCAGGCCGCGACGCTCCTGACCAGCGACGTGGACCCCCGCGACCACGCCTTCACGACCGGCGACCGCACGGCCGAGGGCTACTACCGGGTCCGCAACGGGGTCGACGCCTGCGTCGCCCGCGGCCTCGCCTACGCGCCGTACGCCGACCTTCTGTGGATGGAGACCTCCACCCCGGACCTCGACGTGGCGCGCGAGTTCGCCGAGGCGATCAAGCGGGAGCACCCCGACCAGATGCTGGCCTACAACTGCTCGCCGTCGTTCAACTGGCGGGCGCACCTGGACGACGCGACGATCGCCAAGTTCCAGCGCGAGCTGGGGCACATGGGATACAAGTTCCAGTTCATCACCCTGGCCGGCTTCCACTCATTGAACTACTCGATGTTCGACCTCGCCCGCGGCTACGCCGATGAGGGCATGACGGCGTACGTGGGGCTGCAGGAGGCGGAGTTCGCCGCCGAGCGCCGCGGCTACACCGCCACCCGCCACCAGCGGGAGGTCGGCACCGGCTACTTCGACCTGGTCAGCACGGCCATCGCGCCGGACTCCTCCACCACGGCCCTGAAGGGCTCCACGGAGGAGGCGCAGTTCGCCGCGACCCGCTGACCCGGCGGGCCCATCGCCCCGCGACCGGGCGACAGCCGGGGCCCGCCGCGGACTCCGCGCCCACCTCCCGTACGAGCACTCTCGCGAGGGCCCGTACGGGCGGGAGCAGGAGCCGCGGCGGGCCCGACCCCACAGCCTGCCCCACAGCCGGCGCCCACGACGGCGCTGACGACTGGGCCCGCCCACCCGGCTCAGCGCGGCGCGCGGGCGTACCAGCGGCCGTCCAGGGAGTCGATGCGCAGCCGCCGTCCGAAGCACTCGGACAGGTGGGCCTCGGTGAGCACCTCCCCGACCGGACCGGCGGCCAGGATCCGGGCGTCCCGCATCAGCAGCGCGTGCGTGGTGGTGGCGGGCACCTCCTCCAGGTGGTGGGTGACCATCACCGTGGTGAGGGCCTGACGGGCCCGCGCCAGGTCCTCCAGCGCCTCGATCAGGTCCTCCCTGGCCGGCAGGTCGAGGCCCGCGAAGGGCTCGTCCAGCAGCAGGATCGCGGGGTCGGCCATCAGCGCCCGGGCGACGCGCACGCGGGCCCGCTCGCCCTGGGAGCACACCCGGAACCTCCGGTCGGCGAGGTCCTTGCAGCCGAGGTCGGACAGCAGGCGGTGGGCCCGCTCGCGCTCCTCGTCGCCGTACCGGTCCCACAGCGGCGCGCTCGTCCCCGTGTGCCCGGTGAGGACGACGGTGAGCGCCGTCGCGCCCTCCTCCTCCAGCAGCGCCTCGTCCACCAGCCGCTGGCTGGCCGCGACGAGGCCGATGCTGCGCCGCAGCTCCCGCAGGTCGGTGCGGCCGAGCCGCCGCCCGAGCACCGTCGCCGTCCCGGAGGTCGGGTGCCGTACGGCCGCGGCCACCGAGAGCATCGTGGTCTTCCCCGCGCCGTTGGGCCCGAGGATCACCCAGTGCTGACCGTGCTCCACCCGCCAGTCGGCGCCGGCCACCAGGGTCCGGCCGACCACGCGGACGGTCACGTCGTCGAGTTCGAGAGCTGCGTCCATGACCCCAAAGCATGGGGCATGGACGCGCCTGCTCACGACGCCGTCCCAGGAAGTGGACGGCCTCAGGGCCAGGACGGCGCGGGGGTGGCGACGACCCCCGGCGGCTGACCTGCCTGGGTTTGACCTGCCTGGGTTTGACCTGCCTGGGGTTGACCGGCCTGTGGCTGACCGGCCTGTGGCTGGCTCTCCGACGGCGGGCCCGAGCTCGGCTGGGGCGACTCCCCGTCACCCCACTGCGGCTCGGTGGTGATCTCCGGCGACGGCGGCGGAGAGCTGGGCTGTTCCGGCGGAGAGGGCCGCCCGGGATCACAGTCCCCGTGCCGTCCCGGCGCGCAGTGCTCCTCCGGCGGAGGTCGCACGCCCCCGCCGTCCGGCGGCGGAGAGGGCACCGCCGTGGCCCGTTGCTCGTCCGGGGTCGCCGCCGCGGGCGGCGGCATCGTACGCGTGGCCGTAACCGTCGCCCTCGGCTGATGAGCGCTGACGGGCCGCACCGGCGGCCGGGAGGTGCTGAGCACATCCGGCGGCGGCGTGGCGCCGTCCCCGGGGATCACCACGGGCTGCGCCGGCGGCGGATCCGCCGTACGGTCCATGCGGGCCGCGCCGGTGCCCGCCGCGACCACCGTCACCGCGGCGATCGTGACGGTCGCGAGCGCGGCGAAGCCCGCGTGGGACGCCTGCGCCCCCGACCGCGCCTTCGCCTGCTCCCTTGACTGGGCCCGCGCCTGTGCCTTTGACCGGGCCGCCCGCCGCCGCGCCGCCCTGCCCGGCTGCGGGTGCTCGCCGTGCCCCTCCGGCCAGCCGTCCTGAGTGCCGACGGCGGCCCCTCCGCGGGTGTCCGCCGGGTAGGCCACGGGCTGCCAGATCTCCTCCAGCACCGCGGCGACCGCCCTCCGCGGATCGGCGGTCGTGTGGACGCCGCCCGCCGCGAGCAGGGAGGCCAGCAGCCGGGCGGCGTCCGGGCGTTCGGCGGGGTCACGCCGCAGCGCCGCCGCCACGTCCTCCCGCAGCGGCCCCGGCACCGGCGAGATCCGCGGCTCCTCCACCAGGATGCGCCGGGTCAGCGTCTCGGGGTCGCCCGCGCCGAACGGATGCAGCCCGGTCGCCGCGAACGCGACCAGGCACCCCCAGGAGAAGACGTCCGACGCGGGGATCGCGGGACGGCCCCGCAGCCGTTCCGGGGCCACCCACCCCGGGCTGCCCATGATCTGCCCGGCCTGCGTGTGCGACATCGCCACGTCGAGGTCGCGGGCGATGCCGAAGTCGATGACGAACGGCCCGCGCGGGGACAGCAGCACGTTGCCGGGCTTGAGGTCCCGGTGCACCAGCCCCGCCTCGTGGGTCGCCGCCAGCGCGGCGGCCGCGCCGAGGGCCACGCCGTACGCGAGGTCGGGGGTGAGCGGGCCGTACGCCGCGACGACCTGGGAGAGCGCGGGGCCGGGGACGTACTCGGTGACGATGTAGGGGCGGTCGCCGTCGAGGCCGTCCTCGACGAAGGCGGCGGTGCAGAACGGCGCCACCCTCCGGGAGAACTCCGCCTCCTCGGCGAAGCGCGCCCGCAGCGTCGGGTCCGACAGGTGGACCGGATGCGGCGTCTTCAGCGCGACGTATCCGCCGCCCGGATGTTCCGCGAGGTAGACCACGCCCATGCCACCGGCGCCGAGCCGGCCGAGGAGCAGGTAGCCCCCGATGATCACCGGGTCGCCCACGGTCAGCGGGCGCACCCCGGGAGGCATCCCGTTCCGGGGGCCTGTTCCGCCACGTGCCATACGGAAGCTCCCTCTCTCGCGGAAGTGCCGCACAGCCACTGTGGCCGTTTGGAACGGGCCATGCGGTCAACTGACCACAAGCGGCATGAGAGGTAAGCCCAATGGCACCCTAGAGTAAGGCGCGAGCAAAGCTCCAGGTCACGTAGGTCCCATTCGTCACAGAAGCGGTCAGTCAGGGCTCCTCGGAGGCCATCGCGGGACACAGACCGCCACCGGCTCGGGTGTGATCCCGGGCCATGATCGACCAGATTCTCGCCTGGCTGGACGGACCGGCATCCTGCCGGGGCACTCACCACATCTCGGCACAGGCGCCCTGTGTCGTACCCCGGTCGTACGCTACATGGCGATGGGTACACGAGGTGTAGAAGGCGCTTACCAGGGCGCGCTCCGGGCGTTCCAGAATCCGATGCTCGCCCTGCTCCACCAGACGCACGCGCCGTTCGTCGTGACGGTGCTGGCGATGGTCTTCACCGCGGAGCGGCCGAGGGTGGCGGTGGCGGACGCGCACGCGGAGATCAACGACGCTCTTGACCAGTTGCGGGCCGCGGGCTACGGCGACGAGGACAACCAGCCGCTGCCCGCCGGGAACGCACGGGACCTGTGCCGGCAGTGGGTGCAGGCCGGCTGGTTGGTGCGGCAGGTGTCCGATGACGACGTCGAGGTGTACCGGCTGTCCGCGTACGGCGTCGGTGCGCTCGAGGTCGCCGGGCGGGTCGGCGGAGTGCGGACCCGGGTGTCGGAGTCCCGGGTCAGGACGCTGCTGGACGCGATCGAGCGGCTCGCGCAGGACGCCGACCCGGACGTGATGGCCCGGATAACGCGACTCCACGAGGAGATCCAGCATCGCCAGAAGGAGCTGACCCGGCTCGAACAGGGTGGCGTCGTCGAGACCGTCGAGGACGAGCAACTGCTTGAGGCGGCCGAGAACGTGCTGCACCTGGCGCGGGAACTGCCCGCGGACTTCGCCCGTGTCGCGGAGTCGATCAAAGCCATCCAGCGCGACGTCGTCGCGGAGTTGCGGCACGACGTGCGGCCGACCGGTGAGGTGCTTCGCGAGTACCTGGCCCGCGGTCAGCGGATCCTGGACGCGACACCGGAAGGCCGTGCGTTCGCGGGGGCGTTGCGTCTGATCGGCGACCCGGCGCAGATCGACGACCTGTGGAGCCGGCTGCGCACGGTGCTGCGGCACCGGTTCACAGATCTGCTGCCGGAGCAGCAACGGCGGGAGCTCACCGAGATCTCGCGCCGGATCGAGCAGGGTGTCAAGGAGGTGCTGACCGCGCAGCGGCAGGCATCCCATGTGATCACCACACAGGTACGCAACCACGATCCGCTGCGGGATCGGCAGGTGGACGAACTCCTGAGGGACGTGATGTCCGGTCTCCACAAATGGGTTCCCGGTTCACGACGCGGCGAGGCCGTCGAGCCGCTCCGCCGCCTGCCGGTCGCCGACGTCGGGCACCTGCGGCAGCGGATGAGCGACCTGCGGCCACCACAGCCGCCCGCGCCGCTGCGGGAATGGGACGAGGGTGAGGACATGCCGGCCGCGGACACCCGGGCATGGGGCGGCCCACGGTACGCCGAGTTGCGCGCGCACCTGGCGGCGTTCGCGGGCGGCGCGGAGAGCGTGGACGTCGTGGCCGCGTTCCGCGCGGCGGCCGAGGACATCCGGCGTCCGGTCGACCTCCTCGGCCTGCTGGAGATCGCCCATGACGCCGGGATGACCGAGACGGCCGAGGTCGCGGTGGTCGACACGGTCCGGCCCGACCGGACCCGGCGACGGTTCGCTCTTGGCGGTGTGGTGGCGGCGAACCCGGCGAGCGCGGACAGGAGCGGTGGCGATGAGTGAGCCGGACGGCGCCGACGACGGCTGGCCGGCGGACACGCGGGCCGGGTTCATCGAACCGATCTCGATGGAGGACGATCCGGCCGAGTTGTTCGCCGGCGACGCGGGCACCCTGGACGCGGACGTGCGGCGGGTGCTGGTCCAGCTGTTGCGGCGCAAGTTCCTGCTGGCGGAGAAGAACTCCGCGCAGTGGCGCACGCTGCTGGAGAACCAGCAGATCATCGAGTCGCGGATGCACGACCTGTTCGTCCGTCTCGTGGTCGACCACGACCGGGGTGTCGCCTACAAGCAGCAGGTGCGCTCGGTGGAGCTGGACGTGCCGATCCTGCTCAAGGACGACCCCTACACCCGGGCCGAGACCCTGGTGCTGGTGCACCTGCGGACCGTCTTCCAACGGGAACGCGGCACGGGTGAGGCGTCCGCACGGGTGGACATCGAGGAGCTGGAGCAGACCGTGCTGACCTACTTCGATCCGAAGGACCACAATGTGGCCCGCGGCCAGCAGGAGGTCCGCACCGCGGTGCAACGGCTCGTCACCGAAGGTCTGCTCACGGAGGATTCCGCGGGCCGGTACCGGATCACCCCGATGGTGGAGGTCGTGCTGAGCACCGCGAAGCTCGCCGAACTGGAGCAGTGGTTGCGCGAACGGAACGAGGCCACGACGTGAGCATGATCGACACGCTGTTCGGGTTGATCCCTGCGGCGTCACGCGGTCAGCAGTGGGTGGCGCGCGACCTGCAACTGGTCAACTGGGGCGGCTACGACGGATATCACCACCTGCGGCTCGCACCCGGCGCCACCCTGCTCAGCGGTGGTTCCGGATCCGGCAAGTCGACGCTGATGGATTCCTACATCGCGTTGCTCATGCCGCACACGACTCCCTTCAACGGGGCGTCCAACGGCGGTGTCGTCGGCAGGCCACGGGGGAAGGACCAGCGCAACATCCTCTCCTACGCGCGCGGCAAGCTCGACGAGTCCCGGAGCGACGGCGAGACCAAGTCGAGGGTGCTGCGTGGGGACGGCCGCGACACCTGGTCCGCCATCGCGATGACGTGGGCCGACCGCACCGGCGCCGTGTTCACCGCGCTCCGGGCCTGGTACGTCCCGTCAGCCGCCCGCAGCCTCGACGAAGTCGTCCCGGTGCGCGCCACCTGTGACCACTCGTACGATCTGCGCACGCTGGAAGGCCCGGCGAACAAGAAGCTCGCCCGTACCGAGGTCGAGGCGACCGGCTTGAAGTGGTGCGAGACCGACCGTGATTTCACCGCGCGTCTCCACACCGCGCTCGGCATCGGCGCCGCGGGCGACGGGCACAAGGCGGTCGCGCTGCTGGGCCGGATCCAGGCCGGTCAGCAGATCACCACCGTCGACGCCCTGTACAAGACGATGGTCCTTGAGGAGCCGTCCACACTGGCCACGGCGGACGCGGTGGTGCAGCAGTTCGACGAGCTGTCCGGCACCCGGACCAGGATGATCACCGCACGCCAGCAGGTGAAGGCGCTGACCCCGATCCGCGAGCACCGGCGCACCATCGACGAGGCACTGGACCGGTCGCGCCTCATCGACGAGGTCGGATCGTTCACCGACACGTCGTCCCCTGCCGCGTTGTGGCGTCATGAACGCCGGCTCGACCTGCTGCGCGCCGCCGAGAAGGACCTGGCCGATCGGCGCCGCCGAGCCGAGGAGGAACTGTCGGAGACCACCGCCCTGGTCAAGACGACCGAAATACAGCGTGATGGGGTGGCTGACACGCTTCGTGCGTCCGGTGGTGACCGTCTGGACACCGCACTCCGTGAGATCCGCGGCGTGGAGCAGCGACTGGCCGATGTCGAACGCTCGCGGGAGCGGCTGGACCGGACTCTCGCCACGATCGGCGCCGGCGTGTCGACCGGGGAGGACTTCGCCGCACTGGTCGAGACGGCGCGCCGGTCCCTGGCCGACACCGACGCCAGGAGGGCCGTCCAGAACGAGTTCGCCGAGGCGATGGCGGAGAAGAAGGACGCCGACCGCGAGCTGGCCGGGTTGCTCGCCGAGCACAAGGCGGTCAAGAACCGGCGGGGCAACATCCCGACCGAGCTGCATGAGGCGCGCGCGGCGCTGGCCGAGGCGGCCGGGCTCAGCCCGGACGACGTGCCGTTCGTCGGCGAGCTGATCGAGGTGCGGACGGAGTTCGAGCCGTGGCGCGAGGCGTTCAACCTGGCGCTCGGCGGGTTCGCCACGCGGATGCTGATCGACATCGGCCGGCTGAACTCGTTCCGCGAGGCGATCAACGCGGTGCCGACCGCACGGCGTATCCATTTCGAAGGGGTGCGTACCGGCCTGCGCGACGAGGTGGGGCTGGACGACAGAACGCTCCCCGGCCGGCTCGACTTCCGGCCGTCGCCGTTCACCCCCTGGCTCAAGAGCGAGCTCGCCCGGCGGTTCGACTTCGTCTGCGTCGAGACGCCGAGGCTGCTGGGGCAGTACCCCAAGGCACTCACGATCACTGGCCAGACGTCGGAAAGGGGCCGGGGTGCGCACGGCGGCCACGGCCGCGCCAACCTGCTCGGTTTCACCAACACCAGGTTGCTCGCCGACCTTGAGAACCGGATGAGCCTTGCGCGGGAACGCCGTGACGATGCTGTCGCCTGGGTGGCGAAGGCGGAGGAGGGCCTCAACTCGGTCGAAACCAGACGCATGGCCTACCAGACCCTGACCGAGTTGTCCTGGGACCAGGTGGACGTCGACTCCGTCACAGCGGAACGGGACCGCTGGAACCGTGTCGTCGAGGAGGTCCGCGCCGGCAACCCGAAGATCGACCAGCTGCAGGGCCAGTTGGACGAGCTCAAGGAGCGGGTCAGGGAACTGACCGAACGCGTCGGCCGGCAGAAGGACAACGTAAGGACACTCGGTGGGTCCTGGCAGGAGACCGTCGACGAGGTGGACCGCGCACAGCAGGCACTCGACACGGCCGCGGAGACAGGCGCCGATGTCAGTCAGGAGCATCGGGCCTACCTGGAGGCACTGTTCGACAGCGACCCGGACGGCACCGCCCCGGCGGGGGCGCTCGCGGAGTTCGACGCGGCGGTGAAACGGGCCACCGAGCGGCTCCGCGCCGACAGGCAGTCCGCGGCGGAGACGATCGGCAGGTCGAAGAAGGCGCTGCTCGACACGTTCTCGACGTTCGTCGAGCGCTGGCCGAACCCGAACCTCGGCATCGACGCGGACAACTCGTACCGCGACTTCGATCGCCTGCTCACCGACCTGGAGACCAGCGGGCTGCACGAACTGGAGATCGAGTGGCGGGACAGTCTGCTCAAACTGTCCGGCAACGACCTGACCGGCCTGGACAGCGAGCTCGCCGCCGCTGTCCGGGAGATCCGCGACCGGATCGACCCGGTCAACCGCATCCTCGCCGAACTGCCGTTCGCCGACGACAAGCACCGGCTGCGCATCGACCCGCAGGAGAGCCACTCCACGGTGCGTGCCCGGTTCCGCAAGGAACTGCGGGAAGTACGCGCCTTCATCGACCAGGCGGCGACGGACGAGGACCGGGAACGCGCCTATCACCGGATGGCCAAGGTGATCGACCGCATCCGACGCACCGCGCCCGACTTCGCCGACCTCGTCGACGTGCGCAACCATGTCCGGATCAGTGCCGAGAAACGCGATCTCGAGGGTGGACACGTCGCCGTGTACGACCACATCGGCGAGAAGTCCGGCGGCGAATCGCAGGAACTGGTCGCGTTCATCGTCGGGGCCGCACTGCGGTACCAACTGGGCGACGCGGGTGCCGACCGCCCCCGCTACGCCCCCGTCTTCCTCGACGAGGCGCTGATCAAGGCGGACGCGCACTTCACCGGCCGGGCCATCGGCGCGTGGCGTGGTCTCGGCTTTCAGCTCATCATCGGCGCCCCCAACGACAAGCACAGCGCGATCGAGCCGCATGTGGACGCGGAGTATCTGATTCTCAAGAACTCCCAAGGCCGGTCCTGGGCGAAACCTCTGGTCGGTGTTCCGGACGCATGAGCGTACTCGTCACCCCGAAGGACGCCGTCGTGGCCGTCCGCCGCAAGATCGTCCAGAAATGGGCGGAAGCCGTGTGCGCCGGCCTCGGTGTCGGCGACCAGGTCATGTTCTCCGTTCCACTACGCCCCGGCGTGTCGACGGGCAAGGCCGTCGAGCGGCTCGGGCACGCCGCCTGGCACGAGTGGCACATGCAGTGGCGCGAGTTCGCCGGCCGGCTCCCCACCGGTGTGGAACTCGTCCGCAAGGCGGTCACCATCCGAGGAGTCACCGGCGACTTCCCCGCCACACTCATCGCGGACCTGGACGGCGCCGTCTCGCTCATGGCCGACACCCGTACCGGTGCCGAACCTCTGGCCGTGGACATCGACCGTGCCCGTGCGCTCGCGTCGGCGCTGCGGTCCGCCGGAGCGATCCTCACCCCGGCCACGCTCCGGGCTGTCTGCCGTCTTCCGGCCGTCGACATGGAGGTTCTGGTCAGTGCCGTGACCTGGCTACGCCGGCACCCCGACGCCGGCACCTGGACCCTGCGGCAACTCCCGGTCCCCGGCATGCACACCAAATGGCTCGACACACACGGCGCACTACTGCGCGACGTCGCCGGACGCGATGTAAGAGGGGAAGTCCGGCCCCGGCTGACCGTCATGCACCTGACCTACGTCGACCCTGACCACACTGCGTCCGGCCGCCGCAGGCACGACGCCTGGACCACCGGTGACGTGCACGACATCGCCTACCGCCCACGCGTGGTCCTCGTGGTCGAGAACCGCGACTCCCGCCTCTGGTTCCCGCCGGTCAAGGACACGATCGTGGTCGAGGGCGGCGGCAAGGCCGCAGCTTCCCTGCTCGCGAACGTGCCGTGGATCCGCGCGGCGGACCATGTCGTCTACTGGGGCGACATCGACGCGGACGGCTACACGATCCTCGACCAGTTCCGCGCCACACTGGCCGAACCCACCCCCGACGGCGCGCCGCCGAAGCCCGTCACCTCCATCCTCATGGACGCCACCGACCTGCACCACTACTCCGAGCACGGCGTCAACCACGACAAGGCAGGCCGCCCCATCAAGCCGTCACCGGCGAACCTCCCGCACCTCACCGAAGCCGAGAGCCTCGCGTACAACACCATCGCAACCGCAGGCTCCACCCCGTTCCGCCGGATCGAGCAGGAAGCCATCCCTCTCACCCACGCCGCAACCCGACTGCTACAGATCCTGAAAAGCCAGGCGGTCAGTTCGGGCAGGCGTCGTGGCAGCCGCCGAAGCGCCGCATGTCCGGGCGGGTGAAGCGGGTCTCCCGGGTCCCCCGCGCCGCCTCGGTCATCGCCTGTTTCCAGATCAGGCCGGGAACCGACGTACCGTCCACCTGCCGATAGCGGTGGCCGCCCATGGTGACGTCGACCAGGGGATACCGAATAGCGCCGCGAGGGTCGCCGAGGCTGACGGCCGAGGCCAGGTCGGGGGTGTAACCGGCGTACCAGGCGGAGCGGTGCTGGTCGCCCTCGCCGGGCATACCCGCCGCCTCGCGGCCGATGCCCTTGAGCCTGCTGTTCGCCAGGACATCCGACAGCACTCCGGTGACCGCGTCGGCGACTACCGGGTCCAGGACCTGCCGGCACTGCGGCGGGAAGGAGCGCGTGGTGCCCGAGCCGTCACGGATCTCCGTGATCACCATCGGCTCGCAGAATCGGCCACGGGCGGCGAGGCTCGCGTAGGAATTGGCCACCGAGACGGGATCGGCGTCGGTGAGACCCAACGTGAACGGCTCTATCTCCCGGAGCGGTTTTCCGTCGGCGCTCCTGAGCCCGAGCCCTTTGGCCATGCTGACGGTCTCGCACAGGCCGACCTTCTCCTGCAGGCGCAGGTAGAAGGTGTTGACCGCGCCGCGGGTGCCCGACCGCAGGGTGACGAACCGTTTCCCGCCCTTCTCCCGATTGTGGATGACGACAGTCGGTTCGGCGGCGCCCTGGCCCGCGCAGTTCTTGAGCGTCGCGTAGCCCTGGGCCTGGTACTCGTCCGAGACGGCGAAGCCGTCGCCGTACCGCAGGCCGGCGGCGAGTGCGGCTGCCAGGGTGTAGGGCATCGACGTCGTGCCCTGCTGGAAGGCGGGCCCGTCGCCGGCGTCGTGGCTGGCGGCCATGGCCCTGATGACGCCTTCGCCCGGCGCGATCATCACCTGGGTGGCGAGCTGTGGGTCGTCGCGATCGACGTACGCGTCGACGGCCTGCTGGGCCGCCCGCTGGAGCCGCTGGTCGATCGTCGTACGGATCGTCAGGCCGTCACGGGTGAGCAGCCGCGGGTCCTCGGCGAGAAGCCGCTCGCTGACGTACCGGCAGAGGTAGGGGTGCGCGCTGCCCGCGCAGTCGCCGGAGAACTCCTCGATGACGGCGCCTTCGGCATCGAGCAGCACGCTCTTCCGGGTCGGCACGCTCTTCGGGGTCACGGGTGAGGCCACCGCCGTGACGCTGGAGCCCGAGGCGACGGGCACCCGGCCACTGTCCGCCGAGCTTCGTAACAACAGGAGGACCGCGCCGAACGCGCTCACCGCGGCGACGCACAGGAAAACAAGCAATGCCTTCATCGTTGCCCTTCGGCGCGCCTCACCCGACGTACTGATCATCGGGGAACGGGCACGGCTCGGACAACCCGGAATGACTACGACGGCCTTCCGGACGTCAACGGCACGCGTACCTGTACGGCCACTGGAGCCCCTGATCCCTGGTCGGTCAGGCGGCCTCGGCGGTGGTGGTGGCGTGGTGGTCGCGGACGGCGCCGAGGAAGCGGGAGACGTGCTCGAAGAACAGGCGGCCTTCGGGGAGGACGTCGGCGAGGAGGGGGAAGATGTGCGGCATGCGGGTCCACTCCTCGTAGGTCACCTGCACGCCGTTCTCCCGGGCGCTGAGGGCGACGCGGCGGGCCTCGTCGCGCAGGACCTCGGTGGAGCCCGTGACGATCATCAACGGGGGGATGCCGGTGTAGTCGCCGTAGACGGGGGACACGAGGGGGTCGCGGCAGTCGAGGCCGTCGGTCCAGCGGCGGGCCAGCCAGTCGACGCGGCTCGCGGGGAGCATGGGGTCGGACCATACGTTGACGCGGCGGCGGCTCTCGCTGAGGTCGGTCCAGGGGGAGACGCATACACCGGCGGCGGGCAGGGGCATGTCCCGGTCGCGCAGGGCCAGCAGAGTCGCCAGGGTGAGGTGACCCCCGGCGGAGTCTCCTGCCAGCAGGATGTCCTTGGCGGCGTACCCGAGGTCGAGCAGGGACTCGTACGCCTCGAGCGCGTCGGCCAGCGACTCGGCGAGTGAGTGGACTGGCCCCTGGCGGTAGTCGAGAGAGAAGACCGGGCTGCCCGCGGCGGCCGACAGCCGCCAGGTGATCGGGCGGTGGGTGGCCGGGGAGCAGACGAAGTAGGCTCCGCCGTGGAAGTAGAGCACCACCTTCCGCTCGTCCAGGTACGGCCCGCCGTGCACCCACTCTCCGGTGCACGAGCCGAAGCCGTCCGGGATGACGGACACATGGCCGGGCAGGATGCCGGGAACGCGCTCACCGAGGCACATCAGCCGGCTGGCCACCGCCATCCCCGGGTTGTTGCGGACCAGCAGGGCCGAGATCGGTTTCATGGTGCCACGGAGGACGCCGTTGACGGCGGCCGCCTGCCAACTGACTGGATATTCCGGACGAACATCCACATTCAGCTCATGTGTCATGCAAGCCTCCTAAAAGGGATGTTCCCAGTTAGGCAATCAGTTCTACCGGTCGGTAAGTTTCATCCTCCTCACGACGATGTTACGACACGGTAACACCCGCAGGTCATGGCTTTCCCATGCGGAGATCCGAAAACACTCCGCTGCCCCACGCCCAGGCCGCCAGTCCACCGGGATCGCGGACGCCCGGTAAAATTTCGGCAAACGGCGCGGCGTGGAGGCGAGTTTGACGAGCGGCGCGGCGCTTCCCCTCTATCCCCGGCTGGCCTGGTACGGCTTCCGGAGGCACGCCGCCTACTGGGCGGCGGCCCTGGCCGGGGCGTTCACCAACACCGTCTTCGGGGTGCTGCGCGCGTACGTGCTGATCGCGCTGTGGCAGGCCCGCCCGGGCCTCGGTGGGTACGCCGTCGCGGACGCCGTGACCTTCTGCTTTCTCACCCAGGCGTGCATCGGCCCGATGCAGTTGTTCGGCGTCGGGCTCGACCTGCCGCAGCGGATCCGCAGCGGCGACGTCGCGCTCGACCTGGTCCGCCCGGCGCCCCTGCAACTGTGGTGCCTGTCGGAGGACCTGGGCCGGGCGGCGTTCCTCTTCCTCGCCCGGAGCATCCCGCCCGCCCTCGCGGGCGCGGCACTGTTCGGCATCGTCGCCCCGCGCGCCCCGGCCGCGTTCCTGGCGAGCGTGACGCTCGGGGTGGTGGTGAGTTTCGGGTGGCGCTACCTGGTCGCGCTGGCGTCCTGCTGGGTCATGGACGACCGTGGTCTCGCCACGCTCTCGCTGGTGCTCACGACGTTCTTCAGCGGGCTCATGCTGCCTCTGACGATCTTTCCCGGATGGTTCGGCTCACTCGCCCGCGCCCTGCCGTGGGCGGCGATGGTGCAGGCGCCCTCCGACGTCTACCTCGGCACGGCCGAACCGGCGCACGCCCTGGCCTTCCAGGCGCTGTGGGCGGTGGTCCTGCTGGCGCTGGGGGCGCTGCTGACGCGGGCCGCCCGCAGGAAGGTCGTGATCCAGGGTGGGTGAGCGCCGGTGATCAGGACGTACGCACTGCTCGCCTGGGCCTGGACCCGCGCCGCCGCGCAGTATCGCGTCTCGTTCGCGCTCATGACGGCGGGCGCCTTCGTGATCGGCGGCCTCGACATCGCCGTGATCTGGGTGATCTTCGCGAACACCGACTCCCTGGCCGGCTTCGGACCGGCCGAGGTCATGTTCCTGTACGGCACGTCGGAACTGGCCTTCGCGATCTCCGACACACTGTTCGGCAACGTCGACCGGGTCAGTCAGCACATCAGGGCCGGGACCCTCGACGTGATGCTGGTCCGGCCGGCCGCCACCTGGGCGCAGGTGGCCGCCGACCGTTTCGGGCCGCACCGGATCGGCCGGATCGTCATGGCGGCGGCGGTGCTCTGCGTCGCCCTGGCCCGGCTGGACATACCGCTCGGCAGGGCCTGGATGGTGCCCGTCATGGTCGTCTCGGGCAGCGTGATCTTCACGTCGATGTTCACCCTCGGCGGCGCGCTGCAGTTCCTGCTCACCGACGCGCCCGAGGTGGCCAACGCGTTCACCTATGGGGGAGCGATGCTCAACCAGTATCCGCTGAGCGTCTACGACCCCCGAATCGTGATGGGCCTCACGTACGTGCTGCCGCTGGCGTTCGTCAACTGGCGGCCCGGGCTGTACGTGCTCGACCGGCCCGACCCGCTCGGCCTGCCGTCCTGGACGGGCCTGCTGTCCCCCGCCGCCGCGCTCGCGCTGGCCGCCGTCGCCGCGCTCGCCTGGCGGGCGGGAGTCCGCCGCTACCGATCGACGGGGAGCTGACCAGATGATCGAGGTGGACCAATGATCGACGCGGCTGAACTCGGCCGGGTCTTCCGCGTACGCCGCCAGGTCGTGCACGCCGTACGGGACCTGTCCTTCCACGTCGCGCCCGGGGAGTTCGTCGCCTGCCTCGGCCCGAACGGCGCGGGAAAGTCCACCACGATCAAGATGCTGACCGGAATCCTCGCCCCCACCTCGGGCCGGATCAGGGTGGACGGCCTCGACCCGGCCCGGCGCCGTACGGCCCTCGCCCGCAGGATCGGGGTCGTCTTCGGCCAGCGGACCACGCTGTGGTGGGATCTGCCGTTGAGGGACAGCCTGGAACTGAACCGGCTACTTTACAAAGTAGATCGCAAGGTGTTCCGCGACCGGCTCGACGAGCTCTGCGTCCTGCTGGATCTCGGCGGCTTCCTCACGACGCCGGTGCGTCAGCTGAGCCTCGGCCAGCGGATGCGCGGCGACATCGCCGCCGCCCTGCTGCACGACCCCGCCGTGCTGGTGCTCGACGAGCCGACGATCGGGCTCGACGTCGTCAGCAAGGCGGAGGTGCGCGACTTCCTGCGGCGCCGCAACGCGGAACACGGGACGACGGTGCTGCTGACCACGCACGACCTCGGCGACGTGGAGCGGCTGTGCCGACGGGTGCTGCTGATCGACCACGGCAGCCTGGCCTTCGACGGCACGCTCGACGGCCTGCGGGCGCTGGTCCCCGGCCGGACGTCCATCGAGGACGTGGTGGCCGATCTCTACCTCAGTAGCCGAGGGTCTCCTCGTACTCCTCCTCGTCGTCCCGTTCGGGGCGAGACCAGCGGGACGGCATGAGCACCGGGAGGAACAACGCGATGCCGAGCAGGGCGTACACGCCGGTCGAGAGAAGGGTGAGCGCACCCCGGCCGGCCTGCAGCAGCTCCGCGTGCACGGAGGGCCCGGTGGGCACCAGGCTCGCGGCGCGCGACACGTCGAGGAGATAGACCACGGTCCACGCCAGCAGCGCCATCGACGGGACGAACGTCGACAGCGGCGACACCCGGGTGACCAGCACGAGCCCGAGTAACAGGCCCACGACGACCATCACGCCCAGGGCGATCAGCATCCGGGTGTCCCTCACCGGGTCCACGTTCTGCACGGCCCCTCGCACCGCCTCCTGAGACGCCCATCCACCACCGACGAGAAGAGCCGCCGCGACGACAACGCCCAGGAGCAGCCCGAAGAAGTGCCGCATGAACACCACCTTGGGTGAGAGGTCCGCGGCAACACTAGCGACAAAGACCGGTGAAGGTCACCACTTGTGATCCACTTACTCCGCCGATCCACCGATCCGCCGGGCTCGCGCTCGCCTCGTCGCCGCGACTTTGGTCAGGCGGTGACGTCCTTGCTCGTGAAGCGCGCCCAGGCGATCGAGCCGAACACCAGGACGTAGGCGGCGAACGCCAGCAGCCCCTGACCCATCCGGTCGACGTCGACCGGCGCCCGCAGAGCGCCGTCGAAGGCGGTCCACCACGTGGTGAGCAGGTACGGCCGTACGGCCGCGAGCTGCGGGATCGCGCTCAGGACCTGGCTGACCACCACCAGGACGACACTCGCCGCGACCGCGCCGATCGGCGCCTCGGTGAGGGTGGAGACCGCGAGCGCGACGGCGCCGAGTGCCGCCATCCCGGCGGCGGCGTACAGGACGACGATCCCGACGCGCAGCAGGGCGGCGGACGCCGGGACCGTCGTGCCCGACAGCAGCGTCACCGGCCCGGCCGGGAACAACGCCAGCCCCACCGCCAGCGCCGACAGCGCCACCACCGCGCACGCCGCGAGGCAGAAGAGCACCACGTTGGCGTACTTGAGCGCGAGCAGCCTGGCCCGGCCCACGGGGGCGACGAGCAGGTAACGCAGTGTGCCCTGCGCGGCCTCGCCCGCGATCGCGTCCCCGGCCACGACCGCCACCGTGAGCGGCAGCACGATCGGCGTCATGACGGCGAACGCGGCGAACGTCAGCATCAACCCGTTGCCCGCGATCTCACCGATGATCGAGCCTCCCGTGTCGCCCGACGCGAGGCGCACCGCCACGCCGACCAGCACCGGCACGACCGCGAGCACCCCGAGCATCGCGAGGTTGCGCGGCCGGCGGAACGTCAGCCCGGCCTCGGAGGCCAGCAGCCGCGCCACCTGCCGCACGGACGACGGTGGCGGCGCGGCCCCCGATTCCGGCGCGCCGCCCAACGCCGTCCCTGGCCTGGTGCCCGGGTCGCCGCCCAACGCCGTCCCCGGACCGCCGTCCAACGCTGTGCCCGGCTTGGCACCCGGCACGTCGTCCAACGCCGTCCCCGGCCTGGTGCCCGGGTCGCCGCCCAACGCCGTCCCCGGGCCGCCGTCCAACGCTGTGCCCGGCTTGGCGCCCGGCCCATCGTCCAACGCCGTCCCCGGCCTGGTGCCCCGCGCGCCGTCCGGCGTACGGGACGTGGCCTCGCCGGGCGGCGTCCGCTCCTCCGCCGGCCGGGCCTCCGGCGCGGCCGCGCCCGTCTCATGCCTCGACATCGAACCCCTCCCCCGTCAGCCCGACGAAGATTTCCTCCAGCGTGGGACGGACCACCCCGAACCCCCGCACCGCCACGCCCTCTCCGACGAGCAGAGCGCAGATCCGCTCGGGCGGCTGCTCCCCGGCGTGCGCCGTGACCTCGCCGTCCCCGGGTCGTACGCCGTCCAGCCCGGCGCGCGACAGCGCGGCCGCCGCCGCGGCGACGTCCGGGGTCTCCACGCGCAGGCGCGGGGTCGCGCCCGCCTCCCGCAGGGCGGCGACCGGGCCCTGCGCGACGAGCCTCCCGGCCCGCATGACTCCCACGTGGCCGCACATCTGCTCGACCTCCCCCAGCAGGTGGGAGGAGACGAAGACCGTCGTGCCGTCCCCCGCGATCTCCTTGATCAGCGCGCGGACCTCGCGGGTGCCCTGCGGGTCGAGACCGTTGGTCGGCTCGTCGAGCACCAGCAGCTCACGCGGCCCGAGCAACGCGGCGGCGATGGCCAGGCGCTGGCGCATCCCGAGGGAGTAGGCGCGGTAGCGCTTCCCGGCCGCCGCCGTCAGCCCGACCCGGTCCAGCGCGGCGCCGATCCTGGCCCGCGCCGTACGGGGGTCCGCGCCGGGGTCGGCCGCGTCGAAGCGGCGCAGGTTCGCCTCTCCGGACAGGTACGGGTAGAAGGCCGGGCCCTCGACCAGCGCGCCGACCCTCGGCAGCGTACGGGCCAGCCCGCCGGGCATGGGCGCCCCGAGCAACGACCAGGAGCCGGAGGTCGGGGTCACCAGACCGAGCAGCATGCGGATCGTCGTCGTCTTGCCCGAGCCGTTGGGGCCGAGGAAACCGTAGACCGATCCGCGTGGCACGGCGAGGCCGACGCCGTCGACGGCGAGCTGACCACCCCGGAAGCGTTTGGTGAGGCCGGTGGTGACGACGGCGTGCGCGCCGCCCTCCGGAGAGGGCGGGGGCGCCGCCGCGTCCTGCCGCGGCGCCCCCGCGCGCGTGCCTGCCGTCACCGGGCCGCCCGGTAGAGGGCCTCCGGCGTCACCGCGCCGGCCAGGAGGCGGCCGTCGTCGGTGAGCAGGATCGACACGACCTTGGTGCGCAGCAGCCGGCCGCTGCCCCACTCCCCGCTCACCGGCGTGGCCGCGGAGCGGACGCCGCCGAGCAGCGCCGCCACGTCGGGCCCGCCGCCCTTCCGCCCGTTCTGCTTCCCCTCGTCCTGCTTCCCCTCGGCGGCGGCGGGCAGCGGCGCGACGAGCACCCTGTCCCAGCCCGAGCCGACCACGCGCGTCTCCTCGTGTGCGCCGTCCTGTGCGCCGGGGGCCGTCTCGGGACGGCGGCCCGCCGCGGGAACGTCCACCCCCTGCTCGACCTTCGCCCCCGGCGGCGGGGTGAAGGCGAAGTTCTCCGGGGCGGGGCTGGTGAAGGACAGCGTCTCGAAGCCGACCTCGAACGCCGGCTCGGCGGCCCCCTTGGCGTACACCTGGACGCGCAGCGGCATCAGCCTCTCGCCGTCAAGGGCCACCCGCACGTCCTTGATCAGCGAGTCGGGCGACCTCGGGGTCAGCACCAGCTGGTAGGCCCCCCGCCCGGCGACCGTGACGTCGTCGCCGACGCTGATCGCGGTGTCGGTCCCGGCCGCCTTGAGCACCTCCCGCGCGGCCTGTTCCGGCGTCGCCGGCATCGAGGCGGGGCCGGACGGCAACGGGAAGGGGGTGGCCGTCCCGCCGGGGGCCGCCGGGGCGGTGAGGCGGGTCGCCTTGTTGGCGGCGCTGTCCCAGAACCACACCTTGTCGCCGTCGGAGATGAGGTCGGTCTCGCTCATCTCCCCCGGCAGCATGAGGCGGAACCGGTTCTCCCCCGCGTACCAGATCTTGAGCTGGTGCGACCCGGACAACAGGGACACCGGCGTGGCTCCGGACGGCCCCGGCCCGGACAGGCCGGGCAGCGCGGGCAGGCCGAGCGACGCGGTCTCGACGATCGTGCCGGACATCTGCGGCATCGGGCCGTGCTGCCAGGTGCGCGCCACGTCGGCCAGCAACTGCTCCGCCGTCTTGTCGGGCAGGGACGGCTCGCCGCCCACCGCCGCGATCACCGGACCGGCCCCCACGGCCGCGGCCACCACGGCCACCGCCGCCACCGGAATCCCCCACCTCACGACGCGGACTCTCTTCGCCATCTCACATCTCCCACTATGGGCGGAAAACCTGACAACCCGAGACTGCCTGAGGACCCCTGAGCCGACGCTGAGACCGGCTGAGAGCCTTCTCAGGGGCCGCCCACCCCAGCGGGCAAAAGGGTCCACTATGGGGCAATGCGGGTTCTGGTGGTGGAGGACGAGCGGCGGATGGCGGTGGCGCTGCGCCGCGGGCTGCAGGCGGAGGGATTCGCCGTCGACCTGGCGCACGACGGGAACGAGGGCCTGCACCTCGCCCGCGCCGGCGACTACGACGTGGTCGTGCTCGACATCATGCTGCCCGGCATGTCCGGCTACAACGTGTGCAAGCAGCTGCGCGCCGAGGAGAACTGGGTGCCGATCCTCATGCTGTCGGCCAAGGACGGCGAGTACGACATGGCCGACGGGCTCGATCTCGGCGCCGACGACTATCTCACCAAGCCGTTCTCCTACGTGGTGCTGGTCGCCCGGATCCGGGCGCTGCTGCGCCGCGGCGGCGGGCGCAGGCCCGCGGTGCTGCGCGCGGGCGACCTGTCACTCGACCCGGCGGTCCGGCTGGTCACCCGGGGCGACACCCCGGTCGAGCTGACGCCCCGGGAGTTCGCCCTGCTGGAGTACCTGATGCGGCGGCCGGGCGAGGTGGTGTCGAAGCCCGAGATCCTGGAGCACGTGTGGGACACCTACGACACCGATCCGAACGTGGTCGAGGTGTACGTCGGCTATCTCCGCCGGAAGATCGACGCGCCCTTCGGCCGCACCGCCCTCCAGACGGTGCGCGGGGCCGGATACCGGCTCTCCGGCGACGGCGGCTGACCGTGCCCGATCCGTCCGCACACCCGCGCCCGCTCGCACCCGGCCCGTCCGCCGCGGCGACGCCGGTCGCCGCCGCCCAGCCGGGGGAACGGGAGCCCGCGCGGCCCGGGGAATCCGAGCCGGCGGGACCCGGGGAACCCCGGCGGACGGGCGGGCCGGTCGCGTGGTGGCGGCGGCGGAGCCTGCGGTTCCGGCTCACCGCCACCGCGACCGCCGTGCTGGCGCTCGCCCTCGCCGTGTCGGCGTACGTGTTCGTCATGGTGCTCGGCGAGTCCCTGATCCGGAACATCGACGACCAGGTCTACCAGCGGGGCCGCGAGATCGTCGCGCTGTCCGACGCCGGCCGGCTGCCCGACCCGGTGACCTCGGTGAACAACACGATCGTCCAGGTGCTCGGCCCGGACGGGCGGATCGTCGACGCCACCTCGGACACCGACCGCCTGGTCCCGCTGCTGCCGGCGCGGGCGCGGGAGTCGGCCGTGCGCACCGGCGCCCCCCAGTTCGTGAACGGCCGGCCGTACGCGCTGCCGGGACCGCTGCGGGTGCGGGTGCTCAGCGCGGACCACGGCGTCACGGTGATCGTGGCGCGGTCGTTCACCGAGGTGGAGAGCAGCCTGGTGACCACCGGGCACGTGCTGCTGGCCGGGATGCCGCTCCTGCTCGCGCTGCTCGCGGCGGCCTCGTGGCTGGTCATCGGGCGCACGCTGCGGCCGATCACGTCGCTGCGGCGGGGCGCCGCCGCGGTGGGCGGCACGGCGCGCTCGCGGCGACTGCCGGTGCCCGAGGCGCGTGACGAGGTGCACGCGCTCGCCACGACCCTCAACGACATGCTCGGCCGGCTGGAGGAGGCCGAGGCCCGTCAGCGGGCCCTGGTCTCCGACGCCGCGCACGAGCTGCGCAGCCCGCTCGCGAGCATCCGGCTGCAGCTGGAGGTGGCGCTCAGCCATCCGGAGGGGCAGGACTGGAACGAGACGGCGGAGGGCGTGCTGGAGGACACCCTCCGGCTGTCCCGGCTCGCCGAGGACCTGCTCGCCCTGGCCCGGCTCGACGAGGGCCGGCTGAGCCGGCGGGAGCCCGTCGACCTCGGCGACCTGGCCCGCCGCACCGCCGAGCGGTACGACCTCGGCCTCGACCTGGGCTCCGGCGATGGCTCCGGCGATGGCTCGGACCTCGCGCCCGGCCCGCCGCCCGTGGTGCTCGGGGACGCGCTGGACCTGCGGCGGGTGCTCACCAACCTGGTCGACAACGCGCTGCGCCACGCGGCCTCGGCGGTCCGGATCGGCGTACGGACCGGAGGAGCCGCGGGAGCGGGCGTCGCCGAGCTGACCGTCACCGACGACGGGCCGGGCATCCCGCCCGAGGACCGGGAGCGGGTGTTCGACCGGTTCACCCGGCTCGACGACGCGCGCAGCCGCGACGACGGCGGCGCGGGGCTCGGTCTCGCGATCGTGCGCACCACGGTCGAGGCCCACGGCGGTACGGTCCACCTGGAGGACGCCTCCCCCGGACTGCGTGCCGTCGTGCGGCTCCCCCTGGCACGTTGAGACCCGCCCGTGTTGCCCGCCCGATAGGAGACCGATGCTTCCCGACCACGGCAGGCCCGCCGCCGAACTGCTCGCCGAACTGACCGCGCTCAGGGCCGCCGACCTGCCGGTCCGGGGCGGCAGGGTGACGGCCTACGTCTACGACACCGGCCTGCCGGAGGTGCACGAGGCGGCGCACCTGGCGTACGCGGAGATGCTCGAGGTCAACATGCTCGACCCGACGGCCTTCCCCAGCATGGTCGCGCTGGAGCGGCGGGTGGTCGGGGCGGTCGCCGAGATGCTCGGACGGCCCGGCGCGCCCGGGATATTCACCAGCGGCGGCACCGAGTCGATCATGCTGGCGGTGAAGGCGGCCCGCGACGCCCGCCCCGGCGCCACCCGGGTCGTGCTGCCCGTGACGGCCCACCCCGCCTTCCACAAGGCCGCGCACTACCTCGGCATGGAGATCGTGCCGGTGCCGGTGGACCCGATCTCCTACCGCGCCTCCGTCCCGGCGTTCGAGGACGCGCTGGACGAGCGCACGGCCCTGGCCGTGGTCTCGGCGCCGTCCTATCCCCAGGGCGTGGTCGATCCCGTCGGCGAGATCGCCGCGCTGGCCGCCTCGCGCGGCGTGCCGTGCCACGTGGACGCCTGCGTCGGCGGATGGCTGCTGCCGTGGCTGCGCGAGGCGGGGGCCGAGATCCCGCCCTTCGACCTGGCCGTGCCCGGCGTCACCTCGATCTCCTGCGACCTGCACAAGTTCGGGTACGCGCCGAAGGGGGCGTCGGTGCTGCTCTTCCGCGACGCGGAGCTGCGCCGCCGGGCCTACTTCGCCTCGGCGGCCTGGCCCGGATACACGATCGTCAACGCGACCGTGCAGAGCTCACGCTCCGCCGGGCCGCTCGGCGGGGCTTGGGCCACCCTGGAGGCCCTCGGCCGGGAGGGCTACCGGGAGCTGGGCCGCCGGACGCTGGAGGCGACCCGGCGGCTGGCGGAGGGCGTGCGGAAGATCCCCGGCCTGCGGGTGCTGGGCGAGCCGGAGGCCGCGCTGGTCGCGATCGCCGGGTCGCCGGAGGTGGACGTGTTCGTGCTCGCCGACGAGGCGCGCACGCGCGGCTGGTTCCTCCAGCCGCAGCTGTCGTACGCCGGCATCCCGGCCAACATCCACATCACGGTCACCGGCGTGACGCTGGCGGGGGTCGACGCGATGCTGGACGTGATCGAGGAGGCGGCCGCGGCGGCGCGGCGGCGCGGGCCCGCCGAGGTGCCGGAGGGCCTGCCCGAGCTCATCGCGTCCCTCGATCTCGACGCGCTGGACGACGCGACGTTCGCCGAGCTGGCCGCGTCGGCGGGGATCACCCTCGGCCTGCCGGACGGGACCGGCCCCGCGGCACAGCCCGGGGCGGCACCCGAGAAGGCGCTGGAGAAGGCGCCCGAGATGGCGGTCGTGAACGCGATTCTCGACGCGTTGCCGGCGGCGACCCGTGAGGCGATCCTGCTCCGCTTCCTGTCCGTGACCTACTCCCCGCCGGTGTGAGCCGATCGGCTCAGGACGGAGGCGCTCAGGACGGGGCGGCTCAGGAGCGGGCGGCGGCGAGGCGGCGGACCACGGCGAGAGCCGTACGCGCGCTCGCCGCGTCGTGGACGCGGAAGACCCGCGCGCCCTGCAGCGCGGACACCGCGAGCGTGGCCAGCGTGCCGGCGTGCCGTTCCCCGACCGGGAGACCGCCCAGCGCCTCGCCCACGAAGTCCTTGTTGGAGACGGCGACGAGCACCGGCCAGCCCGTGGCGGTCATCTCGCCGAGCCGCCTGCCGACCTCCAGCGAGTGCCAGGTGTTCTTGCCGAAGTCGTGCGCGGGGTCGATGAGGATCGCGTCGCGGCGGACCCCCGCCGCGACCGCCCGCTCCGCGAGCGCCGTCGTGTAGGCGATCACGTCGGCCACCACGTCGCCGTACGCGATGCGGTGCGGCCGGGTGCGCGGCTCCACCCGCCCGGCGTGCGCGCAGACCAGGCCGACGCCGTACGCCGCCGCGACCTCCGCGAGGCCGGGGTCCACGCCGCCCCAGGTGTCGTTGAGCAGGTCGGCGCCCGCCTCCGCGACGACCTTGGCGACCTCCGACCGCCAGGTGTCGACGCTGATGATCACCTCGGGGTGGCGCTCGCGTACCGCCGCGACGACGTCGGCCACCCGGCGGATCTCCTCGGCCGGGTCGACGTCCGTGCCGGGACCCGCCTTGACGCCGCCGATGTCCACGATGTCCGCCCCGTCCGCGATGAGGCGGGAGGCGGCGTCCACGGCGGCGGAGAAGGCGTAGGTCGAGCCCCTGTCGTAGAACGAGTCGGGGGTCCTGTTGACCACGGCCATCACCGCGAAGTCGCCGGGACCGAAGGCACGGCCGCGCAGGCGCAGTACGGATGGCGGGCCGGGCACCGCGGCGGGTTTCGGCGAGTTCGGCATCGTCGTCACCCTACTAAACCGGCCCTCCGGCTTCCGCGCCGACGGCGGGCCGGCGCCGGCCCGCGCGTTCTCTGTTCGGGAAAGGTGGAACGATCCAAACGAAGGAGAAGGCGCGGTCACGCCGCCGAGCCGCCCTCCGCGAGGGCGAGGAAGTCCTGCGCCATCGCGGGCAGCCGCCGCCGCGCGTGCACCACCGCGATGATCTTACGCAACGACGGGTCGAGCGAGCGGACCACCAGCCCGGCCCTGGCCGCCTGCTCGGCCATGCCCCGGTACCACAGCAACGAGGCCCGGCCCTCCCGTACGGCGCGGAGCCAGCCGCGACGCTCGTCGGACTCGACGGCGGGGATCGGGCGTACCCCGTGGGTGGCGAAGATCTGGTCGAACTCCCTGCGGCGCGGGCTGCCGGGGGCGGGCAGCACCAGCCGCATGCCGTTCAGCCGCGTCACCGGGAGGGGATCGGGCAGGTCGAGGCCGGGCGGGGAGATCAGCACGATCTCCTGGCGTTCCAGGGGATGGCTCACCAGGTCGGTGGGCACCGGAAGATCGGTCAGGCCGAGGTCGGCACGCTGTTCGCGGACCGCGCTGACCACCGCCTCCCGGCCCTCGCACCGCACGATCTGCACCCTTATCCCGGGGTGCTCGGCGGCGTACGCGGGCAGCAGGCGCCCGGCGAGGCCGGGCTCCAGGCTCGGAGTGGACGCGATTCGTAACTCGGCCCCGGAGGAGTGGCCCTGGGTCGCGAGCGCCTCGATCTCGGCCACCGCGTCGAGGGCCTCACGAGCCAGCTTCACGACCCGGCGGCCCTGGGCCGTCACGACGACCCCGCGGCCGGAGCGCGCGAAAAGCGTCATTCCGAGTTCACGTTCCAGGTCGCGAATCGCGCGCGACAGAGCGGGCTGCGCGATATAGAGCGAGCGGGCGGCATCGGTCATGGTGCGGTGCTCCGCAGTGGCGACCACGTAACGGAGCTGCTGCAGATTCATGCCAAAAACGCTAGGGCAGACGAGCCCGGCGATTCCGGAACATCGCAGAGATCACGTCGGCCGATTACGGATTGTGCCCGGTATCTGCTACATCCGTGATGGATGAGAAACGAGTATCCTTCTGCCCCAAATCCACGAAGGGGGCAAAGTCGTGGCGCAGCAGTACCCTCCCCAGCAGCCGCCCGGGGGGTCTTCTCCCTATTCAGGGCCACCTTCGGGCCCACCTTTCGGGTCACAACCGGAGGAATCAGCTGGTTGGACGCCCGGACCGGAATCCGGGGCACAAATCGGCGGGGCCTATCCTCCCGGGGGTTGGACCGGGCCAACCGGAACGGGCGATTGGGACGGTCCGCAGCACCCCGGCATTCCCCATCCGGAAGGCGGACAGCGCGACGGCATTCCTTATCCGCAGGGCGAACAGCGCAACGGCATTCCCCATCCGCAGAGCGGACCGCATCAGGGCGTCGCCTATCCACCCGGCGCCTATCCCCCGCCCGGCCCGTACGGCGGTCACCCACAGGCCGGCCCTTCCGGCGGCCCGCCCCAGGGCGTCGCCTATCCCGCGGCCTCGCAGCCCCCGGCCCCCGGCGGGTTTGCTCCGAACGGTTCTTTCCCGACGCCTCCGCAGAACCCGGCCGCGCACGCTTACGGTCAGGACCCGGCCGCGCATGCCTACGGCCAGGATCGGCAGGACCCGGCCGCGTACGCCTATGGCCAGGATCGGCAGGACCCGGCCGCATATGCCTATGGCCAGGATCGGCAGGGGCCCGGAGCGTACGCCTACGGTCAGGGTGAGCAGCCCTACGGGAACCCACCCCAAACGCCGTCCTATCCGCAGCCCTCGACAGCGCCACCGCCGCCGCCACAGGGCGCGGGCCACCATTTCGAGGGCCCGCCGCAGGGACCACCACCGCCCCAGGCATCCCCGCCGCAGGGATCGCAGCCCCAGGGACAGCCTTCCTACCCGGCGCCCCAGGACTACCCCGCTCCCCAGGGCACGCCATTCCAGGGATCACCGCCGCAGGGACAGGCCTCCTACCCGGCGCCTCAGGACTATCCAGGGCCCCTGGGCACGCCGTTCCAGGGAGCACCGCAAGCGGCGGCGTTCCCGGCGGCACCGCCGCAGCAGCGGCCGTTCCAGGCCACGCCGCCCCAGCAGGCACCCTTCCAGGGGGCCCCACCGCCCCAAGGAGCACCGTTCCCGGCGGCACCGCCCCAGCAGGCGCCCTTCCCGGCGGCGCCGCCGCAAGGAGCGCCCTCCCAGGGGTCACCGCCACCCCAGCAGGCCTCGTTCCATGCGGCACCGCCGCAAGGAGCACCCTTCCAGGGGGCGCTTTTCCAGGGAGCACCGCAGCACGCGCCCTTCCCGGCGGCTCCGCCTCAGCAGGCGCCCCGGCAGGCGCCGCCGCCTCCGCCGGGACCGCAGTGGGCGCCGCAGCCTCCGCCGCCCCCGCGCGGGCCCGCCGCCCCCTACCCGCCGCCCGCGTGGCGTCCGCCCCGGCGCAGGTCGTCCGGCGGAGCGGTGATCGTCGCCCTGATGGGCATGCTCGCGCTCGTGTTCGTGCTGGTCGTGGTCATGAGCGCGATGGCGCGGGTCGCGCGCACCGAGGACCCGGTCTCTCCGGTCGCGCTGCCGACCTACAGCCTTCCCCCACTCCCGTCGCGGGAGCCCCGGGAGGACGACACCGCGGCGCCGTCCAGGCCCTCCTCGAAGCCGACGTCGCAGGCCACGAGGCGTCCGACGACGCCGACGCTGAACCGTACGGCCAAGAGCAACAGCCTCTACCGCGCCGGTTCGCCGGCCAGGACGAACTGCCCGGCCGGGAACGCCAGCATCTACAACCACGCCCAGTTCAAGGCCCTGATCCTGAAGACGGGAAGGTGCATGGGCGACGCCTGGGCGCCGGCGCTCACGCGGGCGGGCATCCCCTGGACTCCCCCGCATTACATGATCGCCGCCCGGAAGGGCAGGGGCGCCTGCGGCGACTACCCCTCGCCAGGCAGCAACGTGCCCTACTACTGCCCCAGCAACAGCACGATCTACGCGTCCACCTCGGCGATGGCCCGGGAGTACGGCCCGCTCGGCTCCTGGAACGGGATCATCATCAGCATGATGGCCCACGAGTACGGACATCACCTCCAGAACGTGTCGGGCATCTCCGACTCCTGGTGGCAGCAGACGATCAACTCGAGCTCCCGCAGCGGCAAGATGGCGCTCAGCCGGCGGCACGAACTGCAGGCCACGTGCTTCGGCGGCATGTTCATGCGGTCGGTCGCCGCCAGCTATCCCATCGACGGCTCCCGGCGGAACACACTCCTATGGGCCTACAGCCACCTGGGCGACCCGCCGGGAGGGCCGCGGGACCACGGGAACACACGCAGCAACGCCGCCTGGTTCCGCCAGGGCTACACCCGGCCGATGGCCTACCAGTGCAACACCTGGGTAGTCGGCTCCTCCTCCGTCTCCTGACGGACGGCCCCGACTCCTCTCCCCAGGTTTACGTCTACCTTGTCCGGATATGGTGATTAGAATCCCTAGCCAAGCCACGGAGGAAAGAGCGGTGAGCCATGCGCGGCGGGGGTCCCGCTGACGCGGCCGGGGGTTCCCGGAAGCGTCGGCGCGAAAGTCAGCGTGGCGGGAGCGGGGAGCGCGACGAGAACCCCGGCCCGCCTCGATCACGCGGCGAAACCTCCGGCCCGCCGCGACCCCACGAGGACTCCCCCGGCTCGTCGCGCGACGGCTCTGCCGGCTCCTCGCGCCCGAGCGAAGGCCCTCCGCGCCCGAGCGAAGGCTCCTCGCGCCCGAGCGGGGGCTCTCCCGGCTCCTCGCCGGCCCGCCACGAGGCCCCTCGCGGTTCCTCCGCGGACGACGCCCACGGGGATCGTCACGACGACACCATCCCGAGACGCCGGAACGACGCTTTCCACGCACCCCAGCCAGACCCCCGGGCAGCCGAGCCGGAATCCCAGGACGAGACGGTCCCAGGGCCCCGGAAGGACGCCCCGGGAAGCCCCCAAGCCCCCCAAACTCCCCAAGGCTCCGGAACTCCCCAAGGCCCCGGGGGCCCTGGAGCCCCCAAAACCCCCGGAGCTTTTGGCGCCCCCGGCGGTTCCCACCCGGCTCCGCGACCGAGGCCGCGGGGCCGTGGGCCGCGCTACGGGCCGCCGCTGACCCCCGTCTCCCTCATCGGCTGGACCGCGCTGTCGGCCTTGGTGCCCGGCGCGGCCCACCTGCGGGCGGGCCACCGCCGGACCGGGATCGCCCTGCTCGTGACGTTCGGCGCCGCCCTGGTCGCGCTGGTGGTCGTGGGCCTGCGGCTGATGGGGAACGCGGGCGCGGTGGTGCGCCCCAGCACGCTCACGGCCATCATGGTGGGCGCGGCCGTCTGCGCGCTCGCCTGGTTCGCGCTGGTGGTCCTGTCCTTCGTGGCGCTCCGCCCGCAGCGGCTGTCGCAGACCGGGCAGGTGGTGGCGGGGATCGTCGCCGGCGTGCTGTGCGTGTCGGTGATGGCGCCGTTCGCGGTCACCGCGGGCTATATCAGGACCGCGAGCCAGACCCTCGACGCGGTGATGGCCCCGGTCGAGGGCACGACCCCCTCCCCCATCCGGGCCGAGGACCCCTGGGACGGCCGCAAGCGCGTCAACTTCCTGCTGGTCGGCGGGGACGCGGCGGGCAACCGCGTCGGGGTGCGCACCGACTCGATGACCGTGGCGAGCGTGAACATCGCGACCGGCAACACCGTCCTGTTCAGCCTGCCGCGCAACCTGCAATACGTCCGCTTCCCCGCCACCAGCCCCCTGCACAAGGTGTTCCCCAACGGCTTCAACGACGAAGGTCAGGGCCTGCTCAACTCGGTCTGGTACTACGCCGACAACAACCCGCAGGTCATGGGGGGCAAGAACAAGGGTTCGCAGGCGCTGAAGGACGCCATCGGCTACACGCTCGGCCTGCACATCGACTACTACGCCATGGTCGACATGTTCGGCTTCGCAGCCATGATCGACGCCCTGGGCGGCCTCGACATCCGGGTCGAGCGGGACATCAAGTGGGGCGGCCACTTCGGCACGGCCGGGACCATCAAGGCCGGCTACCGGAGGCTGAGCGGCGAGGAGGTGCTCTGGTACGGCCGTTCCCGGGTCGACAGCGACGACTTCTCCCGGATGTCCCGCCAGCGGTGCGTCATCGGCGCGCTCGCCCAGCAGGCGACCCCGTCCAAGGTCCTCGCGAACTTCACCAGGATCGCCACCGCGGCCCGTCACATGTTCCGCACCGACATCCCCCGCGACCTGCTGGAGCACCTCGTGCCGCTCGGCATGAAGGTGCGCAGCGCCAAGATCACGAGTCTCCAGTTCGTGCCGCCGCTCATCTACACCGGCAACCCGGACTGGGACAAGATCAGGGAGCTCACGAAGAAGGCGATCCGCGAGTCCATGGCCGACCAGGCCCCCATCGCGGCGACGGCCTCCCCCATGGGCACGGCCGGCACGGCCGGCACGGCCTCCGCGTCCGCCTCGGGTTCGCCCGGCGCATCCTCCTCCACGCCCTCGTCCACCCCGTCGCCGTCCCGTACGCCGCTTCTGGCCGACGCGGGCGGCAAGAAGACCCCCACCCCCAACGACAAGGCCGCCAAGAGCCTGGCGGAGCTGTGCGGCTTCTGACCGCGCACTGCTGAGGATTTCCCGCGAAGCCGTGGACGGCGCCGCTGGCATGCAGCAGGGTTGTCACGTAACGTATCCACCCCGTCACACGAAGTGGACCCGTCGTGCGCGTACTCATCCAGTTGCGTCCGTCCCCCGATCTGGTCGCCGCCGTCGCCGACCCGTCGGTCCCGTCCTCGGCCTCCGACGTGGCCGACGATCTGCCCGGGATCGTCATCGACCACGCGTACGCCCCGGTGGCCGTGCCCCGTCCGATGCCCGCGGTCCCCGGCGGCGACCCGCTCTCGCTCAACCAGCCTCTGGTCTTCTCCATGGCGCCGCAGGACGCCTCCGTCGTGGTGCGCGGGGAGATCGCCGACGACGAGCTCACCAGCAGGATCGCGCTGCTGCCGGCGACCCGGCGCGACGTGGTCGCCGTGTACGCCGACCCGGCCATCGAGACCACGCTCACCTGCGCAGGCGACCCTCCCGTGGGCGACTGGCACGACGTCGAGCGGCTGCTGCGCCTGCCCGATCTCGCGGCCGAGGGCCTGGACGGCTCCGGCGTCCCGCTCGCGGTCATCGACACGGGCATCAACGCGGCGTACGTCTCGGCGGCCCGCGGCCGGGAGGTCACCGTCGACCACGAGCGCAGCTGGAACCCCAAGAGCGTGTCCGGGACACCGGGGGCCTTCGCCGTCGACCACGGCTCGATGTGCGCCTTCGACGCGCTCATCGCCGCGCCGAACGCGTCCCTGGTGGACGTGCCCGTGCTGCTGTCGCGACGACAGGGCGGGTCGACGCTCGACGGCCTGCTGTCCGACGCGATCGCCGCCTACGCGCACCTGCGCGAGGTCCTCGACGCCCAGCCGGCCGAGTCCCGGGCGCTCGTCGTGACGAACAGCTGGGGGTCGTTCTCGCCGCGCTGGGACTTCCCGCCCGGCCACCCCGGCAACTATTCCGACAACCCCGCCCATCCGTTCAACCTCATCGTGGGCAGCCTGGCCGAGGCGGGGGCGGACATCCTGTTCGCCGCGGGCAACTGCGGCACGCAGTGCCGCGACAGCAGGTGCGCCTACCCGGACCGGCCCATCGTGGGGGCCAACTCCCACCCGCGCGCCCTGTCGATCGGGGGGATCGACACCGCCGGGTCGCGCGTCGGCTACTCCTCCCAGGGCCCCGGGCGGCTGGCCGCGCGCAAGCCGGATCTCTGCGCCTACACCCACTTCACCGGTTCGGGCGCGCTCGGCGACACCGAGCCCGACTCCGGCACCTCGGCGGCGTGTCCCGTCGCGGCGGGGCTGGTCGCCGCCGTCCGCACCCGGTGGCCGTCGACCACGCTCTCGCCGGCCCAGCTCAGGACCCTGCTGCGGCGAACGGCCGACGACCGCAGTGCCGTAGGGTATGACCACGACTACGGGTACGGCGTGGTCGACGCCGCCGGCGTCATCGCCGCGCTGCGCCGCCGGGCGGCCAAGGCCGCCTGAAAGCCACTCGGACGGCGAAGGCCGCCTGAGAAGCCGCCTGTCGGCTGAGCCGGGCGGCGTCGTACACGACAGGGGAGGGCGGCCCCGTGGCCGATGTGCTCATCACCGTGCGACTGCCCGCACCCGCGACCCTGGAGTCGGCCATGCGGCACCTCGAGCTCGCCGAGGACGAGGTCGACACCGCGTACGGCCTCGTGCCGATCGACCCCCGCAGGAACCTGTACGTCCTGCGGGTGACGGAGAGCGCGGGACGGCGGGTGGGCGACACCGGCGCCGGACCGCGCGGCGGGGACCATCCGCGGGCGGACGGCGGGCCGTACTCCGACCCACCGATCGAGCCCTACGGCCCGCCGCGATGACCGGCGCCGTCTGGATCGTGTCGGGACCGCCGGGGTCGGGCAAGTCGACGGTCTGCGACCTGTTGCTGGCCCGCCTCGACCCCGTCCCGGCGCTGCTCGACAAGGACACGATGTACGGCGGCTTCGTCGAGGCGACCCTCGCCGCGTACGGCAGGCCGCCGGGCGAGCGCGAGGGGCCGTGGTACGACGAGCACGTCAAGCGGTTCGAATACGACGGCATGACGGCGACCGCCCGGGAGATCCGCTCCCACGGCTGCCCGGTCATGCTGGGCGGCCCCTTCACCTCGCAGGTGCACGACGCGGCGCGCTGGCACGCGTGGGTGGAGGCCCTGGGCGGCCCGGAGGTGCGCCTCCTCTGGGTCCGCTCGGACGGCCCCACGCTGCGCGAGCGGCTGGTGCGCCGGGGACTCGCCAGGGACGGGCAGAAGCTGGAGCGGTTCGCCGACTACCTGCGCGCGATCAGGGTCGACGAACCGCCCGTCGTGCCGTACGACGAGATCGACAACCGCCTCGGCGCGCCCCCGTTGGAGGACCAGGTCGACCGGCTCCTCGCGAGGACGCAGGCGGCGTCCTCGCGCGGCGCGCCGGGCGCGCTACCCCGACAGCGGTGATCGCTCCGGAACGGCCTGGAACGCCTGGATCATGAGCCGGGCGAAGCGCCGGGAGGCAGCGACCCGGGCGGCCGCCGACGTGGCGTGAACGCCCCGGTGGGCCAGGAGCATGAGGATCAGGTCGTCCAGGACGAAGTCGGAGCGCAGACGGCCGGTGTCCTTGGCGCGGCGGGCGAGTTCGGCGAGCGCGCTCAGCGTGTGCTGACGGCTCGCCGCGAGATCCACCTCGCCGGGATGGGCCGACATGAAGGCGTCGGTGAAGCCCCGGTTGCGTGCGTGCAGGTCGCAGATCTTCTCGATCATCACGCGGAAGCCGCGCCACGGGTCCGGATCCGCACCCCCCTCCTCGACGATGGCGTGGCACACGCGCATCTCGTCTACGAACGCTTCGACGACCAGCGTCTGCTTCGTCGGAAAACGGCGATACAGGGTGGCAGGGCCGACACCGGCGCGCCGGGCGATCTCCCGCATCGGGACGTCCAGACCTTCGGCGGCGAACAGCTCGCGGGCCGCGCCGAGGATGCGCTCACGGTTGTCCAGGGCGTCGGACCGCAGGATGTGAGGCGGAGGGTCGGTCACCGCTCTCACTTTAGCCAAGCGGACGGCGGCGTCCGTTACGGTCCGGGAGCACGGACGCCTCGCGCGTCGTCGAGCAGGCCCAGCATCGGGCCGGTCCCAGAAGGTGGAGATGACAGTGTTGGCAGTCGAGATCCGGGAGTTCGGAAGTCCGGAAGGCCTGGCGCTCATCGACCGGACCGCCCCGGCGCCGGCCGCCGGGCAGGTGCTGATCGCCACGGAGGCGATCGGCGTCGGCGGCGTCGACGCCGTGATCCGGCGCGGCGCTCTGGCCGCCTACGGCTTCACGAAGGGCCACATCCCCGGCAGCGAGGTGGCGGGCACCGTGATCGCCGTGGGCGAAGACGTCGACACCTCATGGATCGGTCAGCGGGTGTGGGCGTTCACCGGGCTGGGCGGCGGCTACGCCGAGCAGGCGGTCGCCCCGGTCGACGAGATCGTCCCCCTCCCCGCCGGCCTGTCCGCCGCCGACGCGGTGACGCTGGGGAGCTCCGGTGTGGTGGCCCACTTCGGCCTCTCGCATGCCCGCTTCGCGCCCGGCGAGTCGGTGCTGGTGCGCGGTGCGGCCGGCAGCATCGGGATCATGACGGTCCAGCTCGCGGCACGCGGCGGCGCCGGCGCGGTGGCGGTCACGACCTCGTCGGTCGAGCGCGGCGAGCGCCTGCGCGCGCTCGGCGCGACCCACGTGCTGGACCGCTCCGGCGACGGAGGCGCGTACGCGCCCACCGGCTACGACGTCGTCATCGACGTCGTAGCCGGCCCGGACCTGCCCTCCTTCCTCGACATGCTCAACCCGAACGGCCGCATGGTCGTCGTCGGCGTCGTCGGAGGGCAGCCGCCGGCGGACTTCGGCACGACGATGATGGCGGCGTTCCGGAAGTCGACGTCCTTCGCCACCTTCAGCGCCGACACCGTCGCCGCGCCCGACCGGCACGCCGTACGGGCCGGGCAGTTCGCCGCCGTGAGCCGCGGCGAGCTGCGCACGGTGGTGCACGAGGTGCTGCCGCTGGAACAAGCCGTGTCGGCGCACTCCAAGATGGACGCCGGTGAGGTGTTCGGCCGGATCGTTCTCACCCCGTAGTCCTCTCGCCGCAGCTCCCCCGGCGTCCTCGCGCCTCGGGTCAGACGACCTCGTGGCCGTACGCGGCGGCGAGGGGCTCCAGGTCGGGAACGCCGTAGACCGCGCACATCGACGCGAAGACCTCGGCCTTGTCCTCGCCGTACCGGCGGACATGGGCCGCGTAGGCGTCGGCGGTGACGAACCTCGGCGGGTCGGTCTTGCTGTGGAACTTGTCGGCGAACATCACGAGCTCCTCCTCGGCCGACCCCGCGAGGTAGTCGCGGGGCGGCAGCGGCAGCCCCTGTCGCAGCACGTCCTCCCGGCTGATCCCCACACCGGTGTGGTGGGAGCAGAACCGGCACAGGCTCTCGGGCAGTCCCTCCCCTCGGAGCAGTTCGTGCCCGAGGATCCCGTGGCGCACGTAACCCGCGTGATCGAGCCGTCCGTCCTCGTCGTAGAGCCGGTAGACGCCGATGTCGTGCAGGAGGCTTCCGGCCCGCACCAGCTCGGCGTCGACGTCGAGCCCGGCGCGGTCGGCCAGTCGCAGGGCGATCGCGCAGACGATCTCGCAGTGCGTGTGGACGAGCTCGAACGCCTCCTCCGAGGGCGCGTGTCTCTCGTGCAGTGCACGGATCTCCGCGTCCGTCGGAAGCCGCATGCGCGGAGTCTAACCTCGGCGCGCCACCGTTGGAGGCCTGGTCGGGCACGCTTTCCGCCGCTACAGAGCCCATGGAAAGGGTCGGTCGTTTTCATGATTACTTCCCACCCGGATTGACAATCCACCGGTCGGAATGGGACGCGAATCCGGCAAGCGGCTCGACCCGATTACTTGGAGCGGCAGGTCGCCGATCCTCTTGGCGGTGAGCAGAGCGTACGAGAGAATGTGTGAGTGTGTTGTAGTGAATGACCGGGCATTCCGGATGAGCGGTCATGTTTACGAGATGACCACATCGTAAATAATCTTGCTGCCTGAGTCGCCGTCTGTCACCGACGTCAGGGGGAGTCCGGGCTGTATGACCCTTTCATCAGGTGATTCCCGGCCGTCACCGAGCCCGGCATCAGCTCCTGCTCCCCCGTCGGCGTCGGCTCAGTCTTCTCCCAACGCTTCGGCTCCTGTCCCGTCGCCGAGTCCCGAAGCGGCGCCCACGCAGCCGCCGGCCACGCCCACCTCGCCGGCGGGCGCCGTCGCTCCCGGCCGGCCGGAACCCACGCCACCACCCGAGGGCTGGGTCAACCGCGGCGGGGGCTTCGCCGGGATCGACCCCGCCGCGATGGACGACTTCGAGCGCGGACTCGGCCGGGCGCAGGACTCCATCGGCCGCGCCGAGCCGAGGATCCGCGGCATGTTGCAGCGGCTCGACCTGGACACCTCCCGGCTGGGCGCCCTGCGTGAGGCGCAGGGCTGGATCCAGAGCACACGCCCCGACCTGCGGCGGCGCGGCGACACGATCCGCGCCGAGCACGGCGAGTGGGCGGCCTCCTCCGCTCTCCCGGCCGGCCTGGCCGCCTTCGACGAGAAGCTGTACGGCGAAGCCGGCCGGGATCCCGATGTGTACGCGGCGGCCGGCAAGCTCACCGAGACGGCCGGGAACGGCGAGATCGACGCGAAGACCGTGGCGGCACTGGAGAAGCGCACGGGGGATTCGGCCTTCGCCCTGGCGCTGATGACCACACTGGGCGCCGCGCGGCTTCGCGATCTACTGGTGAAAACCGTCGAGCACACCGATGACGCGACCATGCAGCGGTTGCAGAAGGCCCTCGGCGCGACCCTCGGCACCGCGAGCCCACGCCTGGCGCCGGCCTACCGGGACGAGCTCACGGGAGCGCTCGACAAGGCCATCGTCGACTGGCGTCCGGCCTACGCCCTGGCGCTGGCGCTCAAGCACGGCACCTTCGCCTCCGCCTTCCTTGTGGCGGTGGCCAGGCAGATCGACAAGCACATGGCGGCGATGTCCGGCGAACCCGCCATCAGAAAGACCCTCATGGAGGCCCTCGCCCGTGATCCCGTAGCGGCTCAGGATTTCTTCCTGGGTGATCCCAAGGCGCTGGAACGCTACCTGAGGTGGCCGTACATGCCGGACGACGGCGCGGCGCTGGGCAGGGCGCTGGAGGCCGCCATGCTCACCTTCCGCGACCACGACGGCTCGAAGGAGCAGCCTTCGCGCGGATACCTCTCCGCCCTGCTGGCCTCCCGGTTCCTCCACCTGGAAGCCGAGCGGATCTCCAAGGGCCTCCCGCCCTCCGTTCCGCCCACCACCACCGCCAAAATCCTCGCCGGCTACATCCTCGACGTGAATCGCGTTACCTCTGATTCCGGTGACACGATCGTGCCTGGCGTTGGGCATACCGATGATCCCAGCATTCCCGGACCGGTTCCATGGGGCCTACGCGTCACGAGGGAAGCACTCCTTGCGGTGATGACCGAGGCATTCGTCGACCCCACGGCCTTCAGCACAGTCGCGACAGCCCAGACGGCATTCGCCAAAAAACTCCTCGATCACGGCGCCGCCGAGATGGCCCTCAACCAGCGTGATGAGACGCTCTCAACACAGACCCAGTGGATCGGATCTGGCTTCGGCTTGATCACAGATGCGGCCGGGTTGGCCAGAATAGAGCAGGGCAAGGATCTCGACGAAGCTCAGGAAAGGAACCTGAAGATCCTAACCGCCATCGCCAACACCGGCCTCGCGATACCGCAATCAGGGGTATGGCCGGTCGTGGCCGGTATCGCAGGCGCATGGACCGGGCGAATAGAAGACAGCGCGACAGGGGATTTCGAGGACGAGGCCAAACCGAAAGCCAATCTCGCGGTGGTCAAAACCCGGGAACTCCTTGAGGATCTCACCGTGCAGGCGATGCTCAAGCACGAGCTTTTCGGCCCCTCGGACCCGCCCGCGCGGACTCACCCGTGGGCCGCACTCAAGGAATTCAAGCACAGCGAGGATCCGCGCGACAGCCCCAATAATTTCCTCAAGGACGGCCGGACCATCATGAGCAGGGATGAGATGATCGACAGAACAAGTGACGGTACTGCGGTCGGGCAGCAACGACTCGACGCCTACAAACGCTGGCTTCGCGACGAGAATCTGATAGGAAAGCGCTGGAGACAACTCCTCGATCACCTGAACCAGAGTTATACCCAAGCTTTCACCGAGTTCAAATGATAGCAATGTCACGGGCTGTCAGAGCGGTAGGACTCATCTGCTTATTTGCCCTTGCTGCCGCCTGCCAACACGGGGAAGCCAAAGTCGACCGAACGCCACTACCGACAGTCGCCGCCCCGCCGTACATTTGTCATCTGGTTCCGCTCAAGGCCGTCGAGTTGATGACCGGAGAACGCGATCCGCTGGTGAGTGGTTATTTCAACTTCGACCGCCCCAGCGGCCTTGGCGATGGAAACTGCGCCGTGTACCAACGAAACGGCGACCGAATGAAGGTTCTGCAGATCATCTTGGTCCCCATGGGAACTGAAGAAAGAGTCAAAGATCAGCTGCGAATCGGCGCCTCCCCCTTGCCGTCGATCATGCCCGGAGCCATCGGTTACTACGGCAAGGACCCGTTCAGCAAACACGCCTCCGCGCACGCGACCATCGCCCGGGGCACTGCGCTACTCATCGTCAGGCTGGACAGAGGCGTCGAGGGGCGGGACAACGAGGCCGATGTGGTGGCGTTGATGAAGCTGATCGCGCCGAAGCTGATCACCTCGGCCGGCACACCCGCCCCAACCCCGTCCGCCGGAAAGGGCTGACTGGCGTGGCCGAACTCGTGCCCAATCCGCTTTATGTGGCTCTCCGCGAAACGCTGCGTACCGCGGAGCCGATGCTCACGGAGGTCACGAACGACTTCGAAAGGCAGTGCCGCGCCTTCCACTCCGGGCGCGTGTGGACGGGGCCGGCCGCGCAGCGGTTCGACGAACAACTGACCCTCCATCGCACCCGCGTCCGCGGCTGCGCCGACGCCGTCCTGTCCGACCTGCGGCGCGCTCTGGCCAACACCCCGTCCGAGGTCACCACCGAACAGGCCAGGGACATCAGGGCCAGGTACGGCCTCTCCTGAACCAGAACGATCCGCCGTCACCCATGGATTCGGCACCGTCCGACGAGCGCACCGGGCGGGTGCTGATCTCCGTCTGGGCAGGCACCGTGCTGATCGCGGTGATCGTCGCCTTCTCCCACCGACGCGCTGGCACCTCACCCGGCAGACCCGCGCCGTGACGATTATCAGGCGTCGGAACCGCGGCCGGATTCCGTCAGGAGGGGACGCGGTCGGTGATGGCCTGACGCAGGCCCTGGATCTCGGCGCGGAGGGCGGCCATCTCGGCCAGCACCTCTCCGTCCTCCCGCCGCTCGGCCCTGCGCTCCTCCTGGCTCTCCTCCTCCATCGCGCTGACCACGACCGCGATGAAGAGGTTGAGCACGACGAACGTGCAGATCAGCACGAACACCACGAAGTAGATCCAGGCGGAGGGGTGGGTGTCCATGACCTCACGGTTGATGTCCGACCAGCCGTCCCCGGTCATGACCTGGAACAGGGTGAACAGCGAGGTCGGCAGGTCGCCGAAGTATTCGGGTGCGGAGGCGCCGTACAGCTTGGTGCCCATCACGGCGGCGACGTACAGCACGAGGCCGAGCAGGACCACGATCGAGGTCATCCCGGGGATCGCCGTGAGCAGCGCGGAGACCACCCGCCGCAGCGACGGCACCACCGAGATCAGCCGCAGCGCCCGCAGCACGCGCAGGGCCCGCAGCACCGACAGCCCGCCCGCGGTGGGGAGGAACGAGATACCGATGATCAGCGTGTCGAAGACGTTCCAGGGGTCGCGGAGGAAGCGCCACCGGTAGAGGTACGCCTTGGCGAGGATCTCCGCGACGAAGACGTAGAGCGCGGCGTGATCGGCGACGTGCAGGACCGTGCCGTAGCGGGCGACGGCCACGGCCGAGGTCTCGACGCCCAGCGTGGCCGCGTTGAGCAGAATCACCACGGTGATCACCTGCTGGAACCGCGGCGACTCGACCACACGGCGGACACGTTCACGCACGAAGGACTCCTGGAGGGAGGGAAGATCGCCACAGAGCCTAGTGCCACCGGCCGACATCTCCGTTTCCCCGCGGCATGGCCGGGCTGGGACCCTCGCGCGGTGGTCTCGCGGTGCCGGTGCGCGGCGCACGGGAGTGCGCGATGATCACGTAAACCCCTGCCGGCGCGTGCCGAACCGACGGAGAGGACGGAGACGGATGACCCGTCGCGGAGCCCTGTTGCTGGCGGCCATGCTGCCCCTTGGCGCGTGCGCCGCCCCGGCGAACGACGCGGTCCCTCACGGGCCTGCCCCCGGCCCGGCGCGGACGGCCACGGAACCGGTCAACGGCACGCTGGATCTGTCGCCGCTCCGTCAGAGCGGAATGGACTACGACCCGGTGCCTTCTCCCGAAGCTCTCGCCGCGCGACGACCTATCGTCGCGGCGGGCAGTGTGGACGGCTGGCAGCAGGGCCCGGCACTCGACAGCTACCCCGGCGGCCCGCTCGACTATCGCGTCCTCATGCGGGTGCGGATCACCACTCCTCTGAAGGGGGTCAGGTCGGCCGCGTCCATCCGCGACGGCGTCGTCTTCATCGAGTTCGACCAGGGCGCCGTCATCCGCGACGATGCGCTTCCACCCGAGCTGTGGAGGCTGGACAAGTCCGTGGCGGACTTCGAGAGGGCGATCCCGGCGGGAACGCGGGTGCTGGTGTTCCCCCGGGAACGCCCGGCGTACGAGCAGACCGTCCACGCGCCCGGCGATCCGCTTCCTCCGGGCGCGAAGATCATGAGTATTCCTCCTCAGGGGCTCGTCCTCGAAGATCCCGGCCTGGTGCGGCTGGGATCCGAGAGGACTCTCGTCGGCGGGCGGGAACCGCTACGGGGAGGCAGCACGGCCGCCTGGCTCGAACCGAGGACCATGGACGAGATGATCGAACGACTCAGGCGCGCCGGCTTCTCCGAGTGACGATCCCGGGGAGCGGGCTCCGGACCAGGCCGGCCGACACGTGGTCGTCGGGGGCACGGCCGCTGACCGGCCTCTCGGAGCGTCACCTCCACCGGGTCGCGGTCCAGACGGTGTCATCCGCGTGGCGCACGCGCCACACGGTGTCGCCCGCGTCGTCGGCGACCAGCAGGCCCCCGGCCCTGTCGAGGATGACCCCGACAGGGCGTCCGTACGTCATGCTGCCGCCGGGGTCGGGCTTGAAGCCGGTGAGGAAGTCCCGTGGCCTGCCGCTGGGCATGCCGTGGGCGAACGGCACGTAGACGACCTTGTAGCCGACGGGATCGCCCCGGTTCCACGACCCGTGCTCGCTGATGAACGCACCGCCCCGGTAGGCCGGGGGAAACGCGGTGCCCGTGGAGAAGGCCAGCCCCAGGGGGGCGGTGTGGGCGCCCAGCGAGTAGTCCGGGCGCAGCGCCCTGGCCACCAGGTCCGGGCGCGCGGGCGTCACCCGGTCGTCGACGTGGTGGCCCCAGTAGCTCCACGGCCAGCCGTAGAAGTCGCCGTCGCGGACCCTCGTCAGGTAGTCGGGGGACACGTCGTCGCCGAGGACGTCGCGTTCGTTGACGACCGCCCAGAGCGTGCCGGTGGCCGGTTGGAGGCCGAGGCCGTTGGGGTTCCTGATCCCCGACGCGTAGACGCGTGCGCCGCCTCCATCGGGATCGACCTGGAGCACGGCGGCGCGCCCGCGCTCGGCCTCCAGGCCGTGTTCGCCCGCGTTGCTTCCGGACCCGACCGTGACGTACAGCGTGGAGCCGTCGGCGGCGGCGAACAGGTTGCGGGTCCAGTGGTTGTTGTAGCCTCCGGCCGGCAGATCGAGGATCTTCCGTCCCGGGGCGGTGATCCGGGTCTCGCCGAGCCGGTACGGGAAACGCCACACGCCGTCGGTGCCGGCGACGTAGAACGCGACCTCGGTGCCCGGCCGGGCGTCCGGTTCGACCGCGTACGGCGGCGCCGCCCTCAGCAGGGCCATGCCGAACGGCTGGTTGAGGTTCTTTAGGAACGTGCTGCGGAAATCGGCGACGCCGTCGCCGTCGGTGTCGCGCAGCAAGGTGATCCGGTTCGCGCTCCGTTCCCGTGTCGCGCCGTCGTTGCGGCGTAGCCAGGACAGGACGCCCATCACGACCGACTCGGCGGGCTTCGGCGAGGTGGCGGATTCGGCGACGAGCACGTCGCCGCCGGGAAGCCGGTAGAGCCAGCGGGGGTGGTCCAGCCCGCCCGCGAACCGGGTGACGGCGAACCCCTCGGGCGCGGTGGGCGTCACGCCTGCGGGCCAGCCCACGACGTCGGGCGCCTCGACCTTCGGGATCGGGAACGTGTCCGGCGCGTCGAGCCGGGGATCGGCCCCGAGTCGCGCCTCCGTCTGGCGCCGGCCGCCCCGGTTGACGGCGGCGAACGTCCCCACCGTCGCGAGGACGGCGAGCAGGACCAGCGCGAGGAGGGCGCGGACCGCGATCCGCGCCAACCGGCGGCGCCTCACCTCCGGGGACATCTCGCACCCCCGGGCGACGAGGAGGACATCGGCGAGGGCGAACCGCCCGGCGGGCGGCGAAGCGACTCGGCGGGAGATTGCGCGTGTTCCACGGCGTGACCTTTCGACGGCGGTCGCACGACGACTCCCACCGTGGTGGATCAGTGGAGTGCGCGGCCTCCGCCCATGGGCGCGATGTGGTGACCGCTCGGCCCGGCCACTCTCATCTACCGGGGCGGCCGGACGGGCCACCTGGCGGAGCCGTACCGGCCGATCAGAGGAGCCGAACCGGGCGTGCCCGGCTCGAAGCGCCCGCCGCCGTGTCCCGCCCCGGCGGGATGAGGGGAAAGCGGCTTGCTCAACGGGTAGCGGAGCCGGCGTGGCGGCGAGCACACGATGATCAGCGGGCGGGCGGCGGGCCGCGCCGTGGCTCACCGGGTGACAGGAATCAGCGCGGCGGGGCTCAGCGGGGGCCGGCGTCGACGGCTTGGGCGGACAGCACGTGGTCGAGGACCATGAGGGCGCAGCCGGTGATCCCGGCGCCCGGCCCGAGCCGGCCGCGCTCGATGCGCAGGCTGCGGGTGGCGAGCTGGGTGGAGCGCCGGTAGACGATCTCGCGTACGCCCGACACCAGCGGCTGGAACATCTCGGCGACGTCGCCGCCGAGGACCACGACGGAGGGGTTGAGCAGGTTGACCGCGCCGGAGATGACCTCGCCCAGCCAGCGGCCCGCCTGCCGTACGACGGCCATGGTCTCGGCGTCGCCCGCCCGCACCAGGGCGGTCACGTCGGCGAGGGACGCGACGTCGCGGCCCTTGGCGCGCAGGTCGCGGAGGATCGCGGTACCGCTGGCGACCGAGTCGACGCAGTCGAGGTTGCCGCAGCGGCACAGCACACCGCCGCCGTCCCGCACCGGGATGTGGCCGATCTCCCCGGCCGCGCCGAGCGCGCCGCGCAGGATGCCCCCGCCGGAGATCACCCCCGCGCCGATCCGGGTGGAGACCTTCACGAACAGCAGGTCGTCGAGCTCGGCGGCGTAGACGCTCCGGTGCTCGCCCATCGCGATGACGTTCACGTCGTTGTCCACGAGCACCGGCACGCCGAACCTCTCGGCGATGACGGGCGGGATCACCACGCCGGTCCAGCTCGCCATGACGCGGGCGCTTTCGACCCGTCCCGCCGCGAACTCCACGGTGGCGGGGACGCCGAGGCCGATGCCGGCCACGTCGTCACGGCCGTCCAGCAGCTTCTCCCAGGTGTCCATGAGCAGGGGGAGCACGACGCCGGGGCCCTCCTCGACGTCGATGTCGATGTCGGTGCGGTGCAGCACCTCCCCCGCGAGGTCGCAGATCGCGATCTGGGTGCGGCGGGCACCGAGTGAGGCCACCGGGACGACTCCCCCACCGGCGTGGAACCGCAGCCGCATGGGCGGGCGGCCCCCGGTGGACGGTCCCTCGGCGTCCTCCACGATCAGCCCGCGCTGGAGCAGGTCGGAGACGCGGTGCGCGACGGCCGGCCGGGACAGGCCGGTCACGCGGCCGATGTCGGCGCGCGTCACCGCCTCCCCGCTGCGGATGAGCTGGAGGACTTCACCAGGAGTGGCTAAACGTGACATCAAGCAGAAGTGAAGCACACGTGCTCACCGAAGTTCAATGACTTATTCATTCTGAGTTACAAAACTAGGCTTGATAAGTGGCATAACTTCCCGATACTGTCCCTCCTGTGCCAGATCGACGCCTTCGCCCCGACAGCGGGCAAGGGCACGAGATGGACCCGCCGGTGCCAGGGGGCGCCGGCGAAAGCAGGACCCGCCGCAGCGGCCGCGCCCGGCACGAGGAGGACCTTCCGTGACTGACCCCGTGGTTTCCCCCGTGGTTCACCCCGTGGTTTCCGAGGTCACCGACCGTGTCGTCACGCGCAGCCGCGACACCCGCCGGGCCTACCTGGAGCGGGTGCGCCGTGCCGGGGCCGAACTGCGCGAGCGGGGGCCGGCCCGGGGGCGGCTCGCCTGCGCCAACCTGGCCCACGGCTTCGCCGCCGCCCCGGCCGAGGACAAGCTCGACCTGCGGGGCGCGGCCAAGCCCGGCGTCGCCATCGTGACGTCGTACAACGACATGCTGTCGGCGCACCAGCCGTACGAGACCTACCCGGCGGAGCTCAAGCGGGCGGTCCGTGAGGCGGGCGGCGTCGCGCAGGTGGCGGGGGGCGTGCCCGCGATGTGCGACGGCGTGACCCAGGGCCGGGCGGGCATGGAGCTGTCCCTCTACAGCCGCGACCTAATCGCCATGGCGACCGCGATCGCGCTGTCGCACGACATGTTCGACGCGGCCCTGTTGCTCGGGGTCTGCGACAAGATCGTCCCGGGGCTGCTCGTCGGCGCGTTACGTTTCGGCCACCTACCGGCCGTGTTCGTGCCCGCCGGGCCGATGACCTCCGGCCTGCCCAACAAGGTCAAGGCCCGGGCCCGGCAGGCCTTCGCCGAGGGCAAGATCGGCCGCGGCGAGATGCTCGACGCCGAGGCGGCTTCCTACCACTCCCCCGGCACCTGCACCTTCTACGGCACCGCCAACTCCAACCAGCTCCTGATGGAGGTCATGGGGCTCCACCTGCCGGGCGCGACGTTCGTCAACCCGCACACCGAGCTGCGGCGGGCGCTGACCCGGGCGGCCGCGCGGCGGGCCGTGGAGATCGGCCCGCACGGCGAGGAGTACACCCCGCTCGGCGAGGTCGTGGACGAGAAGGCCATCGTCAACGCGGTCGTCGCGCTGCTCGCCTCGGGCGGCTCCACCAACCACACGATGCACCTGGTCACGATGGCGGCCGCCGCCGGGATCACCCTGACCTGGGATGACATGGCCGCCCTGTCCAAGGTCGTGCCGCTGATCACCCGGATGTACCCCAACGGCCAGGCGGACGTGAACCACTTCCACGCCGCGGGCGGCATGGCGGTGTTCATCGGCGAGCTGCTGGACGCCGGGCTCCTCCACGCCGACGTGCTGACCGTGGCCGGGCGCGGCCTCGGCCACTACCGTACGGCTCCCGCCCTGAAGGAGGGCGCGCTGGTGTGGGAGGAGCGGACCGAGCCCAGCTCCGACCCCGACGTCCTGCGGCCGGTCGCCGAGCCGTTCTCCCCCGACGGGGGCATCCACATGCTGTCGGGCAACCTGGGCCGCGCGGTGAGCAAGGTCTCCGCCGTCAAGCCCGAGCACCTGGTCATCGAGGCCCCGGCCCTGGTGTTCGACGACCAGCTCGACCTGCTCGCCGCGTTCGACCGGGGCGAGCTGAACGGGCGGGACTTCGTCGCGGTCGTCCGCTACCAGGGCCCCCGCGCCAACGGCATGCCGGAGCTGCACAAGCTCACGCCGCCGCTGGCCGTGCTGCTCGACCGCGGCCAGAAGGTCGCGATCGTGACCGACGGCCGCATGTCCGGCGCCTCGGGGAAGGTCCCCGCGGCGATCCACCTCTCTCCCGAGGCCGCCGACGGCGGGCCGATCGCGCTGCTGCGCGACGGCGACGTGGTGCGCCTCGACTCCACCGCCGGGACGCTCACCGTGCTCGCCGACCTCACCGGACGCGTGCCCGAGGGCGCGCCCCTGACCGACGAGCAGTGGACCGGCACCGGCCGCGAGCTGTTCGCCTCCTTCCGCCGTACGGTCGGCCCCGCCGAGCGCGGCGCGAGCGTCTTCGGGGGCACCGCGTGAGCCTGCCCTGGCTGGTCGCCGACGTGGGCGGCACCAACGCCCGGTTCGGTTTGGTGACCCGGCGTGGAGGGCAGCCGGAGGCGGTAACCGTACTCGACGTTTCCCAGCATCTCGGCCTTGCCGATGCCGTAGCCGCCTATCTCGCAGAACATGCGGGCGGAGTTCGGCCGGGGGCCGCGTGCCTGGCGATCGCCGGTCCGGTCGACAGGGACCGGTACCGGCTGACGAACGCGGGATGGTCGGGTTCCGTGACCGACCTGGGCATCCCGCGTACGGTGCTCCTCAACGACTTCGAGGCCCTCGCGATCTCGCTGCCGCACCTCGCGGGCGGCGATCTCGTGTCGCTCGGCGGCCCCCCGCCACCGCCCGGCCTGCCGAAGGCCGTGCTGGGCCCGGGCACCGGGCTCGGAGTGGCCGGGCTCGTCCCCGTACAGGAGGGCTGGCTGCCCGTGGCCGGCGAGGGCGGGCACGTGGCGGTCCCGGTGGTGACGGACCTGGAGATGGAGATCGTCCGGGCCCTGCGCGCCGACGGCCTGCCGTACGTGGACGCCGAGCACCTGCTGTCGGGCACCGGGCTGCCGCGCCTGCACCGCGGTCTCGCGCTGGTACGCGGGGTCGCACCGGGCACTCGGTCGCGGACGGCTCCCGAAGAGACCGCCCGCGAGACGGCCCGGACGGCGGATACCCTGACGACGGGAGCCCGGACGACGGCGTCCGGGCTGACGGCGGCGCAGATCACCTCGTCGGACGACCCGTTGTGCGTCGAGACCGTGGAGGTCTTCCTCGCGCTGCTCGGCGGGTTCGCCGGTGGCGTGGCCCTCACGTTCGGCGCGCGGGGCGGGGTCTACCTGGGCGGCGGCGTATTGCCCCGGCTGGCCGCGCGCATCCCGGGCAGCGCGTTCCGGGCCCGGTTCGAGACGACCGCGCCGGCGCTGACGGACTACGCCGCCGCGATCCCGACCTCCCTGATCGTCGCCGAGCAGCCGGCGCTGACGGGTGCGGCCGCCTGGCTCGCCCAACGATTCCCCGAAGTGGAGCTGTGATGAGCAACCTTCTCGACCTCGCGCCGGTCGTCCCGGTGGTCGTCCTCGACGACGCGGAAAGCGCCGTCCCCCTCGCCCGGGCGCTGGTGGCGGGCGGTCTGCCGGTGATCGAGGTGACGCTGCGCACCCCGGCCGCCCTTGACGCGATCCGGCGGATCGCCGCCGAGGTGCCGGAGGCCGTGATCGGTGCGGGCACGGTGCGGTCGCCGGAGGACGTGGAGTCCGCGGTCGCGGCGGGCTCCCGGTTCCTCGTCTCCCCCGGCACCACCCCCGGGCTGCTCGCGGCCATGCTCGCCTCGGGCGTGCCGTTCCTGCCGGGCGTGGCCACGGCCACCGAGGCGATGACGCTGGCCGAGCGCGGCGTGCGCGAGCTGAAGTTCTTCCCGGCGGAGCCGGCCGGCGGTGTCTCCTATCTCAAGGCGCTGAGCGGCCCGCTGCCCGACGTGCGGTTCTGCCCCACCGGCGGGATCACCCCCGCGAGCGCGCTGTCCTATCTGGCCCTGTCCAACGTGGGGTGCGTGGGCGGAAGCTGGCTGACACCGCGTAGCCTGGTGTCCGCGGGCGACTTCGCGAGGATCGAGAAGCTCGCCGCCGAGGCCGCGGCGCTGCGTCCCTGAGCCCCTCCGTCCCCACCGGATCCCCGACCGGCCCTCCGGCCGCGCAGGGACTCCGACCGGGCCGCGGGGCCGGGACCTCCCCGCGCCCGCACAAGCTCGCCGGCCGAGCCACCCTCCCTCGGTGACGCCGGTGGCCATGCTCGTGGACCGTGACCCGGCCACACGTTCATGGACTCCGGGCCCGTGCGCCGCTCACCCGCGGCGTGCGGGCCCTCTCCACGCGTACGGCAACGCGGACGGCTTGCCTGCGTCAGCGACGCCTGTCCGGCAAGGCCGAGACGGACCCGAGCCAGACGTCATCGCACTGACACCCCTTTTCGGCGGACGCTTTCTGATCGGCAGCTCCTTTGGTGACGTGGCCCCACGGCCGGGGCGCGTCATGACGAGGCCGGTGTCACCGTGCCAGAGGTCAGCGCCGCCTGCACGATGCGGATCGCCTCGCCCGTGTCGATGCCGACGCTGGCGACCACGGCCGCGTAGTCGGCGGCGGCCCTGCGGGCCCGCTCCAGGCCGTCCTCGCCGGCGGCCGACACGAACGAACCCGCCCGCCCGCGCGTTTCGATCAGCCCCGCCTCCTCCAGCTCCCGGTACGCCCGGCCGACCGTGTTCACGGCCAGGCCAAGGTTGGCCGCGAGCTGGCGGATGGTCGGAAGGCGGGTGCCCACGGCCAGCGTGCGATCCTGGATCTGCCGGGCGAGTTGGGCTCGCAGCTGCTCGAACGGCGGCACCGGCGAGGCCGCGTCGATGACGATCATCGGACGTCCATCACCCGCCGGGCCACCGTCGCGCTCGACGGCGTCCTGGCTTGGAGCGCGACGCACGCGACCAGGCCCAGGATCAGGTAGGCGACCGCAGCGGCGCTCCACCAGCCGGGCGCGGTGCCGAACAGCAGCACCATGGGCAGCGACCACTGCACGCTCGGCGTGGTGAGGTCGCGGGCGTCCTCGACGCGCATGATGACGTCGGCGGTCAGCGACTCCTCGTCCTCCGCCACGACCGGGCGCCTGAGCAGGTGGCGCAGCTGCATGGCGCTGATGGCTGTCACGCCGAGCAGGCCGATCAGCAGGACGACGGCCAACTGCCGCACGGTGGGGTCGGGAACGGCCAGGGCGCTCCAGGCCAGCACCATCGCACCGGCGAAGGTGGCGACCGCGAAGACGGCGTACGGCCGGCCGAGCACGGCACGCCAGCCGGGCTGGATCGGATGGGCGGCCCTGCGGGACAGCGTCACGCCCGCCCGCTGGTCGACGCGTCGCACCCACCAGTCGAGCAGCGACTGTGCCAGCAGGAGCCCAGCCACCGACGCGGTCAGGGCCAGCAGCGGCAGCGGTCGATGCGGCTGGAAGCCGCCGAAGGCGGAACTGGCGAGCCGGTCGTAGGCCGCGGCGAGCGCGCTCGCGATGATCAGCACGGCCAGGATGAGGTGAGCGGCGAGGCGGGCGCGTCTCCGGACCGCCAGCCGGCTGGCCAGCAGCGGGGTCGGGCGGGCACCGGACAGGCCGTGCCGGGCCAGCCATGCGTCCGCCAGCCGCAGGTCCGTCGCACGCGCCGACGGGCTGGTGTCCGATAACGGTTCATCGGCCATGACTCCTCCTTTGTCGCAAGGTTTGTAGCAGCATCATGAGACATACCTTGAGACAAAGTCAACGCCCCGTAACTCTCGCCGGGATGTTGCCGAATCCACCGGATCTGGTCACCGCAGGAACAATCGCGCGCGGCGAGCGATCCACGCCGCCTGCGAGCGGCGCATGCTCACCGTGTTCACGAGCGGCCGCGACCGTCAGGGCCGTCCTCATCCGGCTCGTACCCGAGATCGCTCGACGCCTGTTGTTCACCTTCGGAGGCGCAACCGGAGGCCGGCGATCGCCGTCTCCTTGATGTGGACGGCTATCGCACCTCCTTGGCCCTCGTACTCGCGGCCAGCGTCGGCCTCGCCCTGGCCCCTTCGGCCGCCGCCGATCCGGCGCCTGGATGGCAGGTGAGCCTGCGCGGCGGGGCCGGCTCGTCCGTCGACGACCTCGCCGCCACCGGGCCCGCCGACGCGTGGGCCGTGGGTGCGCGCAGGACCGGGACGTTGGATCCGAGGAACGGCTCCTACTCCACGGCTCCCCTGATCAAACACTGGGACGGGCGCAGATGGACGACGACCGTGAACCCCGCGGGTCCCACGGGGTTCCCGCTCCGTGAGGTCTCGCTGGTCGATGCCTCGTCCCCGGTCAACGTGTGGGCCGCCGGCACGGCCGTCGCCCCGGGGAGGGGCGACATCTCGGCCGCCACCCGGTCGGTGCTGTCGCGCTGGGACGGCAGCCGGTGGCGGCTCATGGGCTCGGGCCGTACTTCGATCACCGACCTGGACGTCCTGGACGCGGGCACCTGGATCCTGGGCCGTGACGACCGCACAGGGAAGGGATTCTTCAAGCGCTTCCACAGCGGCCGCTGGACGAGCCTGCCCTTCCCCGCCTCTCTGAAGGGCGTCAGCGTACGGTCGCCGGGCGACATATGGGGCTTCGGGCCTTCGTCTGTCAGGCGCTGGAACGGCCTGGCCTGGAGCAGGGTGCAACTGCCCGAGATAGCCGTGCCCACCGCCCCGGCCCCGGCGTACGGGCCCGTGAAGCTCCGGATCGACGCACTGGTCACCTCGGGAACGAAGGACGTCTGGGTCGCCGTGGGGTTTCAGCAGGGCGACTGGTCCCAGCCGGGAGCCGTCCTGCTGCGCTGGGACGGCGCGAAATGGCACCAGACCCGCCTGCCCGGCGACATCATCAAGGACCTCTCCCCCGACGGCCGGGGCGGTGTGCTCGCGGCTGCGTACCGGCAGTCGATCACCGCGACGCCTGACGGGCAGGATCCCTATGCCTACACCACCTTGTCCGTCGACGTCCTGCGCCACACCAGCCGGAAGCTGATCCGCCAGACCGTCACTCCCGCGTCGAGCGGCTTCGAGTGGTCGGACCTCGTCGCCATCCCGGGTACCGGTTCGGCGCTGGCCGCGGGCTTCACCTGGAAACCTCCCCAGGGCCACGTCGTCTTCCGCTACAACGGGTAGGCCTTCCTGGACACTCCGTCGGGCTCCCGTACCGGGGCAGGACGCTTACGGGGTGAACTCCGGGGCGTGCGCATCCGCCGGGGCCTCGTAGGCGGTGGAGCGGCCGATCTTCACGGTTCGGCGGACCACCGGGACCGAAACCATCGGTGAATTCAGGCTCGACTCGTGCCCTCTCGGGCGAAGAGCGGTTCCGCCGCTTCCAGTCGCGGCACCGAGATGCCCAACCGTCGCGCTTCGGCCAGGGTGTCCCGGCAGACCTCACGCGGCTCCTCCGCCTCGGGGTCGGAGTGCGCCGCCAAACTCACACGCGCGAGCGCGACATGAGCAGTCAGCCAGGCGAGCGCGGGGGCCGTCAGCCAGGTGGGCGCACGGAACAGCAGCACACCGCCCCGGTGACGTCGCAGGTCAACGCCGCGCGCCTCAAGGAGCGGCAGAAGCTCGCGGACGGCCAGCAGCCCCTCGCGCAGGTCGCCCGTCGCGCCGACCAGCTTGGACAGGGAACCCGCCCGCAGGCCCTGCGAGAGCAGGCCGGCATCCGACGCGAAATGGACCCACAGCCAGCCGCGGAAGTCGGGTCGCTCCCTGAGCCGGAGCCCGGCCTCGCGAAACGCCTGGCGCACGGCCCGCTCACGGCCGGTCGGGGGCCGGCCGAGCGTGCCGAAGACGACCGACGGCAGCAGCATCCCACGGAGCACGCCGTCCGCCCCGAAACCGCCACCGGCCTGGGGAAAGCCCCAGGCGATCTGGTCGACAGGGAGTGCGCCGATCGCGGCCGTCGGCTCGGTCCAGATGTTGCCGAAGACCAGCACCGTGGCCTGGCCGACACGCGGGGACAGGAAGGCCGTCGCCTCCGCGAGGCGGTGGTGCGGCACGCTGAGCACGATCAGGTCGAAATCGTGGTCCGGCTCCAGCGCCTCGCGGTAGCGCACCGGCCACCTCTCGACGATGCGCCGCCCCCACACCCGGCGCCGCGTATCGATCAGGTCGAGGTCCACCGCGTCTCCGTACGTCGCCGCGCGACCCGGCCGGACGTAGAACTCGACGTCATGTCCCGCCTGTTGCAGGGCCCAACCGTAGACGGTGGCGATCACGCCTCGGCCGAACATCAGGATCTTCACGCTGCACCTCGTGGGGTACGATCAATCTGGAGACCATCTCCACTTTGGAAAATATGGAGGTCATCTCCATTTGTCAACGCGAGGGAGCGCATGGCCGCCGACAAGCCGCTGCGGGCCGACGCCCGGCGCAACCGCGACGTCCTGATCGCCAAGGCACGAGAGGTCTTCGACGCCGGCGACTTCTTCGACCTGCGCTTCGATGACTTCGCCCGCCTGGCCGGGGTGGGCACCGGCACGTTGTACCGCCACTTCCCCACCCGGGAGGCGCTGGCCGAGGCGGTCTACCACGGGGAAGTCGCCGCGCTGTGCGACCGCGCCCGCCATCTACAGGCCACTCTGCCCGCGGCGGAGGCTTTGGCGGCCTTCCTACGCGGCATGGTCGACCACATAGCCGCCCACGAGGGCCTGGCCCGGACGCTGGCCACGCTCATGGCCGATCGCTCGGGCGCCCTCGCCGAGGGCAGCCTGGCGTTGGAGCAGGCTGTCACCGACCTGATGGCCGCCGCCGTGCGGGACGGCGCCGTTCGCGACGACGTGGATGCCGGTGCTGTGATGATGGCGCTGCACGGCATCGGTGCGGCCCATGACCGCCCCAATTGGCGGGCCGAGGCCGACGATGTCATCACCCTCGTACTGGACGGGCTGCGCCGCCCGCTGTGACAAGGTGCGGCACAAGGCCCCAAGACGTACCCGCGCACTCATCCTGCCTACAACAGCTGCGCGACCATCTCGGCGAACTCCTCCGGGGAAGCGATCCGCACACCGAGGGATTCGGCCTTCGCCCTCTTGGACCCCGCGTTGTCTCCTGCGACGACCAGCGAGGTCTTCGCCGAGACGCTGGAGGACGCCCGGCCTCCGGCCTGTTCGATGAGCTCGTTCATCTGGTTGCGGGACAGTGCCGCCAGTTGCCCGCTCATCGTGCCCGTGACCACGACCGTCATCCCGGTCAGTGGCAGCGCACCCGGCTCGTCCTCGCCCGACGCCGGGGTGGTCGTGCCGCCCTGGTCGCCGGCGGGCGCCGCCGCATCGGGCTCGGCCATGTTCACCCCGGCGCGGACGAGCTTGTCGATGAGGTCGGACAGCTCGGCCAGGTCGGCGATGATCACGGGCGCCTTCTCCGGGCCGATGCCGTCCACCTTCTGCAGCCCCTCGACGTCGGCCGCACGGATGGCCTCCATGGTGCCGAAGTGCCGGGCGATGCGGCGGCTCATCGAGCGCCCCGTCCCCCGGACGCCCAGCGCGCAGAACACCCGGCTCAGCGGTCTGGTCCTGGCCCTGTCGATGGCGGCCACGAGGTTGTCGGTGGACACCTCCCCCATCCGCTCCAGGCCCAGCAGCTGCTCACGCGTGAGGAAGAACAGGTCTCCGAAGTCGGCGATCAACCCGGCGTCCAGCATCTGCTGGACGCGGTTGTCGGCCAGCCCTTCCACGTCCAGCTGGTCGCGGCCGACCGCGTACCGGATCGAGGCGATCGCACGGCAGTTCCGGCCTCGCACGCATCTCCACCGCTCCTGGGAGGTGTCGATCTCACCACTGCAGGTCGGGCACTCCTCCGGGAACACGATGGGCTGCTCGTCGCCGATGCGCAGGTGCACCACCGGGGACTCCACCCGCGGGATCACGTCGCCAGCCTTGTAGACGACGACGCTGTCCCTCAGCATCAGCCCACGGCGCGTGATGTCTGAGGGGTTGTGCAGCGTGGCGTACGTCACGACGGAGCCGTCCAGCTCCACCGGCTCCAGAACCGCCCGCGGGGCGATCACCCCGGTCCGGCCGGTGTTCCATTCCACCGTGAGCAGCTTGGTGATCTTCTGTACGGCGGGCAGCTTGTAGGCGATCGCCCACCGCGGTGCCCGGGAGCCGAACCCGGCCTGCGCCTGGTCCGCCGCGTCATCCGCCTTGATCACGATGCCGTCGATCCCGAACGGCAGCTCCGGCCGCGCGGCCGCGATCTCCTCGACCCGCTGCTGCGCCTGCTCCACAGTCGTCGCGACGATGCCGGCGACCGCGGTCCCGGCAGTGGTCTGCGCACCCTGCCCGGCGACCCAGTCCATCACCTGGCTGTGCGGCGATTCCCGGAGCCGTGTGGCGAGGTCGGAGGTGTCGTCAGGCAGCGGCAGCGCGCCGTACCCGAAGAACGTCAGCTCGCACACGTATGGCCGGTCCTGCGCCCTCAGCGTGCCCGCGGCGGCGCTGCGCGGGTTCGCGAACGTGGTCCCGTCATGCGCCTGCCGTTTCGCGCACGCCTCCTCGAACTGCCGGGCGGTCATCATCACCTCGCCGCGCAGCTCCACAGTGACCGGGTCGGCGAGCCGCCCGGGGAGGCCGACGATCGTCCCGATCGCGTGTGAGACGTCCTCGCCCGCGCTCCCGTCGCCGCGGGTGACCAACTGGACGAGGCGGCCGTGACGGTAGCGGGCGGCGACCGCCAGCCCGTCCAGCTTCGGCTCCACGGACCACGCGGTCACCGGGCGGCCGAGCCGGCGCTCCAGCGAGGCGGCCCAGCCGGCCAGCTCCTCGGGCCCGAACACGTTGTCCAAGCTGAGCATGGGCACGGTGTGCGGGACATCACCCACGACTCCGGCGACCTTGCCCGTCGGCGAGGCCTCCAGCACCTGGCCGGGGTGGGCCTTCTCATAGGCGGCGATGCCCCGGACGAGCCGGTCGTAGGCGTCATCGTCCAGCGGGGAGGTGCCGTCACCGTAATAGGCCGCGGCTGCGTCGGCCGCCAGCTGGACCGCCTCGGCGTAGGCGGTCTCATCGGCGATCGCGTCGATCGGGGGCGCTTCAGTCATGCGGCCATCGTGCCCGGAGGGTCCGACAAAGACGTTCGACGCGGCCTACCTGGCCGGGCGCGAGTTCCACGCGCCGAGGCCGAACCTACTGCAGGTTGCCGACCCGGTCAGGATGGGTGGACGCGGCCTTCATCATCGACATGTACTCCCGGATGGTCGTCGAATGGCAGATCGCCCCACCTGCAACGAAGCGATCTACTACCGTCACCAACAGGCCGCACTCACCGCGGTACAAACCAAGCAGCCGAGTCTCATAAACCCGGCGCGGTTCAGTTCTGATAGCAGGCCGGATGCCCGTCCTTCACGCTGCAAACACGCCCCTGGTCGTCGTGGATCCTCTCCCAGGCGCCTGCGCCGAACCAGGTGCTGTTGTTATTCGTGGTCCATGCGGCGTTCTCGACTGTCAGCGCGTCGACGTCCTTGACGCCGATCTGCTTGCTCTTCGTTCCGCTGGGCAGCCAGTACGTCTTGCAGGTGAAGGTCCCCTCTTGGGTCACGCACGTTTCCGAGCCGACCCCGAGCTCCGCGACCTTCACCGTGTACGAACTTGGCAGGTAGTTTTCGACGTAGCCGCAGATGAACCCGAGACTGCATGTCCCCGCGTTCGCTTGCGGTGCTGGCGATAGGACAACCAAGCCAGCTACCGCTGCCGAGAGTGCTGCACCCTTCGACATCCTCCATGCGATCTTGCTTCGCATCGCCGAACCCCTTCATGTCGCTTCCATGACGACTTGCTCGGCCAGTCCAGCGGCCTTGCCGGAATAGTGGTTCAGATGGAGGCCGGCCTACAAGATGACAGGAAAGATGGGATATCCCAGAGGGCTGACCTCGCCGTTTCGCCCACGCATGGGATGGGAGGCCTCTGCCGCTGGGGCACCGCGCCTGACGTCGGGGAACACCGTCTACGCTGGAGTACCAGTTGATCATCTATGGGACAGCCGTGGTTTCAGCCTCCGCATCTGAACCTGCCGAGTCCCCTTGGCCTACATCGTCGAGTTCATACGCTGAGGGTCAATCACTCTTCTCGTCGCCACCGAGGACCTCCGACAGCACCCGCGACATCCTCGTCCGGTAATCCTGCAGCGTCGTGTCCACGAAGAACCGCTGGTAGGCCAGCTCAAGCACCCGCCAGATCACCTCATCGTCGCGGCCGGCCGCCGACCACTCCTGCGGAAGGTCCTCAGGCACGAGCGACCCAGCCTGGTAACACCGCCACCCGGGCACATACGGACAGTCACCCCGCCGCTGCCGATGACCTGGAAACAATGGCTTTGGCGAGTGGTAGTGGATTGTCCTACCTGTCCACTCGCGGAAGCCGGGACTCGCATCGCGATGGCGAGAAAATGACAGTTGGACCCCGCCCAGTGGCCCCGTCAGGAACCAGATACGGTCTCCACCGTTCGGTCGTAAGTCGGTGTCGTCATCCACAGAACGGCTGAATTCACTCACCGACGTCACCGGCCTCGCCAGGGATCGCTCCATGGACTCACGTCAGCGTGCTTGGAGTGGCTCGCAAGTCGCAGCACCCTGGTACCGCTGCCCTCGCCCATCGCGCATCCACCCTTCTGCGATTCGATGAACTTTGATTTCCGATAATGCATGTTATCGGAAATCAGCTTCGAGGATCTTGAGGTCTGCGGACATGCGCGGCGATGTGGCCTTAGACCCGGCCATCGAGGAACGTATCGTCCCGCGCTCGTTGGACCTCGCGGTGGTGGAGGAGTCCTCAGCGACGAAGCAGCCGAACTGCTCCGGCAGGCACGCTCGGAGAACACGCACCGGGCCTACGCCGGAGACTGGGCCAGGTTCTCCGATTGGTGTACCGCCGACGGTGCGTCTCCGCTGCCGGCCACCTCGGCGGCGGTCGTCAACTACATCGCCTACCTCACCACGTTGGGCCGGGCCCCGGCCACGGTCGACCGGGCCATCTCGGCGATCCTGTCGATCCACACCGACACGGGCGCCGAACGGCCGAACACCCGGCCGATCCGAGAGGCCCTGCGCTCCTACCGCAAGCTGCGGGCGAAGTCCGGCTTCCGGCCGCGGTGGTCGCTGCCCATCACCATCGAGATCCTGCGGGCCATGATCGAGACTCAGCCGGAGGATGGTCCCGCGGGGAACCGCAACCGGACCATCCTGACCGTCGGGTACGCGGCGATGACGCGCCGGATCGAGTTGCACAACCTGAACATCGAAGACGTGACCTTCCTGCGGGAGGGCCTGGAGCTCTTCATCCCGATGTCGAAGACCGACCGCGACGCCCGCGGCGTCAGCGTGCCGCTGCCGTACGGCTCCCATCCGGGGACCTGCCCCGTGCGGGTGGAGTCGGCGTGGCTGGAGATCCTCACCGAGCACGGCATCACCAGCGGGCCGGTGTTCCGCGCGATCGACAAGAACGGCCGCATCGCGGGCGCTATCGGCGACGACGGTGCACCTGTACGGAGGGCCGGCCGCGGCGACGGCATCCGCATGACCCTTGAAGCGATCAACCTGGTCGTCAAACAGGCCGCCCAGGCCGCTGGCCTTCCGCACGCCGACCGCTATTCCGCATACGGCCTGCGCGCCGGCGGAGCCACAGACGCCGCCGACTCCGGTGCGACCATGGCCGGAATCTGCCAGCACGGCCGCTGGTCGGAGAAGTCCCCCGTGGTCATGCAGTACATCCGCCATCGCGACAAGTGGAAGAACAACCCGATGCTGCGCGTGGGCCTATGAACCGGCGCCGGCATTGAAGGAGGCTCTGATGTGCCTCGGGTTTCGTGGAGTCGGCTTGATTGGCTGTCATGCCAGCTGGGTGTTTCTGTAGAGCATCGCGTATTCGATCGGGGTGCGCATCTCAGGGCGCTGTACGTCGTTGGCGATTGTGGAAGATCTGCAGGTACTCGAAGATCGCCTTTGCCAGCTCGATGCGGGTGTTCCATCGCCGGCGATTGAGCAGTTCAGTCTGCATTCGGCCCCAGAACGACTCGATGACCGCGTTGTCGAATCAATCGCCGATCGATCCCATCGACGGCACCAGCCCCGAAGCCTTGGCCCGCTCGGTGAACGCACAGGAGGTGTATTGCAAATCGATCTTGGACGCCCTCGCTTCGTGTCCGCAGGCAATTCGCCAACCTCAGCCCTTGGAATCAATCATCTCTGACTACGGCCGCGATTCAGACCCCAGCCGAACCGCTCAGCCAGCCACCGTGATGGGCGTGAAAGATCGAGGCCAGCCACCGAATGAGCACGAAAGATCGAGGTTGGCTTACCGAACATCACCTGCAGATAGTAGTCACGTTTACTTCATTCGAAACAGCTTCGTGATCTAGGGTAGACTATCTGACAGATGAAGCCAGTCTTGAGCGGCTAGCTTGGCCCCTCCGGGAGGAAGCGCCTTCTCGATGACGCGCAACGGCGCGATCATGTTTTTTATGAATCTTAGCTTGCGTATTGTTTGCAAATCCAGCTTTCGCCAGTTTTTCGCCAGAGCATCTGCATCGACTAGTGAGTAAGGCACTTCCGCAAGGAAAAGATCTGCAGCGGATACTGGATTTAACCCAGCCAAACCAGTCTCACCTCTACCGATAAGCACGGCTGCAAGATTTAGCCGCCGAATCACTATTTCCGTGCGATCAAGGCTGCCAGACTCATGTGCAGCATCGAGTATATGCTGCAGAGCCTCGATTGCTTGTAGGTGGCGCGTCACTTTCTCCCGATTAGGAATCGTGACGAATTGAGTCAGGGCTTCGATGAGAGTGAGCCATTCATTGGTGCTCAAGCTCATCCCTTCTGGCACCCCCCCTTCGAATAATTGCACAATTTCATCGACCCGTAGTGCCATAAGTGCTTCTACATCCCACGTCACATGAGCTCCACGAAATGGATGCCGGCTTTCCCGAACGCTTGCTTCCCTACCTCGAGGCTTTCGGGAGAAGGGCGGAAATGACCGCTGTGATTACTGACCTCAAGCCCAAAGTACCCGCTTGCTGCGTTCCCAGCAATCTCCGCCTCTCCCGCTGCCCGTACCGGTGCCCCGCGGCTGAGAACTGAATGAGATACTTCCGTGCCTCTAACGTGTTTCGGCACTACAACCAGTGTCCCATCGTCGAGGACGGCCCACTTTACGGTGCCACTCCCAACAGCCGCATCGAAGCCCGTACTGCCCGGGCTGACGGGCTTGACGCCGAGTGAGTTGGCCGCACCAAGCTCTGCCTGAAGGCTTGAAGGCATTTGGTTGGGGAACAGTCTACGGCCTCCCGGGACGGGAAGCCCGTATTCGATCCCCGCGATTCCCGTAAAGATGTGCGCCGTGTCGCCGATAGCCGAGGTTGGGTGATCATGGTCGGCGTATTCAGGACAGCCGTTCAGTAAGCAATTTGCAAAGGAGCTGTCCCTTTCCTCCGCCTTGCGACGGTCGTCGCGGCGGGTGTTGTCCACTTGGTTCCTGTAGCGAATATGCTCATTGGTGCGGTCGCCGAGACCCTTCTTGTCATTGGCCAGAGCGCGCCGAGCCTTTTCGCGCTGCCGAGCCTGCTCGCGCTCACGTTTGGCGAGCTCTCTCTGCGCTTTACGCTCACCAGCCATGTACTTATTTGTTATTCGCTTTCGCTCTTTGGGAGACTTCTTGCGCCAGTTCGGGTCGTGCCAAGGGCGGGGTTCAATCCGTCGGCATCGAATAGGTTGATGGGATCGCCGCCTGCGTAACCATAAGCATTTGTGAGCCCAGGGCTGGCGAGATTGAGCAGTGGGTCGGGCGACAGGAATTTCGCAATGGCGGGATCGTAAAAGCGGGCGCCTAGCAGGCTCAAACTAGTGGAACGGTCTTCGGTCGCGCCTAGAAAACCCCGATCGGTAAGCAGGAGCTCGTCTTCCCCTCGGCGCTGCCCAAAGGGTAGATAGCGCTCCCGGTAGAAGGCCTGGGTAGTCGTATCAATAGCCAACTGCTCGCTACCAGCCATGCCACTAAGAAGCCAGGTCAGCCCTGCGGGAGTGCGAAGGGCAACCATGGAACCGTCACCTGCCGCGTAGTAGCGCTTACCTGTCACCACACCACTCGACAACTCCAGCTCCATAGAGCCGAGGTAAAGCGTAACCTTGCCATCCGGGGTTCGACGGAGAAGACGCTGACCGCCGGCGTCATAGATGCTGTCGGTGGTTTTGCCATCGACTACGGCCTCGGTTAGCTCACCGAGCTCATCGTAGGTGAATGTCGATTGTTTACCCGAGACGATACGGGATGTCATTTGCCCGGCGTTGTCGTAGCCATAGGTGTCGGTCCCGTTTGGCCGGGTGATGGCAGTCGTGGTGTCCGGATGTACGGGAGCAGAGCCCCCGCCGGGATAGCTATAGGTGGATGTCTGACCATTGGATGTCAGAGAGGTGAGGTTACCTACCGGGTCCCAGGTGTAGGTCTGTGCATAGGGATCGATGCCCAATCCATCGGCTGTTGCGGAGCTAGCGCTGCATGAAGCAGCCGTCGTAGTCCATGCCTGGGTGAGACGGTGCAGGCTGTCGTAGGTGAAGCATTCCGACTGGCCGAGTGATGAACCCGAGGCCGCCGTCTTATCGAGAATTTTGGTGACGGCGTCGTCAATATCGTAAGAGAAGACGTCGTCCTGGGCAGTAACGGGAGCGGCGGTGTCAGCCTTGGTCTTAGTAGTTACGCCGGTCAACCTTCCCGTGCTCTCATCCCAGCTGAACGCGCGGGTGACCTGTCCGTTGGGCCCATAGCGACGGCCAGTCAATCGTGCGGTACCGCTGTAACTTGTACTGTTGACATAGGTGGTATTGCCGTCCAGGTCGGAGGTAGCGGTAAGGGGAAGGTTCAGATCGCTAACCTCGATCTTTCGTGCTCATCCGGTCGCTGGCTGAGCGGTTCGGCTGGGGTGTGAAATCGTGGCCGTGGTCAGCGCGTCGGCCCGGCTGTCGCGCCGGGTGGGCGGGGTTCCACGGGCCCGCAGGGTGTCCTTCCTGGGTTGTCGGGGCGGTCTGGCGCTGGTCAGGTCGGTGCTGAGAGCGCTTGGAGCCGGGTGATGGCGGCGACCAGTTGGCCGGCCCAGGGCCAGGATGCGGCCACGCGTAGGCGTAGTCGTCGTCCTCCGCGGACCAGGCGGGCGGCGACGGCGAATAGGCGCAGCCGCAGGCGTTTGGGCTCGTACCGGCGGGCCGGTCCGTCGAGGGCGAGCATCTGCATCCAAGCCAGGAGTTCGCAGGCCAGCGCGACGATCTCGCACCAGATCTGGTTCTGGGCGAAGTCGTGCAGGGGCAGGTTGCGCAATCCGGTGTCCTTGGCGGCGCGGATACGGTCCTCGCACCGGGCGCGGCGGCGGTGGCGTAACTCCAGGTCGGCGAGCTGACCCCGCTTGGTGTTGGTCACAAAGCACGTGAAGCGGTGCCCGTCGATGTCGGTGAAGCGCAACTGGGCGCCCGGGTGGGGGCGCTCCTTGCGCACGATCAGGCGCATCCCTTTCGGCCAGCCCTCCAGCTTCACCAGGCCGGTCAGCTCGGCCACCCAGGCGCCGGGCCGGACCTGCCCGTCGGCGTCGTAGGCGGGCGTCCACGCGCGGGCGGGTAAGGCCAGGATCGCGGCCTGGACCTCCTCGGTGACGGTGAACCCGATCGAGTAGGACAGCCGCCGGCCGGGCCGGGACAGCCAGGACAGGAACTCGCGGGTGCCGCCGCCGGAGTCGGTGCGGATCAGCACCTGCCGGCGGCGGCGCTTAGGGAGCTGGGCCAGGGCCAGGCGGGTCGCGGTGATGTGGTCGGCGGCGGTGTTGGACCCGGAGTTGCCGGGCCGCAGCGCCAAGGCCAATGGTTCCCCGCCCCCGCCCGGGCCGTGGTCGGCGAAGACCGTCATCGGGTGGAACCCGAAGGTCTTCTTCCAGGTCGGCGTGGCCTGTTGCTTGTCGGAGTGGGCGATGACGATGGTCGCGTCGATGTCGATGCCGATCAGTTCACCGTCGGCGCCGGGGGCGTGGGTGCCCGCCAGCGTCCAGGCCCGCTCGCGGGCGGTGGCGCGGGCGGCGCGGATCGCTTTCAGCGCGCGGACGGGGTCGGCGGCCAGCCGGCCGATCAGCCGGGACACGGTCGGATCGGAGGCCACGGGCCCGAACAGCTCGCTCTGGGCGCGCAGCATTGCGATGTCGGCCAGGCAGTCCCCGCCCAACGCCAGGGTGAGGGCCAGATCGGTGACGACCTTGCCAGGGTCATGGATTGCGCGAGTTGGCCGCCATCGCTCCAGCTGCGCCGGTAGTTCCCTGTCCAGGCCGGTGACCCGCAACGTCTCCAGCAACAGCAGCCCACCGGCCTGCGAGATGAGTCCCGGACCGTCGGCGGACACCATGATCTTGCGCTGGGAGGCGATAGTCTTCACTCGGAAAGTGCCTTCTGAACTGGTGCGGACAGGACTCTAGACAAGCCCGATCCTCCCAGCTCAAAGGCACTTTTCTCATGTAAACGATCAAGCCCGCTCAAACTCGCCGCGAAAGCCCGAGGTTAGTTCAGATCAAAAGCCGATTAATGACTCAGGCAGGAAATCCCACGTGGACAGGTAGCCCGCACCTCAAGGCCAGGATCTCCCACTGCCGCCACAGGGGGCGAACTGGCGGTAGAAAGCAGCGGTCTCGGGGATGGGGATCGCCGTCGGCGTTGACTTCGGCGACCGCGATGAGGCAGCCCTGCCATGTCTCTTGGACGCGGCTGACGTTCTCTTCCCGGCCGGCTTCGTTCTCGGCGTGGATTCGGGGCACAGGTAGGGGCGCGCGGAAGGACGGCGGCGAGATCCCGCCCGATGCTGTGGCGGGGGTGGCGCGGAGTGGCGGCGGGTCTCACATATGTGCGTAGCGGCGCGTCCTCAGGCGCTGAGCAGCGCGTCCAGGCGGATCGGGTCCTCGTGGGTGCCCGGCACCGTGCACGCGTGCGCCCCCGCCACGGCCCCCAGCCGTACGCACTCCTCCAGGGACTGGCCGTCCAGGCGGCCGTACAGGAAGCCCGAGACGAACGCGTCGCCGGCGCCGTTGGTGTCGGCGACCGGCGCGGGCAGCGGCACGGCCGGGAAGTGCCGCAGGCCGCCCCTGGCCAGCACGTGGCAGCCCGCCGCGCCGTCGGTGCAGACGACCAGCGACGCGCGGCCCTGCTCCGCGATCGACCGCATGACCGCCTCGCGCCGCTCGCCCAGCCTGGCGGCGGACAGGAAGACGATGTCGGAGGAGAGGGCGAAGTCGCGGTGGTGCTCGGCCTCCCCGTCCCAGTCGTGCAGGTCGGTCGAGGTCGTCGTTTCTGCGGGGACGTCGGCGTACACGTGCCGGGAGAAGTCCGTGATCGACACGTGGACGTGCCGGGCCGCCCGGAGAGCGGGCAGGTAGAGGTCCCGGGGCAGCCGCTCCCCCGGCACCGCCCGAGGGTCGAACAGCGAGGTGCGCCGCCCGTCGGGGCCGACGAGCAGCACGCTGCGCCGGGTGCCCGCCGCCGTGACCGCGTAGGCGAGGTCCACGCCCCGGGCGGCGAGGTGGTCGCGGATCAGCGCGCCCTGCGGGTCGTCGCCGATCAGGTCGACGAGCGTCACCCGCAGGCCGAGCGCGCGGCAGCCGAGCGCCACCCCGGCGCCGGTGTTGCCGATCCGGTCCACGACGGGCGGCACGGTGTAGGTGTCGGCGTACGGCAGGGGCAGCTCGGGCACGTAGACGGTGGTGTCGACGCCGGCGCCGGCGACGACGAGGACGTCGAGCGGGCGGCCGGCGACGACGCCGTCGTCGTCAGGTGTCACATCGGCTCCGGACGGTCGCGGCGCGGAATCAGGGCGGTACGACGCTGCCACATCACCGAAGCCGACGGAAGGGCTGCAACACCCGACACCGAAAATCTGTGTTCGCCGCAGTAGACATTTGTGCCTGCCGAGGCTACTGTTTCTCGCATCGTAAGGAACGGTTCGACCGGGCAGCGGAAGTACCAGCATCACGACGAACTGCCCGGAGCACGATGAAGTCGGAAGTCGATGGCAGAAGGTCGGGTGTGACGGGCCAGCACAGTGGTGATGCGCCCTGATCGTCGACGCGCTGCCGCAGGTGAAGCCGGACACCGGTCCGGGAAAAAGAGATGAAAGGAGTGCTCACGCCATCGAAGGATCGCCCGTTGCCGGCTGAGTCTCGCCGCTCGGGTACCGCAGTTCCACGGAAAGAAGGTGGTCTACGGTCACGCATCCGCGATCCCCGCGTCACCGCCGGTCAGTACGGCGGACGCGGAAAACAGTAAGCCGGCCGGATACGGCCGGTAGATGGTGTTGAACTCTTCGGGCCCCGGCACGACAGGTGCCGGGGCCCCTGTACGCGCGCGATGGAAGGAATCTATGGATCAACCTCACACGGCTGCCGAGGGTGACACGCTCGCTCGCGGCAGGATCGCGGACACGGCCGGGTCCGGGGCTGGACCAAGGGCCGAAGACCGTTTCGAGGATCGGTTCGACGACGAGGACTACCCCGCCTACAGCATGGGCGCGGCCGCGGAGATGCTCGGTGTCAGCCCCGCGTTCCTGCGGGCCCTGGGCGCCGCGAAACTGATCGAGCCGAAACGCTCCAGCGGCGGCCATCGCCGTTACTCCCGCTATCAGCTGCGGCTGGCCGCGCGCGCCCGGGAACTCGTCGATCAGGGCACTCCCGTGGAAGCCGCCTGCCGGATCATCATCTTGGAAGACCAGCTCGCCGAGGCGCTGCGCGTCAACGACGCGCGCGACCGCCCGGCCGGAGAAGCCGCACGGCCGTGATCGGCGATCCGTGCCGCCCGATTCCCGGGCCGCGGCGATGCGGCGGCCGGAAACGAACCAGGGCTCGCACCCGTGAAGGTGCGAGCCCTGACAAGTGACGCCGATTTGTCAGGCGGCGACGATGTTCTCGGCCTGCGGGCCCTTCTGGCCCTGGGTGACGTCGAAGGCCACCTTCTGGCCCTCGCGCAGCTCGCGGTAACCGCCCTGGGAGACGATGTTGGAGTAGTGCGCGAAGACGTCGGCGCCGCCGCCGTCCTGCTCGATGAAGCCGAAGCCCTTTTCCGCGTTGAACCACTTCACGGTGCCGGAAGCCATGTCGATCTCCTCTTGGTAGGTGTGGCCGGGATCCGCGTCGTCGCGAATTCCGCGTTGCCGACGAGATAGGCCCACACCCGGAGCAGACCGGGCAAACAAAAATGCACCTGAGGCTACATACCGTCAGGTGCACACAAGTTCATCATGGGTACCACAACTGCAACTGACCCCAACTTAGCACATGCGAGGAGGGAAACGCGTACCGCGCCTCCGTCCGCCTCGCCAGATCGCATTCCGCGCGGCGCCCCGCACCCCCTTGCCTTCGGAAAGACTCCCGGGGAGGCGGGGCGTCAGCGCTTGACGAGAGGGCCGGAGCTGGTGGAGCCGCGGACGACGAGCTCGGGCTGGTAGACCAGCTCGACATGCTTCGCGGGGGTGCCGCCGATCTCCTCCAGGAGCGTCTGCACCGCGGCGGCCGCCATGGCGCCGATCGGCTTGCGCACGGTCGTCAGCGGCGGGTCGGTGAACGCCATCAGCGGCGAGTCGTCGAACCCGACGACCGACACGTCCCCCGGCACCGACAGCCCGCGCTCGCGGGCGGCGCGGATCGCGCCGAGGGCCATCAGGTCGCTGGCGCAGAAGATGCCGGTGCAACCCCGCTCGATCAGCGCGCCCGCCGCGGCCTGCCCGCCCTCGACCGAGAACAGCGAGTGCTGCACGAGGTCCTCGACGTCGGTCACGCCGAGGAGCTGGGCCATCGCCTGGGCGAAGCCCTCGATCTTGCGGATGACCGGGACGAAGCGCCGCTGCCCCAGCGCGAGCCCGATCCGCTCGTGCCCGAGGTCCACCAGGTGCTGTACGGCGAGCCGGGCGGCGAGCCGGTCGTCCGGCGAGATGAACGGCGCCGGGATGGCGTCGCTGTACCCGTCGACCAGCACGATCGGCAGCCCTCGGTCGGTGAGCCGGGTGTAGCGGTCCATCCGGGCGTTCGTGTCGGCGTGCAGTCCCGAGACGAAGACGATGCCGGACACGCCCCGGTCGAGGAGCATCTCGGTGAACTCGTCCTCGGGCGCGCCGCCGGGCTCCTGGGTGCACAGGATCGGCGTGTAGCCGTGCTGGATCAGCGACTTCTCCATCGCCTGGGCGAAGGCCGGGAAGATCGGGTTGCCGAGCTCGGGGATCACCAGGCCGACCAGGCCGTTGCTGCGCTGGCGCAGCCGCTGGGGCCGCTCGTAGCCCATCAGGTCGAGGGCGGTGAGCACGGCCTGGCGGGTGGCCGGGGCGACCCCCGCCTTGCCGTTGAGCACGCGGCTCACCGTCGCCTCGCTGACTCCGGCCTGAGCAGCGATGTCAGCGAGGCGCGTGTTGTGCATGACCATCATTTTAGGCATTGTCCCTGGTCCACCAGGTGGCGGAGTCGGGGGCCAGCCGGATCGCGCCGCCGGAGGTCTTCGGTCCGCCGCTGGCCAGCAGCAGCCCGCCGTACGCCGCGGCGTGGTCGTGCGGGATCTCCACCCACTCGGCCGTCATGTTCAGGACGCAGGCGAAGGTGTCGCCGCGCCGGAACGCGAGGGTGCCGGGCGGGCTGTCGAGCCAGGTCAGCGTGCCGTCGCCCAGCTCCGGGCGCTCCCGCCGGAGGGCGAGGGCGGCCCGGTAGAGGCTGAGCATCGACGCGCCGTCCCTCACCTGGGCCTCCACCGACAGGTCGCGCCAGCCGGCCGGCACCGGGAGCCAGCTCTCCCTGATGCCCGGCGGGCTGAACCCGTACGGCGGCTCGCCCGCGTCGGTCCACGGCAGCGGCACCCGGCAGCCGTCCCGGCCGCTGTCGGGGTCGCGCAGCCGCTGGGGGTCCTGGAGGTACCGCTCCGGCAGGTCGAGAACCTCGGGGAGCCCCAGTTCCTCCCCCTGGTAGACGTAGGCGGAGCCGGGCAGCGCGAGCATGAGCAGCGCCGCCGCCCGTGCCCGGCGCAGGCCGCGCTCGCCGCCGCCGTACCGGGTGACGTGCCGCTTGACGTCGTGGTTGGACAGCACCCAGGTCGCCGGCGCGCCCACCAGCGCCGACGTGCGCACCGACTCGTCGATGACCTCGCGGAAGCGCGCGGCGTCCCACGGGGTCTTGAGGAAGTGGAAGTTGAACGCCTGGTGCAGTTCGTCCGGGCGGACGTAGTTGGCCAGCCGCTCGGGCGAGGGCGCCCAGGCCTCCGCCACGCCGATCCGCTCTCCCTCGTACGAGTCGAGGATGCGCCGCCAGGCCCGGTGGATCTCGTGCACGCCGTCCTGGTCGAAGAACGGCACGACCTGCGCGCCGATCATCTCGGCCTGCCCGGCGGCGCCCACGTCGGGCAGGCCGGGGGCCTTGACCATCCCGTGCGCCACGTCGATCCGGAAGCCGTCCACCCCCAGGTCGAGCCAGAAGCGCAGCACGTCGGCGAACTCCTCGTGCACCTCCGGGTGCTCCCAGTTGAGGTCGGGCTGCTCGGGGGCGAACAGGTGGAGGTACCACTGCCCGTCTCCGACGCGGGTCCAGGCGGGCCCGCCGAAGATCGACTCCCAGTCGTTGGGCGGCAGTTCGCCGGCGACGCCCTTGCCCTCGCGGAAGATGTAGCGCGCCCGCTCGGGGCTGCCCGGCGCGGCCCGCAGCGCCGCCTCGAACCAGGGGTGCCGGTCGGAGGTGTGGTTGGGCACCACGTCCACGATGATCCGCAGGCCGAGCCCGTGGGCGTCGTCGATCAGCGCCCGCGCGTCGGCGAGCGACCCGAAGATCGGGTCGACGTCCCGGTAGTCGGCGACGTCGTAGCCGAAGTCGGCCATCGGCGAGGGATAGAACGGCGTCAGCCAGATCGCGTCCACGCCGAGGTCGGACAGGTACGCCAGGCGGCTGCGCACGCCGAGCAGGTCGCCGACTCCGTCGCCGTTGCCGTCCGCGAAGCTGCGGACGTACACCTGGTAGATCACCGCGTCGCGCCACCACCGGGTGGTGACCGCCGGCGGCGGAACGGCGAGTTCGGTCATGGGGATCCCCCGATTCTCATGGTGGGTCACGCCTTCGTCGCGCCTGCCGTCAGGCCGGTGACGAGGTGACGCTGGACGAGCAGGAAGACGGCGGCCGCCGGGATCGCGATCAGCACCGACGCGGCGGTGAGCAGGCCCCACTCCGCCTTGTGCTGGCCGACGAACTGGCTCAGCCCGACCGCGAGCGTGTACTTGTCGTCGCCCGTCATGAACGCGGTCGCGTACGCGACCTCCGCCCACGCGGTGAGGAACGAGTAGAACGCGGCCACCGCCAGGCCGGGCTTGGCCAGCGGCAGGATCAGCCGCCAGAACGTGCCGAAGGGGGTCAGGCCGTCCACCCGGCCCGCCTCGTCGATCGACACGGGGACCGTGTCGAAGTAGCCCTTCATCATCCACGCGCAGAACGGCACGGTGGAGGTGAGGTACGCGACGACCAGCGACGGGAACTGGTTGATCAGCCCGAGCCCGGCCATCAGGTTGTAGATCGGCACGATGAGGATCGCCACCGGGAACATCTGCGTGATGAGCAGCATCCACATCACCGAGCGGAACCCGGGGAAGCGGAACCGGCTGACCGCGTACCCGGTGGTGGCCGACAGCAGCACGCCGAGCACGGCCGTGATGAGCGACACGATCACGGAGTTGGCGGCCCAGGTCAGGAACCTGGTCTCCCCCAGGACCTGGGCGTAGTTGGCGAGGGTGGGGTGATCGACCGGCGCGACCGAGGCGGTCTCGATGACGGTCCTCGGCTTGAGCGAGGTCAGCACCAGCCACGCGACCGGGAACACCGACACGATGCTCGCGGCGATCAGCGTGAGGTGCAGGGCGACCGACCTGACCGGGGTGCGCCGTTCGCGGCTCCACGTCCCGGCCGGAGCGGGAGCGGGTGCCGGGGCGGTCCCGGTGGCGGGTGCGGGGGCGGCGGGGCTCACCATGCCTCCCCCTGCCGCCGCAGCGCGCGCTTGTAGACGGTGGCGAGGACGACGAGCAGCGCGAGGATCACCAGGCCCCAGGCGGCGGAGCCGGAGTAGTTCCTGATGCCCTCGAACGCCTGGCGGTAGGCGTACGTCACGAGGATCTCCGTGGAGCCGCCCGGTCCTCCCTTGGTCAGCAGGAAGATGACCGGGAACTGGTTGAACGTCCAGATCGTGCCGAGCAGCACGACCGTGCTCGACACCGGGCGCAGGCTCGGCAGCGTGATGTGCCGGAACCGCTGCCAGGGGCTCGCGCCGTCGACCTCGGCCGCCTCGTACAGCTCTCTCGGGATGGACTGCAGGCCGCCGAGCAGCGCGAGCATCATGAACGGCACGCCGAGCCAGACGTTGCAGGCGATCACCGAGACCTTGGCCCAGAACGGGTCGTCGAGCCAGGCGACGCCGGCGAACCCGGCGGCCCGCAGCATGGCGTTGATCACCCCGAACTCGCCGTTCAGCAGGTAGCGCCAGATGAACGCGGACACGAAGGCCGGCACCGCCCAGGGCAGCACGAGCAGCATCCGGTAGAGCGACCTCAGCCGCAGCGGGCGGTTGAGCAGCAGCGCCAGGCCGAGGCCGATGCCCACGTGCAGGGCGACGCACACGACCGTCCACACGATCGTCCAGCCGAGCCGGCCGAGGAACTCGGCCGAGGTGAGGATGGCGGTGTAGTTCCGCAGGCCCACGAACTCGTAGGTGGACGGGATGACGTTCATCCCGATCGTGCGGCCCATGGTGGCCTCGGTCGCGTCGGTCAGCGACAGGTACACGCCGCGGGCGAGGGGATAGCCGACCAGCACCAGCGTCACGATGACGACCGGCGCCGTCATCGCCCAGGCGTACCAGTGACGCGACAGGAGGCGCCGCGCCCCGTTGCGGGGCGCGGCCCTTCTCGTCGCGACGACGTCAGCCGTCATCGCCTACAGGCTCCAGCCCTTGAGGATGCCCTGGTACGCGGTGGCGACGTCCTTGAGCATGGGCTCGGTGGTCGTCTGGCCGCCCGCGAGCTTCTGGTAGCCCTCGACCAGCGGCTGGAACAGCGAGGCGGCCTCGGGGATCCAGGGACGCTCGACGGCCGACTCCATCGGCTTCTGCCACTGGGCGATCTTCGGGTTGGCCGTCGCGTCGGAGGCGCTGTAGGCGGGCTGGCGGGTCGGCAGCAGGCCGAGCTTGCCGGCGATCTTCGCCTGGCTCTCCGCGCTGTCCATGAACTGGACGAAGAGGTAGGACGCGTCGAGGTTCTTCGAACCGGCGTAGACGGTGTAGTCGTGGCCGCCCAGCGGCGCGCCCGCCTTCGCCGAGCCGGCCGGAACCGGGGCGACGCCGAAGTTGTCCGGGTTGTCCTTGAACACCTTTCCACCGAGGTTGTCGGCGTTCGACCACGGACCGTTGAAGATCATCGCGACCTTGCCGTCCTTGAACGCGGTCTCCGCGTTCGTGTAGCTGTCCTGCAGCGCGGGCTTGACGGCGGCGCCGGACGTGATCAGGTCCTCGACGACCTTCACTCCCGCCACGCTCTGCGGGGACGAGATCGTGATCTTCTTGTTCTGGACGTCGACGAAGTCGCCGCCCTCGCCGTAGATGAACGGAAGCAGGAAGTAGGCGTCCACGTTCAGGGCGAGCCCGCCCGCTCCGGTCTTCGACTTGACGTCGAGCGCCGCCTTCTTCAGGTCGGCCATCGTGGCCGGAGGCTGGTCGTAACCCGCCTTCTTCAGCAGCTCCTTGTTGTACAGCAGGCCGAGGGTGTCGGTCACCTGCGGCACGCCGTACGTCTTGCCGTTGTACTTGCCGCTCGCGGCCGGGACCGGCAGGAACTCGTCGGGCTTGTCGACCGCCGGGGTGCCGTCGAGCGGCGCGAGGTAGCCGAGGGAGGCGAACTCCGCGACCCAGCCGACGTCGGTGCGCAGCACGTCGGGGGCACCCGACCCCGACTGCGCGGCGGTCTTGAACTTGTCCCGCGCGTCCGCGAACGGCACGTTGACGTACTCGACCTTGATCTTCGGGTACTTGGCCTCGAAGTCCTTGATGAGTTCCTGGAAGACCGGACCCTCGGTCGTGGCGTCCGAGGTGTCCCACCAGGTGACCGTGCCGGACACCTCGGCGGGAGCGGCGCTCCCGCCCGGCGCCGATCCCGCGTCGCCCGAGTCGTTGCCCGAGTCGTTGCCACAGGCGGTGACCGCCAAAGCCAGCGCCGCGGCGACCACCGCGGACGTGAGGACTCGCCTCATCTGTGTCGCACTCCTTGCTCAGGGGATTTGACCGGAAGGTAACAGGGGGCCCCAGGGGATGAAAGGCCTTACAGAAAGTTTCAGCAATTTCGTTACCTTTGACCCCTCCCGGAGCGCGTCAGGGAGGTCACGGCATAACCCTGACACGCGGCTTTAGCAAGGGGAAAGTTTGGAGTAACGGCAAGTTGCAGGCAGATGCCGGATCTTTCACGACACGTATGGACATGAGTGCCCGCGACGCGATGTACTACCTCATCATTTACATCGGCGGCTGGGGATCCGGGCTCTCCTGCCCGGGAGGAACGAGCTTGGAATGAGCACCGTCGTCCTCGACAACGTGACGAAGATCTACCCGGGGGGGTACCTCGCGGTCGACCGCATGAACCTGCGTGCGGACGAAGGCGAGCTTCTCGTCCTGCTCGGCCCGTCGGGCTGCGGGAAGTCCACGCTGCTGCGCATGATCGCGGGACTGGAGGAGATCACTTCCGGCGACCTGTGGCTGGGCGGGCAGCTCGCGAACCACCTCGCTCCCCGGGACCGGGACGTCGCGATGGTGTTCCAGAACGGCGCCCTCTATCCGCACCGGACGGTGCGCGGCAACCTGTCGTTCCCGCTGGAGATCGCGAAGGCCGACCCCACCGCGGCCAAGCAGCGGGTCGTCGAGCTGTCGCGGGCGCTGCACATCGACGAGACGCTGGACCGGCGTCCGGGCACGCTGTCCGGCGGCCAGCGCCAGCGCGTCGCCATGGGCCGCGCGATCGTGCGCCAGCCCTCGCTCTTTCTCATGGACGAGCCGCTCTCCAACCTCGACGCCGGCATGCGCACCGAGTTGCGCATGGAGATCTCCTCACTGGTCCGCGCGCTCGGGGTCACCACGATCTACGTGACGCACGACCAGGTCGAGGCCCTGACCCTGGCCGACCGCATCGCGATCATGAACAGAGGCGTGCTGCAGGACCTCGGCACCCCCGCGCAGGTCTACAACGACCCGGCGACCGCCTTCACCGCCGCGTTCCTCAACTCCCAGCAGCTCAACCTGCTCGCGGCGACCGTGCGCACCCCGCAGAACAAGTTCATCATGCTCGACTTCGGCCCTCACCAGATCACCATGCCGTGGACCGATCCACGCGCGTACGCCGTCTCCCAGCACACCGGCATGCAGATCATCGTGGGCATCCGGCCGGACGGGCTCGTCCCGGTGCCGGAGAAGACCGAGGGCCCGACCTTCTTCGGCCGGGTCAGGACGCTGGAGTACCACGGTCACGAGTGGCTCGCCTACCTGGAGGCCGGGATTCCCGCCGTCACCGCGCCGGAGCCGCCGGACCGCCGCCAGATGAACGGCACCAACGGCGGCGGCAAGGCGCGGTCGATAGTGCGCCGCCTGCTGAACGGCTCGCAGGCGCCGGAGGAGGAGGAACCGCCGCCGATCTCGACGTCGTCGGGCACGCACCGGCGCGCCGACCTGATCGTCCGGCTGGGCAACCGGCCGGTGTGGCGCGCGGGAGAGCACGGCCGGGTCGCCGTCGACGTCTCCCGCCTCATGCTCTTCACCATGGACGGCAACCGCATCGACCCGCCGCGCCGCTGACGCCGCGGCACCGCCGTCACGCCGCCGCCGGCCCGGCGCGAGGTCCGTAGCGCGCGCCCACGCCGTACGGCTCACACCGTACGGCTGACGCCGCCGGCCAGCACCGAGACGATCCCCGCCAGCCGGACGATCTTGTCGACCTCGGCCCGGTGGAACGCCGGGCCCTGGGAGCGGGCCACCACCAGGTGGACGCCGTCCATCGGCACGCTCACCAGGTGCAGGCCGCCCTCGTCGAACGCCGTGGCGCGCAGCGGGGTCAGCTCGGCCGCGGGCACCGACTCGGGCGCCTGCCAGCTCCCGTGGACGATCGCGCCGCCGGCCGAGTCGACGGCCACCGCCCACTCCGCGCTCACCAGGTCGGCCACCGCGTCCACGAGGGTGACGTACGCGCGGTCGGGGTCGCCGGCCACGTGGCCGAGAAGGTCGTAGTCGAGGCTCGCGCCGGGCACCTCCCGGGTCGGCCACACGCCCTCCACCCGTGTGCCGGGCACCACCCCGATGCGGTCGCGCAGTTCGGCGGGCTCGAACACGCCCGACCAGGAGACGGTGAAGTCGTCCACGGCCCGGCCCGCCTGCCGTTCGAGCACGGTGACCTGGAGAATGTCGGCGCCCATGACCCCGAACGCCCGCGCCACCTGGCCGAGCACCCCCGGCCGGTCGGGGAGCGAGACCCTCAGTCGCAGCAGCATCCCCACCACCTCCTCCTCGATCCGCGCGGGCCGACGCGACACCAACAGTGTCGGACACAGGTTTCACGGCTGTTACGGCGGCGGGTCACGGGACGACTGGAATGTTTCTGGAAATTTCAGCAATTGCTTGCACCATCGTGGGCAGGACAGTAGCTTCCGCGTCATGGTGACCCCCCAGCACCGGCGCGCGCCCGTCGCGGCCCTGACGGCCGCGGCACTCGCCTCGACACTGGCCGCCGCGCTTCTCGCCGCCCCTCCCGCCACCGCCTCAGCCACCGCCTCCGCCACCACCCCCACCGCTCCCGCCGTACCGCCGGACGCCGAACTCGCCCGGGACGCGCTCCGTGTGGATCTGTCCCGGGAGCGGCTCTACTTCGTGATGACCGACCGCTTCGCCAACGGTGACGCCTCCAACGACCGCGGCGGGCTGGCCGGCGACCGGCTGACGACCGGGTTCGATCCCGCGGACAAGGGCTTCTACCAGGGCGGCGACCTCGCCGGGCTGATCTCCAGGCTCGACTACGTCAAGGGGCTCGGCAGCACCGCCATCTGGCTCACGCCGTCGTTCAAAAACCGCCCGGTGCAGGGCGCCGGGGCCGGCGCCAGCGCCGGCTACCACGGCTACTGGATCACCGACTTCACCAGGATCGACCCGCACCTTGGCACCAACGCGCAGATGAAGAGCCTCGTCAAGGAGGCGCACAAGCGCGGCATGAAGGTGTTCTTCGACATCATCACCAACCACACCGCCGACCTCGTGGACTACGCCGAGAAGACGCACGGCTATCGCGGCAAGGCGGCCTATCCCTACGTGGACGCCTCCGGGCGGGTCTTCGACGACCGCGACTACGCCCTGCGCGACGACTTCCCGAAGGTCACCGCGAAGTCCTTCCCGTACACGCCGGTGGTGCGGGAGAAGTCGAAGGTGCCGTCCTGGCTGAACGACCCGACGATGTACCACAACCGGGGCGACTCGACCTTCTCCGGCGAGAGCTCCGAATACGGCGACTTCTCCGGCCTCGACGACCTGTGGACCGAGCGTCCCGAGGTCGTCAGGGGGATGACGGACATCTACCGGACGTGGGTGAAGGAGACCGGGATCGACGGTTTCCGCATCGACACCGCCAAGCAGGTCAACCTGGAGTTCTGGCAACGCTTCGCGCCCGCGCTGCACACGTACGCCGCGAGGCTCGGCAACGACAGGTTCTTCATGTTCGGGGAGGTCTACACCTCCGATCCCGCCGTGGAGAGCCGCTACTCCACCACGGGCACGCTCGACGCCACGCTCGACTTCGGCTTCCAGGAGGCGGCCCGCTCGTACGCGGCCGGCGGCGACGCCGCGGGCCTGAGCCGGCTGTACGCCGCCGACGACTACTTCACCGACGCCGACTCCAACGCCGCGTCGCTGCCGACGTTCCTCGGCAACCACGACATGGGCCGCATCGGCTACTTCCTCAAGCAGGCCGACCCCCAGGCCGGGGACGCCGCCCTGCTCGCCCGCGACCGCCTCGCCCACCAGCTCATGTATCTCACCCGCGGCCAGCCGGTGGTCTACTACGGTGACGAGCAGGGCTTCACCGGCGACGGCGGCGACAAGGACGCCCGGCAGACCATGTTCGCCTCGAAGACCGCCGACTATCTCGACGACGACCTCATCGGCACCACCGCCACCCACGCCGCGGACAACTACGTCACCACCCACCCGCTCTACACCTCGATCGCCGAGCTGGCCCGGCTCCGCGACCGCTATCCCGCGCTGGCGGACGGCGCACAGGTCGAACGGCTGGCCGACGGCGACGTCTACGCGTTCTCCCGGCTCGGCGCCGGGGAGCGGGTCGAGTTCGTGGTGGCGCTCAACAGCGGCACGGCCGCCAGAGCCGTCCAGATCCCCACGTACTCCGCCGTGACCTCCTTCACCCAGGTGTACGGGGGCACGCAGGCGCTCACCAGCGCGGCGGACGGGAGGCTCGCCGTGACCGTGCCGCCGTTGTCGGCCGTCGTCTACCGCGCGGGCAAGGTCCTCGCCGCCCCGGCGGCGGCTCCGCGGATCTCCGTCACACTGCCGGGGACGACGCTGCGCGGAACGGCGGATGACGGCCGCGTGCCGATCTCCGCGGAGGTGCCCGGCGACGGCTTCGCCCAGGTCACGTTCGCCGTGAAGGCCGGGGACGCGCCGTGGCGGGTGCTCGGCACCGACGACGCCCCCACCGGCCGCGTCTACCGGGTCTTCCACGACCTGACCGGCGTGCCGGAGGGCACCCCTCTCACGTACCGCGCCGTGGTCAAGGACGCGGCGGGCAGGTACGCGGGCGCCACGGCGACCGCGACGGCCGGTCCCGAACCCGCCGAGGAGGAGCCGGGCGCGGTGAAGCGCGACCACCTGGTGGTCCACTACCGGCGCGACGGCGGCGACTACGACGGCTGGGGCCTGCACGCCTGGGGAGACATCGACCAGACGGTCGAGTGGGGCTCGCCGGTCGCCTTCGAAGGCGAGGACGCCTTCGGCCGCTTCGCCTGGCTCAAGCTCAAACCGGGCGCCACCGAGGTCGGCCTGATCACGCACCGGGGCGACACCAAGGACCAGGGCGACCGGACGGCCGACCCCAGGCGGACGGGCGAGGTGTGGCTCACCGAGGGGAAGCCCGGGGTGTACGCCTCCCGGGCCGCCGCCCAGGGCTACGCCACGATCCACTACCGCCGCCCGGACGGCGCGTACGACGGCTGGGGCCTGCACCTGTGGGGCGACGGGCTCGCGGACGGCGCGGGCACCGAGTGGGCCACGCCGCGCCCGCCGGACGGCACGGACTCCTTCGGGGCCTTCTGGCGGGTGCCGCTGAAGAACGCGGACGCGCCGCTCGACTACATCGTGCACAAGGGTGACACGAAGGACCCCGGGCCGGACCAGTCGTTCGTCCCCGCCCGGCAGCCCGAGGCGTACGTCAACGCGGGCGAGAACGCGGTCCACGCGAGCGCGGCGGCGGCCCGGCACGTCGCGGTGTTGCACTATCACCGGGCCGACGGCGACTACGACGGCTGGGGCCTGCACTTCTGGGGCGACGCGGCCGGGTCGGTCGAGTGGGGCGACCCCCTGAAACCGGCGGGAAAGGACCTCTTCGGGGTGTACTTCGAGGTGCCGCTCAAGGACGGCGCGAGGTCGATCGGGTGGATCGCCCACAAGGGCGACGTCAAGGACCAGCAGGCCGACCAGTCGCTCGATCTCGCCGTCACCGGCAACGAGGCGTGGAAACTGTCAGGTGTGGACGGATACCTGCTGCCCCAGCCGCCGGCCTCCGGGGCGGACGCCGACCTGTCGAAGGCCACGGCCCAGTGGATCGACCGCGACACCGTGGCCTGGAAGGGCGAGGTCGCGGCGGCGAACCACTACGCGCTGGCCTACTCCCCCACGGGCGACATCGCGTACGAGAAGGGCGATCTCACCGGGGACGTCCATCTCGTCCGGCTGACTCCCGGCACGCTGACGGACGCGCAGAAGGCCGCCTGGCCGCACCTGGCCGCGTACGGCGCGCTGAAGGTGGACCCGCGCGACGCCGGTCTCGTGCGCGACGCGCTGCGCGGCCAGGTGGTGGCGGTCGAGCGCGGACCTTCGGGCGCGCTGCTGACCGCCACCGGCGTGCAGATCCCCGGCGTGCTCGACGACCTCTACGCCGGAGCCGCCAAGACCCCTCTGGGGCCGAGCGGCGGCACGCTGTCGGTGTGGGCGCCGACGGCGCGGAAGGTCGAGCTGGCCCTCTACGACGGCCCGTCGGCCGCCCGCCGGACCGTTCACCCGATGCGCAGGGACGACGCGACCGGCGTGTGGTCGGTCACCGGCCCGTCGTCCTGGCGGGGCAGGTACTACACCTATCTCGTCACCGTCTACGCCCCGGCCGCCGGGAAGATCGTGACGAACGAGGTGACCGACCCCTACAGCCTGTCGGTGTCGGCCGGGTCCGGGCGCAGCCAGATCGTGGACCTGGACGACCGGGCGCTGCGGCCGGACGGCTGGGCGGCGCTGCGCAAGCCCCCGGCGGTGCGGCAGGACCGGGCGTCGATCTACGAGCTGCACGTGCGCGACTTCTCCGCCTCCGACGCCACCGTCCCGGCCGCGGAACGCGGCACGTACAAGGCGTTCACCGAGACGGGCAGCGCGGGGATGACCGAGCTGCGGAGCCTGGCGAAGGACGGGCTGACCCACGTGCACCTGCTGCCGGTCTTCGACTTCGCGACCGTGCCCGACCTCGTGGCCGACCGCGCCGAGCCGGGCTGCGACCTCGCCGCGCTGCCGCCCGACTCCGACCGCCAGCAGGCATGTGTGATGGAGACGGCCGCCAAGGACTCCTTCAACTGGGGATACGACCCCCTGCACTACACCGTGCCGGAGGGGTCGTACGCGACCCACCCCGACCGCCGGATCAGGGAGTTCCGCGAGATGGTCGCGGGGCTGAACGGCGCGGGGCTGCGGGTGGTCATGGACGTGGTCTACAACCACACACACGCCGCCGGGCAGGACCCGGGCAGCGTGCTCGACCGCGTCGTGCCCGGCTACTACCAGCGGCTCATGGACGACGGCACGGTGGCCACCTCCACCTGCTGCGCGAACACCGCGCCGGAGCACGCGATGATGGGCCGCCTCGTGGTCGACTCGATCGTCACCTGGGCGAAGCAGTACAAGGTCGACGGGTTCCGGTTCGACCTGATGGGTCATCACCCCAAGGCGAACATCCTCGCCGTACGGAAGGCGCTCGACGCGCTCACGCCGGGCAGGGACGGCGTGGACGGCAGGTCGATCATCCTGTACGGCGAGGGCTGGGACTTCGGCGAGGTCGCCGGTGGCGCCCGGTTCGAGCAGGCCACGCAGGCCGCCATGGCCGGGACCGGGATCGGCACGTTCAACGACCGGCTGCGCGACGCGGTGCGCGGCGGCACGCCGTTCGACGCCGACCCGGGCGACCAGGGCTTCGGCTCCGGCCTCGCGGACCGGCCCGGCGACCGGCTCGCCCAGTACGAGGACCTGATCAGGCTGGGGCTCGCGGGCAACCTCCGCGACTTCACGTTCACCGGGTCGGCGGGCACGCCGGTGAAGGGCTCGCAGATCGACTACAACGGAAGCCCCGCGGGGTACGCCGCCACGCCGGGCGACGCGGTGTCGTACGTGGACGCGCACGACAACGAGACGCTGTTCGACGCGCTGGCCTACAAGCTGCCGAAGGACACCCCGATGGCCGACCGGGTCAGGATGCAGACGCTGTCGCTGGCCACGGCCCTGCTCGGCCAGGGCACGGCGTTCGTCCACGCCGGCAGCGAACGGCTGCGGTCCAAGTCGCTCGACCGCAACTCCTACGACTCGGGCGACTGGTTCAACCGGCTGCTGTGGGACTGCCGCCAGGGCAACGGCTTCGGGGCCGGCCTGCCCCCCGCGAAGGACAACGAGGTGCACTGGCCGTACGCGCGGCCGCTGCTGGCCGATCCCGCGCTGCGGCCGGACTGCGCGGCGATCGGGGCGGCCCGGGCCGGGTTCGGCGAGCTGCTGCGGATCAGGTACTCCTCCCCCGCGTTCTCGCTGGGCTCGGCGGCGGAGATCGCCCGGCGGGTGACGTTCCCTCCCTCGGGGACGCCCGGAGTGATCGTCATGCGGATCGACGCGGCCGGCGCCGACCCCGCGGTGAAGGCGCTCTACGTGGTCTTCAACGCCACCGGGAAGGCCGCCGCTCCGGCCGTGCCCGGCGTCAGGGGCGCCCGGGTCGCGCTGCACCCGGTGCAGGCGGCGTCGGCCGACCCGGTGGTGCGCCAGGCGGCGGCCGACCCCGCGAGCGGCGTCCTGCGCGTGCCCGCCCGCACGGTCGCGGTCTTCACCGACTCCGGCACCGCGCCCTCCACGAACACCGGGACCTCCACGAACACCGGGACCTCCGCAGAGACCCCGACCTCCACGGACACCGGGACGCCCGCCCCGGCCTGAAGCCCGGAGCCGCATGACCGGGCGCGCAGCCCCGCGCCCGGCTATGCGGCATAAATCCGACTTTGGATAGTTTTGGCGTTCTATTGCCACCGTTGCGAGTTTTTCGCCTAATGACCATGAGTAGCCTCGGGTGATGCTCGTTCCCAAGCACCCCCGCTCGCTCCGGGCCCGGCTGACACTGATCGCCGCCGGGCTCGCGGCGTGCCTGCTGATCCCCATCGCGGTCGTGCTCAACGTGCTCGTACGGCACGCGGTCGCCGAAGGGATCTGGAACGAGAGCCTCGACGCCGCGAGCCGCGTCGCGGCCTCGATCCGCGACGGCACCCTGACCGATCCCGTGCCGACCGGCGGCAACGGCATCGACCTGGTGGAGGTGGTCAGCTCCGACGGCCGCGTGATCGCGGCCAGCGCGGCGGCCAAGGGCGTCCACCGGCTGAGCCCGTTACACCCCGCCGCCGACGGCGACGTGACCCAGACGACCTCCTGCGCCCCCCACGGCCGCGACTGCATCTACGTGACGGTCGTGCGCGTCCTCCCCGGCCCCGGCTCCGACTTCGTCTACGCGGGCCGCGCCGCCCCGGCGATCCTCACCAGCCCCCTGGCCCTGCCGTTACTGGTCCTGCTGGCCCTGCTGCTCGCCGCGCTCTCGGGATGGGCCGCCTGGAAGTCGGCCGGCCGCGTGCTGCGCCCCGTCGAGGCCATCCGCTCGGAGCTCGCGGGGATCAGCGAGAAGAACCCCGGCTCGCGGGTGCCCGAGCCACCCGGCGACGACGAGATCGCCGTCCTCGCCAGGACCGCCAACGACACGCTGGCCCGGCTCGACACCTCGATCCAGCGGCAGCGGCAGTTCGCCGCGGACGCCTCGCACGAACTGCTCACCCCCATCGCCGGGATCCGCGCCCAGCTGGAGAGCGCGCGGCTGCATCCCGAGGACACCCCCGAGGCGGTCCTCGCGGCGCTGCGCGACACCGAGCGCCTGGAGGCGATCGTCTCCGACCTGCTCCTGCTCGCCCGCATCCCCACGGTCCCCGAGACCGCGAGGGAGGATGTCGACCTGTCGCATCTGGTCGTCGCCGAGGTCGACCGGCGGCCGGGGCGGTTGCCGACCCAGCTGCACGAGACGCCGGGGGTGGTGATCAGGGGCATGCGGCGGCACCTCGCCCGGGTGGTGGCCAACCTGCTCGACAACGCCGAGCGGCACGCGCTGACCCTGGTGTCCGTACGGATCGAGCGGGCGGAGGACGAGGCGGTCCTCTGCGTGCGCAACGACGGCGGGTGCATCCCGGAGGCGGACCACGAAAGGATCTTCGAGCGGTTCTACCGGACCGACGCGGCGCGCAGCCGCAGCCGGGGCGGCACCGGGCTCGGCCTCGCCATCGCCCGCGAGGTGGTGGAGGCCCACGGCGGGTCCATCCGGGTGGAGAACGTCGAGGACGGCGTGCGGTTCGTGCTGCGGCTGCCGCTGGCGCCCGATCACCCGGACGACCCGGACCCCGGCGGCCGGGACGCGCCGCCCGGCACCGCGGACACGCGTCACGGCACCGCGGACACGCCTCACGGCACCGCGGACACGCGTCACGGCACCGCGAACGCGCGACCCGGAACCGCGGACACCCAAAGTTAAGACCGGCGCCCCTGCGCGTTCAGCCGCGCAACCCCCAACGGGACAACCTGCTGGCTAGTTTTCTCGGCACCCCGCCCCCCAGAACCTCCGGGGTTCCCGATGTCGCAGGTGAAGGAGTCACTCGTGCGAGTGCTGGCAGTCGTCCCCGCCAGAGGTGGTTCGGTGGGAGTCCCGCTGAAGAATCTGGAGAAGGTGGGCGGCATTCCGCTCGTGGCCCGCGCGGTCGACGCCTGCCTGCGCGCCGAGCTCGTGGACGAGGTGGTCGTCAGCACCGACCACGACCTGATCGCCCGGGCGGCCGAGGCCGCCGGGGCGCGGGTGGTGCGCCGGCCCGCCGACCTCAGCGGCCCGACCGCCTCCAGCGAGTCGGCCGTGCTGCACGCCCTGTCCGAGACGCCGGGCGAGGACCCGGAGATCGTCGTCCTCGTCCAGTGCACCAGCGCGTTCATCGACCCCCGCGACCTCGACGCGGCCGTGGCCAGGGTGCTCGGCGGCGAGGCCGACTCGGTCTTCTCCGGCGTCGAGACCTACGAGTTCGTCTGGACCGGCGCCGGTCACGGGGTGAACCACGACCCGTCCGTGCGCCCGCGCCGCCAGGACCGCGAGCCCCACTTCCGGGAGACCGGCGCGTTCTACGTCATGCGTACGGCGGGCCTGCGCGAGCGCGGCCACCGGTTCTTCGGCACCGTCGCGGTCCAGCCCGTGCCCGCCCGGCACGCGGTCGAGATCGACGTGCCGGAGGACCTGGAGATCGCCCGGGCGCTCGCGCCGTTCGTGGACGAGCCGCTGCCCATCGACGTGGACGCGGTCGTCACCGACTTCGACGGCGTGCACACCGACGACCGCGCGTTCGTCGACTCCGAGGGCCGCGAGATGGTCGCCGTCAGCCGCTCCGACGGCATGGGGATCGCGCTGCTGCGCCGGGCCGGGGTGAGGACGCTCGTGCTGTCCACCGAGCGCAACCCGGTCGTCGCCGCCCGCGCCGCCAAGCTCGGCGTGCCGGTGGTGCAGGGCCTCGGCGCCAAGGACGCCGCGCTGCGCGCCTGGCTGGCCGCCGAGGGCCTGGACCCCGAGCGGGTCGCCTACGTCGGCAACGACGTCAACGACCTGTCCTGCATGGCGATGGTCGGCTGGCCGGTCGCGGTGCCCGACGCCCACCCCCGGGTGCGCGCCGCCGCCCGCGTCGTGCTGTCGGCCCCCGGCGGGGCGGGAGTGGTGCGCGAGCTGTCCGACCGGGTGCTCGCCGCCCGCCCGGCCGTCTCTCCCGAAACCGCCCCCGAGGCCGCACCCGCCCCCCTCTTCCCGGCGTACGGCGCGGCCCCGCTCGCGGAGCCCCGGCCGGTGCGGATCGGCCGGTCGCTGGTCGGGCCCGGGCAGCCGGTCTACGTGATCGGCGAGATCGGCATCAACCACAACGGCGACGTGGAGATCGCGCGGAGGCTGATCGACGTGGCCGCCGACGCCGGCTGCCAGGCGGTCAAGTTCCAGAAGCGGACGCCGGAGATCTGCGTGCCGCTGGAACAGCGCGACCAGATCCGGCAGACGCCGTGGGGCGAGATGACCTACATGGAGTACAAGCTCCGCACCGAGTTCGGCGCCGACGAGTACGCCCACATCGCCAAGTACTGCGAGGAGCGCGGCGTCGACTGGTTCGCCTCCCCCTGGGACGTGCCGTCGGTGGAGTTCCTGGAGAAGATGGACGTCGTCGCGCACAAGGTGGCCTCGGCCTCGGTGACCGACCACGAACTGCTCCGGGCGCTGGCGGCGACCCGCAAGCCGGTCATCCTGTCCACCGGCATGTCGACGCTCGAGGAGATCGACGCGGCGGTGGAGATCCTCGGCACCGAGCGCCTGGTGATGATGCACGCCACGTCCACCTATCCGCTGCCCCCCGAGGAGGCCAACCTCCGCATGATCACCACGCTGCGGCAGCGGTACGGCGTGCCGGTCGGCTACTCGGGGCACGAGCGCGGGCTGCAGATCTCGCTCGCGGCCGTGACGCTGGGCGCGGTCACCGTCGAGCGGCACATCACCCTCGACCGCACGATGTGGGGCTCCGACCACGCCGCCTCGCTGGAGCCGAGCGGCCTGGAGCACCTCGTCCGCGACATCCGCATCATCGAGGAGTCCCTCGGGGACGGCGTCAAGCGGGTCTACCCCGGTGAGGAGGCCCCGCGGGCCCGCCTGCGCCGGGTCACGGCGTGATCACCCTTTCCGTGATCGTGCCCGTCAGGGACGGCGAGGCGTACCTCGGGGACGCCCTCGCCTCCCTGGCGCGCAACCGGACGCGCGCGTTCGAGACCGAGGTCGTCGTCGTCGACGACGGCTCGGCCGACGCGACGGCGGACGTCGCCGAGGACTTCCGGCGCGACCTGCCGGGGCTCACGCTCGTCCGCAACGCGGCGCCGCTGGGGCTCGCCGACGCCCGCAACACCGGGCTCAAGCTGGCCTCCGGCCGGTACGTCACCTTCCTCGACGCCGACGACTGGCTCGCGCCGGGCTACCTGCCCCGGCTGGTCGCGGCGATCGACGGGCTGGGCTGCGACTTCGTCCGGGTGGACCACGTGCAGGCCGAGGGCCGCAAGCGGGAGACGCACCGGGCGCCGCAGCCGCGCCGCGGGGTCGTGCTCGACCCGCGCGAGGGCATCCTGCCGGCCGGGCTCAAGACCATGGTCGACTACCCCTACGCCTGGGCCGGGATCTACCGGCGTGAGCTGGGCGACCTGCTGACGTTCCCCTCGGGCCTGCACACCGCCGAGGACCGCCCGTGGATCTGGCGGCTGCACCGCCTCGCCCGGTCGTACGCCGTGGTGTCCCTCGCCGGGCTGTTCTACCGGCGGGGGCTCCCGGCCTCGCTCACCCAGATCGGCGACGAGCGGCAACTGCACTTCTTCGACGCCTACGACATCGTGCTGGACGAGACCGAGCCGCGCTACCTGCCCAAGGCGGCCCGCAACCTGTGCGCGCTGCTCGCCCACCACGCCGAGCTGACCGAACGGTTCACCCCGGCCGTACGGGCCCGGTTCGACGAGCGGGCGCGGGCGGCGCTCGCCCGGCTGCCGCGCGAGACGCTGACCGAGGCGGTCGGCGGCCTGGAGCCCGAGCGGGCCGCCCTGCTCGGCCCCTACCTTCCCGGAGGCCCGCGTGCCTGACCCGACGCTGTTCTACGCCTCCACGCTGTTCGGCGCGATGACGCTCGCCGCGGCGATCGACGAGGGACGGTTCGGCGGCGGGCCCCGGGTCCTGCTGGTGTCCAACAACGCGGCGATCCCCGAGGTGACCCCGGCGCTGGACGAGGCGCCGGGGTTCGCCGCGCTGCGCGGGACGTTCGACCGCGTGCTGTCCTGGAACGAGATCATCGCGCCGCTGCACCCGTCGGACTGGAAGCCTCGATCCATCGAGACGCCCATGCTCGGCCGCCTGCTGCGCGACCTGCTGGGCGAACCCGGCGAGCTGGTCCTGGAGTCGATCGCGGTGCCGCCGTCGCGGACGCTCGCGGGCCTGGTGAAGGACTGCCCGATCACCGTCTACTCCGACGGGCTGATGAGCTACGGGCCCACCCGCGACCCGTTGCCGCAGGAGATCGCCGGCCGGATCGGCCGGCTGCTCCACCTCGACCTCGTCCCGGGCCTCGCGCCCCTGCTCCTGGCCGAGTACGGCGTGCCGGCCGAGGCGCTCACGGACGCGTCGTTCACGGAGGTCGTGGGCCGGGTGACGGAGGCGGCCGAGGCGGCCCCCCGCGCCGAGGCTATGATCCTCGGGCAGTACCTGTCCTCGCTGGGCCTGCTCACCGCCGCCGAGGAGGCCGGGCTGCACGAGCGGATGCTGCGCGGCCTCGCGGCGCGCGGCCACCGCACGGTGCTGTTCAAGCCGCACCCCGCCGCCGGGCGGCGGCACGCCCGCGAGCTGCGGCCGGTCGCCGCGGAGCTGGGCGTCGAACTCCTGGTGGCGCCCGAGACGACGCCCGCCGAGGCGTGCTTCGCCGCGCACCGCCCCGATCTGGTCGCGGGGTGCTTCTCCACCGCGCTGGTGACCGCGCGGCGGCTGTTCGGCCTGCCCGTCGCGGCGGCCGGAACCGATCTCGTGCTCGAACGGCTCACGCCGTACGAGAACAGCAACCGGATCCCAGTGACGATCGCGGACGCGGCGCTGCCCCGGCTGGAGGCCGACGGCACGGTCGCCGAGCCGCCCGCCCTGGACCTGCCCGCCCTGGTTGGGGCGGTCGGCTACTGCATGCAGAGCGCCGCCCATCCCGGGTTGCGCGAGACCGCGGCGGCCTATGTGCGCGACCACGGCCCCGCACGCTATTTCAAGAAGCGCAGGCTGGAGGCGCTGGGGCTGATCGAGCCCCCGCCTCCCCCGCCCGCGCAGCCGGCCTCACGCCTGCGCCGCCTGCTCACCCGCTGAGCTTCGCCGACGCGCTGCGCAAGGCGAGCAAGGGCGACTTCGCCTGGTTCGGCGAGCAGGTCCTGGGCATCTCCGCGAGCTGGAGCTCGCCGGGCGCGGCGGCGACCCGGTGCCCGGACGGCCTGGTGAGGCTGGGGTACGAGGCGCTCGTCAGCGACCACCGTTACAGCGAGCGGATCTCCCGCGACTTCGGCGGTATGGTTTGCCTCACCTTCACCCGGGATGTCTGGGCCATGTCGTCGAGCCGTGCCGCTCTCTAGGGTTGGCGCATGATCACTCCCTGGGATCGGATTCGCGGCCACTGGTCGTCGCCGACCTGGCTCCGTACCCTCCACGTGACGGCGGGCGCCCCGATCGCGCTCGTGTCGATGGCAGCGATCCTGGCGCTGGGCGCGCTGTCGGTAGCGCTGGCGTGGACAGTCGTCGTCCCCCTGGTCGCGCTGCTGATCCTCACCTGGACGGTGCCGCTGCTCACCTGGCTGCAGCGCTCCCGGTTCGCCGCCTTCCTCGGCCACGGCATTCCCCCGATACCTCGTTTCCCCCGGGACGGGAGCCCGCTCAGACGGCTTCTCCTGCAGGGGCGCTCGCACAGCCTGTGGCGGCAGGTCGCCTATCACTTGGCGATCGGGCCCCTGATCGGCGTGGTGGGCTTCCTGAGTGGGGCCGTGGCGTGGTCGGCGTGCCTGGTCGCGGTCATCGTCGCCGTGCAACTCCTGATGGCCGGAGGCGGCTGGACCGCCTCCCTGCCCGCGGCGGCCGCGCTCGCGTTGTTCGTGGTGGTGCCGTGGCTGCTTAGGGGGATCACCGCGCTCGACGCGGTCGCGGCGCGTGCGCTGCTCGGTCCCAGCGTGAAAGACGAGCTGGCCCGGCGGGTGAAGACGCTGCGGGAGAGCCGGGCCGAGGTGATCGAGGCCGCCGACGCGGAACGCCGCCGGATCGAACGCGACCTGCACGACGGCACACAGCAGCGGCTTGTGTCGCTCGCCCTGAACCTCGGCATGGCCCGCACCGCCTTCACCGACCTGCCGGAGCCCGCACGGCAGGTCATCGCGCGGTCGCACGAGGAAGCCAAGCAGGCGTTGAAGGAACTGCGCGACGTCGTGCAGGGGCTGCACCCGGCCGTGCTCAACGACCAGGGGCTGGACGCGGCGCTGTCCGGTCTCGCGGCGCGTGTCCCCTTCCCCGTACGGCTCAGCGTTGACGTGAGGGAACGGGCCGCTCCCGTGATCGAGGCGGTCGCGTTCTTCGTGGTCTCCGAGGCGCTGACGAACGTCGCCAAGCACGCGCGGGCCTCCGAGGCCGACGTCACCGTGAGCCGCGACGCGGACATGCTCCGCATCGTCATACGCGACGACGGCTGTGGGGGTGCCGAGCCCACCAAGGGGTCGGGCCTGCGCGGCCTCGCGCAGCGGGCGGGATCGGTGGACGGGACCCTGCGCATCGACAGCCCGAGCGGTGGCCCGACGACGATCGAGGTGGAGTTGCCGTGCGTGTAGTGCTCGCCGAGGATTCCGTCCTTCTCAGGGAGGGCCTGGTCTGGGTCCTCGGATCAGCCGGCATCGAGGTCGTGGCCGCGGTGTCCGACGCCGAAGGGCTGCTGCGGGCGGTGGACGAACACGAGCCCGATCTCGTCGTCACGGACGTGCGGATGCCGCCGACGCACACGGACGAGGGACTGCGCGCGGCGCTGCTGCTGCGGCACCTGCGGCCGAAGCTGCCCATCCTCGTGCTCTCGCAGTATGTCGAGGAACGCTATGCGACTCGACTGCTGTCCACGGCGACGACCGGCGTCGGATATCTGCTCAAGGACAGGGTGGCCGACGTCGCCGAGTTCCTGGACTCGCTGCGGCGGGTCGCCGCGGGCGGCACGGCCCTGGACCCCGAAGTGGTCGCCCAGCTGCTGCTGCGCCGGCGCAGCGATCCGCTGGACCTGCTGACCCGCAGGGAGCACGAGGTGCTCGCGCTGATCGCGGAGGGACGGTCCAACGCCGGCATCGCCGAGGCCCTCGTGGTCTCGGAAAGCGCGGTCGGCAAGCACATCAACAACATCTTCGCCAAGCTCGGGCTTACCGGTGCCGAGAAGGATCACCGGCGAGTGCTGGCCGTACTGCGATTCCTGAAGATTCGAGAGGCGACATGATGAAGAGAGCGGTGCGGACCAGATGGATCGCCGCCGGCGCTGCGCTGACCGTGTCCGCGGTGGTGGCGATGGCGTTGGCGGCGTGGTCGGAGATCCGCGTTCCCCACGCCAGCGACTTCTCCTTCCCCGGCTCCTACCGGTCGTCGGTCCTCGATCAGCGGGGGACCGAGACGAGGACCGTGACCTACGCCGTCACGACATCCCGGATCATCGTGGATGTTCGGGGCAGGATCGACGTGCGGGTCGCTCCGGGGCTCCCCGGACGCCTCTCTGTCAGGCGGGAGACGACCTGGCACGGCGGCCCACCCTCGCTGAGCGAGTCCTGGGAGTCGGGGAAGACGCTGCGGGCCGAGGTGACCTGCTCCCGGGACCTGGGGCAGGCGGATACCGGCTGCCGCACCGTCTACACAGTTAGTGCGCCACCCGGTGTCGGCGTGCTGGTGATGACACCTGACCGGACGGTGCCGTGCCCGCCGGCCACGGCGGAGGTGACCTGCGCCGCCGCCTAGACATTCGGGGATCGGAGGGGAGGGCTGTGGGGGGTGCGGATGAGGAGGATCGCCTGCGCCTCGTCGCCGCCGAGGGCCGCGTAGACGTGGGGGGCGTCCGCCGCCCAGGAGAGGTGCTCCCCGGCGGCGGCGGTCAGCGGCGCGGCGGCCGGGCCCGTCCTGATCGTCCCCCGGATGACCGAGAGGTGCTCGGTGACCCCGGGCGGATGCGCGGGCGAGGTCTGCTCGGCCCCGGGGAGGATCCGCAGGCGGAACATCTCGTAGGTCGCGCCCGGCTCCCGGAACACCTCCAGCAGGGTGGAGACGACGGCCGCGCCCCGCACCGGTGAGGCGGCGCCGGCGGGAGCGCCGGGGTCCAGCGTGAGCGCGCTCATCGGGACCGACAACGCGGCCGCGATCGCGTACATCGTCTCCAGCGTGGGGTTGCGGGTGCCGTGCTCCAGCCCGGACACGGTGGCCTTGCCGACGCCGGCCCTGCGGGCGAGCTCCGACAGCGACAGCCCGCGTGCCTCCCGCAGCCCGCGCAGCCGCCGCCCGATGGCCGGATCGAACCGGCTTGTCCCGTCTGCACCCACCTGGTTATGGTGTCACCTGAAATCGTTCCGTAAACGGAACGATCGGGTCGCGGGGAGGGACGGGTGCGGAATCTGCAGCCGGTGCTCGCCGGACTGGTGAGCGCCGTCGTCGGGTACGCAAGCTCGTTCTCCGTGGTCCTCGCCGGCCTTCAGGCGGTCGGCGCCGACTCGCGGCAGGCGGCCTCCGGCCTGCTCGCGCTCTGCACCGGCATCGCCGTCTCCGCCGCCGTCCTGTCCGTGCGGTATCGGATGCCCGTCGCGATCGCGTGGTCCACTCCGGGCGCCGCGCTGCTCGTCTCGGCCGGGCAGGTGACCGGCGGCTACCCGGCCGCGATCGGGGCCTTCGCCGTGTGCGGGGTCCTGACCGTGCTCGCCGGGCTCGTCCCGTGGCTGGCCCGCGGCGTCGCCGCGATCCCCGGCCCCATCGCGGCCGCCATGCTCGCCGGCGTCCTGGTCCCGCTGTGCACCGCCCCGCTCCGTGCGATGGCCGACGTCCCGCTGCTGGCCGGGCCGGTCATCCTGACCTGGGCGGTGCTGATGCGGTACGCCCGGCAGTGGGCGGTCGCCGGGGCGCTGGCCGCGGCCGTGGCCGGGCTCGCGATCAGCGGCGCCGCGTTCCCCGCCGCGTCCCTGCGCCCCGACCCGGTGTTCACGATGCCCGCCGTGACCCTGCCGGCCCTCGTCGGCATCGCGCTGCCGCTGTTCCTGGTGACCATGGCGGGACAGAACGTGCCCGGGGCGGCCGTCCTGTCCACCTACGGCTACTCGGTGCCGCTGCGCGGCGCACTGGTGACGACGGGGCTCGTCAGCACGGCCGCCGCGCCGTTCGGCGGGCACGCCGTCAACCTCGCCGCCATCACCGCCGCCATGACCGCCGGGCCCGACGCCCACCCCGACCCGGCCCGCCGCTGGGTCGCCACCCTGGCCCTCGGCGCCGGGCAGCTCACGCTGGGGCTGGGCGCCGCCTTCGCCACCGCGCTCGTCGTGGCCTCACCCCCGGTCCTGGTCACCGCCGTGGCCGGGCTCGCGCTCCTCCCGGCCCTCGCCACCTCGCTCGCCACCGCCTTCACCGGGACGGACCGGCGGGAGGCGGCCGCGGTCACCTTCGTCGTCACCGCCTCGGCTACCTCCATCGCCGGCATCGGGTCGGCCTTCTGGGGACTGATCGCCGGATCGCTCGCGCTCCTGCTCACCCGGCGCCGTACGGCACCGCGGCCGCCCGAACAGCCGGCGGCGCCGACCGGGCCCGCGCCGCACGCGGAGACCTCGGCGGCGCGCCCGGCTTAGGTGACGGACGTCCCGGCGATCGAGAATCACCGGCCTGGAGTGTGGAGCCGGGCCCACCGGCGCCGGGCCCGCCCGCGCGCCGTCATGAGGTGGTCAACGGCTTCGGGCAGGAGCCATCGGGGCGACGCCGAGGCCGGCGAGCACTGCCTCGCCGCGCCCGGCATGGTCACCGCCGGCGAGCACCATGGTCCGCGCGGACTGGTAGCGGCAGCCGGCGGCGTCGAACGCGTCGGCCGTGGCCAGCAGCGCCTCCTGGTCGCCGTCGAACAGGGCTCCGGCACGCTCCACGATGGCGCCGGCGACCGGGTTGCCGGCCACGATGGTCCGGGCCTCGTCCAGACGGTCGCGGGCGTCGGGGCTCCCGGCGAGCACGGCGGCCTCGGTGCGGAGCGCGACGTACCAGTGGTGCCAGATCCAGGTGACCCACTTCCACACCTGCCCGGCCTCGGGGGCCATCCGTTCCAGCGCCTCCGGCGCCTGCCCGCGGTGCAGCAGGAGCAACGCGTCGAAGACGGCCCCGTAGCCGTAGGCGCCCTCCAGCGGGGTGCCGAGCTGTCCCAGGATCTCCTGCCATTCGCGCCGGGCCCTCTGGTCGTCGCGCATGCCGTGGATCATCGCCACACCGGCCACCGCCGGGCGGAGGATCGACCGGGCGGGGCTGCCCGCCCGCCGCCACGCGTCGAGGAACCGCACGCTGCCGGTGAGCACCTCACCGACGTTGCCCGCCAGCGCGTCGACCATCAGCAGCCGGCACGTGGCGCGGTGACCGACCTCCGCGAGCGATGGGTGGTCGGCCAGCCGGCGTGCCCATCGGCGGGCGCCCGGCACATCCCCCGCGCCGAGGCCGGCCTCGGTGACCATGGCGAGCGCGTCGATCAGCTCGTGAGTGCCGGACGGCGAGATCGGCAGGGACGACAGGAGCGTGATCCGGCGCCGGGCCGTGCCGGCGGCGCCGAAGGCGTCACCAGCCCAGCTCAGAGCGCCGGTCAGCGCGTCGAGCGCCGCCGACTCGGCGAGCGGGTCGCCGGACCGGCGGGCGAGCTCGACCGCGCGCTCGGCGCGCGCGATCGTCTCCGGCACCTCGTTCTCCGACGGGCCCTGGGCGGCGCCGAACGCGTCGGTGAGCACCCCCGCCTCGGCCAGCGCCACCGCCGCCCGCGCGGCCGGATCGTCACCGGCGCGCTCCCGCGCCTCACCGACCAGCGCGAGCGCCTCCTCCCGGGGCGGGAGCCGCACGAACGTGGTCGAGAACCGGAACGCGACGGTGGCGGCGGTCGCCAGGTCGGCGGCGGCGCCGGCGCCGTCCCCCGACCTGCGGGCGGCATCCGCGGCCGCGCGGCGCAGGCGGTACATGTCATCACCGATCGTCCGGCAGCCGGCCACGGCCGCGGCCTGCCGGAGCATCGACGCGCTGTCGGCGGGGTCACCGGCGAGTTCGGCCGCCTGCTCGTAGCGCCGCTGGGACTCGCCGGTCAGGTGACGGGTGAAGGTCAGCTCCGCCAGATGCCGGGCGAGCTCGTACGCGTCCGCGCGCCGCTCCGGCCGATCGGCCGCCCACGCCAGGGCCGCGCGGAGGTCGTCGGCCACCAGGTCGAACCGGGCCCGCCAGTCCGCTCGTACGACCGTCAGGCCGGCGGCCTGGGTCAGGCACCAGCGCAGGTGCCGGGACCGGGCGTCGGCCAGCTCACCGGCCTCGGCGAGGCGCTCCGTCCCGTACTGCCGGATGGTCTCCAGCGCCCGGTACGCGGTCCCGGCCGGGGACGCGGTGACCATCAGCAGGCTCTGGTCGGCGAGCCGGGCCAGGCCGTCGGCGACGATGCCCTCGTCGGCCGTGCCCGCCTCGGCCGTGCCTCCCTCGAACCGGGCCACCTCCGCGGCCGCCGCGGCGGTGAACGGCGCCATGAACACCGACACCTGGCGAAGCAGCGCCCGGTCGGGCGGCTCCAGGAGTGCGTGGCTCCAGTCCAGTGCCGCCCGCACCGAGCGGTGCCGTTCGTCGGCGCGGGAGCCGCCGGTGAGCATCCGCAGCGGGTGGGACAGGGCGGCGGTGATGCCGTCGAGCCCGAGCGTGGGATACCGGGCGGCGGCCAGCTCGATCGCCAGCGCCATTCCGTCCAGCCGCGCGCAGATAGCGGCGATCTGGTCGCGCAGCGGAGGATCCAGCGGCCAGCCGACCGCCGCCGCCCGCTCCATGAACAACGCCACCGCGTCCGACTCGCCGTCGACGGCCAGCGACAGAGGCGGAACCGGATAAATCCGCTCGAACGGCACCATCAGCCGGGCCCGGCTGGTCGCCAGCACCGTCACCCGAGGGCACGTCGCCAGCAGCCGTCCGAGAAACAGCGCCACCCCCTCCGTCACGTGCTCGCAGTTGTCCAGCACCAGCAGCACATGACGGTCGGCCAGCGCGGCGACCACGGAATCGGTCATGTCACGGCCGGGCTGCTCACCGAGACCGACCGCCCCGGCGACCGCGGTAGCGATCATGCCCGAATCGGTGACCGGGACGAGGTCGACGAACCACACCCCGTCGGAGTACTCGCCGGCGGCTTCCGCCACCACCGCCAGCGCGAGCCGGGTCTTGCCCACTCCGCCGGGGCCGACGGCGGTCACCTGCCGATGCGCCTTGATCATTTCGGTCAGCGCGGCCCGCTCGCTCACCCGGCCGACGAACGAGGTCAGCGGGGCCGGCAGGACCGGCGCCGGATGCGAAGGAGCGGCACCGGCCGCCTCGGGCGCACGCCGGGCGAGCGCCCGCCGATCCGGCGCCCGCAGCTTGCGGAGCAGCGAGGAGACGTGACTCTCCACGGTCCGCACCGAGACGCACAGCCGTGCCGCGATCTCGGCGTTGCTGAGATGGGCGCCGACCAGTTCGAGCACATCGGCTTCCCGAGGTGAGATCTCCGCTCCTGTACCCATTGGGCTCATTTTGGCGTATCCGCTCCGCCTCCCCATCCGCGACGGCCACCGGCCTCGATCCGTGGCCCCGATCCGTAACCCCGATCCGTGGCCGGTTCCGTGGTCAGCACGGATGTGGCCCCGCCAGGCCGGGAGGAAGCTGTGACCACGCATCCAGCGGGCCGATGTGACCCACCACCACAGGAGTGACCATGACCGACGTCTCCCCCAACGTGATCAGGACCGTGCTGCACCCCGTGTCCGACCTGGCCAGGGCCAAGGCGGTGTACGCGGCCGTGCTCGGCATCCCGCCGCAGGCCGAGTCGCCCTACTACGTCGGCTTCGACGTGGAGGGCCAGCACATCGGACTGGTGCCGGACGGCGGACCGCAGGGCATGACCTCGCCGGTGGCCTACTGGCATGTACCGGACATCGAGGCGAAGCTGGCCGAGGTGATCGCCGCTGGGGCCATCGTGAAGGAGGCCGCGCACGAAGTGGGGGGCGGCCGCCTGGTGGCCACCGTCACCGACCCCGACGGCAACGTCCTCGGGCTCCTGCAGGACCGGTGAGCCGCCGGCCTCCCCCTGCCGATCCCCGGCCCGGCCGCCACCACGCCGAACCCACCTCACTGAAAGGACCCGCCATGACCTCCTTCACGTCCATCACCCTCGAAGTTCCCGACCCCACGGCCGCCGGCGCCTTCTACGACGCCTTCGGTCTGGGCCCGTACGTGAACGTACGCACCTCGGACGCGCCGTCGACCGGCTTCCGCGGGTTCGCGCTGTCGCTCGTGGCGTCGCAGCCGGGCGACGTCGACGCCCTCATCGGCGCCGCCCTCGACGCCGGCGCCACGACACTGAAGCCCGCCGCGAAGGGGTTCTGGGGCTACGGCGGCGTCGTACGCGCCCCGGACGGGGCGATCTGCAAGATCGCGACCTCGAACAAGAAGGACACCGGCCCCGCCGCCCGGCACGTCGGCCAGGTCGCGCTTCTGCTGGGGGTGGCGGACGTCAAGGCCAGCAAGCGCTTCTACGTCGACCGCGGTCTGGCCGTGGCCAAGAGCTTCGGCGGCAGGTACGTCGAGTTCGACACCCCGGCGTCGGCCGTCACGCTGGCGCTCTACCCGCGCCGCGCCCTCGCCAAGGACACCGGCGTCTCCCAGGAGGGCACGGGATCACACCGGATCGTGATCGGCGGTGACGCCGGGCCCTTCACCGACCCGGACGGGTTCGTCTGGGAGGCGGCATCCGCCTGAGACAGAGGCAGGCCGACACCGCTCTTCTGAACGGCGGGAGAGCGGCAGGCTTCCGGCCCGCAGCCGCCAGATGTCGTATCACCTGCGGCTATTTCTAGGCGTTATATGGCTGGACGGCGTTTCAGCCGTGTTAGGCCGGGAGTCATTCCCACTGTCAAACATCCCCAGTGGACGTTCGCCTCGACGCCACCACTGGGGAAATCATGGATCCCGCCGTCAGCCGCCGCGCCTTCCTCCTCGCCTCCGGAGCGACCGCCTCAGGCGTCGCACTGGAGATCGCCCTCCCCGCCGCCCCGGCCGCCTCCTCGGTCGTGACGTCCTCGGTCGTGACGTCCTCGGCCACGACGCCGATGACGACGGTCCGCACCGTCGCCCGGCCGCACGGCGCCGGCGCATACCGGAGGCTGGCCGACGGCCCCGGCTGGCGGCGGGTGACCCGCACCGACCTGGCCGACGCCGGGAAGGACAGAGCCGAACGCCGTACGGTGCTGGCCTGCTTCGTCCAGTTCACCGACCTGCACATCACCGACGCGCAGAACCCCCAGCGCTACGAGTTCCTGCGCGCCGGAGACCTGGGCTCCTGGCGCCCGCAGGAGGCGCTGACCGCCGTCGGCGCCGTCTCGCTGATCGAGCAGATCAACACCCTGCGGTACGGCCCGGCCACCCGCGCTCCGATCGGTTTCGTCATGACCACCGGCGACAACACCGACAACAACTCGCGGATCGAGATGGAGTGGTTCCTCACCGCCATGACCGGCGGCCGCTTCACCCCGAACACCGGCGACCCCGGCGCGTACGAGGGCGTGCAGAACTCCGGCCTGGGCCTCTACTGGCAGCCCGACTCCGGCCTGCGCGACGTCGACAAGCGGGCCGGATTCCCGCACCTGGAGGGCTTCCTGAAGGCGGCCGTCCGCGAGGTGAGCAGCCCCGGCCTGGCCGTGCCGTGGTATTCCACCATCGGCAACCACGACCAGCTCTTCGGCGGCGCCTACTCCGGGGCCGGCGGCTTCTTCGCCGACCTGGCGACCGGCTCGCGCAAGCTCTTCGACCTGCCCGCGTCCGAGGCCGGCGCCGTCTACCGGGCGCTGCGCCGGGGCGACCCCACGGGCGCCCGCTTCCGAGCCGCGTGGAAGCGCTACCGGGGCCGGACCCGCACGGTCACCGCCGACGAGCGCCGCGCCCCCCTGAGCCCGCACGCCTACGTCGCCGCCCACCTCGACCCGGCGTACACCGGCTCGGGACCCGTCGGCCACGGCTACACCCGGGACAACCTCGACAGCGGCCGGCTGGACTACTCCTTCCGGATCGCCGACGGGGTCGTCGGCATCAGCCTGGACACCACCGACCGCGGCGGCGACTACCGCGGATCGGTCGGCACCCGGCAGCTCGCCTGGCTGGAGCGGACCCTGAAGGCCCACGCCGACGACACCGCGCTGATCTTCAGCCACCACCCGAGCTGGGCCATGACCAACCTCACCCCCAACCCGGCCCGGCCCGGCGAGAAGCGCCACAGCGGGCAGGAGCTGCTGGCGGTGCTGAGGAAGCACCGCAACGTGGCCGCGTGGATCAATGGGCACTCCCACCTCAACAGGATCGTCCCCCATGGCGGCCTCTGGGAGATCTCCACCGCCTCCCACGTCGACTACCCCCAGCTGGCGAGGGTCGTCGAGCTGGCCGACAACCACGACGGGACGCTGTCGCTGTTCACCACGCTGGTGGAGTCGGCCGCGCCGCACCGCACCGACTTCACCGACCTGTCCCAGAGCGGTCTGGCCGCGCTCTACCGCGAGCTCTCGTTCAACTCCCCCGGCATCCGGAGCGGCCTCGCGGGCCTGCCGGGCGATCGCAACACCGAGCTCCTGCTGAAGAAGCACTGAAGCGGGGCCGACTGGCGGGGACCGGCAGGCGACGGCGCGGAACGCACATCCCGCAGGACCTGCCTCATGGCAAGTGTTGTCGTAGACGGCCGGTTGCCGGAGCGTAATCTTGTCAGTGACAAGTTGGGTCGGGCGGCGTGACGCCCCGGACCCGGGACGACTCCGCCGACCGGCCAGTTCCCGCTACGCGACAAGGACGACCATGTCAGAATCACCCGTCGCCGCCCCGTTCACCGCACCGTACTTCCAGAATCCCCATCCCACGTACGAATGGCTCAGGGACCACCATCCCGTCCACCCGGTGACCGTCCCGGGGACTGGCGTGCGGGTATGGCTGATCAGCCGTCACGACGACGTGCGCGCGGCCTTCACGGACGAGCGGATCAGCAACGACGCCAGGTGGGCGACCGAGCGGTTCCGTAAGGCCGGACTGGTCCTGGGCGCCGGTGGGGACATCGACCGCTCGATGTCCACCGTGGATCCGCCCGAGCACACCCGCTACCGGAAGCTCGCGGCGAGCACCTTCACGGCGGCCCGCGTCCGGCGCTGGGAGCACATCGTGCAGGAGATCGTGGACGACCTGCTCGACGACCTGCTCGACGACCTGTCCGGCGATCCTCGGCCGGAAGCCGCGGTCGACCTTCTGGACCGCTTCGCGACACCGATGGCCGTGTCGGTCATCTGCGAGGTGATGGGCATACCGTCCGCTGACCGCAAGAGCCTGCGCGAATGGGGCGACGTCATCTTCACCGCCGATCCGGCGCGCCGGGGCGAGGCGGTGGACGCGGCCGCGGCGCTGGCCGGCTACATGCGGGAGCTGATCGCCGCCAAGCGGAAGAGGCTGTCCCCCGACCTGATGTCCGCGCTGATCCTCGCCCACGACGGCGAAGGACTGACGGAGACGGAGCTTGTGGCGTCGTGCGCCGGCCTCGTCATCGCGGGTTACGAGACCACCATCGGCCTGACCGGGACGGCCGTGCTCACGCTCCTCGACAATCCCGGGGCGCTGCGGGAACTGCGCGACGACCCGTCCCTGGCGGGCGCCATGGTGGACGAGGTCCTGCGTTACGACGGCGCCGCCACCACCTCGCTGTGGCGATTCGCGAAGGAGGACATCGAGATCAGAGGGACGACGATTCCCGCCCACGACGCGATGTTCCTTCTCATCGGATCCGCGAACAGGGATCCTCGACGGTTCGCCGATCCCGACACCTTCGATCTGCACCGGGCCGACAAGCAGAGCCTCGCGTTCGGCCACGGGATTCACCGGTGCGTCGGCGCGGCCCTGGGGCGCCTCGAACTCAGGGTGAGCGTCGCCGCCGTGCTGGAGCGGTTCTCCGGCATCGAGCTCGCGGTGGACAGGAGCGAGATCCGGTACAAGCCCCTGGTGGGAATACGCGGGCCCATGTCGCTCCCCCTGATTCTCCGGCCCTGAGTCACCCGCCGCACGAGGTCTCACTTCGTACGCGGCGATTTCACCTGCTCCGGGGCCGTCCATAAGGCGGCGCCCGAAGTCGTGACCCCCGAACGGCCTGTTCCCGTGAACATGGGGCTTTAGCGAACCACAAGAAATTCGCAAGACATGGCGTGACCGTCACGATGCCCGCACCTCCCCGGGCACGCACGGCTCGCCCTCCGCGCGACGCCGCGCCCGGCGAGCTCGCCATGATCCTCGCGAGCGTGCTCAGCCCGGGCCGGCCGCGCCGCGTCCGAACGCGCGACCTCCTCCCCCGGCGCCCGGCGCCCGGCGCCGCGACCATGCCGCCCGTCCGGCTCTCCGCGGCCCCCGAGACCTGCCCGCGGTCCGGGGGCCGCCGCGGGGAGTACGCGCGTCCCCGGAGGCCGCGGCACCGCGCAGTCGCGCACAATCAGCTCCTAATTCAGCTCCAAGTCGGATTCAGGAGACTCTCATCCGTCAGGTCCCGTCAACCGGGCGAGGAGGGTTACCGAAGTAACGAGGGCGAATTCCTCCTGTCACAGAATCATGACATTTGTTGCAAAAGCCCTATAAGGGATATTTTATGCATCAAGAGGATCCCGAAGCAGTCGTATCTACTGGCCGACAAGGTGGGGGCATGGATTTCCGCGTCCTGGGACCCTTCGAAGTACGTGACGACAGCGGGGCCCTCGTCGGCCTCGGCGGCCCACGACAACGAGCCGTCCTGGCCCGGCTGGTGCTGGCCGCGGGAGCGGTCGTCTCCACGGACACCCTGATCGACGATCTCTATCAGGGCACGCCGCCCACGACCGCCCTGGCATCGCTCCACGTCTACGTGTCGAACCTGCGCCGGGCCATAGAGCCGGGGCGGGCGCCACGCACACCCCCGCGGCTTCTCGTCGCACGACGGCCGGGCTACCTGCTGGACACCTCCGGCATCGACGCGCTGCGACTGGCCGAGCTCGTCGCCGACGCCGAACACCGCCCGCCCGAGCAGGCCCTGCCCCGGTTGGACGAGGCTCTCGCGCTCTGGCGCGGCACGCCGTACGGCGAGTTCTCCGGCGAGCTCTGGGCGGTCACCGAAGTGAACCGCCTGTGCGAGTTGCACCTGGTGGCGATGGAACGCCGCGCCGAGGCACAGCTGGATCTCGGCCGTCCGCAGGCGGTGATCAACGATCTGGAGGCCCAGACCAGCAGGCATCCGCTCCGGGAACGTCTGTGGTGGCTGCTCGCCCTCGCTCTCTACCGCTCCGGCCGGCAGGCCGACGCCCTCGGCACGCTGCGCAGGGCCAGAGGGCTCATCGTCGCCCAGCTCGGTCTCGACCCCGGCCCCGAGCTGCAGACCCTCGAAGACGACATCCTCCGGCAGGCCCAGTCGCTGGCGCACGCGCCGAACCCCGCCTCGCCGAACCCCGCCTCGCCGAACCCTGCCTCGCCGAGCCATATCTCGCCGGCCCCCGCCGCGCCGCCCGTCGTCCTCGCCAAGGCCCCGCCGCCGCCGAGGATCGGCCGGGACCGGCAGCTCGCGGGGATGGAGGGCCTCCTCCACCGCGGCGACGTGAACACCATCGTGGTGAGCGGCGAGCCCGGCATAGGAAAGACGTGGCTCCTGGAGGCGTTCCGCGAGCGCTGCTCCGAGCTCGGCCGTGTCGCGCTGTGGGGCGGCTGCCAGGAGATCGAGGGAGCCCTGCCGCTCTGGCCCTGGATCCAGGTGCTCAGGTCTCTCTCCCAGGTCCATCCGCCTCTGGACCGGCAGGCGCTCACCGGCCTGCTCGACGAGGAGGCGCCCGCGGGCTCCACCGTGGGCGCGAAGATGCATCGGCACCGCGCCATCGCCGACTGGCTCGTCGCCACCGCGCGGATCCAGCCGCTCGTCATCATCTTCGACGACCTCCACTGGGCCGATCTCGCCACGCTCGAACTGCTCGGCGACGTGATGGCGCTCATCAGGGACTCGCGCGAGGCTGTGCCCCTCACGATGGTCGTGGCGTTCCGGGACAGCGGTGACCTCTCCGCGGTCGAGCGCGTCGTGAGCCGGCTCGCCCGTCACGACCTGCTCCGTCTCCGCCTGGCCGGGCTCGACGCGGCCGCCGTGCAGGCGCTGGCCGCCGCGACGGGCTCCCGGCTCGACGACGAGACCGCGCGCCGGCTGACCCTGCGTACCGGCGGCAACCCGTTCTTCATCCGTGAGACGCTGCGGATGCTCGCGCACGGCCACCCGCTGGACGGGCTGCCCGACGCGGTCGCCAGCCTGATCCGCCAGCGGCTGGCGGAGGTCGGCCCGCAGGTGACCGACGTGCTGAGGGTCGCCGCGGTCATCGGCAGGGAGTTCGATCCCGACGTCGTCGCCCAGATCTGCCGGACGGGCTCCTACGACCTGCTCGATCACGCGGTCAGGGCCGGGCTGATCCTGGCCACGGCCAACCGGATGGCCTTCACCCACGACCTGGTCAGGGAGACCCTCATCCGTGGGATCCCTCCGTTGCGCAAGGCGACCATCCACCGCGAGGCGATGAACGCGCTCGCCACGCGTCCGGCGGTGGACCTCGCCGTCATCGCCCACCACGCGATCGAGGCGGGTCCCGCCGCGTACGCCGAGGCGGTGCACTGGGCGCGGGCGATGGCCGAGCAGGCGACCCTCCGCCTCGCCTACGAGGAGGCCGCCATGTGGTGGTCCCACGCGGTCAAGGCCCACGGCGCGTCCGCCGGTGATCCGGCCGACCACGTGGAGCTTCTGCTCCGGCAGGCGAAGGCGCTGCTCGAAGCGGGAGACGCCCTCGGCGCCAGGAAGGTGCGCGCCCAGGCGATACGCACCGCCGACCGGGCCGGCGACCGTGCCACCGGCGGGGGCGGCCCCCTGCTGGTCGCTCGCGCGCTGACCGCGCTGGACGCCCCGTCGATCTGGAACCTGCGCAATCCCTACCAGGAGGTGGAGCTTCAGCTGGTGCACCGGTTCGAGCTCGCGCTCAGGACACTGCCGGAAAGCGACAGTCCCGAACGGGCCCGCCTGCTCGGCGGGCTCGCCCAGGAACTGTACGACGGCACCGACGACACGCGCTGCGACCTCTACTCCGCGGAGGCCGTCGAGATGGCACGGCGGCTCGACGATCCGCAACTGCTGATGCGGATACTGAACGCGCGCTACCTGTCGCTCCCGAGCAGCATCTACGTGGAGCAGTCCCTGGACATCGCCGAGGAGATCGGGGCGCTCGCGCGGCGCACGCAGACGCCCGAGTTCGAGCTCCTCTCGGAGATGATGCTCACCTACCGCCGCATGGAGCTGTTCGACCTGACGGGAGCCGACCAGGCGGCCGCCCGCTGCGACGAGATCCTCAACCGGATGCCCCTGCCGTGGCCGCGCTTCCAGCACACGGTGTGGCGCGCGGGGCGTCTCGCCGTCGCCGGGCGGTTCGACGACGCCGAGGCCGTGTACGCGGCCGCGGAGCGGCAGGCCGAGCACATTGGCATGTGGTATGCCGGATCGATCGTGGCCCTGGGCCGCGTCCTCCTCCACTACCAGCGCGGGACGATAGCCGACGCGGAGCCCCTCGTCGACGCGATCGCCGACGTCCACCCCAGCGCGGAGCAACTGCTGCGGGTGCTCATGCTGTGCGCGCAGGACAGGCTGGAGGAGGCGCAGAAGCTCGCGGCCGGAGGATGGGTGCCGCCGCCACTCGACTGGGCCTGGCTCACCCTGACCTGCCTTCAGGCGGCGGCGCAGGCGGCGGTCGGGGACGTCGAGGCGTGTGAGGCCACCTACACCGTCCTCGTGCCCTACGGCGGGCGAGTGTCGGTGGGGGCCTCCATCGCCTTCCTCGGGCCGGTGGACTGGTTCCTGGCGTTGCTCGCGTCGACCGTGGGCGACCCGGCCTCCGCCACGCGCCATCTGCTGCGGCTCGGACGGCTGGCGGGCCGAGCCGGCCTGACCATGTGGCGCAACCGCGTGATGGCGGTCGCCGGTCTGGCGATCTCACCCGTGTGGTGGGACGCGACGGTCGTGAGAGCCGGCTGACGCCCGGGTCACCGGCGTTCCGGCCGCCACCGCGGGTCGTCTCACCGCGCCTTGCCGCCGGCCTCCAGATCGGCTCGCGCGAGGTCCCAGCACTCCGTCAGGAACTCGGCGGAACAGGCCAGCGCGGTCTTCCCCACCGCGGTCATCCGGCCGAGCGCGTCCGGGTGCCCGGTCAGGCAGGAGCCGAGACGGTGCCGCCGCAGACTCAGCTGGCCGCCCTGCCGGCCGATCAGAGCGGCCAGGAAACCACAACAGCCCGAATCACGCCCGAAGACCCGCCGGCAGTTCTCCAGGAGAGCGGGACCGGCCGTCACCAGCACCCGCGCGACCTCGTAGTCGACGGCGGCCCCGCAGTAGGGGGCCGGACCGCGGACGACGTTCTCACGGAGCCGCACGTAGAACTCGGCGGCGGCCGGCGGGGGCGTCGCCAGGAGGGCCTCCACGTCAGGCCGCTCGCCGTACCGCACCTGCCACCAGTCCGCCGCGGCGTGGACCGACTCCAGCAGCATCGCCACGGTGTCCATGCCGGGTGAGTCCGCGCCAGGCGCGTCCGCGTCCGGCGCCTCCCCCGGCCGCCCCGTCTCCGCCGGGCGGTTTCCCGGGCTCTCGTCCAGGAGCCACCATCCCTCGTGCCGGCTCAGGTAGACGCCGTGCGCACCGGCACGCAGGAACCACCGGGCGAACAGATCGCTCTCGCAGTCAGGCGCCAGCAATCGGGCCAGAACCCGGTCTCCGGTCACGAGGCGGCGCTCCGGCTCCAGCGCCGCCTCGTAACGGTCCAGGGCCTCCTCCATCGGTCACCCCCTCGACGTCCGGAAGCGGGTGATCCGGCGGCACAGTGCTCCCGGCCCGCGGACTCGGCCGCGCACCTGCGGATCTCCGGGTCGGCCTCTCTCCTGATCGCCTCCGGAGCGGGGTCCGTGATGACCCACCCGGGCACCGGCGTTCCGTGCCAGGCGTGGAGCGCGTGTCCGTCAGGCCAGGACAGCGCGGGCCCGGTCGCGCTGTGGAGGCGCTCCTGCTCGTCCCGCCACAGGACCGCGGGCCGTTCGGACAGGACGACGCCGTCCGCCGACGGGATCCACCAGCCGACGTGGCGGGCGACGGCGGCGAACGCCTCGAGCCGCTCGTCCCGCATCCGCGTGACGCGGAGCGCGCACGTGTAGAGCGCGATCCAGTACGCGTCCCGCCAGACGTCCTGGACCCCGCCCAGATGACCGCACGACAACGAGGGGAACCGGGCGTCGAGCCGGCTCAGGACAGGGCCGCGCAGCCGCACCCCGAAGCGGTGCCACAGAGGCTCCCTGAGCCGGGCCGCGATCTGGGTGCGGAGCTCGTCCCACGTCCGCGTCCCGAGTTCGTCCCGAAGGCGGCGGGCCAGCCGGTCCTCCAACCCGCTCCACGGACTGCTCCGGTGCCGGCGCCGCAGCTCCCGGCGCAGTTCCGCCACGAGCCCGGGTGACGACGACTCGTCCGGGAGACGAGGCGGGCCCGGGGCGGGGGCGTCGCCGACGCAGGCCCGCAGGCAGGCGACCGGAGAGCCGGCCCACACGATCCGGCCCGGCGGCTCCATCCGCATCACCGCGTACGCCTCGCGGACCGCCCGCTCCGCCGCGCTCCGGTCGGCCGGGTCCGTCGACAGGCCGATCTCCGTCCACGTCGCACAGACGTCGGCGACAAGGGCCTCGTGTTCCTCGGTGAGGACACCATCGGATCTCCGCGGTGCCTGAGCATTCATCCGGTCTCCAGCGGGAGCGACATCGGGTTTCGCGTTCCGGTACGTTCACGGGAACGCGGCCGGTTCCCGCACCCAGGCTCGCCCGGCGCCCTAGTCGGCCACTTGGACACGCTCCCCCTGGCCCTTAAAGGATCTAAAGCCGCCTGATCGCGGCTCCGTCCGGCAGGCCGGCGGGCGGCGGCACAGCCGGCCCGGGATCGAGGGACATCGCTCTCACAGCGGGCCTTCCGTAATATCGACCGGGTGAGCGACCCGGCCGGCAAGCAGCCCTATCATCACGGCGATCTGCGGCGCGCTCTGATCGACGCCACCCTGGAGGCGATCGCCGAGGACGGGCTGGACGGGTTGAGCCTTCGTGAGCTGGCCCGGCGGGCGAACGTGTCCCACGCCGCTCCCGCCCACCACTTCCGTAGCCGGGCCGGGCTGCTCACCGCGATCGCGGCCGAGGGCTACCACCTGCTGGCGGAGGAGCTGGAGCGGGCGCGCGGCGAGGACGTCACCGAGCGGGCGGTCGCCTACCTGCGGTTCGCCACCACCCGTCCCGCGCATTTCGCGGTGATGCGCGCCCCCGAGCTGTGCCTCACCCGGGATCCCGAGTATCTGACCGCTCGCGAACGAGTCGCGGAGCAGCTGCTCCACCCGCCCGACGGGACGACCGCGCTGGCCGCCTGGGCGCTGGCTCACGGCCTCGCCAACCTGCTGCTGGAGGGGAACGTGCAGCCGGACCCCGGAAGCGACGTCGAGTCCCTGGCTCGCGCCCTGCTGCGCCACCTCGCCTGAATCCGGCCGTCCCCCGGCCCGGCTCCGCCAGGCGTACGCGATCTTGTCATCGACAAGATTGAATCTCGCAGTGGATCCTGTCGATGCGTGTCCACCGGCCGGCGCGGCAGCCCGGCCCAGGCATCCCGCCCACACGCAGTCAACCCGGCCTTCGACCGCCGCTCCCGCACGCCACCGGCGTCCGGATCCCCCTGTCACCCGCGTCACGGCCGCCGGGCAAGCGCGCGGCGGACCACGTGGCCGGCCGGCCCCCTCGTTCACGGCATGCGACTCCGCCCTCAGGAGGCAAGGCACATGCGCCTGGCCGAGCCGAGGACGTTCCCGCGCATCCTCGCCCAGGCGATCAACGTCGCCACCGCCCCGCGCCCCTGCGCCGCGTACGTGTCGGTGCCCGCCGACCTCGCCCGGATGGCCGCCGGGGACGAGAAGGCGGCCGTCCCGGCGTGGCGGCCCGCGTTCGACCTCCCCCGCGGGCACGCGCGGCACGTGCTGCAGGCTCTGGCCAGGGCGAGGCGTCCCCTGATCTACCTCGGCAGCGGCGCCCGGGAGGCGCTGGCGGGGGGCCGGGCGGAGTTCCACGAGCTCGTCCACGCGTTGCGGGCCCCGGTCGCGACCAGCCTGCGCGGAAAGGGGCTGTTCCCCGAGAGCGACGAGCTGTCCCTGGGGGTGCTGGGCATGGCGGGGAGCGAACGCGCCAGGGCCTACGCGGAGGCGGGAATCGACACGCTGGTCGTGATCGGCAGCAGCCTCGGCGAATGGGCGACCCGCGGCTACGACCAGAGCTTCACGACCGCCTCGACCTATTTCCACGTGGACCTGGACCCCTCGGTGTTCGGCCAGTTCCTGCGCGGCGGCGAGCACATCCAGGCGGACGCCGCGACGTTCCTGCGCGCCCTGCGCAGCGAGATGCCGACCTTCACGGAGGCCCCCCTGGCGGTCCCCGTCCCGCAGCGGCAGCCGACGCCCCCTCCGGTCTCCCGGGAGACCCCGATGTCGCCGGTGTCGGTCATGCTGGCGCTGAACGAGACTCTGCGCGGCGAGGACGACCTCTACATCGACATCGGCAACTGCACCGGGTGGGCCGCCCACCACCTCGTGATCGACCCACCGGCGCGCATCTTCTATCCCTGCGGCCTGTCCTCGATGGGCTGGTCGTGCGGCGCGGTCGTCGGCGGGAAGATCGGCGACCCCCGCCGGACGGCCATCGCCCTGCTGGGCGACGGAGCCTTCCTGATGAACGGCAGCGAGGTGCGAACCACCGCCAAGAACGGGGTGGGGGCCGTCTACGTCGTCCTCGACGACGGCTACCTCGGCATGGTCAACCACGGGGAGCACGCGCAGGGCGGGGGTGTCGTCCCCCTCGACGACGACTACTACTTCCTCGGCGGGGCCGACCTCGCGCGGTTCGCCGAGTCCCTCGGCGCCGACGCCCATCCGGCGGCCGATCCGGACGGCCTGCGGGAGGCTCTGCGAGCGGCCAGGACGGGGGCGGCGAAGCGGTCGCGGCCTCAGGTGGTCGTGGCGAGGATCGACCACCGGGTGATCCCGCCCTACGGCGAGCGCTTCACCTCGATCGCGGGGGACGGCTCATGACAGGCGGAGCGCACCCCGAGATCGGCGTCGCGGAGGTGGGATCGGCGCTGCCGACGGTGGTCACGCGGACGCTCCCCGCGCTCGGTCCCTCCCCCGAGAGCCCGCTGTTCACCGGCGGCCGTACCCGCACGGTCCTCGCGCCGGGCGAGACCGCCGAGGATCTGGCGGTGGCCGCCTGCCGCCGTGCGCTGGAGGAGGCCGACGCGCCCGCCGCGCAGGTCGATCTCCTCTCCGGCTATGTCACCGTCCCCGAGTTCCTGAGCCCCAACGGGCTGTATGGACGCCCCGCCCGACCTCGTGCACAGGCTGCTCGACCGCAACGGCGTCCCTCCCGGGAAGGTGACGGTGATCGGCCACCAGGCGTCGGACCTCCTGCTCGACCACTGGAGGCGCCGGTTGCACCCCGCCCGGGTCTTCGACACGCTGGACCGCTACGGCAACCTCGTCATCGCCTCCGCCGCCGTCACTCTCGACGCCTACGCGGGCCTCATCGACACGCCGTACCTGGTCCTGTTCGGCCTGGGCATCGGCTCGTACCAGATCGCGATGCTGATCAGGATGTGATCGGGCGACCTGCCCACCGGATCTCGAAATCACCCTGCCGCGTTTAGTTTTCTTTAGTGGATCGACCGCGACGAAGGTATCTTGACAGTGTCAGGTATGGTCGGATTATGATTGCGCCCGTCGACCCGACGATGTTTTTCCGGGCATCGAGAGGCGAGCCGTCGCAGGGTTGACAGCGGCCGTTCATCACTCTTTCCTCCACCGCCTTCCCTACGTTTACATTCGCCTGCCACCGCGCCCGGAAACAATTCACGGGCGGAATCGGCCACAGGGAGTTGACAGCCATCATGCAGGACAACATCTGGACCGATTTCGCCAGAAGTTACGACCAGATGATTCCCGAGCTGAACTGCTACCAGCAGATGCTGAGAAAGATCCTGCGCGACACCGAGGGCCGCCGGACCGTCATCGACGCCGGCTGCGGAACCGGACTCGTCAGCCAGGCCCTGATCGACCGCGGCCACGAGGTCGTCGGTTTCGACAACAACGCCGCCATGCTGCGCCTGGCCCATGACAAGAAGGCGGCCGCGCCGGGCGAGGCCCGCGACCGGTGGACGGTCATGGACGGGCACGTGGAGCGGTTTCCGGCCGCGGTCGCCCGGGACGCGGACGCGGTCGTGCTCAACAACGTCCTCTTCTACGTCCGGGACGCGGAATCGGCGCTCCGCGAGGTGTTCTCCCATCTCAGGCCGGGCGGCGTCGTGATCGCGACCGGCCCGAAACGCCGCCCGGACCTGCAGAAGGTCCTCCGGCACTCCATCGAGGAGTGGCAGACGGAAGGCCGTTACACCGACGCACTCCAGGCCGCGGTGGCCCACCACACGACCTGCGCCCGGAAACTGACCACCGATCCCGGCGAGATGGTGACGTTCTTCCAGGTGGACGAGCTGGTCGGCACATTGCGACGGCTGGGTTACTCATGCCCCCTGGTGGCGGACGGCGACGACTACTACGGCGAGAACTACTACGTCTGCATGCAGAAATGAGGTTTCGAGTGGAACCCTTCACCGGGAACCCGAGATTCCAGCGCAACCTGGGAATTCTGGACGAGGAATCGATGAAGCGGGTCGCGGACACGCATGTCCTGGTCGCCGGCGTGGGCGGCGCGGGCGGTCAGTGCGCGGCGGACCTGGCCCGCCTCGGCTTCGGCTGGGTGACGCTGGCGGACTTCGACGTCTACGAGATACACAACGCCAACCGCCAGATCGGCAGTTTCGACAGCACTCTCGGCCGCCTGAAAATCGACGTCGTCGGAGACATGTGCCAGGACATCAACCCGGAGTTGCGAATCCGTAAGGTCGCGGAGGGAGTGACGGAGGACAACGTCGACTCCCTGCTCTCCGGATTCGACGGCAAGCCCGTGGACTACGTCGTGGAGGCGATCGACATCGTCGGCGCCCGGGCCAAGGAACGACTTCACCAGGCGTGCCGGAAGCGGGACGTCGTCATCATGACCGCTCTGATGCTCGGATTCGGAGCAGCGCTGCACGTCTTCCAGCCGGACGCGCCTCTCTACGAGGACCTGTACGTGCTTCCGGACGGGCGCATCGACCTACCGAAGATCATTCCAGGGCTCGGCGGCTACGTCGTGCAGGAGTACTGGGATGCCTGTTTCGCCGGACGCGGGCACGCGCCCACCTGCGTGGTCGGAGCCACCACCGCGGCCGGGATGACGGTTAGCGAGATCATGCGCGCCGTCCTCCTGGGGCGGGACCAGATGGTCTCCTACCCGGAATACCTGTATGTGGACTTCTTCGAACACCGTTACGTCCGGGGCTCGGTCACCTCCGCGTGAACGCGATGACCACGCCTTTCACGCTCACGCGACCCGAGAAGGACGGCCCGGCCGTGCTCTGGGGCGGAACGTGCCCGTCGGGCAGCCTCAAATACCTGACCTACGAGTCGTACCTCGACGCGGTTCCGGAAGGCGTCCGGGGGCTCGTCGAGATCTCCGGGGCGTCGACGGCGCTCGCCCTGGACCTGATCGGGCGAAGGGCGGGCCTGCCCACGGTCGCCGTCACGGACGCCGACGGCCGTGACCACCTGACGAGGCGCGGCTTCCGCGGCGAGATACGGACGATCACGAGCATCGAGGAAGGCCGCGAGGTGTGCCTGCGGTACGAGCGGGCGGGCTGGTGCTGGCCGAGGCAGTTCACCGACGACGCCCTGGTGGGACGCGTGGAGCTGTGGGCGGCGCGCCTGCTGCGGCGGATCCGCGCGGACTGGCCCGAGGTCCGCCACCTGGTCTGCGGATTCGGCACCGGCGCCACCGTCGCGGGACTGCACCGTGTCTTCACCCCCGCCGGGTACGCGGTCACCGGCGTGCAGGCGAGGGAAGGCGACCACGTTCCCGGCTGGAGGAACTACGCCCTGCAGAACCTGGGAGATCAGGACCTCTTCCACCGCTACCGGAAGGAGGTTCCCCTAGCCACCGCGTGCGGCGGCGAGAGCGCGCTGGGTTCGCTCCTGACGTACGCCAACGCTCACGCGGCTCCGGAACAGGTGCTGGTCATCTCCCATGACGGCCGTCCCCGGCCCCGGCATTGAGACCTGTGGAGGCTCCACCATGCTCGGCGAGATCCTTGAGACAGGCCGCGGGTCGACGACCACCGCGGTGCTGGACGACGTCCTCCGGAGATCCCAGGACTGGTTCGCCCGGCGGCGGCTGACGCTGCGATACGACGAGGACGTCTCCGGTTGGGCCGGTCACATGCGGACAGCGGATCGGAGCGAGGGCACGAATCCCACGTTCGACCCGGAGCACAGTCCCGTCTCCGCGGCCAACAGCTACTGGCTGGACGTGCGGGACCGCGACGGACGAACTGTGGCCTGCATCGCGGTCCGCGTGATCCACACCGCCGACTTCGCCCGGCACATCAGCTCGATGAGGTTGTGGTACGACCCGGTGCCCGCGGAACTGGAAGGGCGGCTGGATCTGGTCCTGCCTCCGGAGACCCCGGTCATCTCCGGCGCGGTGGCGCACTACGGCGGCCACTGGGTCCACCCGGACTGGCGGAGGAACGGGTTGCCCGGCGTCCTGCTCCCCCTGGCCAAGATCCTCACGGCGGAGCTGTTCGGAAGCGACTGGGACACGGGAATCGTGCTCCTGGACAGTGCCCGGAAGCGAAGCCTTCTCGCCGCGTACGGCTTCGCGAGGACCGAGATCTGCTATTCCGGCTTCTTTCCTCCCCGGAATCGCGACGAGACCTTCTTCCTGGTGTACAGCACCCGGGAAGAGACCCTGCGCGCCCTGCCCGCGGCGATCTCCGGGCTCCGCGAGGAGGCGCAGGCGGGAGGTGTCAGGCGGCCGGCCGGGTGACGAGGGACGGGAACGGCGGGGCGGCGGGCGGGATCCGGAGGATCCGGTCGGGAGGGAACGGCGTCCCAGGGCCGTCCGGGGTTCGTCCCCGTGCCGTCGTGGCTGCTCGTCGTCACCCAGAGCCAGCCGTCCGGGCCGACGGCCACGGTGCGCCGACGCCCGTACGTGCCCTGGAGCTCGGCCACGGGCGTGCCCGCTCCGCCGGGCGCCGGCACCGCCCACAGCCGCGTTCCGCGCAGCGCCGCGGTGAAGAGCGTCCCGTTGGCGTACGCGAGGCCGCTGGGCGACGCCTCGGCCGGGCGCCAGCTCACGAGCGGGTCGCGCAAACCCGCCTTGCCGCACGCGCCCTGGCAGGCCGGCCAGCCGTAGTTGCCGCGCGGCTCGATGGCGTTGAGCTCGTCCCAGGAGTCCTCGCCGAACTCGGTGGCGTACTGCCGTCGGGGCCGAAGGCGATCCGCCCGCCGTTGCGGGTCTGGGCGCGGGGGATGCCGCTGAGGACGACCTGCTGCGCGTCGGGGTAGTTCCACCGGAACCGGACCACGCGGTTGTCGGAGGCGGTGGTGAGGTAGACGTAGACGAACAGGTCCTGCGGGAAGGCCGGGGAACGGGCGATGCCGAGCAGGCCGCCGTCGCCCGTCACCGACACGTTCCGGACGGTGGTCACCCGCACGGGGGTGGCTCCGGGGGTCACCCGCATGATGTTCGCCGTGGCGCGTTCGGTCACGAGGGCGGTGCCGTCCGGCAGGAACGCCGCGGGCTTGCCCGCACACCGCCGACCTGCGCGTACGCGGCCCTCCTCGACGTGGGCGCGGGAAACTTTCACCGCCACGGCAGGCTCGGGAGTTCCCGGACATGCGCCGCGTGCCCCGCTGGGAGAGGGAGGCGACTCGGCTCGTCGCCCGGGCGTCATCCCGCGGGGGCCGGCCGCCTGTCAGCCGAGCTCCTCGGCCAGCGCGACGACGATGCCCTCGGGGCCGCGGATGTAGCAGAGCCGGTAGGCGTCCCCGTACTGCGCCACCTCGCCGACGAGCTCGGCGCCGTGGGTGCGCAGGCGGGCGATGACGTCGTCGATGTCGTCGACGGCGAACATGACGCGGCGATAGCCCAGCGTGTTCGCCGGGGCGTCCTTCGGCACCCCGGCGACCGCCGTGGGCATGTGGTACTTCGCCAGCTCGATCCGTCCGTGGCCGTCCGGAGTCCGCATCATCGCGATGTCGACCCGCTGGTCGTCGAGCCCGACGAGACGGGCCGCCCAGCGCCCCTCGATCAGCGCCTTGCCCTCCAGCTCCATGCCGAGTTCCGCGAAGAACGCGACCGCGGCGTCGAGGTCGTCGACGACGATGCCGACGTTGTCCATCCGCTTGATCGTCATGGTGGTCCTCCTCTGTCGCGCGGCCTGTTCGTGGCCGCCGGTCTTCCCTGGGACGGAGCGGGCGCCGCGTTCTCGACATCCTCCACGATCCCCCGGGCCGCGTTCGGCAGACCTCAGCCCGGGTGACCCGTCCGGCGCGGGCCGGGTGCCGTGCGCGTGAGGAAGGCGGCCAGCGTGCGGTCGTAGCGCCCGCGGTCGGTGCTCCAGATCTCCGAATGACCGGCGCCGGGGAACTCCTCGTACTGGATCGGCCAGTTCATCGCGCCCGACGACCTGGCCAGCTCACGCGCCGTCTCCACCGGGTGCTCCTGGTCGGCGTCGCCCATGAGCAGCAGCGTGGGCGGCTTCACCCGCGGCGGGTGGCCGAGCAGGTCGATCGCGGCGATGTCGAAGCCGCCGCGCCAATCGATGACCTTCTCCGTGATCGGCACCACGAACGACGGCAGGTGCATCCGGGCGGCGGCGAACTCGCCGGTCCGCCGGCTGCTGATCTCCGGGTTCTCCAGCACGACGGCCGAGACGACGTCCGCCAGGGGAGATCGGGTGAGAAACCGGCCGACGATCGCGCCGCCCATCGAGGCGCCGTAGAGCACGATGTGCCGGGCGCCCATGGACCGCGCCTTGCCTGTCGCGGCCTCCAGGTCACGCCACTCCGACTCGCCCTGGTGCAGGAACCCGTCCGGGGACGCGGGCGCGCCGAGGTCGTTGCGGTAGGTGATGTCGAGCACCGGCATGCCGACCCTGTGCATGGTGGCGATGGCGTGAAGGCTGGAGTTGCGGTGGGCGTTGGCGCCGTGCACGGTGATCGCCCAGGTGTCGCCGCGCGCGGGCACGTACCACGCGGGCGCGTCGCCCAGCTCGGTCGGCACCATGACCTCCGTGAAGTCGAGGCCGAGCGCCGTCTTCGGGTCGCCGCTGTAGGTCATGTACATCGACGCGCGGATCCCGGTCGGCGGGGTCTGACCGCTGACGCGCACGCGCTCCACCCGGCCGGCCGATCTCCTGACGATGTCGCCGACCATGGCGGAGCCGCTGCTCCAGTTGAGCGACCACGTGCCGGGGCGGGTGGTGGCGGCGGACGCGGTGACGGTGACGGTCCCTTCCGTCACGCCAAGGACGACCTCGGGATAGGCGATCGTCTCCGGGTGGTTCGGCACCAGGGCGATATCACTGACATACCAGGCACCCGCTCCCAGCCCTCCGACCGATAGGACCGCCAGCGCGGAGGCGGCCACGAGCAGCTTTCGCTTCATGCCCTCATGCTGGCCGTACGGCACGGGCCGGGGGATCGCCCGTGGGAGCGGGATCCCGCCTCACTCCTGAGAGCGGGGCGTGACCAGTCCCGACTCGTACGCGAGCACCACCGCCTGCACCCGGTCGCGCAGGCCCAGCTTGGCCAGCACGCTGCTGACGTGCGTCTTCACCGTGTGCTCCGTGACGAACAGCTCGGCGGCGATCTCCGCGTTGGACAGGCCCCGCGCGACCTGGCACAGCGTCTCCCGTTCCCTGGCGGTGAGCGCGGCCAGCCTGCCGTCGCCGGCCCAGCGTGCGACGGCTGGGGGTGCGGCGGCGGAGCGTGAGCGGCGCACGACGTCGCTGATCAGCCTCCTGGTCACCGTCGGCGCGAGCAGCGACTCGCCCGCCGAGACGACCCTGACCGCCTCCACCAGCTCGGCCCGCCGCATGTCCTTGAGCAGGAAGCCGCTCGCACCGGCGCGCAGCGCGTCGTAGACGTACTCGTCGAGGTCGAACGTGGTCAGCACCAGCACCTTCGCGGCGGTCTCACGGCAGATCCCGGCGGTCGCCGCGATGCCGTCGACCCTCGGCATCCGCACGTCCATCAGCACCACGTGCGGTTGGAGTTCACGGGCCGCACTCTCCGCCTCGGCGCCGTCGGCGGCCTCACCCACCACCTCGATGTCGGGCTGCTCCGCCAGCATCATGGTCAGACCGTCGCGTACGAGGGTGTGGTCGTCGGCGATGAGCACCCTGATGCTGTTCCGCGTCCGCACGCCTCAGTCTACGAGGCCGGCGGGCGCGCGGGAGTGCCCGCGTCCGTGAGAGCGCCGGCGAGCGGCAGGCTGGCGGCGACGCGGAAGCCCGTCCCCTCTGAGCCGGTGACGAGCCGGCCGCCGGCCACCGCCACCCGTTCGCGCATGCCGATCAGCCCATGCCCGCCCGGCCCACGCTCGGCGCTCGCGCCGCGCCCGTCGTCGTGGACCTCCAGGTCGAGGGCGTCGTCCCGCCACGTGACGCGGACCCGCACCCTGGTCGCCCCGGCGTGCCTGACGGTGTTCGACAGTGCCTCCTGGACGATCCTGTACGCGGTGACGGCGAGGTCGGAGTGACAGGGACGGGGCTCGCCGCGCTCCTCGAAAGTGGCGTCGAGCCCGGCCTGCCGCACCCCCTCGACCAGGGAGGGGACGGATTCGATGCCGGGCTGCGGGTGGCGCTCGGCCTCCTCCGGCCTGAGCGCGAGGAGCACCCTGCGGAGCTGGGACAGGCCGTCCCTGGTGGTCGCCGATATCGTCTCGAAGATCCGCTCGGCCCTGGCCGGGTCCGTGCGCAGTGCCACGGGCCCGGCCTCCGCCTGCAGGACCACCAGGCTCATCGCATGGGCGACGATGTCGTGCATCTCCCGTGCGATCCGCTCCCGTTCGCGTACGGCGGCGACCTCCCGCTCCTCGGCGAGCCGCCGCGCGCGCTCTTCGAGGACGGCGATGCGGTCCCTGCGCGCTCGCGCGCCGGCGCCCAGCGCGTACGCGACGACGAACGCCGCCGCCGTGGGCCCGTAGCTGAGCGGCTGGTGATGCTGCAGGATCGCTGCGGAGGCGAACCCCGCGATGGTGCCGAGCACTCCGACCAACATCCGCGGGGGCGGGGACAGCGAGGCGAGGCCGTAGGTCGCGATCAGCGACGCGCCGGGGATCCCGCCCATCGAGCCGGTGAGGAAGAGGGCTCCGGTGCTGATGCCCGTCACGGTGCTCACGAGCAGGGGGAACCGCCGCCGCCACAGGAGCGGCAGCGTGTTCACCGCGGCCAGGACGGCCACCCACCACTCCAGGCGACGGCTGAGCACGGCCATGATCATGATGCTCAGGAAGCACCCGATCGCGAGCGCCGCGTCGACCACCGAGGGAGGAACACGACGCATTCCGTCAGTATCCCCGGCGCCCGGCGGCCACGGCCTCACTCCTGAGAGTGAATCCGGGTGGGCGAGGTGTCGCCGGGATCACGGCGGCGCCCCTGGCCGCCACGTGGTTCGTCCTGCGTGCGGGTCATCCGGGCGCCTTGCGGCTGAGGTGCTCCCAGGCGCGGTGCTCCGCCACCCGGTCCTTGAGGCCCTGCTGAACGATGTCGTACGACGCGGCGCCGACGATGAGACGCCGGGGCGGCTCCGGCAGACCGGCCAGCTCCATGATCACGGGAGCGGCGGTCTCCGGGGCGGGGCCGGCCTCGTCGCCCCACATCTCGATCAGCCTGTCGCGCAGCTCCTGATAGTGCGGGCTGGGCTCGGTCAGCGTGGTGCCCGTGGTGAACAGTCCCGTGTCGTAGCCGCCCATCTGCACGATGGTGACCTTGACGCCGAACTGCCCGGCCTCCCCCGCCACGGCCTCGGAGACCGAGTCGAGCGCCGACTTGGCGGCCGCGTACAGGCCGACCATGGGGAAACCGCCGCCGGTGCCCATCGTCGTGACCTGCAGGACGCGGCCGGACCTCTGGGCGCGCAGATGCGGCAGCACGGCCTGGGTCACCCAGATCGCGCCGAACAGGTTGACGTCGAAGTGCGCTCTGATCTGCTCCTCCGTCGCCTCCTCGACCATGCCCAGGAGCATGACGCCGGCGTTGTTGACCACGACGTCGAGCCTGCCGAAGGCCGCGACCGCCCGCTCCACGCCCTCGAACACGGCCACCCGGTCGGTGACGTCGAGCGGCAGCGGCACCAGGTCTCCGGGATACCTCCGGACGAGGCCGGCGAGCGGCTCGACGTCGCGCGCGGCCCCGACCACCCGGTCACCCGCGCGCAGCGCCGCCTCGGCGAACGCCCGTCCCAGCCCTCGTGACGCGCCCGTGATGAACCACACCCGGGTCATGAGCTCCACCTCCTCCTTCTCGGATGCACCCCCAGGAGGCAAGACGGTACGTCTCGCCTCGCTTTGAGTCAAGACGGAACGTCTCGTCTCAGAGTGATACAGTCCGGGCATGGCCAAGCAGCCCGACCCCGCCCGCCGCAGCCAGCGCTCCCGGCAGGCCATCCTCACCGCGGCCCGCGAGCTGGTCTCCGAGGTGGGATACGCCAAGCTGACCATCGAGGCCATCGCGGCCCGGGCGGGCGTGGGCAAGCAGACCATCTACCGCTGGTGGCCCTCCAAGGGCGCGGTGATCCTGGACGCCTTCCTGGCGCTCAGCGAAAGCGGGCCGGAGCAGGACATCACGCTGCCCGACACCGGCGATTTGGAGGCCGACCTCAGGGCGGTGATGCGGGCGACGGTGGCCGAGTTCGCGGATCCGGACTTCGAGAGGCCGATCCGCGCGCTGAACACCGAGATCATCAACGACCCTGCCCTGGCCGCCCTGTACCTCGAGAAGCTGGCCGGCCCGGTGGACGAGGCCAAGAAGGCCCGGCTGCGCAGCGCGCAGCGAGCCGGGCAACTCGCCGCCGACGCCGACCTCGATCTGGCGCTCGAACTGCTGTACGCCCCCCTCTACCAGCGCTGGCTGCTGCGCTCCGGCCCGCTCACCGCGCAGTACGCCGACGCCCTCGTCGACGCCTTCCTCAAAGCCATGCGGCCGACAGGACCGAGCTGAACCTGCCAGTGCTCCTAGGCTGGTCTCACACGCGATGGACAGGGGGCCGATGTGGCCGGAACGACGCCGACCGGGACGACGCTGGCCGAGGTGATGACCGAGCTGGCCGAGCTCGACGACCCGAAGGCGCGCGAGGCGAACGAGAGACGCGGTGACGACCACGGCGTGAACCTCGGCAGGCTGCGCGCGCTCGCGAAGCGGCTGAAGACGCAGCAGGAGCTCGCGTGCCGGCTCTGGGAGACAGGCGACACCGCGGCGAGGCTGCTGGCGATCCTGATCTCCCGTCCGAAGGCGTTCGAGCGTGACCGGTTGGACGCCATGCTGCGCGAGGCGCGCGCGCCGAAGGTGCACGACTGGCTCGTGAACTACGTGGTGAAGAAGAACCCGCACGCCGAAGAGCTGCGCCTCGCCTGGTCCGCCGATCCGGATCCCGTGGTCGCGAGCGCCGGCTGGGCGCTGACCACCGAACGCGTGGCGAAGAAGCCCGAGGGCCTCGACCTCGCCGGACTGCTCGACGTCATCGAGGCGGAGATGAAAGACGCCCCGGATCGCCTGCAGTGGGCGATGAACCACTGTCTGGCGCAGATCGGGATCGAGCACGCCGAGCACCGCGCCCGTGCGATCGACATCGGCGAGCGCCTGGAGGTGCTCAAGGACTACCCCACTCCCCCGGGCTGCACATCCCCGTACGCACCCATCTGGATCACCGAACTCGTGCGCCGGCAGCACGGCGAGTAGGCGGGTCCGCGCTCACGCCGCGCCGCCCTTCTCGCCGGACGGGCGTCAAGGGGCGCTGTTGCCGGCTCCGGGGATGACGGTGGCCAGAAGGCGCTTGTCCGGTTTGCCGTTCGGCGCCGTCGGCACCTCGTCGAGGACGGTGATGGTCGCCGGAACGCAGGCGTCGCCGAGCCGCTCGCCGACCAGCGTCCGCAGCGAGCCGAGGTCGGGGATCCGGTCCGCCGCCGGCACCACGAACGCGTGCACCGCCTCACCGGTGTCCTCGTCCGGGGCGCCGACCACGTACGCCTCCGCGACGTCGGGGGAAGTCGCCAGGGCCCGCTCGATCGGGCCGGCGTAGTAGAGGTTCGCGTTGACGATGATGACGTCCCGTGTCCGCCCGGCCAGGTACAGTCGTCCGTCCTCGTCGAAGTGGCCCAGGTCCCGGGTGCGCACCCACCCGCCGACGAACACCTCCGCGGTCTCCGCCGGGTCGGCCCAGTAGCCGACGGCCTGCGCGGGGGTACGGACGTACAGCTCGCCGTCGACACCGGGCGGGACGGGCCGGCCGTCCGCGTCCCGGATCTCGACGTCGACGGCGTCGGGCGGGAACCCGACCGACGGGGGGACGTCCTGCGGCGTGGCCATGGAGATCGTGCCGGTCTCGGTCTGCCCGTAGCCCTGGAACACGACCGGGCCCAGCACGTCGAGTGCTTCGCGGAGCCGGGACGCCTCCATCGGCGACCCCGACACCATGAGCGCCCGGAGGCTGCTCAGGTCGGCCGGGGCGGTGCGCTGGGCGGCGACGAGCTTGTACAGGCGAGGCACGGTGATGACGCTGGCGGTCGCCCGATGCCTGGTGATCGCGTCGGGAAACGCCGGCGGGTCGGCGACGACCATGGTCCCGCCCGCGGCGAGCGTGAGCACGCCGTACTCCATCATCACCTGGCTGCCCAGCGACCCGAAGACCAGGTAACGCTGCAGCCGGGAGGCCAGTTCGCGGATCGCGGGCGGCCACGCCGCCGGGCGGGCCGTCCACGCCGCGTCCATGGCGGCGTAGGTCTGCGCGCAGGCCTTGGGCGTGCCGGTGCTCCCGCTGGTGTAGACGAGCCGGGCGACGTCCTCCGGCCGCCCGGACAGGCGCAGCGGACCGTCCTCGCCGGGCGCGGACAGCAGCTCGGCGATGGTCAGCGTGCGCCGTGCGTGCGCCGGCCCGGTGGCCGCGTCGGTGACGACCGCGGCGATGTCCTGGTGGAGCACGTGGCGTAGCTGGCCGTCGGGCAGTCCGGGCCGCACGCCGACGGCCCGGGCGCCCACGACGTAGGCGGCGATCGTCGCGGCGAACGCCTCCGGGGTGACGCCGAGCATCATGGCGAGACCGTCCCCGGGCCCGACGGCCGCGGCGCGCAACCCGGCCGCGATCCGCCGGACGAGGCCGAGCATCCGCGCGCCGGTGACGGCACGGGCGCCGTGCTCGAAGACGGGCCGGTCCCCGGCCGCGGCCAGGAGGTCCAGAACGGCCCGCGGGTACGGCTCAGCCGACGTCGGCAAGGCACTCCTTGACGAAGACCGCCAGGGGCTGCTGGTGCACCTCCGGCAGGTTCCAGTGGTTCTCCAGGTTCTCCGCGAGGTGGTGGACGCCGGCCGGCACGCCGTCCCGGTAGTGCCGCACCACCGGGTGCAGGTAGCTCGCGTCGTGGGCGTTGACGGCGTCGTTCTCGACGACCCTCGGGATCGAGATGTCGAACGGGTCGACGGCGTCGTGGCCCTCGCCGTACTCCAGGGTGACGACGAACGTGTGCCGGGCGCGGCCGAGGCCGCCTTCGGCCACGTACGCCACCGGGACCTCCTCCTGGTACCGCGCGGTGGCTCCGTTCCCGGTGCCGGTCACGGTGACGACGTCGCCGAGCACGCCGAACTGCTGCCACAGCGCCGACGAGCGGTTGACCCGGGCGATGATCGCGTCACCGATCGCCTCGGGCGTGGGCTCGACCTGCTCGGCCGGCCAGGTCGCGCCGTGGTGACGGGTGGTCAGGATCCGGTAGAGCGCGCGCACGCCGTACCGGAAACCGTGGATGAACCCGCTGGTGGCCTTCTTGAAGTCGCGTTGCTGGGTGAGCGTGCCGGCGAAGTACAGGTCAGGCACGTTTACGGACTCGTACGCCGGCGTCTGCTCGGGGAAACGGTCGTTGATGACCAGCGTGGGCCGGCACCCGTCGTCGAACACCGAGGCGTCGAACCGGAAGCCGGTGCACACGACCACCCGGTCGTAGAACAGCTCGCGCAGCGCCTCCACCGTGCGGGCATAGCGGAACATCACCCGGTAGCCGCCGTCGGCACGGCGTTCGATGCTCTCCACCGTGCCGTCGAGGACCGTGTTCTGGGACTTCAGCTGGTAGCTGTCGAGGAAGTTGTTGTTCACCGCGCGCAGGTGCCCGACGAAGTGCGACTGCCAGGCCATCCTGACCGAGTGCGGCCCGGCGACGTGGATGACCGCGGCCTGGTCCATGAGCGCGTCGGCGGTCTCGAACGCCGAGTTGCCCTTGCCGATCACCAGCACCCGCTGGTCGGTGAAGGACCGCGGGTCGGTCTCGAACGTGTCGTAGCGTTCGGCGAGCTCGATGCCCGGGATCGGCGGGACGTACAGCTGGGAGACTCCGGTGGCCACGACCAGCCGCCGCCCCCGCCAGGTGCGTCCGCCGCGGTCGGTGGCGATGAACCCGTCGTCGTCCCGGCCGATCCGGACGACGTCGACGTCGTAGTGCGCCCGGACGCCGGTCGCCGCCGCGTAGTCGGACAGGTAGCGCACGAGATCGTCGGCCTGCGGGAAGTACTTCTCGCTGTAGCGGGTGAACAGCAGCTCGGGATCGTCGCTCAGCAGCGAGTTCCAGTCCATCCGCAGCCGCAGTTCCGGATCGTCGTACCCCGTGTGCACCTTGTTGATCGAGATCAGCTGGCGGTGCCGCGGGTAGCGGGTGAAGAAGGTGCCCGGGCCCGCTCCGCGCTCCAGGACGACATAGTCGTGACCGCCGTGTTCGAGCAGTGCGGCGAGCTGCAGCCCGGCCGGTCCGGCCCCGATGATCAGGTAGTCATGCGCCATGAGCCGGAAGCTACGGACGAATTCTCATAGGATTCTGAGAATCGGCTGCCTACGGTCCCGGCATGTCCGCCGTCGAAGGCACCATCAACCTCAGCGCTCCGCTGCGCTCAGCCGACCTGCGCCGCGCCGCGACACCGGTGTCCGTCGTGGTCGACGCGGCCGTCCGGGACCGCGTCGAGCGCGGCCGTGGCTTCCTCCGCGACGTACGGGAGGAGGAGCGCCCGGTCTACGGCGCGACCACCGGATTCGGCGCCCTGGTCGGGTTCGCCGGCCGGGAGGAGGAGGCGGACCAGTGTGACAACACCCTGGCCCACCTCGGCGCCGGGCAGGGGCCGGATCTGCCCCATGACGTGAGCCGGGCCGCGCTCCTCGTGCGTGCGTGGTCGCTCGCCCAGGGGGCGTCCGGGGTTTCGGCGCACGTGGTCGACGGGCTCGCCGCGATGTTCACGACGACGTTCGTCCCGGCGATCCCCCGCTACGGCTCGGTCGGCGCGAGCGGGGACCTGATCCCGCTCGCCTATGCCGCCCAGGCGCTGCGCGGCCGGGGACAGGCGTATCTCGACGGCTCGCGGATGCCCGCGGCCGAGGCGCTGCGCAATGCCGGGCTGACCCCGTTGACGCTCGACGGCCGGGACGCCCTCGCGCTCGTCAACGGCACCTCCCTCACCACGGCCGCGACCGCCCTGGCCCTGGACAGCGTCCGGTCCTCGCACCGCGCGCTGCAGGCGCTCACCTGTCTGCTGGTCGATCTGCTCGGCTGCGACCCGGGCTTCCTCCACCCGCGCCTGCTCGACGCGTACGGCCATCCCGGCGCGACCGACGTCGCCGACGGCATGCGCACGACCCTCGCCGGGATCGTCCCGGCCGGCACACGTGCGCTGCAGGAGCCCTACAGCATCCGCTGCTCCCCGCAACTGCTGGGCGCCGCCGAGGACGCCCTGCGCTACGTCGACGGTGTCGTCGCGGCCGACCTGTCCAGCGTCAGCGACAACCCGCTGTTCTTCCCCGACGACGACCTGGTCGTGCACGGCGGCAACTTCTTCGGGCAGCCGGCCGCGTTCGCCGCCGACGTCCTGGCGATGGTCACCGCCCAGCTCGGCAACCTCGCCGAGCGGCAGCTCGACCTCCTCGTCGACCCGGCCCGCAACGGCGGCCTGCCCCCCATGCTCGCCGCCGGACCCGGCCGTCAGCACGGGATGCAGGGGGTGCAGCTCGCCACGACCGCGTTCGTCGCCGAGATCCGCCGCGCCGCCGTGCCGGCCGGCATGCAGAGCCTGCCGACCAACCTGCACAACCAGGACGTGGTGCCGTTCGGCACCCAGGCCGCCCTGCGCGCGTACGACATGGCCGACCTGCTGCGGCTGCTCTGCGGGTCGCTGGCGGTGGGGCTGCGGCAGGCGGCGCACGTCGGCGCCCGCCACCCCACGGCCTCGGGCTGCGCGGCGCTCCTCGACGCCCTGACCGAGGCGGTCCCCGCGGTCGATCCCGACCGTCCACTGGACGCCGACGTCCGCAAGGCCGCCGACCTGCTCACCGCGACACCCCCTCTCTGAGATACCCCGGCGCGAGCAAGCACGGCCTCCTCGGAACGCGTGCGCCTCCACCCCGCGACGAGCGAGGCTCCCACCTGCCATTACGAGGCTTGGTCGCCAACCAGTCGTGGCGAGGGCAGCACGTCGGCTTGCACCCCCACCTTGATCACATGTAGTTACTTGTCAACCACAGAGAGTAAGGATGACAAGGTGAACCGCACACTGTGTCAACGGCGCGGCCTCGCCGGCCGAGCCAGGGCCGTGGCGACGGCGACCCTCGCCGGGGCCTTCATGATCCCCCTGCTCGCGGCGACCAGCACGGCCTCCCAGGCGCAGGCCGCCGTCTCCGGCGCCACCATGAGCAGGCCTGGCCACCAGGCCGCAGCAGCGCCCTGCGTGCGGCAGGGGCAGGCCGACTACCCGGTCGAGTACTACTGGAAGAACGCGTTCGGCATGCGGCTGGGCAGCGGCTCGATCTCGGTCGTCACCTCGCCCTCGCTCTGGGGTGGTCAGATCGCCCCGGGCAGCACCTTCACCCTCACCCTGACGCACCGTACGGCGCAGTGGCCGCTGCTGGTCCGGACCTACACCACGATGTGGGACGTGTCCTCCCTGCTCGCCAACGCCCAGGTGGTGGGGCCGGTGAGCAACGGGACTCTGAGCGGCAACACCCTGAGCGTCACGTCGCCGGGCACCAAGACCGACCCGGGGCCAACAGTCGTCACCTTCCGGGTCAGGCCGGGCACCGCCGGGCGGAGCATGACCATCCGCCCGAGCGGGATCAGCAGCGTCATCGCCGCTCCCGGTCAGCTCGGCAACAACGCCTCCGCCCCGCCCATCAACATCGTCAACGGGCAGTCGATCTCGCCCACCAACGCGGCCGACGACACCGCCGCCACCACGGAGAACACCGCCGTCACCGTACCGGTGCTGGCCAACGACACCGCGACGGCGCCGGCGATCAGCCAGGTGACCCAGCCCGCCAACGGAACGGTGCGGATCTCCGGCGACAAGCTGGTCTACACACCCGGCAAGGACCGCGCGGGCACCGACACCTTCACCTACACCATCGAGACCGCCTGCGGCAGCAGCACCGCCACCGTCACCGTCGCCGTCACCTGCACCCGCAAGCCCGTCGACCTGGTCAACGGCAGCTTCGAGGCGCCTGTCGTGAACCGGTACGACTGGAACATCCCCGACGCCTCCACCAACCCCGGCGTCGGATGGCGGACGACCGCCTCCGACCGCAAGCTGGAGTTCTGGAACAGCTCCAGCGGCGTCCCGGCCGCGGACGGCCGGCAGTTCGCCGAGCTCAACGCCAGTGAGCCCTCCACGCTCTACCAGGACGTCCCCACGGTTCCCGGTACGGTGATGACCTGGTCGCTGTATCACCGTGGCCGGTCGGGAACCGATGTGATGCGGGTCCTCATCGGCGCACCGGGCGCCACCACCGCGCAGATCCCTGATGGGGCCACCTCGACCGACATCTCGGACGGCAACACCGCCTGGGGCCGTTACACCGGCACGTACGTCGTGCCCCCAGGGCAGACCGTGACCCGCTTCGCCTTCGAATCGGTGTCGGCCGCCGGTGGGAACCCGGCGATCGGCAACTTCCTCGACGGCGTCGTCTTCCAGACGCCGCCCTGCCTGCCCATGACCGCCAATGCGACGTCCAGCAAGGCGGCCACGGCGCGTCAGTCCTGACGCGCCGGATCACCCGCCCGCATTGATCCAGGCAGCGGGATCGGTGGTCCGATCACTATAAGTCACGCTTCCGGCCGAGGTAGGGGAACCGGCCGCGAGCGGAGGGGGGCGGTGCGCGTGCGCACCGCCCCCTTCCCTTCATGCCGAGGACCCCTTCCGCGGGGCCCTGCTCGCCGGCCGTCTAGAACGATCCATGTGCGAGTTCCGCCGAAGGCTGTAACCATCACCGGAGCCATCGTCAGGCGACGGGAAGGTGGATGACGTGAGCGAGCCCGCGATCCGGCCGAACGAGACGACGGTGCCGTTGATGCCGTGCGCGTCGGTCGAGGAGACCTTGGCGTTCTACGAGGCACTGGGGTTCGAGGCGACCTACAAACAGAGCAGGCCCTACGTCTATCTGGCGTTGCGGTGGAGCGGGATCCATCTGCACTTCGGCCCGGCGCCCAAAGACCTGGATCCGGTCCGGGAGGAGTCCGGAGGCTGCCTGGTCCTGGTCGACGCCGTGGCGCCGTACCACGCGGCGTTCGTCGCGGCGATGCGCCGGGTCCACGGGAAGGTGCTGAGTTCCGGCCTTCCGCGTATCACCCGCTACCGGCCCGGCGCGTCCCGGTTCACGCTGATCGATCCTTCCGGGAACTCGATCATATTCATCCAGCGCGACGAGCCGGGCGAGGTGGAGTACGGCGGCTCGAAGAAGCTGACAGGCCTCGCCAGGGCTCTCGACAACGCCCGGATCCTGCGCGAGTTCAAGAACGACGACCTCCAGGCCTTCCGTGCGCTCAAGTCCGCGGTGCGCAGGCACGGCGCGGACGCCCCAGCGGCCGAGCGGGCCATCGCCCTGTGCCACCTCGTCGACCTGGCCACGATTCTCGGTGAGCCCGCCGATCCCTGGCTCTCCGATCTGCGCGGCCTCGAGCTGACCACTGACGACAGGCGGCGCGTCGAGTCGGAACTCGCCCATCTCGACGGCCTGCGGGAATGGCTCCCGTCAACTTCTCGGCCGTAAACAAACGACCGAGCTT
>NZ_BOOB01000037.1 GCF_016863015.1 Microbispora amethystogenes | reverse complement strand
TCACGAGGCGCACGCCGACGTGAACGCGGCCAAGAACATTCTCAGGGCAGGGCTTGCCCTTCGCGACGCTGCGGAAGCGGCTTAGCGAGAAGCCGCTTCCTTCAGGGAGCGGAGGAGTCACGACGTTGCCGAGGCCGCTGACCCGACCCAGCTTGCCCAGTGAGGGCTCCGCCGGTGGGCTGGGGTAGCTCATCGCGGCTCACCTCCGGGGAATCCGCAGCTGTGCCCGCCCGTTCCCGTAGCCGTCCGCGTACCCGTCGGTGCGGCCGTCGCGGAAATCGCCGCCCGGATACCGGGCGCTGGTCTCGTACCCATTGCCGTTGCCGTACGACGGGGAGGCGACACCGGTCCCCGCACCGCCGGTGCCCGTGCTCCCGGGGACCGATTCCCCGGTCAGGCCGTTTCCGGTGCCGTCGCCGTACCGGACGGGTGAGGGGGACCCGGGACCGTATGCGGTGCCGCGCCCGTGGTCCGTGGCGGAGCCGTATGCGGTGCCGGAGCCGAACCGCCTCGCGTCGTTCTCGGGCGCCGGGTCCTCGGCGGAGGTGACGGCCTTGACCGCCCGCCCGGCCAGGAACCCCGCCACCAGGGCGCCCGCCAGGAACAGGCCGGGACGGCGCCGCGCGAAGTCCTGCACGTCGCGCACCGCGCCGCTCAGGCCCTCGGTCTCCAGATAGTCGGCCGTGCGGCGGCCCCGGTCGGCCACCTGCCTGACCACGCCGTGCATGGGGGAGTCGGGCGCGACACCGCCGGCGGCGGACTCCAGGTCGTCGGTCCACTGCCGGATCGCGCTGGCCGCGCGCCTGCCCTGCTGCCACGCCTGCTCGTCGGGGTCAACAGGTGTCGGTGGCCGGGCAGCCGAAACCCGGGCGACGCTTCGCCGGCGCTCCCGAGCCCCCCTCGGCGGGGCAGGATGGGCGCATGTCAGAGACCCCTCTCCCCGGCGCCATCACGCTGCCCGACGGCACCCGGGTCCGCGGGCGCGGTCTGAGGTATCCCGCGCCCGAAGGCGTCCCGCCCGAATTCGGCCTCTATCTCGGTGGTCCCCGGCTGAGACGCCGGCACGACCCCGGGATCACCTGGGCACACGAATGGATCGACTGGCCCGACTTCCTGCTGCCCCGCGACGGGGAGAGCGCGGCCGCTCTCATCCGGGCGCTGCACGGGCACGCCCGCGACGGCCGCGCGGTGGAGGTGGCCTGCGGCGGAGGCGTCGGGCGCACCGGCACCGTCATCGCGTGCCTGGCGATCCTCTCGGGCGTGCCCGCGCACGAGGCCGTGGCCTGGACCCGGGCCAACCATCACCGGCGCGCCGTCGAGACGCCCTGGCAGCGCCGCTGGGTGCTCCGCTTCCCCACGCTCTGACTCCCCGTGCGCTGCCGACCTGCCGAGGGCACCCGCCGCGCCGTACCCGCCGTACCGTCCCGAGGCGCGTGAGGGTGAGCAGGAGGCCGCCGACGGCCGACGATGGCCCATATGGTTGGGTTCGTCTGTGTTCGTCGACGTGCTGGGGCTGGCCGCCGTGGGTCTGGTGGCCGGGGTGGTCAGCACGGTGGTGAGCCTGGCCTCGGTCGTGTCCTATCCCGCCCTGCTGGCCTTCGGACTGCCGCCGCTGGCCGCGAACGTCACCAACACGGTCGCGCTGCTGTTCACCGGACTGGGCGCGGCGGCCGGATCCCGGCCGGAGCTGGCGGGCCAGCGCACGGTCGTCGGCCGTCTGGGGCTCGCCGCCGCGCTGGGCGGCGCCGCCGGCGCGGGCCTGCTGCTGGTCACGCCCGCCCGGATGTTCGAGATGGCCGCCCCGTGGCTGGTCGGCGGCGCCTCGCTGCTGTTGCTGCTCCGCCCGCCCCGCGCGGGACAGGCGAGCCTCGGCGGCGAGAGCGGCCTGGCGCTGCGTGCCGCCGTCTTCTGCGTCGCGGTCTACACGGGCTACTTCGGCGCCGCCGGGGGCATCATCATGTTCGCGGTGCTCGCGGCCGCGCTCGACCGCACCCCGGCGAGGGTCAACGCGGTGAAGAACCTCGTGGGAGCGCTCGCCAACGCCGTCGCGGCCGTCTGGTTCGCATTGTTCGGCCCGGTCGACTGGGCCGCGGTGGGGCCGCTCGCCGCGGGGTTCCTCCTCGGCGGCTGGGTGGGCCCCGCCATCGCCCGCCGCCTGCCCGGCGACTCGCTGCGCCTCGCCGCCGCGATCTGCGGTCTGGCGGTCGCCGTCAAGCTCGGCGTCGACGCCTACCGGAGCGGCTGAGCGGTCGCCGCCGTCCCTGGCCGCGCCGCGTACCGGGCGTACCTATCGGGAGCCGGGGGAGGGCGGGGCCGCGGCGACGGCCTCGGCGTGCCGGGCGCGCAGCCGCGTCCGGATCTCCTCCGGGGTGTAGGCGCGCCGCCGGCGCTCCGCACGGGCGATCACCACGCCGGTCGCCGCGACGCCCGCGAACGCCGCCAGGCCGAGTATCTTCCACCACCGCATGTGCCTAGGCTACTGCCGTGGCTCGTACGCGGATAAGCCTGGACAAGGCACTCGAACTGGTCCGTACCGGTGACATGTGGGTGTTCCGGGGGCGCAGCGCGCCCGACCGCGCCATCCAGGTCACCACCAACAGCCCGGTCAACCACGTGGGCATGGCCGTCGTCATCGAGGATCTGCCGCCGCTGATGTGGCATGCGGAGCTCGGCCGGTCGCTGCCGGACATGTGGTCGGGCACCCACCAGCGCGGCGTGCAACTGCACGACATGCGTGACGCGGTGTGCGTCTGGGCGGCGAGGTACGGCCAGCGCGCCTGGCTGCGCCAGCTTGAGCCGCCGGTGGGCCGGGAGATGGAGGACGCCGTCCTGCGGACGATCGCCCGGCTGGACGGCACGCCGTTCCCGTCCACCGCCCGCCTGGCGGGGCGCTGGGTGCGCGGGCGCCTGCCCGCGCTCCGGCCCCTGCCGCTCCCCGTGCTCCGCCGGGGGAAACGTGACCCGGAGGGACGCACGGCGCGAGAACGGACGCTGGAGACGGCCTACTGCGCTGAGGTCGTCGCCGTGACCTACGAGGAGATGGGCCTGCTGCCGGGCGGCCGCCGGCCCAACTGGTACGACCCCGGCAGGTTCTGGAGCGGCGACAACCTGGTCCTGAACGACGGCCGCCGACTGGGCGGCGAGATCGCGGTCGACGTCCCCGGCGGGGAGGTCCGGCCGCTCCGGTAACGCGTCCGATAACGCGGTGGCCAATATTTCGCCGGGCCGTCAACCTCCCGGCGTCAAAGCGCGTCAGGTGTAGGCACCGTTCGTCCAGACCCGGAGGAAAGGTCCCATGCCTGCTCCTGATATGAGACGCGAAGGTCTCGCCGACGCCAGCGACCAGGAGAGCCGTGCGCGCAGTGCGCTCGACGCGATCCGGCGGCAGGGACCGGAGGCGGTGCAGGAGGAGACGCTGCGCATGAAGTCGGAGCTGCTCCGCCTGTGCGGCTGGGAGGGTTACCAGCGGGTCATCGCCAAGATGGAGAGCGACCTCGCCAGGCTGCGCGAGTCGCGCTGAGCGTGCCGGGCCGCGCCGGTCGCCGGACGCGGACGGGGGAGAGGTCCCCGCTCAGCGGGGGAACACGCCGGTCAGGTGCCGGTCGAGCCAGTCCGTCACCCGCCTGACGAACGTGACCCGGTTGGCCCGCCGCCGGATCTGGTGCCCTTCGTCCTCGAACAGCAGGACCTCGCAGGGCACCCCCCTGGCCCGGGCCGCGCGGACGACCTGCTCGGCCTCGTACACCGGGACGTTGGTGTCCCGCGCGCCGTGCACCACCAGCAGCGGAGTGGCCAGCCGGTCGAAGGCGTGCAGGGGCGACAGGGCGTGCAGCAGGTCGCGGTCGGCCTCCGGATGGCCGTACTCGCTGACCGCCGCCGCCGCGATCCACGGCTCCGTGCGCTCGTAGAAGGTGGCGAAGTCGGCCATGCCGCAGACGTCCACCCCGGCGCGGAACAGGCCCGGGTACGTGACGAGCGCGGCCAGCGTGAGGTAGCCGCCGTACGACCAGCCCAGGCAGGCCAGCCGGGCCGCGTCGGCGAGACCGGCCCGCACCAGGAAGGCGGCGCAGTCGGCCACGTCGTCGATCGCGCGGAAGCGCAGGGCGTGGTCGTCCGCCTCGCGGAAGGCCCGGCCGAACCCGGCAGACCCGCGCACGTTCGGCGCGAGCACGCCGATGCCGGCGGCCAGCAGGCTCTGGTAGAGCGGGTTGAACGTGGGCCGTTCCTGGTCCTCGGGCCCGCCGTGCAGGAACACGGCGTACGGCGCCGGGCCCACCGCCCCGGGCGGCCGGTAGAGCCAGCCGCTGAGCTCCAGCCCGTCGCGGGCGGGGAACCGTACGAGCTCGGCGTCCACCGCCCCGGCGATCCGGCCGGCTCCGGCGACCCGCCGGTAGCGGCCGGTGTCCAGGTCGCACAGCACGACGTGCGGCGGCTGGGCCGGTCCCTCCACCGTGAGCACGGCGGCCCGGTCGTCCCGCGAGACCCTGATCGAGGTGACCACCTCTCCCGGCGGTGGGGGGAGGGGACGCCGCACCGGGTTCCCGGCCCGATCCGGCGTCTCCAGCGCCTCGGGTGTGTCCAGCACCTCGAGCTCGGAGCGGCCGGCGGCGTTCCACACGAGCACCACGCGCCGGCCGTCGGCGGTCAGCGCGAACATGTCCAGTTCGGCGTCCGGGCGTTCGGCGAGCACGACGGGGCGGCCGTCCCCGGCGACGGCCAGCAGCGCGGCGCGGTCCCGCCCCGCGTCCGACAGCAGGTAGGCCGTCTCGCCGCCGGGGGACAGGACGCCGTAGTCGGTGGAGCCGGGCAGGTCCGCCAGCAGCGGCCGCTCGCCCCCCGGGCCGGTGGCTTCTGGCGTCAGCTCCCTGACGTACATCCGCCGGACCCCGCGCGGCCCGCGCCGCAGCAGCACCCGGGCGTGGTCGCGGCTGACCGCCTCCGGGTGCAGCAGGGGCCCGCGGGCCACCGTCTCCCGGCCTCCGGTCGCCGCGTCGACCAGCAGCGCCTCGGCCGTCCCGGACGCCGCGACCTCGGCGGCCAGGAGCAGGTCGCCGCGGCCGGTCCAGCGGACGAACCAGGCCGACCCGCCCTCCGGCGCGGCCAGCGGGCGCAGGTCGCCGCCGTCGGGCCGCACGGTCCAGACCTGCGTGTGCTCGCCGCCGCCCGGCGTGAGGAGGACGGCCAGCCGTTCCCCGGACGGCGACCAGCTCACCTCCGCGACCGGTTCCGGCCCGGTGGCGACCGGCCGCGCCCGCCCGCCCCGCCGCAACTGCCTGATCCAGACCCGGGGCACGCCGTCCCGGTCGCTGACGTACGCGACCGCGCCGCGGTCGGGGGCGAGCGACGGCGCCCGGCAGCTCCAGGCGCTCAGCGCCGCGTCCCCAACCGCCTCCCCGATGGAGTCCCCGAGGGCCGAGGTCCGTACGCCGAGGGCCTCCGCCGACATCAGACTCCCTGCGCCTGCAGCCACATCTCCAGGAGCCCGAGCTGCCACAGCATGTTGACACCCGTCGTGGTGCGGCTGGCCTCCCGGTTCTCCAGCAGGTCCTCGACGTACGCCTTGTCGAACAGGCCCCGCTCGCGGGCGGCGGGCGCGGTGAGCGCGTCGCGCACCAGGTCGAGGAACGGCCCGTCGATGTGCCTGATGGCGGGCACCGGGAAGTAGCCCTTGGGCCGGTCGACCACCTCGCGCGGCAGCAGCGCGCGGGAGGCCTCCTTGAGTATCCCCTTGCCGCCCCCGACGAGCTTCAGCTCCGGCGGGCACGCCGCGGCCAGCTCGACCAGCTCGTGGTCGAGGAACGGGGTGCGGCCCTCCAGCCCGTGGGCCATGGTCATGTTGTCGACCCGCTTGACCGGGTCGTCGGGCAGCATGAGCCGGGTCTCCAGGCGCAGGACCGCGTCGAGCGCGGTCTCCGCGCCCGGACGGGCGAGGTGGCGGCGGATGATCTCCCCGCTCACGTCCTCGTCGACGAGGTACTGCGGAGCCACGATGCCCGCGAGGTCCTCGTGCGGCTGGTCGAAGAACTCCTTCGCGTATGTCGCGAACGCCTCCTCGCGGGGCACGGCGGCGAGCGGCGGGAACCAGCGGTATCCGGCGAACACCTCGTCGGCGCCCTGCCCGGACTGCACCACCCTGACGTGCCTGGCCACCTCGTGCGACAGCAGGTGGAAGGCGACGCAGTCGTGGCTGACCATCGGCTCGCTCATCGCCCGTACGGCGTCCGGCAGGCCCGACAGCAGCCGGGAGTCCTCGATGAGGATGCGGTGGTGGTCGGTGCCGAAATGGTCGGCGACCAGGTCGGAGTAGCGGAACTCGTCCCCGGCGTCGCCCCCGGCCCCGTGGAACCCGATGCTGAACGTGGACAGGTCGCGCTGGCCCTCCTCGGCGAGCATCGCGACGATGACGCTGGAGTCGAGGCCGCCCGACAGCAGCACGCCGACGGGCACGTCCGCGACCATCCGCCGCCGTACGGCCGCACGCAACCGGTCGTGCACGGCGTCGCGCCAGTCGGCGGCGTCCATCCCCTCGTGCTCCGGCAGCCGGGTGAAGGGCGGGTCCCAGTAGACGGTGTCACGGGAGGAGCCGTCCGCCTCGACCGTGCGGACGGTGGCCGGGGGCAGCTTCCGCACCCCCGCGAGGATCGTGCGCTCGCCCGGCACCAGCGAGTGGAAGGTCATGTAGTGGTGCAGCGCGACCGGGTCGATGTCCGTGCACACCTCGCCCCCCGCCAGCAGCGCGGGCAGGGTCGAGGCGAAGCGCAGCCGGTCGCCGTTCCCGGAGACGTACAACGGCTTGATGCCGAGGCGGTCGCGGGCGAGCGTCAGCCGCCCGGTCGCCTGCTCGAACACGGCGAACGCGAACATCCCGGCGAACCGGCGCACACAGTCGGCGCCCCACCGGTGGAACGCCTTGACCAGCACCTCCGTGTCGGAGGTGGAGAAGAAGCGGTAGCCCTCGCCCCGCAGCTCCTCGCGCAGCTCACGGTAGTTGTACAGGCAGCCGTTGAAGACCGCCGTCAGTCCGAGGGCGGGGTCGGCCATCGGCTGCGCGGCCTTGTCGGACAGGTCGATGATCTTCAGGCGCCGGTGGCCGAGGGCGACCGGCCCCCACTCCCACAGTCCCGAGCCGTCGGGGCCGCGCTCGTGCATGGAGTCGGTCATCCTGCCCACCACGCCGATGTCCGCCGGCCGCCCGTCGAAGCGGATCTCGCCGCTCAGTCCGCACACGCTCCTACCTCCCGGCCGCCGCGGCGTACGGGCTCGCGGGTCTGTTCCTGGGTCTGGTCTCGGCCAGGACGAGGTCCACCACGTCGGTCAGGCGGCCGGCCCGCCGGAACGCCTCGCGCTGCCGGGCGGCCGAGTCGCCGCCGTCCAGCGCCTCGGCGGCGAGCGAGCTGACCAGCTCCCAGTCGCCGCGCGCCTCCAGCTGCGGCCGCAGGCCCTCCAGCAGCCGGTTCACCACTGTTCTGGCCGGTTTCGGCACGCCCTCGACGGGATCGACCAGCTCGCCGTCCAGGCCGGACCGCGCCGCCCGCCACGAGGCGGCCCGGACCAGCTCGGGGCGTACGGAACCGGGGTCCAGGGGAGTGGGAGCGCCGGTGGCGAGGGCGCCGAGCTCCCGGGTGACCAGCGCGCGGAACAGCCCGGCGATCAGCACGATGTCCTCGATCCGGGGGCAGGAGTCGCACAGCCGCAGCTCGACGGTCGGCACGTGCGCCGATGGCCGGACGTCGAAGTAGAGCATCCCGGGATCGCTGATGACCCCCGACCTGACCAGTTCCTTCACCATCGCGTCGTACTCCTCGGCCGACTCGAACCGCTCCGCCGGGCCGGCCGTGGGCCAGCGCTGCCACACCATCGACCGGAAGCTCGCGTAGCCGGTGTCGGCGCCCATCCAGTACGGCGAGCTGCAGCTCAGGGCCAGCAGGGGAGGCAGCCACGGGCCGAGCCGGTGGGTGACGGCCACGGCGAGGTCCCGGTCGCGCACCTCGGCGTGCACCTGCGTGCCGCAGATGAGCTGCTCGCGGGCGAGCACCTGGTAGTCGTCCAGCATCTGCTCGTAGCGCGGGTCGGGGGAGATCTTCATCGACTCCGGGTCCACCAGCGGGACCGTCCCGGCCGCCGCGATGCCGAGACCCAGCCCCTCCGCCGCCGCGATCGCGTCGGCGCGCAGCCGCGTGAGCTCCCCGGCGAGGTCCTCCAGCCGGAGCCGCGGCGTCGTCCCGGTCTCCAGGACCGATCGCTGCAGTTCCTGGGTGAAATGGTCGGATCGCAACTGCTGGAGCAGTAGGCCGGCCCGCGGAACGAGTTGCCGTGTCGTGAGGTCCACGATGTGGAACTCCTCCTCGACGCCGACCGCCATGTCCCCTGCGAATTCCGTCATGTGGCCGCTCCCCGCCGGTCATGAATGCTTCCGTGTTTCCTGCCCCGAAAGTCGGCTTCTGCACGTCATCGGCTCATGAGGGTGATGAAAGTTACAGGTAGTCACCAAACGGGGCGGACATCGCACGCAGCTCACCGGGGTCGTCGCAGCGGCCGTCGTGACCGGCCCTTGACCCGGCACCGGCCCGCCGCCAGGATCACGGCGTTCCGAGCCCCGACCGTGAGCGCAGGGAGTCCGATGACCGGCCGCGCATTCTCCGTCCGAGGTCGCATCCGGCGCCTCCGGCGCCGCATCTGGACGGCCGCCGTCGCCGCGGTGCTGCTGACCGCCTGGCCCGCCGCCTCTCCGGCCGGCGCGGTCGGCGACCCGCCCGCGCCGGTGACCGGCAACGCCACCTATTTCGACGCCCTCGGCTCGCCGTACGGCGGCTGCGGGATGCCGCAGTCCCAGCTCGACTCGCAGGACTTCGTCGCCCTCAACGTGTACGACACCCCCGGCGACTACAACTTCTATCCCCGGCCGCTGACCGGCGCCAACGCGTCCAAGACCGGGATGTGGAACAACGGGCTCAACTGCGGCCGTTTCGTCCAGGTGCAGATCTCCGACTTCTGCACCGGCGTCAACGACGGCGGGCAGAACTCGCAGTTCTGCCGGAACGGCTCGTGGGTCGCCGACGCCTACAACGGCGCCACCCTGACCATGATCGTCGCCGACAGCTGCGGCGACTCCAACGGCTGGTGCCGCGACGACCGCTACCACCTCGACCTGTCGAAGCCCTCGCTCAACAGGTTCGTGAAGAACGGCGCGCCGGTCGGGGACATGTACCCGAACCACTGGAACAACCGCCGCGTCACGTGGTCGTTCATCCCCGCGCCGAACTACTCCGGCGACATCCGCATCGGGTTCCTCAAGGGCTCCCAGGCCTACTGGACCGCGATCGCGATCTCCCACCTGCCCAACGGCATCCACGGGGTGGAGTACTACGCCGACGGCGCCTGGCAGCCGGCCCAGATGAACTCAGACATGGGCCAGTCGTACCTCATCAGCGGGACCAGCCGGGGCGCGACGACGTTCCGGATCCGCGTGCGCGACGCGGCCGACCAGCCGCTGAACGGCGGCCGCGTCTACAGCTTCGGCCTGCCCTCGTCGTGCGGCACGCAGTGCGCCGCCGACTACACCGAGGCGAGCTACACCACGAGCACGAGCTCGCCCAGCGCGTCGCCCTCGGCGTCGCCGTCCCCGTCGGCCTCGCCGTCCGCGTCCCCCTCTCCGTCTCCGTCGGTCTCGCCGTCCCGGTCGCCCTCCCCGTCCCCTTCCGCCTCCCCGTCGGCGAGCCCGTCCGGGAGCACCGGGACGTGTCAGGTGAGCTACCAGGTGGCCAGTTCGTGGCAGGGAGGCTTCACCGCGAACGTCACGGTCAAGAACACCGGCACGACGACCTGGCCCGACTGGACGGTCGGCTGGACCATGCCGGCCGGAGTGGGCCTCGTCAGCGGCTGGAGCGCGACCGTGACCGCCAGTGGGTCCCGCTGGACGGCGCGGGCTCCCTCCTGGGGCCAGACCCTCGCGCCCGGCGCGTCGGCGAGCTTCGGCTTCCAGGCGTCCGGAGCCTCCTCCCCGGCGCCGACCGCCTTCACCTGCCCCTGATCTCCTCCATCGGCATCTTTCGCCGGGACCTTCCGCCGGGGCCTTCCAGCGCAGGGCGGAAGGTCCCGGCAGGCTGGGACCAGCGGCCCTGCCCGGGGCGGCGCGCGGGCGGTGGGATGAGGACAGGCACGAAGGAGGAGCCATGTCCGAACCCCTGTCCGAACCCCTGTCCGAACCCGTCGTCGTCGTGGGCACCGACGGCTCGCGCGCCGCTGCCGCCGCGGTGGAGTGGGCCGCGGGAGACGCCGCGCGCAGGGGCCTGCCGCTGCGGATCGTCCACGCGGTGGACCGCCTGCCGTACGAGATCGCCCGTTATCCCATCCCCATCGAGGACCAGCTCGACCGGGCCGGCCGGCGGATCCTGGAGGACGCCGTCCAGGCCGTACGCGAGATCCATCCCGTCGTCCGCGTCGTCCCCGATCTCGTCGAGGGCGATCCGTCGAGGACGCTGCGGCGGGAGGCCGCCGGGGCCGCGGAGATCGTCGTCGGGAACCGGGGCCACGGCGGGTTCGCCGGCATGCTGCTCGGCTCGGTCAGCATGCACCTCGCCGGTCAGGTCGACGTCCCCGTCGTGGTCGTACGCCAGGGGCTGCGGGTGCCGCACGGGCTGGTCGTCGCCGGCGTCGACGGCTCGGCGGAGGCGGAGGCCGCGCTGACCTACGCGTCGGACGAGGCGCGGCTGCGCGGCTGCCGCCTGCTCGTCCTCTACGCGTGGCAGCTTCCGGTGCACTCGTTCGCGCCCGAGATCACCTATGACGTCGACGAGGTGCGCAGGGCCCAGGAGGACTACGTGGCGGAGATGCTGGCGGCGCACCGGGAGCGCTACCCGGATCTGGACGCCGAGATGCGGGCCGTCTGCGCGCATCCGGTGCCCGCCCTCGTGGAGGCAGGGGAGAAGGCGGACCTGCTCGTCGTCGGCTCCCGGGGGCACGGCGCCGTCGGCTCGGCGGTGCTCGGCTCGGTCAGCCGGGCCGTCCTGCACCACGCGCACTGTCCCGTCGCGGTGGTGCGCCCGCCCCGCCGGTCCTGACCCGGCCTGCCCTGCGGGTTGAAGGTTTTCCGCCGGAATCCAGGGGTTTATCGGCATAAGTTTCACAGGGCGGCTCAATGAGACGATTCAAGGAGGAATCAGCCGCCGAGAAAACGGGACCCATCTTGACCGAGAACGACATCGCCGACTTCATGACCGGCCTGCCGGGCGTCGTCGCCTTCACCGCCGCCGAGGGCACCGGCGCCCCCCGGGCGGCGTGGGGAGACACCTTCTTCTTCTACGATCCCGACGACGACCCCTCCGCCCGGCAGATGCCCTTCGCCACGATCGTGGTCAAGGACTATGAAGGGTTCGACACCGCCTCCGGCCTCGACCGGCCCGGGGTGTTCCGGCTGAACGTCGCCGTGGGCCGCGCCGCGTTCGGGGAACTGCTCGGCTACCCTCCGGCCGCCCACGCCGGGCGGCACGAGACGGTGGACTACCGCGCGCTCGACCGGATCCTGCCGCATCCGGTCTACGCCGCCCAGTCCTGGGTCTGCGTGCTCAACCCCGGCGAGGCCACCGCACCCCGGGTGCCCGCCCTCCTGACCGCGGCGCACGCCCGCGCGGCCGCCCGCCACCGGCCGCGTACGTGAGCGGGCGTCGTCAGCCCCGGGAGAGGGCGATCGAGGTGGCGAGGTGGCCGTCGCGCACCGTCCACCGGCCCCGCAGCACCGTCGTGCCGACGGCCGGGTCGGTGACCAGAAGGCGGGCCTCGAACCCGCCCGCGGGGTCGATGTCCACCACCGCCTCGGAGAAGTCGAGCCATCTGCGGGTCAGCGGGAACCAGACCTTGTAGACCGACTCCTTGGCGCTGAACAGGATCGCGTCCCAGCACACCGCGTCGTCCGCGTCGCGCAGCGCCGTGAGCGCGGCGATCTCCGCGGGCGCGGCGACCCGGGGGAGGACGCCCTCGGGGAGGTGTTCGTGCGGCTCGGCGTCGACGCCGATCGCCAGGGCCGCCTCCGCCGGGGCCACCGCCGCCGCACGGTATCCCGAGCAGTGCGTGATGCTGCCGACCACGCCGTCCGGCCAGACCGGTGCGCCCCGCTCGCCGCGCGGGATCGCGACGGGCGCCACGCCGATCGCGGCGAGCGCGCGCCTGGCGCAGTGGCGCCCGGTGACGAACTCCCGCCGCCGCCGGTCGGCGACCCGCTCGACGAGCGGCCTCTCCTCCGGGAAGAGGGTCTCCTCCGGGACGTCGCCGAACTCCTCCGCCGACGCCACCCACGACGGCAGGATGTCAGCGATCACTTGGCCGCCCCGGCGAGCACCAGACGCGGGCGCGCGGGCCCGGCCGGACGCCCGCGCCACTCGCGCGGATAGCCCAGCGAGACCTCCTCGAAGCGTACGCCGTCGTGCCAGGTCGTCCGGGGGATGTGCAGGTGGCCGTAGACCACGGCGGCGGCCTGGTAGCGCACGTGCCAGTCGGCGGTGCGCTCGGTGCCGCACCACAGCGCGAACTCGGGATACCGCAGGATCCGGGTCGGCTCCCGGACCAGCGGGAAGTGGTTGACCAGCACGACCGGGCCGCCGACGGTGGCGAGGCGGCGCTCGGTCTCGGCCACCCGCGCCTCGCACCAGGCGTCGCGGGTCGGGTGCGGATCGGGGTGCAGGAGATACTCGTCGGTGCACACGACGCCGGCCTCGTACGCCCGGGCCAGGGCCGTCTCCTTGGTCGCGGTGCCGTCGGGACGGAAGGTGTAGTCGTAGAGGAGGAACAGCGGGGCCACCGTGACCGGCCCGTCCTCGCTCTCCCATACCGCGTACGGATCCTCGGGCGTGAGCACCCCGAGGTCACGGCAGATCTGGACAAGACGCTCGTATCGGGCGACGCCCCGGAGCTGGACCGGGTCGCTCGCGGTGGTCCACAGCTCGTGGTTGCCGGGAGCCCAGACGACCCTCGCGAACCGCCGCGCCAGCGTGCCCAGCGCCCACTCGATGTCGGCCGGGGTCTCCGCCACGTCGCCGGCCACGACGAGCCAGTCGCCGTCCGACTCCGGACGGAGGTTCTCGACGATCTCGCGGTTCTCGTCGTGGGCGACGTGCAGATCGCTGATCGCGTACAAGCCCGTCACGTTGCCGAGTCCTCCCACCGCCCGCCGGCTCCCTGGACAGGAGGGTACAGATCGGCGGCGGCCGAGGGGAAGATCGATCAACCCCTACGCGTGCGGTAGTGGCTCGCCCCGACGGAGATCGCGAGGCAGGCGAAGATCACCACCAGCGACAGCCAGACGGGAATCGCGTAGACGTCGGCGAGGAGCATCTTCGCCCCGACGAACACGAGGATCGCGGCGAGGCCGTACCTGAGATAGCCGAACCGGTGCATCGCCCCGGCGAGCAGGAAGTACATCGCCCGCAGCCCGAGGATCGCGAAGGCGTTGGAGGTGAAGACGAGGAACGGCTCGGAGGTGACCGCGAAGATCGCGGGGATCGAGTCGACGGCGAAGACGATGTCGGTGGTCTCGACGGCGACCAGCACGGCCAGCAGCGGCGTCGCCGCCCACCGGCCGTCGTCCTGCCGGACGAGGAACCGCGACCCCTGGAAGGCGTCGGTGACGGGCATCACCCGCCGCAGGGCGCGCAGCACGGGGTTGCGCTCCGGATGCACCTCGATCGCGGCGTGCCTGGCCATCTTCACGCCCGTGTAGAGCAGGAACGCGCCGAAGAGGTAGAGGATCCAGTGGAAGCGGTCGAGCAGCACGGCGCCCGCGCCGATGAACACCGCGCGGAAGACCAGCGCGCCGAGCACGCCGAAGAACAGCACGCGGTGCTCCAGTTCGCGGGGGACCGCGAAGAAGGAGAACAGCAGCGCGAACACGAACACGTTGTCGACGGCCAGTGACTTCTCGATCAGGTAACCGGCCAGGTACTCGCCGCCCGCCTCCGGGCCCCAGGTCAGCCAGACGACGGCCCCGAAGGTGAGGCCGAGGACGATCCACACCCCCGACCAGGCCAGCGCCTCGCGGAACCGCACGACGTGGGCGGTGCGATGGGCGTAGAGGTCGACGGCCAGCATGACAAGGATGACCGCCAGAACGGCGGCCCAGGCCCACAGAGGTACGGGCATGCGTCAACCCCCATCACCGCCACACGGCGGAATCGGACGGTCGACGGTCTCCCCGTGCCACCGGATGCTGCGGTGACTCCCGCGCCGGGACGCCTCAGGTCGGCGGCCGTGATGACGACGCTGCGGAAAGCCGGGTACTCCCCCTCGAACTACGCCCGATTATTCGGGAAAGCGGGTCCGTACGTCAAAGCGGTCGCCGGGCGTGCCCCGGAATCGGGCTGTGGGCGGGGTGGCGGCGGACTACAGGGACCAGTCGACGACCGGTCCCGCGGGCACGATGCGCAGCGGATTGATCTTGGGGTGGGTGCCGTAGTAGTGGCGCTTGATGTGGCCGAAGTCCGTCGTGCCGCCGAAGGCGGGGTTCGCGTAGAGGTCGCGGGCGTAGCGCCAGAGGTTGGGGTGGTCGGCCAGGCGGCGGATGTTCGCCTTGAAGTGGGTCACGTAGACCGTGTCGAAGCGGGCGAGCGTGACCCAGAGGCGTACGTCGGCCTCGGTGATCCGGTCGCCGAACAGGTAACGGCGGCCGGCCAGGCGCTCGTCGAGCTCCCCGAGCGCCGCGAAGAGCGCCGTGACCGCCGCGTCGTACGCCTCCTGGCTCTCGGCGAAGCCGCACTTGTACACGCCGTTGTTCACGTCGGCGTAGACACGCTCGTTGAGCGCGTCGATCTCGGCCCGCAGGTCCTCGGGGTAGAGGTCGACACCCGGCCGGGCCCACCGGCCGAACGCCTGTCCCAGGTCGAGACTGATGTCGGGGAAGTTGTTGCTGACGATCCGCCCGGTGCGGCGGTCCCACAGCACGGGGACCGACACGTGGCCGTCGTAGCCGGGCTCGGTCGCCTCGTACGCCTCCCGGAGCAGGGTGAACCCGTTGACCTCGTCGGGCCCGTGCCCCGGGCCCTCGCGGAACGCCCAGCCGCGCCCGTCGCGCACGGGATCGACGACGGACATCGTCACGACGTCCTCCAACCCGAGAAGCGCACGCACGATCACCGAGCGGTGCGCCCACGGGCAGGCCAGCGAGACGTACAAGTGGTAACGGCCGGGCTCGGCCGGAAAGCCGCCGTCGCCGTCGGCGGTGACGCCGTCGGCGGTGACGCCGTCGGCGGTGACGCGGTCGCGGAACCGGTACAGCGGCCGCGCGAACGACCCGTCCGGCCGGGTGGCCGCCTTCAGCGTGTAGTCACCGTAGGTCGCGAAGTCCACCGGACTCGCGACGGGAGCCGTGGTCGTCACGCGCGCATCGTCCTCTCGTTCAGCCAAGGACGAGACTAACCGGCGCCTGTGACAACCACGCGGCAGCCCGCCTCTCCCCGCCGCGGAACGACGAGGCCGGCCCGGTGCGAGCCCGGCACCGCGTCCAGCACCTGCTCGGGCTCGCCGCCTTGGGCTTGCTGCCCGTGCGGTGCCGGTTCGCCGGCTCAGTGCGCCGGCGTGCGGAAGCCGCCGGGCCGCTCGCGCTCCATCATGCCGAACCGCATCGTGGCCAGGCCGAACAGCAGGATGAGCGCGCCCACGACGACGTTGCTGATGATCGTCGAGGTGGTCGCCATGCCTCCCCGGATGACCCAGGGGGCGATGATGGTCCAGATGCCGAGCAGTGGGGCGACCCAGGAGATTCCGTAGGTGCGCCCGAACGCCGAGCTGTATCCCATCGCCAGGAGCGCCACGGCGAGACCGGTGACCAGGTTGTTCACCGCGAGCGGAGTCCGCGTGCCGCTGAATCCGATGATCCAGGGCGACAGCGCCAGATACAGCCCGCTCAGGAGCGTCAGACCATCGGCCAGCTGTGCGGCGGGATTCGCCGCGGCGGCCTCGTAACGGGCACGCATCTGCATGATGTCGGGATGCGTCCCGATGTCGGCGCCGTGTGTCATGCCTCACACCACCCTTCAAAGGCGTGTGCTGTAGTCCTTATTTCCAGCGTACGCCCGTTTCGTCCCTTTTTCCCGATTGGGCGGCCGAGTGTCGGCCGGGCCGCGTTTAGCCCCTCCACCAGCGGAAAGAGGGAGGGTCGTCAGCTCTGCGACCGAGAGGGGAAACCAGATGGGTACGGAGGACAAGTTCCGTAACAAGTCGGAGGAGTTCGCGGGGAAGGCCAAGGAGGGGCTCGGCAAGGTCACCGACGACGAGCGTCTCGAGGCCGAGGGCCAGGCCGACCAGTCGAAGAGCCACATGAAGCAGGCGGGCGAGAAGGTGAAGGACGCCGCCGGCAAGGTCAAGGACGCCTTCAAGGACTGACCCGCGCGATCGTGCGTGAGGTGACGGGGCGCCGGGCCCTCCGGGGGGAGGGACTCGCGACCGTCACCGGTGCGGGGACGAGAGAGACGCCGCCAGGAGACGCCGTCGAGAGACACTGCCGGGAGGCACCGCCGAGCCGGGATGAAGTCCCGGCGCTCTCGTCCCCCGTGCGCGGGGTTTCGCTGCGAGTATCCGCGACGACCCTGCGGGACATCCCCTGAGATCCGTTCGGACCCCCTGAATCGTCCCCCTGAGAAACCCGTGTGATCGCCCCGCGTGAGTTCGGCCATGGGGAGGCCGGGAAGCCGCCGCTCAGGCGTCGGCGGCGGTCGTCGCCGCGGGAGCGGACGGCGGCGGAGAGGGTGGAGGGCTCAACCCGGGAACGCCGGCGGCGCGAGCGGGCCGGTCGGGCCGGGTCAGGCCGCCTGCGGCATCGTGACGCGGAAGGACGACGTCACGAGGGCATGGACGAGACGCATGAGCAGCGCCTCCAGGACCATGAGGGCCGCACGGGAGAGTACGGCGGCGAGGAACTCAGTCACTTCACACCTCAGTAGGACAAATCGGCTTCTATAGAAGACTGACGCATAAACCTCCCAAACAGGCGTAGGTAAGGTTACCGTTCGGTGAACAGCGGGTGACCGTTCCGGATACGTCCCTGATCACAGGCTCAGGCCGCAGCCGCACGGGCGCCTTTCGGCCGTGCCCGTGCGGTCTGCCGGCCGTGCCACCGGGCCGCCGTGGCGACTCCGGGGCGGCGCCTACTTGGCGGCGGCCCGGCCGCGCCGGGTGGCGGCGGTGGCGGGCGTCTTCGGCTCGCCCTTCGCCGCGGTCCGCCTCCCGGCCGCCTGCCTGGCGGCTTCCGGGGCCGTCTCCATGGCCCCTGCGCCAGGCATTCCCGGCGTGGTCGCCCCCGGTGTGGGCATCCCTGGCGCGGCCGCTCCCCGGGCGCCCTTCTGCTGCGGCCCGCCGAGCGGCGACCAGCGCTGCTCGCGTGACCTGGCCCGTTGGGCGATCATGGTCCCCGCGCCGATCGCCGCCGCCACCGGCCACTCCAGGATGCCGAGGACCGCCAGCGCGCCGAGACCGCCGTAGTACATGATGCGCTCCGGCGGCGGCAGGAAGGTCCGGGCGACGTCCATGGCGTGCCCGACCTCCCGCCCGCTGATGTGCGGCAGGCCGACGTGCGGCAGGTGCATCTCGGGCGCGCGAAGCTGGAGGCTCATGAACGGCAGGTCCAGGTCCAGTCGCGGCCGGTGCTCCTCCTTGGTCCCCGGGCCCATGGACGGGCCGGGCGTGGGCGGTGCGGGTACGGGCGGCGTGGGCGTCGTCGTGCGGGCACGGGATGTCCGGGCCCGGGTGGTCGTCGTGCCTCCGGCCGTCGGGCCCGGTGTCGCCTCGGTCGTGGTCATGGATCCTCCCCCGTGATCCTTCCCCCATAGATCCGTCCCGGCGATCCTCCGCGACGAGATGTCCCCCGTCGCGGACGCCCCGCGGGAACGTCACTACGAAAATGACCTTTCTATCCTCTATCGAGCCTCCTGGGGTTGCTGGTGTGGATAGCGACAATTTGCCCACTCTTGCCGTGGGTTTCGCGATCCGCGCCGAGAGCCGCCTCCGTACGGAGCGGGCGGCGTCAGCGGCCGACGATCTCGGTAAGCGCGGCCAGCGCGGCGCCCCGGGCTCCGGCCATGTCGAGGTCCTCCACCAGCGTGACGGTCGCCACCTGCCGCTGCTCCTCCCGCAGCAGGGTGTGCTCGCGAACCTTCTCCAGGAACCACTCCCGGAAGTGCGGGGCCGCCTCGACCACCCCGCCGCCCAGGAAGTACGCGTCGGGGTCGGTGAAGTTGGCCGCGACGGTGAACAGCCTGCCGATGGCCATCGCCTGCTGTTCGAAGACCTTGAGCGCGAGCGCGTCGCCGTTCTCGGCGTAGCCGCGCAGCAGCCGGGCCGCCTTCGCGACGGGCTCGATCCCGGCGAGCTCGTGGCCGGGGAAGCGGGTCAGCCAGTAGGGCAGCAGGTTCTTCTCGATGCCGGTCAGCGAGGCGACGCTCTCGGCGTCCCCGGTGAAGCCGCAGTTGCACTCCGGCAGCGGCTGGTCCTCCTCCAGGAGGCCCTGCAGGGGGATGTGGACGTGCCCGAGCTCACCGGCCATCCCGGCCGCGCCCTTCACGACGTGCCCCGACTGGATCACGCCGCCGCCGAGACCCGTGCCGACGATCGCGGAGACCGACGAGTGCTGCCAGGCGTCCGCGCCGAAGCGTACGTGGTGGGAGTAGAGGGCCGCCGCGTTGCCGTCGTTGTTGTAGACGACCGGCAGCCCCAGCCGGGCCTCCAGGGCGGCGCGGAAGTCGAAGCCGAACCAGCCGGGGTCGACGAAGTTCGTCGCGCCCTTGGAGGAGATCACGCCGCGGGCGCTGGCCGGGCCGGGGGTGTCGAGGCCCACCGCGCGCACCGTGGACCGGGGCGTCCCGGTCAGCTCCAGCACGTTGCCGAGGGCGAGGAGGAGCTGCTCGACCGCGACCTCGGGGCCCTCCCGCACGAGGCTCGGGGTCTCGACCATGCGGTCCACGAGGAAACGGCCGGAGGCGTCGAGGACGGTCGCGTTGTTGCTTGTCCCGCCGTTGTCGAGCCCGACGACGACCCAGGACCCTGCATCTGCCATTTGGGGGATGTCCTTTGTTCGAGCGTGTCAGAGCGAAGACTACGAGAGCCGGCGCCCGGCGGGCAGTCGCTCGGCCGCGACCGGCCGGACGGCGCACAGGCGCAGGGTACGGCGGCCTTCGTCACATCACGGCATGGTGAAAGATTCAGTTCGGCCACCTCCCCGGCCCGGCCGCCTCCGGCCGCCGCCGCGCCCGTGAGCTGGGCCGTACGCCGTCGCCGGACGCGCGGCCCGGCGAGACCGCGGCGAGGGCGCGGCGGCGTCCGTTGACCTGCCGTGCGACCGGGAGAAAACATCTGCGTCCGGGGCCGCAGCGTCGCGACCCATGCGCCCGGCCACGCCGGCCGGCGCCGCTCCCGTCGCCCGCGTACGCGCGGCGTCCACCGCGGCCCGAGCGGCGGCGCCCGTCCTGCCGCCGCCTCCGGCCGGCCCGGTCCGAACCGGGCTGATCCCGCCGATCCGGGCGAGGCGGGCCGACGCGGGCCGCGCGAAGCGCCACACGACAGATGCGCAGGAAGCGAGGTACGCATGAAGCAGTTCCGTCCCGCACCCGGTGACCGGCGTGCGGGCATCCGGAGGGGTGCGCGCGCCGGTCGCGGCCTGCCGGGCTCCCCGGCGGGGCGCCTGGTCGCGGCCCTGGCCGCGCTGGTGGCCGGGCTCGTGGTCGTGCTGGTGCCCACCGTCGCCTCCGCGGCCCCCGTCTGCAAGGTGGACTACACGGTCAACCAGTGGCAGGGCGGCTTCACCGCCTCGGTGCGGCTCACCAACCTCGGCTCCGCGGTGAGCTCGTGGACGCTGCGCTGGACGGCGGGCACCAGCCAGCAGATCACCAACGGCTGGAACGCCCAGGTCAGCCAGTCGGGCACGACGGTGACCGCCGTCAACGCCTCCTACAACGGCTCGCTGGCCACGGGCGGCACGGCCGACTTCGGCTTCCAGGGCACCTGGTCGGGCAGCCTCACGCCGCCGTCCGACTACGTGCTGAACGGCGTGCCGTGCGGGGGCACGTCCTCGCCCTCTCCCTCGCCGTCCCCGTCTCCGTCGGCGTCGCCCTCACCGTCTCCGTCTCCGTCTCCGTCTCCGTCTCCGTCGCCGTCGGCCTCCCCATCCCCGTCTCCGTCTCCGTCCGCGTCTCCGTCGGCCTCCCCGTCCGCGTCGCCCTCGTCGACGCCGTCGACCGGCTGCTCGGGAAGCGGCCTGGTGGTCTGCTCGGGGTTCGAGGACCAGTCGGGCACGCCGTCGGGTGAGTGGCAGGTCAGCACGCCGAACTGCTCGGGCAGCGGCACCGCCACGATCGACACCTCCACCACGCACAGCGGTGGCAAGTCGCTCAAGGTCAACGGCGGCGGCAACTACTGCAACCACATCTTCGTCGGGACCACCAAGAACGTCTCGGCGATCGCGCCCGTGGTGTACGGCCGCATGTGGGTGCGGCACACGACCGCGCTCCCGGCCGGTCACGTCAGCATGATCACCATGGCGGACTCCCGGGACGGCGGCAAGGACCTGCGGATCGGCGGCCAGAACAACGCGCTCCAGTGGAACCGGGAGTCCGACGACGCCACGCTGCCCGAGCAGAGCCCGGCCGGCGTCGCGCTGAGCACTCCGCTGCCCACCAACCGCTGGGTCTGCCTGCGCTTCCAGATCGACACCACCCAGCAGGCGATGCGTACGTACCTGGACGACCAGGAGGTCGCCGGCCTCCGGGTGGACGGCACGCCCACCCAGAACGTGGACTCCCAGTGGCTGCGGCGCACCACCGCGCCGCGGCCCACGACGCTGCGCCTCGGCTGGGAGAGCTACGGCAGTGACTCGGACACGATCTGGTACGACGACGTGGCCCTCGGCTCCAGCCCCGTCGGCTGCTGAACGAATCCCTCGGTGACTCCTTTGGTGACGGACGGTGACCGAAAAGGGTAAGTAGCTGAGTGCCCGCCGTGGCGCGGGACGGCTGACGGTCCCGATCGTCCCGGCGTCCGGCCTCCTCCGGGAGGCCGGACGCCGCATCCGAGGGGAGAGGCACATGACCGACGTGCACCCGGTGCCCGAACTGATGAAGGAGGGCGACGTCATCGACCTCCTCGTCCACCAGCACGCCGTGATCAGGGACATGTTCGAGGAGGTGGAGCGGGCGGCGCCCGGCGAGCGACACGAGCCCTTCCGGCGGCTGGTGCGGATGCTGGCCGTGCACGAGACGGCGGAGGAGGAGATCGTCCACCCCTACACCCGGCTGCGGGTCGACGGGGGAGGAGAGATCGTCGCCGACCGGCTCAAGGAGGAGCACGAGGCCAAACGCATGCTGGCCATGCTGGACGACCTGGGCCCCGACCACTCGGAGTTCATGCCGGGCCTCAACCGGCTGCGTACGGCCGTGCTCGCGCACGCGCGGGCGGAGGAACGTTACGAGTTCACCCGGCTCCGCGCCGAGACGACGACGGCCGAGCGGCGTGCGATGGCCCTGGGCGTGCGGGCGGCGCTGGCGATGGCCCCCACGCGACCGCACCCGGGGGTGGAGTCGATGACGCGGAACCTGCTGTTCGGCCCGCCCGCGGCGATCGTCGACCGGGCCCGCGACCTGATCCGCCAGGCGCTGGGCCGGAAGGGCTGACCCCGGCCCGGCCCGGGCCCGGGCGCCGTGCGGGCCCGGGCCGGGCGCCCCGTCAGTGGGAGCGCAGGCTGTAGAGAGGGTGGCCGCCCTCGATCTCCAGGCGGTACTCCTCGCCCGACCTGGCGCGGTTGTCGTCGATGACGCGCTCGCTGGCCGGCTCGACGTCGTCGTGGATCTGCTCCTGCCAGCGCTGGAACCGTTCGTGAGCCTCCTGGACGTAGCCGGTGCCCAGCGTGGTGTGGTCGATCTGGGTGGAGATGAGCTCGCGCAGGTAACCCGTGTTCGGCTCGAAGGTGACCGGCGTCGGCAGCGTGGGGGCCAGCAGCTGCTCCGGGTCCCGGCCGTCGTGTTCCCGGAACAGGTCCGCGGCGATCCGCAGGTGTTCCAGCTCCATGTTCAGGTGCAGCTCCCAGATCGCCTTCACCTTCGGGTCCGACTCGGTCTCCATGAACGAGTGGTACAGATAGCACTCGTTGTACTCGTGGTTCAGCCACTGCTCCCACCACGTCTCCCGCGGGTCGAGCAGCGACTCGTAGTGGGTGACGTGCTCCTCCTCGATGAGCCCGATCTCCTGGTAGAGCTGCCGCGCGATCGGCTCCATGTAGGTCGGGCCCACGTTCATGTAGAAGTTCATCGTCTGCTGCTCGGCCGACATGATCGTCAGCGCGTGCAGCTTCGAGACCGGCTTGGCCTTCTCCCGGTCGTAGTGCTCCCGCACGTTGTCGACGGGGTGGCGGTGGTGCATCTTCGTCGGCCGGCCCGGCATGACCTCGGTCAGCTGGTCGACGATCTTCTCGGCCTTCCGGTGCTCGATCATCTCGTAGAGGTTGGCGTACCGGTAGAGGTGGTCGAAGTCCTCCAGCACGCCGAACTCGTAGGCCTTCCTGAGGTAGGGGTCGGGCTCCATCCGCGCCACCCACGCCGTCAGGTCCACCGCCACCTGCTCGTACGCGATCGTCGTCTCCAGCACGGAGGCGAGCCCCGGCAGCAGCCAGTTCACCGCCTTCTGCTGCTGCTGCTCGACGTAGCGCACCTCCGCGAGGCGCTGCCGGACGCCGAGATCGGGGCAGCGGCGGGCGAAGTGGTGGCTGAACATGATCGATTCGATCTCGATGCCGTTCATCGTGATGATCCGGCACCGCGTGTAGGGGTCGGCGTGGTCGGGGTCGATCGGCGTGACGTCCAGCTCACGCCAGTTCCGCACCTGCCGGTCCAGCGGGATTCCGCGCTCACGCAGTGGATTGAACGTCATCTCGGTGCTCCTCCCCACGATTCGCGCTGGGCGTACCCAGGCCATGGAATGCGACAAACGTCGCTATTTGGAGCTTTTGACCGAGATTGGCATCCGGTGGCGTGCGGGGATCAGCCGGAGGACGCCGTCGCGGAGTGCGGGTCGCCGACCTTCTTCGACTGCGGGGAGCCGCGCTCCCGCAGGAAGATCGCCAGCAGGACCATCGATGCGACGGCCAGGAACTCCGACTGCCAGTTCTGCAGGGTGCGGTTCCAGAACTCGGCCGACGTGACGTACCCGAGCCAGCCCACCGGGTCCTCCAGCCGGGCCAGTCGCTCCTCGTCGTACGCGGCGAGCCCGGCGACCGACTGGGCCAGCCAGGACAGCAGGAAGATCAGGCCCATCGCGATGCCGAGGGAGTGACTGAAGAGCGTCCGGCGCCAGCCGCCTGCCACCGCCCACGCGGGGGACCGTGAGCCGGCGAAGGGGCCGATCTTCTGTTCGGCGTCGGACTCCAGGCCCTCCTCGCCGCTCTCCTTCGACTCCGGCGAGCCGCGCTGGATCAGCCACACCGTGATGAGGATGTAGAGGAAGAACTGCAGATACTCCGACTGCCAGTTCTCGGCCACGTCCACGGCGAAGGTCGAGGAGGTGACGTACTGGAGCCACGTGACGGGAGCCCCGCCCTCCGCCACCTGGTCCTCGTTGTAGGCCGCCGTGCCCGCGACCGACTGCCCGGCCAGGCTGAGCAGGAACAGCAGCAGGAAGCACATCGCGAGGGCGTTGTCGCGGACCAGGCGCCTCACCCCGCTACCTCCCCGCCAGTCCGATGAAGATCACGTATCCGAGACCAAGCGCGATCATCGCCAGAAGCGCCCAATAGAGCGTGCGGGTGCCGTTCACGCCTCCACCTCGCATTCGTACGGCTCGCCCGGCCGGGGGGCGCAGCCCGCGGCCCGGATCCGCCAGCCTTCGGAGAACCGGTGCAGGAAGAGGGTGTCGCCGTCCAGCCGTACCCGTGCCTCGTCGCCCCAGACGTCGACCCCGCGTACGGCGGCGGGCCGCAGGCCGACGGACACGATCTGCTTCTCACAGTCGTCCAGGGACCGGGCGGCCTTCGGCGCCAGGAGCCGGCACGCCGGCCCTCCCTGGCCCTGGCCGGCGGCGGACAGGAACCGCTCGGCCGCCGAGACGACCGGGTCCTTCTCGGCGGACGCGCAGCTCGCGGCGATCAGGGCGAGGCAGACGACCGCCATTGCTCGTGCAGCCATGGATGGGGACTACCCTGGGGGCAGGTGTGAAACGAAGGCCGCGATCGGAACGGTCATATGGGATTTATCGCCTACAAAACGTAATATGAGCGAGTCCCGAAGGTCTTCCTGAGGGTCGTCACTCCAACGGAGGTGGGACCCTTGCACGATTTCCAGGTTTTGGTGACGCAGTCGCCGCCGTTCACGGTGGTCACGCTCAGCGGTGAGCTCGACGTGCTCACCGTGTCGAGGCTGCGGGATCAGGTGGCTCCTCTGCTGGCCCGGCCGGGCACGCGCATCCTGTTCGACCTCGCCAGGCTGCGCTTCATCGACAGCGCGGGCATTCGGGTGCTCATCGACGCCTGCGTGCGGACGCCTCCGGAGGGCGGCGACGGCGCCGTGTGCGGTCTCAGCGGGCACATGCGGCACCTGTTCGGCATGCTCGGTCTCACCGAGCGGTTCACCGCCTATCCGACCCTCGCCGACGCCCTGCACCGCCCCTTGGACATCAGGCGCCACGCCGCTCCGCTTCTCTGACCGGCGCCTTCACACCGCCGCGCGCCCGCGCCCGGCCGGCCGAGCCGCCGGGCAGGAGCGGACGGCGGGCGGGCCGCCGGGCATGGCTCTGGGGCGCGGCCCTCACACGATCGTCTGCCACCACCCGTCGACCGCCGGCGGGTCGTCGACGGCGACCCGCTCGCCCGGCCGCGGGACCACCAGCCGCACGTCGCGCTCCTTCGCCTCACGCCACAACTGGTCGATCGGTTCGCTCCACGCGTGCGGGGCGAGGGAGAAGGTGCCCCAGTGCACCGGCAACAGCACCCCGGCGCGCACGTCCAGGTGGGTGAGGATCGCTTCCTCGGGCGTCATGTGGATGTCCGGCCAGCCCCTGCTGTAGGCGCCGATCTGGACCACCGAGAGATCGAAGGGCCCGTGCGCCGCGCCGATCGCGGCGTACCCGTCGAAGTAGCCGGAGTCGCCGGTGTAGAAGACCTTCCTGCGCTTGCCCGCGATGACCCACGACGCCCAGAGCGTCTGGTCGCGGCGGAATGCGCGGCCCGAGAAATGGCGTCCGGCGGTCGCGACGAACCGGATGCCGGAGACCGTGGTCTCCTCGTCCCAGTCCAGCTCCACGATCCGCGACGCCGGCACCTTCCACCGCTCCAGGTGGGCGCCCACCCCCAGCGGCACGAGGAACGGAGCGGTCTGCGTCCGGGTCAGCAGGCGAACCGTGGCCATGTCGAGATGGTCGTAGTGGTCGTGCGAGATGACGATCGCGTCGAGCTCGGGCAGCTCGTACACCGGCACCGGCGGGGGATGCAGCCGGCGGGGCCCGGTGAACGACGCCGGTGAGCAGCGCTCGCTCCACACCGGGTCGAGCAGCACCCGCCGGCCCTCGATCTCGATCAGGGCCGATGAGTGGCCGTACCAGATCGCGTCGAGGTCGCCTCCGGCGGACGCGCCCGGAGTCATCAGCGGCACCGGCAGCCGGGGCTTGCGCGGGGCCTTGCCGAACAGCAGCTCACGGACGACCCGCCGGGACGTTCCGGGCGGGAGGATCGACGAGGGCGCCGTGTTGCGGAACGCGCCGTCGCGGAACTGCTTGGAGCGGCGCACCCGATTCGCCCGCTCGCCCGACGGCCGCGCCCCCAGTGCGGCGGGGACCTCCCGCAACGTCCATCCGACGGCCGCCAGGGCCGCCGCTCCCGCGAGCAGGCCCACACGACGGCCCCACGCACCGTTCTTCTGTCCACCGGTCTTCAACGGCAATCTCCTTGCTGGGTTCTGCCGATCAGACTAGGCAATGGCGGCGCCCGCGCGCGCACCGCGCCTCCCGGTCGTGTTTCGCCCCGCCCCGCTCACCGCGCGACCAGGGGAAGGGAGGAGGGTAGGACCGAGAGCGCGGGACCGGACACGCCGGACAGGACAGGCGAGTCCGGCGCGCAGGCGGAAGGAGCACTCGTGGCCGACGATGACAGCACCTCCACCCCGAGGTCCGCCCAGGGGTCCGCTCGGACACCCGACGAGGCGTCGGGCGCGATCTCCGGCCGGGCCTCCGCACCGGCTACGGAGCCGGCTTCCGCCCATGGTGACGGTTCCGGCGCCGTTCCCGGCGCGGGCCGTGGCCCCGTACGGGCCCCGCGCGGCGCCACGCTGAACACGCGCGGCTGGCCGCAGGAGGCGGCCCTGCGCATGCTGATGAACAACCTCGACCCCGAGGTCGCCGAGCATCCCGAGCGGCTCGTCGTCTACGGCGGCAGCGGCAGAGCCGCCCGTGACTGGCCCTCCTTCGACGCGATCGTGCGGGAGCTCACCACCCTGCGCGCCGACGAGACGCTGCTCGTGCAGTCGGGCCGGCCCGTCGGGGTGATGACCACCCACGAGTGGGCTCCCCGGGTGCTCATCGCCAACTCCAACCTGGTCGGCGACTGGGCGACGTGGCCCGAGTTCCGGCGGCTGGAACAGCTCGGGCTCACGATGTACGGCCAGATGACCGCCGGTTCGTGGATCTACATCGGCACCCAGGGGATCCTGCAGGGCACGTACGAGACGTTCGCCGCGGTCGCGGCCAAGAGGTTCGGCGGCAGCCTCGCGGGGACGATCACCCTGACCGCCGGGCTCGGCGGCATGGGCGGCGCGCAGCCGCTGGCCGTCACCATGAACGGCGGCGTGGCCGTCTGCGTCGACTGCGACCCGCGCGGCGTCGAGCGCCGGATCGCCCATGGCTACCTGGACGTGCGCGCCGACGACCTGGACGAGGCGCTGCGCCTGGCGTACGAGGCCAGGGACGCGCGGCGCCCGCTGTCGATCGGCGTGGTGGCCAACGCGGCCGAGGCCGTGCCCGCCCTGCTGGCGCGCGGCGCGGAGATCGACGTCGTCACCGACCAGACCAGCGCCCACGACCCCCTGGCGTACCTGCCGCTGGGCGTCGCGTTCGAGGACATGGCCGCGCTCGCGCGCAAGGACCCCGAGGGCTTCACCCGGCGGGCGCGGGAGTCGATGGCCCGGCACGTCGAGGCGATGGTCGGCTTCCAGGACGGTGGCGCGGAGGTGTTCGACTACGGCAACTCGATCAGGGGAGAGGCAAGCCTCGCCGGGTACGCGCGGGCGTTCGACTTCCCCGGGTTCGTGCCCGCCTATATCCGGCCGTTGTTCTGCGAGGGCAAGGGCCCGTTCCGGTGGGCGGCGCTGTCCGGAGACCCGGCCGACATCGCGGTGACCGACCGCGCGGTGCTCGACCTGTTCCCGGACAACGAACCACTGGCCCGGTGGATCAGGATGGCGGGGGAGCGGGTGCGCTACCAGGGCTTGCCCGCGCGCATCTGCTGGCTGGGGTACGGCGAGCGCGACCGCGCGGGGGAGCGGTTCAACGACCTCGTCGCCTCGGGGGAGGTCTCGGCTCCCCTCGTCATCGGCCGTGACCACCTCGACTGCGGGTCGGTCGCCTCGCCGTACCGCGAGACGGAGGGGATGCTGGACGGCTCCGACGCGATCGCCGACTGGCCGCTGCTGAACGCCATGGTCAACGTGGCCTCGGGCGCGTCCTGGGTGTCGATCCACCACGGCGGCGGGGTCGGCATCGGCCGTTCCATCCACGCCGGACAGGTGACCGTCGCCGACGGCACACCGCTGGCCGGGGAGAAGATCCGGCGGGTGCTGACCAACGACCCCGGCATGGGGGTGATCCGGCACGTGGACGCCGGGTACGACCGGGCCGCCGAGGTCGCGCGTGAACGCGGCGTACGGGTCCCGATGGCCGGGACGGAGCACCCCGATGCCCGCGCCTGACCCGCCCGGCGCCGGTGATCCCGGCTGGCGGGCCGAGGTCGCGGAGGAGGCCGAGGACGGGTTCCGCGCGATGTGGCGTGACCTGCTGCCCATCGGGTTGGACGCCGCGACCGGCGGCTACCGCCGGCACGGGTGGACGGCGGCCGACGCCGACTGCCGCGCCTGGTTCGCCGGGCAGGCCCGGGCGCGGGGGCTGGCGTACGAGATCGACCGAAACGGCAACCAGTGGGCCTGGCTGGGCGACCCGGCGTCGGGAGACGCCGTGGTCACCGGGTCGCACCTCGACTCGGTGCCCGACGGCGGCGCGTACGACGGCCCGCTCGGGGTGGTCGGGGCCTTCGCGGCGCTCGACGCCCTGCGGGCCCGCGGCATTCGTCCCCGGCGTCCGCTGGCGCTGGTGAACTTCACCGAGGAGGAGGGCGCCCGGTTCGGCCTGGCCTGCCTGGGATCGCGGCTGATGACCGGGGCCGTCGCACCGGAGGCGGCCCTGGCGCTGCGTGACGCGGACGGCGTCTGTCTCGCGGCGGCCATGGAGCGGGCCGGGCGCGATCCGGAGGCCGCGGGGCGTGACGACGAGCGCCTCGCCCGCGTCGGCGTGTTCGTGGAGCTGCACGTGGAGCAGGGCCGTCACCTCGCCGGCACCCCGCACCGGGTGGGCGTCGCCTCCGCCATCTGGCCGCATGGCCGCTGGCGCTTCGACTTCCGCGGCGAGGCCAACCACGCGGGGACCACCAGGATGGAGGACCGGCGTGATCCCATGCCGTCCTACGCGGCGGCCGTGCTCGCGGCCCGCGCCGAGGCCGAGCGTCTGGGAGCCCTGGCCACCTTCGGCCGGGTCCGGGTGGAGCCCAACGGAACCAACGCCATCCCCTCGCGGGTGACCGCCTGGCTCGACGGCCGGGCGGCCGACCCCGGTGTCCTGGACAGGCTCGTCGAGGAGACGACGCGGGCGGCGGCGGGGGCCGAGGTGACCCGGGAGTCCTACACCCCGGTCGTGACGTTCGACGCGTCGTTGCGAGAGCGTGCCGTACGCGTTCTCGGCGGCGCGCCCACGCTGCCCACGGGCGCGGGACACGACTCGGGCATCCTCTCGGCCGAGGTCCCGGCCGCCCTGCTGTTCGTCCGCAACCCCACCGGCGTCTCCCACTCGCCGCGGGAGCACGCGGAGGAGTCCGACTGCCTCGCCGGTGTCGCGGCCCTCGCCGCCGTGCTCACGGACCTGCTCACAACCCCGCCGACCCCGCCGATGTAACCGGCCGCGCCGGTCCCGCTGACCCGGCCGATTTCGCCGTCGCGCCGGCGTCTCCCGCGCCGGCCGCCGGAAGCCCAGCCGACGGCCCGAACCGCCGCCGACGCCCGCCCGCCTGGTGCCGGCCCCTCCACCTCTCCCACCACCGCGGGCGGCGGGCAGGAGGACGGAGGGAGCGGGCCACTCCCGCGACTGTCAGAGGCGGCGCGCGGGGAGGGGAGGACGGCGAGTGCGGAGGCGGGCAGCGGACATCAGGAGGCCGGACGGTACGGGGGCGGCCGCTCGTCGGCAGCGCGCCGCCCCGGGAAGAGCGGCGCGCTGCCCTGAGCGCGAACGGCGTTCGTCAGTAGGAGCGGCGCTCGTGCGCGGGAGACCCGTCGTCCGTGAGAGCGGCACTTGCCGGTGAAAGAGGCGCTCGTGGGCGGGAGTGCCGTCCGTCAGCGGGAGTGCCGCGCGGGAGCGGCGGTTGTCAGCGGGAGCGGCGGTCGCCGCCGGAGTCGCCGAGACCGGCCCGGCGAAGTGCCTCGGCCATGGATCCGCCGGCCGGCGCCCCGCCCGAACCCCGGCCGCCACCCTGGCCCGAGCCGCCCCGGCCGCCGCCACCCTGGCCGCCGCCGCCCTGGCCCTGGCGGGCCTGGCGGGCCTGGTTCTGCCCGCCCTGCCCACCGCCCTGCCCGCGCCGGCCGTTCGACCGGTCGTCGCGCGAGCCGTCGCGGGACTCGCCGCCGGGGCCGCCCCTGCGGCCGTTGCCGGCCGCCTCGTCGTCCAGACGCAGCGTCAGGGAGATGCGCTTGCGCTGGAGATCCACGTCGAGCACCTTGACCCGCACGATGTCGCCGGGCTTGACCACCTCGCGCGGGTCCTTCACGAACGAGGTGGACATGGCCGACACGTGGACGAGGCCGTCCTGGTGCACGCCGACGTCCACGAACGCCCCGAACGCGGCGACGTTGGTGACGACGCCCTCCAGGATCATCCCGGGAGACAGGTCGGACGGCTTCTCGACGCCCTCCTTGAACGTGGCGGTCTTGAACGCGGGCCGGGGGTCGCGGCCGGGCTTCTCCAGTTCCCTGAGGATGTCGGTGACGGTGGGCAGCCCGAAGGTGTCGTCGACGAAGTCCGACGGCTTCAGCGTGCGGAGCGCCGAGGTGTTGCCGATCAGCGAGCGCAGGTCGCTCTTCGAGAAGTCGAGGATGCGGCGCACCACGGGGTACGCCTCGGGGTGCACGCTGGAGGCGTCGAGCGGGTCGTCCCCGCCGGGGATGCGGAGGAAGCCCGCGCACTGCTCGAACGCCTTCGGGCCGAGCCGGGGCACCCCCTTCAACCCCGTCCGGGAGCGGAACGGGCCGTTGGCGTCCCGATGGGCGACGATGTTCTCCGCGAGCCCGGCGCCGATGCCGGAGACCCGGATCAGCAGGGGGGCGGAGGCGGTGTTGACGTCCACCCCCACCGCGTTCACGCAGTCTTCCACGACCGCGTCGAGCGAGCGGGACAGCTTCACCTCGGACACGTCGTGCTGGTACTGCCCGACGCCGATCGACTTGGGGTCGATCTTGACCAGTTCGGCCAGCGGGTCCTGCAGCCGCCGCGCGATCGAGACCGCGCCGCGCAGCGAGACGTCGAGACCGGGCAGTTCCTGCGAGGCGTAGGCCGAGGCGGAGTACACCGAGGCCCCGGCCTCCGAGACCACGATCTTGGTGAGCTGCGGCAGGTGCCTGACGAGCTCTCCGGCGAGCTTGTCGGTCTCCCGCGAGGCCGTGCCGTTGCCGATCGCGACCAGTTCCACGTTGTGCTCGGTGGCGAGCCGGGCGAGCACGGCGAGCGACTGGTCCCACTGCCGCCTGGGCTCGTGCGGGTAGATCGTCTCGGTCGCCACGACCTTGCCGGTGCCGTCGACCACCGCGACCTTCACGCCGGTGCGCAGCCCCGGGTCGAGGCCCATCGTGGCCCGGGCCCCGGCGGGGGCGGCCAGCAGCAGGTCGCGCAGGTTGGCCGCGAACACGCGCACGGCCTCCTCCTCGGCGGCCTGCCACAGGCGGGTGCGCAGGTCGATGCCGAGATGCACGAGGACCCGCGTCCGCCAGGCCCAGCGGACGGTGTCGAGCAACCACCTGTCGGCGGGGCGGCCCAGGTCGGCGACGCCGAACCGGCGCGCGATCCGCGCCTCGTAGTCGTTCGGCTCCTCGGCCTCCGGGTCGAGGGTGAGGGTGAGGACCTCCTCCTTCTCCCCACGGAACATCGCGAGGATCCGGTGCGAGGGCAGCCGCGTGAACGGCTCGGAGAAGTCGAAGTAGTCGGAGAACTTGGCTCCGACCTCCTGCTTGTCCTCCCGCACCTGGGAGACCAGCCGGCCCCGGCTCCACATGCGCTCGCGCAGGTCGCCGATCAGGTCGGCGTCCTCGGCGAAGCGCTCGACCAGGATCGCCCTGGCCCCCTCCAGCGCCGCGCCGGCGTCGGCCACGCCCTCGCGCACGTACGCCTCGGCGGTCGCCTGGGGGTCGAGCGAGGGATCGGCCAGCAGCGCGTCGGCCAGCGGCTCCAGCCCGAGCTCCCTGGCGATCTGGGCCTTGGTGCGGCGCTTGGGCTTGAAGGGCAGGTAGATGTCCTCCAGCCGGGCCTTCGAGTCGGCCTCCATGATCCGCGCTTCAAGGGCGTCGTCGAGCTTGCCCTGGGACCGGATCGACTCGAGGATGGCCGCGCGCCGCTCCTCCAGCTCACGGAGATAGCGCAGGCGCTCCTCCAGCGCGCGCAACTGGGCGTCGTCCAGCGCGCCTGTCGCCTCCTTGCGGTAGCGGGCGATGAACGGCACGGTGGCCCCGCCGTCGAGCAGGTCGACCGCCGAGGCCACCTGGCTCTCGCGCACACCGAGCTCTTCGGCGATCCGCCGCTGAATGGACGTCGTCACGATCCTGCTCCGCCTTCTTCCGGGTCGGCCCTCTGCGGGCTCATTCTGCCGGATCCGGCCGACACTCTCGGTCCGCCTGTGGACAAGCGGCCCACGACGGCCCGCGACGTCCTGTACGGCGCTCTCAGCGGGTCAGGTAGCCGGTGGGGAAGGTGGTCACGGTGCCGCACCCGCATCCGGGGCAGGTCGCCTCGGACCATGGAGGCTGGACCGCGACGCCCTCGCGGGTCCACACCGCGACGTCGCCACCCTCGCCGCCGTGCCCGTCATGCCCGTCGCCGTGCTCGTCGCCGTGCCCGCGGACCGTGCGGCGGACGACGTACTCCACCTCCCAGACCAGCAGGCAGCGCAGGCACCTGAACGGCCACGTCTCGCCGGAGCCGATCGTCTCCCGCACCGGAACCACCCCCCACTGCCTCCGTCTCCGAGTTTCGGCAGACGGCGAAACCACCGCAAGTGCCGGTGCGGACACGGGAAGTAATGTTTGCGCCGTGCGACCCGTGCGACCCGTGCGACCCCGTGCGACGCCGGGCCGGAGGCGGATCAGACCACTTCGAGCAGCTCGTCGACGACCCCGAGCGCCAGCGTCTTGTAGCCCACCGAGTCGAACAGGACCGTGATCCGGTCCTGCTCCCGGCTCATCACGATGCCGTGCCCCCACTCCGCGTGCCGGACGTTCGCGTGCATCGGGAACGGGCCGTCGCCGGCCGCCGGCGCGGCAGCCGTCCCGGACCGGCAGGTGTCGCAGTCGCCGCACGCCCGTTCGTACGGCTCGCCGAAGTACTCCAGCAGGAAACGGCGGCGGCATCCGGTCGTCTCGGCGTAGCCGCGCATCATCTCCAGCCGGGAGTCCTCCATCCGGTGCCTGAGGTCGTCGAGCTCCACCGCGCGGGCGGCGGCCTCGTCCGGCGGCGGGCCGCCGCGGGCGTACCGCAGCGCGCCGCCGTGGGCGACCTCGACCGCGCCGGCCCGCTCCAGCAGGTTGACCTGCGAGGTGAGCTTGGCCGCTCCCACGTCGAGCAGCTCGCGCAGCTCCGCGGCGTCCACCTCGCCGCCGTGCTCGCGCACCAGCGTCGCGACGCGCAGTATCAGGTCGCCGTCCGCCCGGCCGCCCGTGAAGAACTTGCGCAGCCCGAGGTCCTCGGGCCGGTAGAACAGCACGACGTCGGCCGGGTTGCCGTCCCGGCCCGCCCGGCCGATCTCCTGGTAGTAGGAGTCGATCGACTCGGGCGGCGCCGCGTGCAGCACGTAACGCACGTCGGGCTTGTCGATCCCCATCCCGAACGCCGACGTCGCCACGACGGTGTCCAGGTCGTCGTCCTGGAACCGCTCGTGGATGCTGCGGCGGTCGGTGGTCTTCATCCCCGCGTGGTAGGCCTCGGCCCGGCGGCCCCGCTCCTTCAGCAGATCGGCGTACTCCTCGGCCTGCCGTCGCGTCGCCACGTAGACCAGCCCGACCCCCTCCAGCCCGGCGGCGTGGTCGGCCAGGGCCGTGCGCTTGTCGTCCTCGCCGACGAACCGCCGCACCTCCAGGTGGAGATTCGGGCGGTCGAAACCCCGGACGATCTGCTGCGCCCCGGTCAGGCCCAGTGACTCGACGATCTCCTCGCGGACCGTGGGCGCGGCGGTGGCCGTCATCGCGATGACCGGAGGATGGCCCAGGCGCTCGATGACCTTGGCCAGGCGCAGGTACTCCGGCCGGAAGTCGTGCCCCCAGGAGGAGACGCAGTGCGCCTCGTCCACCGCGATCAGCGAGGGCCGGGCCGCGGCCAGGCGCTCGACCACCTCGGGCTTGGCGAGCTGCTCGGGCGACAGGAACACGTACTCGGCGTTCCCGGCGGTGACCTGGTCGAGGCCCGCCTCCACGGAGCCGGCCGAGTTGACCGCCACCGCGCCCGCCGCACCCGCCTTGAGCAGGCTCATGACCTGGTCGCGCTGCAGGGCGATGAGCGGCGAGACGACGATCGTCGGGCCGTCGAGCAGCAGGCCGGGCACCTGGTAGACGGCGGACTTGCCGCCGCCGGTCGGCATCACCAGCAGCACGTCCCGCCCGGCGAGCAGGTGCTCCATCGCCTCCTGCTGCCCCGGGCGCAGCTGCTCCCAGCCGAACGCCTCTCTCGCCGTGGCGCGCAGCCGCCTGCCCCTGCGCCCGAAACGGCGGCCGAACCGGCCGCCCGCCCACCCCCTGGACCAGCCGCCCGACCAGTCCCTCGACCAGCCGCCCGACGTCCCGCCGAGCCGGTCACCGGGCCTGCCGCCGGACAGGCCGCCGTACCGCTGCCTGACGCTCATGCCGCCGCTCCCTCGCCGATCGGGCTCCGTCGCCCGATCGGGCTGCCACTACCCGCCGGACATGGGTCGAACCCGGAGTACGCCGCCGCGGAGTGATCGGCCGTACGGAGCGGGGCCGGGAGCAGGCTGTACGGTCAGGGCATGCGACTCGGAGTCCTGGACGTCGGTTCCAACACGGTGCACCTGCTGGTCATGGACGCGCACCAGGGAGCAAGGCCCCTGCCCGCCTTCTCGCACAAGGAGGAGCTGCGCCTGGCCGAGCACCTCGTCGACGGCAACAGGCTCGGCGAGGAAGGGGCCGCGCGGCTGCGGGCCTTCGTGCGGGAGGCCGCCCGGATCGCGGAGGACAAGGGCGTGGAGGACCTCGTGGCCTTCGCCACCTCCGCGGTGCGCGACGCGGTGAACGGCGTCGACGTGCTGGCCCGCATCAAGGCCGAGTCCAGAGTGGACATCCAGGTGCTGTCGGGAGACGACGAGGCGCGGCTGACCTTCCTGGCCGTGCGCCGCTGGTTCGGCTGGTCCTCGGGACGGCTGCTGGTCACCGACATCGGGGGCGGCTCGCTGGAGATCGCCTCCGGCATCGACGAGGAGCCGGACGTCGCCGTGTCGCTCCCGCTCGGCGCGGGACGCCTCACCCGCGACTGGTTCACCAGCGACCCGCCCGGCCCCGAGGAGGTACGGGCGCTGCGGCGGCACGTCCGCACCGAGATCGCCCGGACCGTCGGAACGGTGACCAAGTACGGCAGGCCGGACCACGCGGTCGCGACGTCCAAGACGTTCCGCCAGCTCGCCAGGATCGCCGGGGCGGCCTCCTCCACCGAGGGGCCGTACGTCAGGCGGACGCTGACGCACGAGCACCTGGTGGAGTGGACGGCCCGGCTGGCCGGGATGCCGGCGGCCCGGCGTGCGGAGCTGCCCGGCGTGTCGGTGGGGCGGGCCGGGCAGCTGCTCGCCGGGGCGATCGTCGCGGACGCCGCGATGGACCTGTTCGAGCTGCCGGTCCTGGAGATCTGCCCGTGGGCGCTGCGGGAGGGAGTGATCCTGCGCAGGCTCGACAACCTGCCCATGGGGCGCTCCCGGGTGGCCGATCAGTAAGGTATGAGCGCCCGCCAAACGGGGCAAGGCACCAATACTCGGCAATTTTCCGCTCCTACCGCATGGCCGGTGATTGGACCGCCGGTCACTGGAGTGCCGTATCGGGGTCGACCTCTGGAGGAATCGGAATGGTGGAGCTGCTGGGAGCCGTGGTCTCCCTGGCGGCGGTGGCGGTGCTCGCGCTCGGGGCACTGGTGACGGTCGCGGTCGTGACCCTCGTCGCGCTGGCCGCGCTGGCGGCGAGCACCGGGCGCGAGTCCTACGGCCGGGTGCCGCCCGTCCCGGCCCGTGAGGGCTCGGGCGAGCCGGCACGCGGCGCGGTCTCGCGGGACGGCGCGGCGGACGGCGCCGCCAAGGGCACCGCGAACGGTGCCGCGAACAGTGCCGCACGTGGCGCTGCGAACGGTGCCGCACGTGGCGCTGCGAACGGTGCCGCACGTGGCGCTGCGAGCGGCGCCGTGCGTGGCGCGAAGGGCGGCGCGGCGGTGCGCGAGCACCGCGTCCGTGCGAGTGCCGCCGCCCGTGCCGCCTCGGTACGCGGTGCGTGACACCGCGCGCAGGGTACGACTCACCCCGGCGTCCCCGTCAGGCCCCGCCTGGCGGGGACGCCTCGTTTCCCGGGCCTTCCGTTTCGCGGGTCTTCCGGGGAGCTTCGCGCGGGTCTTCCGCGCGGGGGTTCCACGCGGCCTCCCGTCCGTTCAGCGGGTGTCGCCGCTCTGCCCGGACAGCTCCTTGACCAGCTTGGTGAGGTGGGCGACCTGGCTTTCCAGCCCGCGCACGCGTGCCTCCAGTTCGACCAGCGTGGGGGCCTGGAAGCCGTCGGCGATCTGCCTGCTCATATGTCCTCCCGAACGGCGCCGATAGGGGAACCGGCATTGGGGGTGCGGGCCGAGGGTTGTCGGGGACCTGCCTTTCTATTCCCGGAATACGTCGCTTGGCACCTCTTCTCGCGGGTGAAGATGGAGGAGTGAAGGTCGTCGTGCTGGCGGACACCCATGCCCCCCGGCGCTGGAAGGCGTGCCCGCCCGCCGTCGCCGGGCACCTGCGGAGGGCGGACCTGATCCTGCACGCCGGCGACGTCTGCACGGCGGAGGTGCTGGTGGAGCTGTCGGCCTACGCGCCGGTGCGCGCGGTGCTCGGCAACAACGACGGCCCGGACGTGGCGGCCTGGGGCGCCCCCGAGACACTCGAACTCGACCTCGGCGGGCTCCGGGTGGGAATGATCCACGACAGCGGCCAGACCACCGGGCGGACCGCCCGGATGCGGCGCCGCTTCCCCGGCGCCGATCTCGTCGTCTACGGCCACTCCCACATTCCGATGGACGTGACCGGTGACGGGGTGCGGGTCTTCAACCCCGGCTCGCCCACCGACCGCCGCCGCCAGCCGCACGGCACGATCGGCCTGCTCGACGTCGCCGGGGGCGAGCTTCGGCGGGCCGAGATCGTGCCCGTCACCTGACAGACCGGGCGGACCTGCCTAAGGGCCGTACGGCGGGGCATGGGGCCGGTATGAGAGAGAACAGACCACAGCCCGATCCGCGCTCGCGGTTCGAGGACGAGGGCATTCCAGACCTGCAGGAGGGCACACCCGAGCAGCAGTGGGCGTCCGACCCACAGGAGATGCCGCTGCCCGGCGACCGGCCGCTGGGCCTTGACGAGTACGGCACCACCCCGAACGAGATGCGCGAGGGGGAGTCGCTCGACCTCCGCCTGTCCCGCGAGGTCCCCGACACCGATGTGCGGTTCGGCACCGATGCCGATGCTGATACCGGTGCCGAGGGCGACGTGCTCGGCGAGGGCGGCGAGCGGCCGTACGACGAATATGAGGCGCTGACCGGGGACGAGGCCGGCGGGTACGGCTCGGAGGACCCCGACGGCTACGCCACCGTGAACCCGGCCCAGGCGGGCAGGTACGGCACCGGCGAGCCGGGCCGGGCCGGGCGGCTCGTCGACCCCGACGGCGGCATGGGCGTGGACACCGAGAAGGACATGATCGCCGAGGACGTGGGGCCTGACTTCGGCGGATACACCGCCGAGGAGCAGGCGATGCACCTGGAGGACGAGGGCCCCTGAACGGCCCGATGCGGCCATGAGCGGCCAAGGGGGAGGAGCTGTGGCCCCGGCGCGGAACCGGGACGCGCGGACGTGGGGCGCGTGGACGTGGGGCGCGTGGACGTGGGGCGCGCGGGGCCACCGTCTCGCGGGCCGCGCCCGGGATCAGGCCCGGGATCAGGCCTGGGGTCACACCCGGGGTCGTGGCCGGTGCGGGCGGCGTGCAGGACCCTGATTCGTTACGCTGCCCCGATGGCGGATGTTCAGGAGACGCGGCACCAGTGGCGGGTGCCCCGGGGGATCGTCGCGCTGAAGGCCGCCGGCGCCGTGCTGTGCGCGGCGCTGGCGATCACCGGCGACGGCTGGCTGCTCTTCCTCGCCGGCGTGGCCGCCCTGGGCTTCGCCGTGCTGGCCGGACGCGACCTGGTGGCACCCGTACGGCTCGCGGCGGGGGAGGACGGCCTCGTCGTCAGCGGGCTCGGCGGCAGGGAGCGGATCTCCTGGAACGACGTGGACCGCATCCGGGTCAACACCAACCGCAGGTACGGCCTGACCACCGAACTGCTGGAGATCGACGCGGGGGAGCAGATCCACCTCTTCAGCCGGTTCGACCTCGGCGAGCCCGTGGTCGCCGTGGCCGAGGCGCTCATGCGGCTGCGCCCCTGACCGGGTGACCGGCGGATCGGGGCCGCGGCGCCGGAAAGCCGGCAAAAGAGGTGCAAGCCGATGTCAAGCTCGGCGTCCTAGAGTCCGGTGCGTGTCACAAACCGCTCTCATCACTTTGATCCTGTCCGGCCTCGGGCTCGTCTTCGGCCTCATCGGCGGAGGAGTCATCGTCAACGCCCGGGAGTTCCGCCGCCGGGCGCACCGCGCCAGCGGCCTGGTCGTGCGGCTGCGGGCGAGCCGTTCCGACGACGGCACCGTCTACTACCCGACCATTCGCTTCGTCACCCTGTACGGCCAGCAGGTCGAGGCCGAGAGCAGCTACGGGAGCAACCCGCCGCCGGCCAGGCCCGGGCAGGAGGTGCCGGTGCTGTACGACCCGGCGAGGCCCACGCGGATCCGCATCGACAGCGTGGCGGGGAGTGGCACGCTGCTCGGCGGGATCTTCCTCGCGGTGGGGGTCGTCCTGTTCACCGTGGGAGCGGGCATCGCCCTCGCGCAGACGTTCTGAACCCGCCGGAGGCCGGGCCTCACGGTCGTGCCCCGCTCCTCGGGACCCAGGGGAAGTCATCCACCTGGGCCCCGAGCGAGGCGTCGGACTACGGCGCGGCGGGACCGGTCACCCGGTCATCCGTCACCCGACGGCGCAGGCCGCGCCGTTCAGTGTGAACGCCGCGGGGGTGGCGTTGGCACCGCTGTAGGTGCCCTGGAAGCCGAAGCTCGCCGTGCCGCCGTTCGCGCCGATCGTCCCGTTGTAGGAGGCGTTCGAGGCCGTGACCTGCTGGCCCGACTGGGTGACGACCGCGTTCCAGTAACCGGTGATCTTCTGGTTCCCCGCGTACGTCCACTGGAGCCGCCAGCCGTTCACGGCGCTGGACGACCTGTTGGTGATCGTGATGTCCGCGGTGTATCCGCCGCCCCAGTCGTTCGTCCGGTAGGTCACCAGGCATCCGCCGGCCGGCGGGCTGGCGCTCGGCGAGGACGACGGGCTGGGCGACGGCGACGGGCTCGGCGAGGGGCTGGGGGACGCGGGAGGGGACTGGGGCGGCGGCACCGTGTAGTCGAGCCCGTAGCCGTACTTGAACAGGGCGTCCTTGCCGTCCCCGTCGTTGATCGGCTCCTGGTCGGCGCTGCGCGGCCAGGTCATCGGCAGCCGTCCGCTGGGGGCGGAGTCGCCGAACAGCATGTCGGCCACGCCGCGTCCCTCGGTGCCCGGCAGCCAGGCCGCCACCAGGGCGTTCCACTGGTCGAGCTGGCCCGCGATGTCCAGCGGGCGGCCGGAGACGAGCACCACGACCAGCGGCACGCCCGACGCCTTGAGCCGCTGCAGCGTCGCGAGGTCGGTGGAGTCGAGGCCCATCGACCCCGTCCGGTCGCCCTGGCCCTCGGCGTACGGCGTCTCGCCGACGACGGCGACCGCCGCGCGGTAGGAGGAGTCGATGCCGCTGCCGTCGCGGTTGTAGGTGACCTGGGCGCCGGAGCCGACGAGGTCGCGGATGCCCTGCAGGATCGTGGTGCCGGTGGTGATGTTCCCGGACGAGCCCTGCCAGCTGATCGTCCAGCCGCCGCTCTGGTTGCCGATGTCGTCGGCGCTCTTGCCGGCCACGAAGATCTTGCCGCCGGTCTTCGCCAGCGGGAGCACGTTCCCCGCGTTCTTCAGCAGGACCAGCGACTTGCGCACGGCCTCGCGGGCCACGGCCCGGTGCGCGGCGCTGCCGACGGTGGAGGTGTAGGAGCGGTCGGTCAGCGGCTTCTCGAACAGCCCGAGCTCGAACTTCTTGGTCAGGATGCGCCGGTTAGCGTCGTCGATCCGGGAGGTCGGGATGCGGCCCGCCTGCACCTCCTGCTTCAGGAGCGAGATGAACTTCTTGTAGTCGTTCGGCACCATCACCATGTCGACTCCCGCGTTGATCGCGGTGGTGATCTCGTTCGCGGTGAACCCGGTCTGGCCGTCGAGCTGGTCGATGCCCGCCCAGTCGGTCACCACGAAGCCCTTGAAGCCCAGCTCGCCCTTCAGCACGTCGGTGATCAGGTACTTGTTGCCGTGCATCCGGGCGCCGTTCCAGCTGCTGTAGCTGACCATCACGCTGCCCACGCCGCGCTGTACGGCCGCCTTGAACGGCGCGAGGTGGATGGCCCGCAGGTCGGCCTCGCTCAGCTCGGTGTTCCCCTGGTCCCTGCCTCCCGTGGTGCCGCCGTCGCCCACGTAGTGCTTGGCGGTGGCGAGGATGGAGGCGTTCCCGGCCTTCTGGAAGCCGTCCACGATCGTGGTCATCTGCGTGACGAGCTGGGGGTCCTCGCTGAACGACTCGTACGTGCGGCCCCAGCGGTCGTTGCGGGCCACGCACAGGCAGGGGGCGAAGGTCCAGTCGATGCCGGTGCCGGAGACCTCCTCGGCGGTCGCCCGGCCGACCCGCTCCACCAGGTCGGGGTCGCGGGTCGCGCCCAGCCCGATGTTGTGCGGGAAGATCGTCGCGCCGACGACGTTGTTGTGCCCGTGCACGGCGTCGATCCCGTAGATCATCGGGATGGCGAGCGGGGTGGACAAGGCCTGCCGCTGGAAGTTGTCGTACATGTCGGCCCAGGACGACGGAGTGTTGGAGGAAGGCGCGGAGCCGCCGCCGGAGAGGATCGAGCCCAGCCGGTACGCCGCCACGTCGGAGACCGTCGTCAGGGCGCCCCGGTCGGCCTGGGTCATCTGGCCGGCCTTGTCGTCGAGGGACATCCGGGACAGCAGGTCGTCCACCCGGGTGGCCACGGGCAGGCTCGGATCCTTGTAGGGAGCGTCCGCCGCCCGTGCGACGCCGCGGCCGGCGGCGGGGACGACGCCCAGTGCCGCGGCGAGCAGCGTCACGAGCGCGATGATCCACGGGGGTCTCAGCCGGGATGTCATGGGTCCTCCCTCATATTCCTGCTGACCGTAGGAATCAAGGGATTTTCGGGTCAAACGACGCTACTTGCGGACACGCGTCACCAGCCGTACGTCAGGAAACTTTCACGCCCGCGGCCTGCTCACCGGCTGAATCCGGCCGGCTTCTCGGCGAACTCGGTCCGCGGCTCAGCGACGAGCGTGTACGGGTTTGGCCTGCGAGATCGCCACGCACACCGACACCGTCCGGTCTCCTCTTTGGCAGGAGGACCGAGTCCCTGATCACCGATCAGCGTACGGCGGAGCGGGGCGAACCGGCACCGGAAGTAAGGCCCATCCCGACGCCCTGGACAGGCATCTTTACAACCGCTCAGGAATTACCGCATGTATGGCCATACTTGGGCAAAGTGCCTAGGCTCGGACATTGCATCAGTAGCGACCTGTTAAGACCACCGAACGAACGGTCATGGTGGTGGCAGGACAGCAAGGGAAGAAATATGCAACTTTGGACACGACGCCTCGCTTGGGTGCCTGTGGCCGCGCTTGTCGCCGCCTCCGGAATGTCGGTCACGCCGGCGCTTGCTGAGTCGCAGGCCGGCACGACGCTGTCTCAGACGGTGTCGGCTACGCCGCACTGGACCAAGACCTACGCGTGGAACGTTACAAAGTCGGCTGACCCGACCAGCCTGGACCTGACGCCCGGTCAATCCGGCGACGTCACCTATACGGTGGGACTGACCAGGGACAATGGCACGGAAGCCGCATACATCGCGGGAGAGGTCTGTATCACCAACGGCGGCGCCGTGGCCACCGAGAGCCTGACCTCGATCATCAACGTCACGAAGCCGCCGAGCACCGCGGTCGTGGCCTCGAAGCCGCTCGACACCTCCGGCCATCCGGTCCTGGCGCCGGGCGAGTCCCGCTGCTACGGGTACGAAGTAGCAGTCCCGTCGCCGCCGGACACCGGCAAGGCGTACAAGGTGACGGCCGACACCTCGATCACCAACCACTCGGGACACCTGGGGACCCCCTTCGGCCCGAACACGTCCGACAGCTTCAGCTGGCCGTCGAGTATCACCCCCGTCCACGACAAGGTGTCGGTCGACGACAGCATGCAGGGGAACCTAGGAACGTTCTCCGGAAGCGCCGAGACGACCTACACGCGTACGTTCACCTGTGACGACGCCGGCGTACAGACGAACACGGCGACCCTGACCCACACCGACGACAACACGGCGGGACCCTCCGCGACCGCGACGGTGACGGTCAACTGCACTACTCCGCCGCCGGCGGGATGCACGCTCACCATCGGCTACTGGAAGAACCACACCCAGGCCATGGCGCCGAAGCTGCCGATCTGGCTCGGCACGCCGAGCGGGCAGTCCAGCCAGAAGGTGACCACCACGAACGAGGCCGTCGCCATCCTGAACTTCAACGGCGCGGCCAGCAACGGCATCAACAAGCTGCGAGGACAGTTGCTCGCCGCGAAGCTCGGCATCGCCGGCGGCGCGGACGGCTCCGCGGTGTCGGGCAGCATCGCCGACGCGGACGCCTTCCTCGCCACCCACGCTCCCAGCAGCTGGAACTCGCTGAGCAAGGCCGAGCGGAACGATGTCAACCTCCTGGCCACCACGCTCGACAACTACAACAACGGAATCATCGGCCCTGGACACTGCGACTAGACCTGAGCTCACACCCTAGAAGGACGGCCGGGGCGACCATGGGCGGCCGCCCCGGCCGCCGGCGTCCGGGACGAGCGGCTGGTCCGGCCGCAACCTGCGCCGCTGGCTGGTGCAGGTCATAGTGGCCGAGATCCTCGCCGAGCAGGAGGCGGCCCGGCTCGGCCTGCCGCCCCAGCCCTCCGAGTTCACCACCCCCGCCCAGCCCACCGGGCCCTCAGCGTCCCCGGCGTGTCCGGGTCGTCCGGTGCCGCCTCTGGTGGCGGAGGAGGCCGCCCGGGCGGCGCTCACCCTGGCGGGCGTGCTGCGGACCGGCGGGGTCGCGGCGGCGGGCCGCTGGAGGACGCCGTCTTCGCCGCCCGCGAGGGGGAGACGGCCGGGCCGGTAGCCGGCCCCGGCGGTCCCTGGACGCTGGTGGTCCAGCGGATCGAGGCGGCGCGGCGCAGCCCGACGCCGGTCACCGCCACTGACCGGGTCACGAGACGCCGCACCGCTGCGGTACTTCCGCCCCGGCGGTCCGGCCGCCTGAAGCGGCTCGATCCGGTGGCGTGGAAGATTGGGGGTTGCATCCGGTACCTGGGTACAGGCTTACCGTCGAGGCATGACCCAAGACATCGTCCTCGATCAGGGGTGGGCACCTCCGGCGTGCACGCTGCCCACCGCCGAACAGCCACTGCGGGTGGCCGAGTTCGACGCGTTGTTCGCCGAGACGGTCCGGGCCGTACGGCGCGAGGAGCGTGAGCGCCTGCGGCTGGAGCTTCGCTTCAGCCCGGAGTACGCCGCGCGGGCAGCCGAGCTGACGGCGCGGGAGAACGGCTGCTGCTCCTTCTTCACCTTCACGCTCACCATCGCCGGTTGCGGCCTGACGCTGGACGTGGCGGTCCCGCCCGAGCATGCCGACGTGCTGGACGCCCTGCAGGCCCGCGCCGGCGCGGCCGGCCGATCCACTGCGTCGGCCGAGGCGGGGCGGCCGGCGTGAAGCAGGACGTCGAGCTGCGGGGGCCGGGTGAGCCCTACCTGCGCACCGGGCAGGTGGCCGAGCAGGCCGGGGTCAACGTCCAGACGCTGCGCTACTACAAGCGGCGCGGCCTGATCGCCGAACCGGCGCGCAGCCCCGGCGGGCACCGCTCCTACCCGCCCGAGACCGTCGCCCTGCTGACGGTGATCAAAGCCGCGCAGCGGCTCGGCTTCACGCTGGAGGAGGTGGCCGAGCTGCTCGACACCGGCCGGCGTGGCCACCCCACCCCCGATCTGCGGGCCCGCGCCCAAGCCAAGATCCTCGAAGTGGACGCGAAGATCGCCGATCTGACCACCATCCGCCACGCGCTGGCCCAGGTGGTCAGCGCCGGATGCGACAGCCTGACCCACTGCACCTGCCCCGACTGCCCGCTGCCCTTCGCCGGCCTGGCCGAGGGCCGCCCTCCCAAGGAGAGCTGACCCGTGAGCACCCACGACGACCATCGCATCCCGGTTCCGGCGCCCGGCCCCTCCACGCTTCCGGCCAGGGGTCCGGCGACGCCGGTCGCGGTGTCGCTCACCGCCGCTCACGCGTCGAAGGACCGCACCGCCGACGAGGGCGAGCCGCCGCTGCGCAGCAAGGTCGCCGCCGCGCTGGCCGTGCTCGCGTGCGCGGCCTGCTGCGCGCTGCCGGTGCTGATCGGCGCCGGGCTGCTGACCGGCGCGGGCGCGGCGCTGGCCGAGCAGACCCTCCTCGCCGTGGCCGGGCTGATGCTGGCCGCCGCCGGGGGCATGTGGTGGCTGCACCGGCGCAGGACCACGGCCGCCGCGCGGGCCGGCGAAACAGCGCGCGGCGAAACAGGGCGCGGCGAAACAGGGCGCGGCGAAACAGGGCGCGGCGAAACAGGGCGCGGCGAAACAGGGTGGGGTGAAACAGGGCGCGGCGCGTCCGGCTGCGCCTGCGGCGGCTGCTGACCCTGGGGCACGGCCTGTACGAGCCGCGTGTGGCGTCCGCACGGAGTGGGGGCGACCCGATCATCGACACTGCCGCGGCCCTCCAGAACACCCTCGCCGCATGGGTGGACCGGCTGGGGCCCTGGCCCATCGCACTGGCCGCGCTCGCCCTGGCCGCACTCGGCGCGACGGCCGCGCCGACGGGCCGCGCCCGCACCGGCCTGCCTGCCGACTAATCTCCAGGAGGGGGGCATCGCGACCGGGTTCGGATCGAGCACTGACGGGGCGCCGGAATAGGCACCGCGCAGCGCACCGCCCGGTCGCGCGGTGGTCGGACCTGGACGTTTCGGGGCAGGTGAGTAGACATGGCACAGCAAGTCAGCGCCTTCGACGCGCAGTTCCTCAACTTCGAGACGCCAACGAATCTCGCGCACATCGCGGCGCTCACGATTCTGGACCCGTCGGACCGGCCGGGTGGCGCGCCGACCCGTGAGGAGCTGATCGCGCTGCTCCGGCGGAGGCTCCACCTCGCGCCACCGCTGCGCAGGCGGCTGGTCGAGGTGCCCTTCGGGCTCGATCATCCGTACTGGGCGGAAGACCGGGAGGTCGACTTCGACTACCACGTGCGGGAGCTGGCGCTGCCCCCTCCGGGCGACGATCACAAGCTGGCCGAGCAGGTCGCCCGGTTGCACGGGAGGCGGCTCGACCGGGGGCGGCCGCTGTGGGAGCTCTACCTGATCCACGGCCTCGCCGAGGGCCGGATGGCGGTCTACACGAAGGTCCATCACGCCGCCGTCGACGGGGTCACCGGAGCGGAGGTGCTGGCGGCGCTGATGGACTTCGGGCCGCAGGTGTCCGACACGCCTCTCCCCGAGGAGGAGGCCGAGCCGCAGCGGGCCCCCGACGTGGTGGAGATGGTTGTCAGGGGCGTCGCACGGGTGCTGGACAACCCGCTGGCCCTGCTGCGTTTCGTCGCCGAGGCGGTGCCCCGGCTGGACGAGGTGCCGTTCGTCGCCCAGCTTCCAGGGGTGGGGCGGGTCTCGCGGTTCGTCCGGGGCATCGGCTCCGACGCCGACGTGAACCTGCCGGAGCTGCCCCGGATGGTGGTGCCGCGCACGCCGTTCTCCGGGCCGATCTCCGAGCACCGGCGCTTCGCCTTCGGCGAGTTGCCGCTCGACGAGGTCAAGCGGATCAAGAACGCCTTCGGCGTGACCGTGAACGACGTCGTCATGGCGATGTGCGCGACGGCGTTGCGGCGCTGGCTGGCAAGCCGGGACGAGCTGCCCCGCCAGCCCCTGGTGGCCGGGATCCCGGTCTCCACCCGTGGTCAGCCGGTCAACGGTTCGGCCGCCAACGAGGTCATGCTGACCATGACCACCCTCCCCACCGACGTGGCCGACCCGGGTGACCGGCTGCGGTCGGTGAACCGCTCGATGCGACTGGTCAAGGAACGGCTCGCCGCCGCTCCAGCGGCCTGGCTCCTGGAGTTCAGCCAGGCGATGCCGGCCGCGCTGAGCGCGCTGGCCGCCAGGTCGGCCTTCCGGATCGCCTCGCGCCGGGCTCCCGCGATGAACCTGATGATCTCCAACGTGCCGGGGCCGCAGTCACCGCTGTACGTGTGCGGGGCCCGCGTCGTCGCGCTCCATCCGATGTCGGTGATCACGGATGTGAGCGGCGGCGTGAACATCACCGTGTTCTCCTACGACGGCCGGCTCGACTTCGGCATCGTCGCCGACCGCGAGATGGTGCCCGACGTCTGGAACCTCATCGACTACCTTCGGGACTCGCTCGCCGAGTACGGCGCGATGGCCGGCCCCGCCGAACCGCCCGCCGCCCAACCACGCCGGCGGGGAAAGAAGGACGCGGAGAAGGCCATCGGGAAGGGAACGGAGAAGACCGAGAGGCCCCCGAAGGCAGGCAGGAGCGCCAAGACCAGGAAACCGGCCGGCTGACCCGCCGCACGGATTCCCGACCTGCTGCCGGGGACGTCACGGCCATGGCCCGGCCTCGTCACCCGGCCTCGTCACCCGGCCATATCGCCCCGCCGCCCGGAGTCTCCCGGTCTCCCGCCGGGGGGTCACAGCCGCGGCCCGGCCATGTCAACCGGGCACGCCATCCGGGCACGCCACTCGGCCGCGTCGCCCGCCGCTGTCAGCCGGTGCCTCCCGCCGTGCCGCCCTGGACGCTCCGGACGGAGGCGCTGCCGGGGCGCAGGGAGGTTCCCCGGTCCTGGCCGCCCTCCAGCAGCAGGGCCACGAGCCCGGCCGCCAGCAGCAGGGCGAAGACGGCGGCGACCACGCCGAACACCATCGACTGCCGCGACACTCCCGCCGCCGGGCGCGGCGGCAGCGTGGGAGCCTGGTGGAGGCCGCGTGCCCCGGGCCCCGGCACGGCCCCCGGCCGGGCGCCGGGTGCCTGGGTGGGCGTGCGGGCGAGCGCGTGCGGAGGCGCGACGTGGCCCGGCCCGCCGTACGCCAAGCGGTCGTTCCCCGTCTGCGCGTTCCCCGGGTGAACATTCACAGGGCGGCCGCTGCCGATCTGGCCGTACCCCGTCGGCGCGTTGCCTGGGTGGGCGTTCCCTGGGTGGACATCCGCAGGGCGGCCGCTTTCGATGTGGCCGTACCCCGTCGGCGCGTTGCCTGGGTGGGCGCTTACAGGGCGGCCGCTCCCGATGTGGCTGTTCCCGGGCCCGCTGTTCCCGGTGAGCGCATCCCCGGGCCCGCTGTTCCCGGTCTGCGCGCTTCCGGGGTGGCTGCTCCCGATGGGGTCGTTCCCCGGGTGGACGTTCGAGGGGTGAATGTTCCCGGGGTGGGGGTTTCCGGCGGAGCCGTCGGGGGCGAGGGCCGACAGCGCGTCGCGCAGTCCTGCGGCGGTCCTGATCCGCTGGGCCGGATCGCTCGCCATGCCGTGGCGCAGGACGGCGGTGAGCGCGGCCGGCACGCCGGGAATGTCGGGGATCGGCAGCCGGTGCAGGGCCATGACGACCGCGATGTTCACCACGCCGTGCTCGGGGAACCGCGGCGGCCTCCCGCTCAGCAGGGCATACAGCGTGGCGGCGAGGGAGTACACGTCTCCCGCGGCCGTCGGCTCGGTCAGGTCGAACGCCTCCGGAGGGGCGTACGCCGGGGTGAGCGACTCGCGGGTCACCGACACCTCGCCCGGGACGGCCCCGCCCGCCCCCGGCATGGTGGCCAGCCCGAAGTCCGAGAGCGCGACCATGCCGTAGGAGTTGACCAGGATGTTGGCGGGCTTGACGTCGCGGTGCAGCACGCCCAGGGCGTGGGCGGCGGCCAGCGCGTCGGCGATCCGGACGCCGATGTCGCGCACCTCGCAGGGGCCCAGCGGCCCGCCGTCGCGCAGCCGGTCGGCGAGCGACCCGTTCGGGCACAGCTCCAGCACCATGTACGGCCTGCCGTCGCCGAGCACCCCGGCGTCGTACACGTCGGCCACGTGCGGATGGCCCGACAGCGCCCCGGCGGAGGTGACCTCCCGCATGAACCGGCGCCGGTCGCGGTCGGAGACGAGCACCCGGTTGTCGACCTTGAGCGCGACCTCCCGGCCCACCGCGAGCTGCCTGGCCCGGTACACGACGCCGAAGCCGCCCTGGCCCAGGACGCCGAGCGTCTCGTAGCCCGGCACCAGCGGCCCGCCCGCCTCGCCCACCCGACACCTCCAGACCCGGCGTCTCCAGACCCGGCTGAAAGCCGGGAAGTGCCCGAGAGCCCGCGTGCGGCAGACTACCGGAGTGATCGCCCGCCGGTCCGCCTCGTGATCAGGAAGCGGCCCGAGCGTGACCGGCCGTCCTATCCTGGTTCCCATGACGGGCGGTACAGGGGAGCGCGGCCGGAGTCCGGAGCGGCGCAGGGACCTGCTCGACGCGGCCGACCGGGTGATCCGCCGGGAGGGCCCGCAGGCGTCGATGGCCGCGATCGCGGCGGAGGCGGGCATCACCAAGCCGATCCTCTACCGTCACTTCGGCGACAAGAGCGGCCTTTACCAGGCGCTCGCGGAACGCCACACCCGCATCGTGATCGACCTGCTGCGCCCGGAGTTCGCCTCGGCGGTGGCCGATCCCCGCGAGCGGGCCAGGGCCACGGTCGACGCGTACCTGGAGACCATCTCGGCCAACCCCAACCTCTACCGGTTCCTCTTCCACCGGGCGAGCGCGGAGGACAGCCGCACCCACTCGCGGATGGCCGCCATCGTGCGCGGCGTCGGCGAGGAACTGGGCGCGGTGCTCGCCGAGGCGGGGGTGGCCGGCCCGGCGCGGGCGCGGGTGCTCGGGCACGCGTTCGTCGGCATGGTCCAGGCGATCGGCGACTGGTGGCTGGAGGACCCCGGGCTCGACCGCGACACGGTCGTGGACGGCCTCGTCGACGTCATCGCCGGGGCGCTCAAGGCCTGATCTCACAGTAGGGGTCGCACCCCGGTTACACATGTCGCCCATGCCGGGAAACATCAAGTACATCCGGTGGGGGTAACTTAGTTCCTCTAACTAACTGTTCTTCCGCCGTGCGCGCGCGGGAACACGAGGAGGGGAACCACTCCGTGGCCGTAGCGAACCAGTCCCGGGCGGGGGCGTCGCCGCAGCCGGCGTCGTCCTCGCGGTACAGGTGGATCGCGCTGTCCAACACCACCCTCGGCGTTCTGATGGTGACGATCAACCAGTCCATCGTCCTGATCGCCCTCCCGGACGTCTTCCGGGGCATCCACCTCAACCCGCTCGACCCCGGCAACACGGGTTACCTGCTGTGGATGATGATGGGCTTCATGGTCGTCACGGCCGTCCTGGTCGTGATGTTCGGCCGCCTGGGCGACATGTTCGGCCGGGTACGCATGTACAACCTGGGCTTCGCGGTCTTCAGCCTGTGCTCGATCATGCTGTCGCTGACCTGGATGGACGGCGACGCCGGGGCCATGTGGCTGATCGGCTGGCGCATCGTGCAGGGCGTCGGCGGCGCGCTGCTGTTCGCCAACTCGACGGCGATCCTGACCGACGCCTTCCCTGTCCGCCAGCGCGGCACCGCGCTCGGCATCAACTCCATCGCCGCCATCGCGGGCTCCTTCCTCGGCCTGGTCGTCGGGGGCGTCCTCGCGCCCGTCAACTGGAAGGCGATCTTCCTGGTCTCTGTGCCGTTCGGGGTGTTCGGCACGATCTGGGCGTACCTGAAACTGCGTGACAACGGCGTCCGGCGCCGGGCCCGGATGGACTGGTGGGGCAACGCGACCTTCGCCGTCGGCCTGATCTCGCTGCTGGTCGGCATCACCTACGGCATCCAGCCGTACGGGACCGGCGTGATGGGCTGGGGCAACCCCTGGGTGATCGCCGCGCTCGCCGGAGGCGTGCTGCTGCTCGCGCTGTTCGCCTGGATCGAGACCAGGGTGGCCGAGCCGCTGTTCCGGCTCACGCTGTTCCGGCAGCGCGCGTTCCTCGCGGGCAACATCGCCAGCCTTCTGACGGCGCTCGGACGCGGCGGCCTGCAGTTCATGCTGATCATCTGGCTGCAGGGCATCTGGCTGCCGCTGCACGGCTACAGCTTCGAGGAGACGCCCCTGTGGGCGGGCATCTACATGATCCCGCTGACCGTGGGCTTCCTGCTGTCGGCGCCGGTCTCCGGCTGGCTGTCGGACCGGTTCGGCCCGCGCATGTTCACCGTGGGCGGCGCGCTGGTCACGGCGGCCAGCTTCTACGCGCTGATGACCCTGCCGACCGACTTCGGCTACGGGGTGTTCGCGCTGCTGATCCTGATCAACGGGGTGGGCTCCGGCCTGTTCTCCTCGCCCAACCGAGCGGAGATCATGAACGCGGTCCCGGCGGAGTCGCGCGGCGTCGGCGCGGGCATGACCGCGACCTTCCAGAACTCCTCGATGGTGCTGTCGATCGGCGTCTTCTTCAGCCTGATGATCGCCGGTCTGGCGCAGTCGCTGCCGCACACCATGCACGACGAGCTCGTCGCCCAGGGGGTGCCCGCGGCGCAGGCCGAGGGCATCGCGCAGCTGCCGCCGATCGCCGTGCTGTTCGCGGCGTTCCTCGGCTACAACCCGTTCCGCGAGCTCCTCGGCGGCGTGCTCGACCGGCTGCCCGACGGCGGCACCCACCTGACCGGCAAGGAGTTCTTCCCGCATCTCATCGCGGGTCCCTTCCACCAGGGCCTGGTCATCGCCTTCTGGTTCGCCGTGGCCGCGTGCCTGGTGGCCGCTCTGTCGTCACTGATGACCGGCCGCCTCGGCCGCGGCCACCGCGCCGCCGCGCACGAGACGCTCGGCTCGGAGCTGGCCGCGGTCTCCGGCGAGGCGGGCCTGGCCGGCAACGAGCTGGTGGTCCCGGACGAGGAGTTCGACACCCGCCGGGCGGCCGCCCCGGACGCGCGGGAGCCCCGGCCCTGACGCGCGCGTGCGGCGACGCGCGGGGGCCGGGCCCCCGCGCCCGGCCCGCCGCACCCGGGTACGGCGATCACGGTGGCGGGGCGTCGAAGGGTTCGAGCACCACGACCGGGATGCGGCGCGAGGTCATCTCCGTGTACTTCAGGTAGACGGGGTACCGCCGGCTCATCATCCGCCACAGGCGGTCACGCTCCTCACCCTCGGCCTCGCTCGCGCGCACCTTGACCACGTCGAGCCCGCCGGGGCCGCCCACCTCCAGCTCGGCCACGGGGTCGTCGCGGAGGTTGAGCCACCACGCGGGAGTCGCGTCGTCGCCGCCGTTCGAGGCGATCACGACGAACCGGCGGCCGTCCCTGCCGTACCCGACCGGCCGGGTGCGGAGCAGGCCGGTTCTGCGGCCCCGGGTCGTGAGGAGCAGGACGGGGATGCCGCGCATGGTGGCGGGCCGGCGCCCGCCGCTCCGGCGGTAGGTGCGCACCTGCCAGTCGCAGATGTGCCGGATGGCCGTGTTGAACAGGCGGGATCGCCTGGCCATCGCGCTCAGCCCCCGAAGACGAGCCGCTGACGGCGCCGCTGGCCGGGGCGGATCAGGATCAGCAGCAGGCTGAGGACCGGCCCGGCCAGCCGGCGGATGTGCGCCATCTCGTCCGGGGTCGCGTACCGGTCGGCCCAGCTGAGCTCGAAACGCGGGTCGCCGCCTCTGAGCGACTTCTCCATCGCCTTCCAGTCGGCCGCCGGGACGTACTTCTCGATGACCGGGAAGATCCTCCGCTCCTCCTCCTCGATGTGCTCGTCGATGAGGTCGGAGAGCGTCCGCAGCGCGGCCGCCAGCTCGCCCGCGCCCCCGCCCGCGGCGAACGCCCGCGCCGTCACGCGGACCCTGTCGAGCAGGGGGTCGAGCTCGGAGTGGTCGTCGGACAGGTCGGCGAGGTCCACGGCGGCGCCCGCCGACCGTTCGATGACCGGCCAGACGATCTCGTCCTCCCTGCTGTGGTGATGGTGGATCGCCGCGCAGACGTCCTCCGCGTAGCGGGCGATGGCGGCGGCGCGGGCTCCGTCCGCCCGCCGGCGTCCCGCGTCGAGGTCCTCTGCCGCCGTACGGAGCCGGTGCAGGTCGCCGCGCATGGCGCGGTGGACGATGCGGATGCCGGTGAGATCGGGGGTGTCCAAGGTGAGCCTCCGTGATGTCCGAGTGTGTGTCTCGGAACCACGGTGGCCCGGCCCGCTAAACGGTCGTTTGGCGGCCACTTGGCGGGCCCGCGCTCACGACCCCGGCGTGCCGAGCGCCCGCAGCGCCTCCTCCCGCCAGTGCGGCGAGCCCAGCCGCTCCGCGACTCTCGCGGCCGTGGCGTAGTGCTCCGCCGCCTCGGCGGGGTCGCCCAGGAACTCCGCCAGCCGCCCGAGCACGAGCCCGCCGGGGCCGAGCGTGATCGCCACGGTGTGCAGGCCGATCATCTCCTCCCGGAACGGGAGGAGCAGGCGGTGGCACTCCTCGGCCACCTCCCGGGCGCCGAGGGCCATCGCGGTGCCGGCGCGTAGCGCCATGTTGATCGTGTGATAGACCCAGCGGGTGGGCAGGCGGTCCACCGGCCAGGCGGACCGCGCCTCCTCCAGGCGCCCGGCGGCCAGCAGCGCGCTGACGTAGAACTCGTCGACCTCCCCGGGGATCTGGTCGCGCGCGGCGGCGAGCTCGTCCACCGACTCGTGCGCCCGGCCGCAGGCGAGGCGTACGGTGAAGCGGGCCAGGCTGCCGAAGACGGCGGCGTTGGCTCCGCCGGCCTCGCCCATCCGGTCGGACAGGACGGTGTAGGCCGACTCGGCCCGCTCGAACTCGCCCTTCACCAGCAGGCGGAGGGCGTCGAGGAACGCGATGATGGCGAGGACCAGGCCCAGCTGGCCGCTGGTGGAGTATTCCACCGCCCGCCGGGCGTGCCGCTCGGCCGTGGCCCAGTCGTTGCGCCCGAGCGCGACCATGCACAACGCGTGGTGGCCGACCGTCTGGTAACCGAGCAGCCCGGCGCGGGCGGAGACCTCCAGCAGTTCGTGCCCGAGCGGCTCCAGCTCGTCACGGCGGCCCGGCACGAAGGCCGACCAGTAGCGCGCGCCGAGCGCCAGGCACAGCAGGCGGGGGTCGCCGATGCCGCGGGCGATCTCCACGGCCTCGGCGCTCGCCTTGTCGACCGCCTCCTCGTCGTGGCCGCCCAGCTCCTGCGCCAGGGCCGCGAGCAGCCGGCACCGCAGCTCGCCCGTCGCGGTGGGCAGACAGGCGCGGATCACCTCCACGACCTCGACGTCGAGCACCGGGTCGTTCTGCCAGAGCATGGGAGCGTCGTGCGCGGTCGCCGCGCGGGCGAGGGCCGCGGGGTCGCCGAGCCGCCTCGCCACCGCCAGGGCGCGTCCCCGGGTGGCCGTCGCCCGGATGACGTCGCCCGCGCTCGCCTGGGCGGAGACCAGGCGGCAGAGCAGATCGAGCCGGACGTCGTCGTCCGCCCCCGGCTCGGCCGTCCCACTCCGGGCGAGGTCCAGGGCGTCGAGGGCGCCCTCCAGCAGGGTGGCGGCCTCCCTGTGGGCGTAGACGGCGGACGCCCGCTCGGCCGCCCGGCGCGCGTACCGCGCGGCCTCGGGGGCGGTGGCCGCCGTGGCGGCGGCCAGCGCGTGGTAGCCGAGCGCGCCGACGTCGCCGGGGCGCACCCGCTCCAGCGCGGCGAGGACCCTCGCGTGCAGCCGCGTACGGCGCAGCCGGGGGATGTCCTCGTACAGCGTCTCGCGGACGAGGACGTGCGTGAAGCGGACCGTGCCGGGACCCGGTTCGGTGAGCAGCCCGGCGAGCACCCCCGCCTCGAGGCCGTCGAGCACGGTCTCCTCGTCGGCGTCCTGGACGGCGACCAGAACGTCGACGTCGGCGTCGCGGCCCATGAGGGCGGCGTTGCGCAGGGCCGTCCGGGCCGTCGCGGGGAGGCGGGCGACCCGCCTGCGGATGAGGTCGCGCACCCCGGGCGGCAGCGACCGGGCCGCCGACGCCCCCTCGGTCGCGAGCAGCCGGGCGGTCTCGGCCACGAACAGCGGGTTGCCGCCGGTCCGCTCGGCGACCGTGCGGGCGACGGCCGCGTCCACCTCCACCCTCGAGCGGTCCGCCAGCAGCCGGTGGACGTCGTCCTCGCCGAGGCCCTGGAGGGTCACGTTCTCGGCCGTCCGCACGGCCAGGGCGGCTCGGGCCGCGACCAGGTCGTCGCCCGCCTCGGCCGGGCGGAGCGTCAGGACCACCAGGATCGGGGTCCGCGCCAGCCTGGCCGCCAGGTGCCGCAGGATCTCCAGCGTCGCGTCGTCGGCGCGATGCACATCCTCCAGCACGAGCAGCAGCGGCCCCGGCACGCTCTCCAGATAGTCGCCCACGGCCTGGGCCAGCCAGAACTGGCCGGGACCGGAGGAGCCCTCCCGCAGCAGGGGAGCGAGCCGCGCCTCCACGCCGGGGGCCGGGGGATGCGCGGCGAACAGGCCGCGCAGGATCTCGCTCCAGGCCCACGCGGGCGGCACGCCGCCGAGCGTCTCGGGGCACCGGCCGACCGCGGTGCGCAGGCCCTCGCCGCCCGCGTGGCGGAGCAGGGCGTCGGCCAGCGTGCTCTTGCCCGCGCCGGGATCGCCGCCGATCCAGGCCACGCGGAACCCGCGCGCCGCCTGTCCGGCGGCGGAGACCAGCCGGGCGAGCTCCGCCGTACGGCCGATCATCCGGGCGGGCGGCGCGGTGGCCGGCGCGGTGGCCGGCGCTGGCGGGGTGGTGGCAGGCGCGCGGGCGGGAACGACGACCGCGGCGGCGGTCCCTGACGCGCCGAGGCTGTCACTGTGCGCGAGGATGTCCGCTTCGAGCGTCTTCAGGGCCGGGCCCGGGTCGACGCCGAGCTCCTCGGCGAGCAGGTTCCGGGTGCGGCGCAGCGCCGCCAGCGCGTCGGCCTGCCGCCCCGACCGGTAGTAGGCCAGGGCGAGCAGCCGCACCGCGTTCTCCCGCAACGGGTGGGCGACGACGTGGCGCTCCAGCTCGGGCGCGATCTCCGCGTGCCTGCCGAGCGCCAGCCCCGCCTCCGCGCGGTACTCCACGGCCGTGATCCGCAGCTCCTCCAGCCGCGACGCCTCGGGGACCGCCCAGTCCTGGTCGGCGAACTCGGCGAAGGCGGGCCCCTTCCACAGCGACAGGGCCTCGTCGACCGCGCGCAGCGCCCCGCCCGGCTCGCCCCGGCCGAGCAGGTCCGCAGCCGCGTCGACCAGCGCCGGGAACCGCCACGCGTCGACGGCGTCGGCGCCGAGCTGCAGCAGGTATCCGGGCGGGGCGGTCACCAGGACGCCCGCCGGGGTGCGGGGCGCCCGGCCCGGTTCGAGGAGGCGGCGGAGGTTGGAGACGTAGACCTGCAACGCCCCCAGGGCCTTCGGCGGGGGCTGGCCCTGCCACAGGTCCTCGATGAACCGGTCCGTCGACACCACGTGCCCGCCGGCGCAGACCAGCCTCGCGATCACCGCTCGCTGGAGCGGCGGCCCCAGATCGACCGGACGTCCTTCGACCTCGGCCCGGAACCGGCCGAGCACCCATAAGCGCACCATCGTCAGGAGAGCATAGGACCGTTCCCCTGCCCGGCCCAGCCTCCGTCAGCCGTACACCTGGGAAATCCGGCGCTCGTAGGCACGGCGCCAGGAGAGGCGGTAGAGGACCCGCATGACGACCGGGCCCGTGGCGAGGATGTGGTCGCGATCGGCGGGCGTCGCAGTGTCGAGGAGCCAGGCGGCGAGCATCGGCAGGTCGCGGCCGTGGCTCTTGATGACCTTCTTGGCGGACGCCTCCCACCAGGCCGCGCTGACGTGCTCCCTGATCAGTGGGACAGCCTCGGACTCCTCCAGGTCGAGGTGGGTGTTCAGGAGCCGGTCCAGTGCACGCAGGTCGGTGGTGACCTCGCGGGCCGGCCGTCCGCCGGCCGACAGGCGTCCGATCACGGCGTCCATCTCCTGGTGGTCGGCCTCCAGCCGGTCGAGCACGGGCGCGGCCTCCGGGACCAGGCCCCGCAGGAGCGGCCAGATCGCCTCGTCCTCCTCGGTGTGGTGGTGGTGCAGGACGCGCAGCAGCAGCGCGAGGTGCTCGTCGGCGACCGCGCGGCGCCGCTCGTCGCGGGGATCACAGCGGTCGAGGGCGTCGGCCAGCCTGGCGAACTCGCGCCGTAGCCCGTTGTGGAAGAGGAGGAAGGCGACGAGGTCGGGGGCGGGCTCACCCGGGCGGCGCCTGGTCTGCGTCGGTGTTTTCGGTGTTGTCATGACCCCACCATGCGCGAGGCGTCTTCATCGCGACTCAACGCCCACTTGTGGCCCGCTTTCCCGCGGTCACCCGGGCACGGCGTCGCGCTCGCGGGTGATCGTGGCGGCCCACCAGCTCAGCCCGGCCGCCGCGCATCGCTCCGCGGCGGTCTCCAGATGCGCCCGCGCCGTCTCCGGGCCGGCCGCCCCGCCCAGGTGGGCGAGCCGCCCCAGGAAGTAGCCGACCGGCCCGGCGCAGAACGTCCCCGCCCCGAGGGCGATCCGGTCCTCGTACGGCAGGAGCCTGCGGTAGGTGTACGCGCACGCGTCGTGGTCGCCCGCCACGATCTGGGCCTCGCCCAGCAGGCACAGGCTCGGCAGTTCGCCGAAGTCGCGCGGCAGCGGGCGCCAGCCCTGCTCGCGGGCCGCCAGGGCCGGCCCGGGGTCGCCCCGCCAGTCGCCGATGAGCACGCCGGCGATCTGCCGGTGCGCGGGGAAGGGAGAGTGCCGTTCCAGCAGTTCCTCGGCACCGTCGAGGTCCCGCATCATGAGGTGCCGGGTCAACAGCGCCGTGGAGAGCGCGGTGGCGGTGTGCCACAGGTTGAGCCGTTCACCGGCCTCGGCCGCCGCGGCGTACGCGTTGGCGGCGCCCTCGAAGTCGCCGTCGAGCAGACGCCGGGTGCCGGTCCAGATGAGGTGCTGGAACCGGGGCCAGGGGAGGTCGAGCCGCTCCACCAGCACGCCCGCCCGCTCGGCGGCCCGGTCGGCGCCCGCCACGTCGAACAGCTCCAGCCGGGTCCGCTCCCTGATCATGTGGCCGAGCAGCTCGAATCCGGGCAGCCCGAGCCGGGTGAGCTCCTCGCCGATCGCGTCGAGCTCCGGCATGTGCTCGGGGAGCTGGACGCCCAGATACCGGGCGTTCAGGGTGATGGCCAGCAGTTCCGGGCCGGCCTTCCCCGAGGCGGTCAGACGGCGGGCCATCGCCAGCGCCTCGGCCGTGGCGCTGTCGCACCGGGGGTCGGCGGAGCCGTCGTAACGTTCCATCCCCAGGCAGCCGAGCAGGCGGCAGCGCAGCTCGGAGTCCTCCTCCGGCAGCTCGGCGAGAGCCTCCTCGATCCGCCGCACGGTGTGCAGCTCGACGTCGCCGTAGGTGTAGAACTTCCACAGTCCGGGGGCGTCCAGGCTGGTCAGCGCCCGCGCGGCGAGCAGCGGGCCGCCCGACCGGTCGGCGGCGAGCACCGCCTCCGCGCGGGTCTGCCGGGCCGTGAAGCCGTCACCGGCGGCGAGCTGCGCCCGGACCAGCTCCAGCAGCAGTTCGACGTGATCGCGCGGGTCGGCGCCGGGAAGCGTCCCGTGTGCCTCGACCGCCCGGCGCCACCACTGCGCGGCGTCCTCGTGGGCGTACCGGCCGGCCGCCTGCCGCGCCGTGGCCGACGCCCAGCGCACCGCGTCCGCCGCGGCCTCCGGCCCCGCCGCCAGCGCGTGCCGGGCCAGCAGCGCGAGATCCGACCCCGGCCGCCGTTCCAGCGCCCGCAGCGCGGCCAGGTGCAGAGCGGCGCGCCCACGGAGCGGGATGTCGGCGTAGACCGTCTCCCTGGCCAGGTCGTGGGTGAACCGCAGGTCCTCGCCGAGGATCCGCATGGCGATCGCGGCGTCGAGCGCCTCGTCCACATCCATCACGGCCGCGGTCCCGGTGCCCGTCTTGGCGGCCGTCCCGGCGACCTCGGCGAGCAGCGACCGGTCCGCGCCCGCGCCGAGCACCGCCGCGGCGTCGACGGCGGGACGGAACGGGGCGGGGAGGTTCAGCAGGCGGCGGCGTAGCACGTCGGCCAGCCCCTCGGGCACCCCCGTGAGCGCCCGTTCGAGGCCCTGGTCCTCGGCCAGGCGGAGGGTCTCGCGGACGAACAGCGGGTTGCCCCTGGTGCGCTCGGCGAGCGCCGCGACGCTCACCGGGTCGCGCAGGCCCGACAGCTCCGCCACCGAGGCGGGGTCGAGCCCGGCCAGTGGGAGGCGGAGGGCGTCGTGCCGTCCGAGGAGGCCGAGCGCGTCGTACACGGCGGGGGAGCCCTCGCCGGAGCGCACGGTGACCACGATCGCGATCGCGCCGCGCAGCAGCGGCGCGAGGTCCGACAGCAGGCCCAGTGAGGCCGCGTCGGCCCACTGGAGGTCCTCGATCACCACGAGGAGCGGGCGGCCGGCGGCGACCGTCTGCAGGTACGCCGCCGTGGCCTGGTGCAGCAGGAACCGGGCCTCGCCCGCCTCGGCGGGGGAGTTGCTGAGGGGGACGCCGGGGGAGCCGCCGAGCAGCACCCGCAGGGAGGCGGCCCACGCGGCCGGTGGGGGCACGCGCTCGCCGAGGTCCCGGGCGACCTGCTGCCAGGGCCACAGGGCGGGGGCGCCCGACGTCTCGTGGCACCGGCCCCACGCGACCTGCCAGCCGTCGGCGGTCAGCCGCTCCGCGAACGCCTCCGCGAGCCACGTCTTGCCGATCCCCGGCTCGCCCGAGATCACCGCGAGTCCCGGCCCCCGGGTCGCCCCCCGGGCCACGTCGTGCGCCAGTCCGGCCAGCCGGTCGAGCTGGCTCTCCCGGCCGACGGCCCGCCGTTCCGGCGACGTCCCCTCCGCGTGCCCGCCGCCGGGGACCGCACCGATTCCTACGCCGATCCGTACGGGAGGCGGGTCCGGAACAAGAGCCGGGGCACGGTCCAGAGCCGGGTCCTGGGTGAGGATCGCCTCCTCCAGCCGCCGCAGCGCGGGGCCGGGGTCCAGGCCGAGCTCACCGGCCAGCCGGGCGCGGGCCGTACGCAGCGCCTCCAGCGCGTCCGCCTGCCGTCCGAGTGCGTAGAGCGTGCGGGCGAGCAGCTCCCACAGCCCTTCCCGGAGGGGGTGCTCGGCAACCAGGGCCTCCAGCTCACCCACCACGTGCGGGTCGCCGACCCGCCCCTGCAGCAGCCGCTCCCGGGTCACCAGGCGGGCCTCGGCCAGCCGCTCGATCTCCGGCCGGAGCCAGGGAACGTCGCCGAACTCCTCGTATGGCGCGCCACGCCACAGGGTGAGCGCGCGTTCGGGCTCGCCGGCCCTGGCCAGCCGCAGGAACTCCTCGGCGTCCACCTCGTGCGGGCCGAGGGCGTACCCGGGCGGGCGGCTGATCAGGACCGACGACGGGGTGCGGGGCGCGCGCCCCGGCTCTAACACCCGGCGCAGGACGGAGACGTAGCTGTGCAGGGTGCTCAGCGCGCGGGGCGGAGGGGCGCCGTCGTACAGGTCGTCGAGGATCGCGTCCACCGACACCGTTGCGCCCCCGGCGATCAGCAGGCGCGCCATCAGCAGCCGCGGCCTCGGCCCGCCGAGGTCGACGGGGACGCCGTCGACGTACGCCTCGACCGGGCCGAGCACCCGGAACATGACTGCCATGCCGGGATTGTGCCAGATCATCGCGCTCTGATCGTGGCATCCCGGCCGTCCCCGGGGCGTCCGCGAACCGCCGGTGCCGGTCGCGCGCCGTCGCCGGCCCACCGACCGGCACGCCGCGCCGACGGCCTGCCGGTCGGGTTCTAGTTGTTGGCCACCAGCCGCCACCGGTTGTCGGCGGTCCCGTTGTCGGAGTCCTGGACGGCCTGGGCGCCGTTGGCGGTGGAGTTGTTCTGGATGGCGAGCAGCTTGCCGCTGTTCACGTTGCGGATCTTGTAGGTTCCGTCGCCGTTGTCGACCAGAGTCCACCGGTGGTCGGCGGTGCCGTTGTCGGACCACTGCAGGACGCGGGCGCCGTCGTTGGCGGACATGTTCTCCACGCCCAGCACCTTGCCGCTGTTGACGTTGCGGAACCGCACGGCGTTGCCGTCGGTCACCATCACCCAGTTGTGGTCGGCGGTGCCGTTGTCGGTCCACTGCAGCGCGAGACCGCCGTCCGCGGTGGACATGTTCTGGATGCCGAGGACCAGGCCGCTGGCCGCGTTGACCAGCCGGTAGCTTCCCGTTCCGCCGTTGCCCTGCCCGCTGGTGTTCCAGTAGACGGTGTAGTTGTAGCCGTGCGCGTCGTAGAACGGGCCGAGGTTGACGGTCGAGCCGTTGGCCGTGGCCGTGAAGGCGAGCGCCGTGGTGCTGGTGCGGGTGATCGACCCGGTGTTCAGGGAGGGCGGCGCCGACAGCGAGGTGTTGCCGTAGTTGCCCGACAGCACGACCGGCCCGTAGGTGACCGCCGCGACGTTGGCGTTGTCGTTGGAGGCCTTCACGACCACCCGCATGGGCAGCCGCACGGTGACGGTGTCGCCGGAGGTCCACGACCGGGTGAGGACGGCGTAGGTGCCGGGAGTGGCGGCCACGTCCTGCTGGGCGCCGTTCACGCTGATCGTGGCGCCGGAGGCCCACGACGGGATGCGGACGCGCATGGACCACGAGCCGCTCACGTTGCCGGTGACCTGCAGCGTCGTGGTGTCGCTCGCCGGATAGGACGTCGTCTGCGTGACCGTGATGCCGCGCTGGGTCCAGTTCAGCGTCGACGGCATAAACAGGTTCACCGTCAGCGTGGTGCCGTTGTAGAAGTAGATGGAGTCCATCAGCCTCGTGTTGACCTCCACCCCCGTCCCCTGGCAGCACCAGAACGAGTTGTAGTCGGTGCTCCAGGTGCCGCCGCCCCACGCCGGGCCCACGCCGCGCCGGCCGCCCGGCTTGAGCGGGGTGAAGTAGGTGACGTGCCCGTGGCCGTCGGACGGGTTCTGCGCGCCGATGACGTGGTTGAGCAGCGCCTGCTCGTAGAAGTCCACGTACGCGACCCGGTCGGGGTTGAGCGTCCACAGCTCGCGGGTCAGGTTGAGCATGTTGACGGTGTTGCAGTGCTCGCAGGTGTCGTTGGTGAGATACCCGGCGATCGCGTTGGGCGCCCGGAAGTGCTCGGCCTGGCTGTTGCCGCCGATCGCGTAGGTGTGCGCGCCGGTGGTGATGTTCCAGGCGTTGACGGCGATGTCCCGGTAGCGGGTCGTGCCGGTGGCCTTGTACTCCCGGGCCGCGCCGATCCACTTGGGCACCTGGGTGTTGGCGTGCAGGCCGTTCAGCTGGTCCTGGTTCGACGCCAGGGGGTTGAACACGGCGGCGTGGTCGAACCGCTGCGCGACGGTGAGCCAGCGCCCGTCGCCCGTCTGCTGGTAGATGTCGGTCAGCACCGCGTTCATCCCGCCGAACTCGGTGCCCAGCATGTTCTGCATCTGGCTGCTGCTCAGCCTGCTCGTCCGCCAGTCGACCCAGCCGGCGAGCGCCAGCAGCACGTCGCGCGCCTGGGTGCTGCCGATGAGGCGCCACACGTCGAGCAGGCCGGTCAGCGTCTTGTGGATGCAGTAGTACGGGACGTTGCCGTTGCTCAGCGTGCGGGCTTCGAGGGCGGTGAAGTCCGACTCGGGAAAGCCGGACAGGTATCCGGTGTTGAACCCGGCGGCGCCGTTGTTCGCCTGGCACTTGGCCAGCTCGGCGACCATGGTGGTGGCCTTGTCCCGGCAGGTGGTGTCGCCGAGCACGGCGTACGCCTGGGCCCACGCGGTCAGGAGGTGGCCCTGCATGTGGGTGCGGAACGGGAACGAGGGGGCGTCCCACCCGCCGTTCGTGGCGGCGCCGTTGGTGGACAGCCGGTGGTTGGCCCGGAAGTTGTACAGCATCCGGTTGACGTCGACGAACTGGAGATAGGAGAGCGTGCGGTTCTGGTTGTCCAGCCAGCGGCTGGTCGTCAGCCGCACCTGGCCCAGCTCGAACGGGTACGCCGAGACGCCGATGTCGGGCCGGGACGGCGCGACGGCGGCGGCCGCCGCCGAGGCGCCGGCGACCCCGCCGGTGGTGGACGCGACGACGGCGACACCGGCCGCCTGCAGCAGCTGACGGCGGCTGAGCGACGGGGACGGCATGAGGCCTCCTGGAGGTCACGACAGGGGCTGCCGGGCATTCCCGGTCAGCGCTGACATCCGCCGCCGCGAGCCAGCGACAAGGGCCTGCGGAGGAAGGTGTTAGCGCTAACACGTGGGTCCGGGCGACCCCTTTTGTCGGGTCTGGGTGGTGGTGGGTGGGAGCAAACATGACGCCGTGAGGATCTGTCAATCCCGGGGCCGGGCGCGGACGGGCGTGGGGGTCCTGCCGGGTGTCTCGCTTCGTCCCGCAGGGTGGCGCTGAACGTTCCACCGGGTGGCCGCCCGCCAGGCAATCCTTTTCCGGGCCGGACGTGGCCCATCCGTGGCGCGTCCTGCCGGGCGCCCGGTCTCGCCACCGCCTGGTGGCGCTGAAAGTTTCACAGGCGGCCGCCAGGGGGCAATCCTTTTCCGATCCGGGCGCGGCCCGGCCGGCCGGGCCGCCGATTGTGGCGGCCGAAACGAACCGCGGCCGGTATTCCCCCGGGTGCTTTTCATGGATATTTCGGCGGCGTGATTTCCGGCGTCCGGCCGGATGCCTGCGGAATTTCCGGCCGGGGGCGAAACGCCGCGGAAAGGCCGGGGTCCCGGTCCGATCGGGCCGCAAACCGTTTTCCGGGGGGCTGAACGGCGTATTACCGGAGGATTTCGTGTTCCCGGCTCATGGGGGCGGACTCCCGGCGCGACCTCGGCGATATTGTCTGGCCGGTCACGGCGGCACACACTCCTGGCAACGATTCCTCTCCCATTCTCTGGAGCCGCAGTGGACCGAGCCGTAATCCGAATTCCCGCCCGTGGAAGAACGACGTTCCGGCGTTTCGCGTCGGCCGTGCTCGCGGCGCTCGCCGTGGTGCTCCTCAGCGTGCCGCCCGTCGGCGCCGTCACGCTGCCGACGCCGAAGAGCCTGACCGCCTACCTCGACCTCGAGTGCTACCGGACCAGCGCCTACCAGCCGCCGGCCGTCCAGATCACGGTGCGGCACCTCAATCCCGTGCTCGGCAACCTGCCGGTCGAGACCGTCACCCTGGGCCAGCGTGAGCAGCTGTGCGTCCCGGTCGCCAAGAACTCGCAGGAGCCGCCGTCACCCGCGATCGATTTCATCAAGTACGTCGACCTGTCCTGCTACAAGATCTCCGGCGCCACGGTGAACACGGATCTCGTGCTCAGCCATCTCAATCCGCTGTTCCAGAACCTGCCGCGCACGAAGATCTCCATGAACACGCCGCAGCAGTTGTGCGTGCCGGTCGTGAAGAACAACGCGGTCCCGCCCGCCGACGTGCTGCAGCTCGTCCGTTACATCGATCTCAAGTGCTACGGGATCACCCCCAACACCGCGCTGAACCAGACGGTGTCCCTGCGTCAGCTCAATCCCGTCCTCACCTCCCAGATTCCCACCCACAAAGCGGACATCCTGTACGCCCGTCAGCTGTGCGTCCCGGTGCAGAAGGCCGGGGACACCATCCCGAGCGCGGTGCTCGACATCGTGCGGTGGATCGACCTGGAGAAGTTCGACGCGATCACCCAGGCGCTGCCCACCTCGGTCTCGCTGGGCCTGCGGCACATCGACCCCGTGCTCGCCGGTCTCCCGGCCGAGCAGGCCACCCTGCTCGGCGCCGACCAGGTGGCCCTGCCGGTCGCCAAGAACGGCAACCTCCCGCCCGGCTGATCCGCGCGTGTTGATCGGCGGTTGCTGATCCGGGCTGCCGATCCGGCCTGCTGATCGCTGTGCCCGGAGCCCCTCCGCACGCCCCGGCGGAGGGACTCCGGTGCTCACAGCAGGCCGGGCATGGTGTGGCGCAGGTGGGCGAGGCTCTCGGCCGCGACCTCCCCGGCCCGTGCGACCGGCCCCGTGAGCACCCCGTCGTGCTTGACGAGCACGCCGTCGCACACCACCGTACGGACCAGTCCGGGATGGGCGGCGAGCACGACGGAGGCGAGGTGGTCGAGCACCGGCGCCGTCGCGGGGGTTCCGGCGTCGACCACGACGAGGTCGGCGCGCTTGCCGGGGGTGAGGCTGCCGGTGACCGCCCCGAGCCCGGCCACCGCCGCGCCGTCGGCGGTGGTCATCCGCAGCAGGCGGCCAGCGGTCAGCGGCGCGCCGTCCCCGGTGAAGCGGTGGTGGGCGAGCGCGGCCCGCATCTGCGTGAACATGTCCCCCGAGGTGGCGATCTCGGTGTCGGCGCCGAGCCCGGTGACGACGCCCGCCCGCAGGAGGCGGCCGGTGGCGGGCGAGCCGAGCCCGGGCATGGTCATCTCGATGAACGGCGCGACGCTCGCGGTCGTGCCCGCGTCGGCGGCGAGCTTCAGCTCGTCGTCGCCGACGGCGCTCGCGTGGACCAGCGTGACCGTCTCGTCGAGCAGGCCCTCCCCGTGCAGCCGGTCGACGCTGCCCGCCCTGCCGACGTGCATGGTGACCCGCAGGCCGAGCTCCCGCGCGAGCAGCAGGTCGCGCCGGGTGGCGGAGGGGGCCGACATCTCGGGGCCGCGCGCCGCGAGGGCCATGGTCACGCGCGCGCCGTCGTCGTGGAGCACGTCCCTGATCCGGCGGACGTCGGCGGGCAGCTCCGCGTCGCTGTGCTCGCCCACCCAGCTCAGCGCGTCCGTCTGCGGCCAGCCGTACGCGAACACGCCGCGGATCCCGCTGTCGCGCAGTGCGGCGACGGCGGCGTCGCCGTGCGCGGGGGTGTTCTGGATGTGGGACCAGTCGACCAGGGTGGTGATGCCGCACTCCAGTGCGCCGAGCGCGCCCACCAGGGTGCCCGCGTAGACGTCCTCGGGCCGGAAGTTCGGGCCGAGCCCGAGGAACGCGGCGCCTAAGTAGTCCGTCAGGCTCCAGTCCAGGCCGATGTGGCGCAGCGCCGACTGCCAGGTGTGACGGTGGGTGTCGACCAGCCCCGGCAGCACGACGCAGCCGGCGGCGTCCACGACACGGGCCCCCGGCGGGATCTCCACGGCGGGCCCGACCGAGACGATCACGCCGTCCCGGACGACGACGTCGGCGGGCCCGTCCGGCACGGCCGGGTCCATGCTGAGCACGTGCCCGCCGGTGACCACCAGGTCGGTGTTGAGAGGCATCCTCGTCTCCTTGCTTGTTCGCGGTGATGCCTCTTTGTCCCACCGCATGCTTGTGGCCGGCTTCACGCGGGCGGGCCGCCGCGTCAAGCCGGCCACAAGTCGCCGGCGGCAGGTCCGACGCGACCGGTCAGGACGCGGGCGCGGTGGTCTCCAGCTCGTGGACGCGCGGGTCGCCCTTGTCGGCGAAGTAGTCCTCCGGCCGGGTCCCGTCGGGGCCGTCGGCGCTCCTCAGCGCGCGGGCCACGAAGGTCCCGAGCACGGCGACGACCAGGTTGACGATCAGCGCGAGGAACCCGGCGTAGATCGTGATCTTGGTGTCGAACCCGAGCTTCTCCAGGGGGAAGGCCGAGCCGCCGAAGTGCTCGTGCTTGGTGGCGGGGTTGGCGATGTTGTAGAGCAGCAGCATCCCGGCCGCCATGCCCGCGGCCCAGCCGGCGATCAGGCCGCCGCGGTGGAACCAGCGGGTGTAGAGGCCGAGACCCACCGACGGCAGGGTCTGCAGGATGATCACGCCGCCGATCAGCTGGAGGTCGATCGAGAACTGCGGGTCGATGCCCAGGATGACCAGCACCGCGCCGACCTTCACGACCAGCGACGCGATCTTGCTGACCCTGGCCTCCTGCGCCGGGGTGGCGTCCCGGTTGAGGTACTCGCGGTAGATGTTGCGGGCGAACAGGTTGGCCGCCGCGATCGACATGATGGCGGCGGGCACGAGCGCGCCGATGCCGATGGCCGCGAACGCGACCCCCGCGAACCAGTCGGGGAACAGTTTGTCGAACAGCTGCGGCGTGATCGTGTTGTTGTCCTTGCCGATCGGCGCGACCCCGGCCGCGATCGCCATGTAGCCGAGCAGCGCGATCAGGCCGAGCAGCAGGCTGTAGGCCGGCAGGGCCGACATGTTCCGCTTGATCACGTTCCGGTCGCGGGAGGCGAGGATCCCGGTGACGCTGTGGGGATAGAGGAACAGCGCCAGCGCCGAGCCGAGGGCCAGCGTGACGTACTGAAGCTGGTTGTTGGCGTTGAGCGTGATGCCGTCGCCGGGCGCGGGGGTCGCGTCGAACTTCGCCTTGGCGGCGTCGAAGATCGACGCCCAGCCGCCCAGCTTCGCCGGGATGTAGACGATCGCCACCAGGATCACCAGGTAGATCAGCGAGTCCTTGACGAACGCGATCAGCGCGGGAGCCCGCAGCCCGGACTGGTAGGTGTAGGCCGCGAGGATCGCGAACGCGATGATCAGCGGCAGGTCGCCGGTCACGCCCATCGTCTTCAGCACCGCCTCGATGCCGATGAGCTGCAGCGCGATGTACGGCATCGTCGCGACGATGCCGGTGATCGCGACCAGCAGGGCCAGCGTGGGGGAGCCGAAGCGGACCCGGACGAAGTCGGCCGGGGTGACGAGGTTGTGCACGTGCGAGACCGACCACAGCCGCACCAGCACGAGCATCACCATGGGATACACGACCACGGTGTACGGCACGGCGTAGAACCCCATGGCGCCGGCGCCGAAGATCAGGGCGGGCACGGCCACGAACGTGTAGGCCGTGTAGAGGTCGCCGCCGACCAGGAACCAGGTGATCCAGCCTCCGAAGCCGCGCCCGCCGAGGCCCCACTCGTTCAGGTTCGCGAGGTCGTCGGGGCGGCGCCAGCGGGCGGCCACGAAGCCCAGGCCGCTGACGAGCAGGAACAGGAGCGTGAAGATGACGATCTCGGTGGTCTTCACCGGTTCCTCCTCGTCGCGCGGTAGACGAGGGTGGTCGTGGTGACACCGAGCACGATGAAGGCGAGTTGCAGCCAGTAGAACAGCGGTATGCCGAACAGCCGCGGTTCCACGGCGTTGAACAGGGGCGGGAGGAGCGGGATCGCGATGGGGAGCAGCAGCAGCCAGTTCAGCGGGCTGCGGTCGCCGGTGGGGGCGCCGCTGCGGCCATCGCGGCGATCGGGAGTCGCCAACACGTTCTCCTATCGGACGACGTTCTCCAATCGGGCACGGACCAGGCGTGCCCGGCAGATCCGCGCGACGGACGGTCACGGGGATCAGCGGGACGGTCACTCTGCGGCAGATTAGGGACGCGCGGGTAACAGGAGGATCACCGATCGGCGAACGGTCGTGTTGGCGCGCCCAGCGACAGCCGGTCAGGCGCGGTCGTCAGGAGAGGGCCAGGAGGGAGTGGTCAGGAGGGGGTGACGGCGGGGAGGATCACCGCCGAGGGGTGGGCGGGGTCGTGCAGCACCTCCTGGTCGGAGGCGACCATGGTGCTGCCGGCCGTGAGCGGTGCCCCGGTGCCGGGATTGCGGGCGATGCGCGGATAGGCCCCGCTCGCCACCTGCACCCGGATCCGGTGCCCCCGGCGGAACCGGTGGCCCATCGGCCACAGGTCGACCTCCACCCGCCGCACGCCGGCCTCGTCGCCGCGGTCGGCGGGGGTCAGGCGCCGCACGCCCTCGCAGACGTTCATCGACGCGCCGTCGGGATGGACGTCGCACACCCGTACGACGAAGTCCGTGTGCTCCCTGCCGGTGCGGACGAACAGTTCGGCGGTCACCGGGCCGATCATCTCGGTGTCCCGGCCGAGCGGGCCGGAGGTGTAGACGAGCACGTCCCGCCGGGCCTCCAGCCGCCGGTTGTCCCGGGGCTCGGAGTTGCCGATCAGCACCGGGCCGCCGATCACCGGCGTGGGGTGCGCCGGGTCGTAGCGGTAACGGTCCGGCTCGCCGCCCGCCGGGTTCGCGGTGGACAGGGCGAAGCCCGGCTGCAGGTGCCAGCGCTCGGGCCGCATGCCCGGCGGCGGCCAGTCCGGCTCGTCCCGCCACTCGCCGGCGCCGGTGACGTACAGCCGGACGGGGGAGGGGCGCAGCCCTGATGGGTCGCCGAGCAGGTGGGCGCGGAACCAGGCGAGGGCGTCGGCGTTGGCCGCCCGGCCGTGCCGGATGTCGGCGTGGTACCACGGCCCGATCGTCAGGTGCGGCCGCCGCCCGGCCGCCCGCAGCGCCGCGTAGTCCTTGAGCTGCCAGGGCAGGAACACGTCGTACCAGCCGCCGGTCATCGTGATCTCCGCGCCGACCTGGCCCACCGACGCCGAGAAGTCCCTCTTGTCCCAGTAAGTGCAGAGGGCCTCGCCGTGATGGGCCAGCAGCTCGCGGAAGAACGGCAGCGGGCGGCCCGCCGACAGCAGATCGAGCTCCGGCAGCGGGTGGCCCGCCAGGCCCGACAGCACGGCCCGCCGCGTGCGCCGGGGCGCGATGAACGCGGCCGCGCCGCCCAGCCTGCCCTCCAGGTGGGCGGTGAGGGTCGTCCAGATCAGGGTGGACTCCAGGGCGAACGACCCCCCGACGTACGCCGCGTCGCGGAAGCACGAGGCGGTGACCTGGACGGCCATCGCCCGCAGGTCCGGCGCCTCGGCGGCGATGGCCCACTGCGTGTACCCGAGGTAGGAGGGCCCGTGCATGGCGAACGAGCCGCCGTACCACGACTGCGCCCGCATCCACTCGACCGTCGCCAGCCCGTCCGCCTGCTCGTGGACGAGGGGGTCGAGCACGCCGCCGGAGCCGAAGCCGCCCCGGCAGCTCTGCAGCAGGACCTGGAAGCCGTGCCGGGCGAAGGTCCAGCCGTACATCCAGCCGACCACCCCGGCCCGCCCGTACGGTGTGCGGATCAGGATCGTCGGCGGCCGGCCGGAGCCCACCGGGGCGTAGTGGTCGGCCAGCAGGGTCACGCCGTCCGGCATCGGCACGGGCACGTCGCGGCGGACCCGGACCCGCAGGCCGGGCGAGCCGTACGGGCCTCCGGGAGCGCGGCGGCCCACCGGCGTCCGCACCGGGACGCGGACCGGCACTCTGACCGGCACCCGGACCATGCCGACCTCCCTCCCCGGCCGAGCCGAGAGCGGGTTTCCTGCTCAGTAACAGAATATCTATCCGGAAGTCGTGCTTCCAGCCACGTCGCGTTGCATGATCGCGGTCCGCGCCGCTACGCTTTTCCCATGCGAACTTCTGCACCCTCCCAGTGGTGGCGCCGCTAGCTGGCGGCGTTTTCGCATTCTTCGCATCGAGGAGACCGGCCGCCCCGTGAGTGGCGGCCTTCTGTATGTCCGCCCCGGGGCATACGAAAAAAGGGGCGTGGACAGTGGAGATCAGCGGATATACCACCGCGGGCGGCATCGCGGTCGAGCGGGCCGTGCGCGAGGTGCCCGAGGAGGCGCTGGAGGAGATCATCACGTCGCTCGCCGAGCGGCGCGGCGGAGCCTTCTCCTCCGGCATGGACTACCCCGGGCGCTACAGCCGATGGGCCTTCGGCTACGTGGACCCCTGCCTGGAGATCGTCGCGCGGGGGCGCCGGATCTCCGCGCGGGCGCTCAACGAGCGCGGCCAGGTTGTGCTGCCCGTCGTCGCCTCCTGCCTGCTGGCGGCGGGCAAGCCGGTGTCGGAGCCGACGCCCGGCTTCGTCGAGGTGCACGTCCCCGAGTCGGAGGACCTGCTCCCGGAGGAGATGCGCAGCCGCCGGCCCACCGTCTTCACCGCCATCCGCGAGGTCATCGCCGCCTTCCGCGGCGACGACCCGCACCTCGGCCTGTACGGCGCCTTCGGCTACGACCTCGCCTTCCAGTTCGAGCCGATCCGCTACCGCCTCACCCGCCCCGGCGACCAGCGCGACCTGGTGCTCCATCTTCCGGACCGGCTCGTCGTGATCGACCGGGTCCGTGAGACCACCACGGAGTTCCGCTACGAGTTCACCGTGGACGGCGCCTCCACCCAGGGCATGGAGCGCTCCGGCGAGACGACGCCCCTCGTCACGCCCGGCGCGGTCCCGCCCGACCCGGTCCGGGGCACCTACTCCCGCGTCGTCGCCGAGGCCAAGGAGAAGTTCCAGCGCGGCGACCTGTTCGAGGTCGTCCCCGGCCAGGTCTTCCACTCGGTCTGCACCGATCCCGCCGCCTTCTACCGGTCCCTGCGCACCGCCAACCCCGCGCCGTACGAGTTCCTGCTGAACCTCGGCGACGGAGAGCACCTCGTCGGCGCCTCGCCCGAGATGTACGTGCGGGTGACGGGCGACCGGATCGAGACCTGCCCGATCTCCGGCACCATCGCCCGCGGGGCCGACCCGGTCGAGGACGCCGAGGCGATCCGCACCCTCCTGTCCAGCGTGAAGGAGGAGTCGGAGCTGACCATGTGCACGGACGTGGACCGCAACGACAAGTCGCGCATCTGCGTCCCCGGCAGCGTCCGGGTGATCGGCCGCCGGCAGATCGAGATGTACTCCCGGCTGATCCACACCGTCGACCACATCGAGGGCCGCCTGCGCCCCGAGTTCGACGCGCTCGACGCGTTCCTCACCCACATGTGGGCGGTCACGGTCACCGGCGCCCCCAAGACGTGGGCCATGCAGTTCATCGAGGACCACGAGGAGACCACCCGGCGCTGGTACGGCGGCGCCGTCGGCTTCATCGGCTTCGACGGCTCGATGAACACCGGCCTTACCCTGCGCACCGCGCAGATCCGCGACGGCGTGGCCACCGTGCGCGCCGGGGCCACGCTGCTCTACGACTCCGACCCCGAGGCCGAGGAGCGGGAGACCGAGCTCAAGGCCAGCGCCCTGCTCGGCGCGCTCGCCGCGGCCACCCGCCCGCGGGAGGACGCCCCGGCGGCACCCCCCGCCGACCTGCCGGGGGAGGGCCACCGGGTGCTGCTCGTCGACCACGAGGACTCCTTCGTCAACACCCTCGCCGACTACTTCCGGCAGCAGGGCGCGTCGGTGGTCACGCTGCGGCACGGCTTCCCGATGGAGAAGCTCGACGAGATCGCGCCCACGCTCGTGGTGCTGTCGCCCGGCCCCGGCTGGCCGTCCGACTTCGGCTGCGCCGCCCTGCTGGAGGCGTTGTACGCCCGGAGGCTGCCGGTCTTCGGGGTGTGCCTCGGCCTGCAGGCGATGGTCGAGCAGGCGGGCGGCACGCTGGAACTGCTGCCGTACCCCGAGCACGGCAAGCGCGGGCGCGTCCGGCGCGAGGGCGACAGCGCGCTGCTCGACGGGCTGCCCGGCGAGTTCGTCGCGGCCCGCTACCACTCCCTGCACGCCAAGGAGCCGGGGGTCACCGGCTTCCGGGTCACGGCGTTCACGCCGGACGGCGCGGCGATGGCCGTGGAGGACACCGAGAACCTGCGCTTCGGCGTCCAGTTCCACCCCGAGTCGATCCTGACGACCGAGGGCCGCGCGGGGGCGAGGATCATCGCCAACGTGCTGCGTCTCTGCGCCCGGTAGACGGCGGGTAAAGAGCCGTCCTCGGACGGCGCCGGCGCGGCGGGGGAGCCGTAGAGTCCTCTGCCGTGCCGGAGACGCGACTTCATGCCCCGCCGCTTCCCGCGGACCCGTTGCTTTCGGCGGACCCGCTGCCCGTGCCCGTCCCCGACACGGTGCGGGCGGCCCTGCTCGCGCCGATGGTCGACCAGCACTGCCACGGGGTGCGGCGCGACGACCCGCCGCGTTCGGGGTTCGAGCAGCTGGTCGCCGAGGGCGGCGCGCCCGCGCCGCCCGGGACCACCCACTTCGACACCCCGGCGGGCGCGGCCATCCGGCGCTGGTGCGCGCCGGTCCTCGGCCTGGAGCCGCACGCGTCGGCCGCGGTGTACCTGTCCCGCCGCACCGAGCTCGGCGCCGCCGAGGTCAACCGGCGGCTGCTGCGCGGCGCCGGCGTCTCGGCCTTCCTGGTGGACACCGGCCCGGAGGCCCCCGACCTGCTCGGCCCGGCCGAGATGGGGCGGCTCGGTGGCGCCGTCGCCGACGAGATCGTCCGGCTGGAGCAGGTCGAGCGGGACGTCGCCGAGGCGGGCCTGCCCGCCGTCGACTACGCGGGCGCGCTGCGGGACGAGCTCACCGCCCGCGCGGCCCGCGCCGCCGGGCTGAAGACGGTCGCCGCGCACCGCCGCCGGCCCGGCGCCGACCCGTCCCGGCCCTCCCGCGGCAGCGTGATCGCCGCGGCCGGCCGCAGGCTCGCCGATCCCAAGGCCCGCCTCGCCGACCCGGTCCTCGTACGGCACCTGCTGTGGGCCGCCGCCGACGTGGCGAGGGAGCGGAGCCTGCCGATCCAGATCCACACGGCCGACCCGGCGGGGCTCACGGGGTTCGTCCGCGCCCTCGCCCCGCTCGGGGTGCCGGTCGTGCTGGTGCACTGCTATCCCTGCCACCGCGAGGCGGCGTACCTCGCGAGCGTCTTCCCGCACGTCTACGTGGACGCCGGGCTCGCCGTGGCGCTCACCGGGGCGGGCTCGGCCCACATCCTGCGCGAGCTGCTGGAGCTCGCGCCGTTCCACAAGCAGATGTACGGCTCCGGCTGCCGCGGCGCCGCCGAGCTGTGTTATCTGGCCGCCCTCTATCACCGCCGCGGCCTGGCCCGGCTGCTGGCCGGCCGGATCGCCGAGGGAGAGTGGAGCGTCTCCGACGCGGCCCGGATCGCCCACATGATCGGCTCGGCCAACGCCCGGCGCGTCTACCGCCTCTGAACCGAATCTACAACGTAAAGGCAATGCCTTTGTTCCGCCGGAAGGGGCTGGAACGGCACGCCCTTTCCGCAGGTCAGGCAGGCACAACGAGGTGATCGAAGGTGACCGGAACCCGCGCCGCTCTGCCGGTCACGCAGCGCAGCAGGGGCAGTCGCAGCCGTGGGCGAAGTACGCAAAGGCCCGGACCCTCGTCAGGGATCCGGGCCTTCACGTCGCCGCCCCGATCAGGCGCGACCAGGTGGCCGCCGACCGGTTGGCCTCGACACCCTTGCGCGAGATCAACCGGCAGAAGCAGCACACATACGGCGTTCCTGTCAGGAAATGGCGCAGCTGACGCCGTTGAGGGCAAACTGGTCAGGCTTGCCGGTATTGCCGGTATGGGTGGCCTGGAAGCCGATGTCGGTGGATCCGCCTGCTGCCAGCGTCCCGTTGTACGAGACGTTGCGCGCGGAGATCTGACCGCTGGAGCCGGTGTAGGTGGCGTTCCAGCCGTTGGTGATGGTCTGCCCGCCAGGAAGTGTGAACGCCAAGGTCCAACCGTCGATCGTTGATGTGCCACGGTTGGTGATGTGGATGCTGGCGGTGAACCCGTCGTTCCAGGAGTTCATCGTGTAGCCCACCTCGCAGACGCCGGACTGGCTCGGCGAGGGCGAGGGCGAGGGGCTCAGCGAGGGCGAGGGGCTCAGCGAGGGCGTGGGGCTCGGCGAGGGCGTGGGGCTCGGCGAGGGTGTCGGGCTCGGCGAGGGCGTGGAGGTCGGGGCCGTGGAGAAGGTGATGTTGGAGACGTAGGAGTTGATGTTCCAGCTCGCGTCCGCGTCGGTTGAACTGGTGACGGGTTTGCCCTGGACGGTGAAGTTGGTGAAATGTACGCCGTTGATGTTCACGCTCGACGAACGACCGTGCAGGTTGACGACCTTCTTCACGTCGGAGGAGACGTTGGTGAAGTAGGCGTCGCGGATCGTCGCGGTGTTCTTCACGGTTCGCCAGGAAGGCGGCCGGTCCTCCTGCAGGTCGATCAGGCTGTCGGTGTTCTCCACCCTGATGTTCTCCCACCGGGTGTTCGAGACAACGGCCGTGTCGACCGCGTCGATCACCATCGAGCGTCCCGCCTTCACCACGTCGATGTCACGGAACGCGACCCCGTCCATCGACCGCCCTTCCGTCTTGGTGCCGATCTTCGCGCAGCCGGAATTGCTGTAGCAGACGACATGCTCGTGGACGACGTTCTTGGTGTCGATCGCACCGGCGGTGGTGTCCTCGTTCTTGGTCGCCATGTTGTCGTCACCGGTGTAGAGGAAGGCATTGGACAACAGGCCGTTGGTCGACTCGTCGAAATCCACACCGTCGGTGTTGTTGTAACCCGTCGTGGGCCGACAGTTGATCAGCTTGTAGTGCTTGATGGTGACCTTGTCGCTGCGGTAGACGAGCGTGTTCCAGTAGCTGGAGTCACGGACGATCGGGCCGTCGACCTGGATGTTCGAACTCTGCTCGATCTTCAGCAACGCCAGGTTCAGGCCCTGCGCCCGCAGCGACTTCCCGTTTCCGTCGATGACACCGCGGCCCAGCAGCTTCGCGTTGCTGACCTGGTACACCCGCAGGGAGGCGTGCTGCATGCCCTCGATGTTCACCCCGCCGCTGCCGGTGTTGAAGTCCGCCTTGTTGTTCGAGCCGTAGAGGACCGCACCGGCGGCCAGATACAACGTCATGTTGCTTTTCAGCCAGAGCTCGCCGACCAGGTACTTGCCGGCCGGCACGTAAAGGATATTGCGGGTCGCTCCCGAAGCGGCGTTGATGGCACTTTGGATCTTGGCCGTGACGAGTGTCCCCCCGGTGTTGTCGACCCCGTAGTCGGCCAGGCTCTTGACGTTGGCGTCCCCCAGGTGCGGCGCATCGGACTCGGGTGCGTCAATGAGGATGAACAGCAGCTCCGCGGAGTCGAACTGGACGATCAAGTAGTTCGGGCCGCTGTCGAAGGTGATGGTGTTGCCGCTTCTGGTGACCGCCAGCTTCCGGCTCTTGGGGCTGACGGTGTACGAGTTGAAGCTTTGGGCCACGGTGACGGAGAACCTGGCGGTGCCCGCTGCCGCCATCGAGCAGTGCGCGTAGTGCACCTGCATCTCGGGAGCGAACTTGGTCATCTTCTCGACGAACAGCGGGGAGCCGTCCGCCGTGACGGTGTAGAGGGAACTCTTCGTGGCGCCCGGCAGCGTGGGATCGGCGACGCAGCCGCCGGCTGCCAGGCCGGCCGAGTCGTCGCCGGCCGGGCCGGTCGCCGCGATCGCGCCGTACTCCGGCGCCACCAGAGCGGTCGTCCCGACGCCGACGAAAACGGCAAGCAGTGTGCTGATTAGTAACTTCGCCAGAGGTTTGGTCTTCACGGGGATTCCTTGTTGTGGGAGGGCACGGAGTGCTGAGCGACTCGCATCACATCCGGTAGTCGATCACCTCCTCTCGAAAAGGGCTGATCCCAGCGGATCAGCGGTGTGAACACGTGCGTCTCCCTGTCCGTCAGGCCGGAGGCTTCGAAGATCGCCGTGGGTCGTTCCGGGCCGCGCAGCAGGCGGAGCGCGGCCATTCGTCCGTCATGTCTGGTCGGCTCGGCGTGTACGACGAGGTCGGTGGCCACCCGAAGGCCCGCGACTCCCAGGGCCGACCGGCCGCCCGCCCAGTTGGTGGCGCCGACATACGGGACGTCGTCCGGCAGTTCGGTGGTGGGGTCGAAGACTACGAACGGGACTCTCCCTCGATGTCGGCCTTGACGGCGCCGATCAGTACTTCCTTGCGCAACCGGCATCGGACGACCAGGTATGTGGACAGGTATATGGAGACGATCGGCGCGTAGTGGGCCTCGTGCGCACCATGGACTCTCCGTTGATGAGGAGCGATCCGCCCAACCCGCCGAACCATCTCAGAACAGAAACTTTCTAGATGATCATAACGAAACATAAACTAGAGATGAGGCCCGTCTCAGTCCACCCGCCCTCGGTACTGTCGCCCTACGCGGGCGGCTCCGCCCTCTCACCGACTGGTCCGCTGCCCCTATGACCATCGCCTTTGTCATCGACGCCGAACTGGACGCCCGTAAGTAGAGAAATTTTCCAGGCAAACTTTCCTGAATCTTTCAGAGCGGATTCGGCATACGGCGACGGCCAGACTCGCTCCCGCTGATCGCGCGCACCGCGCGTCAGGGCGCGGTGGGCGCCTCACCCCGAGTCGCGATCGTGGGGCCTGAGCTGGTTTGCTTGGACCCGTCACAACCGGCACCGACTCAACGGGGATCTGAATGCGCAGCGTCGAGCCCGAGGTCTTCCTCGTCGCCAAGCCGTCCGTCGACTACGACGAGCTGGCCCGCTACCTGCGGGAGGTCGGCGGGGAGAGCTGGCTGGAGCGGCTGGAGCGCGGCGAGTTCGACGCGCAGGACCTCGCCGAGTTCGCCGGGCGGCTGTGCTACCGCTCGTTCGAGCCGGGGCTCAACCCCAACGTGGTGCGGGTCCGCGCCGACCAGGAGGCGTACCTGCGCAACATCCTCGCCAGCGCGCACGGCAGCGTCCTGGAGCACGCCAGCTTCAGCTTCGTGCTGCACAACGTCTCGCGGGTGATGACCCACGAGCTGGTGCGGCACCGGCCCGGGGTGGCGATCTCGCAGGAGTCGCTGCGCTTCGTCCGGCTGAACGACCTGCCGTTCTGGTTCCCCGAGTGGGCGCGCGAGGACGCCGAGCTGATGAAGCGGGCGACCGAGATGCTCGACCGGATGGAGGAGTTCCAGAACTGGATGTCCGCCCACTTCGGGCTGGACGCCGACGGCGTGCCGTTCTCGGAGAAGAAGCACCGCACCTCGTTCATGCGGCGCTTCGCCCCCGAGGGCGTCGCGACGGGCCTGGTCTGGACGGCCAACATGCGCACGCTGCGCCACACGATCGAGTCCCGTACGGCCGCCGGGGCGGAGGAGGAGATCCGCCTCGTGTTCAACCGCATCGGGGAGATCATGCGGGCGGAGGCCCCGGCGTTGTTCGGCGACTACACGGTCGAGGACGGCGCCTGGATCCCCGGCCACCGCAAGGTCTGAGCGCCGGGCGGGGCAGTCACAGCACGGCACTCAGACCACGGCGGCCCGCACGCACAGGACGTCGGGCAGGTGGCGGGCGATCAGCGTCCACGACTCGCCCGCGTCGGCGGAGCCGTACACCTCGCCGTCCCGGGTGCCGAAGAACACCCCGGCGGGCCCGGCGGTCATGGCGTCCCGGAGCACGGCGGCGTGCGCCGGGCCCTCGGGCAGGCCCTCCGAGAAGCCCTGCCAGGTGACTCCGGCGTCGTCGCTGCGGAACACCCGGCACCGGTGGCCGACGGGGGTGCGGTCGACGTCGCCGTGCAGTGGGAAGACGTACACCCGGTCGGGATCGTCCGGACTGACCGCGATCGGGAACCCGAAGTCGGAGGGCAGCCCGGAACCGATCTCCGTCCAGGAACCGCCAAAGTCGTCGGACCGGTAGACGCCGAAGTGGTGCTGGAGATAGAGCCGCTCGGGCCGCGCGGGATGCTGCGCCACCTTGTGCACGCACTGCCCGAACTCGGGATACTGCGCTCCCTCCGGCAGGAAGGGCGCGCGGATGTCGCTGTTGGACGGCCGCCAGGTGGCCCCGGCGTCGTCGCTGCGGAAGAAGCCGACGGCGGAGGCGGCGACGCCGAGCCGGCCGGGGTCGGTGGGGTGCGGGATCACCGTGTGCAGGCACAGCCCGCCGCCGCCCGGCTGCCACCGCGGCCGGGTGGGGTGGTCCCACAGGCCCTCGACCAGCGTGTAGGTGGCCCCGCCGTCCTCCGAGCGGAACAGCGCGGCCGGCTCGGCGCCCGCCCACACCACTCCCGGCTCGGCCGGCGACGGCTGGAGCTGCCACACCCGGGCCAGCGCGGCCCCGGTGCGCTCGGGGAAGGCGACCGGCGGGGTGGCCGCCTCCTGCCACGTCTCGCCGAGGTCGTCCGACCACAGGACGGACGGCCCGAAATGGCCGTACTCGATCCCGGCCAGGATCCGCGGCACCGGCCCGCGCGTGTCGACGGCGACGGAGGGGACGCCGATGGTCGAGAAGCGCACGGGGTCGACCTCGAACGGCCCGCCGTTCGAGGAGTGTGCCAGGAACAATCCTTTTCGGGTGCCGATCGCGAGTAGTGCGGGCATGCGCCCTCCCTGTCCGGATTTCGATCACGTTTTCGATTCGAATCCTGCCAGGAATCGGTCCGGCGCGCTCACCGTTTCGGTCGGGTCCCTCCGGTCGCGGTCCCGCTCCCGATCGGCGTCGTGGTGATCGGTGTCGCGGTGGATCCGCGCGAGCGGCACCCCCGAGAGCCGCAGGCGCCGTACGGTCTCGTCCACCATGGGGGGCGGGCCGCAGACGTACACCTCGTGATCCGCCCAGGACGGGAACGCGTCCACGACGTCGGGAAGCCGGCCGCGCAGCCCCCGGTAGGCGGGGTCGCCGGAGACCACCGGCAGCACCCGCAGCCAGGGGAAGCCCGCCGCCATCCGCGCCAGGTCGGGCATGTCGTACAGGTCGCCCGCGTGCCGTACCCCGAACAGCAGGTGGATGTTGGGGCGGCGGCCGGAGGCGATGACGTGCTCCATGACGGCCTTCAGGGGTGCGAGCCCGGTGCCGCCGGCGACGCACAGGATGTCGCGGTCCGACTCGGGCGGCGCCATGGTGCCGGCGGGCGGGCCGAGCAGCAGCTGGTCGCCGGGACGCGTGTGGCGGACCAGGGCCGAGCTCACCCAGCCGCCGGGCACGGCCCGCACGTGCAGGCGCAGCGTGCCGTCCGGGCGGGGGGCGTTGGCGATGGAGAAGCGCCGCCACACCCGCGGCCACCTGGCCGTCTGCACCGTGACGTGCTGCCCGGGGACGAAGTCCATCGGCTGCGACGGCCGCAGCGTGAGGACCGCGAGGTCGCGGCAGCGCGGCTCGTGGCCGATCACCTCCGCCAGCCACCACGGGGGAGTGGTCTCCGCCGCGGCCGCGTCCGTCATGATCCGCGAGGCCATGGCGTACGCCTCGGTCCAGGCGGCCTCGGTCTCCTCGGTCCAGGTCCGCGCGGCGAAGCGCCTCATGGTCGCGAGCAGGGCGGCGCCGGCGGCCGCGTGGTGCTCGGGGGAGAAGCCGTACCTGCGCTGGTCGCGGCCCAGCCCGGCGAGATAGGACGTCAGCCTCTCGGGGCTGTCGAGCTCCCGGACGATCCTCCTGAGGACGTCGAGGAGCAGGCCGCGCGGCGCCGCCATGTCCGGCGGGAACATCCCGCGCAGGCTGGGGCAGTGCGCGAACAGCAATCCGTAGAAGTACGCGGCGGCCCGCCCCGCGACGGGTTCGACGAGCGCGAAGCTTTCCTTGATCAGGCGCGTGTTCGGCGACATCGGTTGTGTCCCACCCTAGGGACCGGAAGCGTGCTCCGGTCTGTCGATCCACCTCCCTGACGGCTCCGGGTGACGAGCGACGGAGGCCCCGGCCCGACCGGTCGCTCACCCCGGAGTGTTCCACCCACTCCGGTGCGTCACAACCGATCCGCGGGCAAGGCGACCAGCTGTGAACGCTTCGTTATTTTTCGTGATCCTTGCCTTGTGACTGGTGTGACTGGTGTGGTTACTGATCCAAAAGTCGACAAAAAGGAAAGAAGCTGCGCCATGATGGGCCCTGCTCCGCCCATGAACCGCCGCCCGTGAACCCAAGCCGCCCATGAACCACAGGAGTCGCCATGGCGCGTCCGATCGTCGGCATCACCACCTACCTTGAGGCCGCGCGCTGGGGGACGTGGGTCCGTGAGGCCGCGGTGTCGCCGCACGCGTACGCGCGTGCGGTCGAGAAGGCGGGCGGCGCGCCCGTCCTGCTGCCGCCGCTGAGCCCGGTGTCCGCCGGCGACCACGCGCGCCGCCTCGATGCCCTCATCCTCGCCGGCGGCGTCGACGTCGACCCCGCGCTGTACGGCGAGGCGCCCGCCGCCGAGGCGGACGACGGCGACGCGCTCGCCGCGCCGCAGCCGCACCGCGACCGGTTCGAGGTGGCGCTCGCCCAGGCGGCGGTGGAGGTCGACGTGCCGCTGCTCGGGATCTCGCGCGGCATGCACGTGCTCAACGTGGCGCAGGGCGGCACGCTGATCACCTCCCTGCCCGCGGCCGTGGGCCACGACCGGCACGAGACCGCGAGGCACGTCGTGACCATCAGCGTGACGAGCCGGCTGGGCAAGGCGGTCGGCGACCGCGCCGAGGTGACCGGCGCGCACGGCCGGGCCGTACGGCGTCTCGGCACCGGCCTGCTCGCCGTGGCCTGGGCGGACGACCAGATCGTCGAAGGCGTCGAACTCCAGGGCCACCGTTTCGCCGTCGGCGTCCAGTGGCACCCCGAACGCGGCGCGGACAACCGCCTCATCGAGGCTCTGGTGGACGCCGCCCGTCCTTGATTACTGTTCAGGGATGGCGTTGCATCCCCAGGCCGCGGCCTACCTCGCGCTGTTCCCCTCCGACCTCGGCGCCGACCTCGCCTCCCTCTCCCGCGAGCAGATCGCCGAAATGCGGACGATGGACGGGCTGGCCGAGCAGCGCGGGCCGAGGATCGACCTGCCGGTGGTCAGGGACGAGACGGTGGCCGGGGTCCCGGTCCGGATCTACCGCCCGGAGCCCGGCGAGCACCCGCTGCCGGTGCTCGTCTACTACCACGGTGGCGGCTGGGTCTTCGGCAGCGTCGAGCGCAACGACCCCCTCGCGCGGGATCTCGCCGCGCGCACCGGCGCCGTGGTGGTCTCGGTGGACTACCGTCTCGCGCCCGAGCATCCGTTCCCGGCGGCGGCGGACGACGCCTTCGCGGTGGTCCGCGACGTATACGACAGGCCCGGCTTCTACGGCGGCGACGCCGGCCGGGTCGCGGTCGTCGGCGACAGCGCCGGCGGCAACCTCGCGGCCGTGGCCGCGTGGCTCGCCAGGGACGCGGGCCTCCGTCTCGCCCACCAGGCGCTGATCTACCCGGTCGCCGACGTCGCCGGCGACACGCCCAGCTTCCAGGCGAACGGCAAGGGGTACGGGCTGGAGGCGGCGGAGATGAGGTGGTTCGTCGAGCAGTACGCGGGCGGCGCCGATCCGCGCGACCCCCGTCTGGCGCCGCTCCACCTGCCGGACAAGTCGGGTCTCGCGCCCGCGACGGTGATCACGGCCGAGTACGACCCGTTGTGCGACGAGGGGGCCGCCTACGCCCGGGCGCTCGCGGAGGCCGGTGTGCCGGTGGAGTACCGGTGCTTCGAGGGCGCGCTGCACGGCTTCCTCGGCCTGCCCGGGTTCTTCGACCAGGCGGTCGAGGGCCGCGACCTCCTCACCACGCGGCTCAAGGAGGCGTTCGCGTGACCCGCGCCGAGGAGCTCAGAAGCTTCTCGGCAGGCCGAGGACCTGGGTGGCCAGGTGGTTCAGCAGCAGTTCCTCGGTGACCGGGGCGATCCTGCCGATCCTCGCGTCGGCGAGCAGCCGGGCCACGGGATACTCCAGTGAGTAGGCCATGCCGCCGTGGGTCTGGAACGCGGCGTCCGCCGCCTCCCACGCGGCCCGCGAGGCGGCCAGCTTGGCGATGTTGGCCTCGGTGCCGCAGGGCAGCCCGTTGTCGAAGGACCAGGCCGCCTTGTACAGCATCAGCCTGGCCAGCTCGATCTCGGCCTTGACCCGCGCCAGCGGGAACGCGACCGCCTGGTTGGCGCCGATCGGGCGGCCGAAGACCTCCCGCTGCTTCGCGTAGTCCACCCCCACCCGCAACGCCACCTCGGCCGCGCCGAGCGCGCTCGCGGCCAGCAGGATCCGCTCGGGGTTCAGCACGTCCCACAGCACGGCGACGCCCCGGTCCACCTCGCCGAGCACGCTGGACGCGGGCAGCCGCAGGTCGTCGACGAAAACCATGTTGGACGGCGTGGTGTTCGCGCCCATCTTGGGAATGGGCCGGTAGGTCAGGCCGCCCGCCCGCACCGCCTCGGGCACGTCGACCAGGAAGACCGTCAGCCCGTCGGTGCGGGGCCGGGCCCGCTCCGCCGGGATCGTCCGGGTGACCAGCAGCATCCGGGCGGCCCGCTGCACCCCGGTGATCCAGACCTTCTGGCCGTTGACCACGAAGTCCGAGCCGTCGCGGCGGGCGAAGGTCGAGATCGCCAGGGAGTTGGACCCGGCGTCGGGCTCGGTCAGCGCGAAGCACGTCTCCATTTCGCCCGTCGCCAGCTTCGGCAACAGGGCCTCCTTCTGCTCGGCCGAGCCGTGCCTGGCCAGCGTGAGCGCCCCGAACCCAGGCGTCAGCACGTACATGAAGGCCGAGCCCCCGGCCGAGCCCGAGGCCGACAGGGTCTCGGTGGCCACCGCGAGTTCGAGCAGGCCCTGGCCCGCCCCGCCGTACTCCTCCGGGACGGCCAGGCCGAGCCAGCCGCCCTTGGCGAGATCCGCCCACACCTCCTCCGGCCAGCGCTTCTCCGTCTCGCAGCGCTGCCAGTAGTCCATGTCGTACCGCGCGCAGACGTCCGCGACGCCGCGCCGTACCGCCTGCGCGCTCTCCGGCAGGGTGAAGTCCATGCCGACACTGTAGATCCGTCACCGGAGGACGGCGTCCGCCCGCGGGCGGCGGGCGTGGTAGACGAACGCGGGCGGCAGGTTGCGCCACACGGTGCGGCCCGCCACCACCTCCTCGAAGGAGGCGGTCAGCGCGCGGCGGAAGCGCAGGGCCGCGGGCAGCGCGCGGGCGTGGACGTAGGAGAAGGTCGTGAACGCGCCGCCCGGGGCGAGCGCGCCGACCGCCGCGCGCAGCAGCGCGGCCTGGTGGCCGGGGGAGAACGCCGCCCAGGGCAGCCCGCTGACGATCACGTCGGCCGCGGCCAGCCCCCGCTCGGCGAGCAGGGCGGGCAGGTCCGCGGCGCTGCCGACGACCAGGTCGACCCCCGGGTGGCGGGTCGAGAGCCGTCCCGCCAGGAGGGGGTTGATCTCGACGGCCAGATGGCGTCCCCGTCCCGCGAGCCGCCGCTGGATCTCGGCGGTGAAGGGCCCGGTGCCCGGTCCCAGCTCCACCACGACGGGCGCGCCCCCCTCGGGCACCGGTGCGCACACCGCCCGCGACAGCCGCCGCGAGCTGGGCGCGACCGCTCCTGTGGCGGCCGGGGAGCGCAGGAACTGGCCGAGGAGAACCGCTGACTCACTGTTCATGCCGGTCACGCTAGGCCGGGTCACGGCCCGATCCGCCCGCGATACGGGCCGACCTGGCGGCCGGTCGGCGCATGGAGAGCGGCCAGAAGGAGGAGGCGTGGTCCTCCGGCCGGAGGAGGGCCGCCACCCCGGGAGTTCGGTAGCGTTCCCCCATGCGGCGGCCCTTCTCACGTGGCCCGGTTCTCGACGTCTTCCTCGCGGTGAGCGGGACCGGCCTCGACGTGCTGGTCAGCGCGGGATCCTGGACGGGCGGCAACGGCCCGGCCCCGGTGTGGGTGGGGCTGGGGCTCGCGCTGCTGGCCGGGCTGCCGATGGGGCTGGTGCGCCGATGGCCCGGCCCGGTGGCCGTCTACCTGGCCGCGCTGCTGGTGGCCTGCGACCAGGTCGGCGCGTTCACCGTCAACACCGTCCAGATCCTGCTGCCCATCGCCGTCGGCGTGCTGGCCCGGGGGCACTCCTGGCGCTGGACGGCGCCGGTGGCCGTGCTCGCCGTCGCCGCGACGGCCGTGAACCTCGCCGACCCCGGCATCGCGCTCACCGCGAACACCTGGTTCTACTCGGCCGGCCTGATCGCCGCCCCGGTGCTGATCGGCGGCTATCTCCGCACGCAGGCGGGGCGGCGCCGGGAGGACCCGGCCCCGCTGCTCGACCTCCTCCTCGCCGGCGGCGGGGTGGCACTGGCGGTGCTCACCACCTGGCCCTACTGGCACAGCGGGGTGCCCCCGGTGTGGGCGGTCGCGCTCGGGGTGATGCTCGCGGGGCTCGCGCTGGGCGTCGTGCGGCACCTGCCCGGCGCGGTCCTGCTGCTGGAGAGCCTGACGCTGGTCACCGCCGACCAGTACGTCCCGAGGACCGGCAACAGCCTGCAACTGCTCGCTCTCGTGGCCCTCGGCGTGTTCGCGACCCGCGCCGCCTGGCCGTGGCTCGCCGCGGCGTACGCGCTGACCTGCTCGGTCTCCGCCCTCGTGACCGTGGACGACCCCGCCGACGTCACCCCGTTCCGGGTCGTGGCGCTGATGACGATGGTGACCGCACCGGTGGCGATCGGCCGGTACGTCGGCGCGCGGCAGGCGCAGGCCCGGCACGCGGCCGAACTGGCCGCCGAGCGGGCCAGGGCCGGGCGGCTGGCCGAGCGGGAGCGGATCGCCCGCGAGGTCCACGACATCGTGGCCCACCACGTCGGGGCGATGGTCCTGCGGGCGAGCGCGGCCCAGTACGCCGGGGCGGACGGCCCGGCCGCCGAGGCGCTGGCCGACATCCGGGAGACCGGGCACCGCGTCCTGGAGGACCTGCGCGGCCTGCTCACCGTGCTGCGCGATCCCGCCGAGGCGCTGCGCGACGACCTCCCGCTCGCGGACATGCTCGCCGACCCCGGCGACGTGCTGCGGGACGCGGTGGCGCGGATGTCGGCGGCGGGCCTGCACGTGGACCTGCGGCAGTCGCCCGAGGCGGGCCTGGCCCCGCTGGTGCTGCGCGCGGCGGCGGCCAGGATCGTCCAGGAGGGGCTCACCAACGTGCTGAAACACGCGGGGCCCGGCGCCCGCGCCGAGGTCGGCGTGCGGACGCGCGAGGGCGCGCTGGTGGTGGAGGTGCGCAACGGCCCGGGCCCGGCCCGCCCGCCGGAGGCGCTGCCGTCCCACGGCCAGGGCATCGCCGGCATGCGGGAACGGGCCCGCGCCTTCGGGGGGCGCGTCACCGCCGGCCCGGCCGGGGACGGCGGGTGGCGGCTGACCGCCTCGCTGCCCATCCCGCCCGAGGGCGCGTGCGAGAGCCCGCCCGACTGCCACATGAGGGGGAGACTCGCGTGATCCGCGTCGTCGTCGCCGACGACCAGGCCCTCGTACGGGCCGGCGTCCGCATGATGCTGGAGGCGGCCGGGGACATGGAGGTGTGCGGCGAGGCCGCCGACGGCGCCGAGGCCGTACGGCTGGACGAGCGGCACCGTCCCGACGTCGTGCTGATGGACCTGCGCATGCCGCGCGTGGACGGGCTGGAGGCCACCCGCAGGATCCTCGCCGCCCGGCCGTCCGCCCGGATCGTCGTGCTCACCACGTTCGCCGAGGACGAGAACCTCTACGCCGCGCTGGGCGCGGGCGCGCTCGGGTTCCTGGTCAAGGACGACCCGCCCGCCCACATGGTCGAGGCCGTGCGGCGGGCCGCGGCGGGAGAGCCCCCGCTCGCCCCGTCGGTGCTGCGGCGGGTCGTCGAGCGGGCCCTGGCCGCCGAACGGCAGACGCTGCCGCCGCCCGCGGCCCTGACCGAGCGCGAGGCGCAGGTGCTGACGCTGATCGGCGTGGGCCTGTCCAACGCGGAGATCGCCGGGCGGCTGCACGTGGGCGTCACGACCGTGAAGAGCCACGTCGCAGCGCTGATCGAGAAGCTGGACCTGCGCAACCGCACGCAGGCGGCGGTGATGGCGCACCGCTTCGGGTTGGTGGACGCCGCCTTCACCCCTGTGACGCCTCCACGGAACGGCCGGGACGCCGGCGTGTAGGAAGGGCCCGGCCCCAAGCGGTTGTTTAGCCGCTCCCAAGGCCGTGAGAAGCGGGTGTCGAGAAGGCCCTCCTAGCGTTCGTGTCCGGCGCCCGATCGGGCGCCGTCACACCGGAGAACGCGCCGTCCCCGGACGGCGGGAGGGATCATCATGGACAGGATCAGAATCGACGACATCGCGGCGGCCGGGCCGGAGCTCGACGAGGGAGACCTCCGCCTCGTCAACGGCGGCCGGAAGTTCGAGTGGTCGAGCCAGGTCATGACCCCGGACGGCACCGTCGACGCCAAGGACCTCGACTTCTGAGCGACCGCTTCCGAGTGAGCGCGCGGGGCGCCCTTCCGGCGCCCCGCGCCCGATCGGGAAGCCCGATCAGGAAGACAGCCCCAGAAAGGGCGAGAGATGTCCGGTGAAATACTCATCCTCACGATCGACGGAGACTCCCATGCGGAGCACGTGGCCCGTCTGCTGGCCGCGCGGGGGGCGGAACCGGTCGTCTTCGACCCGGCCGGCTATCCGGTCCGCGCGGTGCTCGACGCGGTCTACCACCGTGACGGGCGGGTGCGGCGGCGGCTGCGCACGGAGACGGCGGACGTCGATCTCGATCATCTGACGGCGTTGTGGTTCCGCCGTCCCCAGGCTCCCGTCGCGCATCCCGAGATCGCCGACCCGGTGGCACGCGCGTACATCGAGCAGGAGTGCGCGGTGTTCGCCGGGGACCTGTGGGAGCAGCTCGACTGCCGCATGGTCCCCGCGCCCAGGGAACGGGTGAGGCTGGCCCAGCGCAAGTCGTCACAGCTGGTCCTGGCCGGTCGTCTCGGATTCGAGCTGCCGGACACGCTGATCACCAACGACCCCGACGAGTTCCTGGACTTCTACAACCGGCACCGGGGCCGCGTCATCACCAAGCCCGTGGGCGTTCCCGCGACGTCCCGCGCGGACGGGGAGGGCGTGGCCCGGATGTCGGAACCGGTGTCCACCCGGGACGTGACGTACGCGGACGCGATCAGGTTCGGCCCGGTCGTCACCCAGGAATACGTGCCCAAGCGGGTCGAACTCCGGGTGACCGTCGTGGGGCGGGCCGTCTTCGCGGCGGAGATCCACTCCCAGGAGAGCAACCACACGAGGCTCGACTGGCGCCGTTACGACCCGGGCGGCACCCGCCATGAGGTGCACGAGCTGCCGCCGGAGGTGGCCGGGCGCTGCGTGCGGATCGTGCGGCGGCTCGGCCTGCGCTACGGAGCGATCGATCTCATCCTCACCCCCGACGGGCGCTACGTCTTCCTCGAAGTCAACCCCAGTGGCCAGTGGCTCTGGATCGAGAAGGCCACCGGCCTGCCGATCGGCGCGGCGTTGTGTGACCTGTTGATGTACGGCACGGTCCGAGAGGAGACCGCACATGCTGCCCGACGCCCTTGAAACCCTCCGCGGCCTGGACGGCGCCGAGCCGTCCGAGGCCCGGGAGCGCCTGCGGGAGTTGCGGGAGCGCCATCCCGGCGTGCGCTTCCGGCTGCTGTGGCAGCGGGAGGACTACGACGACTCGCTCCACTACGACCTTCTGATCAGACGGCCGGGGGAGGGGACCGTGTCGCTGTCCTGGTGCCCCGACCGCGCACTGCCCTGGCCCCTGCGGGGCGTGCAGCGAGCCGGCGAGACGCTGCTGCTGCGGATCGACGGAGTCGGGGTCAAGGTGGTCGACGCGGTCGCCCGGCTCGACTTCCTGTGGGACGAGGCCCGGCTGGTGGACCGGATCGTCGCCGCCGCCCTCGTCCAGGCGGAGCTGGAGGAGGCGCCGGTCGAGCTCTCCGACCACGAGATCCAGGAGGCGGTGGACGCGTTCCGGCGCGCCCGGGGGCTGCTCACCGTGGAACGGACGCGCGAGTGGATGGACCGCCGCTCCCTCACCCCGGTGGATCTCCGGGAGCTGGTCGCGGGGGAGGTGGCCGTCGCCCGCGTCCGCGAGCGGGTGACGGCCGGACGGGTCGAGCCGTACTTCGAGGAGCACCGGGAGGAGTTCGGCACGGCCCGGGTCGCCCGGCTCACCTTCCCCGGCTCCGAGGCGGCCCGGCGGGCGGCGGCCGAGATCGACGCCGGAGCAGGCTTCTTCGCACTGGCGGAGCGAACGCGCGGCGCCCGGCTGGTCGTCGAGGACGTGCCCGCGGCCGAGATCGGCACCGCCCGCCCCGGCGACGTCGTCTCGCCCGCCCCGGACGTCCTGCTCGAGGTGATCTCCGTGGCCGGCGCCGAGCTCGACGCGGACACGCGCCGCCGCGTCGAACGGCGGGTCTTCGACCTGTGGATCGACGAACGCCGCCGGGCCGCGAAGATCGAATGGTTCTGGGGAACCACGGCGCGGACCGGCACGCGGTGAACGGGCAGATCTTCCGCGCCGAGGCGCTGCGCCGCCATGCCGCCCCGCCGTCCGCCCCGGCCGCTGTGAAAGAGGTCGGCGACCGTGCGCTCGTCCTGCTCTGGTGCGCGGTCGCGGTGCTCGCCTCGGGGCTGGCCGTTCTCACCGCTCTGGTCCTGAGGGGTGGCGGGTGAGACGGGTCCCGGTCCTGCTGCAGAACTCGGCGACCGAGTGCGGCGCGGCCTGCCTGGCCGTGATCCTGTCCTTCCACGGCCACCGCACCACCATCCAAGAGGTCACCGACCACCTCCAGGTAGGCAGGGACGGCCTGAGCGCGCTGGCCGTCGTCCGCGCCGCGCGGGAGTTCGGCCTGAAGGCCAGGGCGTTCTCGCTGGAGCCGGCCGACCTCGGGCGGGTGCCCATGCCCGCGATCGTCCACTGGGAGTTCCAGCACTTCGTGGTGGTGGAGCGGTGGACCCCCGATCACGTGGACATCATGGACCCCGGCCAGGGACGCAGGCGGCTCACGCCCGCTGAGTTCGACGCCGGGTTCACCGGCGTGCTGCTGGCGTTCGAGCCGGAGCCGGGGTTCCGCCGCGTGCGGTCCGGCGCCGCGCGGGCGTGGCGGCGCGACTTCCTGCGCGCCCTGGTGCTCCGCAGGAAGGGCCTGCTCGCCCAGGTGCTCGCGGCGTCGGTGCTGCTCCAGGTGCTCGGCCTGGGGCTCGCGACGGCGTTCCAGGTCGTCGTCGACCGGATCCTCCCACGCGGGGACTCCGGGCTCCTCGCGCTCCTCGGCGTGGCCGTGCTGGTCGCCGTGGTCACCCAGTTCGCGGTGGGCTACCTGCGTTCGGTGCTGCTCGTCGCGCTCCGTTCGCGCACCGACGGCGAGGTGACGCGGAATCTGGTGTCGCACCTCGTCGCACTGCCGTACCGGTACTTCGCGGTGCGCGGCAAGGCGGACCTGGTGAACCGATCGAACAGCGTCATGGCCCTGCGCGAGACGCTGACCGGGCAGATCCTCTCGTCGTTGCTCGACGGGCCGCTCGCCCTCGTCTACCTGCTGCTCGTCTTCGCCTGGGACCCGGTCTTCGGCGCCTTCCTCGCGCTGCTCGCCGCGGGGCAGGCCGCCCTCCTGCTCGGCACCGCCCGCCGGGTGGGCGAGCTGACCAGGCGCGAGCTGGCCGCTCTCGCCGACACGCAGGGCCGCCTGATGGAGGCCGTCGGCGGCATCGAGACGCTCAAGGCGTCCGGGGCCGAGCCGCGGGCGATGCGGCGCTGGTCGGACCTGTTCGCCCGGCAACTCGACGCCGACGTGCGGGGAGGGCTCGTCCGGGGGCTCATCGAGGCGGCGCTCGGGGCGGTGCGCCATCTCGCGCCGCTGGGGCTCCTGTGGGTCGGCGCGTGGCGGGTGCTCGACGGGTCGCTGAGCCTCGGGACGCTGCTCGCGCTGAACGCCCTGGCCACCGCCGCGCTCACCCCGATCGGCTCGCTGATGACCAGCCTGCGCAGCCTTCAGCAGGCCGGGGCGCACTTCGACCGGCTGTCGGACATCCTCGCCGCCGAGCCCGAGCCGTCCACGGGGATCGAGGTGCTGCGGCTGCGCGGCGGCATCGAGCTGCGCGGGGTGGGTTTCCGCCACGACCCGCGCGGCGCGTGGACGCTGCGCGACGTCTCACTGGTCGTGCGGCCGGGGCAGAAGGTCGCGCTGGTCGGTCCCTCGGGGTCGGGCAAGAGCACGCTCGCCCGCCTCCTGCTCGCCCTGTACCGGCCGACGGCCGGGGAGATCCGGTACGACGGCGTTCCCGCGGCCGAGCTCAACCCGCGGTCGCTGCGCCGCCAGTTCGGTGTGGTCACCCAGGAGCCGTCGCTGTTCACCGGGACGATCCGGGAGAACATCGCGCTCAATCTCCCCGAGGCCGGCCTGGACCGGATCGCCGAGGCGGCCCGGATCGCGGGCCTGCACGACGAGATCATGGCGATGCCGATGGGCTACGAGACGATCCTGGTCGAGGGCGGCGGCCTGTCGGGCGGGCAGCGCCAGCGCCTCGCCCTGGCCCGCGCGCTGCTGCCCCGCCCCACGGTGCTGCTGCTCGACGAGGCGACCAGCAACCTGGACAGCGCGACCGAGGCCGGCATCGAGGCGCGGCTGTCCCGCCTGACGCAGACCCGCATCGTGATCGCGCACCGGCTGAGCACGGTGCGGGACGCCGACCTGATCCTGGTCGTCGAGCGGGGCACGGTGGTGGAGCGGGGCACCCACGAGGAGCTGCTGGCCCTGGGCGGGCGCTACACCCGGCTCGTCGCCGCGCAGACGGCCCCCGCCGGGGCCGCCGCTCCGCGGAACGGCCGGGATACCGGCATGTAGGGTCTGGGGCGTGAACGCTGCCGAGGACCGGATCTGGACGGTTCCCAACCTGCTGAGCGCCCTGCGGCTGCTCGGCGTCCCCGTCTTCCTCTGGCTCGTGCTGGGCCCCCGGGCCGACGGATGGGCCGTCGCGCTGCTGATGCTCGCGGGCTTCAGCGACTGGCTCGACGGCAAGCTCGCCCGCGCGTGGAACCAGACCAGCAGGCTCGGCCGCCTCATCGACCCGCTCGCCGACCGGCTCTACATCCTCGCCACGCTTGTCGGCCTGGTCCTGCGGGGCGTCATCCCCTGGTGGCTGGCGCTCGCGGTGCCGCTGCGCGACATCCTGCTGCTGTGGATGCCGCCGGTCCTGCGGCGGCACGGATACGGCCCCGCCCTGCCCGTCCACTTCCTCGGCAAGGCGGGCACCGCCGCCCTCATGTACGCGTTCCCGCTGCTGTTCCTCGCCTCCCATGACGGCTGGTACGCCGAGATTGCCGCGATCTTCGGATGGGCCTTCGCCATCTGGGGAACTGGTCTGTATTGGTGGGCGGGGGTGTTGTATGTCGTACAGGTGCGCCAGCTAACGAAGGGGTGACCCGTGAAGGCCGTCGTCATGGCGGGCGGGGAGGGGACACGGCTGCGGCCGATGACCGCCAACCAGCCCAAGCCCCTGCTGCCCATCATCAACCGGCCGATCATGGAGCACGTGCTGCGGCTGCTCAGACGGCACGGCTACACCGAGGTCGTGGTGACCGTGCAGTTCCTCGCCGCGCTCATCCGCAACTACTTCGGCGACGGCGACGAGCTCGGCATGACCCTCCACTACGCCACGGAGGACGTCCCCCTCGGCACGGCGGGCAGCGTGAAGAACGCCGCCGACAAGCTCCGCGAGGACCGGTTCCTGGTCATCTCCGGTGACGCGCTCACCGACATCGACCTGACCGACATGCTCCGCTTCCACCGGGAGAACCGGGCGCTGGTCACGATCGGGCTCAAGCGCGTGCCCAACCCGCTGGAGTTCGGGATCATCATCGTCGACGAGAACGGCCGCATCCAGCGCTTCCTGGAGAAGCCGACCTGGGGGCAGGTGTTCTCCGACACGGTCAACACCGGCGTGTACATCATGGAGCCGTCGGTCCTCGACGAGATCGCCCCCGGCCAGCCGGTCGACTGGTCGTCCGACATCTTCCCCCGCCTGCTGGAGCGGGGCTGCCGGCTGTTCGGCTACGTCGCCGAGGGCTACTGGGAGGACGTCGGCACGCACGAGAGCTACCTCAAGGCGCAGGCCGACGTGCTGGAGGGCAAGGTCAAGGTCGACTTCGACGCCTTCGAGCTGGCTCCGGGCGTGTGGGCCGCCGAGGGCGCCTCCGTCGACCCCGAGGCGGTGCTCAAGGGGCCCCTTTACATCGGCGACTACGCCAAGGTCGAGGCCGGAGCCGAGCTGCGGGAGTACACCGTGCTCGGCAGCAACGCGGTGGTCAAGGAGGGCGCCTTCCTGCACCGCGCGGTGGTCAGCGACAACGTGTACGTCGGCCCCGCCGCGCACCTGCGCGGATGCGTGATCGGCAAGAACACCGACGTCATGACCGGCGCCCGGATCGAGGAGAACGCCGTCGTCGGCGACGAGTGCGTCATCGAGGCCGAGGCGTACGTCTCCTCCGGGGTCAAGATCTACCCGTTCAAGACGATCGAGGCAGGCACCGTCGTCAACACCAGCGTGATCTGGGAGTCGCGCGGCCAGCGCAGCCTCTTCGGCCCCCGGGGCGTCTCCGGGCTGGTCAACGTGGAGATCACCCCCGAGCTGTGCGTACGGCTCGCCAGCGCGTACGCCACGACCCTGAAGAAGGGCGACACGGTGGTCACCGCCCGCGACGCCTCACGTGCGGCGCGGGCGCTGAAGCGCGCGGTGATCAGCGCGCTGAACTCCAGCGCGATCAACGTCGTCGACCTGGAGGCCGCCGCCCTGCCGGTGGCCCGGTTCAACACCTCCCGCGAGAACGTCAGGGGCGGCATCTTCCTGCGCACGACCGCGGGCGACCCGCAGAGCGTGGACATCGTGTTCATGGACGAGACCGGCTCGGACCTGTCGCAGGCGGCGCAGCGCAAGCTGGAGCGGGTCTTCACCCGGCAGGAGTACCGCCGGGCCTTCCCCGGCGAGATCGCCGAGCTGACGTTCCCCGCCAGGGCCGTCGACACCTACGCCAGGGAACTGCTGGCCTGCGTCGACATGTACGGCGTGAAGGACGCCGAGATGAAGGTCGTGGTCGACTGCGCCGGGGGCACGTCCTCGCTGGTGCTGCCCAGCCTGCTCGGCCGGGCCGGGGTCGACGTGCTGACCGTGAACAACCGCCTCGACGACGCCTCGCCCACCGAGACCCTCGCCGAGCGGCGCCGCGACCTGCAGCGCCTGGCGGACCTGGTCGCCTCCGCCCGGGCCGCCTTCGGCGTACGGTTCGACCCGGTGGGGGAGCGGGTGTCCCTGGTCGACGAGATGGGCCAGCTCATCAGCGAGGAGCGGGCGCTGCTCGTCGTGCTCGACCTGGTCGCGGCCGAGCGGCGCGGCGGCCGGGTGGCGCTGCCGGTCACCACGACCAGGGTGGCGGAGATGGTGTGCCGCTTCCACGGCGTGCAGGTCGACTGGACGGCCACCAGCCTCGACACGCTGACCCGGGCGGCCCGGCACCCCGACACGATCTTCGCGGGCGACGGGCGGGGCGGCTTCATCGTCCCGGAGTTCGGGCCGACCCTGGACGGCCTGGCCGTGTTCCTGCGCCTGCTCGGCCTGGTCGCGCGCACCCGGCTGTCGCTCAGCCAGATCGACGCCCGCATCCCGGAGGCCAGGTTGCTGAAGCGGACCGTCCCGACGCCGTGGGCGCACAAGGGGGCCGTGATGCGCTCGGTCGTCGAGGCCGCCGAGGGCCACCGCCTGGACACCACCGACGGCGTCCGGGTCGTCGAGGAGGACGGAAGCTGGGCGCTCGTGCTGCCCGACCCCGCCGAGGCCGTCACCCACCTGTGGGCCGAGGGCCACGACGTGGACGGCGCCCAGGCACTCCTGGAACGCTGGGCCCACGTGGTCGAGCAGGCCGCCGGCTCCTGCTGAGCCGTGCCGGCCCCTGCTGACCCCTGCCGAACCCCTGCTCCCTCTTTCGTGATCAGGATGGGATGCGGGGGATGCATGTGTCGGGATGGACCTTGAACCTCTGTGGGCTGTAGCGTTGGTCAGTCCACGCCCAGCCGCGGCTTCTTGACCTTTGTGCCTGATCAGCGTAAGTTGCGGCATTCGCAGTTTGAGCCAGTCCCGAGCAAGTCGTGAGAGTCGTGAGAGAGGCCGAGCCGTTCGATGCCCAGCGTCTACTGCACGCAGTGCGGTCATGCCAACCCCGAGGATGCCCGTTTCTGTTCACGGTGCGGTTCGCCGCTGAGCGCTCCGGCGCCCGTCGCAGCCGACACCACCTCGACGATCTCCCTGGAGGCGCTGGAGGCGGAGACGGGCCAGACGCTGCTTCCGGACCGGTCCGCGATCGAGCAGATGCCGCCCGGCACGGCTCTCCTTGTGGTCATGCGCGGCCCGAACGCGGGCAGCCGTTTTCTGCTCGACAGCGATCTCACTACGGCGGGTCGCCACCCGGAAAGCGACATTTTCCTGGACGATGTAACCGTGTCCAGGAGGCATGTCGAGTTCTACCGCCGCGGCGGCCAGTTCACGGTCCGCGACGTGGGCAGCCTGAACGGCACCTACGTCAACCGGGAACGCATCGAGGAGTCCCCGTTGCAGGGCGGCGACGAGGTGCAGATCGGCAAGTTCCGGCTGGTGTTCCTCACGCGTGGTCCTGGAGGGCTGTGATCGGTGAGGAGGAGAAGTCATGAGCGCACAGGCCGTACGGGCGTTCATGAGTATCGGGGAGGTGCTCGGCCAGCTGCAGGCCGAGTTCCCCGACGTGACCGTCTCCAAGATCCGGTTCCTGGAGGGTGAAGGGCTCATCGAGCCCCAGCGGAGCCCTTCGGGCTACCGCAAGTTCACCTACAACGACGTGGAGCGCCTGCGGTACATCCTGCGGGCGCAGCGTGACCAGTACCTGCCCCTCCGGGTGATCAAGGATCAGCTGGACGGGCAGGTGGCACGCCCGCAGAGCGTCTCCGACGGCCCGCCGGCGGTGCGTCTCAGCAGGGACGAGCTCATCGAGGCCGCGGGCATCGACGAGGAGACCCTGGCCGAGATGGAGAGCTTCGGCCTGGTCGCGCCGGTCGCCCGCCGCTACGACGGCGAGGCGCTGGAGATCGCGCGCAGCGTGGGGGCGCTGGCGCGGTTCGGCCTGCGCGCGCGGCACCTCCGGGCGGTGCGGGCTCTGGTGGAGCGGGAGGCCGGCCTGATCGAGCAGGCGGTGGCGCCCGTGCTGCGCCGGAAGGCGACGGGAGCGATCGCGGAGGCCGACGAGACCGCCCGCGAGATGTCCGGTCTTCTCCAGGAACTGCACAATGCGTTGTTGCGTAGCAGCGTTCGTGGCGTTCTGGGCCAGTAGAGGTGGGCTGATGGGGCGGTGACCGGCACATCCGCTCCCTGGCGGGTGTTACGTTGAATGCCTGGTGATATGCCGCGACGCTTGAGACGGAGCCGCCCGTGTTGCAGATGGAGGTCGTGGGGGTTCGCGTTGAGATGCCCACAAACCAGCCGATCGTTCTCCTGAAGGAGGCGAGCGGTGATCGGTACCTGCCGATCTGGATTGGCATGACCGAGGCGACCGCCATCGCGCTGGCCCAGGCGGAGGAGCCCCCGCCGAGGCCGCTGACCCACGACTTGTTCCGCGATGTGCTTGAGGCGTTGGGGGTGCGGTTGCGCACCGTCAACATCGTCGCGCTCCGCGACGGGATCTTCTTCGCCGACCTGGTGTTCTCGAACGGGGTCGAGGTGAGCGCCCGCCCTTCGGACTCGATCGCACTGGCGTTGCGTACGGGGGCGACGATCTACGCGAGTGAGGACGTCATCCAGGAGGCGGGTGTGAGCATGCCCGACGACCAGGAAGACGAAGTGGAGAAGTTCCGCGAGTTCCTGGACAAAATCACACCGGAAGACTTCGGGCGAGCGGGCTGACGTGCCGCACGATTTCGGGAAATTACGCTTCACGACGCGCCGGACGGGGTCGTTGACTGACGGTGGCCCCGGTCCTACGGTGCAAGGGAAACCACGGTTGTAATTCGCGAACCCCCAGATCAGACCGTGGGATGAGAGAAAGCCGGAGGTCCGCAGTGGCGGTCAGCAGCGGCGAGGGTAGGTCGGCCGGCCAGCACGACCCGGTTCGGCGGGCGGCACGCGAGCGCGCCGGTGAACAGGGTCTGCTGTTCGACGAGCAGCCGACGGCGCTGCCCGAGAACATCGGTTACCGCGGGCCGACGGCGTGCGCGGCGGCCGGGATCACCTACCGGCAGCTCGACTACTGGGCCCGGACCGAACTGGTGCTCCCGACCATAAGAGCAGCTCAGGGGTCCGGTTCGCAGCGACTCTACAGCTTCCGCGACATCCTCGTCCTGAAGGTCGTCAAACGTCTCCTCGACACGGGGGTCTCCCTCCAGCAGATCCGCACCGCCGTACGGCACCTGCGCGACCGCGGCGTCAACGACCTGGCCCAGATCACCCTGATGAGCGACGGCGTGAGCGTCTACGAGTGCACCAGCGCCGACGAGGTGATCGACCTGCTGCAGGGCGGCCAGGGCGTGTTCGGCATCGCGCTCGGGCGGGTCTGGCGGGAGGTGGAGGGCTCCCTGGCCGAGCTGCCGGGTGAGCGCGCGGAATCCTCCCCGGATGCGGAGGGGGACCATCCCGCCGACGAGCTGGCCCGTCGCAGGAAGGCCCGCAAGACCGGCTGAGAAACGGGTACAACGGAAGTAACCGGGTAGAGTGGACACGGCCGACGACCTCGTGCGGGAGAGACCCCTGAAGTTGCAGGGGCGCCGAAGGAGCAAACCTCCCCGGAAACTCTCAGGCATCCGTACCGCACGGACGAGGCGACTCTGAAAAGCAGGCCCGCCGGCCAGGCGGCGCCTCACCGAAGGGGAAAGCCGGGCCCGGCGGCCCGGTGAAGCTCTCAGGTCCGATGACAGAGGGGGAGACCGCATCACGGCCGGTCGCGCCCACGGGCGCGAGGCGGTCGCCGCAGGTCTCGACCCGCCCAGGAGGCCCCTGTCATGACCGACCGCTCGACGCTTGAGGATCTTTCCGCCCCGCCTTTCGCGACCCGTCACATCGGTCCTTCCGACGACGACCGCGCCCGGATGCTGGAGGTCGTCGGCTACGAGTCGACGGCCGACCTGCTCGCCGTGGCCGTGCCCGAGGCGATCCGCACGCGGACCCCGCTGAACCTGCCCGAGGCGGCGGGGGAGGCCGAGGCGCTGGCCGATCTGCGCGCGATCGCCGCCCGCAACCGGGTGCTGACCCCCATGATCGGCCTGGGGTACCACGACACGATCACTCCGGGGGTCGTCCTCCGCAACGTGCTGGAGAACCCGGGCTGGTACACCGCGTACACGCCGTACCAGCCGGAGATCTCGCAGGGGCGGCTGGAGGCCCTGCTGAACTTCCAGACGGTCGTGTCGGACCTCACCGGCCTCGACGTCGCGGGCGCGTCCCTGCTGGACGAGGCGACCGCCGCGGCCGAGGCCATGACGCTGGCGCGGCGCGCGAGCAAGGTCAAGGCGGACGTCTTCGTGGTCGACGCCGACGCGCTGCCGCAGACCAAGGCCGTGCTGGCGACCCGCGCGGAGCCGCTCGGCATCACGCTGGTGGAGTCGGACCTCGCGGGCGACCTGCCCGAGTGCTTCGGGGTCCTCGTCCAGTATCCGGGCGCGAGCGGCCGCGTGGCGTCGTTCCGGGCGCTGGCCGAGCGGGCGCACGCCGCCGGCGCGCTGCTCGTCGCGTCGGCCGACCTGCTGGCGCTGACCCTGCTGGAGCCCCCGGGCGAGCAGGGCGCCGACATCGCCGTCGGCTCCTCCCAGCGCTTCGGCGTCCCGCTGGGCTACGGCGGCCCCCACGCGGCCTACATGGCGGTCCGCGAGGGCCTGCAGCGGCAGATGCCGGGCCGCCTGGTCGGCGTCTCGGTGGACGCCGACGGCCGTACGGCCTACCGGCTGGCCCTGCAGACCCGCGAGCAGCACATCCGGCGGGAGAGGGCCACCAGCAACATCTGCACCGCGCAGGTCCTGCTCGCCGTCATGGCCTCGATGTACGCCGTCTACCACGGCCCCGACGGCCTCCGGAGGATCGCCCAGCGGGCGCACCGGCACGCGGCCGTCCTCGCCGCCGGGCTGCGCGAGGGGGGCGTGGAGATCGTCCACGACGAGTTCTTCGACACCGTGCTCGCCCGCGTGCCGGGCCGGGCGGAGCGGGTCGTGGCCGCCGCCGCCGAGCGGGGCGTCAACCTCCGCCTGGCGGACGCCGACCACGTCGGGGTGGCCTGCGACGAGAAGACCGTCGTCGCCCACCTGCGGGCCGTCTGGGAGGCGTTCGGCGTGCCGGGGACCGTGGTCGAGGACCTCGACCGGGCGACCTCCGACGCGATCCCCGCGGGCCTGCAGCGGACCTCCGGCTTCCTCGCCCACCCGGTCTTCCACTCCCACCGCTCCGAGACGGCCATGCTGCGCTACCTGCGGCGGCTGCAGGACAGGGACGTCGCGCTCGACCGCTCGATGATCCCGCTGGGCTCCTGCACGATGAAGCTCAACGCGACCACCGAGATGGAGCCGGTCACCTGGCCGGAGTTCGCCGCGATCCACCCGTTCGCGCCGGCGGAGCAGGCCGAGGGGTACGCCGAGCTGATCGCGACCCTGGAGGGCTGGCTGGCCGAGGTCACGGGTTACGACCGGGTGTCGATCCAGCCGAACGCCGGCTCGCAGGGCGAGTTCGCCGGGCTGCTGGCGATCAGGTCCTACCACCGCTCCCGGGGCGAGGACGGCCGCGACGTCTGCCTCATCCCGTCGTCCGCCCACGGCACCAACGCCGCCAGCGCCGTCATGGCGGGCATGCGGGTCGTCGTGGTGGCCTGCGACGAGAGCGGCAACGTCGACCTCGCCGACCTCGCCGCGAAGATCGGCAAGCACCGCGACTCGCTCGCCGCGATCATGGTGACGTATCCGTCCACCCATGGCGTGTACGAGGAGACGATCGTCGAGATCTGCGAGCGGGTCCACGAGGCCGGCGGACAGGTCTACGTGGACGGGGCCAACCTCAACGCGCTGGTCGGCCTGGCCCGGCTGGGCGAGTTCGGGGCGGACGTCTCCCACCTGAACCTGCACAAGACCTTCTGCATCCCGCACGGCGGCGGCGGGCCCGGCGTCGGCCCGGTCGCGGTCAAGGCCCACCTCGCGGAGCACCTGCCCGCGCACGTGTCGGCCGCGCCGTACGGCTCGGCGGGCATCCTGCCGATCTCCTGGGCGTACGTCCGGATGATGGGCGGCGACGGCCTCCGCCAGGCCACCGAGCAGGCGATCCTGTCGGCCAACTACCTGGCCCGGCGCCTCGCGCCGCACTACCCGGTCCTCTACACCGGCCGGGACGGCCTGGTCGCGCACGAGTGCATCGTCGACCTGCGCCAGATCACCAAGGAGACCGGCGTCACCGTCGACGACGTGGCCAAGCGGCTGATCGACTACGGCTTCCACGCGCCCACGATGTCGTTCCCCGTCGCCGGGACGCTCATGATCGAGCCGACCGAGAGCGAGGACCTGGCCGAGCTCGACCGCTTCGCCGACGCGATGATCGCGATCCGGGGCGAGATCGCCAAGGTGGCGTCGGGCGAGTACGACAAGGCCGACAACCCGCTGCGCAACGCGCCGCACACGGCCGAGTGCCTCACCGCCGGCGACTGGGCCCACCCCTACTCGCGGGCCGTCGCGGCCTACCCGGTGCCCGGCCTGCGCGACGACAAGTACTGGCCGCCGGTGCGCCGCATCGACCAGGCGTACGGCGACCGCAACCTCGTCTGCTCCTGCCCGCCCCTGGAGGCGTACGAGGACTGACCGGTTGCGCATGTCGGCCCCGCCCGGAGGCCGGGCTCGTTAAGATCGCGGATGCACGGTTCCTGTCCCTGCGACCTCTGCGAGGCCACCTCATGACGGCCATCGACCCCGGGCGGCCCGGCCGGCTCGACCAGGCGCACCGGCTCTCCGAGACGGGCGACCTCGACGCGGCGGCGGCGATCTTCGCGGAGCTCGCCGCGGACGAACAGGCGCCCGACCGCGCCGAGGCGGCGGCGGGCCTGTCGGCCGTCGTGGAGGAGATGGCGGAGCGGCTGCTCGCCGAGGGGGAGCCGGAGCGGGCCGCCGACGTGCTGCTGGAGGCGCTGTCGGTGCCCGCGGTGGCCGACCGGGCGCGTCTGCGCGTGCTGCTCGGCATCGCGCACCTGGAGATGGCCTGCGCCCAGTTCGCCGGCGCGGTGGAGGAGGGCCGCGGGGAGGGCCCGGACGCCGAGACCGGCGCGCTGGCGATCGAACTGCTGGCCCGCACGCTGCCCCTGCGGGGGCGCGACGCGGATGCCGGGACCGTGTGGCGCTACGGCCTCGACCACCCCGACCGGGCGCTCGCCGAGCAGGTGCGGCTGCGCCTCGGCCGGGACGTCGGCCCGGTCATGGAGAGCGTCGAGGCCTGACAGGCCGGGGCCTGTCTGTCAGCGGTGTGTGCGGCGGCTCAGCGCGTACGCCAGGTTGACGGCGACGATCCCGCCCCAGGCGAGCAGGAGCCCCGGCCCGTTCGCGGCGCCCGCGGCGATCGCGGTCAGCGGGATGCCGATGCCGAGCGAGCCCAGGGCCACGCCCACCGAGCTGTCCTTCGGGCGCCTCCCGGGCATCGGCTGGTGGCCGATCTGCGCGGCGACCTCGTTGCGGACCCGCGCGGCGATCTCCACGTCGAGCTTGTCGAGAAACGAGTCGACCAGCGCGTCCTCGTACTCCGGGCCGAGGTCCCGGCGGGCCGCCATGACGGCGCGCAGGTCCTCCCGGGTCGACGGCGTTCCCGCCTGCTGCGGCGGCCTGTGGCCCTGCCCGGCGGCGGGCGGTTGCGATGCGATCTCCGGCACCCTGACATTCTGGCCCACATTCGCGGGGCCTGCCATCCTCCCCACGGAGGGTCCGCACCTCCTGCCCGGGGCGGAGCCGATACGGTCGCCGCATGGGAACCGCGGTGGAGATCGAGACTCCGCACGGTCCGGCGCTGGCGGAGGTGGACGAGGCCCCGGGCGCCCGGCTGCTGCTGGTGCTGACGCACGGGTCCGGCGGCGGGGTGGACGCCCCCGACCTGCTCGCCGTACGGGAGGCCGTGCTGCCGGCGGGGGTGACGGTCGCGCGGGTGGTCCAGCCGTTCCGGCTGCGCGGCGCCCGGGCGCCGGGATCGGCCGTGAAACAGGACGAGGCGTGGCTGGCCGTCGTCGCCGCGCTGCGGGCCCGTCACCCGGGCCTGCCGCTCGTCCAGGGCGGGCGGAGCAACGGCGCGCGGGTCGCCTGCCGCACGGCACGTGCGGCGGGGGCCGGGGCGGTGGTGGCGCTCGCCTTCCCGCTGCACCCGCCGGGGAGACCTGAGCGGTCGCGGGCGGAGGAGCTTCGGCAGGCGGGGACCCCTGTGCTCGTCGTCAGCGGGGATCGGGATCCGTTCGGCGTGCCGGACGAGAAGGACGCCGCCCGTCTCGTGGTCCTCCCGGGGGAGGGGCACGAGTTCCGGAAGAACCCCGCCCGGGTGGGCGAGGAGGTGGCGCGGTGGCTGCTCCCGTGGCTGCTGGAGCAGGAGACCTGCTACTCCGCTAGGCCGCGCTGATCGCCATGTCGGTGGGGCGGTGCGGAGCGATGACGCCGCCGTCCGGCAACAGCTCCCCGGTGTCCTCGAACAGCACCACGCCGTTGCAGAGCAGGCTCCAGCCCTGCTCGGGGTGGCAGGCTACCGTTCGGGCGGCTTCTCGGTCCTTCGCGTCCGCAGTGGGACAGGCCGGTTCATGAGGGCACATCGCCGGGGCTCCCCGTGTTCTTTATCGTTCGTCTTACGTTCGTGTGTTCCGCCGGGTGTCCGCCGCGCCGTGTATGACGTACGACACATCGGACTACTCCAGTCTGCGGTTCGGCCCCATCCGCATGACATAGTCCGTTCGGGGCATTTCCGCCGGTCGGGCTGGGGACCCGACCACACCCCCCGAGCGGCCTCACACACACTGATGTGACCTAGTACACAAGAATGCCCCATTCGAGATAACGCTCCAACCTCGACACGCCGACCATCCGGTAACCAGGAGGCCACAGCTCCGGTGTCAGCCGCCGTGTCGTCCGCCGTGTTGTCCGCCTAGTCCGCTGATCAGCGCGTCGAGGCCGTGCTCGAAGTCGCGCTCGCCCTCGGCGGTCCGCGCGTCGCGCACGGTCGCGTCCGGGTCGGCCCACCCCGACCGCTGGACCTCCACCGCGACGCTGCCGAAGACGTACGCCCGCAGCGCCCGTACGGCCGCCTCCGGGTCGCGCGCGCCGGCCTCGCCCAGTTGCTCGGTCTGCTCCCTGATCGCGATCAGGGCCGAGCCCTTCGGCGGCTTGGTGAGGGCCAGCGACAGCACGCCGGGGTGTTCGAGCAGCGCGGCGCGGCTCGCCCTGGCCCAGGCGCGGGCCCTGTCCTGCCAGCCCGGCGCCTCGGCGGGGTCGACGCGTACGGTCGTCACGTGCTCGGCGAGCGCGTCCATCAGCGCCTCCTTGCCCCGGGGCAGGTGATGGTAGATCGCCATCGCCTCCACCTGGAGGGCGTCGCCCAGCCGGCGCATGGTCAGCCGGCGCAGGCCCTGGCCGTCGGCGATGTGCAGGGCGGCGTCGATGATCCGTTCCCGGGACAGCGGCACGGGTGGTCGCTTGGCAGGCATGGCGATCATGCTGCCACAGCTTTCCTTACTTCGTAAAGGGCGGCGCACCCTGCGGTGCGAGGCCTCGCGTGGACCGCGTACGCTACCGAGTGCACGACGTGACTGCACAGGGTGGATACCTAAGGGGCTGACGATGGCGTTTTTCCGTCCGCGGGTGAGCCGGGAGGCGGAGGTCCGCTACCACGCGGATCTGGAGATCCGGCGGAACTTCGGCGACGTGCTGGAGAAGGTCCGGGTGGCGCAGCGGCGGTTCCAGGAGGCGAAGGCGGCCGGGGCGCCGCTGCCCGTGCTCCGCGAGGCGGCCCTGGGCCTGGACACCGCGCTGACCGAGGCGCTGCGCGCCGCCGAGGCGGGACAGCGCGCGACCTTCGGGGTGAAGTCCTACGACAGCAGGATCGCCCGGCGCAAGGGACGGGCGACGCCCGACGGCGCCCTGTGGACCGACGAGGTGAACCGCCTGCGCACGATGCGCGAGGCGCACCGGCTCAGCGGCATCCCGCGGGTGCCCCGCGCCGGCCGTACGGGCGAGCCCGCCCGGCTGACCCCGCGCGACGTGCGCGGAGGCCTCGCCTCCGCCCGCGGCTGACCGCCCGCTCCTGAGACAGCCGTACGGCCCGCACCCCCGAGGGGCGCGGGCCGTACGTCGTTCAGGCTGTATCTCGGCCGGGCCGGATCTCAGCTGGCCCAGTCGAGCAGGGGCCGGGTGTTGCTCGGGTGGCGCAGCTTGGAGAGCGACTCCTTCTCCAGCTGGCGGATCCGCTCCCGGGTCAGGCCCAGGTGCTTGCCGATCTCGTCCAGCGTGTGGGGCTTGCCGTCGGCCAGGCCGAACCGCAGGCTCATGATCTTGGCCTCGCGCGGCGACAGGTTGCCGAGCACGCCCTTGAGCTGCTCGGCCAGCAGCTGCCGGTCGACGACCTCGGACGCCTCGGGCGAGTCGACATCCTCGATGAGGTCGCCGATGCGGGTCTCGCCGTCCTCGCCGATGGTCGAGTCGAGGCTGATCGGCTGCCGGCTGGTGCGCAGCAGCTCCTCGATCTGGTCGGGCGTCTTGTCCAGCTCGGCGGCGAGCTCCTCCGGGGTGGGCTCCCGGCCCAGCCGCTGGTGCATGTCACGCTCCACGCGGGACAGCTTCGACAGCATCTCCAGCACGTGGACGGGCAGCCGGATGGTGCGGGCCGAGTCGGCGAAGCCGCGCTGGATGGCCTGCCGGATCCACCACATGGCGTACGTGGAGAACTTGTAGCCCTTGGTGTAGTCGAACTTCTCGACCGCCCGGATCAGGCCGAGGTTGCCCTCCTGCACCACGTCGAGCAGGGCCATGCCCCGGTCGGTGTACTTCTTGGCCACCGAGACGACCAGCCGGAGGTTGGCCTCCAGCATGTGGTCCTTGGCCCTGCGGCCGTCCTCGATGGCCCACTCCAGGTCCTCGCGGACGTGCGCGGGCAGGTGGCCGCCGCTCTCCAGGGCCGTCTCCAGCTTGTACTCGGCGTACAACCCGGCCTCGATGCGCTTGGCCAGCTCCACCTCCTGGGCGGCGGTGAGCAGCGTGCGGCGGCCGATCGACTTCAGGTAGGTGTGCACCGAGTCGCCCATGACCGAGGAGGTGTCGTCGAGGTCGAGCGGCTCGTTGTCCGCCGCCTCGGCCTCCGCCTCGGCGCCGGCGACGTCCTCGTCGTACGGCTCCTCGGCGGTGGCGTCGGCGTTCGCCTTGGTCGTCCGCCTCTTCGCGGCGCCGCCGCGGGCGGGCGCGTCCCCGGCGGCCTGGGCCGCGGCCTGGGCGGCCCGGCGCGACTTCCTGGCGGGCGCCTCTCCGGAGGTCTGCGTGGACTTCTGCGTCGACTTCTGCGCGGGCGTCCGCGCGCCGGCGGTGAGGCCCGGCTCGTTCTCGGCGGCCAGGTTCACGCCCGCCTCGGTGAGCTCGCGGAGGATGGAGCGACCCTCGACGGGGCTGACGCCGGCCTCTGCGAAGGCCTCGCGCAGCTCCGACAGGGAAAGGCGACCCTGCGTACGGCCGCGCTCCAGGAGCCGGTCGAGCGTCGTCGGGGTCACCTCGCGCTCGTGCGAGTTCGCCACGGCGGTCCGGGGCATGAAGACACCTCCTCCTTGCGGAGTTCATGATCGATTCGGGGTTTCAAATGCTTGTGATCGGGGCGCGGCGTCCGGCGGCTCAGCGCACCAGTATCAATAACGCTCTCGTGCCCGGTTTGTTCCCAGACTCGGCAGGGCAGATCTTCCGGTTCGGCCGTGCGGGCCGTTTGAGCCGTTTCCTCAGTCGTTGGGCGTGACGATGTCGATGCTGAGCTCGGGCACCGGCATCGGGCTCGCGTCCTCCAGACGCTCCGGCGTCCAGTAGCCGCCGACCTGCTCGGGGTCGTCGGTGAGGTCCTTGGACACCACGGAGGAGTCCCCGGTGCCGGGATCCTCGGTGGGGGCGGGGCCGAGCTTGACGGCGGGGGCGTTCTGCACGACCTTGTCCAGCCGGGCGGCGAACGCGGCGGCGGTGACCGAGGCACCGCCCAGGATGACGAGGCTCACGAGCACGGCGGAGGCCATCATCTTGTGGGCCGGCGTGAGCCGGATCGGTCGCATGCGGCGTCCCCCTTCCCCTGCTCCCGGTCGAGCGCTCTCAGTAGACGTCCCTGCTTCTATGACGCAGGAAGGTCATCCGCGGTTCCGGTTCCTGAGTGCGACCATATCCGGTTTGCCGTTCGGCAGGAGCGGAATCCGGGGCACCAGCTCGACCGCGCGCGGCGCCGCGTAGGCGGGCAGCCGCTCCTTGGCGAAGGCCCGCAGGTCGTCCAGCCCGACCTTCGCCCCGGTCTTCCCGGCGACGACCGCCACCACGATCTCGCCCCACTCCGGGTCGGACCTGCCCACCACGACCACGTCCCGTACGGCCGGATGCCCGGAGAGGACCTCGGCGACCGCGCCGGCCACGACCTTCCGGCCGCCCGTGTTGATCACGTCGTCGGCCCGGCCCAGCACCGTGAGCCGCCCGTCCTCGACGGATCCGAGGTCTGAGGTGACGAACCAGCCGTCGTCGAGATGCGGCTCGTCGCGGAGGCGGTAACCGGACAGCAGCACCGGGCCCGCGATCCGCACCCGCCCGTCGCCGCCGATCGCGACGTCCACGCCGTCGAGCGGCACGCCGTCGTACACGCATCCGCCGCTCGTCTCGCTCATGCCGTACGTCGTGACGATCCGGGCGCCGGCGGCGCGCGCCTCGGCCAGCAGTCCGGCGGGGGCGGCGGCCCCGCCGAGCAGGATCGTGCGGAAGGCCGCGACGCCGGCCCCGGAGTCGAGCATCCGCCGCAGCTGCGTGGGGACGAGGGAGACGTGGTCCGCGCCGCTCGCGGCGACCGCGGCGGGGGAGAAGCGCGGGTGGACGATCGGCTCGGCGCCGCACAGCAGCGACCGGACGAGCACCTGCGCCCCGGAGATGTGCGAGGGCGGCAGGCAGCACAGCCAGCGGTCGCCCTCCCCGGCCCCGAGGCGGGCCAGCGAGGCGCGGGCCGACGCGAGCAGCGCCTCCGCCGTCAGCTCGACGCCCTTGGGCGCGCCCGTCGAGCCGGACGTCGCGATGATCAGCGCCGCGCCGGACGGAACGCCGCCCGGCTCACGCCGTACGCCGTCGGGGGTCACCACGTGTGTGGGGCGCAGCGCGGCGAGCGCGGCCTCCAGCGCGGGCCGCGGCAGGTCGGGGGAGAGCGGCAGCACGGCCGGTCCGTCGCCCGTCAGGGCCCGCCGCACCGCGTCGTACAGGGCGGGACCGGCCGGCAGGACCAGGGCGTGGACCGGCCGCTCTCCCGGGTGCGTTCGCGGGCGGTGTCCTGGACGGCTGAGCACGGTCGTAAGGTTAGTCCCGGCGCGGTGGCGGGAGGCGACCGCCCGGCCGGTGACGGCGTACTGGTGACGGCGTGCCGGCGACTGGTGAACTCTGACGGTGAAGGAGTGAGCGTGACGAGCGGGGTCGACTGGAAGCGGTCGGGCGAGTACGAGGACATCTTCTACGAGACCGCGGAGGGGATGGCGAAGATCACGATCAACCGCCCCGAGCGGCACAACGCCTTCCGCCCGACGACTCTGTTCGAGCTCCGGGACGCCTTCAACCGGGCGCAGGAGGACACCGAGGTCGGCGTGATCATCTTCACCGGCGCGGGCGACAGGGCGTTCTGCTCGGGCGGCGACCAGAAGATCCGCGGCGACGACGGCTACGTGGACGACAAGACCCACGGCGTCGGCCGGCTCAACGTCCTGGACCTGCAGGTGCAGATCCGGCGCTGTCCCAAGCCGGTCATCGCGATGGTGGCGGGCTACGCCATCGGCGGCGGCCACGTCCTGCACGTGTGCTGCGACCTGACGATCGCCGCCGACAACGCGAGGTTCGGCCAGACCGGCCCGAAGGTCGGCTCGTTCGACGGCGGGTACGGCTCCTGGCTGCTGGCCGAGACCGTGGGCCTGAAGCGGGCCCGCGAGATCTGGTACCTGTGCCGTCAGTACGACGCCGAGACCGCCCTCCAGTGGGGCCTGGTCAACGCCGTCGTGCCCCTGGAGCGGCTGGAGGAGGAGACCGTCCAGTGGGCCCGCGAGCTGCTGGAGAAGTCTCCCCTCGCCCTGCGCATGCTGAAGGGCGCGCTCAACGCGGTGACCGACGGCGCGGCCGGCATGCAGCAGTTCGCCGGCGACGCCACGCTCCTCTACTACATGAGCGAGGAGGCCCAGGAGGGCCGCGACGCGTTCAAGGAGAAGCGCAGGCCCGACTTCGGGAAGTTCCCCCGCCGCCCATAGGGCGTGGTGTGACGGGGTTTGCCCCGGTGTGCCGTACGCTGACGGCTTCGGGAACGGGAGGAGACGGGCGGTTGGACACAAACCGGGCCTACCGGGGCGTTCGGGAGGCGCGGCGGTGAACCCGGCGACCGCGCTCGCGACCGTACTGATCGACGAACTGGTGCGCTGCGGGGTCACCGACGTGGTGCTCGCCCCCGGCTCCCGGTCCGCGCCGCTGGCGCTCGCCGCGCACGCCGACTCGCGGGTGCGCCTGCACGTGCGCGTCGACGAGCGCTCGGCCTCCTTCGTCGCGCTCGGCCTGGCCAAGCGGTCCGAGCGGCCGGTGGCGCTGGTCTGCACCTCGGGGACGGCGGCGGCGAACTTCCATCCCGCTGTGATCGAGGCGTCCGAGTCGGGCGTGCCGCTGCTCGTGCTGACCGCCGACCGCCCGCCCGAACTGCGCGGTACCGGCGCGAACCAGACGATCGACCAGATCAAGCTGTACGGATCGGCCGTGCGCTGGTTCGCCGAGGTCGGCGTGCCCGAGGACCGCCCCGGCCAGGTCGCCTACTGGCGGTCGCTGGTCTGCCGGGCCTGCCAGCGGGCCTCCGGGCCGCCGGATCCCGGGCCGGTCCACCTCAACGTGGCCTTCCGCGAACCGCTGATCCCCGACGGCGACGCGTCGTGGTGCGAGTCGCTCGACGGGGACGCCTCCGGCTCGTGGTTCCGGGCGCGGGTCGCGCCGCCGTCGGCGGCCCTGCACATCCCGCCGACCCGGCGCGGCGTGCTGGTGGTCGGCGACGGCGCCGCCAACGTGCGCCGCTACGTCGCCGCCGCGGGCATGGCGGGCTGGCCGGTGCTGTCGGAGCCCAACGGCGGCGGCCGGTACGGCGACCACGCCGTCTCGGCCTATCACTTCCTGCTGGGCGACCAGGAGTTCGCCGACGCCCACCGGCCGGACGTGGTGGTCACCCTCGGCCGCCCGGGCCTGTCGCGCCCGCTGCTGTCGTGGCTGCGCCGGGCCGAGGAGCACATCGTGGTGGCCCCCGACCTCACCCGGTGGCCCGACCCGACCCGGTCGGCCACCCAGGTCGCGCAGGCCGTGGAGATCCCGATCGCCGCGGGCGGCGACGCCTGGCTGCGCGCCTGGCGGCACGCCGACCACGTGGCCCGCGAGGCGATCGACGCGGTGCTCGACTCCTCCGGGCTGACCGAGCCGCGGCTGGCCAGGGACCTCGCCGAGGTGCTGCCCAACGGGTCGCTGCTGTTCTGCGGGTCGTCCATGCCGATCAGGGACCTCGACCAGGCCATGCGGCCCCGCAGGGGACTCCGTCTGATGGCCAACCGGGGTGCCTCGGGCATCGACGGCCTCGTCTCCACCGCCGTCGGGGCCGCACTGGCCCACAACGGCCCGTCGTACGCGCTGATCGGCGACCTCACACTGCTGCACGACCAGAACGGCCTGATCCTCGGCCCGCGCGAGCCCCGGCCCGACCTGTGCCTGGTGGTGGTGAACAACGACGGCGGCGGGATCTTCTCGCTGCTGCCGCAGGCCGCGCTGGAGGATCCGTTCGAACGGGTCTTCGGCACGCCGCACGGCGTGGACCTCGGCTACCTGGCCGCCGCGAGCGGCCTGCCGTACACGGTGGTGCAGGAGACGGAGGAGCTCTCCAAGGCCCTCAAGGGGGACGGCCTGCGCCTGGTGGAGGCGCGGACGGACCGGGCGCGCAACGCCGCCGTCCACGTCGCGATGCGCGAGGCCGTACGCGCGGCGATGCGCGACTGATCACCCCTCGATCGCCCCCTGATCATCCTCCGGTCGCACACGGCACGGTCTCTTCTGGTCCTCACGGCGGATGCCGCATCGGCAGGGCGGCGGCAGAATGGGGGAAGCTTTCCGCACTGAGGAGTGACATGCACGTCGACGAGTGGCTGCAGACCATCCCGTCCGTCTGGGTCTATGTGCTCGTGGGCGCCATCATCGGGCTGGAGAGCCTGGGCATTCCGCTGCCCGGCGAGATCGTCCTGGTCAGCGCCGCGCTGCTGTCGTCCCGAGGGGTCGTCGACCCAATGGTCCTCGGGTTGTGCGCGAGTGGCGGGGCCATCGTGGGCGACTCGATCGGTTACCTGATCGGCCGTAAGGGCGGGCGGCCGCTGTTCGACCGGCTGGGCCGGCGCTTCCCCAAGCACTTCGGCCCGGCGCACATCGCCAAGGCCGAGCAGGTCTTCAACCGCCACGGCATGTGGGCCGTGTTCTTCGGCCGGTTCGTCGCGCTGCTGCGCATCCTCGCGGGGCCCCTGGCCGGCGCCCTGCACATGCCCTACTGGCGCTTCCTCGTCGCCAACGTCCTCGGCGGCATCGCGTGGGCGGGCGGCACCACGGCCGCCGTCTACTACCTCGGCGTCGTGGCCGACAAGTGGCTGAAGGGCTTCTCCTGGGTGGGGCTGGTGATCGCCCTGCTGTTCGGGCTGGGCAGCACGATGTGGCTGAAGCGCAGGGCCGCCAAGGCGGCGCGCGAGGAGGAGCCCGTCCCGGAGACCGCCACCGCCGCCTGAGGGCAGCCGCCCCGGCTCTTCCATCAGCCCTGGCTCTTTCACCGGCCCTGGCTCTTTCACCGGCCCTGGCTCTTTCACCGGCCCTGGCTCTTTCACCGGGCCCGGCCGTTCCGCGTTCTCGACCTTCCCGGAAGTCTGGGCCCTTCCGCGGTCTTGACCTTCCGGCGGGGGAGCGGACACTCTGCACCCGGCGCCGGCCCCGGAGCGTCTCCGGGTCCCGCCGCCTGCCGTCCGCTCCGAGGCAGAGGGTGAGCCTTGCCCCCCAGGTCATCCGTGGTCACCCGCGCCCCGGCACCTCCGCGTGCGACCAGGCCGCGTGCGCCGCCTTCGCCGCCGTCGTACCCGCGTCCGTGAAACGTTCAGCGCCGGCCCCCCGGCGCCCGGGGGCCCCGACGGACGGGCCCGGGCGCCTTCGCGCCGGCAGGGAGAAGGGAAGACCGTGCGACGCACTCAGGTACACGCGGCACTGGCCGCGCTGGCGGTGACCGCGACCTTGCTGCCCGCGGCGGCCCATGCGGCCACATCCGCGGCGACCTCGCCGCCCGCGGCCGATCCGGCTCTGGCGGGGCGTCCGGGGGAGGCCGTTCCGGCCGCTCTGGCGACGGCGCACACCGCCGGCCGGGTCGAGGCCGCCGGACGCTCCGTGCGGTACAGCTGGCCGGGCGTCTACTTCGAGGGCCGCTTCCGCGGCACCGGCGTGGGGATCGTGCTCAACGACGCCGCCAACGACTACGACGTCCAGATCGACGGTGCCACCGTCGCCACCCTGGTCACCCCCGGCCGCACCACCTATTGGGTCAAGAACCTCCGCAACGGCGCGCACGGTGTACGGCTCGTCAAGCGCAGCGAGGGTCAGTGGGCGGTGGGCGAGTTCGGCGGGTTCGTCGCCGCCCCCGGCGGCGCGATCCTGCCCAAACCCGCCGACCGTCGTCGTCAGATCGAGTTCATCGGCGACTCCTACACGGCGGGCTACGGCAACATGTCCGACACCCGCGACTGCCCGGCCCCGGGCCAGATCGACCGAACCACCAACGCCGACGTCAGCTTCGGCGCCCTCACCGCGCGCGGGCTCGGCGCCGACTACCAGATCAACGCCTTCTCCGGGCGCGGCGTGGTGCGCAACTACAACGGGATCGAGCCGGGCACCGACTACCGCACCTACTACGACCGGGCCCTGATCGGCGTGCCGGGCGACGTCTGGAAGAACCCGGGCACCTGGCACCCGCAGCTGATCGTGATCGGCCTCGGCATCAACGACTTCTCCACCGCCATCAACCCGGGCGAGCCGTGGACGCCGGAGACCCTGGTCGCCGCGTACAAGAGCGCCTACCACGGCTTCATCGACAAGCTCCGGTCCCGGTACGGTAAGAAGGCGGTGATCGTGGTCAGCGCCACGTACATGTCCAACACGACGGCGTTCGCCGACGCGGCGCGGCAGATCGTCCAGGACCGCAACAAGAGGGGCGACGACCGGGTCCGCTACTGGTACTACGACAACACGGACCTCGACTACGGCGGCTGCGACTGGCACCCCTCGGCCCACGACCACAAGATCATCTCGCAGCGGCTCGGCGACTTCATCGCCACCCTCCCGCTGCGCTGGTGACACTCCCGCCAAGCCGGGTGGCGGAGGCGTCCGCCGCCCGCCACCCGGCTTGGCGGCGCCCTTCCGGGTCCTCGACAGGGGCGCGGCGTCGGGTGTGCCGCAGATGTGCTGCACTACCGGTCATGACGATCGTCCGTTCTCTGGTGTTGTTCGTCCTCGCGGCCGTATTCGAGATCGGCGGAGCGTGGCTGGTGTGGCAGGGCTGGCGGGAGCATCGGGGGGCCGCCTGGATCGCCGCCGGGATCCTCGCGCTGGCCGCCTACGGGTTCGCCGCCACGTTCCAGCCGGACGCGCACTTCGGCCGCATCCTCGCCGCGTACGGCGGGGTGTTCGTCGCCGGCTCGCTCCTGTGGGGCGTGGTGATGGACGGCTTCCGCCCCGACCGGTGGGACCTCGCCGGTGCGGCCATCTGCCTGGTCGGAGTGGCGGTCATCATGTACGCCCCGCGCGGCTGAGCGAGCGTCTCTCCTTCAGCCTCGCGGCCGTGATGCCGGAAACGAAGCCTCCCTCGAAGGCGCCCGCCCCTTTACTTCCTGTGACGCCAGGTAATCACTTGGCTGCCTTGCGCTATGTAGGTGGCGATGAAAGGATTAGGTCAAGTGTTCGAAGTGTAGGTGCTGTGGGAGGAGGGGCAGATGGAGTCTCCGGCGTTCGACGTGCCATCGCCTCGTCCTCCGGCTGATCCCTGGTGGGCCAGAATCATCGACGGCCCGCCCCTCTGGTCCTCGGATGGCTCGCTTGCCCCGAATCCCAGCCCTGCCGAATCCTTCTGTCCTCAGCCTGCTGGCGTGCCGGACCACGCTCGCTTCCAGGACGGCGCGAGCGCGAACCCAATAGCCGCGAGTGGCGGCACTTCCACCGCGACACCTGCCGGCGTGCCGGATCACCCTGTTGATCACGATCGCTCCCAGGCCGGCGCTCGCCTCCAGGCCGGCGCTCGCCTCCAGGCCGGCGCGAGTGCAAACCCCATTGCCGCGAATAGCGGTACTTCGACCGCGAGAGCTGCCGACGAGTTCCCGGCGAACCCAGCCGATGGCGCCCATGGTGCCGCCCACGCCCACGGTGCCGCCCACGCTCAGGATGCGGCCGACGCTCAGGATGCGGCCGACGCTCAGGATGCGGCCGACGCCGACGATGCCGCCGCCGAGCACCGCGACGCCGGACCCCGGAGAAGCGCGGCCCAGAGCGCCCCTGGTGGCACTCCCGGCTGCGCTCGGCGTGCTCCTGGTAGTGCTCCCAAGGGTGCTTCCAGCGATGTTCCCGGTGATGCCGCAGGTGCTCCTTCTGGGGCTGCCTCTGCTGATGCCTTCGGTGGTGCTTCCGGCGCGGGATCGTCGTCGTGGGTGGCGGTGGCAGCGGTTGTCGAGGCGGCACGGGCGGTGGCGCTCGTTCCAGTTCCCGAGGCGGCGGAGGTGTGCCTTGCGGAGGCCGAGGAGTTGTTGTCGGCCCGCGACCGGATCACCAGCGCGTTGGCCGCCCGGGTGGGCCGGGTGCATCGGGCCGGGGAGGCGAAGAGCCATGGGCATGCCTCCACCAAGTTGTGGTTGCGTAGCGCCGGGGGGATGACCCCTGCGGGAGCGGGCCGGTTGCTGACGATGAGCGTGGAGCTGGTCCGCCTGCACGAGGTGCGCCGCCTGTTCGCGGAGGGCAGCTTGCCTGAGGGGATCGTGGAGGTGATCTGCACGGCCACTTCCGGGTTGACTGACGACCAGGCGAAGACGGCTGAGGGGATCTTGCTGGAGTTGGCGGGGTCGGCGGGTGCGGCGGAGGTGGCCAAGGCGGGGCGGTATCTGCGGGCGGTGCTGGACCCCGACGGGCATGAGAAGGATGAGCAGGCGGACTTCGACCGCCGGTTCTTCCGGGTTCGTCGGCGCAGGAGCGGCGGTGTGGAGGGGGAGTTCTACCTGCCGGTGGAGGCCGCCGCGCGGTTGCAGCAGCTGCTGGCTGTCTACGCGAAGCCGAAGGCGGAGGGGGATGACCGCACGCTGAGTGTGCGGAACGCCGATGCGTTGATCGCGTTCCTCGAGAACAAGATCGCGACCGAGCTTCTGGTGCTGGTCAACGCCGAGTCCCTCCCCGACGACCCCCCGAGCGGCACGCCCTCGGACGACAGAGAGCCCACCGCTGAGGAGTTCGTCGGCGAAGAGTCAACGGGTGCGGAGCCTGGCACCCGGCCATCGACCGTCAGCCCCGAGCACACAGTCACAGTGCCCCCGGCGGGCGGTGATCGCTCTGCCGGCGAGGACGGTGGCTCGGCCGTTGCGCCTTTTGCAGGAGACGACGCGTCCCCTGCCGCCTTCCCTGGCGCCTCCTCTGCCGCCGCAGGTGCGGGCGCTGACGGACAGGAGCCCGCCACCGGCCGCGCAGCCGCCGGTAGCTCACCCACGAACGGTCCGGCTGCCGCCTGGCCGCACGTCGACCCGACCGAGAGCCACGAGCGCGGCGACCTGCGCGACGGCGATGACATCCAGCAGGGCCACGCCGGCGACTCCGGCGACGCCGACGCCGACGCCGACGCCGACCCCGGCACTCAAGCAAAGTGGATCGAGCGAGGGCACCACAGACACCGAGCGGGGCGGTCGCAGCAGGCACCCCGGCAGCAGGCGCATGCCCCTGATCCTCCACCGGAGCACGAGGCTCCGCCGGGTGCGGAACACGGCGGCGACAACCCCTGGGCGGGCGGTGGTGCCTGGCCGGGAGGTGACGCCTGGGCGGGTGTGGGAGCCGATTCGCCGCCGGGCACGGAATGTGGCGGTGGTGCCTGGCCGGGAGACGATGCCTGGTCGGGAGGTGACGCCTGGGCGGGTGTGGGAGCCGATGCGCCGCCGGGTGCGGAATACGGCGACGACGCCTGGCCGGGGGGTGAGCCCTGGCTTGGTGGTGGGGCCTGGGCGGGGGTTGGAGCGGATGCGCCGCCGGGGAACAGTTCGCCGGGGGTGGGGGTGAATGGTCCGCCGGGGGTGTGGTTGCGGGGGTTGCCGGGGCTGATCCTGGCGACCGGGCATCTGCTGCCCGTCTCCAGCGTGCACCGGCTGGCTCGCACCAGCACTCTGGTGAGGATCGTCATGAACGCCGCAGGGCAGGTGCTGGACATGGGCCGTAAGGTCCGCCTGGCCACGCCCGCCCAGCGCCGGGCGATCTTCGCCCGGTACGCCACCTGCTGGGTGGACGGCTGCCCCCTGCCCGCGACGATGTGCCAGATCGACCACGCCGACGACTGGTGCAGCGGCGGACTGACCGACTTGAAGCTGCTGGGACCGGCGTGCCAGTTCCACAACCGTGACCGCTACCGCCACCCCACCCGCTACACCCGCCGCAACATCGGCGACGACCGCTGGGCCTTCATCTACCGCAACCCCCGCACCACCCGGAGACGCGGATGAGCCATCAGAAGGGCCAGGGACTGCGGGAGGCCAGCCGATTTGGGCCGATGGTCGGCGCGGTGGGAGGGGAGTGCCGCGAACACCTCCGGCTACAGCGAACCGTGAAGCGGCAGACGGGCCTGCCGGTGCCGATCTGGGTGCCGATCTGGGTGCTGACCTGGGTGCTGACCTGGGTGGCGGTGGGCCCGGTCTGCTGATGGAGGGATGCCCTGTTGCCGCCGGGGTGGACCTACATCCACTCCCTCGTGGTCGTGGAAGCGTGAAACGGTATTGCCTTACTTCGTAAAGGAGGGTGCTCAATAGACTGACATCGTGACAGCGCCGTACCGGACGATCGGAAACGTCGTCGAGCATGAAACCGAGATCCGCCGCTCGCGCTTCATCTGCGCCTTGGCTCCGGTGGCCACGGAGGAGGCGGCACGCGAGTTCGTCGCGGGGCGTAGGAGGCTGTACGCCGACGCCAGCCACAACTGCACGGCGTACGTGATCGGCGGCGGAGGGGTACGCCGGGCGGACGACGACGGTGAGCCGGGCGGCACGGCGGGTACGCCGATGCTGGAGATGCTCACCCGGCGCGGATTCGCGGATGTGGTGGCGGTCGTCACCCGCTACTTCGGCGGGGTGCTGCTGGGCGCCGGCGGTCTCGCCCGCGCGTACGGCGGGGCCGTGGGGGAGACTCTTGACAGGGCGGAGGTCGTCGAGATGGTCCCCGCGGCGGTTGTGACCGTGTCGGTCGGTCACGCCCAGGCCGGGCGGCTGGAGAGCGATCTGCGCTCCTCGCCGTACGCGGTGCGCGGTGTCGACTACAGCGTCGACGACGGGGACGGCCACGGCGCGCGGGTGGCCTTCGAGGTGGCGGTCGCCGAGGACCGGCTGTCCGCCTTCGGGGAGTGGGTCGCGGCGGTCACCGCCGGGCGGGCCGAGACGGCCCTCGGAGAGACCGTCCACCTGGCCCGCTGAGGCCGCACTGAGCCGAACTGAGGCCCTGCGGCTCTCACCCCTCCAGGGCGTACTGCATGACGCGGAGCTTGGCCTGCGCCTCGGCGAGTTCGGTGGCCGGGTCGGATCCGGCCATGATGCCGCAGCCGGCGAACAGCCGCGCGTGCCTGCCGGAGATGTACGCGCAGCGCAGGGCGATGCCCCACTCGCCGTCGCCGTGGGCGTCGATCCAGCCGACCGGGCCGGAGTAGCCCCCGCGGTCCATGCCCTCCAGTTCGCGGATCAGACCGAGGGCGGTGCCGGTGGGCGTCCCGCCGACGGCGGCCGTGGGGTGCATGGCGGCGACCACGTCGAGCACCGACGCGCCGTCGGACAGCCGCCCGGTGACCCGGCTCGCCAGGTGCTGCACGTTGGGCAGCACGAGCAGTTCCGGCTCCTCGGGCACGTGCAACGCCGAGCACAGGGGGGCCAGGGCCTCACGGACCGAGGCGACCGCGCAGGCGTGCTCGTGCCGGTCCTTCTTCGACGCGTACAGGGCGGCGGCGCGGGCGGCGTCGTCGGCCGGGCCCGACCCGCGCGGCGTGGTGCCGGCCAGGACCAGTGACTCCACCGCCTGGCCGGTGTGCCGGACCAGCAGTTCGGGGGTCGCGCCGACCAGGCCGTCCACGGAGAACGTGTAGCACTCGGGGTAGCTTTGGGCGAGCCGCCCGAGCAGCACGCGGATGTCGATCTCCCGGTCGGCGACGGCCGTCAGGTCACGGGCGAGCACCACCTTGTCGAGGCCGCCGTCCCTGATGCGGCGTACCGCTCGCGCGACCCGGTGCTCCCACTGGGGCGCCGTCAGCGTGCCGTCGCCGTACCGGATGCGGCCGGGCTCCACCGGAGGGCGGGCCAGGTCGAACGCGTTGTCGCCGATCGTGGTGAGCCAGGCGCGGCCGTCCCGCCGGGCGAGCACCACGCGGGGGACGACCAGGACGGTCCCCGGGGCGTCGGCGTCGAACGTGAAGGAGCCGAAGGCCACCGGGCCCGAGCCCGGCATGCCGACCTCGTCCCGGATGAGCGCGCCGGTGAACAGCGAGGAGAGCCAGCCGCGGGCCCAGTCGAACCGTCCGGGGCCGGGAGGCACCATCGCACGCGCCGCCTCCCCCCAGCCCACGAGTCCCTCGCCGTTCCTGATCCACGCGTACGGCGCGGCGCCGGGCAGGCGCGCCAGGAGATCGTCGGGGTCGCTCACCGCGACCGTGCGAACCACCAGGGGCTGGATAAGGGCGACACTCACCCGAATCACTCTACGCACGATCTGAACATGTTCGACAAGAGGCCCCCGCATGCCGCTTGAGCCCACTCTGTCAAGCCGCGATAGGAAATCGGTCACGGAAGGCCCGCCTTCCCTGAAAGCGATAGAGCGCACCTCCAAGAAATCCCTACCGTTGATCTTCCGGAGGTGTACATGCTCAAGAAGATCGCGCCTGTCCTGGCCGCGTCCGTCCTGCTCGTGCCTGCCGCCGCCCACGCAGGCACGTCGCCCACCGTGATGGCCGCGCTCGGCGACTCGATCAGCGCGGGGTTCAACGCCTGCGGCTGGTACGTCGCCTGCAGGTCACGCTCCTGGTCGTCGGGCGACAACCCCAAGGTGGACAGCCACTACCTTCGCCTGCTCGCCTCGGAACACGCCATCAAGGGGCACAACCTCAACTTCGCGGTCCCCGGCTCGACCAGCGCCGCCCTCGCCGGGCAGGCCCGGCAGGCCGTGCGGGAGAAGGCCGACTACGTCACCGTCCTCATCGGCGCGCAGGACGCCTGCGTCGGCTCGGAGAAGGAGATGACGCCGGTGCCGGTGTTCCGGCAGCACATCGAAGAGGCCTTCGCCGTGCTCCGGCCGACCGGCGCGCGGGTCTTCGTGGCCAGCATCCCCGACATCGAGCGCCTGTGGCGCATCGGCAAGGGCAACGGGTGGGCGCGGACCTTCTGGGCGGTCGGCCACATCTGCCAGGCGATGCTGGCCAATCCCCGGTCGACGGCGAAGAAGGACGTGGCCAGGCGCGACCGGGTGCGCGAGCGGGTGATGGACTACAACGAGCAGCTCAGGGAGGTGTGTGCCCTGTACGGTCCGGCCTGCCGCTACGACGGGGGAGCGGTCTTCTCCTACCCGTTCACACTCAAGCAGGTCAGCGGCTGGGACTACTTCCATCCCAACGCCGACGGGCAGCGGGCCCTCGCGAAGGTCACCTACGATGCCGGCTTCTTCCGCGACACCGACGCCTGACAGTCATGTCATCACCCCGCTGGGACGTCGCGGGAGCGGTGCGCGCGCACCTTGTGCCGGTTGCCGCACCGCTCCATCGAGCACCAGCGCCGGCTGCCGGGGCGGGAGGTGTCGACGAAGACGAGGGGGCAGCCGTCCGCGGCGCACTCGCGCACCCGCGCGGCGAAGGGCCCGGTGAACAGGTCGATCGCGTCCCGCGCGACGGTCGCCACCACCTGACGGCCGGTGGCCGCGGGAGCCCAGGATTTCCGCCCGTCCATGGTCATGGCGTCCCCGGTCATGGCGTCCCCGGTCATGACGGGCACGGTCATGACGGGCACGGTCATGACGGGCACCAGCGGGGCCGCCGCGGCCGCCTCGTTCACCGCGTCGACGTCGGCCTGCCGTGGCGTACGGCCGTGCGCCCGGTCGGCGGCGAGCCCCCACAGGGCGGTGCGCAGGGCCTTCGCCCGGGCCAGGTCGTCCATGGTCGTGTCCACCTGGTCCAGGCCGAGCCGGGACAAAGCGGTCCAGCGGGCGAGGTCGGCCGGCTCGTGAAGCGACTCGTAGCAGGCGTAGACCCCCACGCCTCCGCTCATGAGGAACTCCAGGCAGAGCGCGCCCGGATCGAACCGGAAGGTGGTCCCGTCACGGGCGTGTAGCGTCAGGCTCACGTAACCATTATCACTGGTTACCGCTACGGGCTACAGCCAGCCGTTGTGGCGGGCCAGGCGGGCCGCCTCGATCCGGTTCCTGGTGCCGGTCTTGCCGATCGACGACGAGAGATAGTTGCGTACGGTGCTCTCCGACAGGTGGAGCCGCGCGGCGATGTCGGCGATGGTCGAGCCGTCCGCCGCCGCGGCGAGGACGTCGCGCTCGCGGTCGGTCAGCGGGCTCGGGCCGGTGCTGAGCGCGGCGGCCGCGAGGGCGGGGTCGATGACCAGATCGCCCCGCAGGACCCGGCGGACGGCGTCGGCGAGTTCCTCGACCGGCCCGTCCTTGACCAGGAACCCCCGCGCCCCGGCTTCCATCGCCCGGCGCAGGTATCCGGGCCGCCCGAAGGTGGTGAGGATGAGCACGGCGCAGCCGGGCAGGCGTTCGCGCAGGTCGGCGGCGGTCTCCAGGCCGCCGCGGCCCGGCATCTCGATGTCGAGCAGGGCGACGTCGGGCCGGGCGCGGAGGGCGGCGTCCACCACCTCGTCGCCGCGGCCCACCTGGGCGACGACCTCGATGTCGTCCTCCAGGCCGAGGAGCAGGGCCAGCGCGCCGCGCATCATGCCCTGGTCCTCGGCCAGCAGCACCCTGATCACGCCTGCTCCTCCTTGTCGTACGGCACGAGCTTGTCGTACGGCACCGCCACCCGGAGCAGGAAGCCTCCGCCCGGCGGCGCGGCGATCTCCAGGCTGCCGCCCACGGCCCGCACCCGCTCGCGCAGCCCCGTCAGCCCGTTGCCGTGCTCGTTGCCGTGCCCAGGGGTCTTCTCCCGCGCCGGGCCGTCGTCGCGGATCTCCAGCAGCAGACGGCCGCCGCCCTCGGCCAGGTCGATGTCGCAGGCCGCCGCGCCGCTGTGCCGTACGACGTTGGTGACGCCCTCGCGTACGGCCCAGCCGAGCAGTGCGTCGATCTCCGGAGCCGCCCGCACCGGGCAGGTGCGGACCACGGCGCCGATGCCGGCGTCGGCGAGGACGGCCCGGGCGGCGTCGAGCTCGGCCGAAAGGCCCCTGCCGCGGTAGCCGGTGACGGCCGCCCGCACCTCCGCCAGCGCCTCCCGCCCGATCCGCTCGATGTCGGCGGCCTGCGCGGTGGCCGCCTCCGCGTCGACCCGCGTCAGCCGGCGTACGGCTTCGGCCTTGACGACCATCACTGAGAGGGTGTGGCCGAGCAGGTCGTGCAGGTCGCGGGAGAAACGCAGCCGCTCCTCGGTCACGGCGGTCCGGGCCAGCTCCTCCCGGGTGGCCTTGAGCTCGTGGATGGCCGCCCAGAGCCTGATGATTATCGCCGGGATGAGGCCGGCGGTGAACGTGCCCCAGACCAGCGGGGCCGCGTCGGTGAGGCCGGCTCCGCCGCGTACGGCCAGCAGCAGGGCGGCGGCGCACTCCGCGAGCAGCAGCAGCGGCAGGACCCGGCCCTGCACGGCGATCCCGGTGGCGGTGGCGAGCATGACGACCAGGTACAGCCAGTTGTCGCCGAACCCGGCGGTCGCCGCGAGGACGACGGCCGCCAGCAGCCCCAGCGACGGCAGGGCCCGCCGCCGGTCGGCGAAGGCGTGGTGGGCGGTGAGGAGGTACAGCCCGGCCGCGGCCACCGCCGCCGGCCACGCCAGCCAGAGCGGGTGAGACCGGCCGTGCGCGATGTCCCACACGGGTCCCGCCGTCAGGAGCACCCAGATGAACAGCCCCTTGGCGTCGGGGCCGCGCTCGCCCTCCCGCAGCGGGTCGAGCCAGATGTCGCGTTCGGTCGTCATGGGGCGTTCGGTTGTCATGGAGATCGCCAGGGTACAGGGGGTCAGGCCCGGCGCCCGGCGCGGCGGTAGCCGTACATCGCGTAGGCGGCGAAGACGAGCAGCCACGCCACAAGGATCGCGGCCTGCCGGAGGGTGGGGGCGTCGCCGAACGCGACCCGCCAGGACAGGCCCGCGTAGCTGTTCGACGGCGTCCAGTCGGCGATCGCGCGCAGCCAGGAGGGGAACGTCTCCGCCGGTATCCACAGGCCGCCGACGATGGACAGGGTCAGCATGGTCGCGACGTTGGCCACCGCCGCCGTCTGGCCGGACAGGCGGTAGCCGTTACCGAGGCCGAGCAGGGAGAACGGCACGGTCCCGGCCCACAGCAGCACGATGATCGCCAGCCACCGCTGCGGCGGGAGCGTGACGTGGTTGACCAGCACGCCGGCCAGCAGCACGGCCGCGATGCTCGGCACGACGCCGACGACCCCGGTCAGCACCTTCCCCGTGACGACCTGCACGGGGGTCAGCGGCGTGAGCCGTAACTGACGCAGCCATCCGGTCGCGCGGTCCTCGGCGATGCCGCTGCCGTTGTTGAACGCGCCGCCGAGCGCGCCGTACGCCGCCATGCTGACCATCACGTAGATCGCGGCGTCGTGCCGGTCGCCGGGGGCCAGGCCGAGGTTGGTGAAGATGACGTACATGACGACCGGCATCACAACAGCGAATATGACATAGCCGCCGTCGCGGAGGGTCCTGGTCAGTTCGAGCCGGACATATCCCCACATCACGCGTTCTCCTTGCCGGTCGGGGCGGTAGTCGGGGCTGTGGCTGGAACTGTGGCTGGAACTGTGGCTGGAACTGTGGCTGGAACTGTGGCTGGAACTGTGCTCGTCAGGGCGACGAAGGCGTCCTCCAGGTCGGCCGGGACGACCTCCAGGTCGCGTACGGCTCCCGCGCGGGCGAGGGCCATGACGGTGGCGTCGGAGTCGCCGCTGCGCAGGTGGGCCCGGCCGGCCCGGATCTCCATGTGGCGCACGCCGGGCAGGGTGGCGAGCCAGGAGGCGTCGCCGTCGACGGTCACGCGGACCGTGGTCAGCGCCGCCGCGCGCTTGATCTCCGCGCTGGTGCCGTCGGCGATCACGCGGCCGTGGCCGAGCACCACGATCCGGTCGGCCTGCTCGTCGGCCTCCTCCAGATAGTGCGTGGAGAACAGGATGGTCTTGCCCTGGTCGGCGAGCCCGCGCAGGCCGGTCCAGAACTCCCGCCGGGCCTCCACGTCGAGGGCGGCGGTGGGCTCGTCGAGGACGACGAGGTCCGGATCGCCGCACACCGCCATCGCGAACCGCACGCGCTGGGCCTGGCCGCCGGACAGCCGGTCGACCCGGCGGCCGAGCAGGTCGCCGATCCGCGCGAGCGCGACCACCTCGTCGAGGGGGAGGGGAGCGGGGTAGGTGCCGGACACGAAGGACAGCAGTTCGCGGACCGTGACCCGCTGGACCAGGCCGCCCTCCTGCGTCATCGCGCCAACACGCCCCCGCCGTACGGCCCGCTCGGGGGCCAGGCCGAACAGCGCGGCCTGCCCGGAGTCGGGAGGTATCAGCCCGAGCAGGAGCGCGATGGCCGTCGACTTGCCGGCGCCGTTGGGGCCGAGGAGAGCCAGGGTCTGGCCGCGGGGCACGGTGAGCGTGAGCCCGTCGACGGCCCGTACGGGGCCGAAGCTCTTCGTCGTAGTGGTCAGGGACACTGCGGGGGAGCCAGTGGGGTCGGGGATGTCGGTGTCCACGTCGAAAACGGTAGAAGCACGGCGCCCCCGCGAACAGAGCGATCGATCCGGCCTCGGGCAGGACAAAAGTCCTACGGAAATCTACGTTGTAAAGGGCGCGGCTCGAATGCCAAAACCGCCAACCGGCACAGCCGCAGCTCGACCTGTTCGGTCCCGCCTCACTCGCCGGCGGCTTCGCCCGGGAACCCGGTCATGTCATGGCCAGCCAGATATCCTCGGCGCCGTTGCGGCCACGGTTACGGGCCCGGCCGTGACATGACCGACGACGCCGGGAGATCCGGCTCCGCCTCGTCGGACGGATCGTCAGACAGCTCCTCGGACAGCTCCTCGGACAGCTCCTCGGACGGATCCTGGGATGGCCCCCCGAGGGCACGCCTGCGTTCGACGAGACCGGAGAGCAGGTTCTCCCACCGGGCGCCGATGACGTCGAGGTCGTAGCGGGCGGCGGTGGTCAGGGCGTTGGCGCCCATCTCGCGGCGCAGGTCCTCGTCCTCGATGAGGGTGCTGATGGCGTCGGCCATCGCGTGGATCTTCTGCGGCTTCACCAGCAGCCCGTCGCGGCCGTGGCTGATCATCTCCTTCGGGCCGGTGGGGCAGTCGTAGCTGACGACCGGCACACCCTTGCTCATCGCCTCCAGGATGACCATCGGCATGCCCTCGTGGCGGGAGCTCAGCACGAACATCGAGGCGTCCGCGAGGACCGCGCCGACGTCGTCGGCCGGGCCTTCGAGGAACACCCGCTCCGTCAGGCCGCGCTTGTCGATCGCCGCCTGGAGCTTCTCCATCCGGGGACCGCCGCCGTAGATCCGCAGCGTCCAGTCCGGGTGCCTCTCGGCGACGTGCGCCCACGCGCGAATGAGCAGGTCGTAGCCCTTACCCCAGGTCAGGCGGCCCACGGTGACCACGGTCTTGGCGGTGAGCGGCGAGACGCCGCCCCCGAGGCGGGGCGTCGCGTTGGGCACCTGGGCCAGCACGGCCGGGCGCTCCCTGCGGGCCTTGTCGAAGGACCGCTCGTAGGTACGCAGATCGGCCTGCGTCAGAGTGACCACCGCGTCGTGCCTGCCGTACCGGCGGACGATCTGGCTGCGCACCAGCGGCTGGTGCGAGGACAGGTTCCCGTGCTCCTGGGCGACGGTGATGATCTCCGGGGGCGCGAAGCGCGCGGCGATCAGGTTCAGGCCCGGCCGGGTGCCGATGACGATGCCGCGACGGCGGGACCGGATGTAGCGGACCAGTTTGAGGTCGGTGCGCAGGGTGAACCAGTGGTAGGCCGCCTCGTCCTTCGGCACGAGCCTGCTGGGGAAGCGGGACAGCAGGCCCTTACGGCGCGGCAGGCGGTCGTCGAGATAGCGGACGCGCACCCCGGGCGGGACGGGGAAGGAGGGCTCCTCACGCTCCCGCACGACGCTGACGATCTCGACGTCATGCGTGCGGGCCAGGTGCCCGGCCAGGTTGAAGACCGTCCGGACCGTGCCGCCCATGCCGTTGGCGTGCAGCAGCAGGATGCGGATCTCGCGACCGTCGGGCGGCGGCGCCGACCTCGCACGACGCCGGTCACGGGCCTCCAGAGCCCTGACCACCACCCTGGCCCCGATTCTGCGTAGAGAAACCACAATCACGCCCCGTCCGTGTCGGTGAAGATCCCCTTCCCTATGACGTCATCGGCAGTTCATCTGTTGCTGTGATGTGGGTCACTTACTTCAATGTCGGCCGGAAAGCCGATATATCGTCGTCCGCTTCCGGGGTGCATCCTCCAGGAGGGTGAGCAGCTCGTGCACGCCCACCGGCTCGAACACGCCGTCCGGCAGGTAGGAGCAGGCCCGGTCGGGCACCCCGGTGAGGACCACCCCCGATGCCCTGGACAGGAAGGGGGCGACCCGCAGGGCCAGGGGCCTTTCGTAGAAGACGTCTCCGGCGAGCACGACCTCCTCGTCCGGCGCGCCGTCGAGCAGGTCGCCGCCGAGGACCCGTACGGCGACGCCGTTGGCGGCGGCGTTGAGCCGCACGGCCGCCAGCGCGTACGGGTCGACGTCGTTGGCCACGACCAGGGCGGCGCCGGCCAGCGCGGCGGCCACGGCGACCAGCCCCGACCCGGTGGCGAGGTCGAGCACGGTCCGGCCGTGCACGGTCTCCGGGTGATCGAGCACGTGGCGCGCGAGCGCCTGCCCGCCGGCCCAGGGGTACGCCCAGAAGGGCAGCCCCCCGGCCCGTTCCCAGATCTCGTACAGCTCGGCGTGCTCCTCGCCGTGAGCGCCGTGAGCGCCGTGAGTGCCGTGAGTGCCGTCGTCGACGGCCAGGCGCAGCCGGATCTCCGGCACGTACGGCACGGCCGCCGGCCTGGTGTGCGCGCGGACGAACGCCTCGGCGTCCAGGTCGTTCAAGTCGTTCGCGTCGTTCAAGTCGTTGAGAGCGTGCAGGTCGTGCCCCATGCCGGGCGATCGTAGCGTCACCCGGACGAAACGCCGCGGGGCCGCCCGTACGCCGAACCCCTATTGGCAACTCATCGTAAATCGCGGTCCTGGAAACGGCTAACGATCTTCATCGTTGGGGACAACGTCGGCACATACCTTGCGTTCTGGGAGTGTTGCGCGATGGCCTGGTCGCAGGACGAAGAGCGGATGCTGGCGATGATCGAGCGGCACCTCACGGACGAGGACCCGAAGCTGGCGGCGAGGCTCGAGTCGTTCAACCACCGTGCCAGTCAGCGTGCCGGCCACCGCGCGGGGCGGGGCCGGGAGGGGCGGGGCGCCGCCCGCCGCCGGCCGGGCCGCTCCACGCTGATCATCGCCGTGAGCTGGCTGCTCATCGCCACGCTGATCGCGACCCTGCTGGTCATGGCCCTGCGGCACGACGCCGCCGCGTTCCCCGTGTGACGAAACCGGCTACAGGGCCTTACCGACTACAGGGCCTTGAGGAAGTGCGCGGCGACCGGGGCGGCCACGTCGCCGCCCATGCCGCCGGCCTCCACGACGACGGCGAAGGCCAGGTCGCCGCGGTAGCCCATGAACCAGGCGTGCGATTCGAGCGTGGGCCCGGTGCCGAACTCGGCGGTCCCGGTCTTGCCCGCCGTGCCCGAGGGCAGCCCCGCCTTGCGGGCGGTGCCCTTGCTGACCACCGCCCGCATCATCGAGCGCAGGCCCTTCACCACCCCGCCGGGCAGTTCCCGGGGAGCCTCGGTCTGCTTGCGGGAGGGCACCAGCGTGGGCGGCCGCCAGGAGCCGTCCGCGACCGCCGCGGCCACGGTCGCCATGACCAGCGGGCTCGCGGTGATCCTGCCCTGGCCGAACGACTCGGCGGCCAGTTCGGCGTCGCTGGTGGCCTTCGGCATGCTGCCGGGCGTGGCCGGGACGCCGATGCGCAGCGGCTGGTTGAACCCCAGTTCGGTGGCCAGGTCGTACAGCTTCTCGGCCCCCAGCTTCTCGGCGGCGAGCGGGGCGAAGGTGGTGTTGCACGAGTGGGCGTAGGAGTCCAGGAACGACAGCGACCCGAAGGCCTCGTGGTCGGAGTTGCGGATCTTCATGCCGCCGACCACGGCCTCTTTGGGGCAGGTCACCCGGCTCGACGGGGTCAGCCCCTCGGCCAGCAGCCCGGCCGCCGTGATCGTCTTGAAGGTCGAGCCGGGGGCGTACTTGCCGTCCAGCGCGCGGTTGAACCCGCCCTTGTTGTTGACGACCGCGAGGATCTCGCCCGTCGAGGGTCGTACGGCGACGAGTGAGGCGGGCTTCGGCAGGTCGCGCACCGCGTCGGCGGCGGCGTGCTGCACCTTGAGGTCGAGGCTGGTCGTCAGGTCGCGGCCGGGGGAGCCCTTGATCGAGTGCAGGGTCTTCCGGCTCGGTCCCACCGCCTGGATCTCGGTGGTGGGGGTGCCGGCGAGCTGCTTCTGGAAGGTCTCCTGCAGGCCGGCGCGCCCCACGGGGTCGTTCTTCTTGTACGCGCTGCCCAGCTTGCCGAGGTCGTCGTCGCCGGCCTTGTCGAGGTAGCCGACGAGCTGCTGCACCGAGCCGCCCACGTCGCCGCCGTCGATGCGGTCGCCGTTGGCGTCGGTGATCGACGCCCGCTGCGGCCATGACGTCTTCAACGCCAGGTGCGTGTTCCCGTCGAGGGAGGGATGGACCGCGGCGGGCGACCAGTCGACCTTCCAGTAGTGGTCCTTCACGACGAGCCTCAGCGAGCCCTGGTAGGTCCAGTCGCCGACGTCCTTGAGGCTCGCGGTGGCGGTGAACGACGCGGTGGCCCGGTCGTCCTTCGCCTGGCCCGCCCGCACGTCCCGTACGGCGACCTTGACGGCCCCCAGGTTCTTGGTCAGCTCCGCGTACGCCGCGTCGAAGCCGGGCGCGGGGGAGGCGAGCTCGGCCTTCATGGCCGTGAGGTCGCCCCGGGACCAGGCCGAGGCGAAGCGCGTCGCCGTCTCCTGCGGCGTGCCGCGCGTGTGCAGCACGTAGTAGGCCCCTCCGGCGGCGCCCCCCGCCACCACGACGGCCGCGGCGGCCGAGATCGCGACAGTTCGTCCTCGCGGCACAGGTACCCCCAGTCACGCCCGTGTCCCTTGGTCGGGACCAGAGCCTAGCGGGGCCTGATCAGTTGTTCACACCCCCGTTTCGCCGGCGCCCTTGACGCTCGCGCCGTACCGGGGCACGTACTCCTGGCCGGACAGGCGCTGGATCGCGGCCATGACCTCGTCGGTCACCCGCCGCCGGTCCCGGGCGCTGCCGGGGTCGCCGGTGAAGGTCATCGGCTCACCGAACCGCACGCCGATGCGGCGCAGGCGCGGCACCGACGCGCCGGGCGGCAGGACCTTGTCGGTGCCCAGCATGGCCACGGGCACGATCGGCGCGCCGGTGGTCAGCGAGAGCCAGGCGACGCCGATCTTGCCGCGATAGAGGCGGCCGTCGGGGGAGCGGGTGCCCTCGGGGTAGATGCCGAACAGCTCGCCGGCCTTGAGGACCTCCACGGCGGCGTCGAGCATGTCCTGGGCGGCGGTGACGTTCTCACGGTCGATCTCCACGGCCCCCATCGCCCGCATCCACTCGGCCGCGAGGCGGTTGCCGGTGAAGTACTCCTTCTTGGCCACGAAGCGCACCATGCGGGGCACCAGCGCCGGCATGAAGAACGAGTCGAGCACGGAAAGGTGGTTGGAGGCCAGGATGGCGGGCCCGTGCGCGGGGACGTGCTCGCGTCCCTCCATCCGCGGCCGCCACAGCAGGTGCATGACGGGAACGCTGACGGCCTTCAGGGCGGAATAGAGCACGGCCTCTCCTTCTCAGCACCACCGGACTCGGACTCGGGCTCGGACTCGGCTCGACGGACATACCCTAGGCCGCGCCGGGTGCCGTTCAGGTGTACGCCCCCTGCAACACACCCTCCCGTGTTTTGTACGGCATCGCCAACACTTCGCTGTACCTACTAGTATGTACAGCATGAGCACACCGGATCGCCTGATCGAGAGCACGCGCGAGCTGTTGTGGGAGCGCGGCTACGTCGGGACCAGCCCGCGGGCCATCCAGCAGCGGGCGGGAGCGGGCCAGGGCAGCATGTATCACCACTTCTCCGGCAAGCCGGACCTCGCGCTCGCCGCGATCGGCCGTACGGCCGGGGAGATGCGTGCGGGGGTGGAGGAGATCCTGTCCGGGCCGGGCACGGCCGCCGAGCGCGTCTCCGCCTACCTGCGGCGGGAGCGGGAGGTGCTGCGGGGCTGCCCGATCGGCCGGCTGACCCAGGACCCCGAGGTGATGGCCGACCCGGCGCTGCGGCGGCCGGTGGAGGAGACCTTCGCCTGGCTGCGCGACCGGCTCGCGGCGGTGCTGGCCGAAGGACGGGACCGCGGCGAGATCGGCGCCGGGCTCGACCCCGCCGCCACCGCGTCCGCCGTCGTGGCCGTGCTGCAGGGCGGATACGTCCTGGCCCGCGCCGCGGCCTCGCCGGAGCCGTTCCACCAGGCCGTCGACGGGCTGCTCGCCCTGCTGTCCCCCTCCCGACCCTCCTGAGGAGCCCCGGCGTGTACGCCATGCAGTACGACATCACCCTGCCCGCCGACTACGACATGACGGTCATCCGGGAGCGGGTGGCGACGCGCGGGCACGCCCTCGACGACCGGGCCGGGCTCGGCCTCAAGGCCTACCTGATCCGTGAGCGGGGCGTGGCGGGGTCGCCGGTGAACCAGTACGCCCCGTTCTACCTGTGGCACGACGCCGGACGGATGGGGGAGTTCCTGGTCGGCGGCGGCGGCTTCCAGGGGATCGTCGCCGACTTCGGGCGTCCGGCGGTGCGGCAGTGGTCCGGCCTCGCCGTCGAGCCCGGCCCGGCGCGGGGAACGGCCCCGCGGGCCGCCTCCCGCCTCGTCACTTCCTTGCCCGAGACCGCCGACCTGACGGCGTGCGTCGCGGAGGCACTGGCGGGCCTGCGTGCGCTGGGCGGCGTCGCGGGCCTGCACACCGCCGCCCTGGCGCTCGATCCCGGTCGCTGGAGGCTGATGACGTTCGCCCTGTGGGAGCGGGAGGCGCCGGGCTCCCACGGCGACACCGAACACTACGACGCCGAACACTACGAGGTGCTGCACGTGTCCGCGCCCGGCCTGGCGCTCCTGCGCGAGGGCCGGGCCTGGTGACGGGCCGACGGACTGTACAGCCCCAAAAGACGACGCCCCGCGAGACAGGGTCTCGCGGGGCGTCCACGTCGAGGGCCGATGTGGCGGTCGCCTCCTCGGCGGAATGCACAACACGGCTCCAGCCGAACGGTATTCCGTGAAGGCGGTGTTTGCGGCCCGGGGGACACAAACCACATCGGCCACAACCGACTCTAGCCGACGCCGGCCCCTGCTTTCTCCCACCCCCTATTCTCGGGGGGTGAATCTCATCGAAACCGACAGGCTGGTGCTGCGGCGCTGGCGCGAGGACGACAAGGAGCCCTTCGCGGCGCTGAACGCCGACCCGGTCGTCATGGAGCACTTCCCGGCCACGCTCACCCGCGAGGAGAGCGACGCGCTCGTCGAGCGCGTCGAGGCGGTGTTCGAGGAGCGCGGGTTCGGCTGGTGGGCGGTCGAGGCGGACGGCGTGTTCATCGGCTTCACCGGGTTGCAGGTGCCGAGGTTCGCCGCGCACTTCACGCCGTGCGTGGAGATCGGCTGGCGGCTCGCCAGATCCGCCTGGGGGCACGGGTACGCCACCGAGGCCGCGCGGGCGGCCCTGGAACACGGGTTCGGCACGCTGGGGCTGACCGAGATCGTCTCGTTCACGGCGGTGCCGAACGTCCGCTCGCAGGCCGTGATGCGGCGTCTGGGGATGACCCGCGACCCGGGGGAAGACTTCGACCATCCGGTGCTTCCCGAGGGGCATCCGCTGCGCCGTCACGTGCTCTACCGCGTACGAAGGCCAGCGTGCTGAGCAGGGCGAGCACCGCGATCACCGACGCGCCGGCGAACGCCGAGGAGGTGCCGCGCGCCATCGACTCCGCCCCGCCGCCGCCCGCGGCCGCGTGATACAGGGCGACCAGCACCGCGAGGCCGAGGGACCAGCTGGTCCACTGCAGTGTCTGGAACACGCCGGCCCCGGCGCCGGAGTCCTCACGGCGTACGCCCGACAATGCGGTGACGCTCAGCGAGACGGTGGTGAGCCCGGCGCCGGCGCCGAGCAGCACCAGCGGGCCGAGTACGCCGGTCAGGTAGCCGCTGCCGCCGGTCAGCCGGGAGAGCCACAGCAACGCGGCGGTGACGAAGGCGATCCCGGCGGCCATCACCGGGCGGGCGTCCCATCGCGTGATCAGCCGGCCGGCGAGGCGGACCACGCCCATCAGCACGACGGTCATGGGCAGGAACGCGAAGCCCGACGCCACCGGGCCGTAGCCGAAGCCCTCCCGCAGATACCGGGTGAGGAAGTAGACGACCGCGAAGACGGTGCTCGGCACCAGAAGGGTGTTCACGTACGCCCCGGCCCTGCGCCGGTCGGCGAACAGCCGCAGCGGCATGATCGGCTGTTCGGCCCGGGCTTCGATCAGAGTGAAACCGGCGAGCAGCAGCGAGGCGGCGGCGAAGACGGCGATGGTGACCGGGTCGCCCCAGCCGGAGGTGGCGGTGCGGATCACTCCGTAGGCCAGCCCGGCGACGCCGGTGGTCGCGGTGACCGCGCCCGCGAGGTCGAACCGGCCGGGGTGCCTGTCCGTCTCCCGTACGAAGACCGGGGTGAGGGCGAGGATCGCCGCGCCGACGGGCACGTTCACGAAGAACACCCAGCGCCAGGAGCCGGCCGAGGTCAGCACGCCGCCCGCGAGCAGGCCGAGGGCGAGGCTGGCGCTGGAGACCGCGGCGAACACGCCGAGCGCCCGGGTCCGGCGGGGGCCGTCCTCGTACGCGGACATGATCAGCGACAGCACGTTCGGCGAGGCCATCGCGCCGCCGGCGCCCTGCAGCGCGCGGGCCGCGACCAGCCACCACGAGTGGGTGGCGAGACCGCCGACCAGTGAGGCCGCGGTGAACAGCAGTACGCCGGAGGCGAACATCCGGCGACGGCCCAGCAGGTCGCCCGCGCGGCCGCCGAGCAGCAGCAACCCGCCGAACGCGAGGGTGTAGGCGTTGAACACCCAGGCGAGGCCGGTCTGCGTGAAGTGCAGCCGCGCCTGGATCTCGGGCAGGGCGATGTTGACGATGGTGGCGTCGATCCCGACCATCAGCTGGCAGGCGAGCACCACGGCGAGCACGATCGCCGGCCGTCCGGTCATGTGAGCCTCTTCCAGGGGAGACGGGCAGGTGCTCCAGGCGTGGCCACGTCCTGGTCAGGCGCCCACTACGATATGGGCGACCCGCCCACTTTGTAAATGGGCGACCCGCCCACTTATTGGAGGCCGACGATGCCCGCGGATCACGCGAAGGGACTGCGCTCCGACGCCCGGCGCAACGTCGAGCGTCTGGTGGAGATGGCGACCCGGGTCTTCGAGGAGCAGGGGCCGGAGGCACCGCTCAGCGAGGTCGCGCGGGCGGCGGGCGTGGGCACGGCCACGCTGTATCGCAGGTTCCCCACCAGGGAGGCGCTGCTCGCCGCGGTGTACGCCGGGCACGTCCAGGCGCTCGCCGTCCGCGCCGACGAACTCGCGGCCTCCTCCGAGGACCCGCTGGCGGCACTCGTCGGCTGGCTGCACGAGTTCGCCGGTCTGCTCATCGAGCACCGCGGGATGAAGGGACTGATCACCGGCCGGTACGACGGCGAGGCCGAGCTGTTCCGGAGCTGCCGGAGCAGCCTGTCGCGGGCCGTCGACTCACTGTTGCGGCCCGCGCAGGAGGCCGGCCTGATCCGCCCCGACGTCGACGCCGAGCGCGCCCTGATCCTGGTCAACGCCGTGGTGCTGGCCGCGGGCCAGGCGGGCGAGGGCCGGGACGAGACCGGCCACCTGATCGACCTGGTGATCTCCGGCTTCCGTGCCCAGTGTTGATCATTTTGCTGGTTTGGCAACGGGATTTGCGATGAGTCGTGCCTGTCCACACGATGAGGGGCATGACGACGCACGGGTTCGACAGGGACTATTGGGAGCGGCACTGGCGGCAGGGGCGGGACGGGGGGCCGGGCTCCATGGGCGGCAACCCGCCGAATCCGTACCTCGCTCGTGAGATCGGCGGTCTGGCGCCGGGCACGGCACTGGACGCGGGGTGCGGCGGCGGCGCCGAGGCGCTCTGGCTCGCTTCGCACGGCTGGGAGGTCACCGCGGCCGACATCTCGTCCGAGGCCCTCGCCCGGGCCGCCGACCGCGCGGCGGCGAGCGGGGCGGGCGAGCGCGTGCGGTGGGTGGAGGCGGACCTGGGCGTCTGGGACCCGGACACGCGGTTCGACCTGGTCATGACCCACTACGCCCATCCCGCGATGCCGCAGCTGGCGTTCTACGACCGCATCGCCGGATGGGTGGCTCCCGGCGGCACGCTGCTCATCGTGGGGCACCTGCACGCCACCGGCTCCGGCGGACACGGTGAGCACGGCGGACACGGCGGACACGGGGGGCACGGGGGGCACGGGCATCACCCGCCGGCCGAGGCGTCGGTCACCTCCGCCGCCGTCGTCGCTCGCTTGGACGGCGTGGAGTGGGAGATCGTCACCGCCGAGGAGCAGGCGCGTACGCTCTCCGGCCATGGTGGCCCCCTTCACGACGTCGTCGTGCGCGCCGTCCGCCGCCGGTGACCACGCTCAGCCGGGGGCGCCGGGGACGCGGAGCCGGTCGACGGCCTCGCGGCGGCGGCGCTCGGGCCGCCGGTCGTACCGCGCGGTGGTGGCGGGGGAGGCGTGGCCGACCAGGGCCTGGGCCGTGGCGAGATCGACCCCGGCGTCGAGGAGTTCGCCGATGAACGTGCGCCGGAAGTCGTGCGGGGTGCGGGGCGAGGCCCCGGCGGCGGCCAGGCGGCGCGAGACGATGTCGGCGATGGCCTGGCCGGTCATGTGGGCCAGGCGCAGCCGCCCGGCCTTGTTGATCGGGCAGAACAACGGCCCGGCCGCCCGGCCGCGTACGGCGAGCCACAGGCTCAGGCGCTCGACGGCCTGCGGGGTCAGGTAGACGAGCCGTTCCTTGTCGCCCTTGCCACGTACCCGCAGGGAGCGGGCGTGCGGGTCGAAGTCGGCGAGCCGGAGCCCCGCGATCTCGGCCCGGCGGCAGCCGCTGGAGTACAGCGCCGCCAGCATGGCGCCGTCCCGGCGGCCGGCGGGGGAGTGGTCCTCGTCGCACACCTCCAGCGCGGCCGCGAGCGCCTCGGCCTCGACGTGCCGTCCCGCCGGGACGCGCGTGTGCTTGTAGGCGGGCAGGTCGGCGGCGCGCTGGTAGTCCTCGCCGCTCATCAGGCCGAGCCGCCACGCCTCCTTGAGCACGCGGCGCAGCGCCACCAGGTGCTTGTTGACGTGGGAGGGGGACCACCCCTGCTCGCGCATCAGCGTACGGAGGCGGACCGTGTGCTCGTAACGCAGCAGTTCCCAGGGCTGCCCGGCCCCGGTGGCCTCGGGGTCACCGGTGACGAGGCGGGCGATGCGGTCGAGGCAGCCCTTCATCGTGCGCCGGGACTCCGGGCTCTGCAGCGCGCCGAGATACACCTCGTACGGATCGGGTGTGGAGGGTGCGGGGACGCGCCGCTCGGGAACCGCGGGGATGCTCATCGGCCCCGATCATACTATGAATCTACAATGTAAAGGCGCTCGGGTTTTTGCACAACCATCAAGCGACAGGATCAGAAACCTCACCAGCAGGGGAACCGCTTCGAAAAAATCTCGTGCCGTGTGTCGAGAATGTGGCGTCGGCTCCGTCCCAAGGGCATGAGCGGCCGAACGGGCCGCACGACGACGAAGGAGAAGCACGATGAAATACCTGCTCCTGAAGCACTACCGCGGTGGCCCGGCTCCCATCGTCGACTACGGGTCGATCGACCAGTGGAAGCCGGAGGAGGTCGACGCGCACGTGCAGTACATGCGCGACTTCGCCGCCCGCCTGGAGGAGACGGGCGAGTTCGTCGACGGCCAGGCGCTGGCGCCTCAGGGCACGTTCGTGCGGTACGACGGCGAGGGGCGCCCACCCGTGACCGACGGGCCGTTCGCCGAGACCAAGGACCTGATCGCCGGGTGGATGGTCATCGACGTGGAATCGTGGGACCGCGCGGTCGAGCTGGCCGGGGAGCTGTCCGCCGCTCCCGGGCCCCGAGGCGAGCCGATCCGCGAGTGGCTGGAGGTCCGGCCGTTCCTCACCGAGCCGCCCGTGGTCACCGAGTGAACGAGTCGCTGCTGCGGGAGCTCGTGCCCGCGGTCATCGGTGTCCTCGTCCGGCGCGGAGCCGACTTCGCGTCGGCCGAGGACGCCGTGCAGGAGGCCCTGATCCGGGCGCTGGCGACCTGGCCGGACGATCCACCGCGCGATCAGAAGGCGTGGCTCGTCGCGGTCGCGTGGCACAGGTTCCTCGACGCCACCCGGGCCGAGGCGTCGCGGCGGGGGCGGGAGGTGGCCGTACAGGCCGAGCCTCCCGCCGGTCCGGCGCCCGCCACGGACGACACGCTGCGGCTCTACTTCCTGTGCGCGCACCCCACCCTGCCGCCGGCCTCGGCCGTCGCCCTGACGCTGCGCGCGGTCGGCGGCCTGACCACCCGGCAGATCGCGGCGGCGTACCTCGTCCCCGAGGCGACCATGGCGCAGCGGATCAGCCGGGCGAAGCGGAAGATCGCGGGGCTGCCGCTCGACCAGGCTGGGGATCTCGGGACGGTTCTGCGGGTGCTCTACCTCGTCTTCAACGAGGGGTACGGCGGAGACGTCGACCTGGCGGCCGAGGCGATCCGGCTCGCCCGTCAGCTCGCCGCCCTGACCGAGGAACCCGAGGTCGCGGGGCTGCTCGCGCTCATGCTGCTGCACCACGCCCGCCGGGCGTCCCGCACCGGCCCGGGAGGCCGCCTGGTGCCGCTCGCCGAGCAGGACCGATCGCGCTGGGACACCGGCCTGATCGCCGAGGGGGTGACGATCCTGCAGACCGCGCTGGCCCGTGACCGGCTGGGCGAATACCAGGCGCAGGCCGCGATCGCCGCGCTGCACGCGGACGCCCCAGCCGCCTGCGAGACCGACTGGGTGCAGATCGTGGAGTGGTACGACGAGCTGCTCCTTCTCACCGGCAGCCCGGTGGTGCGGTTGAACCGCGCGGTGGCGGTGGGGGAGGCGGACGGGCCGCAGGCCGGCCTGGCGGCGCTGGCCGGCGTGGACCCCGGCCTGCCCCGATATGCCGCGGTGACGGCGTACCTGCACGAACGCGCCGGCGACCTGGAGCGCGCGGCCGAGCTGTACGCCGAGGCTTCGCGTGCCGCCGCCAGTGTGCCGGAGCGCGACCACCTCACCCGGGAGGCCGCGCGGGTGCGGCAGCTGCTGCGGCGCTGATCAGGAGGGCGGGAGGTTCACAGGGTTTTGGTGAGTCCTCCGTCGATGACGAAGTCGGCGCCGGTGACGTTCCCCGCCCGGTCGCCGGACAGGAGCAGCACCAGGTCGGCGATCTCGTGTGGGTGGGTGAACCTGCCGGTTTCGGCCTGCGCGGCGGTCTGCTTGGCCACCGCTTCCGGGTCGGCGCCGCTCGCGCGGGCGACGGTGGCGGCGACGCCTTCTTTCCCGAGCCACAGGTCCGTGGTGACCGGGCCGGGACTGATGGTGTTGACCCGGATGCCGTGGGCCCCGACCTCCTTCGACAGGGCCTTGGAGAAGTTGGTCAGGGCGGCTTTGGCGGCGCTGTAGTCGATCACTCCTGGGTCGGGCAGGAAGGCGTTGACCGAACTGATCGTGACGATGTTGCCGTGCCCGGCCGCGAGCATGGCCGGCAGCGCGGCGCGGGTGGTGCGCACCGCCGCCATCAGGTTGAGTGTCAGGCTGTGCAGCCATTGTTCGTCGGTGACGTTCAGGAACCCCGTCAGGCGCGGCGTGACCGCGCCGACGTTGTTGACCAGGATGTCGAGGCGTCCGTGTGCCAGCGCGGCGGCGACGAGGTCGGCCGGGCCCGTGGCGGTGGCGAGATCGACCTCAACCCCCTGCACGCTTCCTCTTCCGCCCAGTTCTTTCAGTTCGGGGGTGCTTCGGCGTGATCCGGCGACGACGTGGGCTCCCTCCTCGACCAGGGCCCGGGTGACGGCCAGGCCGATTCCCTTGCCGGCGCCGGTCACCACCGCGACCTTGCCCTGCAGTTCCATGTCCATGGGACCCCTTTCGGCGCCTTCAGCGTGCCTGTAGGTCGTTCCTGGCGAGCCAGGTCAGGCAGGCGTCGGCGATCTCACGCCAGCCGTGGTCGATGGTCAGGGAGTGGCCGCGGTCGGGGAACTCCTGGAAGTCGGTGATCGCGGTGGAGTCCCGGTACTGCTTGAGCGTCGCCTTGGTGACGGTCTCGGGGACGGTGTGGTCCTTGCCGCCGGCGATCAGGAGCAGCGGTCCCCGGGCGTTGTTGCCGGTGTCGACCTTGGCGGAGGAGTGGGGGGAGAAGTTGGCGGCGGCGGCCTCGAACAGCGGCTTGCCCGGTGCGGGGATGGTCCAGCGTTCGTAGAGTTCGGCGGCCTCCTGAGCCGGGATGGCGTTGCCGAACGCATAGGTGAACTGGTCGAGGGTGAGGGAGACGGCCCGGTGCTTGTTGGCCGGGTTCTTGAACACCGGCAGGGTCGAGCGCAGCGCCGACAGCGGCAGCGGCAGCACGCCCTTGATCTGCGCGGCGTCGATCGCGATCGCGGCTCTGGCCAGGTCCTGCCCGAGCAGTTTTTCGGCGATCATGCCGCCGAAGGAGTGGCCGATCAGGATCGGCTTGACGTCCAGAGCGTTGATGATCTCCGTGTAGTGGGCGACGACGTCGTCGATGCCGTGGTCGGCGATGCTGTCGGGGTCTTTCCGGGACAGTTCGACGCTTTCGCCGTCACCCGGCCAGCCGGGGGCCGTCGCGTCGTAGCCGGCGGCCGTGAACAGCTCGATCCAGGAGGACCAGGAGGTGGCGTGTAGCCACAGGCCGTGGATGAAGATGACGGGAATGGCCGGTGCGGTCATCGGCTGCTCCTCTGCGTGTGCTCGACCGCCTGGGTCGCGGCGGCGGTATGAATGTGGGTGACCAGGGCCTCACCGTAGGAAGGCCTCCGCGCACCTCGCTAGCGTCACATGACTGCGTCACCGAGCGTCACCCTAGGGTCACCCGAGCGAAGCGGTGAGTTCAGGCTGACGCGCGCAGGGCGGTGCTCAGCGCCGATCGCGAGGTGATCCCCAGCTTGGGGAAGATCCTGTAGAGGTGGGAGCTGACGGTTCGATGGGAGAGATAGAGCTTCTCGCCGATCTCCCGGTTCGTCAGGCCGTCGGCCGCCATCTGGGCGATCTGGAGTTCCTGCGCGGTCAGCACGTCGCGCGCTTCACTGATGCGGCTGCGGCTGCTCTCGCCGGAGGCCCGCAACTCCTGACGCGCTCGCTCGCTCCAGGGGATCACCCCCAAGGCGTCGAACGTCTCGCGCGCCATGCGCAGGGGCGCCCGCGACTCGGCCGTACGCCGCTGGCGCCGTAGCCATTCCCCGTACGCCAGGTGCACCCGGGCCCGCACGAAGGGCCATCGCCGCAGGTCGGCCGCGAGCGCGGCGGCGAAGAAGGGCTCTGCCGCCGCCTCGTCGGCCAGAACGGCCCGGGCGTAGCGCAGGTCGGCGTGCAGGGCCGGCGACGGTGTGGTGAGCGCCACCGTCTCCAGTTCCTCGATGATGCCGGCGATCGCGCGGCCTTGACCGCTGTGCGCCGCGGCGTCCGCGAGTTCGGCGACGGAGAAGCAGCGCAACGCCAGGTGGAAGGCGGGATCGGCGGGGTCGTGCATCCGTCGCAGATGGTCGAAGGCGTCGGCGTAACGTCCCTCGCCCAGCGCGGCGAGCCCGCGCGCGAGTTGCACCGTGGCCAGAACGGGGCGGGCTCCGACGGGCAGGGCCACCTGCTCGGCCGCCATCCCGAGGATCTCCACGCGATCCTGCTCGCCGCGTAGCGCGGCGAGCACCGCGCCCGAGGCCTGGGCGATGGCGTGCATCAGCGGCTGGGAGGTCTCGTGCGCCAGACGGGCGGCCTCCTCGGCCGCGGGAATGGCCACGCTCAGGTCGGCCAGCCGGGCCGCGCTCCACGCCTGTGCTCCGAGGTCCCGTGCCAGGAGGCTGAGCCGGCCTTGCGCGCGCAGGACGGGCAGCGACGCGGCGCAGAATTTCTCTGCCAGGTCGAACGCCCCCACCATCAAGGCCGAACTGCCGAGGAGGCGGGCGGGCGGGCGGCCGCCGGTCGGGTGGGCGGCCAGATGGCGTAGCCGCTCGATCACGACCTTGCCGCGCTCGATCGGAGCCGCGAACGCCAGGACCGTCAGCAACCGCCCGTCCAGATCGTCGACGGGCAGGGCCTCGGCCACGGTGACGACGCGTTGCCGGGCCCGCTCGTCGGCATGAGCCCAGAAACATCGCAGGGACGCACTGGACAGGAGCTTCAGCGCGAGATCGACGTCTCCCTGAGCCGCCATGCTCTCGGCGAGGTCGGCCAGTGAGTGCGCCGCCGCGCTGTCGTCGCGGATGCCGTCCTCGAAGCTCTCGCGGATCCACACGATACGGGCCCGCTGCCGGGGCGACAGCCGCAGCCGCTCGCCTTCGCCCAGCAGTCGCACGACGATGTCGCGCCGTCCCATCTCGGCCGCGTACTCGGCGGCCAGGACCAGCCGTTCGCACCGGTGATCGGGGTTCTCGCTGAGCCTGACCGCGTGCTCCAGCGCCGCGACGGCCGACAACAGGTCGCCCCGGCGTCGTACGCTTCCGGCCGCGGTCTCCAGTTCGGCGGCGATGGTCTCGTCCGGCTTGGGGGTGGATGCCGCGCGGTGCCAGAGGCTGCGGTCGGGGCGGCCGGTGAGGACGCCGGCCAGGGCGGCGTGCGCGGCGTGCCTCTGGGAGACGCTCGCGCCCTGGTAGATGGCCGAGCGCATGAGCGGGTGCCGGAACGTCACTTCGGTCTCGTGCACGTCGACCAGCCGTACGGCGACGGCGGGAGCGAGATCGTCCGCGGTGACGGGGAGACCGGTGATCAGCGCGGTGGCGTCGAGGGTCTCGGAAAGGGTGGTGCCGTCGTTGAGCGCGGCCACCAGCAGCGTGGTCCGGACGGCCGGTGGCAGCCCCGACATGCGGCCGGTGAATGTCTGTTCCAGACGGGTGGTCAGCGGGAGCCACCCCGGCGGCAGGGGCTTTCTCCCGTTTCGCGTATCCGCGGTGATCGGCAGTTCGACGAGGGCGAGGGGGTTTCCCGCGGCCTCCCGCAGCAACCGTGTGCGCACCGCCGATGTCAGGGTGGGGCTGTGCGTCTCCAGCAGGGCGGTCGCGGCGGCGTCGTCGAGCCGATCGAGGAGCAGCTCCGGCAGCCCTGCCCTGTCGAGCGGGCTCTGGAAGCCGTCGCGGATGGCGGCCAGCAGCAGGATCGGTTCCGAGTCCAGCCGCCGCGCGACGAACGCGAGCACGTCGGCGCTGGCGCGGTCGAGCCAGTGGGCGTCCTCGACCAGGAGCAGGACGGGCGAGCGGGCGGCGGCCTCGCCCAGGAGGTTCAGCGTGGCCAGGGCGATGAGGAACGGGTCCGGCACCCGGACGTCGGTCAGCCCGAACGCTGCTCCCAGCGCGTCACGCTGCGGGGTGGGCAGCTCCGCGAACTCGGTGCGAAGCGGAAACAGCACCTGATTGAGACCGGCGAAGGGCATGTGTGTCTCTGATTCCACGCCGGCCGTCCGCAGGATTCGCATGCCATGTGCGGCCGCGAGCCCGGCCGTGTCCAGCAACAGGGCCGTCTTCCCGATTCCCGCCTCGCCGCGCACCAGCATCGCCCCGCCGGTCATGCGGACGCCGTGCACGAAATCTCCGAGACGCCGCTGTTCGGACTCCCGCCCGAAAAGTGAGGGTGTGGCGTCAAGGGTGGGGGTGACGAGAGTGGTGACGAGGGGACCGCCGGGGACGAGCACCAAGCCGGCGTCGTTAACGAGGGTCAAAGGATTCCGGCCTTTCGCTGATGCGCTCGATCGGGGGCGGACGTCGTCAGGCGGCGGCTTCGCGGATGAGGTCGGCGACCGTGGCGGGCTGGGAGACGTGGACGGCGTGGCCGGCGATGACTTCGACGACCTTCGCTCCGGCGCGCTCGGCCATCATGCGCTGGGCCGGCGGCGGGATCATCCGGTCCTCGGTCGCGACGAGGTACCAGCTGGGCTTGTGCCGCCAGGCCGGTTCGCCCTGGTCAGGGGCGAACGCGGCGATGTACACCAACGACGTGACGTTGGGGTGCGTGCCGGCCTCGCTGATGACGACCCCGCCGTAGGAGTGGCCGACCAGGACGGCCGGGCCGTCGAGGCCGTCCAGGACCCGGCGGGTCGCCGCGACGTCATCCTCCAGCGACAGCGTCGCGTTCCGCACGATCTGGTTCTGGACGATGTGGTTCTGGACGATGTGTGCGCGCAGTCCTGCCCTGGTCAGCTCCTCGTGGACACCCTGCCAGCCCGATCCGTCCACGAATCCACCGTGTACGAGCACGATGTTCCTGATGGTGGTCATGGTCGCTCCCGAGCTGGGCGGACAGGCTCGGAGCCCGTCCTGGTGCTCTCCATCCAAGTCGCGCGCACGCGGCCCGGCCACGCAGAACAGGACGCAGAAGTAGCGCGGAGACCGTCAGGGAGCGGCGTTCGCCAGTTCGTGGCAGCGGGTGCTCGCCTCGGCGTCGCCGACGGCCTGGTACACCTCGGCCGCCCGCGCGTAGGCGTGGCGGCTCTCGCCGGTCCGCTCCTCCTCTGCCAGCATGGCCGCCAGCGTCTCCAAGGAGCGGGCCTGCGGGACGGGCAGCTGGACCTGCTCCATGAGGCTGATCGCCTCGGTGAGCTTGGTGATCGCCTCGGCCCGGTCGCCGAGCAGTCCCAGGCATTCGCCGACGCGGGCCAGCGCGATCGGCCGGATGACCGCCGCGACGCTCGGTGTCGCCCCCGAGCGGTCGTCGTCCAGCAGGGCCAGCAGGTCGAGGTACTGCTCCAGTGCCCTGGCGTGGTGTCCGGCATCGCGAAGGCAGGTGCCGAGGGCGCCGAGAGAGTGGCAGTAACGATCGATGTCGCCGTTCTTCTTGTGTATCTCCGCCGCCCGGGTCTCCGACGCGATGGCCTCGTCGAGCCGCCCGAGCCGTCGAAGCGCGCCCCCCGCATGGTGGAGGGCCAGGGCGACCTGCGCTGTGGCACCACCGCGGGTGGCCAGCTCCGTCGCCTGGGCCGTGTAGCGCAGTGTGGTCTCCGGGTCGTCCCGTGGCAGCAGATGGACCCAGGCCAGCATGTTCAGCAGCACCGCCTGCCGGGCCGGATCGCCCAGGGCGGCGGCGGCCTCGGCGCCGAGGGTGAAGACCTCGTACCAGTGCGGCGCGTGCATCCACCGGTCGGAGAACCAGTCCATCGACTCGGCGCAGTCGAGGACGGCGGCGTACCGGCCGATGCTCGCCCCGTGACGTAACGCGCCCAGCCAGTTGTCCGCGTTCACACGCAGCCAGTGGTCGGCCTCCTCCGGGGAGGACAGGCCGGTGGTGTCGGGGCCGGCGTGACCAGGATCACCGTACCCGGGTTCGAACCACCGTCCGGCGGTCGTCGCCATCCGCAGCAGCCACGATGTCATCGCCTCGGTGAACGCGTCGCGATCGGCCGCGGGCTCCTCCTGCTGAAGCCGGTCGCGGGCGAACAGCCGGACCAGGTCGTGGAAGCGGTAGCGGCCCGACGTGCTGTCCTGCAGCAGACCGAGGTCGACGAGTTCGTCGAGGGCGTCCCATGCCCCCTCGATCGATGTGCCGCCCACCACGGCGGCCAGGGCGGCGTCGAAGTTGCGCCCCGGCACCAGGGCGAGACGGCGGAAGACCCGCCGCGGCGCGTCGGCCAGCTGCTCGTAGGACAACCCGAAGGCGCTGGCGATCTTGAGATCGCCGGCGCTGAGCTGGTCGAGGCGGCGCTCCTCGTTCGTCATCCGGGCGGCGAGGTCGGCGGCGTTCCAGCCGGGCCGGCTGACCAGCCGATTTCCGGCGATCCGGAGCGCGAGGGGCAGACCGCCGCACATCTGTGCGAGTTGCGAGACGGCCGATCCGTCGTCCGAGGTGCTGCGGTCCTTGAGGATTCCCGTCAGCAGCTCGGTGGCTTCGAGCAGGGGCAGGGACCCGAGACCGAGTCTGCGCACTCCTTCCAGGCCGGCCAGCAGGCGGCGGCTGGTCACCAGGGCCTTGCCCGCGCCGCCGCCCGGCAGCAGCGGCCGGACCTGCTCCTCGGAGGCGGCATTGTCGAGCACGATCAGCACGTGCCGGTCACGCAGCAGGGACCGGTAGAGGGAAGCGCGCCCGGCGACGTCGCGCGGGATCTGCTGCTCCGCCGTGCCGAGTGCGCGAAGCAACATGCCCAGGGCGTCGTCGACGGCCAGGGGCTGTGGGGACATACCGAACAGGTCGAGGAAGAGCACCCCCTTGGGGAAGTCCGGCCTCAAGGTGTGGGCGGCGCGGACGGCCAGCGTGGTCTTGCCCAGCCCGGCGGAGCCGGTGATGAGCACCACACTCGCGTTCTCAGCGCCTAGGAGCTCGCTGATCCAGGCCAGTCCTGCGGCCCGGCCGGTGAAGTCGTCGACGGAGCGCGGCAGCTCGCACAGCCCGGTCGGGCGGTCCCAGTGATCGCGCAGGCGGCCCTCGCGCGCCAGCTCGACGAGCTGTTTGCGGTCGGCGTCCGTCAGGCCGAGGGCGTCGGCCAGTGCGGTGACGGTCCGATGCTGGGGGCCCTTGCTGCGTCCGCGTTCCATGTCCGACAGCGTCCGTGCGCTGACTCCCGAGGCCTCGGCGAGCTTCTCCAGTGTCAGACGCGCCGCGTGCCGATGACGGCGCAGCACCTCGGCGAAGCTGGGTGGGGTGGTGATCGGGTGCTCCTACTCCGCGAAGCAATGGAGATCACCCACAGCTTACGGGGAAGACCTGTGCCCCATAGCGCTCGGTGACGCAGTCAGGTGACGCACGCGCGGCAGGCGGGCCGGTTTCTACGGTGTGCCCCATGAACGCAGATCGCGCCACAGGCAGCGATGCCACGGCGTCCACCACCCACTCGAGTAGGCGAACCTTCCTCGCCCGAGCAGCCGTCACATCGGCGCTGCCCCTGGCCGCCGGCCTGCTCGGGGCCGGTGAGGCGCGGGCGTCCGGCGTACTCCCCGACTACGCGCCCATCCCCGAGGCGTCGAAGGGCCCGGCGCTCAACGACAGGGGCTACTTCGTCGGCCGGATCGACGGCGACCTGCACTGGGTCACCGACTCCTCCTACCAGGCCATGTTCCTGACCACGCGCCAGGGCGTCGTCCTCGTCGACGCGCCACCCACCATCGGGCACAACCTGCTGCGCGCCATCGAGGAGGTCACCCGGGCGAACGGCCGTCCCCGGAAGGTGACCCACCTCGTCTACTCCCACTCGCACGCCGACCACATCGGGGCCGCCTCGATCTTCGGCAGGGACGTCGTCCGCATCGGACATACCGAGACCGCGAGATTCCTGCGCCGGGACGCGGACCCGAACCGGCCGGCGCCCACGCTCACCTTCGACGACCACCACGTCCTGGAGGTCGGCGGCGAGCGTCTCGAACTGGCCTACCACGGCCCCAACCACTCACCCGACAACATCTTCGTCTACGCCCCCCAGCAGCAGACGCTGATGGTGGTCGACGTGCTCTATCCCGGCTGGGTGCCGTTCAAGAACCTCGCCGTCTCCCAGGACATCCCCGGCTGGCTGCGGGCCCACGGCATCGCCTGAGCTATCCGTGGCGCACCCTCGTCGGTGGTCACCTCGGCCGCCTCGGCACCCGCGCCGACGGACACCTGCAACAGCGATACCTGGCCGACCTGCAGACCAGCGTCCGTGACACGGTCTCCAGCCTCGACCCGGCGCCGTTCTTCGCCAGGTACGGTCCAGCCGGCAACTCGTGGGCGGTCTTCGCCGCCTACCTGAACGCGGTCGCCGAGCAGGCCGCCGCCCCGGTCATCGCCGACTACCTCGGCACTCTGGCCGCCGCCGACGTGTTCACCAAGGACAACGCCTTCGGCCTGCTGGAGTCCATGCGAATCGACACCGGTCTGCTCGGCCCCTTCGGCATCCGTCCCTGACTGCGCCGCAGATGTGCGTGGTCAGGGGAGGTGGCGGCGTACCCATTCGGGGTCGGGGTTGACGTGAGGGCTGCCGGCGACCACGACGGTCGGCACCGTCTCGTCCCCGCCGGTGGCGGCGCGGACCGCCGCCGCGCCCTCGGGGTCCCGCCAGATGTTCACCCAGTGCAGCCGCCGGGCGTCGCGGGCGAGGCGCAGCCGGAGCCGGAGGCAGTAGCGGCAGCCCGGGCGCCAGTAGACGATCGGGCGGCCGTCGGCCTCGCTGCGGCGCCGTGCCTCGGCCGCGCCGATCGATCTCGGGAACGCCAGGGGAGACAGGAGGGCGGCGGCGAACAGAAACAGCAGGAAGAGCGTGACGGCGCCGCCGGTTGACCCCTGGGCCGTCTGCCGGAACGCCGAGGCGATCCCGCAGGCCAGGAAGACGACCGGCAGTGTCCATCCGCGCACCATGGTGGTCACGCTATCCGGCGGTTCTCCCGCGCCGCAAAAGTTGGTAGGTCACGCGGCCGATCCGCGCGCGTCCGCGTGACTGGATCCGTCCGTCCCGGGAACCTGGCGGGGACCTGATCACTGGACCCGATCACCGGTGCCGAGGACGGAGGGGTGGACGAGCCGATGGCGACCACCGCGGGCGGGACCCGCGCCGGGCTGGAACCGGTCGGTCTCCGGCTGCCGGGCATCGTGCTGGGCGTGGGACTGGGCGGATTCGCCGACGGGATCCTGCTGCACCAGATCCTGCAGTGGCATCACATGCTGAGCGGCACCGACAGCGATCACATCGGCGTGCGGTACTACGATCCGCGCACCGTCTCCGGGCTGGAGATGAACACGGTGTGGGACGGCCTGTTCCACACCGTGTGCTGGCTGGCGGTCCTGGCCGGCCTGGCGATCCTGTACTCCCGGGTCACGCGGGACCGCCGCCGGGTGTGGGGCTCGCGGGTGCTGTGGGGCTGGATCCTGGCCGGGTGGGGACTGTTCAACCTCGTCGAGGGCGTCGTGGACCATCACCTCCTGGCCATCCATCACGTGCACGGCGGGCCGCACCAGCTGTGGTGGGACATCGCGTTCCTCGTCCTGGGGGCGCTGCTGGTCGCCGGGGGTTACCTGCTGGCGCGGAGCGGGCGGTCCTTCGAGCTGGTAGAGCAGTGACAGAACACGGCGCCCACGTCACGGGCTCGCTGCCGATCCTGGCCGTGCTCGGGTGCGCGATCGGCTACCTGTGCCTGGCGCGGCGGGCCCGCCGCCGCAATCCCGCGCGGGGCTGGAGCCGGTGGCGTACGGCGGGGTTCGTCGCCGGGCTCGCCCTGCTGGGCGCGGCGCCGGCGCCGCCCGTCGCGTCGTTCGCCCACGCCGACTTCCGCGGTCACATGGTCCAGCACCTGATCGTCGGCATGTACGCACCGCTCGCGCTGGTGCTCGGCGCGCCGGTCACCCTGATGCTGCGCGCCCTGCCCGCCGGCGGCGGGCGGCGGCTGACCGCCGTGCTGCACAGCCGTCCCGCCCGGGTGGTGGCGCATCCGGTGGTCGCGCTGCTGCTGTCCACCGGCAGCCTCGTGGTGCTGTATTTCACCCCGCTCTACAACGCGGCCACGACGTCGGCGGCGGGGCACTGGCTGCTGCACGCGCATTTCCTGCTGTCGGGCTGCCTGTTCGCCTACGTGATCGCCGGGCCCGATCCGGCGCCGGGCCGGCCCGGGGTCCGTGCCCGCCTGGTGTACCTCGGCTGCGCCGTCGCCGTGCACGCCGTCGTGGCCCAGTTGATGTACGGCGGCTTCTGGGTGGACGTGCACGCCCCGATCGCCGAGGTCCAGGGCGGAGCGGAGATCATGTACTACGGCGGCGACATCGCCGAGCTTCTTCTCGCGGCGGCCTTGGTCGCCACGTGGCGGCCCGCGCCCCGCACGGGTGCGGGGCGCGGGCCGGCCGTCACGCGGTACGCGCGGCGATCTTGGTGAGGAGCGGCTGCACCAGGCGGGCCGCCAGCGGGCCGAAGGCCGCGAGGATGAGGACGTACGCGGCGGCCAGGGCACCCAGATCGGGGTGGGCGCCGGCGGCCACGGCCAGCCCGGCGATGACGATGTTGAACTCGCCGCGGGGGATGAGCGCGATGCCGGCGCGCACCCGTCCGGCGCGGGCGATGCCCGCGCGGCGGGCCGCGTAGATCCCGGTCATCAACTTGGTGATCATCGTGACCAGGGCGAGGCCGGCCGCCAGCCCGGCCGCGGGCAGGATCTTGGTCGGGTCGGTCTGCAGGCCGAAGAAGACGAAGAACACGGCGGCGAACAGGTCGCGCAGGGGAGCGAGCAGCGCGTGGGCGTCCTCGGCGAGCTCGCCCGACAGGGCGATGCCGACCAGGAACGCGCCGACCGCGGCCGAGACCTGCAGCTGCTGGGCCAGCCCGGCGACCAGCAGCGCGAGCCCGACCACCTTGAGCACGAGCACCTCGGAGTTGGGGCTGGCGACGAACGCCTCGATGTAGCGGCCGAAGCGGAGCGCGACGAGCAGCACCACGCTGACCGCGGCCAGCGCGATGGCCACGGTGACCGCCCCGGCGACGAGGCTCAGGCCGGCCAGCATGGCGGTCAGGACCGGGAGGTAGACCGCCATCGTGAGGTCTTCGAACACCAGCAGCGACAGCACGACCGGGGTCTCGCGGTTACCGATCCAGCCCAGGTCGGAGAGGACCTTTGCGGTGATTCCGGAGGAGGTGGCGTAGGTGACGCCCGCCATGGCGACCGCGGCGACGGGTCCCCAGCCGAGCAGCAGGGCGAGGATCGCGCCGGGGGCGGCGTTGAGCAGGAGGTCGACCAGACCGGCGCGGGCGTTGCCCTTGAGGCTGGTCACCAGTTCGTCGGCGTTGTATTCCAGGCCGAGGGTGAGCAGCAGGAGGATGACGCCTAATTCGGCGCCGGTGGCGATGAAGTCCTCGCTGGTGCCCAGCGGGAGGATGCCGCCGGTGCCGAAGGCGAGGCCGGCGAGGAGATAGAGAGGGATGGGGGAGATGCCGACGCGCAGCGCCAGTGCTCCGAGAATGCCGAGTCCGAGGACGACGGCGCCGAATTCGAGGAAGAGTATTGCGGTGTTGTGCACGCGCTGCCCTCAGCCGCTGGCGAAGATGTCGGCGACGGCGGTGGTGCTCTCCTCGCCGCCCACCACGACCACGATGTCGTCCCCGGTCAGGACGAAGTCGGGTGCGGGGCTGGCGAAGACGCGTCCGGCGCGGACCACGGCGACGATGGAGGCGCCGGTGCGGGTGCGCACCTGCGCGTCGCCCATGGGACGGCCGTCGTAGCGGGAGCCGGGTGTGATCACAACCTGGAGGCTGACCAGGCCCTCGACCTCGCGGTGCATGGCGTTCAGGCGCTGGACGATGCGGGGGGCGCCCAGGAGCTCGACGAGCGCGTCGGCTTCCTCGTCGTTGAGTTTGACGGTCTCACACGCTCTGTCGGGATCGTCGGGGTCGTAGATGACGAGGTCGCGCCGTCCCGTGCGGTGGGAGACGACCCCGATGCGCCGGCCCGAGCGAGTGGTGAACTCGTGCCGCAATCCGATCCCCGGCAACACCGTCTGCTCGACTTCCACGGCGCTGCTCCTCCGTTCGTAATGTGGATACTTGTCCGGAGAACCTACCAATAAGACGCCGTCGTCCCGCCGCCGGTGTCGTTCGGCGGCGGGACGACGGTGCTCGGGCGTCAGGCCGCCTGGTCGTCGGCGATCCAGATCGCGCGCCAGTTCGGCTGCTCGTGGTAGCGGCGCAGCTCGGCGAGGCCGGACAGCCATCCGGTCCAGGCGCCGTACGGCGGGTTGGCGGTGTCGAAGCCGCTCTGGACGAACGTCAGGCGGGTGGCGCCGCCGGTGTCCTCCAGGTCCCAGGTGACGACGCCCATCGGTCCCCAGTCGACCGAGATCGCGCTGTCGGGAACCAGGTCGATGATCTTGGCGGGCTGGGGGTTGGCGTCGAGGCCGCCCATCGCGAAGCGCCCGCCGACGTACGGCTCGATGCCGATGGGGTACCCGAACCACTCCGTGGCCTTGTCGGAGTCGATCAGCGACTCGTACACCGTGGACACGGGCGCGGCGATGTCCAGGTGACCGCGGAAGTCGGTGGTGGTGTAGTCGGGCTGCGGGCCGATCTCCCGTCCCTGCACGTGGTCGGCGAGGTTGGAGAGGGCGAGCGACCAGAACACCTGCAGCACCCCGCGGATGCTCGCCCCGGTGATGGCGTCCTGGAAGTCGAAGTGGGTCTGCGACAGGGTCAGGACGGTCGTGCCGGCGTCCTCCTCCCGCAGGGTGATCTCCGTGGTGGTCTCCTCGCCGTCGAGCAGCCACGTGAAGCGCAGGGTGTGGTCGTCGGCGTGCAGCAGGCGCTGGTGGGGGGCCTCGCCCTCGGGGGTGCGGCGGCCCCAGAACTCGTACCGCTCGGGCAGGTCCACCTCGGCGTGCTCGGCCAGCCACACCCGCATCGCCGCGGGGTCGGTGAGCGCGTGGCGCACCTCCTTGATCGGGGCATCGAGGCGGACGCGGATGATCATCGGCTCACTCACTGTCGTCTCCCTTGGGGTAGCAGGCCACGGCGAGTTTGAAGGCGTCGCCTTCGGTGCCGCCGTAGCGGGTGAACAGGTCCTGAAGTGCGGACCGCAGGTCGTTGAGGAACTCCTGACGGCGTTCGGGGGTGACGCGTATCTCCCCGGAGACGCCGATGGACGGCAGTTCCGGCGCCGTCCGGTCGAGGGCGGCGACGTCGGCCTGCACCTGTTCCATCAGGTCGAGCAGGTAACCGAGGCTGAGCTCGTCCTGCCGCCGCCGCAGTCCGCCGATCCGGCCGACGAGGCCGGGCGACAGCCAGTAGGACCTGGCGCTCGCCCGGTAGATGCCCTCGGTGATGCCGCGCACCCGCCGCTCGGAGACCTGCTGCACCAGGCCGGCCTCCACGAGGCGTTTGACGTGGTAGTACACGCGCTGGGGGGTCTGGCCGAGCACCGCCGCCACCTCGGTGCAGGTGCGCGGCTCGGCCAGTTGCCGCAGCACCTCGATGCGCTGCGGCTTGAGCAGGGCTTCCGCTTGCTCGATCTGATCCAGGTACAGGACGTCTCTCATCGCAAAAACAATCCTGTACGTAAAAATTCTCTTTGTCAATGGCCTACGCGTATGGCCTGCCGGGCGTCCCGGCAGGCCGGCGTACGGGTCAGCGAGTTGGTCAGCGGTTGGGCGCGCCGATGACGGAGGTGCCGATGACAAGGTGGCGGGCGGGATCGCAGCCGAGGAGCTCCTCGACGATCTGGTCCCGAAGGGCAGCTGTGAAGGTGATGTGCAGACCGGCCGCGGTGGCCAGCAGGTAGACGGTCTGGCTCAGGTGGCCGACGTCCATCATCAGCGCGCGGTAGACCCGGGGGAAGGTGTACTTCCACTGGTTGCGGGCGATGACGCTGGTGTAGAAGATGAGCGCCCCGGCGCCGGCGACCCAGTCCTGGTCGCCGACGGCGGCCACGAGCCGCTCGTCGTCGAGACGGCGCCCGAGGAACTCGAGGGTGTGGTCGGCGGCGGCGTAGTGGTAGGCGCCCGGCTCGAGGCCCTCGACGTTGCGCGCGTAGAGGTAGACCTCGGTCGGGTGGCGGGCGCCGCCGGAGGGGCTGGTCTTGAACACCCGCTGCCAGGAGTCGGTCACCACCCCGTCGGGGTCGAGGTCCACACCCGCCTGGGTCAGCGGGCCCTCGGCCCGCGGCAGAGGTCCCGCGGCCGTCTTGAGCAGGGCAGCGACGGTCTCCAGCGGCAGCGCGGCGGGCCCGAAGTAGCGGCGGCTGCGGCGCCGGTGCAGCACGTCCATCAGGTCGCGATGGCGCCAGACGCCGGGGTCGGCGTCGGGCAGCGCGAGGCGGGTGGCGCCGGGCAGGGACCAGAAGGCCGGAGGCGGCGGGTCGGTGAGAACCTTGGCTTCGAGGTCCTCGTTGTCCTGCTCGGCGGTGCGCATGGCGGTGCCGGCATGGGAGCGGGTGGAGAAGTGGTAGGCGCGCGCCAGCGGCCCCCACGGCTGCCAGGCCTCTTCTATGGCCTGTTCGCGCTGGTGGCGGGGCCCGTTCTCCGCGATCAGGATGTCGTGCTGAGCGAGGACGGTGGCGACCCGGTGCCAGTGGGCGGCCTCGTCGGGATCGCCCCCCAGCTCTCGCACCGAGCCCAGGTCGCGAAAGCCGGTGAACCACCGCAACACGCGCTCGACGCCGTCGGTGAGGGCGAACTGGCGATGGTCGAGGTAGTCGTCCCAGACCAGTTGACCGGCGTCCCACAGCAGGGCGCCACAGCCGGACAGGCGTACGTTCACGACGGGTCTCTCACTTCTCGTTCGCGGGCGGGGCCGGGAGCGCGCGGGCCGCCTCCCGGCCGCGGCGTGCCGCCGCCAGATGAGGATGGTCCGGCGCCGCCCGGCCCAGCAGCTCCACGGCCCGGCTGTAGCAGGCGTGGGCCTCGCCGGGCTGGCGGCGGGCGCGGTACAGGGCGCCGAGATTGATCAGGGTGACGGCGGATTCCGGGTGGCCAGGACCCAAAACCGCGTCCTTGACGGCCAGGGCTCGGTTGTAGTGGGCCAGGGCATCGTCCAGGTCACCGCGACGATGCCGCAGCGCGGCGAGGTTGTGCAGTGCGGCGGCGACGTCGTGGTGCTCCGGGCCGTACGCGGCCTCGAAGACGGCCAGAGCGCGCCGGAGCAGCGCCTCGGCCTCGTCCGGGCGTCCGCGGCCCTCCACGAGCGCGGCCCAGGCGGCGAGGTCCGCGGCCACCCTCGGGTGACGCTCGCCGAGCAGCCGGGCGCGGACCTCCGCCGCCCGGCGAGCCCACGGTTCACCGGCCTCGTGGTCGCCACGGGCGTGGGCGAGCCCGCCCAGGTTGTGGCAGACGGAGGCGACGTCCTCGTGCTCACCGCCGTGGGCCGCCTCCAGGATCGCCAGGGCCCGCCGGTAGAGGGCCTCGGCCTGCCGGAACCGGCCGGTGTACTTGCCCAGCACACCCCACTCGTTGCACACCTTGGCCACTTCGACCGACTCCGGGCCGAAGACCCGCTCCGCGGCGGGAAGAGTGAGAGCGAACAGCAGCCCCGCCCTGCGGTAGCGGCCGCACATACGCCACGCGCTCGCCAGCTCGCACTGGGCGTGGACGCGCAGCGCGTTCTGGCCCTGGCGCCGGGCCTGGCCGGCGGCGGCCCGGAACGCCCGCTCCGCCTCCTCGAAGGCTCTTGCGGCGCACCGCTCCCGTGCGTGCCGCAGCAGCTCTACCGCCCCGGCGGGACGGGACTCGCCGCTCACCTGGCCTCCCGTACGACGTCACGACCGACGGCGGCGTCCGCCTCCCGGAGCCGGTGAGCCCGGGGAGGCGGACGCCGAGACGCACTCACGCCTCGATCAGAACCTCGTTGTGGTTGACGTTCATGTGGGCGTGCGGTTCGCTGTAGGCGTCCTCGTGGGTCTCGAACACCGCGACCTCGTTGTGGTTGAGGTTCAGGGCGGACTCCGGCTGGGTGTAGTCGTCCTGGTGGACCTCGAACACCGGAGTCTCGTTGTGGTTGTAGGTGAGGGCGGACTCGGGCTGGGTGTAGTCGTCCTGGTGGACCTCGAACACTTCGGACGTCCTCTGCGACATCAGGGCGCTCCTTTCGGGGGACTCCTGTGACGGCCGGCCCGAAACCGGCCTCGTACAGGCGGGGTGACCACGCACCACCGTTACTCTGGCTCCGACTCCGGAAGCATCTCAGCGGCACGATCTCTCGCCAGGTCCAGTGAGGGCCGGTTCACCGGCGATACTGGTCCGTTGTGCGACCCCGCGACACGAGGAGACCAAGCACGTGCCCGACACGCACGACCACGCGCGCCCCGGTGTGGACACGTCGCCCGGCGGCGACCGGCTCGCCCTGCGGGCCGACTGCGCCGACTGCTTCGGGTTGTGCTGCGTGGCGCTGCCCTTCGCCGCCTCGGCCGACTTCGCGATCACCAAGGACGCCGGCCGGCCGTGCCCCAACCTGGGAACCGACTTCCGCTGCGGCATCCACGCGCGCCTGCGCGAGAGCGGCTTTCCCGGCTGCACGGTGTACGACTGCTTCGGGGCGGGGCAGAAGGTCTCGAAGGTGACCTTCGGGCGCAGCTGGCGGGAGGAGCCCGCGAACGCGGGGCGGATGTTCGAGGTCTTCGCGGTGATGCGGCACCTGCACGAGCTGCTGTGGTACCTCAGCGAGGGATTGTCACTGCCCGAGGCCCGGCCGGTCCACGCGGAGCTGCGCCGGGCGTTCGAGGACACCGAGCGTCTCACCCTCTCCGGCCCGGGCGAACTGCTGGCTCTGGACGTCGCCGCTCACCACGACGCGGTCAACGGGCTGCTGCTGCGGGTCAGCGAGCTGGTCCGGGCGGCGGCGGGAGGCCCCGACAGCGGTGGCAGGAGCCGGGGCGGCAAGGGGCAGGGTGGCAGGGGCCGCGAGCGCCGGAAAGCCGATCACCGGGGTGCCGACCTCGCCGGCGCCCGGCTGAGGGGGGCCGACCTGCGGGGGGCGAATCTCAGGGGAGCCTGCCTCATCGGCGCCGACCTGTCGGGAGCCGACCTGCGGGGCGCGGATCTGATCGGGGCGGATCTGCGGGCGGCCGACCTGCGCGGGGCGAACCTCGCCGAGAGCCTCTTCCTCACCCAGCCCCAGGTCAACGCCGCCCAGGGTGACGACGCGACGAGGCTTCCGCCCGCTCTCGGCCGCCCGGCGCACTGGTCGCTTCGCCGGTAGCGCCGACAGCAACGCCGTCGTCGGCGGCGGGGTTGTAGTCGTAGAGCCAGGCCGTGGCGCGTTCGTAGGCGAACGGGAAGACGACCGGCATGATCAGGTTGCGGAGCCGGCGGGCGATCGGGCCCAGGGCCTTGGCGTCCCTGTTGTCGTCCCCGGCCTTGAGCATCCTGGCGACGCGGTCCCGCCGCGCCCGGCCGTACGCGGCGAGGGCTGTGGGCACAGCGGCGGTTGGTACAGCGGTGGGTGTGTCGCCGGCGGCCGCCAGGCAGCGGGCCAGCGTGACGGCGTCCTCGATGGCCATCGACGCGCCCTGACCTGCGCCGACGGGGTGCCAGGCGTCACCGGCCAGGACGATCCGGTCGTCGTGCCAGACCGGCACCGTCGCCAGGGCGTGCATGAGCGTCGGGCGCCGCACGCTCGTCGCGGCGCGCAGCAGGGCGGACGGCGTCTCCTCGTGGCGGTAGAGGCACCGGAGGTCGTCCAGGCCGGCCTCGTCCGGGCCGGGGGGTGCCGCGGAGGCGACCTGGGCGGACCACCAGACCTCGCCGCCGGGGGCGGCCAGGTAGACGAACGCGCCCCTGCGGCCGAAGACCAGGTTGAAGACGCCGGGGTCGACGTCGACGCCGCGTGAGACGCCCGAGACGGAGTAGAACCCGGCGTACGCCGGTTCGGGTGCGGCCGGGTCGAGCACGCGCCGGGTCGCCGACCAGATGCCGTCGGCGCCGACCAGGAGGTCCGCGCGGGCGGTGCGGCCGCTCGCGAACCCGGCCCGGATGCCGCCGCCGTCGCGGACGGCGCCGGTCAGCCGTTCGCCGGTGACGAAGTGTGCGCCGTGGGCGGCGGCGCGGGCGCGGAGCGTCTCGACGAGGCGCCCGCGTTCGAGGGTGACGCTGTGCAGGGGCTCGCCCTCGGGGCGTCCGCGCGGCGCGTCGCCCAGGAGTTTGCCGGTGTCGGCCCACAGGCGCTGGCGTGCCACGTCGAAGCCCGCCTGCTGTACGGCGTCGAGGCAGCCGAGCGCGCGCAGGCCCTTGAGCCCGTTGGCGGCCAGGCTGAGGAACGAGCCGACCGCTCCGGCGGGGTCGGCGTACGCCTCATACACGGTGACCGCGGCTCCGACGCGCCGCAGCGCGAGCGCGGTCGTCGCCCCGGCCACCCCGCCGCCTGCCACGATGACCTGCATCCCATCCTCCTGAATCTCAGTTCACTGAATAATTATTCGGCGAATTCTGATTCAGTATGATGTCGTCCATGAACGAGCGTCAAGGCGGGGTGCGCAAGGCGAGGGCGGCCGAGACCCGGGCCGCGTTGAAGGACGCCGCGCGCCGCCTGTTCATGGAACGCGGCTATCTCAACACCAAGATCGCGGACATCGCGGCGGAGGCCGGGCGGGCCACGGGGTCGTTCTACGAGCACTTCACAAGCAAGGAGGAGCTGCTCCAGGCGCTGATGGCCGACCTGGAGGGCCAGGCCGACGAGGAGATCGGGGCGGCCGGGCATCCCCGCGACCACGACCTCACCGACCGGGCGCAGCTGCGCGGGCACATGGCCGTCGCCTGGAGCGTGTTGCGGGCCAACCTGCCGGTCGTGGCGGCGCGGATGCAGGCGCTGATCGCCGAGCGCCCGGCCTCCGGAGCCGCCTGGGCGAGCCTGACCGCCGAGTCGGAGGTGCTGCGCGACCACCTGGAGTATCTGCGGGAGCACGGCCGCCCGCTGCCGGGCGATCCCGCCCTGCTCGCCCCGATGATGGCGGCGATGCTGTCGATGTTCGGCTACGCCGTCCTCACCGCCGGCGAGCACGGGCCCGCCGCCGGCGACGACGAGATCGTCGACGCGCTCACCGGCCTGCTGCTGCACGGCCTGGCCGGGGGTGAGAGCGCCGGGCCCGGCCTCGTGGGGCAGAACAGCTAGCCGGGCAGCGCGCCGGAGATGGCGGTCGCGTCGAGTTCGTCGCTGACGGTCAGGCGTGGCGTGAGCCCGGCGCGGGCGACGGCCTCGGCGGCCTCCCCGGCCTGGCCCCGGCTGGTCTCCACCAGCAGGTGCCCGCCGGGCGCGAGCCAGCGGGCGGCCTCCGCGACGACCCGTCGGACGACGTCGAGCCCGTCCGCGCCGCCGTCGAGGGCGACCTTCGGCTCGTGGTCCCGCGCTTCGGGCGGCAGCAGCCCGATCGCGTCCGTCGGCACGTACGGCGGGCTGGCCACGATGAGATCGATCCGGCCGCGCAGGTCGCCGGGCAGCGGCGCGTACAGGTCGCCGTGGTGGACCCGGCCGCCCGCCGCGGCGAGGTTGCGGCGGGCGCAGGCGACGGCGGCGGGATCGACGTCCACGGCGTGCAGCGTGATCGGTCCCACGGCGGCGGCCAGCGCCGCGCCGATCGCGCCGGAGCCGCAGCACAGGTCGGCCACGACCATCCCCGGCCGCGCGAGCGCGACCGCCTCGCCGAGGAGGAAGGCGGTGCGGGGCCGGGGCACGAACACCCCGGGTTCGACGGACAGCCGCAGGCCGCAGAAGTCGGCCCAGCCGAGGACGTGTTCGAGGGGCAGGCCGGCGACGCGCCGGTCCACCATGGCGTCGAGTTCGGCGGGCGTGGCCGCGGCGGAGACCAGCAGCCGGGCCTCGTCCTCGGCGAACACGCACCCGGCGGCGCGCAGCCGGGCCACGATCGAAGGCAGAGCGGGGGAGCAGGATGTCAGGGACATGGGGAGCCTTCCGGAGTGCGAGGGCGCTCCCGCGGTCGCCTTGTCTCTAAGGGGCCGTCCGCACGGGGAGAGGGGAGCACCCGACCAGTTCAGCGGTAATGGGGCTCACCTCCTCGCGTCGTCGCCGCCGTGGACGGCACATTATCAGAGCGCGTCTTCACCCTCCGCGAAGAGGCGGGCGCCGGGTTGGTCATCCGCATCTCGCGGGCCTAGGATCACCGCCATGACGTTCACGTCCTTCTTCCACCTCCGCTAGCCGCCGTCGGCGAAGCGAGGAACGACCCGTCGCCGACGAGGCGGGGCGGCGCGGTGCCGTCCCGGGCTGACGCGGGAGAAGAAGGATCACCATGCGCGTTCGCGCTGTCACTCTCACCGCTCCGCGTCCCAGCGCTCTCGCCGTCACGTGACGGCGGCGAGCCTGGTGGCGCGGTGCGTCCACGGGCTGGAGCCGACGCTCGCCGCAGAGATCCTGCGGCGTGGCCTCGGCGTCATCACACACATCGGGCATCGCGAGGTGCGCTTCAGCGCCTCGCGCCTGCCCGCCCTGGGTCTGCGCACGGCGGACGACGTGTTCCTGCTGGCGGCGCAGGGCCCCGACGTCGGCACGACCCGGCAGGGCGCCGCCGCGCTCGCGGGGCTCGCCGGCACCCTCGCCGGCGCGGCCGACCTCGCCGCGCTGGCGCGGCTGCGCGGTGAGCACGGCGGCCCCCGCGGGCTCACCGGCGTCGAGGTGTCGGCGTCGTTCCTGGGCAGGCGCGCCTTCACCAGGTACGACGTGGAGGACGCGGTGGGCCGCGTCCTGGCCGGCCGGCTGGGGGTCGGCTACCACTCACGGCGTGGCGCGGTCGCGCCGCCGCCGGGTCACAGCGGCTGGCGCGTCACGCTGGACGGCGAGCGGGCCACGCTCCTGCTGCGGATCGCCGAGCGCCCCCTGCACCGGCGGGACTACAAGCGGCAGTCGGTCCCGGGAACCCTGCACCCCCCGCTGGCCGCCGCCATGGTGGCGATGGCCGGTGTCGAGCCCGGCGACACGGTCCTCGATCCCTGCTGCGGCGCCGGGACCCTGCTGATCGAGGCGGCGCGGCAGGGCTCGGCCGCCCGCCTGTACGGGTTCGACCTGGCCGGGCGGGCGGTGGCGGCGGCCCGGGAGAACGCGGCCGGGCTGCCCGTCGCCGTCGCCCGCGCCGACGCCGGGCGGCTGCCGGTCCGGGACGGCGTCGCCCACCGCGTGCTGGCCAACCCGCCCTGGGGTGGTCAGGTCGCCCCCGGAGGCCTGCTCGCCGCGTCCCCGGCGCGGTGGTGGGCGGAGGTGCGCCGGGTGCTCGCCCCCGGCGGGGCCGCCGTGGTCCTGCTTCCCGGCGTCGGCGACCTTCCCCTCGCCCTCCGTCAGGGCCTCACGCCCGTGCACCTCCAGCGTGTACGGATCGCCGGAGCGGAGTCGTTCCTCATCCGGTTGACTGCGCCGAGACCCGCACGCGGGTCGCGATGAGGCGGCCCCGCCCTACGCGTCCCCCGCCTGCGCGACCGGCTCCGTGGAGGGGCCCGCGGCCGGCCCGGCGGGGAGCAGCGACGCCGGCACCAGGCCGAGGACGACGAGCCCCGCCATGACCGGCAGGGTGGACCCTGTGGCGGGGGCCGCTGTGGCCGTCACTCCCGTGGCCGTCACTCCCGTGGCCGTCATCCCGGCGGCCACGGCGATGCCCAGGCTCGGGCCGATGTTCATCACGGTCTGTTTCAGCCCGCCGACGACTCCGGCGTACCGGGCCGGGGCGTCGCCGACGACGGTCCCGGTCGCGGTGACCATGACGGTCGCGAACCCGGCGCCGACGAGGGCGAAGGCCGCGCAGGCGGCCGCCTGCGCGGCGTCCGGGCCGAGCCGGGCCACGGCCGCGACGCCGAGGGCGGCGAGCGCCGTCCCGGTGACCGCTGTACGGCGTGGGCCGTGCCGGCGCAGAGCGGCGGCTGCCAGGGGCGCGCCGAAAACCATGACCACCGTCACGGGAAGCAGCCGCACCCCCGCCGCGAGAGGGCCGAGCCCGAGCCCCTCCTGCAGCGCGAAGGTGACGGCGAACAGCGCGCCGAACACGCCGCCGGTGACGGCCAGCAGGAGCAACATCGACGCCGTCACCGGCAGGGACCGGACCACCACGCCCGGCACGATCGGATGCGCGGCCCGGCGTTCGTGCGCGGCGAAAACGGCCGACAGGACCGCGACGGCGAGAAACCCGAACAGCGTCGGCCCGGCGGTCCACCCGCGCCCGGGCACGCCGGCGAGTGTGTGGACTCCCAACGCCAGCACGATCGTAAGCAGGGCCGCGCCGGTGAGGTCGAGCCGCGGCCGTACGAAGGTGTCGGGCCGGGGCGTGCGCACGGCGAGGGTGAGCCCGGCGATCAGCGCGGCGATCGGGACCTGGAGCACGAAGACGGTGCGCCAGCCCAGCTCGGCGACGACGGCCCCGCCCACGACCGGCCCGGCGGCACCGGCCACACCGATGGCGCCGGTGCGGACGGCGATCGCCGTCCCGAGCCGGTCCGCCGGGTAGGCGAGCCTCAGCAACGCGAGGGTCGCCGGCTGGAGCAGCGCGCCGAACACGCCCTGGAGGACCCGCAGCCCGATCACCCAGCCGATCGCGGGAGCGAGCGCGATGCCGGCCGAGGCGGCCGCGAAGCCGAGCACGCCGGCGAACAGCAGGCGCCGATGGCCGTACCGGTCGCCGAGCCGCCCTGCGACGACAAGGAGCGCGGCCACCGCGACCATGTAGCCGGTGCTGGTCCACTGGACCTGCGTGAGGCTCGCGGCGAGGTCGCGCTGCAGGCTGGGCTGCGCCACGACCAGGACCGTGCCGTCCAGGGCGACGACCATCGCACCCGCCGCGCTCACCGCCAGCGCCAGCCGCGGTCGCGGGGCTCCGCTCACGGAACCGCGGGCCCGAGGTGGGCGTCGAGCACTTCGGCGACCAGCCGGTCGAGACGTTCGCCGTCCGGCACGCCGGCGTGGGCGTCGAGGACGAGTCGCAGGCTGCCCCACGCCCACAGCTGCGCGAGCCCGTGCAGGGCGGACCAGAAGGCCGCCGCCGCCACCGCGGGGTCCTCCGGCGGGTTCCCCGCACTCCGGCACTCGGCGACCAGCGCGACGAGGCGCTCGAACAGCGGCAGCGTGGACTCCCGCAACCTCGGCCCGGCGGACCCGTGCCTGTCGCTGTCGAGCAACTCGTGGCGGAACATCAGCTCGAACATGCCGCGGCACTCCAGCGCGTACGCGACGTACTCCCGCGCGAACACCCGCAGCAGGTCGCGCGGTGAGGTCAGCCCCGCCATGGCGGCGGCGAACCGCGCTTCGAGGTCGGCGAAGCCCCGGCGGGCGATGGCCGACAGCAGCGAGTGGTGGGTGGGGAAGTACCGGCGCGGCGCGCCGTGCGACACCCCCGCCCGGCGCGCGATCTCCCGCAGGCCCACAGCGGTGGTTCCCTCGGTCATCACAAGGTGGACCCCGACCTCCACCAGCCGCTCCCGCAGGGAGCCCTCGGTTGACATAGACACTGTCTACCACTGCGAGTAGACACTGTCTATCACCCGGGAAAGTTCCTTCGAAGAAATCCGGGAGGTGGCGTCGGATCGGGGCGGTGGCGTTCGTAGCAGGGGTGAGGCCGCCCACGAGGGGCGGCGCCACGGCGGAGGAAACGCGCTCATGAAGCTCACGACCATGACTCAGGTCACCATCGACGGAGTGATGCAGGGAAACGGCGGTGCGTCGGACGACGACCGCAGGAACGGGTTCGAGCGCGGCGGATGGGCTCTGGGGAAGGGCGACGACGAGACCCACGCGTTCATCAAGCAGACCTACCAGCGCGCCGACGCGTTCCTGCTCGGCCGGCGGACCTACGAGCTGTTCGCCGGCTCGTGGGGGTCCTGGACGGACCGGGATGTCCCCGGCTGGGAGACCGTCCTGCGGGCGTTGAACACCCGGCCCAAGTACGTCGCGTCGGCCACACTGACCGACCCGGCGTGGGCGGGCACCACGCTCCTGTCCGGCGACCTCGCGACCGCCATCGCGGACCTCAAGGCCACGCCGGGCGGTGAGCTGCAGGTGCACGGCAGTGGCGCCCTGACCCGGTGGCTGCTGGAGAACGATCTGGTCGACGAGATGACCCTGATCGTCGTCCCCGTCGTTCTCGGCCAGGGCGCGCGGCTGTTCCCGGACGCCGGCCCGGATCTCGCGCTCGACCTGGTCGAGTCGCGCGTCGACTCGAAGGGCGTGACGACCCAGGTCTACCGGCCGGCCGGGCGCCCGCGGTATGCGACGGCCTGAGGGCCCCGACCGGCCGGGATGAAGGCGGCGGTGCGCCGGCCCGCGGTCACGCGCCGACGTAGTCGGCGAGGTGCTCGCCGGTGAGGGTGGAGCGGGCGGCGACGAGGTCCGCGGGGGTGCCCTCGAAGACGATCCGTCCGCCGTCGTGGCCGGCGCCGGGCCCGAGGTCGATGATCCAGTCGGCGTGCGCCATGACCGCCGGGTGGTGCTCGATGACGATGACCGACTTGCCGGAGTCGACGAGCCGGTCGAGCAGGCCCAGCAACTGCTCGACGTCGGCGAGGTGGAGGCCGGTGGTGGGCTCGTCGAGGACGTAGACGCCGCCGTCGTCGGCCATGTGGGTGGCCAGCTTGAGCCGCTGCCGCTCGCCGCCCGACAGGGTGGTGAGCGGCTGGCCGAGGCTGAGGTAGCCGAGCCCGACGTCGGCGAGTCGGCGGAGGATGGCGTGCGCGGCGGGGGTGCGGGCCGGGCCGGCGCCGAAGAACTCCTCCGCCTCGGCCACCGGCATCGCGAGCACCTCGCTGATGTCCTTGCCGCCGAGGGTGTAGCCGAGCACCGCGGCCTGGAAGCGCTTGCCCTCGCACTCCTCGCAGGTGGTGGCGACGCCCGCCATCATCGCGAGGTCGACGTAGATGACGCCCGCGCCGTTGCAGGCCGGGCAGGCGCCCTCGGAGTTGGCGCTGAACAGCGCCGGCTTCACGCCGTTGGCCTTCGCGAACGCCTTACGGATCGGGTCGAGCAGCCCGGTGTACGTCGCGGGGTTGCTGCGCCGCGAGCCGCGGATCGCGCCCTGGTCGACCGACACCACGCCCGCGCCGGCGGGGATCGACCCGCGGACGAGGGAGCTCTTGCCCGAGCCGGCCACGCCGGTGACGACGACGAGGACCCCGAGCGGGACGTCGACGTCGACGTCGCGCAGGTTGTGGGTGCGCGCGCCGCGGATCTCCAGCCTGCCGGAGGGCGTGCGCACCTTCTCCTTGAGGCGGGTCCGGTCGTCGAGGTGGCGGCCGGTGACGGTGCCGGCGGTCCGCAGCCCCTCGACGCCGCCCTCGTAGCAGACGGTGCCGCCCCCGGTGCCCGCGCCGGGGCCGAGGTCGACGACGTGGTCGGCGATCGCGATGGTCTGCGGCTTGTGCTCCACGACGAGCACGGTGTTGCCCTTGTCCCGCAGCCGCAGCAGCAGGGTGTTCATACGCTGGATGTCATGGGGGTGCAGGCCGGTGGTGGGCTCGTCGAAGACGTAGGTGACGTCGGTGAGCGAGGAGCCGAGGTGGCGGATCATCTTGACGCGCTGGGCCTCGCCGCCCGACAGCGTGCCCGAGGGCCGGTCGAGTGAGAGATAGCCGAGGCCGATCTCCGTGAACGAGTCGAGGGTCTGCCGCAGCGTGGCCAGCAGCGGCGCGACCGACGGCTCGTCCAGGCCGCGCGCCCACTCGGCCAGGTCGCTGATCTGCATGGCGCAGGCGTCGGCGATGCTGATGCCGTTGATCTTCGAGGACCGGGCGGCCTCGCTGAGCCGGGTGCCGCCGCAGTCGGGGCAGGCGGTGAACGTCACGGCCCGCTCCACGAACGCCCGGACGTGCGGCTGCAGCGCGTCCTTGTCCTTGGACAGCATCGACTTCTGGATCCGCGGGATCAGGCCCTCGTACGTGAGGTTGATGTTGTCGACCTTGATCTTGGTCGGCTCCTTGTGGAGCAGGTCGCGCAGCTCGGTCTCGGTGAAGTCGCGGATCGGCTTGTCGGGGTCGAAGAAGCCGGAGCCACTGAAGATGCGGCCGTACCAGCCGTCCACGCTGTAGCCGGGGATCGTGAGCGCGCCCTCGTTGAGCGACTTGGAGTCGTCGTACAGCTGGGACAGGTCGATGTCGGAGACCCGGCCCATGCCCTCGCAGCGGGGGCACATGCCGCCGGTGACGTTGAAGCTGCGGCGCTCCTTCACGGTCTGCCCGGCCCGCTCGATGGTGACCGCGCCCGCCCCGCTGATCGAGGCGACGTTGAAGGAGAACGCCTGGGGCGAGCCGATGTGCGGCGTGCCGAGCCGGCTGAACAGGATGCGCAGCATCGCGTTGGCGTCGGTGACGGTGCCGACCGTGGAGCGCGGGTTGGCGCCCATCCGCTGCTGGTCCACGATGATCGCCGTGGTCAGGCCGTCGAGCACGTCCACCTCGGGCCGTGCCAGCGCCGGCATGAAGCCCTGCACGAACGCGCTGTAGGTCTCGTTGATCAGGCGCTGCGACTCCGCGGCGATCGTGCCGAACACCAGCGAGCTCTTGCCCGAGCCGGAGACGCCGGTGAAGACGGTCAGCCGGCGCTTGGGGATCTCGACGCTGACGTCCTTGAGGTTGTTCTCCCGCGCTCCGTGCACGCGGATCAGATCGTGGCTGTCGGCGGCGTGCGGCGGGGTGTCCGGGCTCAAGGGCAGGCTCATCGTTTCTGTGTCTCCATCTGCGTATTACGCGGGGTCGTGCCGGCGGTCTGCGGGCGCGGCAACGGCCCCCCTGTCTACCCGATCGGGGGCTCCGGCGCGGCGGCGCGGCCCCGGCGGGGCCGCGCGCTCGCGTCAGCCGAGCTGGTTGATGCGGATCATGTTGCCCGCAGGGTCGCGGAAGGCGCAGTCGCGCACCCCGTACGGCTGGTCGGTCGGCTCCTGGACGACCTCCGCGTCACCCGCCTGCAGCCGGTCGAAGATCCCGTCGAGGTCGTCGGTGGCCAGAGTGAGCATCCCGTAGGTGCCCTTCGCCATCATCTCGGCGATGATGCGGCGTTCCTCCTCGGTGATGCCGGGGTCGGCGGCCGGCGGGTGCAGGACGATCGACGTGCCGGGCTGGCCGGCGGGGCCGACCGTGATCCAGCGCATGCCGCCGTATCCGACGTCGCCCCGCACTTCGAAACCGAGGGTGTCGCGGTAGAAGGCGAGCGCGGCCTCGGGGTCGTCGTGCGGGAGGAACGTCGCGTGGATAGTGAGGTTCATACAGGTCAGGCTAGTTTCGGAGCGACGGCCCGCGCTTCTCGATTCCTGACCGGCCGGGTCACCTGTTTCTCGACGCACGACGGCATCCCCGCCGCCGCGCCCGCCGTGGCGCGGCGGTAGGCGCTCGGCGGCATGCCGACCAGTTCGGTGAAGCGGGTGCTGAAGGTGCCCAGCGACGAGCAACCGACCGCGAAGCAGACCTCGGTGACGCTGAGGTCGCCGCGGCGCAGCAACGCCATCGCCCGCTCGATGCGGCGGGTCATGAGATAGCCGTACGGCGATTCGCCGTAGGCGAGCCGGAACTGGCGGCTCAGGTGCCCGGCGGACATGTTCACGCCACGGGCGAGCGCCTCCACGTCAAGGGGCTGGGCGTACTCCCGGTCGATCCGGTCCCGGACGCGGCGCAGCCGCGCGAGGTCGCCGAGGCGCTGTTTGGAGACGGGCGGGCCGGTCATATCGGGCATCGTACGCCGCGACCGCCGGCGGCCGGGTGATCCGGCCGCCGGCGGTGGGACGGGACGGTCAGCAGACGATGAAGATGCTCTGCCAGCCGACGGGCGTGCGCTGCTCGGCGTTCCGGTCGCTGGGAAGGGTGAAGTGGGCGACCCCCTGCGCGTTGGGCTGGTTGTACATGCGGCCGCTCTGCCCGTCTCCGTACCACCTGTACGACCCGTGGTAGGGGATGTTGGAATCGTATAGCAACGCTCAGTGTCTGGACGGTAAAGAATGCACGCCCCGGGACGGCTTGACTCCGCGGCGCCGCGACCCGGACGATGCATCAAACGTGTTTGATGCATCTGACCCCGAGGGGGGGCGGTGGCGTCCCAGCCACAGACCGGGCCGTACGGGCAGAACCACGGCGGCGGCCTCGCGCGCCGGATGGGCACCGCGGACGCGGTGGTCGTCGGGCTGGGGTCGATGATCGGGGCGGGCGTGTTCGCCGCGTTCGGTCCCGCCGCGCGGGCCGCGGGCACGGGCCTGCTGATCGGGCTGGTGATCGCCGCGGTGATCGCGTACTGCAACGCGGTCGCCTCCGCGCAGCTGGCCGCGGTGTATCCGGTCTCCGGCGGCACCTACGTCTACGGCCGCGAGCGCCTCGGTCACTGGTGGGGGTTCACGGCCGGGTGGGGCTTCGTCGTCGGCAAGACCGCGTCGTGCGCCGCCATGGCGCTCACCTTCGCCTCCTACGCCGTGCCCGGCCCCTGGTGGGCGCAGCGGGCCGTCGCCGTCGCGGCCGTGCTGGGGCTGGCCGCGCTGAACTACCACGGCGTCACCAGGACCGTCCTGCTCACCCGGGTCCTCGTCGCCGCCACCCTGACCGCCCTCGCCGTCGTCGTGGCGGGGATCGCCGTGGGGATCGCCGCGGGTGGCGGCGCCGCGCCGGGCAGCCTGGGCGACTGGCGGGGCACCGGCGGCGCGTACGGCGTCCTCCAGGCCGCGGGGCTGCTGTTCTTCGCCTTCGCCGGATACGCCCGCGTCGCCACCATGGGCGAGGAGGTCCGCGACCCGAGCCGCACCATTCCCCGCGCGATCCCGATCGCCCTGTTCGTCACCGTGGCCGTCTACCTGGTGGTCGGGGTCGCGGCGCTGCTGGCCGCCGGGCCCGCCCGGCTCGCCGCCTCGCCCGCGCCGCTGACCACCGCGGTCGAGGCGGCGGGCGCCGGCGGCCTGGCCCCGGTGGTGCGGGCGGGCGCGGCGCCGGCGGCGCTGGGCGCGCTGCTCGCCCTGATCGCCGGGATCGGCCGCACCGGCCTCGCCATGGCCCGCCATCGCGACCTGCCCGGCTGGCTGGCGGCCGTCCACCCCCGCTACCGGGTGCCGCACCACGCCGAGATCGCCCTGGCCGCCGTCGTCTGCGTCCTGGTGGCCACCGCCGACCTGCGCGGGGTGATCGGCTTCTCCTCCTTCGGCGTCCTCGTCTACTACGCCGTCGCCAATGCCTCGGCGTTCACCCAGCCCCCGGCCGAGCGCCGCTGGCCGCGCGCGCTCAATGTGGTCGGCGTCGCCGGCTGCCTCACCCTGGTCGCCACCCTGCCCTGGCCGTCCGTGCTCGCCGGGGTGGTCATGTTCGCCGCCGGACTGGCCGGCCGATGGCTGGTCCTGCGCCGCCGCGCCTGAGGAACCCGCCGGATCCCCACCCGCATACCCCGGATACATCGCCGCGTGTAGCCGCCGTGTACCCCGGCTGCCGGGGCCGTTCCTAGCGTGGGGGCGACCCGCCCACCCGACCGGGGATGAGGACGCCCGTGGCCCTTCTCTTCGACTTCTGCCGGCTGCTCACGGGGATCGTCTTCCTCGCCTCCGCCGTGAGCAAGCTGCGCGGACGGGCGGCGTACGAGGAGTTCACGGCCGCCACCCGCGCGCTCGCGCCGCGCCTGCCGGCCAGGCCCGCCGCGGCGCTCGTCGTCGCCGCCGAGGCCGCCGTCGCGCCGCTGCTTGCCTGGCGGCCCACCGCGCTCGCCGGCTTCTGCGTCGCGCTCGGGCTCCTCGCCGCGTTCACCGTGGCCATGGCCGCCGCTCTGCGGCGGCGCCGCCGGGTCCTCTGCCGCTGCTTCGGCGCGTCCACCGTCCCGGTGGGCCCCGGTCATCTCGTACGCAACGCCGTGCTCGCCGCCGCGGCGGCGACCGGAGCGGCGCAGGCCGCGATGACGGGTGCGCTGACGGGATCGGCGGCGGGATCGGCCGGAGCCCCGGCGGACCTGGGAGTGGCCGGGCCGGCCGCGGCCGCTCTGACGGCCGGGGCCGCGGCCGTCCTGCTGTCGGCGACCGGCGAGATCGCCGGCCTCTTCACGAACACGCACCCACGGAGGTAATCCCTCATGCCGTTCCTCACCGCACTCGTCCTCGGCATCGGCGTCCTGTGCCTGATCGACCTGGTGCTGACGGTCGGGGTGATCCGCAGGCTGCGTACGCACGAGGAGATGCTCGCGGCGCGACCGGGGGCGGCCCCGCCGATCATGCTCCCGCCCGGAGCGACGATCGGCGCCTTCTCCGCCGTGAGCACCGAGGGCATGCACGTCTCCGCCGAGACGCTGACCGAGCCGGTCCTCGTCGGGGTCTTCTCACCCGACTGCCCCGCCTGCGGCGACCGCCTGCCGGAGTTCGCCGAACGCGCACGGTCCTTCCCCGGAGGACGCGGCAACGTGCTGGCCGTGCTCGTCGGGACGGAGGAGGAGGTCGCGGCCCAGCGGCGGGCGCTGGAGCCCGTCGCCCTGGTGCTGGTCGAGGAGTTCGGCACCGGCGTGACGAAGGCGCTGCGGGTCCAGGGCTTTCCGTCGCTCGCCCTGCTCGACGGGCACGGCAGGATCCTCGCCAGCGGGAGCACGCTGGCCGAGCTCGACGCGCTTCCCGCATCCGCGTGACGGCTTCGACGACGGCTTCGACGCGGGCGGTGGTCGCCGCCGCAGGCCTGGCGTGGCGGGCGAGCAGGGGACTGACCCTCGCCTTCGCCGTCCTCACCGCGCTCATGGCCGCCCTGCCGGTGGCGATCGCCTGGTGCACCAAGCTGGTGCTCGACGAGATCGGCGGCACCCACCCCCGGCCCGGGGCGACGGCGGCGCTGGGCGCCGCGCTCGCCGGGTGCGGGCTGCTGGCCGCGCTCGGGCCGCAGGTCGTCCAGTACGTCAGGGACGAGAGCGGGCGCAGGGTCGGCCTCGTCGCCCAGGACCGCCTCTTCCAGGCCGTCGAGCGGTTCGCCGGCCTGGCCAGGTTCGAGGACCCCGCGTTCCTCGACCGGATCCGGATGGCCCAGCAGTACGGCGGGGCGACCCCCGGCATGCTGGTCTCCGCCGCGCTGGGCGCGGTGAGGACGGTGCTGACCGGCGCCGCCTTCCTCGTCTCACTCGTGACGATCAACGCGTGGACGGCGGTCCTCGTGATCGCGGCGTCGGCGCCGTCCCTGGCCGCGGAGCTGTGGCTGTCGCGGCGGCGCGCCGCCATGCTGTGGGGCATCGGCCCGGCCGAGCGCCGCGAGTTCTTCTTCGGACAGCTCCTCGTCGACGTCCGGGCCGCCAAGGAGCTCAGGCTCTTCGGCGTCGGGGCGCACCTGCGCGGGCTGCTGAACGCCCAGCGGCGGGCCGCGAACGCCGAGCGGAGCCGTACCGACCGGTGGGAGCTGCGCGTCCAGGCCGCCACCGGGACCATCGCCGCGCTGGCGGCCGGAGGCGGCCTGCTGTGGGTTCTGCTCGACGCGGTGAACGGCACGGGCGGGGCCGGCGACGTGGCGCTGTTCGTCGCCGCCGTCGCCGGGGTGCAGGCCGCAGCCGGCGGCCTCGTCCTCGAAGTGGTCTCGGCGCATCAGCAGGTGCTGCTGTTCGGCCACTATCTCGCCGTCCTCGACGCCGGGCCGGACCTCCCGGTCCCGGACCACCCCCGGCGGGCGGGGCCGCCGCGCCGCGGGATCGAACTGCGCGACGTGTGGTTCCGCTACTCGCCCGGCCACCCCTGGGCCCTGCGCGGCGTCAGCCTGACCATCCCGTACGGCGCCTCGGTGGCGCTCGTCGGCAGGAACGGCGCGGGCAAGAGCACGCTGGTCAAGCTCCTGTGCCGGATGTACGACCCCGAACGCGGCGCGGTCCTGTGGGACGGCGTCGACCTCAGGGAGATCGACCCGGCGGAGCTGCGCGCCCGCATCGGGGCGGTGTTCCAGGACTACATGGAGTACGACATGACCGCGGCCGAGAACATCGGCCTGGGCGATCTGAGCGCGATGGGCGACCGGGGGAGGATCGAGGCGGCGGCGCGGCGGGCGGGCGCGCACGGCGCCGTGAGCGGCCTGCCCCGGGGGTACGACACCATGCTGTCGCGCATCTTCGCCGATCCCGCCGATCCCGACGGCTCCGCCGAGGACGGCGGCGCGGCGGGCGTCCACCTGTCGGGCGGGCAGTGGCAGCGGCTCGCCCTGGCCCGCGCCTACCTGCGGGGGGAGCGGGACCTGCTGATCCTGGACGAGCCCAGCTCGGGCCTCGACGCCGAGGCGGAGCACGAGATCCACCAGGGCCTGCGGGAGCACCGCCGGGGCCGCACGAGCGTGCTGATCAGCCATCGGCTCGGCGCCGTACGCGACGCGGACCACATCGTGGTCCTCGACGGCGGGCGGATCGCCGAGCGGGGCACGCACGCCACGCTGCTGGCGCGCGGCGGGATCTACGCCCAGCTGTTCGCCCTGCAGGCGGAGGGATACCGGCAGCGGGACGACCCGGACGCCGACGCTCCCCACCAGCGGCTCTCGGAGGCCCGATGACACCGGTCCCGTTCGTCCTGTCCACGGCTGTGCTCACGGCAGGGGTGGTGACGGCACTCAGGCGGACCCTGCGCGTCGTCGAGGTCCACGGGGAGAGCATGCGCCCCGCGCTGCGGCCCGGCGACCGGGTCCTCGTACGGAACCTGCGGCCCGGCCGGGCGGGGGCGCGCGTCCGGCGGGGGGACGTCGTCGTCATCGCCCGCGTGGGCCCGGGGGAGGGCCTGACGCTCGACGGCGGCACGAATCTGGTGATCAAGCGGGCGGCGGCCGTGGCGGGGGACCCGATCCCGCCCGGATTCGAGGCCCATGCAGAGGCGCCCGGAGAGGGGTCGGGGGAGGCCCGCGTGCCGCCGGGGCGGCTGCTCGTCCTTGGCGACAACCCGTCGCGGAGCACCGACTCGCGGCAGTGGGGCCTCCTGCCCGAGAGCAGGATCACCGGTGTCGTGCTCCGGCGGCTGAACGCGTGAACCGCCTGCCCGGCCATACAAGCGCCCGTGTATCGGAGTGGTATCTCGATGATCGAGGCCGCTCCTAACGTCGGTGTGGAAGATGTCCTTTCACCAGGAGGAAGACGACATGACACGGACGATTCAGCGGCTGGCCGACCGGATGGTCGCCCGCCTGGTCCCGGCCGCGAAGGCCGAGGCGATCAACTGCTGGTACGAGTATTCGGGAACCTGCGCTCGCCGGTACTGCTGCAGCGGAGCGGAGATCCCCGGCGGCCGCTACTGCACCGGATATGAATACACCTGCTGAACGAGCACGGCGGAGCGCCCTCAGACATGGGGGCCGGGGCGCTCCGCCGCCGTCGTCACGTGGTCGCGGCCATCTCCATGGCGTACAGGCGGGTGAGGCCGTTCATCCGGTAGTGGTCGGGGGCCAGCGGCTCCATCAGGCGGAGATCGGCCAGCCTGCCGAGCGCCGCCGCCGCCGTACGCCGGTCGCATCCGAGGAGCTCGGCGGCCGCCGCAGGCCCGCAGTCGGCCAGGCCGCGCTCGCCGAGGCGGTGGAACAGGGCCAGCGCGCCGCCGTCCGCCGTCTCCCCGGAGCGCCGCAGGGCCTGGTAGTCGAGGTCGATGGCGGCCCGTACGGAAAGGTCGCCGCAGGTCAGCAGGTCGAGCCGGTGCTCGTCGCCGGTCAGAATGTCGGCGAACGCCTCGGCCGTCCACTCCCGTCGGACGGCGAGGCGCTTGCCCGCGATCTCCAGCGCGAGCGGCAGGTTGTCGCAGAGCCGGCCCACCCTGCTCGCCTGCGCCGGGTCGACCCGGTCCCGGCCGCAGAGGCGGGCGAGCATCTCGTACGCCGCGTCGTCGGCAAGGGGAGCGAGAGGCAGGTGCTCGACGTCGTCGAGCGCCGCGAGCGTCCTCCTGCTGGTGACGACGAACCGGCAACCCGGGCAGCCGGTGACCAGCGGGCGCACCTGCTCCTCGCTGGTCACGTTGTCGAGGAGGACCAGCGCGTGCCTCGCGGTCGTGGCCGTCCTGAGCTGGTGCAGCGCCTCGTCGAGATCCGCGGCGATCTCGCCGTCGGCCAGCCCCAGCCGTCCCAGCAGCCGGACCAGCGTCTCGTACGGGCCGGGCCGGGGAAGGGCGCGCAGATCGATGTGATGCACGCCGCCGGGGAAGCCGGGCGCCGCCGCGTGGACGGCGTGCCGGGCCAGGGCCGACTTGCCCACCCCAGCCGGGCCGCTTATGGCGACAGGTCGCGGCGGACAGGCGCCGATCGCCGCGACGATCTCCTTCAGCTCCGGCTCGCGGCCCACCAGACATCCCGGCGCCGTCACCGCCGGGACCGGCCCCGGGACGGGCGCCTCGGGAGCCGCGCGGAGCACGGGGTCGCGGTCGAGTATCCGCCGGTGCAGCCCGGCCAGCTCGGGGCCGGGCTCGACGCCCAGTTCCTCCGCCAGGAACGCCCGTGCCTGTCCATAGGCGGCGAGTGCGGCGGCGGAGTCGCCGGTGCGGTACAACGCGAGCATGAGGGCGCCCCACAGCCGTTCCCTGGTCGGATGGGCGGCCACCGTCTCGCGTAACTCCGCCACCGCGTCGGCGTGCTCGCCCAGCATGAGCCGGGCTTCCGCCAGCGTCTCCAGGGCGAGGCACCGCTGCTCGGCGAGGGCGTCCAGGCGCGGGCCGAGCGCCGCCGAGCGGGGCACGTCCTCGGCGGGGTCGCCCCGCCACCGCGTGAGAGCCGCGGACACCTGCCGCAGCGCCGCGTCCGGCCGACCGGCCGACAGTGACCGCCTGCCCTGCCGCAGGGCGTCGGCGAACTCGGTCACGTCCAGTTCGCCGTCCCGTACGGCGAGGACGTAGCCGGGCTGGCGGGCTGTCAGCCGGTCGCCGTCGCCGATCGTGCCGCGCAGGCGGTTGACGTAGGTGCGGACGTTGGCGACCGCGAAGCGGGGCGGCTCGGCGTCCCACACGGACGTGACGAGCCGGTCGATCGACACGACCCGGTTGGGTTCCAGCAGCAGCGCGGTCAGCAGGGCGCGCTGTTTGGGGGTGCCGACCGGGACCGGCCGGCCGTTCCGGTGCAGCTGAACCGGGCCGAGCAACCCGAAGCGGAGGTTCACTCCTCCCTCCGGGGGTCGGACGGGGCGCACGTTCGCGTCGAGCGTCGTGATCGGTGCATGCGGAAGCCTCCCGTGGCGTCTCGCGAGGAGCGGGTGAGGAGAACCTCACCAAGATCGCTGTCCTGGCGAGCCGCTCACAAGCGCCGTGGGTGTCCGGAACAGTTCCGGACAGTGCCTCGGACAGCGGTTCCGGACTGTTCCGGACGGCCGGCCGCGGCGGGGCGGCGCGCCCATTGACGCGGACCGTTGACGCGGACCGTTCCAAGGGCCAGCATCGGGGGCGTCGCCGCCGCCGTCGTCCGCCCGTCCCCGCGTACGGGGGCCACCAGGAGGAAATCATGTCGATCATGTCGAGCGAGTCTTCGGCAGGTGCGGCGTTACCCAGGAGCTGGAAGGCGTTCGTCGCGCTGCCCGGCGAATCAACGGCCGAAGCGGTCGCCCAGGAGCTGGAGAAGGACCCCAGCCCGGCCAACGCGCTCGCGTCGGTGAAGCTCATCGCCGAGACGCTGGCCCAGCGGTCGGCGCGCGAGCGCAGCACGATGTCCGAGCTCCTCGTCAGGCAGCTCATGGGCGACATCGCCCGGGGCTTCATGAAGGCGACCGCCGCGGTCCGGCTCGCCCACCTGGTGCGGGAGGCGCCGAAGGAGCAGTCCACGTCGCAGCACACCGACATACGCCACAGCCTCGACCTCCTCCCGCCGAAGTCGAAGCCGGCGCCTCCCGAGAAGACCGACAAGGGCCCCGACTGGGAGACGCTGGACGCGCTCGACCTGGCCGCGGCGGGGAAGGTCACCGTCGACCTGGTCGAGCTCGCGCGCCGGGTCGAGGACGAGAGCGACGCCTCCTCGGTGGGGCATCTCCGGGTGGTGCTGGATCTCCTCGACTCCATCGGTGTCAAGGCGGCGTACTCGAAGGGGCGCCGTGAGGAGCTCGGGGACATCGTGCGGGACACGACACAGGAGCACCTCGTCGCCCAGATGGGGTTCCGCGCGGCGAAGAGCCAGCGCAGCTCGCTCACGGGCCTGTCGACCCAGAACGATCTCGCGGCCAGCTATTGGCGCACGAACTTCCGCGACACCCTGGACGAGTTCGTCAAGAAGCTGAAGGGAAGCGGGGCGTCGGACCAGCACGACGCGCTCGGCGAACTCGCCGAGAAGCTGAAGAAGGTCGGGAGGTCGGGCACCGACATCCTGGTCAGCAGCCCGCGCGTGCTGCGCAAGCTCGAGATGGTGGTGGGCCCCGACGTGCTGGAGAACCTCACGGTCACGCCGCTCGTCGGGAAGTCGGGCGTCAGCGTGCTGAGCGGCACCGGCGCGTACACGAAGATCGAGTGGGACAAGATCCTGTACGAGCTCGGCGCGACGCCGTCGGCCTACCAGCTGTACGAGCTCATGGACACGGGCAAGACCCCGCCGAAGACGAACTTCACCGTCGACACCCGGGCCGACCTCGTGCGGCTCATCACCGGCAGTCCCTTCTCCCGGCTCCAGGAGATCGCGCGGGAGAAGAGGGAGATCGCGCCGGTGTGCGCGATGGTGGAGCACCTGGTTCTGGGCCTGACCGACGAGCTCGGCCCGAAGCGCTTCGACGCGCTGACCGCCAACGCCCTGCGCTCGCTGAGCCGGCTCCTCGACATCGTCGTGGAGAACGTGGACAACCCCACGGTGGCGATGCGCGCGGTCGACCTGATGATGGACGAGATCGCCGTCGTCGTCGCCGTGGCCAAGTACTACAACTGGACCGACTACCGCACGACGATGCGGGCGATCCTGCTGGAGCGGGCGCCGGGCATCGCGAAGCTGGTGGAGGGCGACAAGATCCAGGTCGACAGCCACCTCACGACGAGCGGCATGGACGCCATCGCCACCGCGCTCCACATCGCGCTGTCGTCGCGGGACCAGGAGGAGGTCTCGCGGTCAACGGAGACGATCGACTACTACGAGACCGCGTTCCTGCTCGGCAAGCTCAAGAAGGGCGAGAAGGTGACGCCCCACAAGGACGTCCTGGTGGCGGCGCTGAACCCGAGCACGCCCGCCTTCGCGCCGTCCCCGGAGAAACTCGTGACCGACGTCCTGCAGAGTGTGAAGACGCACAAGAAGGGTGACGCGCCGTTCGCGCTGATCATCGACACCACCATCGAGATCGCGCCCAAGCAGGGCGGCAAGAGCCAGACCGAGATCGTGCTCGACGGCCTGAAAGACGCCGTCGCCGCCGGCGCGCTCGAGATCTTCCTGTGCAAGAGCTTCCAGAAGTACGCCTCGTTCGGCACCGGCAAGGTGGCCGCCGGCGATCTCACGCTGCTGTCGGCGAAGGGCAACCTCGAATCCGCGTCCGCGCGGGCCGAGGCGCTGCTGCAGGACCTCAGTCTCGACCTCACCCAGCACGACGAGGCGCAGCTCGTGATGCACATGCTCAGGCACGGGCACCGCGACGAGCTGGCGCTGATGCGCAGCGCCGCCGTGAACGCCAGGTTCGTGGACGAGTTCTGCTGGCCCATCGACAAGACGGACCTCCGGCAGGGCACGCCGTACGTGGAGGGCATCCCCCTGATCCTGCGTACGACGCCCACCGGCGACGTCGACAAGCTGTTCCAGAAGCTCCAGATGATCGACAAGCGCGACAGCTTCTCGTTCCTGCGGACGTCGTTCGTCGGCGGGATCCCGAGCGCCGGTGGCGTCGAGGGCAAGTACGTGCGCATCAACACCGGCCACGAGTCGAAGGCGACGATGGTCGAGTACTTCTACGCGTTCGGCCACCTGGCGCTCAACACGCCCCCCGGCGCGAAGAAGCCGGAAGGCTCGAAGGTCGATCTCGGCGCGCTGACAATGGACGTGGTGAAGGAACATCTGGTGGCACTGGGCGACGTCCGGGACGACCAGGACTCCCTCATCGCGAAGTACCGGGACAACATCGTGGCGTCCTACTGCGCGTTCGCCCTCCAGAACGTCATGGGCAAGGGCAACGTGATGCCGCTGCTCGTCGAGTTCTTCACGAGGCCGGCGGGTTCGGTCACGATCGAGACCCAGCGTTATCTCGCCGACGAGCTGCTCACGTTCAAGGCGAAGAACCCCGGCAGCGACCCCGCCGTCCTCGCGGCGCTGTGCCGCGCGGCGGTGGTCCTCGCTCCCTGGCGGTTCAAGGCCATCGCCGCGACCCTCAAGCTCGACGCCGCGGGGGAGTCGAAGGAGGCGAAGCAGCTACGCGAGCTGGTCGCCCGAGCGGTCAAGTAGGGGTCGCCGTAGTATTCGCCGGAAATCCTTCGACCGGCCGGCGCACGAGTTCACCCCGCAGCGCCGGCCACCTGTCGGGCGGGTGAGGAAATGATCCCGGGGTGGTGGCCGGCCTGGTGGGTGTGCAGCCGTACGTCAGGCCTGGGAAGGGAACCTGTCGTCTTGTGAAAGACCCGTCGCTATCGCTGCTCGGGAGTCAGGACGCGTCGGGTCCGGTCCCCGCTCCAGGCCGCTTCGAGGATCGCGGTCAGGCTGGCGGTGTCGGCCGGGCCCGGATGGTTCTGGATCAAGCGGGTGACGCCGCCGGCCATCTCCGCGAAGCGCGGGAGGTCGGCGCGTGCCACGCCGATGTCCGCCAAGGAGGCAGGGATGCCGATGTCGGCAAGGAGCCCGTCGAGCCAGGTGAGGAACATGTCCGCGGCCTCGGCATCCGAGGCGCCGGTCACGTCGAGCCCGCACACCTTGGCGAGGACGGCCAACCGGTCGCTGATGGCATCCTTGGCCGCGTCCAGAGCGTAGGGCAGCAGCAGCCCGACGCCCAGGCCGTGCGGCGTGTGGGTGGCTGCGCCGATGGGATACTGGAGGGCGTGCGGAGCCGCGGTGCCCGCGTGGGCGAACGCGAGCCCGGCCAGCATGGACCCGTAGGACATGTCCGCGCGCGCGTCCTTGTCGCCTCCGTCCCTGACGACGCGGGGCAGGCTGCGGGCGATCCGCTCGGCGGCCAGCAGCGCGTAGTGATCGGTGACCGGGTTGCGGCCGAGGAAGACCTGCTCCACCGGGTCGCGCGGTTCGTGGGCCCGGGGCCGCGCGGTGTAGCTCTCCACCGCGTGACAGAACGCGTCGATGCCGGAGTGGGCGCTGACGGTCGCAGGACAGCTGTAGGTGAGCTCGGGGTCGACGATGGCGAAGTCGGGCACGATGTGGACGCTGGAGACCCCCACCTTCAGCTCGCGGTCCGGGTCGGTCAGCACCGAGACGGGCGTGAGCTCGGAGCCGGTGCCTGACGTCGTCGGGACCGCGACGAGAGGAATCGTCGGCCCCGGCACCTTCGACTCGCCGTAGAAGTCGCGCGGCGACCCACCGTGGCGCCGGATGACGCCGACGATTTTGGCGAGGTCGATCACCGTGCCACCGCCGATGGCGAGGATCACGTCGGCGTCCACCTCTGCGGCGACCGAGACGGCCAGGGCGACATCGGTGAGTGGCACGTCCGGAGTCGCGTCGGCGAACACCCCGACGACTGCGACCTTCTCCCGCACGGCGGCCACAATCTCGGCCACACTCGGCTGCCCCAGAAGAACCCGGTCGGTCACGACGAGGACCCGCGAGCCACACTCGGCCACCACTCGCGGGATGTTCTGCGCGACCCCTTCGCCCACTATCAGCTGGCGTGGTCCGCGGACGGTCTCAAGCATGTCAGTGCCTCTCTGGAACGTCGGCGGTGATGTGCTGGGCGGACGTCCAGGTCACCTGCGAGACCGGGACGGCGTCGGCGAGGTTGGCTGCCGGGTGGCGCGGGCGCGCGCCGGGCGCCCGGACTCGGTCGTGCCCGGGCGCCCGGAGCAGCAGGCCGGTCACGGCAGGTCGATCGCCGCGTAGGTGACGTCGAGGTACTCGAGGATGCCCTCGTGCGACCCCTCCTTGCCGATCCCCGACTGCTTCACGCCTCCGAACGGAGCAGACGGGTCCGAGATCAGGCCACGGTTGATGCCGACCATCCCCGTCTCCAGCCCCTCGGCGAACCGGAGCGCCCGCTGGAGGTCACGGGTGAAGACGTATCCGACCAGGCCGTGCTCGGTGTCGTTGGCCTTAGCAATCACCTCGTCGTCGGACGTGAACGAGATGATCGGCGCCACCGGGCCGAAGATTTCCGTCTCCAGGATCCGCGCGTCCTCGGGCACGTCGACGAGGACCGTGGGCGGGTAGAAGTGGCCCGGCCCATCCGGACGCTCGCCGCCCACCAGGACACGGGCGCCGCGATCGACCGCGTCGGCGACGAGCTCGTCGATCTGCGTGACCGAGGCATCGTCGATCAACGCCCCGACGTCCACGCCGTCGTCGAGACCATGGCCCACCGAGAGCGCGCCCATCCGCTTGGCGAAGCGCGCCGTGAACTCCTCGCGCACCGGCTCCTCGACGTAGATCCGGTTGGCCGCGATGCAGGACTCCCCGATGTTGCGCATCTTGGCGACCATGGCACCGTCGAGCGCGACGTCCAGGTCCGCGTCGGCACACACGATCAGGGCCGCGTTGCCGCCCAGTTCCATGGAGGTGCGCAGCACGTTGTCCGCCGCCTGTCGTAGCAGCACGCGCCCGACCTCGGTCGACCCGGTGAACGAAAGCTTGCGGGTCCGACGGTCGGCCAGCAGTGCTGAGACCACCTTGCCGGAACGCTTGGTCGTCACGACGTTGACGACGCCCGGGGGAACGCCGACCTCCTCCATGATGCGGGCCAGGAACAGCATGGTGAGTGGCGTCTGGGCGGCCGGCTTGGTGATCGTCGTGCAGCCCGCCGCCAGCGCAGGAGCGATCTTGCGGGCACCCATCGCCAACGGGAAGTTCCAGGGCGTCACGAAGACGCACGGTCCGACCGGCTTCGGCACGGTGAGGATGCGATATCCACCATTGGGAGCGGTGTTGTAGCGCCCCTCGACGCGCACCGCCTCCTCGGCGAACCAACGGAAGAACTCGGCGCCGTAGGCCACCTCTGCCCGAGCCTCCGCGAGCGGCTTGCCCATCTCGAGCGTTATCAGCCGGGCGACCTCCTCGGATCGCTCGGTCAGTGCCCGGTACGTCGCGGTCAACAACTCTGACCGTTTTCGCGGCGGGGTCGCCGCCCACTCCGCCATCGCCTTGCTCGCCGCGTCCAGAGCGTCGAGCCCGTCGCCGACCTCGGCGTCCGCCACCTCGGCGATGGTCTCGCCGGTGGCCGGGTCCTCGACGGCAAAGGTGGCTCCGCCGGCGGCGTCGCGCCAGGCGTCGCCGATCCGGAGCCGCCGGTGCTCGGGGGCCAGGACGTTCATCGGGTCACTCATCGCGTCGCCTCCTGTGATGTTCTTGGTGGTGTCCAGCGTGACCTCGGCGATCGCGCCACGCGCGTGGCTGCAGGGCGACGCCCCGCGCCACCGATCGCCTTCTCGGGCCATGGCTGCTTCGGCGTCGTCAGGCCGTGCTCACCGGTGACGGTCCGCCGAGGCTCGATTGCCGTGTGCGGGCGCATGGTGACGTCGCCGCCCTGCGCGCTTACCTCCCGGACTCGGACAGCGCCAGCCCGGTGCCCGCGTCGAACAGGTGCGCACGGTCCAGGTCGACCGTGACATGCAGCCGCTCGCCCGGCGTACCGGTGAAGGTGGGCCGTGCCTTGACCTTGAGCATCTCCGTCCCCACTTGGACGTCGACCACCGTCCGGTCACCGAGCGGCTCAAGGCCGTAGAGCTCACCCGGCAACGACGTGTCCCCACGCCGCTCGACGGACAGGTCCTCCGCGCGCAGGCCCAGCAGCAGCGGACGACCGTTCTCAGCCGTGGTCCAGCGGGGCCGCGGCAGCGTCCAGCCTTCCGCCCCGACCAGACGATCTCCCTCGGCGCGGCAGGCGAGCAGGCTGATCGCCGGGCTCCCGACGAAGCCTGCGACCCACTGGTTGGCGGGACGCTCGTACACCTCGGCCGGCGTTCCGACCTGCTGCACCTTGCCCTCCTTGAGGACCGCGACCCGGTCGGCCATGGACAGGGCCTCGACCTGGTCGTTGGTCACGTAGACGAAGGTCCCCCCGAGGCTCCGGTGGATGCGGGTGAGCTCGGTGCGCATCTCGACGCGGAGCTTGAGGTCGAGGTTCGTCAGCGGCTCGTCCATGAGAAACGCGCGCGGGCGACGGACCAGCGCCCGGGCCAGGGCGACACGCTGCATCTCACCGCCCGACATCTGCGCGGGACGACGCTGCAGCAGGCGTTCGATGTGCAGCAGGCTCGACATCTGCTCGACGGCAGCGGCGATCTCGCTCGAAGAACAGCGGCGGGCCCGCAGCGGCGAAGCGATGTTCTCGTACGCCGTGCGTCGCGGGTAGAGGGCGTAGCTCTGGAAGACCATGGCCAGGTCGCGTGCGGCCGGGGTGTCAGCGGTCGCGTCCCTCCCGTCCAGATGCACCGACCCGGCGTCAAGCTTCTCAAGGCCGGCGATCGCTCGCAGGGTCGTCGTCTTGCCTGCTCCGGAGGGCCCGAGCACGACGAAGAACGAACCGTCCGGCACGTCCAGCGTCACCCCGTCCAGGGCCTGGACCTTGCCGAAGGACTTGCGCAGCCCGTGTACTGCCACGGTTCCCATCAGGCCACCAGCTCTTCCGTGTCCACGTCGTAGACCGGCGGGGGCCCGCCGGTGTGCCGCAGCCCGACCGGTGCGTCAGCAGCGAAACGGACAGTCGGTGCCATCCGAACTCGTACCTCGCGCTGGCCGCCGTGGTCGACCACGTAGATGATTTCGTCGCCCAGCCACTCCGCCGAGACCACGCGGGCCGGGACCGAACCTTCCGCCCCTGGTTCTGTGACTTCCAGCGCCTCCGGACGGACGCCTGCGACCAGGCGACGGTCGCGCGGCAGGCCTGGCGGTGGCGTGAGGACCAGTCCGCCCTGACTGCGCAGCTTCCCGTCGGCCACCTCCACCTCGATCAGGTTCATCGGCGGGGAGCCGATGAACGCGGCGCAGAAGAGACTCGCCGGACGGTCGTAGACCTCCAGCGGCGTGCCGATCTGCTCGACGCGGCCCTTGTTGAGGATGGCGATTCTGTGACCGAGCGACATCGCCTCGACCTGGTCGTGGGTGACGTAGACCATCGTCGTCCCCAGTTCCCCCTGCAGGTGCTTGATCTCCGTGCGCATGTCCGCCCTCAGCTCCGCGTCCAGATTGGTGAGGGGTTCGTCCATGAGGAATGCGCGCGGTCGTCGCACCAGGGCGCGAGCGAGCGCGACGCGCTGCTGCTCCCCGCCGGACAGCCGGTGCGGTCGCCGGTCCAGGAGCGGACCGAGCCGCATCAGCCGGGCGGCCTCGTCGACCCGCTCCTGCACCTCCGCCTTGGGCAGTCCCTCGGCCCGCAGCGGGAACGCCAGGTTGTCGCGGGTCCTCAGGTGCGGGTAGAGAGCGTAGAACTGGAACACCATGGCGATGTCGCGCTCGGCGGGCGGCAGGTCGTTGACCAGCGTGTCGCCGATGTGGATGTCGCCCGACGTCTGCCTCTCCAGGCCGGCTATGGCCCGCAGCGTGGTCGTCTTGCCGCAACCCGAAGGGCCGAGCATCACGAACAGCTCGCCGTCGCCGATGGACAGGTCCACGTGCTCGACCGCGACCGTCCCGTCCGGGTAGCGCTTGTGGAGGGTGGTCACCTCGATGCCCGCCATCAGCGTCGCACCGCCCCGAGCGTCACACCGGCGACGAGGTGCTTGCGCACCAGGTAGGCGAAGACGAGCACCGGTAGGGCGAAGACCACGGAGGCGGCGGCCACGAGACCCCAGTCAATAGTGGTTCCACCGATGAGGCCGGCGATGGCGGGTGGGGCCGTCCGCACGCTGTCGCTGGAGGTGAGGAAGATGGCGAACACGAACTCGTTCCACGAGAAGATGAGTGCGAAGACCGCCGTCGCGGCGATGCCGGGCAGGAGCAGGGGAAGGGTGAATTTCCAGAACGCCTGCAGGCGGGTGTAGCCGTCGAGCATGGCGGCATCCTCGTACTCTGCGGGCACCTCGTCGACGAACCCCTTCATCATCCAGATCGTGAACGGGACGTTGAACGCGGTGTAGATGAGGATCAGGCCGAGCTTGTTGTCGATGAGCCCGAGTTGGCGGTACATGAGGAAGATCGGGATCACGACCACCACGGGCGGCATGAAGCGGGTGGACAGGATGAAGAACAGCTGGTCCTTCTTGGCCTTCACGGAGAAGCGTGAGTAGGCCCAGGCCGCCGGGACCCCCAGCACGGTGGCCAGCGCCGTGGAGACCCCGGCGACCACGACGGAGTTGAGGAACGAGACGGACAAGGCCGAGCGACCGCCGCCGGAGCCGGCGAACACGTCCTTGAAGTGGTCGAGAGTGACCTTGAAGTCGAAGAACTTGGCCGGGATGGCGTAGACGTCCCGGTTCTCCTTGATGGACGTCTCGATCATCCACAGCACCGGAAAGAGCATCACGACGGCCAGCACGGTCAGCAGCGCGACCTCCAGCACCGAGCGGCCCCGGCCGCCACGGCGCCGTCTGGAGGGCGTGTGATCCCGGCCAGGACCTGCGGACACGGCCTCGTCGACGGAGACGGCCATCAGTCCTCCTTGAGCTTGTTCAAGTAACGCAGGTAGAGCTGCGTGAGGACGAGGACGATGAGGACCATGAGGATCCCGTACGCCGAGGCGGTTCCGGTGTTGAAGCCCAGGAACGCGACCTTGTAGACGTGGAACGACAACGTCTCGGTGGAGACCCCCGGACCTCCACTGGTGAGGATGTAGACGAGGTCGAACAGCCGGAAGGCCTCGATGGCCCTGAACAACACGGCGATGAGGAGCAGCGGCCACACCAGCGGAAGAGTGATGGTGCGGAACCGGAACCACTCGGACGCCCGGTCGATCGAGGCGGCCTCGTACAGGTACTTGGGGACCGCGGTAAGGCCCGCGAGTGCGATGAGCATGATGAACGGCGTCCACTGCCAGGTGTCGACCACGATCAGGGAAAGCAATGCCGTTCCCTGCCGGGTGAGCCACTCCACCTGCCCCAGGCCGAGTGAGCCGAGCATGCTGTTGATCACGCCGAACTGCGCGTCGAGCATGAATCGCCAGAACAACCCGACCACGACCGGCGACAGCATCATCGGAACCAGGAACAGAGTGGTCAGCACTCCTCGCCCGTGCGTGCGCCGTGAGATCAGGTAGGCGATGGAGAAACCGAGCGTGGTCTGCAGGGCGACCGCGCCGACCACGTAGATCAACGTCGTCAGGGCCCTCAGGTGGACCTGCGCCGACGTCAGGATGGCGGTGTAGTTCTCGAACCAGACGAAATGGGCGGGCCCCCCGCGGGTGGCCGAGTAGTCGGTGAAAGACAGGTACAACGCCCACAGCAACGGGAACACCGACATCGCGAGCAACAGCAGCAACGCGGGGGAGATGAAGGCCCCGGCGAGCCAGCGGTCGCTCAGGCGGCGGGACCGGCCCGGTGCAGGCGGCGTCGCGGACGCCACCTGCCCGGGCTGGTCGATCGTCAGAGGAGCGGACTCACTCACAGTCCGCCGCCACCCTTGCGGTTGCCGGAGTCGAGCACGGCCTGCTGCTCCTTGGCGATGTCGTCGAGCGCGTCCTTCGGCTTCTTCGCGCCGTTGAGAGCCGCGTTCACGTTGGTGTTCTCAATGTCGATGAGGCGCGCGTACTCGGGCACATTCCACATGTCCCGCATCCGCGAAACCGAGTCGGCGTACACCTTGTTGAACGGCCCGGCATTGAGGAACTCGGGCGACTCCAGGGCGTCCGTACGCGCCGGCACGCCACCGGCCGCGGCCCACTTCTTCTGGATGTCAGCCTGCTCGAACCACTTCATGAAGTTCAGGGCCTCCGCCTGGTTCGCCTGGGGCGAGTAGGCCGAGATGTGCATCCCCATGCCGCCGAGAGGCACCAGGTTCGTCTTCTGGCTCGGCAGGGGGGCGAAGCCCAGCTTGTCGAGAATCTGCTCCCGGGTGGTGCCGAGCGTCGACTGCTTCGGGTCGAGCAGGCCGCCGCTCGCGGCGATCCAGTTGAACGCGATGCATGCCTTGCCCTGGGCGACCGCCGCGTTCACCTCGTCGATGAACCAGTTGCCGGAGCCCTTGGCGGTCAGCGGCTTCATCTTGTTGACCAGGACGTCCATCGCCTCCTGGCCCGCGGCGTCGTTGACGACGCCGTCGATCTTGCGCGACTTGGCGTCCCAGAGGTTGCCGCCGTAGACGCCGTTGACCGTGTTGTAGGTCACGGCCGCGGCGTCGGAGCCGTTGGCCTGGTGGAAAGCCAGCCCGCTGACGCCGGGGTTGTCCGCCTGGCACTTCTCGGCGACGGAGATCATCTCGTCCCAGGTCTGCGGCGGCTTGTCGCCGATCAGGTCCTTGCGGTAGATCATCGTCCAGGTGTCGCCGAGCAGTGGCAGTCCGTACAGGCTGGCGTTCTCGTCGCGCTTGCCGGTCTCCGCCTGGGGGTACTGGCCGTAGGCCGCCAGGAGGTACGGGTTGTAGGCCTTGACATCGATGTTCTTCTTGACGAAGTCGGTGATGTCGAGGATGTTGCCGTTCGTCACGGCCTCGCCGATGTGCTGCGAGTCCAGGATCGGGATGTCGAAGTCGGTCTTGCGCGCTGCGAACTGGGTGAACATCGCGTCGTGCCAGTTCGCGTTCGGCACGGTCTTGACCTTGATGGTCACGTTCGACCGCTCCTTGGTGTACTCCGCGTTCGCGAAGTCCTCCAGCGCGTGGGCGGGGGGCCAGTCGAACCAGATGAAGCTGAGGGTCAGCGGGTCCTTGGTGAGCTCCGGGATGGTCGCCGGCGCCTTGGGGGCGCTCGACGTCGCGCCGTCGTCCTCGCCGCCACCGCCGCAGGCCGCCATGGTCGTGGCCACCAACATGGCCGCCGCCGCCAGCTGCGCCTTGCGACTGGGAACGGACAGTCGTCCTATTCGCCTTGGATACCGCATCTTCGTGCCTGCTTTCTGGGTGGGGAGGTTCTGGAGCCCTGCTGCGTGGTTCGCCGAGCAGTTGCTGGGGGTGTTCAGGCGTGTTGCCGGCTGTCGCAGGGCTGACCCGCAGACCGGCGTCACGGGTACGCCGCGACGTGATGGGGCTTCAAGCAGTCAAGAAGTCCTTTGGTCCTTATCGGCCCGGGGGCGAACCGAGTAGGACGTCGAGCATGCTCATTGGAGCTCCAACTGATCGAAGCGGAGCAGATGACGGGGGGATTTCGCGAGGGTGAAGGATGGCTGGCATCCGCCACCTTTCCTATACGATCCGAGTGGGGGCGTCAACATCCCGCAGCGTTGCGACCGAAGTCAACAGCTTTCCGAAAACGTAAGAAAGGCCTCACGTCACGATGGACGACGAAGTGATGATCGCGCGGCGCCGTGGGGCCATGACGGGCGGAACGCCGCCGCGAAGATCTCGCGGCCGGCTCGCCGACGAGGTGTACGACACACTGCTCGGACAGCTGATGTCGCTACGGATCGAGCCTGGCTCCCGCGTCACGATTGACGTCCTGGCGCGAGAGCTGGGGGTCTCACAGACGCCGATCCGAGACGCTCTGAACCGTATGGAGGCCGAGGGCCTGGTCGTGCGTGTGCCCCACGCCGGCTATCGCATTCCCCCCCAGATCACCCGTCAGCGATTCGAGGACATGCTTGAGCTCCGCCTTCTCCTCGAGCCGGCGGCGGCGCGCCGATCCGCCGAACGCGCATCCTCCAAGCAGGTGGCCGGCCTGCGACGAATGCTGGAGGAGATGGCGGAGCTGGAGGGGGGCGGCAACGGGCTCATGGCCTACGGCGCCTTCGGGCTACGCGACGCCGCTTTTCACGATCTCGTCGCCCTGAGCGCGGAGAACCAGGTCATCCGCGAAGCACTCGCTCGCCTGCACACGCACGTGCACCTGTTCCGGCTTCTCCACGACACCCAGGTCACCTACTTGGCCATGGCAGAGCACGAAGAAGTCCTGGCCGCGATCGCCGCGCGTGACCCCGACGCCGCCGCCTATGCCATGCGCCAGCACATCCTGCGGTCCGGCGAACGGTTCCGGCGATTGTTCGACGAGG
>NZ_BOOB01000036.1 GCF_016863015.1 Microbispora amethystogenes | reverse complement strand
TGTGCTGTTCACCGGCACCGACGGCTCGATCGAGACCTACACGGTGCAGCCGGACGGCACGTACAAGGGCATCTCGGACGCATCTGATGGCTCCACGGTGACCAAGGACTCGGCCACCCAGTTCACCCACACCGACTCGGTGGGCACCACGACCGTCTTCACCGCCTCCGGCGGCGCATGGACGGTCAGCTCGATCGACGAGGCGGGCGCCGAGAACACCACCACCTACACCTACGACGCCTCCGGACGGGTCAGCCGGATGCTCGCCCCCGTCGCCGCTGGGGTCACCTGCACCACCCTGGTCGCGGGCTGCAAGACAGTGGACGTCACCTACGCCGCGAGCACGACGGCGAGCGGTGTGTCGAGCGGCTGGGGTGACTACACCGGCCTGGTCAAGTCCATCTCCTACACCGCCTACGACCCCGCGACGTCGGCGATGAAGACCACCACCCTCGCCACCTACGCCTACGACTCGACCGGCCACCTGCGCACGGTGACGGACCCGCGCGCCAACCTGACACTGACCTACTACTACAACGCCGCCGGCCGGGTCTCGCAGATCACCCCACCGGGGCTCAATCCCTGGCGGATCGGCTACGACACCTCTGGCCGTCTGGCGGATGTCCAGCGCGAGGCGGGCGCCATCGACATCGTCGAGGCGGTCTCCTACGGGGTGCCGATCAACTCGCCCGTCGACGTCACCGGCGCCACCGCCGCGACCTGGTCGCAGACCACCGACCTGCCCCGCACCGGTACGGCGGTCTTCCCGGCCTGGCGTGTGCCGCCGCAGGCCGGCGACGGCTCCTACACACCGGCGGCGGCGGACTACCCGTACGCGTCGCTGACGTACATGGACGTCAACGGCCGCGCCGTGAACACGGCCACGTATGGCGCGGGAGCCTGGCAGATCTCGGCGACACGCTATGACGACGACGGCAACACCGTCTGGGACCTGAGCGCCGGCAACCGGGCCGAGGCCCTGGCGCCCTCGTCGTCGACGGACGCCTACGTGGTGGGCCGCTCCAGTTCGGCGGAGCGAGCCGACCTGCTGGCGAACGTCACGGCGTACAACGATGACGGGGACGTCCTCACCAGCGACGGCCCCGCGCACCAGGTGATGCTCGCGGGCGGCACGTTGGCGTCCGCCCGCCGGCACACCGAGTACACCTACGACGAGGGCAAGCCCGACCCTGACACCGACTACCACCTCGTGACCACGACGACGGTGAAACCGCTGGTCGTCAATGGCGCGGGAACAGTCGCGGCGGCCGACACCCACACCGAGAAGACGGGCTACGACCCGATCGTCTCCGGCGACCCCTCCGGCTGGGATCTCTTCCAGCCGACCAGCCAGAAGATCGCCTACCCCGGCGGGACCGACATCGTCCGGAAGGTGCGGTACGACGACGCCGGCCGCGAGATCGAGCGGCGCATGCCGTCCTCGTCCGGCTCCGACGCGGGCACGACAACGACGACCTACTACACGGCGGCAGCAAACTCCTCGATCCCGTCATGTGGTGGCAAGCCGCAGTGGGCCGGGCTCGTGTGCCGCACCGCTCCGGCGGCCAATCCCTCCAGCGGCGGGACGCTGCCGGTGACCACTGTTACCTACGGGTATTGGGGCCAGACCGCCCAGACCGTCGAGACGTCCGGGTCGGCGACCAGGACCTCGACGATCACGGTCGACGCCGCAGGCCGCACGAGCCAGACCAGCCTCACCGAGACCGGCGCCGGCAGCACGGCGCTGCCGGACCGCACCTACACCTACGACAACGCGACCGGTCTGCTGACCGGGGTCACCGCGGGCGGGGTCTCGGTCACGACCGCGTACGACGCGCTCGGCCGGGCCTACTCGGCCGGCGACGCCGACGGCAACACCGCCGTCACGACGTACGACGTGACGGGCCGGGTCGCCACGGTGAACGACGGCAAGGGCACCTACACCTACACCTACGACGGCACCGACGCCGCCGGAAAGGCCGAACGGCGCGGCCTGCCCACCGGTATCGCGGTCTCCACCATCGGCTCCTTCACCGCGGCCTACGACGCGGCGGGCCACCTGGTCAAGCAGGTGTACCCGAACGGGCTGACCGCCACCGGAGGCTGGGACGACACCGGGAAGCAGACCGCGCTCACCTACGGCAAGTCGGGCGTGAACTGGCTGGCGTTCACCGCCATCCCCAACGCCGACGGCCGGACGGCGGAGACGACCGGGCCGAACGGCAGCCTGCAGCGCTACACCTACGACACCGCCGGGCGTCTCACCCAAGTCGCCGACACCTACGACCTGTCGTGCGAGACCCGTACCTACGGGTTCGACGTGGACACCAACCGCACCTCTCAGGCGAGCTACCCCGCGGCCGACGACGGGTCGTGCTCGACCTCGGCAACGCCGACGACCGCAACTCACACCTTCGACTCGGCCGACCGGATCACCGATTCGGGGTACTCCTATGACGCCTTCGGCCGTACGACCGCCGTCCCAGCCTCGTCCACGGCCAACGGCGCGGCGGTCACGGCCGGCTACTACGCGGGCGACATGGTCAGGACCCTCACCCAGGCGTCCACGACCAAGACCTTCACCCTCGACCCGCTCGGCCGCATCCGCCAGACCACATCCTCGGCCGGCACCCAGACCAACCACTACTCGGCCAGCGGCGATTCTCCGGCCTGGATCAGCGAGGCGAACGGCAGCTGGACCCGGAACGTCACCGCGTTCACTGGGCTTGAGGCCACGCAGACCAGCGGCGGCACCCTTACGCTGCAGCTCACCAACCTGCATGGCGACGTGGTCGCGACCTGCGCCGACAGCAGCAGCGCAACAGGGGTGGACAGCTATGCGGAACAGACCGAATACGGCCTGGACCGTACCGTCAACACCAACGACCGCTACGAATGGCTGGGAGGCGCCCGGCGAGCGAGCGACGCCGTCGCCGACATCGTCCTTATGGGCGTCCGCCTCTACAACCCCGCCACCGGCCGATTCCTCCAGGTGGACCCCGTCGTCGGTGGAAACGGCAACGACTACGAGTACTGCTTCGGCGATCCGCTGAACTGCAGGGACCTCGACGGCAAGTTCTCCTACTCCTTCACCTTCCAGCTGATGGAGAAGCCGGGGAAGCCAAAGGGTGCGCTCAACTGGATGCGTTATAACATCAGGAAGGTGTTTCCCTTCCAGGGGTGCGGCTCCACTCTGTACCTGGGAGAAGTCTGCAAACTCCAGATTCCTCTATGGGGCACGGCGCCCGTCAAGATCGTCCAGCTCACCTCGACGTCATGGACATTCGAGGCGCTGAAGGGACACTTCGACCCCACGGGCTCGAAGATCACATTCTCCTTCGGGCAGTACAAGGGCCACTTGACCTTCACCGTTCACGCACGCGGGCCCAACTCAGGCCTGGTGCAGGGCAATGTTTTCGGCCGATGGCTGTCCAAGCAGAAAGCGAAGAGTGCGTGGCTGCAGTTCGCGCGCAACATCGAGGATCGGATGCCGGCGTATCCTGAGGGATACGTCTTCACATGATCGCTCTATCATGAGTGGCTGACCTGATCCGTGCCCGCCGACACGGACGGCACGCCCGGGTGCTCGTCCATCTCCCGGATGGACGAGCACCTTCGGCGTCGCGTCGCCCGGCTCGGTCCCATGTCGAAAATCGTCCACAGGGAGAACGGTATGACGGCTGGCACCTCGGAGAAGGTCGTCGCGGTGCTCCTGAGAGTGCTCTGCGCACTCGGAATTCATCTCGTCTTCTCGTTGCTCTTCTTCGCCGTCGCGCCGGGTCCGGCTGTCGTCATCGTAGTGATCTGGATATTTCCGGCTCTCTATGCTCTGGCGGTCGTAGTCATCTGTGCCGTCCGCAGGCGCCTCAACTCATCGATCGCCTGGATTTTGTGGCCGGCGTTCTGGTTATGTCTCAACATGGCCATCACGCAGTGGTGAGCGAAAGGCGTCACTGAGCCCTGCCGCGTAAGAGTCCCCGTCACCCGGTACGGCCGCAGCGAGCTCATGCGCTGGTCTCCACCGACATCACAGCCTCGGTGGCCGCGCTGGTCGAGCGGTACGCCGCCCGATGGTCCATCGAAGCCGTGATCTTGGAGGCGAAGCAGATTTTCGGCGTCGGCCAGGCCCGCACCCGTCCCGTACCGCCCGTGCCGCGCAGCGGACCGTGCCGTTCGGCCTGGCCGCCCAGACCTTGACCATCTGCTGGTACACCCGCCATGGCAGGCACGAGCATGACCTGGTCGCCCACCGCCACCAGCCCTGGTACACCGGCCTGCCCGGGTCAGCTGTCGGCGATTTCCGCCTCTGTGGTGGCGCTCGCCTCCGGCGGCGTGAGGGAAGCCGGGTGGGTGGGATCGTTGGTTGTGCCGAAGAGCTCGGACAGGCGGGACGGGACGTAGCGGTCCTTCAGCCAGGCCGCCTGGACGACGGCGGGGATCTCCTCCTCGTAGCCGTCCACGATGGCCGCGCGCACTTTAGGGTCCTTGTAGAGGCGCAGGCACGCCTGGCAGCGGTGCCCGTACATGCCCTCCCAGGCGATCTCCGGATCGCGGTCCGACGCCCAGGCGAGGATCGCCTCCGGCCCCGCCGCCCGCAGCCACAGCTTCAGCAGGTCGTCCTCGGCCTCGTCGATGGCGGTGCGCAGGGTGTGCTCGCCCGCGACCTCGCCGACGTTCAGCTCCGGCACCAGGCGCATCGCCAGCCCGCAGCACGCGGCCACGCGGCCGTTGGGCTGCACGGTGTACGTCTGGAGGACGCTGTCGCAGCCGGCGAGTTTCGGCAGATCCTCCCGGCGGGAGGCGACGCCGTCGGGATACCGCTCGACCTTGAAGGGCTTGACCGGCATCCACGGGCTCTCGGACGGCCGCACGAGCGCGCGGGCCTCGGGCTCCAGCTCCTGGATGGCGGGCTCGGCCAGGAGCCGCGCGGCGGTGACCTCGCGTTCCTGGCGGAGTTCGACCATCACATGGGCGGTCAGGCCCCGGCGAGCGGTGGCGGCGGCAGCCTGGGCCACCCGCGGCAACGGGACGAAGCGAGCATGCTCGTCCCCGGTGCTGAAGTTGATCTCGTCGAGGCCGGCGTCGAGCAGCCGGTCGAGGGCGGTCTCCGCCGCCTCCGGGGTCAGCGCCCAGTGGGCGTTGGTGACGAGGCGGGTCCGCAGGCCGTGCCCGGAGGCGCGGCCGATGCACGTGAGCAGGTCGTCCCAGCGAAGCGTCGCCTCGCCTCCGGTGAAGACGACGTTGAGGAAGCCGAGTTCGGCCGCCTCGTCGATCGCGCGCAGGGCGTCGGCGGCCGGCAGGTGGTCACGGTTGCGCGGACTGCTCAGCGTGCTGCACTGGGAGCATTCCGCCGTGCAGGCGAAAGTGAGCATCATCGACAGGGTGCGGCCCTGGTGGAACAGGCCGTGCCCCGCCGGAGCCGCGCTAGAGCTCGCCACCGGCGGACAGTTCCTGCGCCCGGAAGACCAGTTGCCGGCTTATTCGCTGGAATTGCTCGGGCGAGACGATCAGGTCGTCGATGTCGTCGTGTCCGGAGACTTTGTAGATGAACCAGTTTCCGATGGCGATGGACTCCGCCTTGACGATGATGGTCTCCACCAAGGGATCTTCGAGGCGGACCCCGCTGTCCAGCATGGTCAGCAGGCCGCGCATCAGCGCCGGGTCGCCCGTACGGGCGAGGGCCTCCGAGAAGTCCCGCAGCACTTCCTCCCGGCTCCGCTCGCCGTGCTCCCGGTCGTAGGCCTCCGCCCACGAGCGGAACTCCTCGTTGCCGAGAGCGGCGAAGACGAACCGGTTGACCGCGGCGGCCTGGGAGCGGTCGAGCCGCAGCCCCGTGACCTCCAGTCCCAGCACCTCGACGGGCGACTGCATGAACGCCCGCTGCAGATCCTCGTCGCCGTCCAGCTCGGAGAACAGGGTGTGGAGGCGCTGGGTCAGGCGGCGGTTCTTCAGGAGAAGTAATCGATCTTTGTCGAGCGCGATGGGATCTGGCATTTCACAGGCTCTCAGACGTGAGGTCTACGACAGGGAGAAATATGCCTGGGCCCCGATAATTCCGTACCGCTGCTATCTTCCGGATGCTATGTCCCGGCCCGGCGGCCGTCAAGGAAGCTGCAAATTTGGGCATTTCTTCCCTTTGATGGTGTTGTGTTTCGTGCGAGGCGGTTGATCGAATTCGGCAACCGGAAAGCGTGCCGGTCCGCCGGCTGTCACCGGCCCGCCGGCGAGGGGGTGGTGAGGCCGGAGACCGGTCGCCCATGGGAGACTGCGACCATGTCGTACGAGCGGGACCGTACGGCCGTGCCGGCGTCGCGGGCCCCGGATTGGACGTATGTGCCCTCGTACTCCTAGAGTCCCTTTCATGACGTCTGGTGATCTCCAGCTCCGTAAAGCCGAGAAATCCGACGCGGACGAGATCTTCGCACTCGCCCGCGAGTTCGCGGTGACGTTCCGGCCCGAGCGCGCGCCGTTCGACGCGGCGCTGCCGCAACTGCTGGAGAACGAGGACGCCTTTCTCATCGTCGCCACCGTGGACGGGACCGTACGCGGCTACCTGCTGGGTTTCACCCACATCACGCTCTTCGCCAACGGCAGGGTCGCCTGGGTGGAGGAGGCGATGATCGAGAGCGGTTACCGCCGTCACGGCATCGGGCGCAGGCTGCTGGAGGAGTTCGAGACGTGGGCGCGCTCGCGGCAGGCGGGGTACGTCGCGCTGGCGACCCGGCGGGCCGCCGAGTTCTACGGCGCCCTCGGCTACGAGATCTCGGCGACCTACTATCGGAAGATGCTCAGGCCGAAGGCCTGACCTCCGCCCCCGCGAAATTTCTCCGGGACCGTGTCGATCCGCGCGCCGCTCGTTCGACGTACGGGTGCGAGGGCCGAGAGGCGGCCCCGCCGGACGAGGAGAGCGCGATGGCGAAGTACATGCTGATCATGCGGGGCACTGACGAGTCGAACGTGGCCATGATGGCCGACATCGACGAGGCGATGGCCGCGACCCGCCGGTTCATCGAGGAGATGGTCAAGGCCGGCGTTCTCCTCGCGGCCGAAGGGCTGGACGATCCGCGCCGGGGCGTCGTGGTCGACTTCGGCGGGGAGGCCCCGGTGGTCACGGACGGGCCGTACGGCGAGACCAAGGAACTGTTCGGGGGCTACTTCCTGGTCGACGTCGCCTCGAAGGAGGAGGCGGTCGAGTGGGCCACGCGGGTCCCGGCGGCCCGCGGCTCCAAGATCGAGGTCCGCCGGGTGGCCGGGAGCGACGAGGTCCCGCAGGCCGGCGAGTGATCAAGAGGCCCGAGAACCGGGGCCGGGTCTGATGGGCACGGCCGGCGTCGAGGCCGTCTGGCGGATCGAGTCGGCGCGGATCGTCGCCGCGCTGACCCGGTTCACCGGTGATTTCGGGCTGGCCGAGGACGCGGCCCAGGAGGCGGTGGCCGAGGCGCTGGTGTCGTGGCCGCTCGCCCCTCCGGCGAATCCGGCCGGCTGGCTGATGGCCACGGCCCGGCGGCGGGCGATCGACGCGATCCGCCGCCGGACCGCCCTCCAGGACCGGTACGCCCTGCTGGCGGCCGACGCGGCGGCCGCCTCGGCGGTCGGCTCGGCGATCGGTTCGGCCTTGGACGAGGAGATCGACCCCGACAGGATCGACGACGACGTCCTGGCGCTGATGTTCGTCAGCTGCCACCCGGTGCTCTCACCCGAGGCCCGGGTGGCGCTGACCCTGCGCGTGGTCGCGGGCCTGTCCAGCGAGGAGATCGCCCGCGCGTTCCTCGTCTCCGTGCCGACCGTCCAGGCCCGAATCACCCGGGGCAAGAAGACGATCGCGGCCGCCGGGGTGCCGTTCGAGCTGCCGGCGGCCGGTGAACGCCGGGAGCGGCTGGGCGGCGTGCTCAGCGTGCTTTACGTGATCTTCACCGAGGGGTCGACGGCCACGTCGGGCGACCGGCTGCTGCGCCCCGACGTCGCGTACGAGGCGATCCGCCTGGCCCGTACGCTGGCCGCGCTGCTGCCGGACGAGCCGGAGGCGCACGGCCTGCTCGCGTTGTTCGAGCTGACGGCCGCGCGCTTCCCGGCCCGGACCGGCCCGGACGGTTCGCCGGTCCTGCTGGAGGACCAGGACCGGCGACTGTGGGACGTCTCGGCGATCCGCCGTGGGCTGGCCGCGCTGGCCAGGGCGTCGGCCCGCGGCCTCGGCCCCTACGGCCTGCAGGCCGCGATCGCCGCCGTCCACGCGTCGGCGCCCTCGGTCGAGGAGACCGACTGGGACCGGATCGTGGTGCTCTACGAGGCGCTCGGCCGGGTCGCGCCCTCCCCGGTGGTCGAGCTCAACCGGGCCGTCGCCGTGGCTATGGCCTCGAGTCCGGCGCAGGCCCTGGCCATCGTGGACGAGCTGATCGCCGCGAACCGGCTCCCCGGTTCGCATCTGGTTCCGACCGTACGCGGTGAGCTGCTGGCCCGGCTCGGACGGCGGCCGGAGGCGCGCGCCGAGCTGGAGCTGGCGGCCCGGCTGTGCGCCAACCAGCGCGAACGCTCGGTGCTGCTGCGCAAGGCGGCCGCGCTGAGCTGACTTCTCCGCCGGCCTCCCCGGCTCGTCCGGCCGGGGGTGGTCAGACGGCCGAGGTGAGCTGGGCGTCGAGCCGGTAGCCGTCCACCGTCACGTAGACCGAGTCGCCCGGCCGGGCGTTCAGCCGCATGAGCACCGGCTGGAGCGAGTCGAACACCGGCTGCCGGTCACGCCACACCAGGACGACGGCGTTGTTGCCCGGGCCGGTGACCGACAGCAGCGTCCCCGGACGCATGCCCAGCTGGGCGGCGTACCCTTCGGGGACCGCCACCGGCTCGCCGCGCAGGTGACCGCTGGTGACGTCGATGCGCTGCCAGCGGCGCGGGTCGGAGGCCGGGCCCGAGGTCGGACGCGGGTTCGGCACCAGGTGCGGCAGGGGCACGCCCCCGCCCCGGGTGCCGCTCGCCAGAGCGTTCAGCGCGGCCAGCGCCGTCGCGGCGTCGGGCCCGTTGCCGGCCTGGGAGGGGACCGGAATCCCGCCGCGGCCGTGGTGGTGGCCGTTCGCCCCCGGCGTGCGGCGCGGCAGCGGCGCGGGCTTGGCCGCCGGCCCGCGCCGAGTCGGCAGCGCGCCCGCTTCGGACGGCGCGGCCGCCTGCGGCAACGAGTCGAGCCACGCCTTCGCCGAGTGGGCGCGGATGCCGAGCTGGCCGAGCAGCTCCACGACATCGGCGTCCGCGGGCTTGTTCGCCAGGAGGTGGCGGGTCCTGTCGCGCAGCCCGGCCAGGTCGCCGAGCACGAGCCAGCCATCCTGCAGGCGGCGGTCGGGCATCAGCGTGACCAGCACCCGCCACAGCGGGGTGCCGAGGGCCGGGACCTCGACCGGGTGGGACGGGTCGGCCGCGATGAGCTGCTCCTGGGTGGCCGCCGTGCCGAGCCACTCGGTCAGCCCGAACAGGTGCCCGGTGAGTGGCGCGGTGTCGGGGGAGCGCAGCCACAGCAGCACCCGCTCCTCGGCCGTGCGCTGCGCCTGGGAGAGCAGTTCGCGGTCGACGCCGAGGGTGTGCGCGAGCGCGCGCAGGCTCACCGGCTCGGCGGCGAACAGCCGCTCGGCGGCCACGGCGCGGGCGAGCGGGTCCCAGTCGCGGAACAGCCCCTCGACGACCCCGACCATCGGGTGCGCGGACAGGTCGGCCGGCTGCCGCTCCGGCGCCGCCGGAGCCTCCGGCCGCGCCTCTGTACGGGACTGTGCAGTGGACTGTGCCGTCGGCTGGGCCCCGGGCTGGGCCGGAGACTGTTGGGCCGGGGATTGGGGGAGCGCGGTGGCGGGCTGCCGGGCGAAGGGCTGGGTGGCCGGCCTGACCTGCTCACCGAGGGGCGCACCCGCCGGAGGCGGGCTCGCGGGCTGTACGGCCGCCTGCTCCGCCTGGCCGGGAGGCATCGCGCCCGGCCGCGCGAAGGGCTGCGAAGGGGCCCCGTTGACCTGCGGGGGCGGCTGGGAGCCGTGTCCCTGAGAACCGTGTCCCTGAGCGGTCGCGGGGAAGGGCTGCGAGGTCGCGCCCGGAGCGGGGAAGGGCTGCGATGCGGGAGCGCCCGGGACGGCGGGGAAGGGCTGGGAGGGCGCTCCGTCGGCCTGCGGGGGCACCTGGGAGGCGGGAGCGACGGGTCCCTGCTGACTGGCGGGTCCCTGTGTGGTGGGTCCCTGCTGACCGGTTGGTCCTTGGGCGACGGCGGGGAAGGGCTGCGAGGACGCGCCCGGGGTGGCCGGGAAACCCTGTGCGGCCGCGGCGGGCTGCTGGGGGAACGGCTGCGCCGTGGTTCCGCGTGCCGGGGTTCCCTGGCCCGGGCTTCCCTGGGTCGGGGCCACCGGTGCCGGGGTTCCGTGCGGCGGGGTCCCCTGGGGGACCTGCGGGAACGGCGCGGAGACGGGACCGGCGGCGGGCTGGGCCGTGGGGGCACCCGGGCCCGCCTGCGTACCCGGAGCGCCCGCTGTACCCGGAGAGCCCTGCGTACCAAAAGCACCTGATGCGCCCGGCATGGCGAGAGCGCCCGGAGCACCCGATGCGGCCGGAGCGCCCGGCGTACGCGTGCCCGGAGCGGCCTGTGCGGCCGGAACCGCCGGCGCCCCCGTGGCGGCCTGTGCGCCCGGGACCGCCTGGGTGGCCGGAGCGGAGGCCTGCTCGCCGGCCGGCCCCTCCAGGTGCCCGAACACCTCTCGGAAGATCGTCGTGAGGAGGGCCTCCGGCGAGGCCGAGGCGCTGGGGGTCCGCAGGTCGACGGGCGTCATGCGGCGGAGCCGGTACCACCCGCCCAGGTGGGTGACCACCGTACGGACCGGTTCGGGCCACCCGGCCATGGCCGGGTCCACAGTGTGGACCTGGAGCGCGGGGAGCAGGTCGGTGAGAGGCAGATGGTCCCAGCGGCCGACGGCCAGCCGGGCGAGCCGTTCGCAGAGCCAGTCAACTCCGGTCGCCCGCACCGCGTGGCCGATGGTGACGGATGCCCACCACCCGCCCGGCAGGCGCGGGTCGGCCAGCATCTCGGCCACCTGCTGAGGACGGCTCCAGCGCAGGGCCGGGACCAGGTCGCTCAGGCAGATCGTTGACTCGGCGTCCATCGGTATGACCGCACCCTCCCGAGAGTGACGCATGTTGCTAATGGTGCAGCTTACGCCGCAAACCAGCAATTGGTGTCAATAGGGTAAAGTTCCCAGACTTCGGACGGCCGCCCACCTGCGCGACCGCCATCGCCCCCGCCTCGCACCCCGTTCGCAGCGCCTCCTCGGGGGTGCCGCCCGCCAGCGTGGCGGCCAGGAACCCCGCCGCGAAGGCGTCTCCGGCACCCGTCGAGTCGATCACCGCCGCCGGGGGAGCGGGCGCCCTGGCGACTATACGGCCCCCACGGGCCAGCAGCGCGCCGTCGGCCCCGAGCTTGACGACCGCGGTGCCGTAGCGGGCGCTCAGGACCTGCCCGGCCGTGTCCGGATCGGACGCCCCCGAGAGCAGCAGCGCCTCCTCCTGGTTGGGGATCACGATGGACGCCGGCGCGGTCTCGCGGAGGAAACGTTCACGGCCGAACTCCCGCAGCGGCCCGCAGGAGGCCGGGTCGACGCTGACCGGGACACCCCGCCCGGCCGCCTCGCGCATGGCCAGCCGGGCCAGCTCCAGCCCCGGCCCGGCGAACATCGTGTACGCCGACAGGTGCAGGTGGCCGACCCCGTCGAGGAGGCCGGGCGCCCAGTCGTCCACGCCGATGTGGCCGCTCGCGCCCCGGTTGGTGAGCATGGACCGCTCCCCGCTCGCGTCGACCATCGCGATGACGACGGCCGACGGACGCTCGGGGTCGATCCGCAGGTGCGGCCGCACACCTGCCTTCGTCAGCTCGGCCGCGTGCCAGTCGCCGGTGTCGTACCCGGCCCGCGCCAGCAGGCGGGTGTCGGCGCCGAGGCGGGCGGCCCAGGAGGCGGTGTTCGCCCCCGAGCCGCCCGGACGCAGCGCGATGTCGGCGGGCGTGTCGGTGCCGGTGGCCGGCGGCCCGTCGTGCAGCGCGACAACGTCCGTGACCACGTCGCCGATCACCAGCAGGCCGGTCGCCGGCGGAGCGCTCACCCGGCCGCCCAGGCGGCGGCGATCCGCCCGGCGAGGGCGGTGTTCCCGCGTACGGCCGCGAGGTTGGCCTCCAGCGACGCCCCGTCCGTGCCCTCGACCAGGTACTCCAGCAGGAAGGGGGTGATGGCCTGCCCGGTGACGCCGCGCTCCTCGGCGGCGCGCAGGCCCTCGGCGAGCACCCGGTCGTGGAGGTCCGGGTCGAGCTGGAGGTCGGCGGGCACCGGGTTGGCCACGATGAGCGCGGTCTCCAGCCCGCCGAGGGCGTCCTGGGCCCGCATGATCCCGGCGGCCTCTTGGGGAGTCTCGACGCGCCAGTCGACCGGCTCGCCCGAGCTGTGCAGGTAGAAGCCGGGGAACTCGTCCGTGCGGTAGCCGACCACGCTGACCTGCTTCGTCTCCAGCCGCTGCAGGGTCGCGGGCACGTCGAGGATCGACTTCACCCCGGCACACACGACCGTGATCCTGGTCCGGCCCAGGGTGTCGATGTCGGCCGACTCGTCCTGCACCGTCGTCCAGCCGCGGTGCACGCCGCCGAGGCCTCCGGTGGCGAAGACCCGCACGCCCGCCCGGGCCGCGAGGAACGACGTGCCGGAGACGGTCGTGGCGCCGCTGAGGCCGAGCGCGGCGGCCGGGGCGAGGTCGCGGTAGCCGAGCTTGCGCAGGCCCGGCTCGGTCGCGATGCGGTCCAGCCCGTCCTTGTCGAGGCCCACCCGGGGGACGCCGTCGAGCACCGCGACCGTCGCGGGCACCGCGCCCGCCTCCCGGACGATCTCCTCCAGTTCGAGGGCGACCTGGAGGTTCCGGGGCTGGGGAAGCCCGTGGGAGATGATCGTGGACTCCAGGGCGACGACCGGCCGGCCGGCGGCCAGCGCCTCGGCGACCTCTTCGGAAACGCGCATGGTGCTCCTGTTCGTGTTGGCGGAAAATTGTCCGGCTTCGTCATATTCTGCCCGGGTCCAGAGGGCAATCTTGCGATACCTTTCGGGCACCGCGCCTCGTACGACCCGGGAGAACGCTCCATGCCACGTTCGCACTACGACGTCGTCATCGCCGGTGCCGGGCACAACGGTCTCGTGGCCGCCGCCTACCTCGCCGGGGCCGGACGCCGGGTGCTGGTCCTGGAACGGCTCGGCCACGTGGGCGGTCTCGCCGTGTCGGCGCGGGCGTTCCCCGGCGTGGACGCGCGGCTGTCGCGCTACTCCTACCTGGTCAGCCTGCTGCCGACGAAGATCGTCAAAGAGCTGGGGCTCCGGCTCGACCTGCGCCGCCGCCGCTTCTCCTCCTACACCCCGGCCGGTGGCACCGGGCTGCTCGTGGACAACGAGGACGCCGCCCGCACCGCCGCCTCCTTCGAGGCCGTCACCGGCGGACGGCGCGACCTCGACGCCTGGGAGCGGTTCTACGCGATGACCGCCCACGTCGCCCGGCGGGTCGCGCCCACGCTGCTCGACCCCCTGCCCGGTCGTACGGACCTGCGCGGGATCGTGGGCGACGACGAGGCGTGGCGCGACCTGTTCGAACGGCCCATCGGGCAGGTCGTGGACGAGCGGTTCGCCGACGACACGGTGCGCGGGGTGGTCCTCACCGACGCGCTGATCGGCACCTTCGCCGACCCCGCCGCCGACCTGCTGGCCAACCGGTGCTTCCTCTACCACGTCATCGGCGACGGCACGGGCGACTGGAACGTCCCGGTCGGCGGCATGGGCGCGGTGACCGCCGAGCTCGCCGACGTCGCGCGGCGGCGCGGCGCCGAGATCCGTACGGGGGCCGAGGTGCTGGCCGTCGACCCCGCCACGGGAGAGGTCACGTTCCGGGAGGTGCCCGACGGCGCCGAACACGTGGTGACCGGCGGGAAGGTGCTCGCGAACCTGCCGCCCGCCGTGCTCGCGCGGCTGCTCGGGGAGACGCCCGAGACACCCGAGGGCGCCCAGCTGAAGATCAACATGGTGCTGTCGCGGCTGCCCCGGCTGCGCGACCCCGCCGTGACGCCGGCCGAGGCGTTCAGCGGCACGTTCCACATCAACGAGAGCCGCGACCAGCTCGCCGCGGCGTACGCGCAGGCGGCCGCGGGGCGGGTGCCGGACCTGCCGCCCGCGGAGGTCTACTGCCACTCGCTCACCGACCCCTCGATCCTCGGGCCGGAGCTGCGCGCGGCGGGGGCGCAGACGATGACGCTGTTCGGCCTGCACATGCCCGCCCGGCTGTTCACCGACCCGGCCGCCAAGCGGGAGGCGCTGGACCGCACCCTCGCCTCGATCGACTCCGTGCTCGCCGAGCCCATCGGCGACTGCCTGCTGCGCGCCCCCTCCGGAGAGCCGTGCCTGGAGGTCAAGACGCCGCTCGACCTGGAACGGGACGCGGGCCTGCCCGGCGGGCACATCTTCCACCGCGACCTTTCCTGGCCGTACGGCGAGGAGGACGGTGAGGGGGACGGCCCGGGCGGTCACGGCGCGGGCGGTCACGGCCGGTGGGGCGTCGAGACGGCGCACGAGCGGGTGCTGCTGTGCGGCGCGGGCGCGCGGCGCGGCGGCGGCGTGAGCGGCATCCCGGGCCACAACGCCGCGATGGCCGTCCTGACCTCGGCGGGTTGACGCGGTCCGGCTTCGGGTCGCCGGGCGGGTGCGACTCAGTGGGACAAAGCGCCCTTTAACCGGATTCTCATGACGCTCGGATAACGTGTGCCGGTGCGTGAGGAAGCCGCGAAGCTGCTGGTGGTGGACGACGAACCCGCCCTGCGGGAGGCGCTGCGCAGCAGCCTGGAGTTCGAGGGATACGAGGTCGAGACGGCCGGCGACGGGCTGGCCGCGCTCGGCCTCCTCGACCACGCCGCGCGGGGCCGGGAGGCGTACGACGCGATGCTCCTCGACGTCATGATGCCGCGGCTCGACGGGCTGACCACCTGCCGGCGGCTGAGGTCGGCGGGCAACCGCGTCCCCGTCCTCATGCTGACCGCGCGCGACGCCGTCGGCGACCGCGTCTCCGGGCTGGACGCCGGGGCCGACGACTATCTCGTCAAGCCGTTCGAGCTCGACGAGCTGTTCGCCCGGGTGCGGGCCCTGCTGCGGCGCGGCGGGCAGTACGCCGCCCGGGGCGGCGACGGCGACGTGCTCACCTTCGGCGACCTGCGCATGGACGCCGCCAGCTGGGAGGTCACCCGGGCCGGCCGGCGGCTGGAGCTCACCCGCACCGAACACCTGCTGCTGGAGCTGTTCCTGACCCACCCGCGCCAGGTGCTCACCCGGGAGCAGATCCTCAGCGCGGTGTGGGGCTTCGACTTCGAGCCGACGTCGAACTCGCTCGACGTGTACGTCATGTATCTGCGCCGCAAGACGGAGGCGGGCGGGCTGCCCCGCCTCATCCACACGGTGCGCGGGGTGGGCTACGTGCTGCGGCCGTCGCCGTGAGGCGCCGCTCGCTCCGGTCGCGGCTCACGCTGCTCATCGCGGCGGCGGTCGCGCTGGCCGTCGCGGTGTCGGCGGCGGCCTGCTGGCTGCTCGCCCGCGCCGAGATGCGCGACCAGATCGCCCGCTCGCTGACCCGGCTGAGACCGGCGGCCGACCAGATCGCGATCGCGTTGCGCGACTGCCGAGGCGACGAGACGCAGCGCCGCGGTCCCCGCCCCGACTGGGACCCCTCCGGGCGGAGCTGGCAGATCGTCGCCCCCGACGGCACGGTCTGCGTCTGGGCCGGCTCGGCCCACGTACGGCCGTCCACGGCGGAACGCGCGCTGACCTCCGGCTCGATCCTGCGCGACGCGGTCACCACCGACGGGACCTCCGTGCTCGTCCACACGACCCGCTACGTACCCCCGCTGCCGGGGCCGCCGGGCCGGTTTCCCGAGCCCGCCCAGCCGCCCGCGCCGGTGACGATCAGTGTGTTCCGCTCCACCGCCGAGATGGACCAGACCCTGGGCATCCTCGCCGTGGTCTTCGGGTCGGTCAGCGTGCTCGGCGTGGCCGGCGCCGCCGTGGCCGGCCTCTGGCTCGCCCGTACGGCCCTGCGGCCCGTGGCGCGGCTGACCCGCGCGGTCGAGCACGTGGCGCGGACGGAGGACCTCACCGTCACGATCCCCGTCGAGGGGGAGGACGAGATCGCCCGCCTCGGCCGGTCGTTCAACACGATGACCGCGGCCCTGTCGAGCTCCCAGGAGCGGCAGCGGCGGCTCGTGGCCGACGCCGGGCACGAACTGCGCACCCCGCTCACGAGTCTGCGTACCAACATCGACCTGCTGCTGCGCAGCGAGGCCACCGGCCGCGCCATCGAGCCCGCGGCCAAGCGGCGGCTGCTGGCGAACGTCAAGGAGCAGTTCGAGGAGATGTCGAGCCTCGTCGGCGACCTGCTGGAGCTGTCGCGCGAGGCGGAGAGCGGCGAGTCGTCGGCCGAGATCGACTTCCACGAGGTGGTCGCGGCGGCGGTCGAGCGGGCCCGGCGGCGCGGCCCGGGGCTGCGCTTCGACATCGGCCTCGACCCCTGGCAGGTCCACGGCGACGTCCGCGGCCTGCACCGCGCCGCGGTGAACGTGCTCGACAACGCGGTGAAGTTCAGCCCGCCCGGCGGCCTCGTCACCGTGCGGCTCGGCAAGGGCGTGCTGACCGTGCGCGACGAGGGGCCGGGCATTCCCGAAGACGAGCTGCCGCACGTCTTCGAGCGCTTCTGGCGCTCGCCGTCGGCGCGCGGCCTGCCCGGCTCCGGCCTCGGTCTCGCCATCGTGGCCCAGGCCGTACGGGACGCCGGGGGCCGGGTCTCCGTGGAGAACGCCCCCGGCGGCGGCACCCTCGCCACCATCCAACTCCCCGGGACCGCGCCGAGCGCCTGACCCGGCCGGCTCGTTCCGCGGTGGGTCGCCGTGCAGAGGCCTGGTCGCGGGGTGTTCGCGTTTCTCCGGAATCACCCGTTGAAAGGGAATACCCTTTTTCCGGGATGATCTCCGTGGATATGGTGCGCTGGACGGTGTGACGGAGGCTGTTCGGGTGGAGTCGGGGAAGCGGTTCGGACGGCGGCCGCGGCGAACGCGGCCGGAAGCGGAACCCGCCGCGCCGAGCTCCCCGCCGGCGCCTCCGGTGCCGGAGGCCGGGCCGCCTCGCCGCCGGGGAGACTGGCTGCGGCTGTACGGCTGGCTGGCCGCCATCATGGCCGCGGTTCTCGTCGGCGGTTACATCCTCTTCGCCGCCGGGCCGCCGACCGAGGCCGAACTACGCGAGCAGGCCCGGCTGACGGGGAAGAAGAAGCTTCTGATCGGGGTGAAGGACGACACCCCGGGCATCGCGTTACGCGACAAAACCGGCGCCTTCTCCGGTTTCGACATCGACATCGCCTACATGATCGCCGGTGAGCTCGGTTTCCGGCCCGATCAGGTGGAGTTCCTGTCCATCGAGACCGAGGACCGGGCCCGCCGCCAGGCCACCGACGCCGACGGGAACTTCGTCACCGTCGACCTCGTCGTGGCGACGTTCAGCATCACCGCCAAACGGCTGCAGGATCCGTCGGTCGGCCTCTCCAGCCCCTATCTGTTCACCGAGCAGTCGGTGGTGACACGGGCCGATCACGCCCGGGTGACCTCTCTCGGCCAGCTCGCGGGCGAGAAGGTCTGCACGCTCGGCACCTCGACCTCGGAGGGCCCGCTGGCCGAGAGCGGTGCCAGGGTGACGGCGGAGAACAAGATCAGTGCCTGCTTCGAGGGACTGGAGGCCCACCTGTACGACGCCGTCAGCACGGACGCCGCGATCATGGCGGGATTCGTCGCCAAGTCCGGCGGCACGTTGACACACCACGACATCGGGCTGGAGACGACCGAGATGTGGGCGGTGAACACGGGCACCAACACCGCCCTGCGCACCCTGGTCGAGCTGGCGTTGTACCGCTCCTACGCCGATCCCCAGAACAGGATGTGGGAGGAGGCCTACGACCGGCACATCCGTCCGATGCTGGCGGCCAATCCCGGGGTGAACGTGGCCCAGAGCACCCAGCCGTGCCTGAAATCGCCGCAGGTGCGCCGGTGGCCGTGGGAGCGAGCCCTTTCCGCCGATGGCTGCTGAGGCCGGGGAGAAGGGCAGGGTCCGCGCGCCGCAGCGCAACCAGGAGTGGGTGCTGACGCTCCTGCCCGCCTTCCCGCTGGTGCTGCTGGTGATGCGGCTCTGGTACGCCAGCCGGCAGGACACGCAGACCCTGCTGTTGCTCGTGCAGTACGTCAGCCCGCTCGGCCTGCTCACCACGGTGCTGCTGACGCTCGTGTGGGTGCTGCCTGCTGTAGTGCTGGCCGGACGGGTGCTCGGGCCGCTCTACCGGCTCAGCACCCGTCGCTCCTTCTGGGTGGCGCGGGCCGCCGACCGGGTGCCCGACTGGGTGGTCGCGGTGGCCGTGGGCGTCGGGCTGCTCGGCTGGCAGCTCCGTTTCCTGCCGACCCTGCTTATGCTCACGCTCGCGGTGGCCGGGCTGACCGTGCGGGAACGCCGCCCACTGGACCGGATGTGGATCCGGGCCGTCTGCCTGGTGGTGCCGGTGGTCTCCGGCGTGCTCGTCCTCCTGCTGCTCCGCCCGGCGATCATGCAGGCGCTGGCGCAGCGCGACGTCGCCACGCTGATCCTGCTCACCGCGCCGCCCGTGCTCGCCCCGCTGGTCACCGGGCCGGTCCCCGCACCCGCCGCGCCGTTGGTGGTGCACGGCCTGACCTGGACGCTCGCCGTGCTCTTCCCGCTGGTGGCCGGAGTGGTGGTGCTGCGCTCGCCGATCCTGCCGCTCACGGCCATGGAGATCGCCACCGAGCCGAACGGCAAGGCCGAGCAGGTCACGGTCGGCTACGTGATCGCCAGTGACGACCGTCTCGTCACCATCCTCGAACGCTCCGGCGCGGTCCGTTTCGTACGCAACGACCTGCTGGTGTCTCAGGTGCTCTGCCCGGAGCCGGGCGCGGTCCCGCACACCACCGTGGACCTCTACCAGTGGAACGTCGAGCGGAGCGCCCTTTCCTGGCTGGCTCCCGCGCCTGTGGCGATCCTGCCCGACTCCCGCTGCGAGGGCCGTCCGGCGTCACCGTACGACCTCACCCCCGACGAGGCCGCGATCTCCGGAAACCCGGGCCGCGAATGAAGCGGCGAAGCCAGAATGAAGCCATGAGCTTCCCAGCAGCCCGGACCGGGCAGGTTCTCTTCCTCAACGGGACGTCCAGCTCAGGCAAGTCGAGCATCGCCGGGCAGCTCCTGCTCATCCTGGATCGCCCCTTCTTCCACCTGCCCGTCGATGCCATCAACGCGATGCGCGCCCGCCAGCGCACGCTGGAGCTGGATCCCGGCGAACTGGCCGCCGTCCTGGCCCGGACCCGGGCCGGCTTCCACCGTGCGGTCGCGGGCATGGCCCAGGCCGGCAACGACCTCGTCGTCGACTACGTCCTCAGCGAGCAGTGGCGCCTGCTGGACTGCCTCACCGTCCTCAGCGGCCTGGACGTCGTCTTCATCGGCGTACGCTGCTCAGGACAGGAATTGGCACGCCGGGAAAAGGAACGCGGCGACCGGCAGCCCGGACAGGCGGCCGCCCAGCTCCGCCAGGTCCACTCCTACGGCGCTTATGACATCGAATGCGACACCACCGCAACCAGCCCCCGTGACTGCGCCCTGACCATCAAGCAGTCCCTTGACCAGCTCCCTACACCCCGAGCCTTCGACCGCCTTAGATCCGAATGCCTGCTGCGCTAGCCACTACAGAGCCCGGAAGACCTGGGGCCCTGGCGGGGCTCAGGGTGCGGTCATTTCCCGCGAACATAAATCACGGTCCCGCCCGCCAAGTGCGGTCGAAACTCACGAACGAAACCACAACGCCAGGTCGCGGACTCCGGGTTGACGCCGTGGGCCTCGGCGTCCGCGCGGATCGTGTCGCGCAGCCAGACGGCGAGGCCCGGCGTGACCGCGTCGTAGTGGGCCGCGAAGCGGGGATCGGCGGCGAAGTCGGCGTTCAGGGCGCCGGTCTCGGCCGCGACCGCCTTCCAGTCCTCCGGTGTCATCTCGCCGGCCCGCTCGGCGTACTGCGCCCACTGCGCGCCGTCTCGATCAGCTCGATGCCGAAGGCGACCACGCCAAGTGCCTCCCGCTCAGGCGGGTAGATCTGCCGGATGTCGGCGAGCTCTTGCGTGATGCGCCGATGCGGGTGGTCACCGATTCGAAGCAGCAGTTGTTTCACCGTTCGATGCTGGCAATGCAGGCAGCTCTGCTGACATCACTTATGGTGGCCGGCGCGGCAGAGGGTTCTCATGCGGCGTTAATCGACGCCTCAGGGCGGTCCCATGAGGACGCCCGAGCGTGGGGCCCATGAGCGTAACGATGGTCCCCGGGCCGGAGACGGGGGCGTCCCGCCGGACCCGGCTGGTCGAGGTGGTCGTCCCCGTCCACAACGAGGAGCGCGTGCTGGCCGCGAGCGTGCGGCGGCTGCACGGCTACCTCGCCCGCGAGTTCCCGTACGGCTTCCGCGTGACGATCGCGGACAACGCGAGCGCCGACGCCACGTGGCGGATCGCCGAGCGGCTGGCGGGCGAACTGCCCGGGGTGCGGGCCGTGCACCTGGACCTGAAGGGCCGGGGCCGGGCCCTGCGGAGGGTGTGGGAGGCCAGCGACGCCGACGTCGTCGCGTACATGGACGTCGACCTGTCGACCGACCTGGACGCCTTCCTGCCGCTCGTCGCGCCGCTGCTGAGCGGGCACAGCGACCTGGCGATCGGCACCCGCCTGTCTCCCTGGGCCAACGTGGTGCGCGGCCCGAAGCGCGAGACCGTCTCCCGGGCCTACAACCTGCTCCTGCGGTCGCTGATGGGTGTGCGCTTCTCCGACGCGCAGTGCGGCTTCAAGGCCGTCCGTACGGAGGTGGCGCAGGCTCTGCTGCCGGCCGTGCGCGACGAGGAGTGGTTCTTCGACACCGAGTTGCTGCTGCTCGCCGAGCAGCACGGCCTGCGCATCCACGAGGTGCCGGTCGACTGGGTGGACGACCCCGACAGCCGGGTGGACATCGTGCGGACGGCCGTCGGCGACCTGCGCGGCATGTGGCGGGTCGCCCGCACGAGCATGCGCCGTCCACCCGCCCGCCCGGCCGCCACATCGGTCAGGAGGCAGATCCCGGCGTTCGCGGTGATCGGCGTGATCAGCACGGTCGCCCACCTCGCGCTGTTCTGGACGCTGCGCGCGGTCCTGCCGCCGGTGACCGCCAACGCGGTCGCGCTGCTGGTGACGGCGGTGGCCAACACCGCCGCCAACCGGCGCTTCACCTTCGGCGTACGCGGCCGGGCGGGGGTCCTGCGCCACCACCTGGGCGGGCTGGTCGCCTTCGTCGCGGGGCTCGCGCTGACCAGCGCGGGCCTGGCCGCGCTGCCCGCCGGAGCGCCGCGCGCGGCCGAACTGGCCGCCGTGATCGTCGCCAACGCCCTCGCCACGCTCCTGCGCTTCCTGCTCCTGCGATCCTGGGTCTTCGCGCCCGGCGAGGATTCCCGATGACCGCGCTCACCACCATGACCCCGATCGGCCGGCGAGCCCCCGCCACTCCGCTCCTGCGCTGGGGCCGGTGGGCCGTCCTGGTCCTCGCGGCCGTCCTCTACACGTGGGCGCTCGGCCGCAACGGGTACGCCAACGACTACTACGCCGCCGCGATCTACTCCGGCACCCGGAGCTGGAAGGCGTTCTTCTACGGCGCGCTGGACGCCGGGTCGTTCATCACCGTCGACAAGCCGCCGTTCGCGCTGTGGGTCATGGGCCTGTCGGCCAGGATCTTCGGCTTCGGCACGTGGAGCATGCTGCTGCCGCAGGCCGCCGCCGGGGTCGGGTCGGTGGCCCTGGTCGGCTCGGCCGTACGGCGGTCGCTGCGCGGGCTCGACGAGCGGGCGGCCGGGGCGGCGGCACTGCTGGCGGCGCTGGTGATGACGCTGACGCCGATCACCGTCGCCATCAACCGGGACAACAACCCCGACACGATCCTGGTGTTCCTGCTGGTGGCGGCAGGGTGGTTCTGCCTGGAGGCGATCCGCTCCGGGCGCCTGCGCACACTGCTGGCCGTCGCCGTGCTGGTGGGCCTCGCCTTCACCACCAAGATGCTGCAGGCCTACCTCGTACTGCCCGCGTTCGCGCTCACCTACCTGTACGCCGCGCCGGGACGGCTCGTACGGCGGATCGGGCGCCTGCTCGCCGCCGGAGCGGTGCTCGTCGTCTCCAGCGGGTGGTGGATGGTCCTGGTCGACCTGACCCCGGCCTCATCCCGGCCGTACGTCGGGGGCAGCACCGACAACAGCGTGTGGGACCTCGTGATCGGCTACAACGGCCTCGGCCGCGTATTCGGCGGTGCGGGCGACGGCGGGCCGGGACGGCTCCCCGCCGCGGCGTCCGGCGACCTGCCCGAGGGCCTCACCCGGGCCTTCGGCGGCGGACCGGGAGGTGGCCCAGGAGGCGGCCCGGGAGGCGGGTTCGGCGGCACGGCCGGGGCCGGACGGCTGTTCAACGACGTCATGGCCGGGCAGATCTCCTGGCTGCTCCCGTTCGCCGTGATCGCGCTCGTCTGCGGCCTGCTCCTGGCCGCCCGGCACGCGTACGGGCCCGCGACGCGGCCCGTCCGCGCCGCGCTGCTGCTGTGGGGCGGCTGGCTGGTGGTCCACTACGCCGTGTTCAGCTTCTCCAGCGGCACCTTCCACCCCTATTACACGACCGCGATGGCCCCCGCGATCGCCGCGCTGACGGGCGCCGGCGGCGTGCTGATGTGGCGGGCGGCCCGTACGTCCCGGGCCTGGCGACTGACTCTGGCGGCGGCGGTCGCCGTGACGGGCGCCTGGTCGTTCGCCGTGCTGCGCCGTACGCCGGAGTTCGTGCCCTGGCTCGCCTGGACGATCGCGGGCGCGACGGCGGTGGCCGTCCTCGCCCTGGTGGCCACGGCGTTCGTCTCCGCTGAGCGGGGCGCGGACCGCGACGGCCCCGCTGGTCGGGGCGCGGACCGTGCCGTACCGGCCGGGCATGGACGTCGTACGGCGGCACGGATTATGGCACTTGCATTGGCCGTGGCGGTCGTAGCCGGGCTCGCCGGTCCGGCGGCGTACGCCGTGACGCCGCTCGGCGCGGTGGTGAACGGCACCAACCCGACCGCCGGCCCCTCCGGGCTCTCCGGCCGAGGCGGCTTCGGCGGCCCGGGCGGGATGAGCGGAATGGCTTCGCCCGGCGGCGTGCGACCGGCGGCGGGAGCGGACGATCCCGGGGCCCCCGCGTCCGGTGGGGACGTGCGGGGCGACCGGGGCATGCGGGGCCCCGGCGGCGAGGTGGACGCCGGGATGACCGCCTATCTGAAGCGGAACAAGGGCGGCGCCACCTGGCTGGTCGCCGTGGGGAGCGCGCAGAGCGCCTCCTCGCTCATCCTGTCGACCGGGGAGCCTGTCATCGCGATGGGCGGCTTCACCGGCTCCGATCCGGCGATGACCGTGGACCTGCTGAGGAGGTACGCCGCGGACGGCGGCCTGCGGTACGTCCTGCTCGGCGACGGGCGCGGACCCAGCGGCAGGGCCGGTGGCGGGGCCGACTCGTCCCTCACCGCCTGGGTGAAGGCCAACGCGACCCTCGTTCCGGCGTCCGAGTACGGCGGAAGCGGGACAAGCACCCTTTACCGCCTGAGCTGAGCGGCGTGAGCGGCCGATATCCAGGGCTGATATCCGGGCCGGACGCGTTCGGCCGTCAGCTTCGCGGGTACGGGAAGGGCCTCTCGATGACGAAAGGACGATCACCCATGGACACGGAGGCCTTCATCGCCCTCCTGAACGAGGACCTGGAGAGCGAGTACCGCTCGATCGTGCAGTACGTCCAGCACGCGGCGACGATCAAGGGCGCGCAGTACCTGTCGATCATCGAGGAGCTCAAGCAGCACCTCGGCCAGGAGCTCAACCACGCGAGCACGCTGGCCGAGCAGATCGACTTCCTCGGCGGGGTGCCGAGCGTCCGCGTTCCCGAGATCCCGGTCGCGGCCGACAGCGAGCAGGCATTGCGGCTCGACCTCGAACTGGAGCAGGAGCAGCTGCGCCGCTACCGCGAGCGGGTGGAGCAGGCCCAGCAGCTCGGCCTGAGCGACGTCGCCGAGGCGCTGCGCCCGCTGCTGCAGCAGACGCAGGACCACGTCATGGACCTGCAGACCGTGCTGGGCGAATGACGGCGCGCTGAATCACGGCACGCCGAGGGGCGGACGGGTGGCCCCTTGCCGGAGCGGACGGGCGGCGGCCCGGCGACGGGCCGCCTGAACCCGTCGGCGCGCTCAGCGCGGCGGGTGGGCGGTGTAGTCGTCGAGGGCGCGGACGATCAGCGCCCTCGCGTCGTCCCGGAAGGCCGCCACCTCGCAGAACTCCTCGAACGCCCGGGCGTAGAACTCCACCTCGCCGGTGTCGCGCAGCAGCAGGTCCCGGGTGCCGGTGGCCACCCCCACCAGGGCGTTGTCGTAGATCCAGAACGAGTTCGTCAGCGCGGACGGCAGCGGCGCCTCGAACGGCAGCAGGCCGAACTCCACGTTCGGCAGCGTCGTCACCGCGATCAGCCGGTCGAGCTGGCCGCGCATCACCTCGGGCGGCGCCAGCCGGTAGCGCAGCACCGCCTCGGGCATGACGAACCGGAACCGCCGCGCCGGGTCGTACAGGATCTCCTGGCGCCGCATCCGGATCCGGATCGCGTCGTCCACGTCGGCGGCCGACTTGTACAGCCGCCCGAGCTTCCCGAAGACGTGCCGGGCGTACTCCGTGGTCTGCAGCAGCCCGATCACCACGCCGGGCTCGAAGGCCCGGAACAGCAGGGTCCGCGTCTCCAGGTCGCGGATGTCGTCCTGCAGGGCGGCGAGGCCGGTCCGCTGCCGCTGCCGCCAGGAGTCCTGCCGCTCCTGGAGCCCGGCCGCCTGCCTGACCAGGGCGTCCATCGTCTGCGGGTCGGCCTCCACGGCCTTCCCCCACGCGGCCACGTCGTCCTCGGAGGCGGTCTGGCGGGCGTTCTCGATGCGCGAGACCTTCGACGGCTGCCAGTGGAGCCGTTCGGCGAGCTCCTTCCCGGACAGGCGGGCGTTCTCCCGCAGCCGGCGCAGCCGGACCCCCAGGTCCATGCGGGCGTGATGGAAACCGCTCACTTCCACCTCCGCATGCGGGCGGTCCTGCGATTGCGCAATCCTAGAGCGAGATCACGACGGAACCGGTACGCGGACCGCGCGCAGGCGTTCCCCGAGCGCCTTGGCCTGCGCGTCGAGGAGCGGGCTCGCGGCCACGCCCCTGCCCAGCAGGCCGTGGACCACGAAGTTGAGCGCGTGCAGGTTGGGCAGCGCGAACCGCTCCACCGGCAGCCGGCCGACCTCAGGCAGCAGTTCCCTGAGCCGCTCCACGGTCAGGAACGCCGCGAGCCACGGGTAGTGGGCGGGGTCGCGCACCCAGACGCCGAGGTTGGCGTCGCCGCCCTTGTCGCCCGACCGCGCGCCTGCGATCCTGCCCAGTGGCCGGACCGGCCCGCTCGTGAGATCACCCGCGTACGGCGGCGCCGCCCCGTGATCCGCGACGTCGCCGGTCGCGCCGTACAGGTCCGAGGAGAGCAGTGGCCCGGGCGGCGCGTACGGCACCTCGATGCGGACCCCGCCGACGGTCACGACCGGGAGCACGGCACGGGCGTCGACCGAGGACGGCCAGAAGACGCCGTAGGGGGAGGCGTCGGCGGGCGGCGTCAGTCCGAAGAAGCCGGGGTAGCTCGCCAGGCCGGTCTCCACCACCGCCGAGGAGAACGCCCGCCCGACCTTGCGTGCGTCGGAGTCCATGACCGTGATCCGCAGCAACGCGGTCCCATTCGTCTCCGGAACGCCCTCGTCCTCCGCGTCCCCAGCCCCCGGCTCCCCGGCCCTCGCGTCCCTCGCGTCCCCGCGGCCTGGGTCCGTGTCCAGCGTGCCCGCCGCGCCGACGTGGGCCGTGCCTGTTCCGGGTGTGGCCGGCTCGGCTGTGCCCGGCTTGTAGGGGTGCGGGCCGAGGGGTGTCAGCTCCACGTGGACCTGCTCGAACGAGTCGCGGGGCACGCGGGCCCAGATCGCCTCCTGCGCGACCCGGGCCTTCGCGGCGATGTCCAGGCCGGTGAGCACGAGGGTCATCGTGTTGCGGAAGCCGCCGAGGCAGGTGACCGCCACCTTCAGCGTCTCCGGCGGGGCCTCGCCGCGTACGCCCGTGATCCTGACCCGGTCGGGACCCGCCTGTTCCAGGCGTACGGTGTCGAACCGGGCCGTCACGTCAGGGCCGAGATAGCGGGGCGAGGCGATCTCGTACAGCAGTTGCGCGGTCACGGTGCCGGTCGAGACCAGGCCGCCGGTGCCCGGGTGCTTGGTGATGACGCTCGACCCGTCCGCGTGCAGTTCGGCGATGGGGAAGCCACAGTGGGGCAGGCCGGGCACCTCCTCGAAGAAGGCGTAGTTGCCGCCGGTCGCCTGGCAGCCGCACTCGATGACGTGCCCCGCGACGACCGAACCGGCCAGCGCGTCGAGGTCGCCGGGACGCCAGCCGAACCACCACATGCCGGGCCCGGTGACCAGCGCCGCGTCGGTGACCCGCCCTGTGACGACAACGTCCGCGCCGTGCTCCAGCGCCACCGCGATCGGCCGTCCGCCGAGGTAGGCGTTGGCGGTGAGCGGGGGCTCCCGCAGGATCTCGCCGGTGCCGGCGTGGACCGGCGGCTCAGCGAGCGGCATGAGGTCGTCGCCGGTGACGTGGGCGACGTTCACGCGCAGCCCCAGCCGGTCGGCCAGGGCGGAGACCGCCTCCGCGCAGCCGGCCGGGTCGAGGCCGCCCGCGTTGGAGACCACTCTGACGCCCTGGTCCAGACAGGTGCCGAGGACCTGCTCCATCTGGGTGAGGAAGGTGCGGGCGTAGCCGGGGCGGCCCTTCAGCCGGTTTCCGGCGAGGATCGACATGGTGAGCTCGGCGAGCCAGTCACCGGTCAGGACGTCGATCGGCCCGCCCTCGACCATCTCCCGAGCCGCCGAGAGCCGGTCGCCGTAGAAGCCGCCGCAGTTCGCGACCCGCAGCGGTCCCGGTCGCCCGGCCTCGGCCGTCATCGCCCGGCTTCCGTGCCCGCGGTCTCGTCGGGGACCCAGGCGGCGGGGCGTTTCTCGGCGAAGGCCCGGATGCCCTCCTGCCCTTCTTGGGAGGTGAATCGCTCCGCTGACAGCGCGGCCATCTCCCGCAGGCCCTCCTCGACCGGCATCAGCGGCACCTCGCGGACGAGCCGCTTGGTGATCGCCAGCGCTTCGGGGCCGCCGCGCAGCAGCATGCCCGTGTAGTGCGCCACGGTCGCGTCGAGGTCCTCCTCCGGGACGGCCCGGGTGAGCAGCCCGATCTCCACCGCGCGTGCGGCGGTGAAGACCTCGCCGGTCAGGAAGTACTCGGCCGCGGCCCGGGGCTCCAGGCGGCGCAGGCAGGTGGCCGCGATCATCGCGGGGACCACCCCGAGCCGCACCTCGGTGAAGGCGAACGACGCGCTCTGCGGGGCGATCGCGAAGTCGCACGCCGCCACCAGGCCGAGACCGCCCGCCCTGGCCGTGCCGTTGAGGCGGCACACGACCGGCTTCGGGCTCTCCCAGATCCGCAGCATGACGGCGGGGAACGACGCGGTGACCGGCGCCCCTCCGCCGCGTTGCTCCTTCAGGTCCGCCCCGGCGCAGAACACCGGCCCGGCGCCGGTCAGCACGATCACCCGTACGGCGGGCTCGTCCAGCGCCCACGAGAGGGCCTCGTCGAGCCGCGCGAGCAGCCGGGACGACAGGGCGTTGCGGTTGTGCGGCGAGTCGAGCGTGATCGTGGCCACGCCGCCCGCCCGCTCCCACCGCACGAGATCCCCCGACGGGTCGCCGGTCGCGTTCATCGCTGTCCAACCTCCCCGCTCGGAGCCGCTCCCGGGTCCGCGCCTGGAGCCGCGCCGCTCGAATGCGAGCCCGCCTCCGCACCCGGAACAGCGCCGCTCGGAGGAATGCCTGCGCCAGGAGGCGGGCCGGCGTGGGTGTCCGTGGGGAAGTCGCCCCGCGTGTCCAGGCGGGGGTTCTCTCCGGTGCCGCCGTCCTGGCCCGCCGCCCAGCCGCGCGCCGGGTCGGTCGCGTCCACGGGTGCCTGGCCGGGTGCCTGGCCGGGTGCCTGGCCGGGGGCCGGGTCGGCGGCAGCCACGGGTGCCTGGCCGAGGGCGGGGGCGGTGCCCGCGGGCGGAGCCGGCGGCTCGACGCCGGCCGAGATGCGGGCCTCGGCGTGGCCCTCGGTGCGGGCTTCGGCGGGGGTCGTGCCCGCAGGGGGAGCCGGCGGCTCGACGCGGGCCTCACTATGAGCCTCGGTGGGGGCTGCCTCGTAGGCCTCGATATCGGGCGCGCCATCGGTCACACGCGTGGTCTCGGCTGCGGGCGCGGTCTCGGGCGCGGGAGTCTCGGGTGCCGACGTGGTCTTGGGTGCGGGCGTGGTCTCGGGCTCGCGCTCGGGTTCGATGTCGGCGAGGGGCGCGCCCGCCTCGACCCGCGCGCCCGGCGCCACGTGCAGGGCGGCCACGGTGCCCGAGGCGGGGGCCACGATCAGGTGCTCCATCTTCATCGCCTCCAGCACGACCACCGGCTGCCCGGCCTCGACGACGTCGCCGGGCTTCACCTCGACACGCAGGACCGTACCCGGCATCGGGGCGGGCAGTGCCCCCGGCGACGTCCGCGCGGAGGGCTCGGGCAGCCGCTCCACCGGGACGAGCCGGACCGGCCCGAGAGGCGAGTCGACATGCACCACGCCCGGATAGGCCGCCACCTCGAACGCGTGCCGCAGGCCGTCCGTCTCCAGCACCACCCGGCCGGGCTCGGCCGACACCAGGGCGACGTCCTCGAAGCCCTCGGCCCGCAGCCCGTCCCTGGTCAGGCGATAGGCGATCTCCAGGCGGCCGCCGTCCTCGGCGTCGTACGCCGTGCGCCGGGGCTGCGAGGGCACGTTGCGCCAGCCGCTCGGCAGCCCGCCGAGCACCCCGTCGCGCCGCGCCGCCGCCCGGTTCGCCGCCGCCCCGGCGAGCGCCGCCGCGAGGGCCGACAGCCGTACGGCCCCGGGCCCGGCGAGCGTCGCCGGAACGGGACGCCGGTCGAGGAACCCGGTGTCGAGCGCCCCGGACAGGAAGTCGGGGTGCCGCAGCACGCCCACGAGGATGTCGCGGTTGGTCGTCAGCCCGTGGATGCGGGCCCGCGCGAGCGCGTGCGCGAGCCGCCGGGCCGCCTCCGCCCGGTCCCCGCCGTACGAGACGACCTTGGCGAGCATCGGGTCGTAGTGGACGCCCACCTCGCCGCCGGAGACCACCCCGGAGTCGAGCCGCAGCCGGGCGCCGAGACCGAACTCGCCGTCCACTCCGGGGATCTCGAAGCGGTGCAGCACGCCGCTCTGGGGGCGTCCCTCGGCGTCCTCCGCGTACAGGCGGGCCTCGATCGCGTGGCCCACCGGGCTCGGCGGCAGCGCGGCGAGCCGCGCGCCCTCGGCCACCTCGATCTGCAGCCGGACCAGGTCGACCCCGTAGACGCACTCGGTCACCGGGTGCTCCACCTGCAGGCGGGTGTTCATCTCCAGGAAGAAGAAGCCCTCGTCCGACACGAGGAACTCGACGGTGCCCGCGCCGGTGTAACCGATCGCGCGGGCGGCCCGGATCGCGGCGTCGCTCAGCTCACGGCGCAGTTCGGGGGTGACGGCGGGGGAGGGGGCCTCCTCGATCACCTTCTGGTGGCGGCGCTGGATGGAGCACTCCCGCTCGCCGAGCGCCCAGACCGTGCCGTGCTCGTCGGCGAGGATCTGCACCTCGATGTGGCGGGCGCCCTCCTGCAGCGGCTCGGCGAACAGCGTGCCGTCGCCGAAGGCCGACAGGGCCTCGCGGCGGGCCGACGCGACCGCCTCGGCGAGGCCGGCCGGGTCGCGCACCACCCGCATGCCCCGCCCACCGCCGCCCGCCGACGCCTTGACCAGCACCGGAAGCGACAGGTGGGGTGTGGCGTCCGGGGACAGCGGGATGGTCGGCAGGACCGGCACCCCGGCCTCGGCCATCAGCGCCTTCGCCTCGATCTTCGTGCCCATCGCGGCGACGGCCTCGGGCGAGGGGCCGATCCAGGTCAGGCCGGCGTCCAGCACGGCGCGGGCGAACCCGGCGTGCTCGGACAGGAACCCGTACCCGGGGTGCACCGCGTCGGCCCCCGACCGCCGGGCCGCCTCGACCAGGCGGTCCGGGTCGAGGTACGCCAGCGGGGCGCCCAGCCGTACGGCCTGGTCGGCCTCGGCCACGTGCGGCGCGTCCGCGTCGGCGTCGGAGAAGACGGCGACGGTCTCCACGCCCAGCTCACGGCAGGTGCGGAACACCCTGCGGGCGATCTCCCCGCGGTTCGCGACCAGCAGCCGCCCGATCATGAACTACCCCCACAGGTGTGGATGCCGATGAGCATGCCCCGTCACATCCGGAAGACGCCGTAGCCGGCCCGCCCGGGATCCGGCGCCCCCGCGACGGCCGACAGGCACAACCCGAGCACCGTGCGGGTGTCGCGCGGGTCGATGACCCCGTCGTCGTAGAGGCGGCCGGACAGGAAGAACGCCGCCGACTCCGCCTCGATCTGCGTCTCGACCGCCGTGCGCATCGCCGCGTCGGCCTCCTCGTCGTAGACCTGCCCGCGTGCCTCGGCCGCGGCCCGGCCCACGATCGACAGCACCCCGGCGAGCTGGGCCGGGCCCATGACGGCCGACTTGGCGCTCGGCCAGCTGAACAGGAAACGGGGATCGTAGGCCCGTCCGCACATGCCGTAGTTGCCCGCGCCGTAGGAGGCGCCCATCACGATCGTGATGTGGGGCACGGTCGAGTTGGCCACCGCGTTGATCATCAGCGAGCCGTGCTTGACGATGCCGCTCTGCTCGTACTCCTTGCCGACCATGTAGCCCGTCGTGTTCTGCAGGAAGACGAGCGGCGTGCGGGTCTGGTTCGCAAGCTGGATGAACTGCGCGGCCTTCTGCGACTCGGCCCCGAACAGCACCCCCTGGGCGTTGGCGAGGACTCCGACCGGGTGGCCGTGGACGCTCGCCCATCCGGTGACCAGGCTCGGCCCGTAGAGCGGCTTGAACTCGTCGAAGTCGCTGCCGTCCACCACCCGGGCCAGGACCTCGCGGGGATCGAAGGGCACCTTCAGGTCCTCCGGCACGATGCCGAGCAGTTCGTCCTCGTCGAACAGGGGGGCCGGGTAGTCGCGGGCGGCGGCGTGCCCGGCCGTGCGCCATCCGAGCCGCCGCACGATCCGGCGGCCGATCCGGAGCGCGTCGTGCTCGTCGGCCGCGAGGTGGTCGGCGAGGCCGGAGGCGCGGGCGTGCATCTCCGCCCCGCCCAGCGACTCGTCGTCGGACTCCTCGCCGGTCGCCATCCTCACCAGCGGCGGGCCGCCGAGGAACACCTTGGCCCGCTCCCGCACCATCACGACGTGGTCGCTCAGGCCGGGGACGTACGCCCCGCCGGCGGTCGCGTTGCCGAAGACGAGCGCGATCGTCGGAATCCCGGCGGCCGACAGCCGGGTCAGGTCGCGGAACACCTGCCCGCCGGGGATGAAGATCTCCTTCTGCGTCGGCAGGTCCGCGCCGCCCGACTCCACCAGGTTCACGTACGGCATGCGGTTGCGCAGCGCGATCTCGGCGGCCCGCAGCGTCTTGCGCAGCGTCCAGGGGTTGGACGCGCCGCCGCGCACGGTCGGGTCGCTGGCCGTGATCACGCACTCGACGCCCTCGACGACCCCGATCCCGGTCACCACGCTCGCGCCGACGGGGAACTCGGTGCCCCAGGCGGCCAGCGGGGACAGTTCGAGGAACGGCGCGTCGGGGTCGACCAGCAACTCGATCCGCTCCCGGGGGAGCAGGCCGCCGCGCTCGCGGTGCCGCTCGACGTACTTCGGCCCGCCGCCGGCGACGGCCTTCGCGTGCTCGGCCTCCAGTTCGGCGATCTTCGCCAGCATGGCCTCGCGCCGCGCGCCGTACTCGGCGCTGGAAGCGTCCAGCCGGCTCACGAGCACGGTCATGGCGCCACCGAACCGACTTGTGTCACGGTGAGATCCTCCGGGTTGGTCCGCGATCACGTCAACGAGCCGAGTCTGCCACCGGGCGGTGACATTCCTGCCGCACGCCCGTGGCCGACCAGTGGTCCGGCCGGGGGTCCGGCGTGGTTCAGCGTGCAGTCGTGGTCAGCCGCAGTGGGACCACGCGCTGCTCCAGGAGGCGCCCCCGTATCCGCCACCCCAGATGACACATTTGCCCTTGGCGGGCAGCCGGAGCGGCCCTGCGTAGACGGTGTAGGCGCCGGCGTCGGCGGCCGACGCGCCGCCCTTCACCTTCAGCACCGCGCTCATTCTGATCTTAGCGGGCATCGAGTAGCGAGAGAGCGTGATCACGCAGTTGCGGCCGGTGGAGGAGTTGTAGAGCAGGTACGTCGTCGCCTGCCCGCCGTAGGAGTGGGAGTCGACGACGGCGAAGCCGGTTCCGCACACGCCCTTCGCCGTGTACGGGTTGGGCTTGGGCGCCGCGGTTCTGGTGGGGGTCGCCTTCGCCGTCGGGCTGGGCCTGGGCGTCGCGGTGGCCTTCGTCGGCGCCGGACTGGCCTTCGCGGTCGGGCGCACCGTCGGAGGGGCCTCGGTGGGCCCTGTCACCGGCCTGGTCGTGGTGGGCGACGGCCGTGCCCGGCGGCCGTGCGAGGGCGAGGCGGCGGGCTTCGCGGTCACGCCGGGCCGCCGGGTCGCGGGACTCGGCGAGTGACTCCTGCTTCGGTGCCCCGAGGGAGCGACCGGCTCGGACGGCGACGGGATCGGCGGCTCGGCGGGCGCGGACGCCGCCGGGCCGGGGGCCTCCGTCACGGCGGTCTCGCTCCCGGCCGCCCGCGTGGAGACCCACGACGGCACCACGAGGGCCGCGGCCACCAGAGCGGGCACCCCGATCCCGGCCGCCGTCCAGGTCAGCACCGTACGGCGGGGCCTCCTCGCCGCGCCCGGCACGGTGGCGTGCCCGGCGGGAGGCGGTGGGGGCCCGGGGAGGCGCGGTGCGGCGGCACCGGCGTGCCCGGCGGGAGCCACCGCCCGCGCCGGGGGAGCGGAGGAGGCGGGCGTCTGCCCGGGGAGGCTCGGCGCGGAGGCACCGGCCTGCCCGCCGTGCCCCGGGCCGGCCGGTGCGAAGGGCGCGGCGACGGAGTGGGACTGGCCGGTGAGGTGGGCGACGATCTCCTGGGCCGAGGGACGCGTCGCGGGGTCCTTCGACAGGCAGGCGGCGACGATGTCCCGCAGGGGCGCCGCGAGGTCGCCGAGGTCGGGCTCGTCGCGCAGGATGCGGGTGATGACCGAGGGGATCGAGTCCGCGCCGAAGGCGGGCCTGCCGGTGGCGGCGAACACCATCGTGACGCCCCAGGCGAACATGTCGGCCGGGGCGCCGGCCGTGCCGCCCGACAGCACCTCGGGGGCCAGGTAGGCGGGAGTGCCGATGGACGCGCCGGTCGCGGTGGCCTGCGGCGAGTCGAACGCCCTGGCCACCCCGAAGTCGATCACGACCGGCCCCTCCGGGCCCATCAGCACGTTGGCCGGCTTGAAGTCGCGGTGGGTGATGCCCGCGCGGTGGATGGCGGCCAGCGCCGTCGCCGTGCTGATGGCGAGCCGTTCGAGCGCCGCGCCCCGGCGCGGTCCCTCGCGGTCCACCAGCTGCCGCAGCGACGGCCCCGGCACGAACTCGCTGACGATGTACGGCTGGTTGCCGGCGAGGTCGGCGTGCAGCACGGGGGCGGTGCAGAACGGCGCGACCCGCTGCGCCAGCGCCACCTCGCGCAGGAAGCGCTCCCGCGCCTCGGGATCCGCCGTCAGCCGCGTGTGCAGCAGCTTCACCGCGACCCGCTCGCCCTGCGGTCCGCGGCCGAGGAAGACGACCCCCTGGCCACCCTCCCCGAGCCGGTCGAGGAGCGTGAACGGGCCCAGGCGGGCCGGGTCCCCAGCCTCCAACGCCACCATCGCCCCCGATTACCCCGGTAACCCCACCAACCCCAACAACGGTGCCAAACGCTACCGGATCGGGGGCGGGGGTCAGATGGCCTTTCCGGGGTTGAGGATGTCGAGCGGGTCGAAGACCTGCTTGATGCCCTGGTGCAGTTCGGCGGCCACCGGCCCGGTCTCCAGGCCGAGCCAGCGCTTCTTCAGCAGCCCGACGCCGTGCTCGCCGGTCAGCGTCCCGCCGAGGGCGAGCGCGGCGCGGAACACCTCGTCGGCCGCGGCCCAGACCTCGGCTGGCGGCTCGGCCAGGCCGCGGTCGAACACGAACACCGGGTGCACGTTGCCGTCCCCCGCGTGGGCGACCGTCGAGATCAGGACGCCGTGCCGCGCGGCGGTCTCCTCGATCGTGGTGATCATCTCGGGAAGCGCCGAGCGGGGCACGCACACGTCCTCGACCAGGCACTGGCCCAGGCGCTCCTTGGCCGGGTAGGCCAGGCGCCGGACGCCGACGAGCTCGGCCGCCTCCTCCGGCGTGGACGACACCGCGACGAACGACGCGGCGGCGCACAGCTCCGCCATCCGGGCGGCGGACTCCTCGGCCGGGCCCTCGGACTGGGCGATGAGCATGGCCCTGGTGGACGGATCCAGCCCGATGTTCTTCCAGTCGTCGATGGCCCGCAGGGTCGTACGGTCGAGGAGCTCCAGCATCGACGGCTGACAGCCCTCGGCGATGATCGCCGCGACCGCCTCGGCGGCGTCGCGCAGCGAGGTGAACTCGGCCGCGACGGTGGACAGCTCGCGCGGCGCCCGCCGCAGCCGCAGCGTCGCGGCGGTGATCACGCCGAGCGTGCCCTCCGACCCGACGAACAGGCCGGTCAGGTCGTAACCGGTGACCCCCTTCATGGTGCGGCGGCCGGTCGTGAGCACCCGCCCGTCGGCCAGCACCACCTCCAGCCCGAGCGCCGAGTCGCGGGTCACGCCGTACTTGACGCACCGCAGGCCGCCCGCGTTGGTCGCCAGGTTGCCGCCGATCGTGGAGATCTCGTACGACGAGGGGTCGGGGGCGTACATCAACCCGTGCGCGCGGGCCGCCCGGTCGAGGTCGGCGGTGATGACCCCGGGCTCCACGACCGCGATCTCGTCCTGCGGCGACAGCTCCCGGATCGCGGTCATCCGCGCGAGGGAGAGGACCACGCAGCCGTCCACGGCCGTCGCCCCGCCCGCCAGGCCGGTGCCGGCGCCGCGCGGGACCACCGGCACCCGGTGCGCGCTCGCCCAGCGCAGCGTGGCGACGACGTCGTCGCGCGACTGGGCGAGCACCACCCCGAGCGGCTTGCCGGGCGACGCGAACGTGCGGTCCCGCGCGTACGCGTCCATGACGTCGGGATCGGTGAGGACGCGCCCGTCCGGCAGCGCCGCGGACAGCGAGGAGGTCGGCCCAGAAGTCGGTGCGGTCACGTCTGGACTGTACGACACAACCCCGTATCGGCTCTCAACCGGAATTACTAACGGATATTGGTACAGATTACATTTTGACAACCATGCTTGGCGGCTCTTTACGATCCCTTTACCCCCTCGTCTAAGGTCCCGCATGCGCGCTCATCCCGGCGCGCTGTGCATGGTGTCCGGGGAACCCGGACGGGAAGGGATCTCGTTGTCCAAGAGAATCCGGCGTCTCGCCGCGATCGTGCCCGCGCTCGGGCTGGCGGCAGGAGGTCTGGCCGCGGCCGGTGCGGCGGCGGCGCCTACGGCGAGTTACCAGCCGTCGGCCTCCGACCACTACATCAACTACGCGCCGCCGCGTGTGCAGGGCGACTTCACCACCACCGAGGAGAAGGTCCCGCCGAAGGGGGCCAAGCGCACCGCCGCCCTCGCCGCGGCGATCGACCACAAGTTCGCGGCCGGCAACCCCGTCGCGGCGCGCGTGCTGGCGCAGCACGAGAAGCAGGCGATCAGGACCGGCAAGAACCCCTTCGACTTCATCTACAAGAAGGCGAAGACGACCCGCACCGCCAAGCTGCTCACGCTGCTGGTCGAGTTCAACGACCAGGCCAACGACGACTTCTCCGGCTGGTCGCACCCGAAGACGACCGACGACGTCAACGACTGCGTGACCGAGCCGGCCGGCACCAAGCTGAACGGCCCGCTGCACAACAACATCCCCAACCCGGCGACGGCCGGCGGCGGGGGCAAGGACAACAACTCCATGTGGGTGGCGGACTTCAACACCGCCCACTACAACAACATGCTCTACACCTCCAAGGGGATCACGACCCGGGTCCGGCCGGACCTGAAGGACCCCCGGGACGGCAAGAAGGGCATCGACATCTCCGGCTCCACCATGAAGAACATGTACGAGGAGCTGTCGAAGGGCGCCTACACCGTCACCGGCCAGGCGGTCGGCTGGCTGAAGGTCCCGCACTCCGAGGCGTGGTACGGCGCCGGCAAGTGCGGCACCTACCCGCAGGACATGACCGGCCACCCGGACAACCCGCGCGGCGCCGCCCAGCTCGCGGTCGACGCGGTCGACACGCTGGTGAAGTCGAACCCCTCCTTCCCCTGGGCCGACTACGACGTCGAGGACGTCTCCGACGCCGACGGCGACGGCAACTTCGACGAGCCCGACGGCGTCATCGACCACCTCGTGCTGATCCACGCGGGCGAGGACAAGTCCGGCGGCGGCGGCAACGAGGGCACGTTCGCCCTGTGGGCCCACTCCAGCGACGTGGCGGGCGGCTACACGATCCCCGGCACGAACAAGAAGATCTCCAACTACATCCTCCAGCCCGAGGACTCCGGCGTGGGCGTGTTCGCCCACGAGTACGGCCACGACCTCGGCCTGCCGGACCTGTACGACACCTCCGGCGCGGGCGACTCCGACGTCGACTTCTGGGACCTGATGTCGAGCGGCTCGCACTCCGGGCCGATCTTCCAGTCCCTGCCGACGCACATGAGCCTCTGGGACAAGTGGGTTCTCGGCTGGGCCAACCCGAAGATCATCGAGCCGGGCGCGGCCAAGCAGCTCGCCGTGATCGGGCAGGCCTCCCGGACGCCGAAGGGCACCGAGGACGGCGTACGGATCAACCTGCCGGACAAGCTGAACATCATGTCCACCCCGCACAGCGGGTCGAACATGTGGTGGTCCAACAGCGACCAGAACTGGGCCGACCAGAAGCTGGTCAGGACCGTCGCCGTGCCGGCCGGCTCGGACGTGAAGTTCCGCTGGTGGAGCGACTGGGGCATCGAGGCCGACTGGGACTTCGGCTTCTTCGAGGTGTCCGCCGACGGCGGCGCCACCTGGGCCGAGCAGAAGATCTTCGACGAGGACGGCACGCTCGTCAGCACCGGTGACGACTACACCGACCCCAACGGCCGCCTGAAGGACTACGGAAACAAGAAGTACGGCCTGACCGGCGAGAGCGACGGCTGGCACCACCTGTACGCCGACCTGGCGCCGTTCGCCGGGAAGACCGTGCAGATCCGCTTCCGGTACAACACGGACGCGGCCTCGGTGGAGCGCGGCTGGTTCAACGACGACTTCTCGGTCACCAACGGCGCCACCGCGGTCTGGACCGACGACGTCGAGGGCGGCGCCAACGGCTGGACGACCGTCAAGGGCACGTTCACCGACTCCACCGGCGCCGGCTGGATCATCCACTCCGGCCGGGTGCAGGCGGCGCAGTACTACCTCGCCGAGTGGCGCAACTTCGACGGGTTCGACGAGGGCCTGAAGTACGCCTACGACACGACCTGGCTGCGCGACGGCGCGTGGAAGGTCGAGAAGGTCGCGTACAACGCCCCCGGTCTGCTCGTCTGGTACCGCGACACCTCGCAGGGCGACAACAACGTCTCCGACACGACGTTCGACCTGCCGTCGGTGGGCCCGAAGGGTCAGCTGCTCCTCGTGGACTCGCACTTCGAGCCGCTGCGCCGTACGGGCGAGGCGGCGGCGCACGACCCGAGCACGCTCAAGAACCTCCCGTCGCGCCCGCAGTCGTCGAACGCCGCGTTCAACTTCGCCGGGACGTACCCCTTCAAGGAGTGCGTCGAGGGCGAGCCGTTCACGGAGTACTGCACCTCGTTCGGCAAGCAGTCCGCGGTGAAGGAGTTCACGGACGCGAAGGGCTGGTACCCCGGCCTGGAGCTTCGCAACGGCAGCCTGTACTACCGCCACCGCGACGCCTCCGTCGTCATCCCGTCCAAGGACAACCAGCCGTACTCGACCAGGATCGTCAACCCCGACGGCACGCCGGTGACCGACCTCTACGGCACCGACATCGGCGGCGCGATCCTCGGCAGCGGCAACCCCGGTGACGAGGGCAAGCAGCTCGGCGTCCAGATCAAGCTGGTCAGCCCGCTGCCGCTCAACATGGGCGCGATCGTCCAGATCACTCCCGCCAAGAAGTAACGGCCCCCGGGTGGCGTGAGGCCACCCAAGGGTCACAGTGCAGGGTCACCGTGCCCGGCCGCCGTCCGCTCCCGGACGGCGCGCCGGGCACGTCCATGTCCGGAGGCGTCCCGATCCGGGGCCGGGTACGGCCGGCGGCGATGCGCGCCCGCGCCCGGCGGCCCCTAGCATGTCAGCGTGCGGAGCAAGGCGGATCACACCGCGGCCATCCACCGGGACCGGAAGGCCGCCGTCGTCGTGAACACCAGGTCCAGGCGAGGCCGCCGCCGTTACGCGGAGGTGCTGCGGCTGCTGAAGGAGGGGGACTTCCGGCTCACCGGCGTCCATCCGGTGACCGACCCCTCCCGGCTGCGCGACGCGCTCACCCGCGCGCTCGACGCCGGGCCCGACCTCCTCGTGGTCGGCGGCGGAGACGGCACGCTGAGCAGCTCGGTCCGGCATGTGGCCGGCCGCGACGTCGCCCTCGGCGTGCTGCCCCTCGGCACCACCAACAACTTCGCCCGCAGCCTCGGGCTGCCGCTCGACCTCGCGGGTGCGGTCGGCGTGTTCAGCGGCGGCAAGGTGGCCGACATCGACCTCGGCATGTGCGGTGACCGGCCCTTCGCCAACCTCGCGAGCTTCGGCGTGTCGGTCGAGGTGGCCGGCACCGTGCGGCCGTGGGTCAAGCGCGTGCTCGGCCGGGCCGCCTACCCGCTGACCGCGCTCACGATCCTGCCGGGGCACCGGCCGTTCCGCGCCTACATCACCGTGGACGGCAAACGCCACGAGCTGCTGACCCACCAGCTCAACATCGCCAACGGCCGGTTCCACGGCGGCTGGCAGATCGCCAGGGACGTCAGCATCGACAACCGCAGGCTCGTCGCCTACCAGCTCGGCTCGGGCAAGCGGCTGCGGCTGCTCGGCGAGACGCTCGTACGGGCGACCACCGGCAAGTGGACCAGCCTCGCGGGCGGCCCGTTCGTGACCGGCCAGGAGATGCTGCTGGAGACCGACCCGCCACTGGCCGCCGACATCGACGGCGAGGTGCGGCTGCGTACCCCGCTCGTGCTGAAGACCATCCCCAACGGCATGCGGGTGATGGTCCCGCGCGACTTCGTCGACACCTGACCCACGCGTCCCGCTACGCGTCGTCCTCGACGGCGAAGGCCCGGTACGCGGGCCGCAACAGGTCGAGGAGCGGGATGTGCCTGGCCTTGACCGGCGGCGGGTCGAGCGCCCGCAGCAGCAGGTCGGAGGGCGAGCCGGGATCGGCCGGCGGGCCGAGGCGGGCCGGTGAGGCGCCTGACTCGTAGAAGTCGCCGACGCGCTCCGCGAACGGGACGTCGGCCACATCGAGCAGAGCCGGTCTCCCGCCGTCCTTCCCATCGGCCCGCCCGCCGGTGTGGCGGAGGGCGTCGAGCAGCGCGTCCCTGGCCATGCCGCGCCAGGCCAGCACGAGGAACGGGTCCTCGTCGAACGCCTCGGCCAGCAGGTAGAGCACCGCGGACAGGTGCTTGCAGGGGAACCCCCAGTCGGGGCAGGAGCACTCCATGTCGAGCCCGCGCTCGCCCGGGAAGAGCGGCAGCCCGCACTGTTCGAAGACGTCCTCGATCTCCGGCGGCATCTCCCCGGCGAGCAGCTTGGCGCGGTGCACGGCCCGCGCGCCCAGCGCCCCGGTCAGCTCCGCCCACTCGTCCGCGCCGTACGCCGTGATCCGCACGCTCACGTCGTACGGCTCAGTGCGCGAGCCCTGCACCCTGGCCTTCACCAGGCCGGGACCGAGGTCGAGGTCGAGCACCTGGCCCCGCCGCGCGTACGCGCGCCCCCGCTGCAGCCGGCCCGCGTCGCAGACGAGTTCGAGGAGGTCGACGAACCGCCGCGACCACCACTGCTCGCCGATGGACCCCCGCTTCGAGCGCGCCCGGATGCCGCCGTCGACCCTGATGGGCCGCGCGGCCTCGAACCAGCCGTCCCGTCCGACGGGCACTCAGCTCACCGCCTCGGGGGACAGGCGGAACAGCTCGCGCAGTTCCGCCGTGGACAGCCCGGCGATCCAGTCCTCGCCCGTCCCGACGACGCTCTCGGCCAGGGCCTGCTTGCGCTCGATCATCTCGTCGATCCGCTCCTCCAGGGTGCCCGCGCAGATGAACTTCCTGACCTGCACGTTCCGGGTCTGCCCGATGCGGAACGCCCGGTCGGTCGCCTGGTTCTCCACGGCCGGGTTCCACCACCGGTCCACGTGGACGACGTGGTTGGCGGCGGTGAGGTTCAGCCCGGTGCCCGCCGCCTTCAGCGACAGGAGGAAGATCATCGGCTCGTCGCCGGTCTGGAACCGCTCGACCAGCGCGTCGCGCGTCCTCTTCGGCAGCCCGCCGTGCAGCCAGAGCACCGGGCGGTCGAGACGCGCCGCCAGGTAGGGCTGCAGCATCGAGCCGAACTCGGCGTACTGCGTGAAGACCAGCGCCTTGTCGCCCTCGCTGACGATCTCCTCGGCCAGTTCCTCCAGCCGGGCCAGCTTCCCCGACCGCCCGGCCAGTCGCGAGCCGTCCTTGAGCAGGTGGGCGGGGTGGTTGCAGACCTGCTTGAGCCGGGTCATCGCGGCCAGGACGTTTCCGCGCCGCTCGATGCCCTCGCTGCCGGCGATCCGGCCCATCATGTCCTCGACCACCGCCTGGTAGAGCGTCGCCTGCTCCGGGGTGAGCGTGCACCAGACCTTCATCTCCATCTTGTCCGGCAGGTCGGAGATGATCGTCTTGTCGGTCTTGAGGCGCCGGAGCACGAACGGGCCGGTGGCCCGCTTGAGCGCGGCGGTCGCCGCCTCGTCGCCGTGCCGTTCGATCGGTTCCTGGTAGCGGTCGCGGAAGGCCCGCGCCGGTCCGAGCAGACCGGGATTGCAGAACTCCATGATCGACCACAGCTCGGCCAGATGGTTCTCGACCGGCGTGCCGGTCAGCGCCAGCCTCGTCCGCGCCGGGAGTGAGCGCACGGCCTGCGCCTGCCGCGCGGCCGAGTTCTTGACGGCCTGCGCCTCGTCGCAGACGACCCGGGCCCAGGAGAACCCGGCGAGGACGTCGCGGTCGCGCAACGCGGTGCCGTACGTGGTGAGGACGATGTCGGCCCCGGCGACCCGCTCGGCCAGTTCCGCGCCGCGCAGGCGGCCCGAGCCGTGGTGGAGGTAGACCTCCAGCGACGGCGCGAACCGGGCGGCCTCCTTCTGCCAGTTGCTGAGCAGCGACATCGGGCACACCAGCAGCGTCGCCCCCACCCGTCCTTCTTGCTCACGCTCATTGACCAGCAACGATAGGGTCTGTGCGGTGTTGTGGCAGAGGATGCCTCCGGCGACGAAGCTGTGGTGTTCCGCCACCTCGAAGTCGTAGACGTATCCCTCGTGATCGACCTCTTCCACCGAGACGACCCGCGTGTAGAAGACCTCACGTTCCGCCCGCATGGCGAGCTCATCACGGATGGCGCGCAAGGCGTCCCGATCCAAGGCGCGATAGGCGGCGGTGACCCTCCCGGTCCATCGGTTGGCCGGTTGTATCGAATGTTCGCGTTCCGCTGCGCCGGACAACATCCGGTCCATCGCCTGAACCGCCATGGCCGCGCTCTTCGGGGAAAGCTCCTGGGTTCCCGTGAAGTAGACGGTACCGACGCCGAAATGGCGCATGGGAAGGCCGGTGGAGGCCTGAGCGAGTACCAGGAGATCGCTCCCTGGTACGCCCTCCACGTTCGAGTTGGCCGGCTTCGCGGAGAGGTTGTCCAGCTTGGCCTGCTTCACCGGGTCGGAGAACCCGATGAGATCGCGGAACAATCGAAGCCCGGGACCGCCGATCATACCGATTTGATAAGGCCGCCTGATTCCAGTGCCGTTGGTGGCGGCCTTCATCTTCTCGGTCGTCCGCAGCCAGATTCCGAAACGGCGGAGCATGATGTTCAGCTGGGACATAAGCCAGCGCGAGGCGGACGCGACCTCGATCATCCGCATTCCCGCGATGACACTGCCTTCGGCCGTGAAGAACTCCCTGAGGAAGAGCCGGACCGTGTCGTCGTCAGCGGCCATGATGAAGTCAGGAATGCGCTTCGCGGCGGAGAGATGGCCCCACTCGTAGCCCCGGGCGGCAAGGAACGCGGCGTAGTCGATGCTGCACAGGCGCAGATCGTGAACGTTCCGTGTAGATCGGATGGTCGGATTGTTTACGGACAGCCCGTGGCGAGCGCCGACTCGGAGAATACGCTCACGGAGGGCGTCGAGAACGGCGCGGTCCTTCTGGGTGATTCGTAAATCCGCCTTGCGATTCTCATGACCCTCGCTTATTTGCCATGCCAGAAAAACGGTGAGGTCCGGATCGACCGGCTCCCCCTCCCAACGGATGCGGCGAGGCACGCAGATTCGGTCGCCGGGCTGGATGTCGCGAGTCCAACCGTTGACACCGAGCAGACGATGCCGCTTGGTGATCGTGATCTCGCTGCCATCGTCCAGGCGGACCCGGCGAAGCCGTTCCCGTACATGCTGGCGGTACAGGCGAGTGAACGGCGCCTGTACCATCCGGCCTTCGGCGTCGATCGCATTGGTGGAGAGTGGGGACGACGGGGTGCCCCACTCACCGCCATCCTCAACGAGAATGTCGACGGCGTGGTTCTGCCAGATGTCGGCCGCGGAGGTGAGCACACCGTTGATGAAGACCGGCGAATCGGGCATTAAGCACTTTCCGAGTCCCATGTCGTCCGCGAGGATGCCGCCGAGTCCGATTTGGGACATGAAGGTGAGCCAGGCCAGGCCGCGCTCCTGGTAGGGCCGGAGCGTCCCGTGGAAGGCGGCCGGGGTCGCCACGGGTTCGAGACGGCGGTCGGCCTCGCCGGAGAGCAGGTCGCCGAGCAGGCCGTCGGCGTCCACTCCGACGAGCGGCAGATCGTCGTCCCCACCGTGCACCACCTCGCGGACGACCTCGCCGACCGTCATCTGGCCCGACCCGCGCCGCTCCACCGCCTTCAGCGCGGCCCCGAGCTGCCGGGCGTCCAGCTCGACCCACTGTCCGCGCAGCCGGACCAGCGGCACCTTGAGCCGGGCCAGCTCGGCCAGCTCCGCCTCGCTGATCGTCTCGTCGCCGACGGCCAGCTCGGCCCGGAAGTCCACCAGTTGCTCCAGCCCGAACCCCTGGCCGACGGTGGCGCCCGGCCCGGAGCGCGACCGCGCGGTGAGCTTCAGGCCCAGGCGGGCGCGGCCCGCCCACGCGGGCAGCTGCACGCCGAACCCGGCCGACTGCAGGAGCGGCGCGGCGTGGCGCAGGAAGTGGAAGGCGCCCTCCACGTCGAGGTCGACGTGCGCCGGCCGGGCCTCCCGGAGCGCGTCGTCGATCCTCGGATAGAGACGGGCCGCCCGGCCGAGGCCGGCGAGCAGCGTCTCGTCCGGCCGCCCGGGCAGGCCGGGCACGGTCTCGCCCGCCCAGACGAGGGAGGCCGGCAGATAGAGGCTCGGGTCCTCGGCCGGCTGGAGGGCGAACTCCACCCGCCACCTGCCGCCGCCGGCCGGGGCCGCAGCATCCGCACCGGCCGGTGCTCCGGCGGCGACGTCCGCGTGGGCCGCGGCGTACTCGGCGGCGATGTCCAGGCCCGCGCCAGTGCCGGAGCCGGGCGCGAACTCGGGCTCGGGCTCGACGAGGCGGAAGCACACCCTGACCGGGCCGTCGAGCTGGTGGGCCGCCCGGAACCAGTCCTGCAGCGGCCGGGCCAGCGCCTCCACCTCCTCCTGCCTGGCCCCCGGGAGGTCCGCCGCGTCGCCGGTGAGCGCCACCGTCCACCGGTCGGCCAGTGGAGAGCGCCGCCCTGGACGGTGCCCGCCCAGCAGGCGCTCCGGCAGTGCCTGCCGTACGGCGGCGTCGGTCAGGCCCGCCAGCGCGTCGATCAGCACGTGGGCGGACGGACGCTCCTCCTCCACGGCCCGGCAGACCGGCGGCATCGCGGCGGCGAGGTCCCGGAAGCGGTCGGCGCACGGCCCGGTCAGCACCGGCCGCCAGCGCGCCGCGTAGCCGCCGTCCTCGGTGACGAGCTGGGGCAGCACCCTGCCCCGCCGCACCAGCTCCCGCGCGTGGGCCGCGACGACCGCGAGATAGCGCAGGGACGACCCGGGCAGCAGGTCGGCGGGACGGTCGTCCGGTTCCGGCGACTCCGCCGTCGGGTGGTCCGCCTCGCCGAAGGCGGTCAGCAGGCGCATCGCCGCGCCGGCGCCGACCAGCAGCGCGGGCACCCGCCACGGCCTGATCCCGGGCCGGCGCGCGACGACCCGCAGCCCGGTCTCCGGTGAGGGCAGGGGACCGGACGCCGAACCGGGCAGGAGCAGCACCACCTCACCTGGCACGGCCTTCCCGGCCGCCTCGGCGGCCGCGTCCCCCCAGCCCGGCAGCGCGGCGATGAGAGCGCTCGCCGGGGCGGCGAAGGGATGGGGCCGAACTCTGGCCCGGGAGGTCACCGGCTCCGCGCCGGCCGCCTCCTCCGCCCAGAGCACGAGCCGCCCGCCGTCCCAGGCCGCGTGTAGCACGAGCACGCCGTCTCCTCCCGCCACCCCGGAACGCTAGCAGCGGTCCCGGAGCCCTCAGACCGCATGACACCGGCCACCCGGAAAGGATCGCCACAGCCGCTCCCCGGCTCCTCCAGCATTCCCGGCGGCTACGGACTCGGGCCTCGCGGGGCGCTGAGTGGAGCTGAGGCGAGGCCATGGCACGCGTTCGGATTACCACGGCAGGTCTCCGACCGTAGACTTGAAGCATGACCGCCGCATCCGAAGAGTATGAGGACCTGCATCGCCTGGTCGACCAGCTCAATCCCGAACAAGCGGGAGAGCTCCGCGCGCATGCCCTGCGGCTCGTTCACTCGTCGGAGCACACCGAGGACTCAGCCTGGCCGCCGTCATGGGTAGGTGCGATCGACGCCGCACGTACCGATATCTCCGAAAGGCTCGAAGAGCTGCGCGGTGAGGACGTCGCCCTCCGGGCCGACCGGTGATACTCGTCGACGCGGGGCCGCTTGTCGCCGCAGCGATCAGGAACGACGCCCATCACGAGAGGTGCGCCCGCGAGTTCGAGCGTCTGTTCAAAGAAGGCCATGACCTCGGTGTCACTGGTTTCGTTGCGGCTGAGGTGTGTTACTGGCTGGGCAAGGCCAGCGCGCGACTCGAAGCGGCTTTTCTTCGCTCTCTCGAGTCCGGCCTCATGACTCTCGTCGATCTCACCAAGGCCGATCTCGCAAGAGTCGCGGTGCTTGTAGAGCGGTACGCCGATCTCCCCCTTGGCGGAGGTGACGCTTCTGTTGTCGCTGTGGCCGAACGGTTGAAGATCAACCAAGTGTTCACCATAGACGTCCGGCACTTCAGTGTGGTCCGGCCGGTCCACGTCCCCGCCTTCTCCTTGCTTCCCAGCAACTAGCGGCCCGGCCGAATTCAGGAGCGTGAGCGAGGCGCCTGCCGCTGGTGGCCGGCTGGCGTCTGGCCGTACCAACTTCTGGAAACCGGGTTAGATCCATTTGGTGGAGAGCTGGGTCTACGCCGGTGTGGGTGCCGAGCCGGCGGCGGACCGGGCACGTCATAACGTCCTCAGGCTCGCTCGCATCTACCGCTACGGTGCCAACGTCCGGCTCCACGAGGCGCTCTGCGCGGTCGCCCGGGGCGGCGTCGACGAGGGAATGCGGTTGGCGGCAGGGGTGATCGAGCCGTTGCCGGTCGCCTACCGCAGCCACCACATCACCGAGACCGGGTGCGTGGTGCTGCGTGCCGTACCACGCGATCAGCGCGAGCGTCCCGCCGTCGGCGAGTTTCGCGAGATCCTCGCCCGCCGGTCCGCTGGCGGGGACGCATAGCTCGTTCCGCCGATGCGTCAAGCACCCGCAGGCTGGAGGCGATGCTTGCGGGCGTTTCACCGGTAGCTCGCGCCCGGCTCGCGTATTCAAGCACAAGCGCCTTGATCTTTGATACCGCCACCGCGCAGCCGTCCCTGTTGAACAAAGGCATCCAGGAACCACTCCTTTTGCAGCAGGATTCGTCGGCCTCTGCGGGGGACGAAAGGCTGGTCAGGCGGGCGGAGGGGGATCGGCCGTGGTGTAGCGGCGCAGGGCGTCGGCGTCGAGCGCGACCCCGGGAAGAGGTGACCCCCGGTCGGCGCGCAGGCCGTCCAGCATGATCTCCACCATCCGCGCCATGGCCTCCTCACCGGGCACGGCCGGTGGCGTGTAGACGTGCAGGGTCATCAGCAGGGCGATGTCGCCGGGGCCGATGTCGGCGCGCAGCGCGCCGTCCGCCTGCGCCCGTTCGGTCAGCCGCAGGACGGCGGCGACGACCCCCTGCCGGATCTCCCGCAGGTCGGCGCCGACGCGCAGCCGTTGGTGCAGGAGGGGATCGAGTTTCGCGGCGAGGACGCCCAGCCGCAGGGCGACCGCACCGCGCAGGAAGCGGCACAGCGCGTGCCACGCGTCCGGCTCCTCCCGCCCGGCGGTCTCCACCAGGTCCGCCAGGCGGCGCAGGCTCTCCTCGCCGACGGCGCGCAGCAGCGCGTCCCGGTCGGGAAAGCGGCGGTAGAGCGTGCCGACGCCCACGCCCGCCCGGCGGGCGACCTCCTCCAGCGGCACGTCGACGTTCTGCTCCAGGAACAGCTCACGGGCCGCGGTGACGATCAGATCCCGGTTGCGGCGCGCGTCGGCGCGCAGCCCCTTCTCCACGGCCACCTCACAGGGATCTGGACGATTTTCCTCCGCTTAGGATACCGTGCTGAATGCGGAGGAAATTCCTCCGGTTAGGGGTGTGTCATGAGCACGGTGCTGATCTCGGGGGCCGGGGTCGGGGGACCGACGCTGGCCTACTGGCTGGCCAGACACGGGTTCCAGGTCACGGTCGTGGAACGCGCGGACGAGGTGCGGTCCAGCGGAAACCCGGTGGACGTCAGAGGGCCGGCCGTCGCGGTCGCCAAACGGATGGGCGTCCTGACCCGGCTGCACCAGGCCGCCACGGGGACGACCGGGCTCAGCTTCGTCGACGCGGCGGGCAGGCGGGTCGCCCGGATGGACATGCGCGCCGTACAGCGTCCGGGCGAGGTCGAGGTGCCGCGCGGTGACCTCGCGTCGATCCTGTACGAGGCGAGCCGCGGCCACGCCGAGTTCCTCCTCGGCGACTCCATCGCGGCGCTCGCGCAGGACGAGCACGGGGTGGACGTCACCTTCGAGCGCGCCGCCCCCCGCCGCTTCGACCTGGTGATCGGAGCCGACGGCCTGCACTCGGTGACCCGGCGCCTGACGTTCGGCCAGGAGAGCGGCCTCGTACGCCACATGGGCCTGTACGTCGCGACGACGCCGCTCGGCGGCGAGGCGGTGGCCGGTGCCGGCCGGGACATCCTCATGCACAACACCCCCGGCAAGGCGGTCGCCGTCAGCCCCATGTCGGCGGGTGCGTTCTTCCTCTACCGGAGCCCGGCGGAGCCCGGATTCGACCACCGCGACACCGAGCAGCACAAGCGGATGCTGACCGCCGCCTTCGCGGACGTGTCCTGGCGGGCGCCGGAACTGCTCGAACGGGTGCGTACGGCCGACGACCTCTACTTCGACTCCGTCAGCCAGGTGCGCCTGCCCCGCTGGTGGAAGGGCAGGGTCGCCCTTCTCGGCGACGCCGCCTCCTGCGTCTCACTGTTCGGGGACGGCTCCACGCTGGCGATGACGGGGGCGTTCACCCTCGCCGAGGCGCTGGCCGCCCATCCCGGCGACCCCGGCGCGGCCTTCCGCCGGTACGAGACCACCCACCGGCGCCTGGTCGAGCCCAAGCAGCGCGCCGTCGGGCAGGCGTCGGCACTCCTGGTCCCCGCGACGCGCGGCGGCATCCTCGCCCGCAACCTGGCCACCCGCATGTGGCCCGCCGTAACCGCCACCACCCGCCTCAGGCAGGCCCTCGCCCGTTGACGCTGATCGCTTCCACCTGCTGAGCGATCACCTCGGCGCCGGTCTCGCCGTCCGTCGGCAGCGCGGCTGGACCGTTCCGGCGCTCGATGCCGGCGAGGCGTCGGCGAGACTGTGGGCGTGGAGTACGTGTCCAGATTGCCGCGACCGCCGCTGGACGGGCTGATCGACGACCTTTACTACCTGGAGGGTGCACCGCCGTACGCACGGCTGACGCTGCCGCCGATGCCGGCGGCGTTGCTCATCGTCAACCTCGGGGCGCCGTTCCGCATCCGCGCCGGCACCGACATCGAGACGGCTGAGTACGCCGACGGCTGCGTGGTCACCATGCCCACCCGTGCCTTCGAGTTCGGCTATCCGCCGGGGACCCGGTCAGTCGGTGTGCACTTCAAACCGTGGGGGCTGGCGCCGTTCCTGCCGATGCCCGCGGCTGAGCTGTGTGACCGGCCGGTGACAGTGGAGCAGGTTTGGAGCCGGCCCGCCATTGCCGAGCTGCGGGACCGGCTGGCCACGGCGGCCGGGCCGTACGAGATGCTGACGCTGCTCGAGGAGGAGCTGACGCGACGGCTGTGCGAGAGCGCCGGTCTGGGGCTGGTCCGCCATACGAGCAGCGTCATCGCGGCGACCAGCGGGGCGGTGGCGATCGGCGACCTGAGCGTGGCAGCCGGTGTCAGCAGCACTCATCTGGCGCGGCGGTTCAAGGAGCTCATCGGCGTTACGCCGAAGCGGCTGGCCCGCACCTACCGCTTCGCCGCCACCGTGTTCGCGATCGACCCCGCCGGACCGATCGACTGGGGCGAACTCGCCGGTGGCGCGGGCTACTTCGACCAGGCCCACTTCGGCCACGAGTTCCGGGCGTTCACCGGGCTCACGCCGACCCGGTACGTCGAAGTCCGGCGGCGGTTCCTGCGCGAACATCCCGGCCACGTGCTGGACGGCTGGCCGCTGCCGGCCGATTGATTTCTTACAAGAGCGACAGCTCACGACCACGCTAATTTGGGGCACCCCAAAGCAGAGGAGAGCCCCGTGGGCAGGGTGGTCATGTACAGCTCGGTGTCGGTGGACGGCTTCGTCGCGGACGAGAACGACCAGCCCGGACCGCTGTTCGACTGGTTGTCCAGCGGTGACGTCCCGTTGGACGAGAGCGGCGAGCTGAAGGTGTCGCAGACGTCCTACGACTACACCCGGCCGTACTGGGACCAGATTGGAGTCACGATCGTCGGTCGTCACGTCTTCGACATGACGGACGGCTGGGACGGCAAGCCTCCGGGCGGCATCGACCACGTGGTCGTCGTGTCGCACCGGCCGATGCCCGAGGGCTGGGACCCCGGGGCGCCGTTTCACTTCGTCGACGGCGTCGAGGCAGCCGTGGCCAAGGCGCAGGAGCTTGCGGGTGACCGCATGATCGAGGTCGCCGCCGGCGACGTCGGTGGACAGGTGTTTGCCGCGGGCCTCGTCGACGAGGTGCGCATGGACGTCGTACCCGTCGTGTTCGGGTCCGGCAAGCGCTACTTCGGGTCGGTTCATGCGCAGAACCTGTTGGAGGATCCTGACGTGGTGATACAGGGCAACCGGGTGCTTCATCTGCGCTATCGGGTGCGCCGTTGACCGATCTGAGCGGGGCGTACGGCGAAGGTGCCTGCAAGGTCAGGCCGTGACCCGGGGGTGGAAGCCGGAGGTGTGCCAGGTGGCGCCGGAGGGGGTGACGGCGAAGGCCTCGTAGCCGCGCAGCCCTTCCACCCAGTTCCTGGCCGCGGAGCCCATGGCGAAGGCGCTCGTGGCGTACGCGTCGGCCAGGGTGAGATCGGGCCCGACCACCGTCACCGAGGCCAGCCCGGTCGCCGGGCGGCCGGTGTGCGGGTCGACGACGTGCGTGCCGCGTTCGGCGGTGCCCGAGGTCGCCACGGCGAGGTCGGTCGCCGACACCACGGCGGCGAGCTCGCCCGGCCGGAGCGGGTGGGCGACGCCGACCCGCCAGGACCGGCCCGGCGCGGGCGAGCCGGACAGCCGGATGTCCCCGCCGCCGTTCACGCAGTGGTCGGAGGCTCCCGCCTCGCGCAGGATGGCCGAGGCGCGCTCGACCGCCCAGCCCTTGACGAGGGCGGAGGGATCGAGGCGGCCCCCGGGATGAAGGGTGAAGTAGCCGTGGGACACCAGCGCCACCGACTCGCAGAGGCGCAGGACGTCCGCCACCTCCCCGGGGCAGCCGGCCAGGGTGATCTCACCCCGGGCCAGGCGGCTCACCGCGCTGTCCGGCCGGTACGTCGAGAAGACCTCGTCCACGTGGTGCAGCCAGGCCACCGCCTCCGCGACGCACGGCCCGGGGTCGGAGGCGCGTACGTCGAAGGAGAAGACGGTGCCCATGACGTGCTCGGTGTGGCGCATCAGAGACCGGCCTTGTCGAGGGCGCTCTGCAGCGAACGGATGTAACCGTCACTCGTGTAGGTGGCGCCGGACACCACGTCGATCTGGGCCGACCCGGCCGACAGCGCCTCATCGTCGAGGATCGGCAGCGCCTCGTTGTTGATCGCGATGTCCCGGTGGTTGTTCTGCGGGGCGACCAGCACCCTGATCCCGGCCATCTTCCCGCCCGAGATCACGATCTCCACCTGCACCGGCCCCCACCGGGTGTCGGCGGAGTCACCGGTGACGGTCTTCTCCCCGCTGGTGGCGCCGGCGGTGGCGCCCGCCCCGGTCCAGCTTCCCTGTGTTCCCTGGGATCGGGTCTCCTGCGACTGCGTTCCCTGAGGCTGCGTTCCCCGGGACCCGGGAGGGGCCGGGAATCCCCGGCCGAACCGGTCCCCGTCCTCGTCCCCGCCGTCTCCGTCCCCCTCTCCGCCGTCATCGTCATCGTCGGCCCTGGGGTGCGGGTCTCCGGGGCCGGAGCCGGTGCCCTCGGTCACGGCGGCGGGGCGGGCGGCAGGGGAGGTCACCTCGTGGGGCTTGAACGACAGCAGCAGCACGAGGCCGACGGCGGTCGCGAGCACGGCCAGAATGGCTCTGCGCATGGAACTTCCAATCCGGGCTGGTCAGAACTCGAACGACTCGTGGTGGACGCGGCGGCGGGGCACCCCGGCGGCGCGCAGCGCGGCGATGACGGCGGCGGTCATCCCGTCGGGCCCGCAGACGTACACCTCGTGGTCGCGCAGGCCGGGCACGAGCGCGGCCAGCGTCTCGGGCGTGAAGGGGTCGCCGACGAGGGCGCGCGGGCCGACGCAGTAGTGCAGGGTCGCGCCCCGCGCCGTCGCGATCTCCTCCAGTTCGGCCCGGAAGACCAGGTCTCCCGCGTCACGGGCACGGTAGAGGAGGGTCAGGTCGCCGGGGGCGGCGGGCAGCGCCTCGAACAGTGCGCGCATCGGGGTGATGCCGATGCCGCCCGCGACGAGCAGGACCCTGCGCGCGCGCCGCGCCCGCCCGGTCAGGGCGCCGTACGGGCCCTCGGCGAGCACGCGGGTGCCCGGCCGCAGGCCGGCGAGTGAGCGGCTCTGGTCGCCCAGGTCCTTCACGGTGATCCGCAGTTCGCCGTTCCGCGGCGCGGCCGACAGCGAGTAGGGGTTGGGGGACCACCACAGGTCCCTGGTGAGGAACCGCCAGCGGAAGAACTGGCCCGGCTCGGCCCCCAGCCGGTCGAGCCGCCGGCCCGTGACGTGGACGCTGACGACGCCGGGCGCCTCCCGCACCACCCGCGCCACCCGGAGCCGGTGGCGCAGCGCCAGCCGTACGGGCGTGAGGAAGCGGTACCAGACCAGCAGCGCGGCGACGCCCAGATAGAGGGCGTACCACGCGACCTGGGCAGGCCGGTCGCCGATGAACTCCTCGCCGGTGGCCAGCTGGTGACCGAAGGCCAGCCAGGTGGCCAGATAGGTGTAGAAGTGCAGGTGGAACCACGTCTCGTACCGCATCCTCGGGCGGATCCTGCGGGCGGAGACGACGCCGACGCCCACCAGGAGCAGCAGCGCCGCCGTGGCCTTGAGCACGTCCGGATAGGTCAGGTTGAGCGTGACCGTCTCGCTCACCACGTCGGTGCGCTCGGTCACGGCGTAGCCCCAGGTGATCAGCAGCACGTGGGCGACCGCCAGGCCGACCACGTAGCGGCCGCCCATCGAGTGCCAGCGGGCGAGCCTGTCCGCGCCGACTCCGCGCTCCAGCGCCGGGACGCGGGCCATCAGCGCCAGCAGGACGGCGATCGCGTAGCCGGCGAGCAGCCCGGTGACCCGGCCCGCGTTGGTCAGCCAGCCGTCGAGGCCGGCGACCGCGGGCGTGTGCGCCCACCACAGGCCGGTGACGGCGGCCGCCCCCGCGGCGATGACCGCCAGGACCGCCTCCGGGCGGGCGCGCACCCCCCGGGGCGGGGGTTGCGCGTGCCCGGTGGCCGCCGCCCGGCCGGTGAAGGTCGTGGTCAAAGGTGCCTCCCTTTCCTCGTACGCGACTCACGCTGCCAACCGAACCTCTCGTTTTCCTATGAACGGGGGCATACCGACACCCCTCATAGGATTTCCAGAGCGTTCTCAGAGGAAGCGCCGGAGCGGCGGGGGGGACCCTGGCATCATCATGCGTACGACTTCGAACGGCCTGCCTGATCTGGTCCGCCCCGACGGGACGCCCGTGCGCGTCCTCGTGGTCGACGACGAGCCCGACCTCGTCGAGGTCCTGGGCGCTGTCCTGAAATACGAGGGGTGGGACGTGCGCACCGCCGGCGACGGCGCGTCGGCGGTGCGCACCGCCCGCGAGTTCCTGCCGGACGCGGTGCTGCTGGACGTGATGCTGCCCGACTTCGACGGGCTGGAGGTGCTGCGCCGCCTCCGCACGGAGGCCCCGGACGTCTGCGTGCTGTTCCTCACCGCCCGCGACTCCGTCGAGGACCGCATCGCGGGGATCACCGCCGGCGGGGACGACTACGTGACCAAGCCGTTCAGCCTGGAGGAGGTGCTCGCCCGGCTGCGCGGGCTGCTGCGCCGCGCGGGGATGGCGCGCACGGCCGAGGGCGACCGGCTGACGGTCGGCGACCTCGTGATGGACGAGGACGCCCGCGAGGTGACCCGGGGAGGGGAGCTCGTCGAGCTCACCCCGACCGAGTTCGAGCTGCTGCGCTTCCTCATGCGCAACCCCCGGCGGGTGCTCAGCAAGGCGCAGATCCTCGACCGGGTCTGGTCGTACGACTTCGGCGGGCAGGCCCACGTGGTCGAGCTGTACATCAGCTATCTGCGCAAGAAGATCGACGCGGGCCGGCCCGCGCTGATCCACACCGTGCGGGGCGTCGGATACGTCCTCAAGCCGTGAGGGTGCGGGTGGGGCCGCCGCGCACGCTGCGGGCCCGGCTGGTCGCCGGGACGCTGGTGCTGCTCGTGCTGGCCTGCGCGGCGGCGGGCACCGCGTCCTCCCTGCTGCTCGAACGCTTCATGGTGGACCGGGTGGACCAGCAGCTCGCCATGCAGGCCGGCCGGTACGCGGCCAGCCTGGAGCACGAGGAGCGCGAGGAACACCCCCGCGGGTACGACGGGCGGAGCCCGTTCGACGACGAGCGCGGGGACACCCGCGGGCAGGCGCCCGGCACGCTCGGTGTCCGGGTGGTGGACGGCCGGGTGGGCACGCCCGCCGTGGTCGGCCAGGCCGACCCGTCCCTGCCGGCGGCCGACGAGAGGGCGCTGGCCTCCGTGCCGCCCGACGGCCTGGGGCACACCCTGGCCCTGTCGCGGCTCGGGCGGTACCGCCTGATGGCCGTGCGGAGCTCCGGAGGGGCCGTCCTCCTCACCGGCCTGCCGCTGGCGGACGTGCACGCCACGGTCCGTCGTCTGCAACTGGCGGAGATCGCGGTGTTCGCCGTCGTCGTGCTCGTGACCGGCGTCGCCGGGGCCGTGTGGGTGCGGCTCTCGCTGCGCCCGCTGGACCGGGTCGCGGCCACCGCCCGGCGCGTCGCCCGCCTGCCGCTGTCGGACGGCGAGGTGGCGCTGCCCGACCGGGTGCCCGACGAGGACCCCCGTACGGAGATCGGGCAGGTGGGGCAGGCCTTCAACCGCATGCTCGGCCACGTCGGGCAGGCGCTGGCCCACCGTCACGCCAGCGAGGAACGCATGCGCACCTTCGCCGCCGACGCCAGCCACGAACTGCGCACCCCGCTCGCGACCGTCCGCGCCCACGTCCAGCTCGCCCGGCGCGACCCCGCGGAGGTGCCCCCGAACGTGCGGCACGCCCTGGAGCGCGCCGACGCGGAGTCGTCCCGCATGGGCAAGCTGGTCGACGACCTGCTGCTGCTGACCCGGCTCGACGCGGGCCGGCCGCTCGCCCGCGAGGAGGTGGACCTGACCCGGATGGCGATCGACGCCACCGGCGACGCCCGCGTCTACGCTCCCGGCCACCGCTGGCGGCTGGACCTGCCCGAGGAGCCCGTCATGGTCCCCGGCGACCCCGACCGGCTGCACCAGGTGGTCGTCAACCTGCTGAGCAACGCCCGCGCGCACACCCCGCCCGGCACGACCGTCACCGTGGCGCTGCGTGAGCGTGCCGTACGCGAAGGGGCGCGGCCCGGGTCCGGCTCCGGTTCCGGACGGGTGGAGCTGACCGTGACCGACGACGGCCCAGGCATTCCCGCGGACCTCCAGGGCGAGGTCTTCGAACGCTTCGTCCGCGCCGACAAGGCGCGCTCGCGCGCCTCCGGTGGCAGCGGCCTCGGGCTCGCGATCGTCCGGGCGGTCGTGGCCGCCCATGGAGGAACGGTCGACGTCGAGAGCCGCCCCGGCCGCACCGTCTTCCGGGTGAGCCTGCCCTCCGCGTGACACCCTGCTGACCCGAACCCCCATTCGAGGGGGTCGCCTGAAACATATGTTGCATATGAGGAATACTTGGACGAATGGGGGGCAGGGGGGTCTTTCTGAGCGGGGGTCCCCGCGATAAGAGAGGTGTGCAATGACCGCGACCGCTATCGAGCGCCGCACCCTGGACGGGCTCGCCCATCCGTGGCCTGACGACCGCTACGAGGTCAGGTGTGACAGGGAGAGCCCGTACACCGGTAGCCGTGACCGTTACCACTACGCGAAGAACGCGGTGGAGTCCGCGAAGGCGCTGGAGAGAGCGGGGCTGGCCCGCCGTGTGGTGGTTGTCAGGCTTGCGGACGAGACCGTCATCTACGACCGGGTCGGCGACGTGAACCTTCCGCCGGAGGCCTGGTGACGGAGGCCGGCGAATCTTGGTGAACCGTTTCTGACGTGTCGCACGACATGGCGCAAGATGACGATCCCCCGGGAGGAGGCCTCCCGGGGGGATCGTCGTGTGACCGCCGCCTTCAGGCGCCGGTCATGAGGGCGTGCAGGTGACAGCGGGAGCGGCGCTGCCGCCCCCGCTGGTCAGCAGGCTGAAGACGGCCGAGCCGCCCGCCGGGAGGGCGCCGTTGTAGCTCTCGTTGCCGAACGCGTACATGCCGGGCAGGCCGATCACCGGAAGTGACACGGCTCCGCCGACCTGGTTGACGACGGTGCCGTCGGTGTAGCGCCACGACACGCGCCAGCCCTTGATGGCCGAGGACCCGCTGTTGCGCACGGTCACCTGCACGAGCGCGCCGTGGCTCTGCGAACCACCCCACACGCTGCTGATCACATAGCTCGCCGTGCAGCCGATCGAGTCGGCGGAGGCGGGAGCGGCCGTGGCCGCCGTGACTCCCGCGGACGCCAGGGCCAGCGCCGCCGCGGCGATTGTCCTCCTGAACATCGAGCCTTCCTTCCCTCGGTCATGTCCGTATGGGTGGTGCCGACTTGCCAGGAAACGTCTCAGGAAAAAGGTGGATGCCCGCCTTCCCCAGAGAGGGGTCCGACTGGGGAAGGCGGGCGATCAGGGCGAGCCCGGGACGGGGGCTACGCGGGTGTGCAGGTGACGGGGGACGGGACGGATCCGTTGCCGTTGCCGGTGAAGCCGAAGCTCGTGGTGGCGCCGGGGGCCAGCGATCCGTTCCAGGACAGGTTCTTCACCGTGACGCTCGACCCGCTCTGGCTGAGCGTGCCGCTCCACAGCTGGGAGATGCTCTGGCCGCTCGGCAGCGTCCAGCCGACCGTCCAGCCGGTGATGGCCGCGGTGCCGGAGCTCTTCACGGTGACGTCCGCCTGGAAGCCGCCCTGCCACGAGCTCGTGATCTTGTACGTGGCGGTGCAGGCCTTGCCCTGCTGCGTCGGGGTGGCCGACGGCGACGGCGACAGCGGCGGGTCGCACGAGCCGGTGTTCTGCGGCGGGCAGGTCGGCGTCGGGCTGGGCGACGGCGACCGGGGCGGGGACGGGGAGACCGACGGGCTCGGCGAGGGGGAGGGGCTGTCGGACGGGCTCGCGGACGGGCTCGGCGACGGGGACTGCTCCGTGCCGGGCGCGTTGCCCCAGATCTTGTTCGAGCCCGAGTACAGCGTGATGTTCTCCACGGTCACCGGCGTGGACCCTGGCGTCGTCGCGACGCCCTTGTACGACCAGTCGTTCGACGGGTCCCACGTGCCCGAGCTGGCGATCCGGAACTGGACCTCGCGCCGCGACTGCGACTGCCCCTGCGGGGCGACGACCTGCCCCGAGCAGTCGATCGTGACGTAGTAGATCTTCCCGGAGAACTGCGTCGGGCCGGTCGGCTGCTTGCACTGGGTGTACGCCGAGCTCAGCGTGATCTGGCCGGGCGTGGTGTCGCCGTCGAGGGTGAAGTAGTAGCGGAACGAACCGTCGCTCAGCGCCCGCGCGGGCCAGGCCGAGTGGTTGACGACGAGCGCCTTGATCTCGGTGAAGGTCGAGCCCGTGGCGTTGACCGACGCCTGGAGGTAGATCTCCGGTCCGTCAGGGGTCTCCGTGCCGGGGAAGCCGGCCAGCGGCGTGCCGCCGTACTCCTTGACCAGCCGGACCAGCGCGCTGGTGAACCCGGCGTTGTAGTCGGTGGCGACCTCGTTCATCGTGTAGTCGCTGCGGCTGTCGGTGTAGGCGTCGTTGGCCGACGTCGGGCCGCCGACGAGCGCGCCGTACAGGATGTGGCGGCTCTGCGCCGGCTCGTTGAGGTTGTCGGACCAGGAGCCGTGCGCGGTCCGGTGGTGCGGGTTGCGCGGCGGGTTCGCGCCGAAGCCCACCATGTACGACGACTTGCGTGGGTTGTCGCCGAGCGCGTAGTTGATCTGGCGGACGGCGAAGTCGTGGTAGCGCGCCTTGCGGGTCGCGTCGGTCAGCCAGTCACTGTAGTCGAGCGCGACGAAGGCGGTGTTGGCCGCGTAACGCAGCGAGCCCCACTGGTCGAGCACGGCCTCGCCGCCGGGGGAGTAGGCGACCTTCTGCCCGTTGACGCCGACCGTCCACCAGTCGAGCCAGCGGTTGGCGTCGTCGGCGTACTGCTGCTTGCCCGTCAGCTTCGCGAGCAGCGCGTAGCAGCCGTAGGACTTGTCGTCCCAGGCGATCGTCCACTTGTACGACTTGGTGGTCGACTGCGGCTCGGTGCCGAGGCCGGAGTAGGCCGACTCGGCCTTCGCGAGGTAGGAGGAGTCGCCGGTGGCGCGGTAGAGCCAGATCGCGCCCCAGACCAGCTCGTCGTTGTACCCGCTCCAGGACTTGTAGTAGCCGGCCGCGTCGGTGATGCAGTCGCTGTACTTGCCCCGCACGGTGTCGGCGAAGGTGTAGAGCTGCTTGGCGTGGGTGAGCAGCTTGTCGGCGTACGCCGCGTCGGTGGGCCGGAAGACCATCGAGGAGGCGGCCATCGCGGCGGCGGTCTCGCCGGCCAGGTCGGAGCCGCCGCACGAGGCGTCGATCTTGTAGGCGGGCCGGGCCATCGGCAGCACCTCGGCCGGTCCCCACCACTTGTGGTCGTCGCCGCCGTTGCCGACCTGCCCGTACAGGACGTTCGCGGACGGGTGGGCCTTGATGAAGTAGTCGTTGACGAAGCGCAGGTTGTTGAGCAGGTAGGAGATCTGCCCGGACGAGGTGTAGGCGTCGCGGTAGTCGACCGCGCCCCAGGCGAGCATCGTCGTGCTGAACGCCATCGGCAGGCCGAACTTGACGTGGTCGCCCGCGTCGTACCAGCCGCCGGTCAGGTCGAGGCCGACGTCCTTGCCGTCGTTCAGGGCCGAGTCGCCGCGCCAGGAGACGCGGTTGGTCGACGGCAGCTTGCCGGACTGCTGGGCCTCGTAGAAGAAGAGCGACTTCTGCAGGGCCTCCGCGTAGTTGTACGCCGGGGCCGCCGCGGCGGTGGAGGGGACGGCGGCCGGGACGACCGCCGAGGAGATGATCAGCGCCGCCAGAGCCGGGAACGTACGCCGCATGGAGATGTGCCTCGCATAGGTGGGGGGATCGGTGGCGCGGCGGCGGGTCAGGCGCCGCCGCGCCCCGGCTTACTGGGGGTGCGGTGAAGGGTCAGGCGACACCGCACCCCGGTCTACAGGGCGTGCTCAGCCATTCGGGAAGAGCAGGCCGTACTGTCCGAGAGCGGTGGCGACGTCGGTCTGCGCCCAGAAGCGGTGGTAGCGGAAGACCGGCGCGGAGCCGCCGTTCAGGTACGACTGGACCTTCGGCCAGTCCGGGTCGTTCTTGTACCAGGACCGGATGGAGATGAAGGTCGAGTTGCTGTTGATCGGGTCGCCGTTCGGCATCTTGCCGCTCCAGCCGGACGGGACGTAGATCGGGTCGTCGAGGCGGTTGTAGTCGGCCTTGGTCTCGTTGACCGACACGCCCTTGGCGTCCTGGTTGTTCTTCCAGATGCCGTCCAGGAGAGCCTTGGCCGTGGCCTTGGCCTGGGCGTTGCCCGACTTGGCCGCGTAGAACATCAGCGTCTTGGCGTAGGAGCCGGCCACGCCGATGTCGTCGGTGTAGTCCCGGATGCTCACGTGCAGGCCGGAGTTGGCCGGCGGCATCCCGGTGCCGCTGAAGCTGGCGTCCGGCTGACCGGTCCACACCAGCGTCGAGGGGATCTGGAAGCTGCCGTCGGAGTTCACCGTGGTGCCGGCCAGCGCCCAGGCGACCCACTTGTCGAGGATGGCCTTGGCGTCGGTGTTGCCGCTGGCGTAGTAGAGCTCCGCCACGCGCTCCATGCTCCAGGCCTGGAAGCCGAACCACTGGTTGGACGGCGGGTCGTGGTAGACCGGCTGCCAGTCGTAGGCCATGCCGAAGAACTTCGGCAGACCGGACGGCGGGGCGGCGTAGTGGCCCTCCCAGCTGTTGGTCGCGCCGCCGGCGATGCCGCCCTCGGCCGACTGCAGCCACTTGTAGAACTGCAGCTGGCGGGTGAGGCTGGTCGACCAGTCGGTGACCGCGGTCGAGCCCTTGGGCTTCAGCGCGTTGACGTTCGACAGCGCCCAGGCCGCCAGCGGGTTCTGGTAACCCGAGTGGTTGTGGCTGGAGCCGATGCGCCACGCCCAGCCGGCCGACGTGTCGTACGCGCCGCCCCAGGCGTAGTACCAGGACAGCAGGTAGTTCGACGCGTTCTTACCGGTGCCCGCAGGGCAGGAGGTGCTGGTGCAGTTGGGCTGCTTGAAGTACTTGTCGTACATCGAGTAGCGCAGGTAGTCGCCCATCTTCGCCGCGTTCGAGACGGAGGTGGAGATCTGCGACTGCTTGCCCTGCTCGGTCGCCCAGGTCAGCGCCCAGTAGGCGGCCTGGACGGCGCGGGCGTCGGCGTCCGGCGCGTTCGTGTACTTCCACTGCTTCGCGTACGACGCGTCACCCGTGAACAGGTCGAGGAACCCGTTCGGACCGCCGAACTTGAAGGTGTCGCAGGACGGCTGCGGGATGGTCTCGAAGACCGACTCCTCGGGGCCGCGCTGGTAGGTGTTGATGTACGCCGGCTTGGTGGTGCCGTCGCCGCAGCGGCCGAAGCCGTAGGTGTTGTCGACGTCCAGCAGCCAGTGCATGCCGTAGATGTCGGAGGTGCCGTACGCGCTCTTCAGCTCGTTCGCGATCGGGTCGGTGCCGACGCTGACGCCGCTGTCCAGCTTGGACGGGTACCCCGAGATGTCGTTCCACTCACCCGCGTACGTCGCCGGCTTGCTGGGGTCGTACTTGTCGTTGGTCGGCTGGTCGGCGCGCGCCGGGATGATGTACTTCTCCATCGACTGCCACGCGGTGTTGAACTTCGACCAGTCGCCGGTGACCTTGCCGTACATCGCCTCCAGCCACAGGTAGTAGCTGTAGGCCTCGGACGTCGTCTCGTGGCCCTGGTCCGGCGCCTCCACGAGCAGCGTCTCGACCGAGTGGTACGGCACGCCCTGCGGCGAGAAGTACCCGTTGGCCGGGTCGTGGATCTTGTTGTACATCGTGAGGAAGTTCTTGACGTACTGGTTGTCCGTCCCGGGGCTCGTCGACGGCGACGCGGAGGGGCTCTGCGACGGCGACTGCGACGGGGACTGGGACGGCGACTGCGACGGGGACTGCGACGGGGACTGCGACGGGGACTGCGAGGGCGACTGGGACGGCGACTGCGACGGGCTCTGGGTAGCCCCGCAGGTCACCCCGTTGACGGAGAACGAGGCGGGCTTGTTGTTGCTGCCGGTCCACGTTCCCTGGAACCCGACGTTGGTCGTCGCGCCGGACCCGAGGTTGCCGTTCCACGACATGTTCGTTGCCGTGACGGTCGTGCCGCTCTGGCTCCAGTTCGCCGACCAGCCGTTCGACAACTTCTGCCCGTTGGGGAAGTTGAACTTCAGCGTCCAGCTGCTGATCGGGTCGCCCAGGTTCTTGATGTCAAGGCTGGCGGTGAAACCGCCGGAGCCCGAACCCCAGGAGTTGAGCGCGTACTGGACATCACAGGCCACGGCGGCGGACGCAGGCGTCTGCGTCAGCCCGACGAGGAGGCCACCGGACACGGTGGCGGCCGCCAGCAGGGCGATCCGTCTCCGCGATCGTGGGAGCGCTCCCGTGCTAAGAGCTCTCGTTCGCATTTGCGGGGGGTCTCCAAAAAGAATAGGGGTGGGAAGCATCGGATGAAGAAATGCCAGGTAGCGGATTCGACAGCCGATGCGGGCAGGGGTGGATCTGAACCGATACGATGGGAGCGCTCCCACCTCAGGATTGTGGATTGGGCCCCCCGTATGTCAATGACGCGTTGCGGGAGCCTCACGCTGTAACCGTGCGGTGCGGTGAGCCGAGGCCCCTTGCTGGCCTTTTGCCGGTCCGTGACAAAAAACGTGTGCGTACGGAACTGAAACTTTCATCTGTTCCGGCCTCACCGTTCACCCCGGGGACGGCGGTGGTTAGGGCTCTTGGCTGTGGGTAGGCGCTTCCCAACCTGGAAGGGAGGCAGGCCATGACCATCCAGAAGGAGTCGCCGTCCACAGGCGATCTCGTCCGCCGGTTGTCCGAGGACGTCTCCCGGCTGATCCGCGACGAACTGCGACTGGCGCGGCTGGAGATGACTCGCAAGGGCAAGCGCGCCGGCATGGGCGCCGGCCTGCTCGGCGCCGCCGGCGTCGTCGCGTTGCTCGGCGGGGGTGCCCTCGTGGCCACGGCGATCCTGGCGCTCGCGTTGATCCTGCCGGCCTGGGCCGCCGCGCTGATCGTGGGCGCCGCGCTGCTGGCGATCGCCGGGCTGCTCGCCCTGGTGGGCAAGGAGCAGATGTCCCGGGCGGCGCCGCCCACTCCCGACGAGGCGATGCGCAGCCTCAAGGCAGACATCGACGTCATGAAGGAGAGTGCGCGCAGATGACCGAGACCGACCCCGGTGCGGCCCGGCCCAACGCCGGGACCGTGGGAGTGCACAGACAGGACGTGTCAGAGCCGGTCACCGAGCCCGAGTCGCTCAACGCCGTACGGCAGGCCAGGCCCGGCCCGGAGCCCGTCGAGACGGCGAGGGACACGAGGACCGAGACGGGGAAGAGAACCGGCGAGCACGAGAAGGGCCACGACGAGATCTCGGAGGTGCGCCGGGACATCGAGCGCACCCGCGACGACCTCGGCGACACGATCGAGGCCCTGGCCGCGAAGGCCGACATCAAGGGGCGGGCCCAGGAGCGCGTGCACGCGACCATGACCGCGGCGCGGGCCAGGGCCACCGGAGTGGCCGGGCGGGTGCGCGAAGCCGCCCCGCCGCACATGCGCGAGGCGGCCGGCCGGGCCGGTGAGCAGGTCAGGAACCGCCCGGACCTCCTGGCCGCCGCCGGAGCCGTCGCCGCCGCCGGGGGCGCGGTGCTGCTGCTGCGCCGGGTCACCCGGGGCGGGGGCCGTACGGCGAAGACCACCGGGCTCGGCATGCCGATCTTCCTGAGCAGACCGGGCGGGCTGGGCAAGCGGGGTGGGATGGTCAGGCGGAGCCTCTCCGCGAAGGCCGGCCTGCCGGCGCGGATCCGTCTGTACGGCAAGAAGACCCGCATGCGCGGCCGCCCGGCGATGTTCCGCACGACGCCCGGCAAGGGCGTGTTCGGGAAGAGCATGTTCGGCCGCGGCGGTGTCTTCGGCGGAAAGGCCATGTTCGGCAAGGGCACGTCCGGTAAGAGCATGTTCGGCAAGGGCATGCTCGGCGGGAAGGGCATGTTCGGGAAGAGCGCGTCCGGCAAGGGCGTGTTCGGCGGGAGCCGCACGACGCGCGGAGCCCGGATGTTCCCGGCCGCGAAGCACAACAGCACGTTCACCCGGAGGTTCGCCCACCGATGACCGACCCCGAGGACGAGCAGGGGCCGCTGGAGAGGCTGTCGCGACGCGACTGGATCGGGGTCGCCAAGCGCACGGCCAAGGAGTTCAAGGAGGACAACGTCCAGGACTGGGCGGCTTCGCTGACCTACTACGCCGTCCTTTCGATCTTTCCGGGTCTGATCGTGCTGGTGTCGATCCTCGGCCTGCTCGGCCAGGACGCCATCGGCCCGCTGCTCGACAACGTCAAGTCGCTGACGCCGGGGCCGGTCCAGGAACTGCTGCAGACCGGCCTCGCCAACGTGCAGCAGCACCAGGGGACCGCCGGCGTGTTCGCGATCGGCGGTCTGCTGCTCGCGCTGTGGGCCGCCTCCGGCTACATGGGCGCCTTCATCCGGGCGACCAACGCCATCTTCGACATCAGGGAGGGCCGTCCGTTCTGGAAGGTCACCCCGCTCCGGGTCGGGCTGACGCTCCTGCTGGTGGTCCTGATGGCGGCCTCCGTGCTCGCCGTGACCTTCACCGGCCGCCTCGCCGAGATCGCCGGAGGGATGCTCGGTCTCGGGCCCGCCGCGGTCACGATCTGGGGCATCGTGAAGTGGCCGGTCCTGGTGCTGCTCGCGACCGGCATGATCACGCTGCTCTACTACGCCGCGCCCAACGTGCGCCAGCCCGGTGTGCGCTGGCTCAGCCCGGGCAGCCTGCTGGCCGTCGTGGCGTGGGTCGTGGTCTCCGCGGGCTTCGGGCTGTACGTCGCGCGGTTCGGCTCCTACAACAAGACGTACGGCACGCTCGCGGCGGTGGTCGTCTTCCTCATCTGGCTGTGGCTGTCGAACATCGTCATCCTGACCGGAGCCCAGCTCGACGCCGAGCTCCAGCGCGGGCGCAGGATCGCCGACGGCGAGTCCCCCGCGGAGCCGTACGTCGATCCCCGGGATCCCCCCAAGGAGCCCGTCCCGGAAGAGGGCCTGAGCGAGTCCCGCACGGGCTGACGGGGCGCGTCCGCACAAGGGCCGCCGTCGCCGGGGTGTGACAGGCCGGGATACGGTCGTCGCGCCCCGGCGATGGGGAAAGGCTCAGAAGAAGGCAGAGCTCACTTACAAGAACACGTTTTTGCTGTAAAGAGCGATTGTTCACGAACGTGCGCCGTGATCTCGATCTGGTCTGGCGCGAGAATTTCCGAATACATGGGCTCATTGTTGGGCGGTGGCAGATTCCTGCCGTGAGAGCACCCCCCACCCAAAGGCAGAGCCCATGGTCAAACGCGCCCTCACCGCCGCCGCCCTCTCCTTCGCCGCGTTGCTCGCGTCGCCTCTCCCCGCACACGCCGTGACCCTCGAACAGAAGCTCGCGGCACTGTCCACCTTCACCCAGGCCACCGCCTCCAGCGCCGCCAGTTGGCGCTCGGCCTGGCAGAACCAGTCGGGCTGGGCCGACTACGCCTTCGACTGGTCGACGGACCTGTGCTCCAGCAGCCCCGACCAGCCGCTCGGGTTCGACTTCAGGATGCCCTGCCGCCGGCACGACTTCGGCTACCGCAACTACAAGGCCGTGAACCAGTTCTCCGGCAACAAGTCGCATGTGGACGACGCGTTCTACTTCGACATGAAGCAGGTCTGCGCGGGATACTCCGGCGTCAGCAAGAGCACCTGCGACGGCCTCGCCTGGACCTACTACCAGGCGGTCAAGCAGTTCGGCGCGCTGAATGTCACTCAGGCGCAGATCGAGCGGGTCCAGAAGGACGCTCAGCGGGCCGCGAAGAACGCCCAGGAGTAGATCCCTCGGGGTGCCGGGCATCCGCCGTACGCCGGCCGCACGGAGACGGCGGCGGATGCCCGGCCTCCGCGCGGCGCCCCCGGCGGTTGACCCAGAATGGACCCCGTGGACGGCTGCGTGTTCTGTGAGATCGCGGCGGGGGAGCGGCCCGCGCGGGTGGTGCTGGACGACGAGGTCGCCGCCGCCTTCCTCGACACCCGCCCGGTGTTCAAGGGACACGTGCTCGTCGTCCCGCGCGGCCACGTCGAGACCCTCGCGGATCTTCCACCGGAGGAGGTCGGGCCGTTCTTCGCCCGGGTCCGGGCCGTCACGCGGGCGGTCGAGGCGGGCACCGGCGCGGCCGGCACGTTCGTCGCGATGAACAACCGGATCAGCCAGAGCGTCCCCCACCTGCACGTCCACGTCGTGCCGCGCAACCGCAAGGACGGCCTGCGCGGCTTCTTCTGGCCTCGGGTGAAGTACGACGGCGACGCCGAGATCGCGGACTACGCCGCCCGCATCCGCGCCGCGCTGGACGCCGGTGAGTGAGGTGCCGGACGGGACGGTGTCCGTGCGCGCCCTCGTCCGCCTGATCCTGACGGCCGTCGTGGTCGTGGTCACGACGACCGGAAGCGTGGCCGACGGCCCACGTCTGTATCTGAGCAACTCCCCCTATACGGACGACGAGGTCTCGATCGGTGTCGTGCTTCCCGGCGTCGTCGCCCACCGGCCCTATTCACTGGGCGGCTGGGTCATGTGCGTGGACGGGCCCGGTGCGGCCGTCATCGACAGGATCGACCTGATCAACCCAAGTGGTGGAATCGCCTTACAGGCGTTCTCGTTCCGGCGGCGAGGTGACCACCCCATGCTCGGCAACTCCGAGCGGCCGCTGACCGAGCTCGGCTTCCCGGCCCGCGGTTCCGCCGTCACCACGGTCTGCGCGAAGAACGGGGAGTCCCTCGGCACGGAGCTCGGCCTGCAGTACGGGAAGACCGGTGACGCCACCGCGCACGCCGAAGGCGTTCGCGTCCACTACACGTCGGCGGGCCGCCGGCGCACCGTCGACCTCGCCCTGGACGTGTGGCTGTGCGCCCCCGGCGACATGAGCACGGAGCAGTGCCGGGAGACGTACGAGAACGACGAGTAGCCGCGCGCTGGTCGCCGTCGCGCGCGGATCTGTCACCACTGCCTGTACGGCTCCCACAGGACCGCGAGCGCCGCCACGGTCGTGAGGGCCGTGAGCTGTATGATCACGATTTCGTCGCGTCCACGCCGCCGGCCGGCGACCAGACTGGCGATCAGGATCGTGGCCATGACGGCGAAGGAACCGTAGGCGACGGCGGAGCGGAAAGCCATCTCCGCCTGCCACTGCGCGAAAGCAGGGTCCCCGCCCGAGCAGAACACCGTGCCGCCGTCGCACAGCACGCCGCGGTCGCGTGCCCGGCGGATGGCGAACCCCGCGGTCATCAGCAGGACGAGATCCATGATGAGCACCGCGACGGCGGTGACGACACGATCGATGAACCCGCCTGTCTTCACGAGGACGAGCCTAGAAGGCACGCGGCTCCGGCGTGCTCGTCCGGGCGTTCCGGCGACCGATGAGGACCGCTCACCGCCGCGCGAGCGGGCGCCCGGTAGACGGGGGGTAGGCTGCGGCGGCGTGGAACCGGTCGTCACGGCGCTCGTCGTCGCCGTCCTCGTCAGTGTGCCGGCCGTCGTGCTCTGGCGGGTCCTGCGCGGCCGGCGCGACCTCGGCAGCAGCCCCGCGGAGCGGGCGACCTTCGAGACGCTGCACACCGCGTCGCTGGCCGCGCCGCCGCTGCGGGCCGGGCTCACCCAGGCCGGCGCGCTCAAGGCGTCGCGGCACCTGCGCGAGCTGCTCGGCTCCCCGGCCATCGCCATCACCAACGGCGAGGAACTGCTCGTGTACGACGGCGCGGGCGACCACCACGCCGCCGACGCGTTCGAGCACGCCGCGGAGACGCTGAAGGACGGCCGCACCCAGGTGCGGGCGCTCGCCTGCGCGCTGCCCGAGTGTCCCGTCCGGCACGCCGTGGTCGTCCCGCTCACCACGGACGACCGGGTGGTCGGCTCGCTCGCGGCGTACGGCGACCACGCCTCGGCCGGTCTGGTGCGGGCGGCGCAGGAGGTCGCGCGGTGGGTCGACTCCCAGCTTGAGCTGGCCGAGCTCGACCGGTCCCGGACGATGCTGATGGAGGCCGAGGTGCGGGCGCTGCGGGCGCAGATATCGCCGCACTTCATCTACAACTCGCTGACCACGATCGCGTCGTTCGTCCGCAGCGACCCGGAGCAGGCCAGGGAGCTGCTGCTGGAGTTCGCCGACTTCACCCGCTACTCCTTCCGGCGGCACGGCGACTTCACGACGCTGGCCGAGGAGCTGCGGTCCATCGACCGCTACCTGACCCTGGAGCGGGCCCGGTTCGGCGACCAGCTTCTGGTGACGCTGCGCATCGCCCCGGAGGTTCTGCCGGTGGCGGTGCCGTTCCTGTGCCTGCAGCCGCTGGTGGAGAACGCCGTACGGCACGGGCTGGAGGCGAAGCCCGGCGCCGGCCGGATCACGATCATCGCCGAGGACGACGGAGCCGAGTGCGGCATCACCGTCGAGGACGACGGCGTCGGCATGGACCCCGAACGGCTGCGGCGCGTGCTGGCCGGAGAGGACCGCTCGGGGGCGGGCGGCATCGGCGTCGCCAACGTCGACGAGCGGCTGCGCCAGGTCTACGGAGACGAGTACGGGCTGGTCGTGGAGACCGGCCCCGGCGCGGGCACCAAGGTCACGGTGCGCATCCCCAAATACCACCCCGGAGTGTCGGTGCTCTGACACCGTCTCGTGACACGCGCAAACGTTGACTTCCGGTCGTCCTGGTCATCACTCTCTAGAGCATCGGCCGGTGAAAGGGGTGATCGTGAGCGGCCTGCGGGTCCTGGCGGTGGACGACGAGCAGCCCGCGCTGGAGGACGTCGCCTACCTGCTCAGAGCGGACCCCCGCATCGGCGAGGTGCTGACCGCCCGCGACGGCGCCGCGGCGCTCAAGCTGCTCGACCGCGCCATCGCGGACGGCAGGCCGGTCGACGCGGTGTTCCTCGACATCCGCATGCGCGGGCTCGACGGTGTGGTGCTGGGCCGGTTGCTGACCCAGTTCACCCGTCCGCCGAAGATCGTGTTCGTCACGGCGTACGACGACCACGCCGTTGACGCGTTCGAGCTCAAGGCCGAGGACTACCTGCTCAAACCCGTACGGCCGGAGCGGCTCGCGGAGGCGATCCGCCGGGTCTGCGGCAGCCGCGGCGAGCCGGGGGAGGGGCCGCAGGCCGACACCATCCCGGTCGAGCTGGGCGGCGTGACCCGGTTCGTGGCCAGCACCGAGGTGCGGTACGTCGAGGCGCAGGGCGACTACGCGCGGCTGCACACCGCGACCGGCAGCCATCTGGTCCGCATCCCGCTGGCGACGCTGGAGGAGCGCTGGGCGACGGCCGGGTTCCTGCGGGTGCACCGCAGCCATCTCGTCGCGGTCAGGCACATCGACGAACTGCACATCGACTCGGGCAAGTGCGTGGTGCGCGTGGGGGACACCGAGATCCCGGTGAGCCGGCGGCACACGCGGGAGTTACGCGACCTGCTCGTCCGCCGGGCCCGCAAGGGCCAGGCCCGGTGACGGGCAGGCCGCGCCGGGTGACGGTGACCAGCCCGCGCACGGCGGCGGCCCGCCGGCCCCGCCATCCGCTCACCCGGGAGATCGACGAGCAGACCCGCCTGGGTGAGGTCTACATGCGCTCCCTGGTGCGTACGCAGTTCCGGCTGGCCCTTTTCGTGTGCACGGTGCTGGCGTGCGTCGTGGGCGGGCTGCCGCTGCTGTTCCTGCTGGCCCCCGAGCTGCGCGCGGCCGAGCTGTTCGGGCTGCCGCTGCCGTGGGTGGTCCTGGCCGGGCTGATCTATCCCGCGCTCGTCGTCGGGGCCTGGCTGTACGTCCGGCAGGCCGAGCGCAACGAACGCGACTTCGCCGACCTCATGGAACGCCGGTGAGGACGTGCGCCGGTGAGGACGGTGCGTAGGTGAGTCAGATCACCGCGGTCGGCGTGGTGCTGCTGGCGACCGTTCTCATCGGCGCGTTCGGCATCCGGATGTCCCGCACCACCTCGGACTTCTACGTCGCGTCCCGCACCGTCTCGCCGCTGTGGAACGCCTCGGCGATCGGCGGGGAGTATCTGTCGGCGGCCTCGTTCCTCGGCGTCGCGGGGCTCATCCTCACGTTCGGCGCCGACATGCTGTGGCTGCCGGTCGGCTGGACCGGCGGCTACCTCGTGCTGCTGGTGCTGGTGTCGGCGCCGCTCCGCCGTTCGGGGGCCTACACGCTGCCCGACTTCGCCGAGGCGCGGCTGGAGTCGATGGCCGTGCGGCGGCTGTCGAGCGTCCTCGTCGTGCTGATCGGCTGGCTCTACCTCATGCCGCAGTTCCAGAGCGCCGGGCTGGTCTTCCGTACGATCACGGGGGCGCCGCCGTGGGCGGGCAGCCTGCTGGTGGCGGCGGTGGTCGCGGCGAACGTGCTGTCGGGCGGCATGCGGTCGATCACGTTCGTGCAGGCGTTCCAGTACTGGCTGAAGCTCACCGCGCTGGCGCTGCCGCTGGTGTTCATGCTGATGGCCTGGTGGTCCGGCGGCGCGCCGGGGCTCGCCGCCGGAGACGAGTGGGCGCTGCCGCTGCACGGCCGCGACCACCCGGTGTACGAGACGTACTCGATGATCCTGGCGACGTTCCTCGGGACCATGGGACTGCCCCACGTGCTCGTCCGCTTCTACACCAACCCTGACGGCCGGGCCGCGCGCCGCACCACGCTCGTCGTGCTCACGCTGCTCGGCGCCTTCTACGTGATGCCCGCCGTGTACGGCTACCTCGGCCACGTCTACGGCGTGCCGGCGGGGGACACGGTCGTCCTCACGCTCCCCGGGCGGCTGGTGGGCGGCCCGGTGGGGGAGTTCCTCACCGCGCTGGTGACTGCGGGGGCGTTCGCGGCGTTCCTGTCCACCTCGTCGGGGCTGACGGTGTCGGTCGCCGGGGTGATCGCGCAGGACATCCTGCGCGGCGGGGTGCGCTCGTTCCGCTACGCGACCGTGCTCGCGGTGGTCGTGCCGTTCGCGCTGGCGGGGGTGGCCAGGTCGCTGCCGGTGGCGACCGTGGTGGGGCTGGCGTTCGCCGTGGCCGCCTCGTCGTTCTGCCCGCTGCTCGTGCTCGGCATCTGGTGGCGCAGGCTGACCACGACGGGGGCGTTCGCCGGGCTGCTGGCCGGGGGAGGGCTCGCCTGCACCGCCGTGGTCGTGACGATCAGCGGCGGCCCGCACACCGGCTGGGCGGGGTCGCTGCTGGCCGAGCCGGCCGCCTGGACGGTGCCCGTGTCGTTCACCGTCATGGTGACGGTGTCGCTGCTGACACCCTCGCGGGTGCCGCGCGGCGTGGCCCGCACGATGGTCCGCCTGCACACGCCGGAGACGCTGAACGTCGACCGCGGCGACTGGCGTCCCCGGCACATGTAGCCCGGCGTTTCCCTGTGGTCCGGCGTTCTCCTGGGGGCTGAGGGACATCGCAACGAAAACCGGTTTCGCACGATCACGCCCCGCCGTTCGGTGTACGAGGCTGTTCCAAACACACTTACATGTGTAAGTTACGACTGACACGTGTCAGCACGAGCTAGAAGGGAGCGTCATGGGCTCCGATCTTGTTGGGGTGCTGGCAGTGCTGGCGAGCCCGCAGCGGCTGCGGTTGATCGCGGCGCTGGCCGGTGGCAGCAACTACGTCAGTCAGTTGGCTCGTGAGCTCCAGCTGAGCCGGCCGTTGGTGCACATGCACCTGCGCCGGCTGGAAGAGGTGGGGCTTGTCGTCGGCCGGATGGAGCTGTCCGCTGACGGCAAGGCGATGCGGTTCTTCGATGTCGCGCCGTTCGCCTTTCAGCTCACCCCGGAAGCGATCCAGGACGCGGTACGAACAATGGAGGAGAAGTGACTCAATCGGTGGACGAGAGCATTGATCTGGTTGCTTGGCAGGGCACCTTCGGATTTGTGATCACACTCGCCGTGGTAGCCCTGCTGGCGGTTTACGTGACCAGGCAGTGGCGCCGCGCGTGGGAGGCCCGGGCCGCGGTCGACCGCGACAACGCGTTGCGTGATCTCGCGGTGAAGTCCCTCGCCGCCCAGCAGGCACAGGCGGATGAGATAGCTGCGCTGCGCTCAGAGTTGGCTGCGGTCAAAGCGGACACGGGCGGTATACACGAGCTGCTCCGCAGCGTGAGCTGACATGCGAGGAGTTCTGCTATGGGCGGTCGTGTCCTTGCTGGTGGCGGCCTCAACGCTCGCGCTGCTGACGTTCACCTACTTCTGGCGGTCGCCGGCCTATTACCCGCAGCCGCCGGCGACATCCCCCGCGGAAGCGCGCATCATTCCACGGTCGCAGTACTCCGAAGAGCACCGCCGTCCCTACACCTACCGCCATGGCAACGTGGTCGTCTTCGGGGCTGAGCACAAGCCCGCATCCGTCGATCGGCAGCTCCGGCAGATCGACGAGATGTGGCGGGAGCTGCGCCCCACCGTTGCCCTGGTCGAAGGCAGGTTGGGATTCCTCGCGCCGGGTTTTATGGATCCGGTGGAGCACTATGGCGAGTCGGGTCACGTGTACGCGCTGGCCAAGAAGGACGATGTGCAGGCGTACACGTGGGAGCAGCCGCTTGACGAGCACATCGCCTATCTCGCCCGCGTGCACGCGAAGGACCGGGTAGCGCTCTTCATGGTGTTAAGGCCCTACTTCAGTAAGCTGCGGTTTGGCAAACCTGAGTCGCCGGAGGCCTTCGTGGAGGAGTTCCTCGGCCGGGCGGATCACCCGGCGATACGCGGAGAGATCAATAGCGTCGCCGACATCGACCGCATCTGGCGGCGCGATTTCGCCGGCGGCAAAGACTGGCGGGACGTGTCCGACGAGACCGTTCTCCCCGGTTATCTCGAGCGACTGACCGAGGATTCCAATGATCAACGCAACAGGTATCTGGTCCGCCTTGTCTCCCATCTCAGCGCCCAAGGCGAACGAGTGTTCGTGATCTGCGGCTCCAGTCACGCCGTAGTGATAGAGCCGGCCTTGATGTGACAGTTGCTGCCGATGGTCCACCGTTCGTCGGGTGAATCGCTCGGGTATGGCTTGCGCTCGCTCACCCCGCCTTCGCACCGCGACGGCTGAAGCGTTTCACGTACCGCGGTGGCGTGACCGTTCGGCGCGCGCAACCGACCATTCGTCGCATTGTCGCGCCATGTGAACGATCCGGCGACACGGCTGGGCGATGCGGCGGTCCCCGGGGCTCGTCGGCGGGTGCACCACGCTCCTACGTTGTGGTGATTCAGATCACTTGCCCAAGGAGATCTTGTGACCGTCCAGCACGATCCATCGGTCTATGAGCGTATACAAGCGGGTGAGCAGTTCCAGGAGCTGCGCCGCCGCTACCGGTCCTGGGCCTTCCCCATGACCATCGCCTTCCTGGTGTGGTACCTCCTCTATGTGCTTTTGTCGGGCTTCGCCCGGGATTTCATGGGCACCAAGCTGTTCGGCAACATCAACGTCGCCCTCGTCTTCGGCGTGCTGCAGTTCGTCTCGACGTTCCTGATCGCCTGGGCGTACTCGCGGCACGCGGCGGCGAAGCTCGACCCGCTCGCCGACGAGCTGCGCACCGCGGCCGACAGCCGCGACGAGGTCGGGGAGGGCGCCAAGTGAGTCACGAGACCCTGTCCACGATCCTCTTCGTGGTCTTCGTCGCCCTCACGCTGGGGATCACGTTCTGGGCCAGCCGCAACACCAAGAGCGCGGCGGACTTCTACGCCGGGGGCCGCTCGTTCAGCGGCCTGCAGAACGGCCTGGCGATCGGCGGCGACTACATGTCGGCCGCGTCGTTCCTCGGCATCGCCGGCATCATCGCGCTGTCGGGCTACGACGGCTTCCTCTACTCGATCGGCTTCCTCGTCGCCTGGCTGGTCGCGCTGCTGCTCGTCGCCGAGCTCATGCGCAACTCCGGCAAGTACACGATGGCCGACGTGCTGGCGTTCCGGATGTCCCCGCGCCCGGTCCGTACGGCGGCCGGCGTGTCGACGATCGTCGTCAGCATCTTCTACCTGCTCGCGCAGATGGTCGGCGCGGGCGCCCTGGTCGGGCTGCTGCTGGGCATCACCTCGCAGGCCGGCAAGATCTGGACGATCATCGCGGTCGGCCTGCTGATGATCATCTATGTGGTCTTCGGCGGCATGAAGGGCACCACCTGGGTGCAGATCGTCAAGGCCGTCATGCTGATGGTCGGTGCCGCCCTGATCACCCTGCTCGTGCTGGGCAAGTTCGGCTTCAACCTGTCCGGCCTGCTCGGCGACGCCGCGACGGCGAGCGGCAAGGGTGAGGCCTTCCTCACCCCCGGCCTCAAGTACGGCACCGAGGCCCAGGGCATCTGGGGCAAGATCGACCTGATCAGCCTCGGCCTGGCCCTGGTTCTCGGCACCGCCGGTCTGCCGCACGTCCTCATCCGCTTCTACACCGTGCCGACCGCCAGGGACGCCCGCAAGTCGGTCCTCTGGGGCATCGGCATCATCGGCGTCTTCTACCTGCTGACGCTGGTCCTCGGCTTCGGCGCGGCGGCCCTGGTCCACGGCAAGATCGACAAGTCGGGCAACACGGCGGCGCCGCTGCTCGCCCAGGAGATCGGCGCACAGGTCTTCGGCGACGTCGGCGGCACGGTGCTGCTCGCGGTCATCGCGGCGGTCGCGTTCGCCACGATCCTCGCGGTCGTCGCCGGGCTCACGCTCGCCTCGTCCTCCAGCTTCGCCCACGACCTGTACGCCCACGTGTTCAAGCGCGGGGACGTCACGGAGCGGCAGGAACTGGTGGTCGCCCGGGTCGCCGCCTTCGTGATCGGCGCGGTCGCGATCGCGCTGAGCATCTTCGCCCAGTCGCTCAACGTGGCCTTCCTCGTCTCGCTGGCCTTCGCGGTCGCCGCCTCGGGCAACCTGCCGGCGATCCTCTACAGCCTGTTCTGGAAGAGGTTCAACACGGCAGGCGCGGTGTCGGCCATCTACGGCGGCCTGATCTCCGCCGTGGTGATGGTGATCTTCTCGCCGGTCGTCTCCGGCGCCAAGACGGCGATGTTCCCCGACGTGGACTTCCACCTGATCGCGCTGTCGAACCCCGGCATCTTCTCGATCCCGATCGGCTTCCTGTGCGGCTACCTCGGCACGATCCTGAGCAAGGAGTACAACGCGTCGAAGTACGCCGAGATCGAGGTCCGTTCGCTCACCGGCATCGGCGCCGAGCAGGCCACCGGTCACTGAGGCGAACCCCTGAGGCGAACCCCTGAGGCGAGCCACTGAGGCGAACCACTGACACGGGACGCCGGCGGCACCCCGCCGGCGCCCCCGTACGCCCGGCCGCGGGCCACCCGCCCGCGGCCGGGCGTATGACTGCCCTGTCCCTCGCGTCATGGTGCTGGAGCACCCGCTCTGGTTAGGGTTCGGTCCGTGGACCACCCCCTCCAGACCGCCAAGGCCTGGTCGCGTACCCGGAGAAGGGCGCGCCCGCAGGACGGCGACGCCCGCACCCGCATCCTCGACGCGGCCGAGGAGCTGTTCGCGGGCGGCGGCTACGAGGCGACGCCGACGGCGCGGATCGCGGAGCTCGCCGGGGTGCCCAAGGGGCTGGTCTTCCACTACTTCCCGCGCAAGATCGACGTGCTGGTCTCGCTGGTGGACGAGCGCACGGTCGTCACGGAGGAGGAGGTCGAGGCTCTGCCCGGCGACGCGGCGGGCACGCTGTCGCGGCTCGCCCGCCGGCTGCCGCTGCGGGCGTCCCCCGCGATGCGGCGCATCCTGTTCCGCGAGGCCGACACCCACCTGTCCGTACGGGAGCGGCTGGGCCGGCTCAACAGCGAGATCATCCGCAGGGCGAGGTTCGCCCTGGAGCTCGCCCTGCCGGGCGGGCGCGGCGACGCCGCCCGGGTGGAGGCCGCCGCCGCCACCTTCGCCGCGGTGCTGCTGTACCAGGAGAGCATCTGCCTGCTCACCGGTCACCACATCGACCCCGACGCGGTGGCGGAGCTGATCGCGGGCGCCCTGCACTGATCAGCCACCGATCGGCCGCTGATCAGCCGCTGGTCTGTCATCGGCCGGGCACCGGTCCCTCAGGCGGGCACCTTCTCCTCGCGCTCCTCCACCTGTTCGAGCTCCTCCGGCGACTCCCGCTCGCGGTTTCCGTGCGGCGGCGCCTCGTCGAGCAGCGTGACGAGCTCGTCCATCGCCTCGCGCAGGTGGCCGGTCACGCTCCACACGTCCGGCACCCGGGTGGGGCACACGACGACGCCGAAGTCCAGCCGGTCGTCGTACGACGCGCAGGTGATGCTGATCCCACCGGTGGCGTCGGTGACCACCGACAGCGGGTGATAGGAGAGCATCCGCGCCCCGCACAGGTAGAGCGGCACGCGCGAGCCGGGCACGTTCGACACGATGAGGTTCACGCCCGCCCCCGCCACTCCCGCGAGCCGGAACACGAGCGGCGTGGCCAGCGCGGCGAACGCGTTCGGCACCAGCGCGCACACGTCGTCCAGCCAGCTGCGGTGGGAGACGGCGAAACGCCGCTTGGCGGCGGCCAGCGCGGAGCGTACGGCCGCCAGGCGCTCTCCGGGACGGGCGACGTCGGTGGCGAGCGGCGTGATCATCGCCGAGATGCGGTTGCCGACCCGCCCGTCGGTGGGGCCGGGCGGCGATCCCGCGGCGCGCAGCGCGACCGGCACGGCGGCGACCAGCGGCCGGTCGGGCAGCGCGTCGTGCGCGAGCAGCCAGCGCCGCAGCGCCGAGGCGCACAGCGTCATGACCACGTCGTTCGGGCCCATGCCGAAGGCCCTGGCCACCCTCCTGACCTCCGTGAGCGGCACCGACCCGAAGGCGACCGCGCGCGCCCCCGAGATCGGGCCGTTGAACGGCGTGCGCGGCGCGGCCAGCGGCGGCGTCTCCGGCAGCCTGCGCGGGTCTCCCGCGAGCGCGCGGGCGGCCTGGGCCACCAGCCGCGCGTCGGGCAGCGCCGACACCACCGGGATCGTGTCCAGGTCGGCGGCGGCGCGGGCGAGCGAGCACAATGCCTCCACCGGCTGCACGATCGTGCGGGTGATCGCCCCGGCGAGCATCGCGAGCAGCCCCGGCGGCCGCGGCGGCTCGGGGCGCGGGCTCGCGGGCGCGGGCGCCTGCGCGAGACGCGGCTGCGGCGAGGGGTCGAGCAGCGCCGTCAGGATCTCCGACCCGGTCACGCCGTCGATCGCGCAGTGGTGCACCTTCATGTAGAGGGCGACCCGCCCGCCCGCGAGGCCGTGGATGAGGTGCGCCTCCCACAGCGGACGTGTCCGGTCGAGCCGCCGCGCGTGGACGTCCGCCACATATGCCGCGAGCTCCCGTTCGCCGCCGGGCGCGGGCAGGGTGGTCTCGTGCACGTGCGCGCCGAGGTCCACGTCCGGGTCGTCGATCCAGTACGGCCGGTCCAGGCCGAGGGGCACGTCGGCCAGCCGCATCCGCAGCGGCGCGGCGAGGTGCAGCCGCTCCCGCAGCAGGGTGAGCAGGGCCTCGCGGGTCAGGCCGCCGGAGGGCGAGGTCGACGGGTCGAAGACGGCCACGCCCGCCACATGGGCCGCGGTCGTCGCCGACTCCACGGACAGGAACTGCGCGTCGAGTGCCGTCAGCTGGCGCATCTCGTCATCCTCCTGGCACCCCTCCCCGGCGCTCGGCGATCGTCCGCCTGCGCACCGTGACCATCATGGCAGCGGCGCGTTACCGCCGCATTTCTCCCCCGTGCCGCCGGGGGATGTCGAGGTGCGGCCGTGACCCGCGCCAGACGATCGGCCCCCGGGCCCGTTCCGATGCAACCGGTTGCATCCGGCACCCCACGAACAGTGATCCGATGTGGCATGGTGTTCGAAAGCGTGTACAAGCGCATCACTTGACCATGAACCACATGTGAACCGAGGAGAGGACAGAGATGATCTCGGCCGGAGCGGGGTCTGCGACCTACCCGGACGGACGACCGGCGCAGCCGCGGGGCGGACCGACGGTTCTGCGCATCATGCTCGGCGGGCAGTTACGCCGGCTGCGCGAGAGCAGGAACATCAGCCGGGACGAGGCCGGGCGGGCGATCCGCGCCTCCAACTCCAAGATCTGCCGGTTGGAGCTCGGCCGCATTCCCTTCAAGCAGCACGACCTGGCCGAACTGCTCACCCTCTACGGCGTCACCGACAGCTCCGAGCGGGAGACGATGCAGGCGCTGGCGCGGCAGGCCGGCGTGCCCGGCTGGTGGCACCAGTACAACGACCTGCTGCCCAGCTGGTTCGGGCCCTACGTCGGGCTGGAGGAGGCCGCCTCCACCATCCGCACCTTCGAGGCGCAGTTCGTCCACGACCTGCTGCAGACCGAGGAGTACGCCCGCGCGGTCTTCCGCGTACGCCACAGAAGGGCGTCGGCGTACGACATCGAGCGCCGGGTCAGCCTCCGCCTGCGGCGCCAGCGGCTGCTCGACCACCCCGACGGGCCCCGGCTGTGGTCCGTGATGGACGAGGCGGCGCTCCGCCGTCCCGTCGGCGGCCACGCCGTGCAGCGCGGCCAGATCGAGCGCCTGATCGAGGTCGCCGCGCGCCCGGACGTCACCCTGCAGATCCTGCCGTTCCAGGCCGGTGGTCACGCCGCCGCCGGAGGCTCCTTCACGATCCTGCGCTTCGCCGAGCCCGACCTCTCCGACGTCGTCTATCTGGAGCAGCTGAGCGGCGCTCTCTACCTCGACAAGCAGGAAGACGTCGACGACTACACCCTCGTGATGAGCGAGCTCAGCGTGCAGGCCGAGCCCGCCAGGAACACCGAGTCCCTGCTCCACGCGATCCTCCGGGAGCTGTGAGAGCGCATTCCGGAAATGTCGGTGGCGCGCGGCAGGATCGAGGGATGACGCACTTTCTCATCTCCTTCCCCAGCGCCGCCATGGTGGTCGCGGACGAGGACTTTCCTGACGTGGTTCGCGACGCTCACGCGGTCATCCAGGAGGCCAAGGATGCCGGCGTTTACGTCTTCGGCGGCGGGATAGACGAAGACGTCGCCCCCGTCCTCGTTGCCGGTGACGGCACGGTGACGCAGGGCACCTATCCGCAGGCCACGCGGTTGAACGGCGGATACACCATCCTGGACCTGCCCTCCCGCGAGGCGGCGCTGGAGTGGGCGAGGAAGATCGCGGCCTCCTGCCGCTGTGCGCAAGAGGTGCGGGCGTTCGCGTACGACCCGCTCGCCTGACGGCGTAGGGCCATCCCCGCGCCGTCCGCATGCCCTGGCTTCCAACAGTCGGGCGGCGCGGACACGGTCAGCCGGTGTCGACGCGGTCGAGGCGTTCGTTCAGGTCGAGGAGGTCCTTCAGGGCGTCGCGTGGTCCCCGCCGAGACGGGCCAGCAGCCGGTCGAGCGGCCAGGTGTTGACGACGTCGTCCGGAGTGAGCCAGGCCCGCTGGGCGATCCCCACGCCGAACCTCTGGTGGGCCAGGTGCGGGATCGCGTGGGAGTCGCTGTCGATGGAGAACGTCACGCCGTGGTGGCGCGCGAGCCGCACGAGGTCGGAGGGCAGATCGGCCCGGTCGGGATAGGAGTCGATCTCCATGATCGTGCCGGTCCGGGCGGCGGCGCGGAAGACGGCGTCCCAGTCGGCGTCCACCGGGGGCCGCTTGCCGATCTTCCGGGTGGTGGGGTGGCCGATGACGTGGACGTGCGGGTTCTCGCACGCCGCCACGAAACGGCGGGTCATCTCCTCCCGCGACTGGGTGAAGTGCGAGTGCACCGAGGCCACACAGACGTCGAACCCGGCCAGCACCTCGGCCGGCCAGTCCACCGAGCCGTCGGGGGCGATGTTCAGTTCGCTGCCGTGCAGCAACCGCATGTCCGGATATTTCGCCTGAAGTTCGGCGATGCGGGCCCGCTGGGCGAGGGCCTTGTCGAGCGTCATCCGCTGCATGACCAGGTCGGGCGCATGGTCGGTGACCGCATAGTAGGAGTAGCCCCGGGCGGCCGCGGCCGCGACCATGTCCTCCAGCGAGGCGATCCCGTCGGTGAGATCGGTGTGGGTGTGCAGGTCGCCCCGCAGGTCGCTCAGCTCCACGAGGCGCGGCAGTTCGCCACGCAGCGCGGCCTCCACCTCGCCGCCGTCCTCACGCAGCGCCGGAGGCACCCACTGCATGCCGAGCGCCTGGTAGATCTCCTCCTCGGTCTCCGACGCGATCAGCCGCTCGCCGTCGAACAGGCCGTACTCCGACAGCTTCCAGCCCTTCCTGACCGCCATCTCCCGGATGCGGACGTTGTGCTCCTTGCTGCCGGTGAAGTAGACCATCGCGGCGCCCCACGACTCGGCGGGGACCAGCCGCAGATCGACCTGCAGGCCGCGGTCGGTCCGCACCGAGGTCTTCCGTTCGCCCTTCGCGACGACCTCCGTGACGTACGGCTGCCGGGCGAACAGGTCCATCAGGCCGGGGTCGCCGACGGCGAGGACGTCGACGTCGCCGATCGTCTCGCGCATCCGCCGCAGCGATCCCGCGACGGCGATCCTCTCGGCGGGCAGCGAGGCGACGACCCGCTCGGCGAGGTCCGTCGCGATCCCGAGGTGGACCCGGTCGCCCGACCGCTCCATGTGCTCGATGCCCTTGAGCAGGTTCTCCTCGGTCCTGGCGCCGAAGCCGCGCACGCCGCCGAGGCGGCCGGCCCGGATGGCCTCGGCCAGGGCGGCGGGGGAGTCGATGCCCAGCTCCTGGAACAGGAACAGCGCCTTCTTCGGGCCGAGCGAGGGGATCCGGGTCAGCCTGCGCACCCCCTCCGGCACCCGCGCGCGCAGGTCGTCGAGCTGCCGGAAGCTGCCCCGCGCGAGGAACTCCTCGACCTTCTTGGCGATGGCCTCGCCCACCCCGGGGATCGACCGGACGTCGGTCTCACCGAGGTCTCCGGGGAACCCCGCGATCGACTTGGCCGCCTTCTGGTAGCTGCGCACCCGGAACGCGTCCCCGCCGTTCAGCGCGAAAAGCTCGGCGTACTCCTGCAGCGCCGCGGCCGCCTCGTCATTTGCCCGTCCCATGAGTCTCAGGGTAGGAGAAGTGGCAGCGCGCGTTCGAACGAACGTATCCAGTACGGCCAGGTGTGGGTGCCCTTTCCGTAGAAATCCGTCGTCACCTTCACCCCGGCCTTCTCCGCGGCCCTGGCGAAGTTCCGGTTCTGCCGCATGATCGCGGCCTCGGTGCGATCGATCGCCTCGTCGCCCCGGTCCAGCGGACCGGGCTCCCCGTCGCCTGAGGACGCGTAGAGGCGCACACCCTTCAACCGCCCGACCAGGTCGGCGGGATTGTGCTCCGGCCAGGCGCCCGGGTCGCCCCACAGGTCCTCGGTGTCCACGCCGTTGTCCGCCATGAACGCCCGATATCCGGGGACGTCCTCGCGGGTGTCGAGCACCCCGGAGAACGATGCCGCGGCCTCGAACACACCCGGATGCCGGGCGGCGTAGCCGAACGCGCCGAGGCCGCCCATGGAGAAACCGGCGACCGCACGGCGCGTCCCGACGCCGTACCGCGGCTCGACCAGGCGGGGCACCTCGGTCATGTGGAACGTCTCCCAGGCGAGGCCGTCGCGCCAGTCGGCGTACCAGCCCATCGAACCGCCCTCGGGGACGATGACGACGGCGTTGAGCCGGGCGGTCAGCCGAGCCACCTCTCCCGTCCTGAGCCAGTCCCAGCCGCCGCCGGCGCAGCAGCCGTGCAGCAGGTACAACGCGCGCCAGCCGGTGGAACCCGGTTTCCAGGCCGCGGGTTTCAGCACCCACACCGATCGCCGCCCGCCCGTGGCTGGGGAGTCGATCACGAGTTGGTCCGTGCGCCCGTCCACGGCCTCCTGCTCGACGACCTTGGCCGGGTAGTCGGCGGGCGCCGGTGTCGCGGACTCGGCGGTGCTCTGGCAGCCGGTCACCGTGACGACGAGGACGAGCCACGTCAGGATCTTCTTCACGAGGAGCTGCATGTCATACCGATCACCCGCCGTCAACCCTGGAAAAGGGCTCGGCGTAGGCGAACGGCCCGCGCGGCGCGGACCGCCCGAAGACGCGCACCTGGAAGAACTCGCCCCAGGAGGGGTCCGGCGCCGCGACGCCGTGCGCCGAGGCGGGCTCGAAGCCGAACCGCCGGTAGTAGGCGGGGTCGCCGAGCAGCCCCACCAGCGGCTCGCCGAGCGCCTCCGCCGCCCCGAGCGCGGCGTGCACCAGCGCCGACCCCACTCCCCGCCGCTGGTGGGCGGGATGCACGGACAGCGGGCCGAGGCCGACCACGGGCACGGTCCCGACGTGGGCCCTGGTGCACAGGACGTGACCCGCGATCCCGCCGTCCGGCGCCGGTGCGACGAGTGACAGCTCCGGCAGCCAGCCCGGGTCCGTACGCAGCTCGTCGAGCAGGACGACCTCGACCGGCGGCACCTGCGGCCGGCCGGGGTGGCGGGCCTCCTGGTGGGGAGCGAAGGCGGCGGCGACCACCCCACGCACGGCCTCGACGTCGCCGAGGTTCTCACGTCGGATCAGCACCCGTACAGCCTGCCGCCCGCCCCCGGCCCGGGCAACGGATTTACGTCATGACCCGCACGCCGCTCCGGGACGGGCTTCAGTACTGCGGCGACCTGGCCTGGTACGGCTCCTCCAGGAAGGCGATCTCCTCCTCGGTCAGCGTGAGGTCCACCGCGGCGAGCGCGTCGTCCACGTGGTGCTCCTTGGTCGCGCCGATGATGGGGGCGGTCACGCCCGGACGGCTGATCAGCCACGCGAGGGCGACGGTCGCGGGGGAGACGCCCCTGTCGGCGGCGGTCCGTGCCACCCGGTCCAGGATCGTCTCGACGGCCGGTCCGCCGTACAGCTGCCGCTGCCGGGCGCCGTCGCCGGTCTGCCGCGCGGTGTCGGCCGGCTGGCCGGCGCGGGCGAGCAGGCCGCGGGCGAGCGGGCTCCACGGGATGAGCCCCACGCCCTGGTCGAGGCACTGCGGGATCATCTCCCGCTCCTCCTCGCGGTCCAGGAGGTTGTAGTGGTTCTGCATCGAGACGAAGCGGGTCCAGCCTCGTCTTTCGGCGGTGTGCTGGGCCTTGGCGAACTGCCAGGCCCGCATGCTGGAGGCGCCGATGTAGCGGGCCTTGCCGGCTTTGACGACGTCGTGCAGCGCCTCCATCGTCTCCTCGATCGGCGTCTCGTCGTCCCACCGGTGGATCTGGTACAGGTCGACGTGGTCGGTGCCCAGGCGGGTGAGGGAGGCGTCGACGGCAGACATGATGTGCTTGCGGGACAGGCCCCGGTCGTTCTGGCCTTCGCCCATCGGGAAGTAGACCTTGGTGGCGAGCACGTAGTCGTCGCGCCGGGCGAAGATCTTGCGCAGCAGCCGACCGGTGACCTCCTCGCTGACGCCGGCCGAGTACATGTCGGCGGTGTCGAAGAACGTCACCCCGCCTTCGGCGGCCCTGCGGACGATGGGCTCGGCGAGATCCTCCTCCAGGGCCCAGCCGCCCCACTTGGAGGCCTCCCCGTAGCTCATCATGCCGAGGCAGAGCCTGCTGACCTTCAGACCAGTGGTGCCAAGTCGTCCATATTCCATGGCAGCACCTTATTGCTCCGGCCTGACCTCACCTGGAGGCGTTCCAGATGTTCGACGGGCCCCGGCCGGTCGGCACGGTCGGGCTGAACCGTACGGGCAGGGCCTCCAGGCTGCGAACCCACAGCGAAGGGCGCCAGCGCAGCGCGTCCGGTTTCACGGTGAGATACACGTCGGGCAGCCGGTCGAGGAGGACCTCCACGGCCGTCTTGGCGATGATCCCGCCGAGCTCGGGCGCGGGGAAGGGACAGCCGTACTCGCCGTGGCCGAAGGCCAGGTGCGCCCGGTTGGCGCCGGAGCCGGCATGGGCGGCCGGTTGCACCTGCGGATCGGCGTTGGCCGCGGCGACGCCGAGCACCAGCATGTCGCCCCGGCGGATGCGCCGCCCGGCCAGCTCGCAGTCCTGCACGGCCCAGCGTGAGGGCATGTTCGGCACGGGCGGGTCCTTCCACAGCACATCGTTCAGCGCCTCGCCGACGCTGCTGCGGCCGCCCTGCAGGCTCATGGAGAAGTGGTCGTCCATCAGCATCAGCCGCAGGGTGCTGCCGATCCAGTTGGAGCAGTTGTCATGGGAGGAGATCATCGTCATGATCAGGTCCTGGACGATCTCCTCGTCGGTGATCCGCGCGTGGTGTGCCAGCATGTGCGAGGTGAGGTCCTGGCCCGGCAGGGCGCGCTTGTCGGCGATGAGCCGGCTCACCTTCTCCAGAATCCGGGTGATCGCCGAGGGGGCCTCCTCACCCCCGCCCAACACGATGTTGACGTCCTCGACCAGCTCCGGCAGGTCGGTCTCCGCCAGCCCGAACAGCCGGGTGATGACCTGAGCCGGAATCCGGTCGGCGTACTGGGAGATCAGGTCGGTCTGGCCGTTCCCGGAGATCTCGTCGATCGCGCGGTCGGCGATCTGCTCGCAGATCAGGGCGAGCTCGGTGCGGTCGACGCTGTCCAGCGTGTCGCTGATGGCGCCGATCCGCCGCTGGTGCTCGGCTCCCTCGGAGTACATCACGGACGGTTGCCATGTCACGTACGGGCGCGCCGGCCAGTCCGGGGGGAGGTGGTCCTGCAGGTTCCAGCGCCTGGGGTCGCGGCCGAACAACTGCGGCTGGCTGGTGACATGGTGCAGCTCGCGATAACCGATCACGTACCAGACGGGCATGCCGTCGAGGAGAACGGGGACGACGGGGCCGTGCTCGCGGCGCATCTCCTGGAACAGCGCGGTCGGGTCGTCGCCGATCAGTGACGCGTGCAGTCGTACGGCATCGGCGTGGTCGTCGTATCCCTCCAGCGGCTCCCGTCTCCGCTCGGGATGCCGCGATGCGGGCGAGGCGGCGGACGGGTCTGTGGAGTCGGGCAGGGGAGCGGAGTTCGTCACGGCATGCTCTCTCGGGCGGGCAACTGGTCGTAGGTGCGGGTGAGGTGCTCGATGAGCGTGATCAGCACGTGCTTGGCCGAGGCCCGCTCTCTCGCGTCGCAGTCGATGAGCGGGACCTCGGGCGACAGCGCCAGCGCCTCGCGCACCGCATCCAGGGTGGGCCCGTCGGTGAAGCGGTTGACCGCGACGACGAACGGGGTCCGGTGGTGCTCCAGCCGGTCGATGGAGTACCAGGAATCCTCCAGGCGGCGGGCGTCCACCAGGACGACCGCGCCCAGGCTGCCGGCGAACAACTGGTCCCACAAGAACCAGAACCGCTGCTGACCGGGCGCGCCGAACAGGTAGAGCACCCTGCTCGCGTTCAGCGTGATCCGGCCGAAGTCGAAGGCCACCGTGGTGGTCGACTTGGTCCGTACCCGGCTGGCGTCGTCGATGCCCACGCTCGCCTGGGTCATGACCTCCTCGGTGCTCAGCGGGCGGATCTCGCTCACCGAGCCGACCATGGTCGTCTTTCCCGCTCCGAACCCGCCGACGATCACGATCTTCAGGGCGTCCGCGGCGGTCGTGCGTAGCGGCGTTCGCATGGCGTCCGCTGTCTGGTCAGAGGTTGTGGAGGGCAACGAGCACCTGCCTCAGGATTTCGGGATCCGGTCGTCCGGCCTGCGCGGCGATCGACGGATGACGGACGGTGATGCGACCGGTGTCCAGCAGGTCGCACAGCAGGATCTTCACCACGCTGACCGGCAGGCGCAGTTCCGCCGAGATCTCCACCACCGCCGTCGGCCGCTGGGCCATCCGCAGGATCTTGATGTGCTCGGACTGCATACCGGGGGTGGGGGCGCACTCGCTGACGATGAGGGAGACCGAGTCGAAGGTCTTCTCATCGGCGCTGGTGCGCCCACCGGTGACCGTGTAGAGCCGGTCAGGGTCTTCTTGGTCGATGGCTCGCCGTGTCATCCGCGGTCGTCGCTGTTCTCCGTCTGCCGCGGCGCCGCAGTGAGGTACACCCCGATCTGCTCCACCAGTTCGTTCATGTTGTGCGCGATGAGCCCCACCTCGCCGTCCTCCTCGGCCACCACGGCCAGGTGGGCGCCGTCCCCGGCCGGCACGATGAGCAGCAGTCCGCCGGCGAACTCCACCATCGCCTGCCCTGCTCCGATGCCGTCCCCGAACTCGGCGGAGGCGCTCAGCGAGAGGCTCTGGATTCCGGCGGCCAGAGCGGAGAGCTGGTCGGCCCCGTCCCGGCCGAGGCCGGCGGTGAAGCTCATCTTCAGGCCGTCCCTGGTCAGCACCAGCACATGCCTGATCCCCGGGGTCTTCTGCTTGAGGTTCTCCAGCAGCCAGTCGAAGTCACGATCGGTGGTGTGCGAAGCGTCGGTTGTGCTCATAGAAACGACGGGGTGCCCCTTCGGCGCGGGAGGGACGCCCCTGCCTCCTCATCTGTGAATCCAAAGATGTCCGGTGGTCGGCGGACGCGTGTCAGGAGTCGCCCGGGGCCGGGGGAGGGGCTGAAGAGGAAGTACGCCCACGGCCGCCGGCTTGGCGGAACGCGGCGAACCTCGCAGCCGAGTCAGGCCCCTCGCGCGCGGGCTTGGCCGGCGATGCCTGCCGCGCCCTGGTCGCCTCGGCCAGCGTCTGCCCCCGGCGCCGCCTGGGCAGCAGACCTTCGGACTCGTCGGCCGGCCCCTCCTGCGCGGGTACGGCCGGTGCCTGCACGGCGGCCCGTACGGCGGCCTGCACGGGGTGGCGGACCGACGCCTCGGCGCCGGGCGGCACGGTGGCCGGCAGGGGCTGCGTGATCAGCAGGCGCGGGATCAGCATCACGACCCCCGTGCCACCGCGGGCGGACGACCGGAAGCTGACCGTCAGGCCGTACTTGTCGACCAGGCGTCCCACGACCGCCAGGCCCAGGCGGGTGCCGGACAGCGTCCGCAGGTCGAGCGGCTCGGACACGAGCCTGGTGGCGTGCTGCCGCTCGCGCGGGCGCATCCCCAGGCCGCCGTCCTCGATCGTGATCACGACGCCGGCGTCCTCCTCGTCCACGTACACGTGGACCTCGGTGCCGTGCGCCGAGAACGTCGCGGCGTTGTCCATCACCTCGGCCAGCGCGTGCATCACGCCCTCGGCCGCGTACCCCGCGACGGCGACGGTGCTGGTGGAGTGCAGCCGGATGCGCCGGTAGGCGCTGATGCGGCCCATCGCGCCGCGCAGGACGCTCTCCATGACGATCGGCCGGGTCCATCGCCGCCCGGAGCGGCCGCCGCTCAGCAGCGCGATGTTGTCCGCCAGCCGGCTCATCTGGGAGACGCGGTGGTCCAGGTCCAGCAAATCGGCGAACACCTCCTCATGATCGCCGTACTGCTCCTCCAGTTCGCGCAGCCGGGCGAGCAGGCTGGTGGCCTGTGCCTGCACCCGGGCCGCGGCCCCGGCGCACGCCGCCATCACGGCGGTGCCCCTGCGCTCGCTCTCGGAGAGCTGCCGCGCCGTCTCGCGCAGCAGGTCGCGTAGCGGGTCCTGCTCCGGCTGGCGTATCTCGGCCAGTGCGGCGCTCACCGGCATCCGGTCCGTCTGGATCCGCCGGAACAGCTCCGGCAGCGTTTCGTCGATCAGCCGGGAGATCTCGTCCTCGGTCGCATCGCGGGACACCTGGGCGACGGCGCGCTCGCGTTCGAGCAGGTCGAGCTCGTGCCCGGCCGCTTCGAGCAGGTGCCGCAGCGGGCCGTCCGGAGGCTGCGGCACCTGGGAGAGCGCGTCGGCGACCGAAGCGCCGTCCCGCACCTGACGTCCCAGCGAGGGCAGCGACTCCTCGGCCGTTCGCAGCGTTTCCCGCTCCAGCCAGGCGAACCGCGCGCCGGCCCACTCGGCCCGCTCACGCAGCCGGCGACCGGTGCCGGAGTAGTGGACAGCGGCCGCGACGGCGCCGGACAGGAGTACGGCCGAGACCCCGCCGGCGAGCGCCATCAGCGGTCTGGCCTCATAAGGGGCGGCGGCCATCGCCCACAACCACGCGCAGGCTGTGATGATCAGGGTGCCGAGAGAGGCGAGGGTCGCCAGTTCCCTCGGTGAAAACCTTCTCCGCGCCCGGTGGTGTACATCTACTGACATCGGCGTCCTCGGGGTGGCGGCAGAGCATGACAAGGCCGCGTCGAACCTGCTGTTCTCCCTGTAAGGCGGGACGGCCACGTGGTGCCGTTTCACAGCAGGGCGTGAACAGGCAGACACCGTAGCACCATGCCTACGACTAAGAACAGACAGTCACTCTCGAACCATGTGTTTCAGCTTTAATCAACCACGAGTCAATGCATCCATTGACTAATACTCACTTTTTGGACATATGTGGATTTATGGTGATGATTTTCCGCTGTGGAGATAGGGTACGGTAAGTACCTTAAAAAGCTGGCGTCCGGAGGGCTTCATGCGCGTGTTCGGCATCAACTACGACGTCGGCTTCTCGACCGGCGGGACGACAACCCACGAACCCTTCGATCCGGACGTCGTGCGCCGTGAGATGCGGATCATCCGCGAAGACCTGCGGTGCGACGCCGTACGCGTCACCGGGGCGGCCCCGGACCGCCTGGAGATCGCGGCACGTCACGCCGACGAGGCCGGGCTGGAGGTCTGGTACTGCCCGTTCACCAACGGGCCGACCTCCGACGAACTGCTGGAGCTGCTCGCGGACGGGGCCGAGCGCGCGGAGCGGCTCCGCCGGGAGGGGGCCTCCGTCGTGTACCTCACCGGCTCCGAGATCAGCCTGTTCAACGGGGGATTCCTCCCCGGTGACACCCACGAGGAGCGGCTTCGCGCGCTGACCGACCCGGAGCGCAGGACGGTCACCATTCCCGAGGCGCGTGCCCGCGTCAACGCCTTCCTCGCCCGGGCCGTCGCCGAGGTCCGCCGGCGGTTCGGCGGCCCGGTGAGCTACGCCTCTCTGCCGTTCGAGGGCGTGGACTGGACCCCGTTCGACGTGATCGCCACCGACGCCGGTTATCTCGACGGGGCCGCCGACCCCGGTTTCCGTGCCGGAGTGCGCGCCCAGACCGCGCAGGGGAAGCCGTTCGCCGTCACCGAGTTCGGGTGCGCCCCCTACCTCGGGGCCGGCGACCGTGCCTCTCGCGGTTACCAGATCGTCGAGTACGACGAGCGCGCGCGCCCGGTCCGCCTCACCGAGGCGGTCGTACGGGACGAGGACGAGCAGGCCCGCTACGTGCGGAGGCTGTTCGAGATATACGACGAGGAGGGCGTGGACGCGGCGTTCGTCTACACGTTCGCCCGCTGGGACCTGCCGACCTCCGCCGACCCCGAGTGCGACTTCGACCTCGCCAGTTACGGTGTCGTCAAGGTCCTCGGAGAGGGCCGCACCGGGACGGCGTATCCGGGACTGCCGTGGGAGCCGAAGGCGGCCTTCCACGCCCTGGCCGAATACGGACGCGCCAGGGCCGCCACCCCCGGAACGCGAACCGCGTGACGTGAACCGGACCGTTGCCGCTCCGGCGCGCGGACCGTGACGCTGTCGCGCGTACCGCCCGCCCATCGGATCTTGTCGTCGGCGGGCGGGGGATGGCATCGTGTGCGGCATGAACGAGAGAATCGAGTTCGTCTCCGGCCGGTGAGCCTGGCCCCCGAGCGCAGGGCGCTCGACAACCGGCCGTCCCTTTTCGATCACGCGTCCCGCCTGCACGCGCTGACACCCGACGCGCCCCTTCCCGACGGCGGACACCCCTATCCCGACGACGCCGACAACCGGGGTCCCCGGCCCAGTGGCGGCTCCTTCTCCGTCGAGCAGGCCAGAGCCGCACTGGCCGCGGTGCTCCGCGCCCACTTCGACGGCCCCGGCCGCTCCCTCGACGAGCTGCACGAGGACCTCCGCGCCCTGGACGTGCCCGCGTGGGCGATCAGGCCCGACGTCCTGGACGGGCTGCCCTGGCTCACCACCGAGCCCGCCCGCGAGACGGGTCTCTGGCTGGCCCGGCACGCGAAGGACCGCCGTCCCGCGCTGACCGGCCTGTGCCTGCTGACGGGCAGGGCACGCCCGGAGGACGTCCCCCTGGTCCGCACGCTCGGTCTGCTGCGCTGTCTCGGGCCCGTGGCCGTGGCCGTGCTGGAGACGATCCCCGGCTCGGCCGGGGCACTGGTCTGGCTGGCGGAGCGGTCGGCACAGCTCACCCTCAGCCGTGCCATCGAGGCGATGTGCCGGGCGGAGGATCCCGTCGCCGTCGCCTGGCTGCTCCGGCACGCCACCGACCGGGACCCCGCGGCCGGTGGGCACGCGCTGCGGGTGGCCCAGGCCGTACGCCTCGCGGACGTCCTCGAAGACGGCGAGGCCGACGACGGGGTGGTCCTCCAGGCGGGCCGGCTCCTCCAGGCGATGGCCGGGGAGGACTTCTCCGCGCTGCGCGACTACGACGACGCCTGCCGGGCCCTCGCGGCCTTCGCCGTACGCGCGGCGGCCGTGCGGCCGGTGCTGGACTCGCTGGCGTCGGCCACGGCTCTCGCGGAGGATCTGACCAGCGGCCACGCCGCACTCCTGCCGTGGCTGCCGGGCGTCAGGGAGGCGACGCTGGAGCGGCTGCGCCTCCTGCTCACCTCGGCGCGCGCGGCGGAGGTGCTCACCGGGGCGGCACGGTCGCCCGACCCGGTGACCCGCAGGCGGGCGGCCTGGGCGCGCCGGGCGATCGCCGCCCTGCCGGTCGTGTCGCGGTTTCCCTCGCGGCTTCCCGAGGACGGGCGGGACCGGCTGGCGATTCACGTGGTCGTCTCCGATCCGGCGCTTCCGGGCCGCGTGGAGACGAGGCCGCTGGTGAACGGCCGGCCGGTCGTCGCACGGGCGTTCCGCAAGGGCCGGCCCCACCCGCCGGAACAGGTGCTGAGCGATCTGGCGGCGTCCGGGGAGCCTCGGGAGGTACGGCTGGCCGAGGCGTACTGCACCGAGGGGTGCTGCGGGGCCCTCTATGTCACGATCGTCCGTGACGGTGACGCGGTCGTCTGGCGCGGCTGGCGCGACCCCGATTCGCCGGCGGTCGGGCTGGAGCCGTTCCGCTTCGCCGCCGGCCCGTACGACGAGGTCGTCGCCCGGGCCGTGGACGATCACGGCTGGGAGTGGCCCGCCCGTTCCGTCGCCCGTGAGGTGCGCCGCTCGCTGCGCGAGGATCCCGGCCTCCTGGCTGCCTGGGAGTGCGAAGCGGGCTTCGTCTACGCGGAGGCCGATCGGCAGGACGAGATGCACGTGGTCTTCTGGCATCCACGTGAGCCGTCGGTCGACGGGGAAGACCGGCCGGACGGCGAGCCGTGGGTGCAGCTTCAGTGGACCGTCCCCATCGACGACACGGACCCGGGCGGCCAGGCGGCGCGCGTGCTGGACTGGCTGCGCCACAACGACCTCAAGTCTCACGCCGAGGTCGTCGGCGGCAGCCGGGAGCTGGCCGAGAGGCTCGGCCTCTCCTGGCCGCACTGGGGCGACGACTACGAGGAGTGAGCGGGGTCCCGGGTGCATCGGTGGGGTGTCAGGTCCGGGGTGGCCGATCCCGGCGAGACGGCATGGAGCACCAGATAGCCGTCACGGTCGTACAGCTGCTCGTAGCCGCAGTCGCGCAGCAGCCGTACGTCGGCCAGTTGAGCCGGCCGCGACGCGAACATCGGCTGCGGGCCGCCGGTGTCCGCGATCACCCACGGCGCGCGTAACGGCATGTCCCGCCAGATCACGACCTTCGCGCGGGCGGTGAGGGCCGGGCCGAGCTGGTTGGCGGCCTCGACGAGCGCGCCGTCCGGGATCAGGGCCGCCGCCCCGGCGGCGGCCTCCTGGCGAGGGGTCCCGGAGTAGAACGACGGGTCGAACAGGCTGCGCAGGGCGAACTGCGGCACCGACGTGGCGGCCGCGATCGCCAGCCACCCGGCCCACGCCCTGGTGACGACGCGATGGTCGAGGCCCGGCCTTCGCTCCGCGATCACCAGGGCGATCCTCCGCGCCCCGTCGGCGCCCGCGAGAAGGAGAGGGACGACGATGGCCGAGTTGTAGTGGTAATGCACCCCCCACCAGCTCGGCAGATCCGTGTCGAGCAGCCGCGTGAGCAGCATGGGGAGCGCGGCCAGGACGAACGGGGACGCGAGCGAGGTGAAGGCGAAGGGCGCGAGGAGCCACAGCGTGGTCCCCACCTTGGCCGCCGGGGTGACCAGCACGGCGAGGGACGTGAGGGGGTGGGTGGCGACGTGCCCGAGGGCGGCGCCGAGGTCCCGCCCCAGACCGCCGTACGCCCAGTAGCGGTAGGGGCTCCCGCCGAACGCCGGGATGACCACCCGGGTCGCGATCACGGTGCAGGCGAGACCGCCGATGATCAGCAGAGCGGCGACGGGCCGCCAGGGCCGCCGCCAGAGCAGGGCGGCCCCGAACCCCGCGACCAGGAGGCCGACGTCCTCCTTCACCGCGAGCAGAAGCACGGCGACCAGGACGACGTGGGAGCGCCGCCCGGCCTGCCAGCGCTCGAAGAGCAGCGCGGTGAGCAGCGGCATGAAGGCGAACTCGTGGAACTGGAACGCGGCCGCCTCCGCGATCGGCCAGCTGAGGGCGTAGGCGCACGCCATCGCGTAGGCGCACGTCGTGCCCAGCATGCGCCGCCCGGCGACCCACAGAACGGGGATCGCGGCGGCGAACAGCACGGCCTGGGCGACGAGCAGCGTCGCGGGCCCGTCGTATATCCAGTACAGCGGCCCCAGCAGGGCGAGAATCGGCGAGACATGGTCACTGAAAATCGGCAGGGGAATGCCGATGTGGTTCCACTGGCCCTTGACGAGCGACCCGGGCAGCGCGAATTCCGCGTAGCCGCGCACCACCTGGTCGAAGATCACGAGGTCGTAGACGCCACTGCGGAAGGTGTGCAGCTCGACGAGGCCGAGAGTGGCGTAGACGACCCCTGCGATACCAGATAGCAGCGCAAGTGCGGCGATGTGACCTTTTGTCACTTTTGAGTTGTCCTCGGTGCCCGGGAAATAGGGAATGCGCCCTTGATCGTTCAGGGCCAGCCCACATTAGCGGGACGAGGGACCGTTCACATCGCCGAACAATGCGATTCATATACGGGTCGGTCTTTTATTCAATTATTAGTAGGACTGATAATCGTGCCGGTTAGGTGGCGGTGCAGCTGATGGGGGACGGGACCCGGTTGGCGCCGGACCAGCTCGCGTTGAAGCCGGCCGTCGTCGAGGCGTTCGGGGCCAGTGCGCCGTTGTACGTCTCGTTCGCGACGGTCACCGTGGCGCCCGACTGGGTGAAGCGGCCGCTCCAGGACTGCGTGACGCGCTGACCGTCGGGGAAGGCGAAGGTGACGGTCCACGAGGTGATGGCCGCCGTCCCGGAGTTGCGCACCGCGAGCTCGCCCTGGAATCCGCCCTGCCACTGGTTCACGATCCGGTACGTCGCGGAGCACGCGCGGGGGCCGGCCGACGGGCTCGCGGACGGGCTGACAGACGGGCTCGGCGACGCCGAAGGGCTGCGCGACGGGGAGGCCGACGGGCTGGGCGAGGCGCTGGGAGAGGGGCTGGGCGACGAGCCGCCGGCCGGCGGGACCCGGAGGATCCGGTCGTCGCTGGAGGCGGGGGTCCCCCTGCCGTCGCGGTTGCTCGTGCCGACCCAGAGCCAGCCGTCCGGCCCGACGGCCACGGCGCGCAGCCGGCCGTACGTGCCCTGGAACTCGGCCACCGGGTTGCCGGTCCTGCTGCCGCCGCTGACCGGCACCGTCCACAGCCGCTTCCCGGCCAGGGCCCCGGCGAAGAGCGTGCCGTTGGCGTACGCCAGGCCGCTGGGCGACGCCTCGGACGTGCTCCAGGTGACGATGGGGTTGCGGAAGCGCGAGTCGGTGCACACGCCCTCACAGGTGGGCCAGCCGTAGTTGCCGCCGGGGACGATGTAGTTGAGCTCGTCCCAGGTGTTCTGGCCGAACTCGCTGGCGTACATCCGGCCGCCCTCGTCCCAGGCGAGCCCCTGGACGTTGCGGTGGCCGTAGCTGTACACGCGGGTGCCGTACGGGTTGTCCGGCGGAACGGTGCCGTCGGGCCGCATCCGCAGGATCTTGCCGGCCAGGCTGTTCAGGTCCTGCGCGTTGGCGGAGGTGCCGGCGTCGCCCGTGGAGAGATACAGCATGCCGTCGGGGCCGAACGCGATCCGCCCGCCGTCGTGGAACTGCGCCTTGGGCACGCCGGAGAGGAGCACCTGCTGTGTCTGCGGAGCGCTCAGCCTGAACCTGACCAGCCGGTTGTCGGAGGCGCCGGTGAAGTAGGCGTAGACCCACTGGTCCTGGGCGTAGGTGGGGGAGACCGCGATGCCGAGCAGGCCGGCCTCTCCGCCGGGGGACACGTTCGGGACGGTCGCCACCCGTACGGGCGACGAACCGGGACGCACCTGCATGATGTTCGCCGTGTCACGTTCGGACACCAGGGCGCTGCCGTCCGGGAGGAAGGTCAGCCCCCAGGGCGTCTGCAGGCCCGTGGCGGCGACCTGGGCCCGCGTGAAGTCGAACCCGCCGGTCGCGGCCACCGCCGCCGTCGGGCGGGCCGTGGCGAACGCGGCCCCGGCGGCGAGCGCGGCGACGGCGGTCGCGAGCGCCACGGCGGGACGTATCCGGAGACGCGCCGCGAGACTCGCGGTGAGGTGCACGGTGAGATGCTTGGACATCGATGCTCCCGGGACGGCGGGCCGCCGTGCGGCTCGTGAACCCCGCGGCTGCGGGCGACCGCCCGCAACCGCCTGTCACTGCGGGACCATGGAATCCGGACCCTCGCGCCCGGATCAACCGCGACGCGGACGTCTTTCGGTATCGCCCCCCTCTGATCAGCGCCTACGATGGGCGCTTCGCCCACGTGACGCCCTGGGCGCGGGAAACTTTCATGAGAACACAAGGCTCCGGCAAGTCCCCCACAAGTCACGACACATACAAATGCGATGTGAACGACTACGAAATCCGGCGACCGGCGGTCGCCGACGCGGCGACCGTGCACGAACTGGTCGCCGAGCACGACATCGAGGTGACCGGGGGACCCGACTGGACGCTCGATGACATCGCCGACACGCTGAAGGAGCTCGACCTGGACCGCGACAGCTGGCTGGTCCGCTCGGACGGGCGGCTCGTCGGCTGGGGCTACGCCAGGCGCAACGGCTCCAGCGAGAACGTCGACATCGACGTGCAGGCGCGGGAGCCCGGCGCGGCGACCATGCTGTGGGACATGGTGCTCGGCCGGGCCGCCGATCTCGCCCGCGAGGCGGGGCACGACCACGCGGTGGTGGACATCAGCCTCTACGAGCAGGACAAGCCCATGCGCGAGGCCGCCGAGCGGCGCGGCTTCGCCCCGGCCACCAGCTTCCACCGCATGCGGACCGACCACTCCGGCGTACGGCCGGTCTTCGTGCCCGGGGTCGAGGTCGAGGCCGGCTCTCCCGGGCAGGACGGTCACGAGGCGGTGCTCCGGGCGGCCCACCGGGTTCACCAGGAGGGCTTCGCCGAGCACTTCGGGTTCGTGCCGAAGACGTTCGACGAGTGGACCGCCGAGATGGAGTCGTCCAGCGCGAACGACTGGGGGCAGCTTCTGCTGGCCCGCGTCCACGGCGAGCCGGCGGCGATGCTGCTCGGGACCGACCACTTCGTGTCCGACGAGAACTGCGGATATGTCCGCACGCTCGCGGTGCGGCCCCGCTTCCGCGGCCTCGGCCTCGGGAAGCTGCTGCTCACCAGGGCTTTCGCGGCCGACGAGCGGCGGGGGCGGGTGGGGACGATCCTGCACGTCGACTCCAACAACGTCACCCCGGCGCTCGGCCTGTACGAATCGGTCGGCATGCGGCCGGTCCTGGTCATCGACGTCTGGCGGGCCGTCGTCCGTCCCAGGGGATGAGACGGTCATTCTCACAGCTTTGACATCGTTACAGTGAGAAGGGATAAATCAGGCACAAACGAGGAGCGGTCGAGTGCTGCACGAGAGGCTCGAGGGCGTCTACGAGAACATCTTGCGGCGTAACCCGGGGGAGGCCGAGTTCCACCAGGCCGTACGCGAGGTGCTGGAGAGCATCGGTCCCGTCCTCGGCAAGCACCCGGAGTACGCCGAGCACAAGATCATCGAGCGTATCTTCGAGCCCGAGCGGCAGATAATCTTCCGCGTGCCCTGGGAGGACGACCAGGGTGAGGTGCACATCAACCGGGGCTTCCGGGTGGAGTTCAACAGCGCGCTCGGGCCGTACAAGGGCGGGCTGCGCTTCCACCCCTCGGTCTACCTCGGCATCGTCAAGTTCCTCGCGGTGGAGCAGATCTTCAAGAACGGCCTGACCGGCCTGCCGATCGGAGCGGGCAAGGGAGGCGCGGACTTCGACCCGAAGGGCCGCTCCGACCGGGAGATCATGCGCTTCTGCCAGAGCTTCATGACCGAGCTGTACCGGCACCTGGGCGAGCACACCGACGTGCCCGCGGGGGACATCGGCGTCGGGCGGCGGGAGGTCGGCTACCTGTTCGGCCAGTACAAGCGCATCACCAACCGGTACGAGTCCGGCGTCATCACCGGCAAGGGGCTGAGTTACGGCGGCGTGCAGGTGCGCACCGAGGCCACCGGCTACGGCTGCGCGTTCTTCGTCGAGGAGATGCTGAAGGCGAAGGGCACGTCGTTCGACGGCAGGCGCGTGGTCGTCTCGGGCTCCGGCAACGTCGCCGTGTACGCGATCGAGAAGGTGCGCGAGATGGGCGGCGTCGTCGTGGCCTGCTCCGACTCCTCCGGCTACGTGGTGGACGAGAAGGGCATCGACCTCGACCTCCTCAAGCAGGTCAAGGAGGTCGAGCGGCGCCGCCTCAGCGCCTACGCCGAACGCCGCGGCGCCGAGGCGACGTACGTGGCCGGGCGCAGCGTGTGGGAGGTGCCCTGCGAGGTGGCGCTGCCGTCGGCCACGCAGAACGAGATCACCGGCAAGGACGCCGAGGCGCTGGTGCGGGGCGGATGCGTCGCGGTCGGGGAGGGCGCCAACATGCCCACCACGCCCGAGGGCATCCGGGTGTTCCAGGAGGCCGGAGTGGCCTTCGGCCCCGGCAAGGCCGCCAACGCGGGCGGCGTGGCCACCAGCGCCCTGGAGATGCAGCAGAACGCCAGCCGCGACTCGTGGACGTTCGAGTTCTCCGAGCGGCGGCTCCAGGAGATCATGAGTGACATCCACGCCCGCTGCCTGGAGACGGCCGACGCGTACGGCATGCCGGGCGACTACGTGGCCGGCGCGAACATCGACGGCTTCAGGAGGGTGGCGGACGCCATGCTCGCCCTCGGCCTCATCTGAGCACTCGCCGAGTGCTCATCGGTTGACCCGGCGGGTGCGCAGGAGGGGAAGCGCGCACCCGCCCGCGGCCAGCGACACCGCGGCCAGCCACAGCGATGTCACCGTGGCGGCGTGCGCGGACGGGGCGAGGCTGAGGAACAGCGTGCCGAAGACGGCCACGCCGACGACCTGGCCGAGCTGGAGCATCATCGCCAGCAGGCCGCTGGCGTCGGCCGCGTCGGCGGGCGCGACCCGGGCCAGCGCCACCGCCATGAGCGGGCTGAACGTGCCCGCCATGCCGGCGCCGACGGCCACGAAGCTGATCTCCAGCAGCGGCTCGCCGTGGCCGCCGCCGGCCAGCGCCGCCGCCAGGGCCAGCTCGCCCGCGGCGGTGACGACGGCGGACGCGACGATCACCGGCCGGTGCAGGCCGGCCGGCAGCCGCTTCCAGTTGAGGCTGGTCAGCCCGAAGGCGGCGGCCGCGGGGACGAACAGGCAGCCCGCCCGCAGGGCGCTGTCGCCGAGGCCGCCCTGCAGGTGGAGGGCCATGGCGAACAGCCAGCCGCCGTACGCCGCCATCACGAGGAAGATGCTCGACGCGGCGACGGCCACCCCGGGGGCGTGCAGCAGGCGGCCGGGGACGAGCGGATGCGCCGCACGCCGCTCCACGAGCAGGAACGCGCAGAACGCGAGCACCGACAGGCCCATCGCGATCCACCCCCACAGCGGCCAGTCCTCCTCGTGCCCGAGCACGAGCGGCACGACCAGCAGGCAGACGGCGAGCGACAGGGTGACCAGGCCGGGCACGTCGAGCCCCCGCTCACGCCGCACGTGCACGGCGGGCAGCGCGCGGGCGCCGACGGCCAGCAGCGCGAGCCCGATCGGCACGTTGACCAGGAAGACCGGCCGCCAGGCCGTGCCGAACAGGTCGGCGGTCACCAGCAGCCCGCCGAGCACCTGACCGACGACCGCGCCGGCCGAGATGACCGTGGCGTAGACGCCGAGCGCCCGCCCCCGCGCGGCGCCGTCGTAGGTGACCTGGATCAGGCTGAGCACCTGGGGCACCATCAGGGCGGCTCCCGCGCCCTGCATCAGCCGGAAGGCGATCAGCACACCGGCCGAGGTGGCGAGTCCGCACATCAGCGACGCGGCCGTGAACACCACGAGCCCGGTGAGGAAAAGCCGCCGGTAGCCGAACAGCCCCCCGAGGCGTGCCCCGGTGATCAGCAGCATCGCGTACGCCACGGTGTAGCCGGAGATGACGAGTTGCAGTCCGGAGCCGGTGGCCCCGAGGTCGGCGCGCATCGTGGGCGCGGCGACGTTGACGATGGTGGCGTCGAGGACGGCCATGAACTGCCCCGCCAGGATGACGGTGAGCAGCAGACCCGGCGAGGTTCGCCGCGCGGCCGGCGCGCGGGTGGTGACAGTGGTCATGGCGGCAACGATGCGGCCGTCGCGATACCGGTAACGAGAGCCTGCCGATACTGGTACTGACACCACCTGGCAACGCGGTCACGCACTCGCCAAGATGGGGAGGTGACGACGGGGACTCGCACCAGGAACACCAGGCGTGAGGAGCTCGCGGCCTTCCTGCGCAGCAGGCGCGAGCGCATCCGGCCCGAGGACGTCGGCCTGCCGCCCGGCCTGCGCCGCCGTACACCGGGCCTGCGGCGGGAGGAGGTGGCCCAGCTCGCGGGCGTGGGCGTGACCTGGTACACCTGGCTGGAGCAGGGCCGCCCCATCAACGCGTCGGTGCAGGTGCTCGACGCCATCGCCCGTACGCTGCGGCTGGACGCGGCCGAGCGGGAGCACCTCTACCGGCTGGCGGACCTGCCGGAGATCGCCGATCCGGCGGGCGACGGGGAGGGCCTCGACGCCGAGGTGCACACGATCCTGGGCCAGCTCGACCCGCTGCCCGCCTGCGTCTACAGCGGGCGTTACGACCTGCTCGCCTGGAACGCCGCCTACGGCACGATCTTCGCGTCCGTGGTCGACCGGCCACGGCTCGAGCGTAACGTCCTGTGGCGGGTGTTCACCATGCCGGACTGCTGCTGCCCGCTCGTGAACAAGGACGAGGAACTCCCGCAGATGGTCGCGATGTTGCGGGCCGCCTTCGGCAGGCATGTGGGAGAGCCGGCGTGGACGGGCTTCGTCACCCGGCTGTCGGCGGCCAGCCCGGAGTTCGCCCGAATGTGGGCGATGCACGACGTGGCCAGACCGGGCGTCCGGATGAAGCTGTTCAAGCACTCGTCGGTGGGCCTGATCCGCCTGGCGTCCACCAGCATGGCGCTGGCCGCGCCGCCGGAGACCCGCATCGTGGTCTACACGCCCATGGACGACGAGAGCAGGCAGCGGATCGAATGGCTGGCGCTCCATCCGGAGGTCGCCCGCTGCCCGCTGCATGGGGAGCCCGTCCGCGGGTAAAGCCGCAGTCATGGCCTGTCGTATCAGCGAACTCGTCGTCGACTGTCACGATCCCGAGCGGCTCGCCGCCTTCTGGTGCGAGGTGCTCGGCTTCGAGGTCATCCAGCGCACGGACGGGTGGATCGAGATCGGCCCGCCGGACGTGGGCTTCGGCGGCCTCCAGCCGACGCTGATCTTCGCGCCGGTGCCGGAACGCAAGCTCGGCAAGCTGCGCCTGCACATCGACGTCAATCCCACCGACCGCGACCAGGAGGACGAGCTCGACCGCCTGTTGAAGCTCGGCGCCGTACGGGCCGACGTGGGCCAGAGCGGCGAGGAGCAGTGGCACGTGCTCGCCGACCCCGAGGGCAACGAGTTCTGCCTGCTGCGCCGCCGCCTGTGACCTTCCGGCGGGCCGATGCGGTAGCGTCCGGAGCGTGGCGAGGATCTTCACGCTGGACGAGGCCGGGTCGCTGATGCCGGAGGTGCTGGAGCACGCCCGCGCGTTCGTCGCCGTCCGCGCCGACCTCGCGGAGCTCACCTTCGACCTGCGGCAGGCCGGGACCTCCGCCCTGGGCGGCCTCGCCGAGGCCAAGGGCCTGGAGGCGCGGATGGACGAGATCCTGAGCTGGTTCGACGCCGAGGAGATCGAGATCAAGGGCGTCGCCCCGCTGCTCGTCGACTTCCCCGCCGTGCTCGGCGGCGTGTCCGTACGGCTGTGCTGGCTGGAGGGGGAGACGGCCCTCGGCTGGTATCACCGCAGCGACCTCGGCTTCCCCGGCCGCCGCCCGCTCCCCTGACCCCACCCGCCGGGCGAAGCCGGCGAGGGGGTTCAGTCCGACAGGTCGTCGAAGCCGTCGAAACCGCCGAAGGCGGCGCCGTATCGGACGCAGACCATGCGGGCCACCGACTCGTGGGCGCCGAGGGGCTCGGCGCAGCCGGCGCCGATGGCCTCGGCCGCCGTCGTGATCCGCTCGCGGTCGGCCTCGGGACCGATGACGTACGGCACCATGGCGAGGCGGTTGGCCCCGATCTTGCGGAGCCGCTCGGCGGCGTCGCGCACCGTCGGCACGCCGTCCAGCGCGGCGGGCACGACGGGAAGCGTCAGGCGGGCGGCCAGCAGGACGGCCGTCGCGTCGGCCCCGCGCGCGGCCTCGTCGCCCCCGGCGGTCGCGACGATGATCCCGTCGACGGGCGAGGAGACGTTGAACAGCCGCATGCGGTCGGCGCGGGCCAGGCCCGCCTCGGACAGCCGCACGTGCAGGGCCTCGGCCAGCAGCGGATGCGGGCCGAGCGGCTCGGTGATCCGCACCGCCGCGCCGCTCTGCGTCACGGCGTCCCGTACGGCGCGCCGGACGCGGGGATGGGGTCCGGTGACGAGCGGCACCACCACCGCCGCCGGTCCTCCGGCCGGGCGCCTGGCCGCGATGTCGGCGAACTCCTTGGTCAGGTCGGTGCCGCCGTCGGCCAGCGAGACGATGCGAAGGTCGAGTTGCGGGTTGTCGATCCGGACGATGGAGGCGACCTCGGCGGCCACGTCCGCACCCTGGCCCGCCGGATCTCCGGCCCTGCCCGGCACGGCCAGGACCAGGGCGGGCGCGTCGGCCGGCAGGTCGGCCGGCAGCGGCCGTCGGTGGCGGCCGGTCCCGGGCCGGGAGGATCGCTCCCGGGTGGGGAGCTTGGGCGGGTCCTCGTGACCTTCGTTCACATCGGCGGATTCTAGGGCGAAACCGGTCGAAGAGCAGAACCAACGCGCGGCTTGTTGCGGCTTGGTGATCTAGACGTTTTACGTCGCGGTTACTTGACGCTGCTGGTGGCCCTCGCTTTGATAAGGGCCGTCCACGCTGAAAACGTTTACAGCTCCCGCGTGCTGCGACGCGTGGACGACTACACGAGAGTCTCCCCAGAGTGAGGTGGCCGTGACCGAGGGTCCCACGATCACCACGATCGCGCAACGCGCCGGCCTGTCGATCGCCTCGGTGTCGCGGGTGCTCAACGGGCTGCCGACGCGCGAGGACACGGTGCGCCGGGTCATGCGCGCGGCCGACGAACTCGGCTACGTGCCCAACTCGGTGGCCCGTTCGCTGCGCAACCGCCGCACCCACCAGATCGCCTTCGCGCTGTCCGACATCGGCAACCCCGTCTACGTGGCGATGGTGCGGGAGATCCAGGCCGTGCTGAAGGCGGCCGGATACCGCCTGCTGCTCCACTCGACCGAGGGCGACCCGGAGGACGAGGTGTGCGTGCTGCGCGGGCTGCGGGAGCGCTACGTGGACGGCCTCATCATCAGCCCGCTGCGCGGCGTCGGGGAGGAGCACATCGAGGCCGTGACCACGGCGCGGGTCCCCGTGGTCGTCGTCGGCCCGGTGCCGGAGGGCACGCCGGTGGACACCGTGCGGGGCGACTCGCGGACCGGCGTCCTGCTCGCGATGGACCACCTGCACGGGCTCGGCAGGCGGCGGATCGGCCTGCTCAACGGCCCGCTCGGCACGGCGCCCGGCGCGGCCCGCGCCGCCGCCTACCGGGAGGCGCTGGAACTGCTCGGCCTGCCGTACGACGAGAGCCTGGTCGAGGTGGGCGACTTCACGCGCGACCGCGGCGCGCGGGCCGCGCGGGCGCTGCTGGCCCGCGCTCCCGGTCTCGACGCGCTGATGTGCGCCAGCGACCTGATCGCGCTCGGCGCCCTCGACGTGCTGCGGGAGCAGGGCAGGGACGTCCCCGGCGACGTCGCCGTGGTCGGCATGGACGACACCGAGCTCGCCTCGGTCGCGTGGCCGTCGCTGACCAGCGTCTCGCTCGGCTGGGCCGAGCGCGGCAGGGCCGCCGCGCGGCTGCTGCTCGACCGCCTGCGGGACGGCTCGCTGCCGCCGCGCGTGGTGACCGTCGAGCCGGGCCTGATGGTCCGGTGCTCGACCGGAGGCGGGCCGAGGACCGCGTTCGCCACCCGTGCCCTCGCCCGCGCCAGTGCCCGCGCGCTCGCGCTCGCCGGGGGAGACCGGCCGTGATCTCGGTCTTCGGCAGCGCCAACATGGACCTGGTGGCGTACGTGGCGCAGGCCCCCAAGCCGGGGGAGACCATCACGGGCCGGGCCTTCCGCAGCATCCCGGGAGGCAAGGGGGCCAACCAGGCGATCGCCGCCGCGCGGGCGGGCGGGCGCGTCGCGTTCCTCGGGGCGGTGGGCGACGACGCGTTCGGGCCGGGGCTGCGCGCGGCGCTCGCCGGGGCGGGCGTCGACACGAGCGGGGTGCGGACCGTCCCCGGCCCGTCGGGCGTCGCCCACATCGTCGTGCAGGACGGCGGCGACAACTCGATCATCGTCGTGCCGGGGGCCAACGGCGCGCTCACCGGCCCCTCGGCGGAGGACGCGGAGACGATCGGGCGGTCCCGCGCGCTGCTCCTGCAACTGGAACTCCCGATGGAGGCCGTGGTCGACGCCGCGTGCCTGGCCGGCGCCGTGACCGGTGCCGCGACGGGGGCGGAGGTGATCCTCACCCCCGCCCCGGCCGTGCCGCTGCCCGCCGAACTGCTGGCCGCGGTCGGCGTCATCGTGCCGAACGAGCACGAGGCGGCGGTCCTCACCGGCCGGGACGACCCGTGCGACGCGCTGGAGGCACTGCTCGAACTCGTTCCCGAGGCCGTCGTGACGCTCGGCGCCCGGGGCGCGTTGTACGGCTCCCGCGACGGTGTCCGCCTCCACGAGCCCGCCGTGCCGGTGCGGGCGGTGGACACCACGGCGGCGGGGGACACCTTCGCCGGCGCGCTCGCGGTGGCCAGGACCGAGGGACTCGGCCCCGAGAGGGCGCTCCGCTTCGCCTCGGCGGCGGCGGCGCTGTCGGTCCGGCGCGAGGGCGCGAGCACCTCGATGCCGCACCGGCCCGACATCGACCGGCTCGTACGGGACCGAACGTAAAATCTCTGCATACGGAGTGTGATCGATGGGTAGCTCTGCGTTGCATCCGTCAACGCTTCGCAGAGAAGAGGTATCCGTTGATCAGATCACTGGAGCGCGCCGGGCTCGCGGCGTTCGCCGCCGCCCTGTTCGCGGCCCCGGCGGTTCTCGCGGCGCCGGCCGCCCACGCCGCCGCCGGTCGCCCGGCCGGAGACGACGTGTACCGCACCTGGTTCACGAGCCACGCGCGCTGCGTGGCGGAGGGCCAGGGCGGGATCGACCGCGGTCACTGGGAGCACTACACCTGCTCCGAGGGCGACTGGTTCTGGCATCTGTGGACCAACCGCTGAGCTGACGCGACCCGGCCCCGGCACCCATCCCGCCGGGGCCGGCCCGCGAGATTGCAAGGCCGGAATCGAGCGGCCTGATCCCGGGGCCGGATCAGGAGAGCGCAGACCGCAGGGGAGGATGAGGGGCGACCGGCCGACATGATTCTCAAGGAGTGCGCATGCAGGTCCACGACCTGTCCGGCGGCGGAGACGTCCTCATCCGCGTCGAGGGGGTCGCCCGCCGTGCCCTGGAGCGGTACGGGCTGCCCCCCGACGCCGCCGTGACGTTGCTCAACGTGTCGGAGAACGCCACCTTCACCGTGGACGTCGGCGGGACGGGGAGCGGAACGGGCGGCGTGCCGGACGACGGTGTCCACGACGGTGTTCCCGGCGGGATCCCTGGCGGTGTCGACGGCGCGACGCGGGCGATCCTGCGGGTGCACCGGCTCGGCTACCAGTCGCCGGCCGCCATCGCCAGCGAGCTCGCCTGGCTGGAGGCGCTGCGCGAGGAGGCGGGCGTCGTCACGCCCCGCGTGATCCCGGCCCGCGACGGGTCCCGTGTCGTCACGGTCGAGGACCCGGGCGCCGAGCCCCGCCACTGCGTGATGTTCGAGTTCCTCCCCGGCGCCGAACCGGCCGAGGACCGGCTGGTGGAGGAGTTCGGGCGGCTGGGCGCGCTGACCGCCCGCATGCACCGGCACGCCCGGGGCTGGACGAGACCGGCCTCCTTCACCCGCTTCCACTGGGACCTCGACGCCGCCTTCGGGCCCACGCCCCGCTGGGGCCGGTGGCAGGACGGCGTGGGGGTCGACCGGGAGGCGCACGCCGTGCTCGCCCGCCTGGAGGCCGAGCTGCGCCGGGGGCTGGAGCGGTACGGCACGGGCCCGGACCGGTACGGGCTCATCCACGCCGACCTCCGCCTGGCCAACCTGCTGGTGGACGGCCAGGCCGAGGCCAGTGTCATCGACTTCGACGACTGCGGCCTCGGCTGGTACCTGTACGACCTCGCCGCCGCCGTCAGCTTCATCGAGCACCGGCCCGAGGTGCCGCACATGGCGGAGTCGTGGGTGCGCGGCTACCGCACCGTGCTCGACCTCCCGAAGGAGGACGAGGCCGAGATCTGGACGTTCATCCTGTTCCGCCGCCTCCTCCTCGTCGCCTGGATCGGCTCCCACCCGGCCGCCGCCGGGGCCGCCCGGCTCGGCGCCGGCTACACGCGCGACAGCTGCGAGCTGGCCGAGCGCTATCTGAGCGGCTCACTGAACGGATCACTGAGCGGATCACGCTGAGGAAAGTATTCGAAAAGGAACCGGTCAGTTCGGGCGAATCCGGGATCAGAAGGACATTGCGCCGGGTACGGGGAGCGTCGTTCACACATCGTCACCGCGGAGGTGCCAGGTGCTGGACCGGATCGCCGATCCCAGGGGGCGGCGCACGCCGTACGGACCTCCCGACGCGGTGGAACGGCTGGCCGCGGCCCTGCCGGGACGCATGCGCGACGCGCTTCCCCCGGTCATCCGCCTGGGCAGCCCGTGGCCGGTGCGGGTCGACGTGTTCCTGGAGGACGGCGTCACGGAGGACGACGTCGAGTGCTGGGTCCCCGCGGCCTCGGCGGCCGGTTCCCACGGGGAGGCCGTCGACCTGGCGGTGCGCGGCGGGCGGGTGGTGGGCGTACGCGGCCGGGCCGGTGACCGGGTCAACCACGGCAGGCTGGATCCGCGCGAGTGGCCCGCCTGGCAGCCGCGCCAGGGACGGCTGACCCGCCCGCTCGTACGCGAGGGCGGGCACCTCGTCGAGTCGACGTGGGACGTCGCGATGGACCGTGTCGTCACCCGGTCGAGGCACCTGCTCGCCGCGCCCGGCGGCTGGGGCCGGATCGCCTTCCACACGGGCCCCCGGCTGTTCCTGGAGGAGCACTACACCCTCGCCGTGATCGGCAAGGCGGGCATCGGCACCCCGCACATGGACGGCGACACCCGCGGGTGCGCGGCGGCGGCAGCGGCCGCCCTCGCGGCGAGCTTCGGCACCGACGGCCAGCCCGGTTCGTACACCGACGTGGACCACTGCGACGCGCTCGCGCTGTGGGGGCACGACTGCGCGGCCTGCCACCCCGTGCTGTGGGAGCGGATGCTCGACCGGAGACTCGGCCCCGGGCCGCCCGCGATGATCGTGGCCGATCCCGACCGGACGCCCGCCGCCAGGGAGGCCGACGTCCACCTCGCCGTGCGCCGCGGCACCAACGTGGCCCTGCTCAACGGCCTGCTGCACGAGCTGCTCGCGAACGGCTGGCACGACGCGGCCTACGTCGCCGCGCACACCGTCGGCGTCGAACGGCTGTGGCGCACCGTCGAGGCGTACCCGGCCAAGCGGGCGGCGGAGATCTGCGGGGTGCCGGTCGCGCGGATCGAGCAGGCCGCCGAGATCCTGGGCGCCGCCGAACGGCTGGTGTCGACCGTCGGCCCGGCCCTCCTCGGCTCCAACCAGGCGACGGCCGCGGCCTGCCAGGTCGACAACCTCCACCTGCTGCTCGGCATGCTGGGCAGGCCCGGGGCCGGGCTGTTCCAGCTCGGCGGGCCGGGCTGCGACGCGCTGGAGACGGGCTCGGCCGGTGACCTGCCCGGCCTGCGCAACTGGGCCGACCCGGGACACGTGCGCGAACTGGCCGCGCTCTGGAACGTCGACCCCGCCGTCATCCCGCACTGGGGGCCGGCCACCCACGCGACCCAGATCTTCGGGTACGCCGAGGAGGGCTCCGTCGGGCTGCTGTGGATCACCGCGTCCGACCCCGTGAGCGCGACTCCCGGGCTCGACCGGGTGCTCGCCCGCGAGGACCTGTTCGTTGTCGTCCAGGATCCGTACGTCACCGAGACCGCGCTGCTCGCCGACGTCGTGCTCCCCGCGGCCGCCTGGGGGGAGAAGACCGGGACGGTCACCGGCGCCGACCGGACGGTGCACCTGTGCGAGAAGGCGGTGGAGCCCCCCGGGGAGGCGAGGGCGGACCTGGCCGTCCTGCTCGACTACGCGCGGCGGATGGACCTGCGCGACCGCGACGGCCTGCCGCTCGTCGGCTGGACCGACGCCGAGTCGGCGTTCGAGGCGTGGAAGGCCTGCTCCGGGGGCCGTCCCTGCGACCACACCGGCATCACCTACGACCGGCTGCGGGCCGGCGGCGTGCAGTGGCCCTGCACGCCGGCCGGCTCCTACGGCGCGGAACGGCTGTACGCCGGGGGGAGGTTCGCCACCGAGCCGGGGCGCTGCCAGACGTTCGGGGCCGACCTGGCCACCGGCGCGGAGTACGGCGAGGAGCGGTACCGCGCCGACGGCCCCCGGGGGCGGGCGTTCCTCCACGCCGCCGATTATGAGCCGTCTCCTGAGGTGGCCGACGACGCGCATCCGCTGGTTCTCCTCGTCTGCCGGGCGCCGCGCCTCTCACCCGCCCCGCCGTACCTGGAGGTCCATCCGGGTGACGCCGCGGCGTACGGCGTGGAGGAGGGCGACCTCGTGCGGGCCGAGTCGCCCCGGGGCGCGCTGGAGGCCGTCGCCCGGCTGTCGGGCGTACGCCCCGGAGCCGTGGTCCTGCGGCTCGGCGGCCGGTCCGAGGCCGAGGCGCGGGCGGCGGCGGAGCTCACGCTCACCTCGTGGGACCCGGTGTCGCGGCAGCCGCTGCGCACCGCGGCGGCGGTGCGCCTGGTGCGGGTCGCCCCCCGGCCGGGGGAGCCCGCCGAGGAGCTCACGCCCGTGGAGGGCGTCTGCTCCGCCGCCACGCCCCTCGGGCACGGCGTCGCCGTACGCGAGCGGTACGAGGAGGTCTGACGTCCGCGATCACCGGAGAGGGGTGGGGGCCATGGGCACTGACACCGCGCGTACGGCCGGCGGGAAGGCCGTCTCCGGGTGGGCCGATCGGTGACCGTCCACCTGGCGGACTACCTGGAGCTCCTGGTGCGGACGGAGCACGAGCTGTCCGGCGGGTTCCACGCACTGTGGCGCGGCCATCCCCGGGAACCCGACCTGTGCGGCGTGTGCGAGCGCCTGGCCGCGCAGTGCCGGGCGCACGCGGAGCGGCTTGAGCCGTACCAGCGGCGCTACCGGGGCCCTCAGCAGGGGGAGCGCCAGATGGAGCATCGGATGGAGCCGTGGGTGCCGGACCCGGTCATCCTGGACGCGACGAGGACGGAGCTCCAGCGGGCGGGCCCCGAGGGGGTGGGTCTCGTGACGTCGGCGCGCCCCAGGCTGACGCCCGCGGGCGCCGCAGGGAACGGCGGCAACGGCGGTAGCGGCGGCGGTCTGGTCCTGCTGCGCGAGCTGCACCGGTTGTATCTTCTCGCGACCGAATGCGATCTCTCCTGGAGCGTGGTCGCACTGGTCGCCCGCGGCCTGAAGGACGACGACCTCCTCGACCTGGCCGGCCGGTGCGCCCCCGAGACGGCCGTGCAGTTGCTCTGGCTGCGGACCCGGATGCGGCGGGCCGCGCCGCAGGCCCTCGTCGTCGCGTCCTGGTGAGGTCCGTATATCGCGCGGATTCATACAAACGCGGAGAAGAATCGTCCGGAGGGCGCGGTCTCGTTCTCGTCTGTCGTCATTGTCGCGATTCACGACAGGCGGGGGCAGGGCTGATTCACCGACAAATGTCGCCATGTAGACAATATTGAGATCATGTCGCGGGATCGTTGCAGAAATTAGATTGTGCCGGGATGGCAGTAATTGATAGAAAATGATTACGACGAGGGATGGGTGCGCCCATCGACGACGCCGGTGCTCATGGCGGGGGCCGCACCGGCGGTGCGGAATGCCGGGAAATCGGGTCCGGCACCGCGGGTCGTTCATATATATCGGTGCCGACGCCTGCCGCGGCCGGCGTCGGCACCACCGATTTCCGCACCGTGAGCGCGGTTTCCGCACCGTGAGCGCGGTTTCCGCGCGGTGAGCGCGGTTTCCGCGCGGTGAGCGCGGTTTCCGCGCGGTGAGAACCATGAGCGGTGTAAGCACGGCACCCCTGCCGCCTGCTCGGCGCGGCCACCCGTGCCACTGTGCGCGCCTGCTGCTGTGTACGGGCGTCGCCGCGTGGATGTCACGGTTGGGAAGTCGCCGTACGGATGCATCGCCGTACGGAGCCGCTGCCTGAGATCGGCTACCTGTGAGGTGGGATGACGGCCCGCGCGGCCGATGAGGCACCACTGCATGAGTGCTGGGATGGGGTGGTGGGCGATACTGGGATTGAACCAGTGACCTCTTCCGTGTCAGGGAAGCGCTCTCCCGCTGAGCTAATCGCCCGTGCCCGGATGTCGTCCGGGCTCCGAGCGGAAGACGGGATTCGAACCCGCGACCCTCACCTTGGCAAGGTGATGCTCTACCACTGAGCCACTTCCGCAGCCATCGCTCGGGTTTCCCCGGCGACGCGTGCTCAACTCTAGCGGATCCCCGGGGGTGCCGGTGCCATCTGTTCCCACCCGGAGAGCGATCCGAGAGCGCCCGGCGCGGCCCAGGGCCGCCGCGAGGCGTTGACCCGCTGGAGCGGGCGTGCACAGGATGAGGCGCGACCGTACGTGCGAGAGGAGTTACCCACCATGACGAAAGTGCTCATCATCACGGGCGACGCGGCCGAGGACCTGGAGGTGATGTATCCGTACCAGCGGCTTCTCGAGGAGGGCTACGAGACGCACATCGCGGCGCCGTCGGTGAAGAAGCTCCAGTTCGTCGTGCACGACTTCGTCGACGGCTACGACACCTACACCGAGAAGCCGGGCCACGCGTGGGCGGCCGACGTGGCCTTCGCCGACGTGAACCCCGAGGAGTACGACGCGCTGGTGATCCCCGGCGGGCGCGCGCCCGAGTACCTCCGCGGCGACCGCGACGTCCAGGAGATCGTGCGGCACTTCGCCGGCGCGGGCAAGCCGATCGCCGCGCTGTGTCACGGTCCGCTGATCCTGGCCGCGGCCGGGGTGCTGAAGGGCCGGGAGAGCAGTGCGTACCCCGCCTGCGCCACGGACGTCGAGAACGGCGGCGGCACCTGGGTCGACAGTGAGGCGCACGTCGACGGGAACCTGGTGACCGGGCGGGCCTGGCCCGACCACCCCGCCTGGATGCGCGCGTTCATGAAGATGCTGCGCTCATGAGGGCGCTGCGTTCTTAAGGCGCCGCGGGCCGCCGCCCCCGTGGGCTGAGTCTTTCGCCGGCTCGTGGACACCGCTCCTCCACGAGCCGCGCGACTCGGCGGAGCCGCTTTCGCACTTATCCTGCCCGAAAACGGGCAGGAAACTTGTTAGTCGGCATCCGCGCTGCGTTAGGGTCCTGCTCTGTGTCCACGGCACGGCATCCCTTCGAGGATCTGATCGGCCACCTCACCCGGACCACCTCGCTGGGCCCGGGTGAGGCGGCCCGCGTGGTGGCCGACGTCCTGGCGTACTTCGGCGAGCCCGCGGAAGAGTACGTGCGGCGCCGCCACGGCGAACTCAAGTCGAGGGGGCTGACCAACGACCAGATCTTCCCCAGGATCTCCGCCGAGCTCGCGGGGAGGCGTGTCGCGGCACCGGAGCTGACCCTGCGCCAGCTCCGGAGGATCGTTTACGGATAGGAGCGGTTATGTGCGGAATCGTCGCTTACGTCGGGCCGAAGGATGCGGCGCCCATCCTGCTCGAAGGTCTCCAGCGGCTGGAGTACCGGGGCTACGACTCGGCAGGCCTCGCCGTCGTGAACTCCAGGAGTCTCAAGACGCGCAAGGTCAAGGGCCGGGTCGCCGACCTGGCGGCGGCGGTGCCCGCGAAGTTCAAGGGCGGGATCGGGATCGGGCACACCCGGTGGGCCACCCACGGGGCGCCCAGTGACGTGAACGCGCACCCGCACCTCGACCAGGAGCAGCGGATCGCCGTCGTGCACAACGGCATCATCGAGAACGCCGACGAGCTGCGCCGCCGCTTGGAGGGCGACGGCGTGAAGTTCGAGAGCGAGACCGACAGCGAGGTGCTCTCCCACCTCATTGGGCGGATGGTCAAGGAGACCGACTCGCTGCGGGAGGCCGTGCTGCGGGCGCTGAAGAGCGTGGTCGGCACGTACGGCATCGCCGTCGTCGACGCGCAGCGTCCCGGCGAGATCGTGGTCGCCCGCAACGGCAGCCCGATCGTCCTCGGCCTCGGCGAGAAGGAGATGTTCGCCGCCTCCGACGTCGCCGCGCTCATCCGCTACACCCGGCAGGTCGTCCACCTGGAGGACGGCGAGCTCGCCGTCATCAAGGCCGACGGGTTCAACACCTTCACCAGCGACGCCCGGGAGACCGCCAAGGAGCCGTTCACGGTCGACTGGGACGCCGGTCACTACGACAACGGCGGCTACGAGCACTACCTGCTCAAGGAGATCTCCGAGCAGCCCGACACGGTCGCCCGCACCCTGCGCGGGCGCATCGACGACCGGTTCCACATCGCCCACCTCGGCGGCCTCAACATGGACGCCCGCGAGACCCGCTCCTTCCGCCGCGTGAAGATCATCGGCTGCGGGTCCGCGTACTACTCCGGGCAGATCGGCGCGCAGCTCATCGAGGAGCTGGCCCGCATCCCCGCCGACGCCGAGCCGGCCTCCGAGTTCCGCTACCGCAGCCCGGTCGTCGAGCCCGACACGCTGTACGTCGCCATCAGCCAGTCGGGCGAGACGTACGACACGCTCGCCGCCGTGCAGGAGCTCAAGCGCAAGGGCGGCCGGGTGCTCGGCATCGTCAACACGGTCGGCAGCGCCATCGCCCGGGAGACCGACGGCGGCATCTACCTGCACGCCGGGCCCGAGGTCTCGGTGGCCTCCACCAAGGCGTTCACCTCCACCGCCGTGGCGTTCGCGCTGCTCGCCCTGCACCTCGGCCGCGTACGGGACCTGTCGCCGGCCGACGGCCGCAGGATCTGCGACGGCCTGCGGCGGCTGCCCGAGCAGATCAAGGAGATCCTCACCCTGGAGGACCAGATCAGGGAGCTGGCCAAGAAGTACGCCGACGCTCCGGGCATGATGTTCGTCGGCCGGGTCCGCGGCTACCCGGTGGCCCGCGAGGGCGCCCAGAAGCTCAAGGAGATCTCCTACGTCCACGCGGAGGCGTACCCGGCGAGCGAGCTCAAGCACGGCCCGCTGGCGCTGATCAGCCCCGAGCTGCCGACCGTCGCGGTCGTGCCGGACGACGAACTGCTGGACAAGAACCTCACCACGCTCGGCGAGATCCGGGCCAGGCACGGCCGCATCCTCATGGTCGGCCACCGCACCTCGGAGGCGGCCGACGACTGCATCGTGGTGCCGAGGAACGAGGTGGAGCTGGACCCCATCCTGCTCACGATCCCGCTCCAGCTGTTCGCCTACCACGCCGCCGTCGCCCTCGGCCGCGACGTCGACCGCCCCCGCAACCTCGCCAAGAGCGTGACGGTCGAGTAAGCCCGTCCGGCACCCACGGCTCGCGTCCCGGCGACGCGAGCCGTGCTCGTGCTGGGCGTGCTCGCGCTAGGTGTTGAGGAGGGCGTGGACCTCCGTGTCGTGCCAGCCGTCGGCGTGCAGAAGCGCCGCTCTGAGGACTCCCTCGACGGCGAAACCGGCCTTGTCCGCCACCCGGCAGGAGGCGGCACCGATCGCCGCATCCGTAACGTCCGTTATGTCCTGACATGGGGTGGTTGCTCATAGTGTGTCCGCATAAGGGACTCTTCGGGGGGAGGGTGCCGCATGCGACGCCGTACGGTTCTCGCACTGGGAGTCCTGGCCCTGGCGGGCGGATGCGGCACCCCGGCGCCTCCGTACCGCGGGGAGATCTCCCTCCTCGTCCCCGGCCCGCCGGAGTGCTGGGGGGACGGCGTCGCCCGGAGCCTGAAGTCCCTCATCGAGGCCCGGCGCTGGGCCCAGAGGGTGCTGATCACGCGGGACGCCCGGAGCGGCGCGTCGGCCGTCGGCCGCTTCGCCGTGGGGCGGACGGACCGGCTGATGGTCGCCGACCCTCTCCTGCTCGCCGACTGCGCACTCGGTCGCGCGCCCGGTGACACGCGCGGCGACGTGGGGTCGTTCGTCACCCGGACCGTGCCGCTGGCCAGGCTGGCGGGGGAGTGGCAGGTGCTCGTGGCCTCCCCCGGCTCGGGTTACCGCACGTTCGAGCAGGTCGCGGCGGCCCTGCTGAACACCCCGGAGCGGGTGAAGGTGGCGGGCGGCCCCGACCGCGGGCCCGGCCACCTGCTGCTCGGCCTGACCGCCCGGGGGCTCGGGGCCGACCCGCGCCTGGCGGCGTACGAGGCCTTCGACAGCCCCGCCCGGGCCGTCGCGGCGGTGGCCGAGGGGACGACCGCGCTCGCCTTCGGCGGGTGCGGCGACGTCGCCGCCCACGTGAGGGCCGGGCGGCTGCGGCCGCTCGCCGTCTCGTCTCCTGAGCGCCTGCCCGGCCTGGACGCGCCCACGCTGGCCGAGTCGGGGGTGCGGGTGGCGTACGCGAACTGGACCGGCCTGCTCGCCCCCCTCGGGGTGACCGCCCGCGAGCGCGACGCGCTGACCGATCTGTGCCGGGCCGTCGTGGACTCGCCCGCCTGGCTCCGCCTGTGCGAGCGCAACGGCTGGACGCCGATGTGGCTCGCCGGTGAGGAGTTCCGGCAGTGGCTGACGGGCGAGGTGCGTCGTACGGCCCTGCTCCTCGACGATCTCGGAATCCGGTGAGCAACACAACTTGTAGGGCTGCTTGCGTGATCGCCCACTAGATGTAGGATCCATCGCGTCGCTGGTTCACCTCGGTGAGGCAAGAGGGAACCCGGTGTGAATCCGGGGCTGCCCCGCAGCGGTGAGCGGGAACGACCGCCGTCATTGGAGCACTGGTGCGCGAGCGCGCCGGGAAGCGACGGCCAGTAGGTCCGGCGGGTGTGTCCCGCCGGCCGCCCGCGAGCCCGAAGACCTGCCCGCGACCGCGCGCGGAGCCACCGCGCGCGCCCGCGCCGTGCCCCGAGGGAGGGCCCGCCGCCCGTACGCCGTGCCGTCACGAGCGTGCGCCGCGGTGTGCCCTCCCCTCCGGCCGGCCGGGTCAGGAGACGAGGAGGAGAGGGCGACCGATGACGATCACCGACCCGGTCTCCGCGCCCGCGCGCCCCGGCACCGGGGCGCGCGGCACGGAGACGGCCGCGGATGTCTGGCGGGCCATCGAGGAGGCGGCGGCGGGGGTCGTCGCCGACCCGGAGAACTCACGGCGGGCGGCGCGGCTGCTCGCCCGGGTCATCGAGGAGGAGACGGCGGGCCAGGGGGTGCGCGCCTTCTCCGAGTCGGTCGCGGCGGCCCACGCCGCCGGGCTGCTGGGCGACACCGTCGCCGCGTTCGTGGCCGACGAGGCCGCGGCGCTGGACGCGCTGATCGACCCGGCGGCCGACGACCGGTTCGAGTACTTCGGGCTGCGCACGGTCTACGACCGCTACCTGCTGCGGCATCCGGTCACGCGGCGGGTGCTCGAACGCCCGCAGCACTTCCTGCTGCGGGTGGCCTGCGGCCTGGCGGCGAGCGTCGGCGAGGCGGCCGAGCTGTACCGGCTGATGTCCGCGCTCGCCTACCTGCCCAGCTCGCCGACGCTGTTCAACTCCGGGGCGCGCCGCCCGCAACTGTCGTCGTGCTTCCTGCTCGACTCGCCGCGCGACGAGCTGGAGAGCATCTACGAGCGGTACGGCCAGGTGGCCCGGCTGTCGAAGTACTCCGGCGGGATCGGCGTCGCCTGGACCCGGGTGCGCTCGCGCGGGTCGCTGATCCGGGGTACCAACGGCCTGTCCAACGGCATCGTCCCCTGGCTGCGCACGCTCGACGCGTCGGTGGCGGCGGTCAACCAGGGCGGCAGGCGCAAGGGAGCCGCCTGCGTCTACCTGGAGACCTGGCACGCCGACATCGAGGAGTTCCTGGAGCTTCGCGACAACACGGGCGAGGAGTCGCGCCGCGCCCACAACCTCAACCTGGCCAACTGGGTGCCCGACGAGTTCATGCGCCGCGTCGAGGCGGACGGCGTGTGGTCGCTGTTCGACCCCAAGGAGACCCCCGAGCTGACCGACCTGTGGGGCGAGGCGTTCGACGCCCGATACCGCGAACTGGAGGCGGCCGGGCGGTACGTCCGGCAGGTGCCCGCGCGCACCCTCTACGCCCGCATGATGCGCACCCTCGCCCAGACCGGCAACGGCTGGATGACCTTCAAGGACGCCGCCAACCGCGCCTCCAACCAGACCGCGCTGCCGCGCAACGTCATCCACCTGTCCAACCTGTGCACCGAGATCCTGGAGGTCACCAGCGACGGCGAGACCGCCGTGTGCAACCTCGGCTCGGTCAACCTCGCCGCCCACCTCACCCCCGAGGGGGACGGCGTTGACTTCGGCCGGCTGCGCGCCACGGTCCGCACCGCCGTACGGTTCCTCGACCGCACGATCGACCTCGGCTTCTACCCGACGCCCGAGGCGGAGGCTGCCAACCAGCGCTGGCGGCCGGTGGGCCTCGGCGTCATGGGCCTCGCCGACGTCTTCTTCGCGCTGCGCCTGCCGTTCGACTCGCCGGAGGCGCTGGCCCTCTCCACCCGGATCGCCGAGGAGATCGCGCTCGCGGCGTACGGCACCTCGGCCGGCCTTGCCGCCGAACGCGGGCGCCACCCGGCGTACGAGGAGACGCGGGCGGCGCGCGGGGTCCTGCACCCCGACCACTTCCCGTGCGCCCCGGCGCACCCGGAGGAGTGGGCGGCGCTGCGCGCGCGGATCGCGGAGACCGGGCTGCGCAACTCCCTGCTGGTCGCGATCGCGCCGACGGCCACGATCGCCTCGATCGCGGGCTGCTACGAGTGCGTCGAACCGCAGGTGTCGAACGTCTTCAAGCGCGAGACGCTGTCGGGGGAGTTCCTCCAGGTCAACCGGTATCTCGTCCGCGACCTTCAGGCCCTCGGGCTGTGGACGCGGGCGATCCGCGACGCGATCAAGCTCCACGACGGCTCGATCCAGGACATCCCCGCGATCCCCGGCGAGCTCAAGGCGCTCTACCGCACCGCCTGGGAGCTGCCGCAGAAGGCGCTCGTCGACCTCGCCGCCGCGCGGCAGCCGTACGTCGACCAGTCGCAGTCGCTCAACCTCTTCATGGCCGCCCCCACCATCGGCAAGCTCTCGTCGATGTACGCCTACGCCTGGCGGTCGGGCCTGAAGACCACCTACTACCTGCGCTCCCGCCCGGCGACCCGGATCGCCCAGACGACCGTGCCGGCCGTCACCCCCGAGGAAGCCCTCATCCCCGACGAGGGGGCGGTCGCCTGCTCCCTGGAGAACCCCGAGATCTGCGAGGCGTGCCAATGAGAACGATGCTGCTCGACCCGGGCATGGACCTGACCCTGCGCCCGATGCGCTACCCCGGGTTCTACGAGAGGTACCGCGCGGCGATCAGGAACACCTGGACGGTCGAGGAGGTCGACCTCGCCTCCGACCTCGCCGACCTGGCGACGCTGGAGCCGGGGGAGCGGCACCTGATCAACCGGCTGGTGGCGTTCTTCGCGACCGGCGACTCCATCGTGGCCAACAACCTCGTGCTGAACCTCTACCAGCACGTCAACGCGCCCGAGGCCCGCCTCTACCTGAGCCGCCAGCTGTTCGAGGAGGCCGTGCACGTCCAGTTCTACCTGACCCTGCTGGACACCTATCTGCCCGACCACGAGGAGCGGGTGAAGGCGTTCGCCGCCGTGGAGCACATCCCCTCGATCCGCGACAAGGCCGAGTTCTGCTTCCGCTGGATCGACTCCATCAGCGAGCTGTCGCGGCTGGAGACGAGGGAGGACCGGCGGGCCTTCCTGCTCAACCTCGTCTGCTTCGCCGCCTGCATCGAAGGGCTGTTCTTCTACGGGGCCTTCGCCTACGTCTACTGGTTCCGCTCCCGGGGGCTGCTGGGCGGCCTCGCCACCGGCACCAACTGGGTGTTCCGCGACGAGTCCATGCACATGGAGTTCGCCTTCGAGGTGGTGGACACCGTACGCCGGGAGGAGCCGGACCTGTTCGACGACGAGCTGGCCGGCCAGGTCGTGCGGATGATGGAGGAGGCCGTCGCCGCCGAGCTGGCCTTCGCCCGCGACCTGTGCGGCGACGGCGCCGGCGGGATGACCGCGGAGAACATGCGGCGCTACCTGGAGTACGTCGCCGACCGCCGGCTCGCCCGGCTCGGCCTGCCCGCGCGGTACGGCACGGCCAACCCCTTCCCGTTCATGGAGTTCCAGGACGTGCAGGAGCTGGCGAACTTCTTCGAACGCCGGGTCTCGGCCTACCAGGTGGCGGTCGAGGGAGAGGTCGCCTTCGACGAAGCCTTCTGATCCTCGTTTAAAGGGGTTCCACCACCGGGCAAAGGGAACCCCATGACGACGAACGGGGGCGCCGTCACAGCGGCAGCGTGGAACTGGGCGACATTGGCGATCGCGGTGGGGACGGCGATCGTGGCGGTGGAACTGGTCCGGCGGATGCTCAGGTCGCGCCTCATCGGCGACCGGTGGGCGCTCGCCGGGCCGTTCGCGCGCCGCTGCACCTGGCCGGGCTTCGCCTCGGCCGTGGTGGGCACCGTCAAGGCGGCCTACGACCCGGACATGCCGGGATCGGGCTCCCACGGCTTCCAGCGGGTGCTGTCGCTGCTGCTGATCGCCTGCGTGACGTGGCTGCTGATCCAGGCGGCGTACGCGGTGACGGACGTGGTGCTCGACCGGCTCACCCGGATCGAGGGCGAGCGCAACCGCCGCGCCCGGCGCATCCGCACCCAGATCGCGCTGGTGCGCCGGGTGTCGGCGGCGGTCGTCGTGGTGATCGCGCTGGGCGCGATGCTGTTCACCTTCCCGCAGGTGCGGGCGCTGGGGGCGGGGCTGCTGGCCTCCGCCGGGATCGCCGGCGTGGTGGGCGGCATCGCGGCCCAATCCACGCTCGGCAACATGCTGGCCGGGCTGCAACTCGCCTTCAGCGACGCCCTGCGGCTCGACGACGTGGTCGTGGTGGAGGAGGAGTGGGGCCGCATCGAGGAGCTGACCCTCACCTACGTGGCGCTGCGCCTGTGGGACGAGCGGAGGCTGATCCTGCCGGTGTCCCACTTCACCAGCAATCCCTTCCAGAACTGGACCCGGCACGAGAGCCGCATCCTCGGCAGCGTGTACCTCCGGGTGGACTGGTCGGTGCCGGTGGAGGAGGTGCGGACCGAGCTGTACCGGGCGCTGCGCGACAACCCGCTGTGGGACCAGAAGGACTGGACGCTCCAGGTCACCGACGTCACCGCGAACGGGCTGGTCGAGCTGCGCGCGCTGATGAGCGCGGCCGACTCGGCCAGCGCTTGGGACCTGCGATGCGACATCCGGGAGCACCTCGTGACGTTCATCCGCGAGAAGCACCCCGAGAGCCTGCCGCGCCTGCGCGTCGACGCCCCGGCTTCCTGACCGGCGTCAGGAGCCGCAGTCGCAGGAGCAGCCGTCGCCGCAACAGCAGCCGTCACCGCAGCAGCACCCGTCGCCACTGCAGCAGCCGTCCCCACTGCAGCAGTCGCAGCATCCCGAGCAGTCGGGGCAGTCGCAGCTGTCGCAGAAGCAGCGGTCGGTCCACGGCGCCTGCCGGTAAGGGCTCCACGGCGGCCGGTAGAGCCCGCACGTGACGAAGGTCGCCACCCCGGCCACCGCCGTGAAGGCGACGCACGGCGGCTCGCCGTGCTCCCCGAAGGGGCCCGGCGCCTCCTCCGTCGAGACGGTGGACGGCGGGGTGCTCCCGGCCCGCGGGCGGTGCGTCGCGCAGGCGCCGCCGTGGGCGCGCGTCCCGAAGGCACGGTCGACCGCGCGGCGGGTCTCGCCGCACAGCAGCGCCTCGACGAGGTGGCGCTCCTCCAGGTCGAGGTCGGCCACGGCGAGGCGCAGCCCGTGCAGCGCCTCCTCGCACACCCGCCGCGCCTCGGCCGGGGAGGTGCCGGTCGCGTCGAGCGGGTTGAACGCCCCGCGGGCCCGGTCCTCGGCGAGGTCCTCCACCGCGTCGAGCACGTGCGCGAGGCGGCCGAAGAGACGACCGGCCTCGCGCAGGCTCTCGGCGTTGCCCGGCCGCCCCGCGAGGACGGCCGTGTGCGCGAAGGCCGCCGCGGCGGCGGTCTCGGTGGGCTCGGTGAGGCCGAGCAGCGTACGGCCGGCGGACGCCTCCAGCAGCGCCTGGCGGCCCGCGACCTCGGTCAGGACGGCGGTGTCGAAGCCGATCGCCTCCCCGCCGCGGCGCGCGGCCGAGGTCCACGAGGCGGCGGCCACGCGCAGCGGGGCGCCGCGCACGCGCCGGCCGGCGATCCCGTCCCCGTCGGCCGCGTGGTCGCGGATCTTCTCCGCGGCGAGGGCCAGGGAGACCACCGCGGCCAGGCGGGCGCCTCGGTCGGCCGAGGGCACCACCTCCGCCGGCCGGAAGCCGCGCAGGGCGCAGGGCCCGGCGGTCCGCCGGCTCGCCCCCGGGCGCACGCCCACCTGCGCCTCGGTCAGGACGGACAGGACGAGCCCGTCGTAGTTGGTGGCCGTCCGGGCCAGCTGCCCATGGTGGTCCCGCAGCGTCAGGCACAGCCCGCACAGGTGCGCGCGCCACGCCTCGTGGACCGACGGGCAGGAGTGCCGGGCACACGGCCGAAGGATCCCGAACACCCATACTCCCTGAGATCGCGCGTACGGGATCGTCCCGTCGCGCGGTGATTATGCCATCAGGGGGCGGACCCCGATGGCGGGCGGAAGGGGGCGAGCCGCACAATCGAGGAGTGGACGGTACCGACGGGTACGAACTGGGTCTCGACGCGCACGTGGCCACGTTGACGATCAACCGGCCGGAGAAGCGCAACGCCATGAGCGCGGCGATGTGGCGGGCGCTGCCGGCCATCCTGGCGGATCTCGCGGCCGATCCGAAAGTGCGGGTCCTCATCCTTACCGGGGCGGGCAAAAATTTCTGCTCCGGTGCCGATATTTCGGAAATCAATGAGCTTGGAGATAACGGAGATGACACCGGTCTGACCATCCTCGCGGAAGGCGCACTGAGCGCCTTTCCGAAACCCGTGATCGCGATGATCGAGGGCTACTGCGTCGGCGGCGGATGCCAGCTCGCGCTCGCCTGCGATCTGCGCGTCGCCTCGGCCGGGGCCCGCTTCGGCGTCACCCCCGCCAGGTTCGGGGTCGTCTACCCGTTCAGCTCCACCCGGCGGCTGGCGGAGATCGCCGGGCCGTCCACCGCGAAGCTGCTGCTCTTCTCCGCCGAGCTCATCGGCGCGGACCAGGCGTTGCGTACGGGCCTCGTGGACGAGGTGTGCCCGCCGGACGGGCTGCGCGAGCGCGTGTACGGCCTGGCGGCCACCATGGCGGGCCGGTCCCGGCTGACGCTGGCGGCGGCCAAGCGGGTCGTCGACGGCCGGGCGGACGAGACCGAGGTGCTCGCCTGGCAGCGGGAGGCCCGGGAGAGCGGCGAATTGGACGAAGGTCTTCAGGCATATCGGGAGGGGCGTTCCCCTGGATTCTCTTGGGATGCAAAATAGGCATAAACGGGACTCGCAGTGGTAATGACCCTGTGAGGTGTGAGATGTCGCAGAATCCATTCGCCAGGTTCGCCCGATGGCTGGGCCTCGACAGGAATCCGCTCCGACGCCGGTGCGACCGGGTCGAAGCGGTGGTCCGGCTTGTCGCGGTGCTGGGCGTCGTGGCCGCGGTCGTGTTCGGCGTGCTGCTGGGCGTGCGCGAGTACGGCGCCGGGCTGAAGACCGAGGCCCGGCAGGCGCACGACCGCTATCAGGTGGTGGCCACGCTGAGCGGCGACGTGGCGACGCCACGGCTGTCGGTGGCCGGAGCGGCGGTGGGCCACGCCCAGGCCGTGTGGCGGGCCCCCGACGGCACGCCCAGGTCCGGAGTGATCGAGGTCTCGCCGAGCCGGCGGGCGGGCGAGACCGTGCGCGTCTGGACCGACGCCAACGGGGCGATCGCCCCCCGGCCGCAGGACAGGGAGACCACGGTTGTCGCCGCGATGACCGTCGGCACGGGAGTGCCGCTGGCCGCCGCGGCCCTCCTCGCGCTGCTGGTGACCTGCACCCGCGTGGTCAACCAGAGGCGGGCCCGCCGGGTGTGGGAGGCCCAGTGGACCGTCGTCGAGCCCATGTGGCGCATCAACGGCCGCTGAGCGCCCCTGGCCGGGCGCGGAGCGCGGTCAGCGGTCGATGATCTCGTTCTTGCCGATCACCACGACGCCCTCGCGGGTCACCGCGAAGCGCTGGCGGTCGTACTCGGGGTCGAACCCGATGCGCGCGCCGTCGGGGATGACGACGTTCTTGTCGACGATGGCCTTGCGGACGATCGCGCCCCTGCCGACCTTGACGCAACCCATCAGCACCGAGTCCTCGACGTGCGAGTGGGAGTGCAGGACCACGCCGGGGGAGAGGATCGAGCGCAGCGCCGTGCCGCCCGAGACGATGACCCCGGGCGACACCAGCGAGTCCAGCGCGTGCCCCACCCGGTCGCCCTCGTTGTGCACGAACTTGGCCGGAGGCAGCGGGTCGTGGCCCGAGTAGATCGGCCACCGGTCGTTGTAGAGGTTGAAGACCGGCTGGACCGAGACGAGGTCCATGCTGGCCTCGTAGTAGGCGTCGAGCGTCCCGACGTCACGCCAGTAGCCGCGGTCGCGCTCGGTGGACCCGGGCACCACGTTGTGCGCGAAGTCGTACACCTCGGCGCCGCCGCTCTTGACGAACATCGGGATGATGTTGCCGCCGAGGTCGTGCTTGCTGCCGGGGTCGAGCGCGTCCTCGCGCAGCGCCTCGATCAGCGACTGGGTCTTGAAGACGTAGTTGCCCATCGAGGCGAAGATCTGGTCGGGCGCGTCGGGCAGGCCCACCGCGTCCTTCGGCTTCTCGCGGAACGCCGCGATCCGGCGGCCCGAGGCGTCGGCCTCGATGACCCCGAACTGGTCGGCCAGTTCGATGGGCTGGCGGATCGCGGCCACGGTCACGTCCGCGCCCGAGTCGATGTGCTGCTCGACCATCTGGCGCGGGTCCATGCGGTAGATGTGGTCCGCGCCGAAGACGATCACGTGGTCCGGCAGTTCGTCGTAGATCAGGTTGAGGTTCTGGAACAGCGCGTCGGCCGACCCGGAGAACCAGTGCGGCCCGAGCCGCTGCTGCGCGGGGACCGGCGTGACGTAGTTGCCGAGCATCGACGAGAGCCGCCAGGTGCGGGAGACGTGCCGGTCGAGGCTGTGGTTCTTGTACTGGGTGAGCACCACTATCTGCAGATAGTTGGCGTTCGCCAGGTTCGACAGCACGAAGTCGATGAGGCGGTACATCCCGGCGAAGGGCACGGCGGGCTTGGCCCTGTCCGCGGTAAGCGGCATCAGCCGCTTCCCCTCACCACCCGCAAGCACGATCGCCAGGACCTTCATAGGCAGGACCTTAACCCGCCGAACGCCCAACAAACACCATGCGCACCGGCAAATAGTGAACATTTCGGTCGTGACCGGGCGTCGCATGACCTCCCGGGCACCCTGCCCGGCGGCCCCCGGCCTAAGCTCCTCGTATGCGTGTCGATCTGCTGAGCCGTGAGTATCCGCCCGAGGTGTACGGCGGCGCCGGAGTCCATGTCGAGTACCTCGCGCGGGAGCTCCGCCGGCTGGCCGATGTCCGGGTGCGGTGCTTCGGCGCGCCGCGCGAGGAGCCGGGCGTCCGGGCGTACGAGGTGCCCGGCGGCCTGTCCGGCGCGAACGCCGCCCTCCAGGTGCTCGGCGTCGACGTCGAGATGGCGGCCGGCTGCGAGGGCGCCGACGTCGTGCACAGCCACACCTGGTACGCCAACTTCGCCGGGCACGTCGCGAAGATGCTGTACGGCGTGCCGCACGTGGTCACCACGCACAGCCTGGAGCCGCTGCGCCCGTGGAAGGCCGAGCAGCTCGGCGGCGGCTACACACTGTCGTCGTGGGCGGAGCGGACCGCGCTGCACGCCGCCGACGCGATCATCGCGGTCTCCGAGGGCATGCGCCGCGACGTGCTGACGGCCTACCCCGACGTCCCCGCCGACCGTGTGCAGGTGATCCACAACGGCATCGACACCGAGGAGTACGCGCCCTCGCGCGGCACCGAGGCGCTGGTCCGGCACGGCATCGACCCGGCCGTGCCGTACGTCGTCTTCGTCGGCCGGATCACCCGGCAGAAGGGCCTGGTCCACCTGCTCCACGCGGCCCGGTCGTTCGCCCCCGAGGCGCAGATCGTGCTGTGCGCGGGCGCGCCGGACACCCCGGAGATCGCCGAGGAGGTCACCGGGCTGGTCCGCGAGCTGTCGGCCTCCCGCAAGGGCGTGGTGTGGATCTCCGAGATGCTGCCCCGGCCCGAGGTGATCCAGATCCTGACCCACGCGGCCGTGTTCGTCTGCCCCTCGGTGTACGAGCCGATGGGCATCGTGAACCTGGAGGCGATGGCGTGCGAGACCGCCGTCGTCGCGACCGCGACGGGCGGCATCCCCGAGGTCGTCGCCGACGGCGAGACCGGCCTGCTCGTCCCGATCGACCAGGGGCGGGACGGCGAGCCGCGCGACCCCGAGGCGTTCGCCGCGGCGCTGGCCGAGCGGGTGAACGCGCTGCTCGGCGATCCCGGCCGCGCGGCCTCGATGGGCGAGGCCGGCCGCGTGCGCGCGGTCGAGCACTTCTCCTGGGCCCGCATCGCCGAGCGGACCCAGGCTCTCTACGCCGGTCTGGCCTGACCGCCGTCTAGTAGGTGTAGGGCAGGAGGCCGTCCAGCCGGCATCCGTCGGTGGTCTTGCCGTTGTTGCAGTGGTTGAGCTGCAGGCTGTCCAGCACGTAGGCGAAGGTCTGGCCGGACGGGCTCACCACGGAGAGTTGCGCGGTGGCAGCGCCGCTCGGAGCGACCGCCGAGACGCTGTACTCCTGCCAGTTGGAGTTGAGGGCGTAGGTCGAGCTGTCGCTGTTGGAGATCAGCGCGTTGGAGGAGTTGTACCAGGACAGCCGGAGTTTGACGTTGCCGGAGGTGGCGGTCGTGACCCGGGCGAAGAACTTGTACCGCTGTCCCGCCGTCACCGCCGGCTTGCGGGTGAGCGACAGGACCCCCTCAGACCACGACTGGACGTTCATGGTCAGGGACCGGCGGCCGTCGAAGTACCTGGCCGACACCTGGGCGTCCGGCCCCTGTGGGGTGACCTGCATCCAGCCGCCACCGGAGAGGGTGAAGCCCGCCGGGTAGCCGGACGGCGCCACGGACTCGATCCCGCGTTCCTCGGCGGTGAGCAGGTCGTTGCTGTAGCCCACGTCGCAGCAGACGGGCGAGGTGAACCACGGGGTGGTGGCCACGTTCACCGCGAGGCCGTAGTTGGGGAACCTCGCGGTGAGCTCGCTGGGGTCGTAGTAGCTGTTGAACTCCTGGTCCAGATTCCAGTTGTCCCACTGGCTGGACATGACGTCGGAGACGTCGACGGTCTCGGGCACCTCAGTGGCCTTGGCGTGATCCGCGTCGGAGAGGTGGACCAGTTCGTGCAGTATGGTGCCGCTGTCCCATTCGTCCGCGGTGGCCAGGCAGACCTGTCCGCAGTGCCCCTGCGCCGTACCCTCGCTGAAGTCTTCGAAGACCACGTACCGGCGGTTGGCGTTGTCGTAGCCCGCCGCCGCCAGGTCGTCGGCGACGACGTCGGCGGCGATCTCACTGCCGATCGTCCCGCCCTCGATCTTCTCCGGGATCACCAGGGCCTGGGCGTAGCCGGAGTAGGTGCTGGTGTTGTAACCGGTCCGGCAGCTGAAGTTGATGTGCTGGTCGTAGTTGGTCGACTCGTCCACCGACCAGTCCATTCGGTCGACGATCTTGGCGATCTGCTCGACGACGTCGTTGTAGCGGTTCCCGTACCCCTCGTGCCAGGCGTAGATCACCTGAACCGCTGGGATGCTCGCACTGGCGTTGGTGGGGTCGGACAGTGTCGTGGCGCAGCCTCGCTTCGGGACGCTCGCGTCCACCGGCTGGGCGTAGGGGTAGGCGGGCTCGGTGCCGGTGGTGGCGAAGCCGGCGTGCGCCGGCCCCGCCGTCAGAACCACGAGACCCGCCGCGACCACCGCAGACGCCAAGCGACTAAGCCGTGATAACGACAAAGAACTTCCCTTTCCTAGATGACCGTACGGCGACCCCGGCCACGAGCCGTGGAAGTTATCCGGGAATCGCCCGCCGCGCTTACTGACGCGACTTTCGGTGACTTGTCGATGAGGAGGCCCGGCCCCGGCGGCATGGCCGTTCGGCGGGAACGGGACGTGCCCGACACTAGGGTCGGACGGGGTGTTCAGGTTCGCCCTCGGCGCCTGAACAACAAACCACGAACAAACGAACATCGGCTCTGGTGCTCGCGTGTTCACGGAAGGTGAGATTTCGAGGTCTCGCCGGCCGCGGTGAAGAATGCCCGAGGGCGATATCGGGGTGGGAAAGGGTGGCGATGCCACGTCAGGAACGCCCGCTGGGCGCTGAGGACACGCCGTTGCTCCGGTTCGCCGGCGACCTGCGGCGATTACGGCAGCAGGCCGGGCAGCCGCCGTACCGCGAGCTGGGCAGGCGGGCCCGCTATTCGGCGGCCGCGCTGTCGGAGGCCGTGGCCGGGCGGAGGCTGCCCAGCCTCGCGGTGACGCTGGCGTTCGTCGCGGCCTGCGACGGCGACGTCGACGCGTGGCGGGACCGGTGGCGGGACCTGGCCGCGTCCGACGCCACGGTGGACGAGCAGGCGCCGTCGCCGTACGTCGGGCTGGCGGCCTACCAAGTCGAGGACGCCGACCGGTTCTTCGGCCGGGAGGCGCTGACCGAGGCCCTGGTGCGCCTGGTCGACGAGCGGCCGTTCGTGGGCGTCTTCGGCGCGTCCGGCGCCGGCAAGTCGTCGCTGCTACGCGCCGGGCTGGTCGCCAAGTCCAAGCGCACCGCCCTGGTCCTCACCCCCGGACACGACCCCGTGACGGAGGTGGCGACGGTCGTGGCCGGGCTCGTCGACGAGCCGCTGGCCCCCCTGCGCGAGCAACTCGCCGCCGACCCGCACGCCCTGCGCCGCCGGCTGTCCGAGGTGCCGGGCGAGCTGCTCCTCATCGTCGACCAGTTCGAGGAGGTGTTCACTCTCTGCGCCGACGACGACCGGCTGTGGTTGGTGCGGGCGCTGACGGCCGCGGCCTCTCCGCGCAGCAGGGTGGTCCTGGGCGTGCGCGCCGACTTCTACGGCCACTGCGGCCGCCACCCCGAGCTGGTCGCCGCCCTCTATCGCGCTCAGCTGCTCGTCGGCCCGATGTCGGCCGACGACCTGCGCCGCGCCGTCACCGAGCCGGCGGCGCGAGCGGGTGCCTCCGTGGAGGGCGCCCTGCTCGCCCGGCTGATGTCCGATGTCACCGGGCAGCCGTCGGCGTTGCCGCTGGTGTCGCACGCGCTCGCCGAGACGTGGCGGCGTCGCCGCGGGATGACGCTGACCCTGGCCGGGTACGAGGACGTCGGTGGCGTGGAGCACGCCCTGGCACGCACCGCCGAGCAGACCTTCCAGCAGCTCGCGGGCGAGGAACGGGACGCCGCCCGGCTGATGTTCCTGCGCCTGGTCACTCCCGGCGACGGCACCGGGGACACGAAACGGAGGATCCGGCGTGACGAGCTGGCGGAACCGCGCGGCCCGCTCGAGCGGTTCGCCGCGGCTCGGCTGGTCAGCCTCGACGACCACGGCGCCGAGCTGGTCCACGAGGCGCTGCTGCGCGCGTGGCCGCGGCTGGCCGCCTGGATCGCCGAGGACCGGGACATTCTCCGGTCGCACCACCGGGTCATCGAGGCGGCCGCGGCCTGGCAGGGGCATGGACGCGACCCCGACCTGCTGTGGCGTGGGGAGCCCCTGGCCCTGATCCACCGCCTGCGCGACCGGCTCAACCCGATCGAACACGACTTCCTTGACGCCGGTCTGACGGCGCAGGTGCTCCGCGCGACCGAGCTCCGCCGGCGGCGACGCCGGCTGAGGACGCTCATCGCGGCCCTTTCCGCGCTGGTCGTCCTGCTGGCGGGAGCCGTCGGCCTGGGCGTTACGGCGAAACGCGAAGCCGACCGCCAGAGGAACGACGCCATAGGCCTGCGCGCCGCGGATGCCGCCCGTGCCCTCCTGCTCACCAGGCCGCGCGATGCGGCGGCGCTCGCCCTGGCCGCCTACCGGATCAGCCCGACGCCCGAGACCCGTGCAGCGCTGATCCTCGCCGATGCCGCAAAGGGGGCGAGCATCCTCGGTGAGGGTTACATCGACTCGCCGGGCCGGATCGCCGTCACCATACGGGCCGACGAGTCCGCGGTGCCCCCCGGCTATCGGCTCTGGCGTCGGGACGGCACCGGCTGGCGGCCCGCGGGTGTGCTGCCTGGCGGCTCCTTCTACTACGCCACCAGCGCCGACGGGAACCACGTGATCACCTGGAACGGGACGGCCTTCACGTCCCACCTGTGGGACGTCTCGGACCCGGACCATCCACGCGAGATCGCCCTTCCCGCCGGCCTCCCGATGGTGAGAGACATCACCCGGGACGGCAGCCTGGTGATGGCCATGGGAACGGACCGTACGGCCGTGGTGTGGCAGGTCGCCGGCGGAGCGGTCCGCCGGCTCTCGGCCGGCGATGTGGAGGACGCGTCGGTGGTTCCGGACGGTTCGGAGGGGGTGCTGATCCGACGCGACAGCGGGGCGTACGCCGCCGAGCTGTGGAGACTCGACGGTGTGCGGATCGCGACCCTGATGCGCACTCCGGACGTGGTGTACCCGATCGCCGGTCCCGCCGGCACGGTGGCCGTGCTCGGCAAAACCTCGGGGAACCTGACCCTGCTGAAGGCCACCGACCCGAGCTCCCCGCGTACGGTGGTCGAAGCCGGCGGCGTGAAGTTTCCCGCCAGGGTCGCCTTCGACCCGCAGGGCCGGATGGCCGCCGTGGTGGACGACGCCTCGATCCGTATGTGGGATCTCGCCTCGGGAGCGGAAGTCATGTCCCTCCGCGTCGAAGGCCTGGAGCTCACCAACCCCCGGTTCCTTCCCGAGACCGGCGAACTGCTCCTCATCAGCATCCAGAAAGGCGCGCTGTGGCGGCTGGACCCCGACGTGCCCCGCGTGATCGACGACATCTGCGCCGGCCCGGTGGAACTGGACTGGGATCGCTACCTGCCGGACACGCCGCGGTTCCCGCTGTGCCCGACCACCCCGAGCCCCACCGCCCGGCGACGTTGAGCCGCCGGCTCGGCCGGGACTTGCCGATTGACCGGGTCCCCTCAGCACAGGCGAGCACGATCTTCGCCCGCAGGGCCGGCGCCCGGGCAGAGGTAGGGCGACGCGCCCACCGCTCCAGCGACGCCGTCGGGGGCCCCGCACATCGAGCCATGCACCCGGATAGTCATGGAGTTCACGACTCAGGACACTAGGTCGCCCTGGCGGGCTGCGGGAGGATCACCGTCACGCCGGCGGACGTCCCGGGCCGGGTCAGCACCTCCGGGGCGTCCTCCAGGCCGATCGTCCGGGTCACGAGCAGGTCGGGCCGGAGCACGCCCTCCGTGATCAGCTCCAGCATCGGGGGATAGGCGTGGGCGGCCATGCCGTGGCTGCCCGCGATCTCCAGCTCATGCGCGATCACCCGGCCCATCGGCAGCGCGGTCTCCCCGGGCAGCAGGCCCACCTGCACGTGGCGGCCCCTCCGGCGCAGGCCCGCGATCGACGCGGCGCACGTCGCGGGGTCGCCCAGGGCGTCGACGGAGATCTCGGCCCCGCCGCCGGTCGCCGCCCTGACCAGGGACGCCGACTCCTCCGGAGTGGAGCCGCCGCGGAGCAGGACGCACTCGGCCGCGCCGAACCGCCGGGCCAGGTCGAGCGCGGCGGGGGAGACGTCCACGGCGACGACGCGCGCCCCCACGGCGGCGCCGATCATCACGGCGGACAGCCCGACCCCGCCGCAGCCGTGCACGGCGAGCCACTGGTCGGCCCGCACCCCGCCCTGCTCCACGACGGCCCGGAACGCGGTGGCGAACCGGCAGCCCAGGCTCGCCGCGGTGGCGAACGACATGCCGGCGGGCAGCGGGACGAGGTTCACGTCGGCGTGGTCGATCGCCACCAGTTCGGCGAACGACCCCCAATGGGTGAAACCGGGCTGGGTCTGGCGCTCGCACACCTGCTGGTTCCCGCTCAGGCACTCGCGGCAGCTTCCGCAGGCGCAGATGAACGGCACCATCACCCGGTCGCCCGGCCGCCAGCCGGTCACCTCCGGGCCCGCCGCCTCCACCACCCCGGCCAACTCGTGCCCCGGCACGTGCGGCAGCACGGTGATGTCCGCGTCGTGCCCCATCCACCCGTGCCAGTCGCTGCGGCACATCCCGGTCGCCTCGACCCTGATCACCACGCCGTGCGGCGGCGCGACCGGGTCAGCCACCCGGCGCACCTCGGGCCGCCCGCCGAACTCCTCGTACACCACCGCGCGCAATCCCGGCTCCTTCCGTCGGCCGCAAACGTACTGCCACGTTCCAAGATCCCTGTCGGCGAGTCCCCCGGCGCGGGCCGTAGGCTGATGCCGTGATTGCGATCGACGGCGTCAGGATGGCCTTCACCGACCGGCGCGGCGGCATGAGCACCGGGCCGTTCGGCACGCGCAACCTCGGCGGGGCGGTGGGGGACGACCCGGCGGCGGTCGCCGAGAACCGCGCGAAGACCGCCGCCGAGCTCGGGCTCGACCAGGTGGTGTTCATGCGCCAGGTGCACGGGACGGACGTCGCCTACGCCGGCGCGCCGTTCGGGGCGGAGCCGCCGGCCCTGGACGGAATCTTCACCGATCGGCCCGGGCTCGGGCTGGCGGTGCTGGTGGCCGACTGCGCGCCCGTGCTCCTGGCCGACCCGGTGGCTCGCCTGGCGGGCGGCGCGCACTCGGGGCGGCCCGGCACGGAGGCGGGGGTGGTGCCCGCCCTGGTCGAGGCGATGGCGGCCCGGGGCGCCGAGCCGGCGCGGATGGTCGCCGTGATCGGGCCCTCGGCCTGCGGGCTGTGCTACGAGGTGCCGGAAGACCTGCGCGAGCGGGTGGCCGCCCGGGTGCCGGAGACGTGGTCGCGCACCCGGAGCGGCACGCCCGCGCTCGACATCCGGGCCGGGATCGCGGCCCAGCTCGCCCGCGCCGGCGTGACCGACGTGCGGCACGACGCCCGGTGCACGATCGAGACGGCCGATCTCTACTCCTACCGCCGCGAGCGGGTCACCGGCCGCTTCGCCGGATACGTCTGGCTCACCGGTTCCTGACGGCCGTCCGCCCGAGGCGCTGCCGCGAGAGATCGCCCTCGGTCCTCGTCCGGCGCGGCAGCAGGTCGTCGCGTACTGCCCCGGCGGCGTCGCGCAACACCTTCGACAACCGGCTTCTACCAAGGGATTTTTCGTGGACGCTCTCTATCCCCGTGTGCTCGCCTCCCGGTTCGCCGAGTGCTTCCGCTTCTACGACGGCCTGCTCACCGCGGTCGCGGGCGCGCACCTCGTCAAGGGCGACGAGGCGGGGCCGTACGCCAACTGGGACCGGGACGGGGAGGCGGTGCTGGCCCTGCTCGACCGGGAGATGCTGGCACGCGTCACCGGTGTCGCTCTCGGCACGGCTCCCGGCGGTGAGAGCGACGGTGAGGGCGGCGATAAGGACGGCGGCGGGCGGGACGGGACGATGCTGGTCCTCACGGTGGACGACGTGGACCGGGCCGCGGCCGTGGCGGCCGCCGGCGGAGGCCGGGTCGTGGCGCCGCCGGTCGCCCGGCCCGAATGGGGGCCGACCTGCCGCACCGCGCACCTGCGCGACCCCGACGGCAACCTGCTGGAGATCCAGTCCTACTGAGCGCCTCCGGAGGGCGCCTGCGTAGGAGCCTCCGAGGCACTGCCGGAGGCGCTTGCGGGACGCTTGCGGCGGCTCACGGCCGCTTCCGGCAAGCGGGTGTCAAGAGACGTGCAGGCGGGCGCGCCTATCACTGAGATGCACCCTCCCGGCGGCGACGGCCGGACCGGGAGATCCGAACAGCACCCGCATCCGGATATCTCAGGAGATTGTCATGAAGCGCACCCTGCTCGGTCTGGCCGCCGCCACGATCGCCGGTCTGGCCGTCACCGCCCCCGTCACGCTCATGGCCGGCCCGGCCGCCGCGACCGGCGACTTCGGCCCGGACACCTGCCTCCAGGGCTACGTCTGGCGCGAGGCCCGCACCGGCGACGTCGTCTGCGTCACCTCGGCGACCCGGACGCAGACCCAGGCCGACAACGCCGCGAAGGCCTCCCGCTGGACCTCCGGCGCGTACGGCCCGCACACCTGCACCACCGGCTATGTCTGGCGTGAGGCCTTCACCGGCGACGACGTCTGCGTCACCCCGGCCGTCCGGTCGCAGGCCGCCGCCGACAACAGCAGGGCCGCCGACCGCAGGGTCTCGGCGCGGCTCTGGATCAGCCGCTACACCGTGCCGCCGGTGGACAACGGCGACGGCACCTCGACCAGCACCTCCGTCGACGACATCCCGCGCCTCAAGATCAACGGTGACCACTACAACCTCGGCCAGGTGCGCCTCTACATCCGCTACAACACCGGCCGGCTCTACTGGAGCGGCACGGTGAACGCGAGCGCCCACAGCGGCTACGCCGGCGGCAGCTTCGGCAAGAAGACCGGTGTGTTCGACTGCGCCGCGGCCGGCCGGCCGGCCAACGCGTACGCCCAGGCGCAGGACGTGATCTCCGGCCGCTGGTCGCCCCGCATCGCCGTCCGGGTCGGCTGCGCCGTCCTGTGACCGTACGCCCGCCGCGGCGGATGATGTTCCGAGCGTCGTGATCGGGGTAGTCGGTGGGCCTCGGGGACCGCCGGAGGCCGGCCCGCGACCCGGCCCCCGGTGGTCCTCCCCCTGACGACGTGAGGACTCACATGGGAACCGCGACCCCGGTACCGGAGACCCGGAGCATGAGCGGCGAGGAGTTGTCGGCCGACGACGCCTATGTCGCGATGCGGCACTACGGCGGCTGGCACCTGATCCGCGACTCGTTCGTGCGGTTCAGGTACGGCGACGGCACGAGCAACGCCCGCGCGCTGGCGTTCCAGGTCTGCCTCGCGATCATCCCAGGGGCCATCGCGATCGTGGGGCTGAGCTCGGTGGTCCACCAGGAACACCTGGGACGGCTTCTTGAGCTCACTCTGCGGCGGCTGACCCCCGGTGCCGGCTCGCAGGTGATCCGGGAGACGCTCGACCAGAGCCACCACGCCTCGGGTGTCGGGGGCAAGCTCGCGTTATGGTTCGGTCTGCTGACCGCGCTGGTGGCGCTGACCACGGCCATGGGCCAGTTCGAGCGCGGGGCGAACCGCATCTACGGCATGGAGCGCGACCGCCCCTTCAAGGCGAAGTACGGCCGGGCGCTGCTGATGGCGGTCACGGCGGGCGTGTTCATGAGCGTCGGGTTCGTCATCCTGGTCGGCGGCGGTGCGGTCAGCGACGCGGCGGCCCAGGTGTACCACTGGAGCGACACCACGCAGCGCCTGTTCGGCTGGCTGCGCTGGCCGATCGGCTTCCTGCTCGCCGTCCTGTCGATCTCGGTCCTCTTCGGCTCCTCGCCCCGGCGCAAGCAGCCCGGCCACACCTGGCTGGCGGTCGGCGCGACGGTCGCGGTGCTGCTGTGGACCCTCTTCACCTGGCTGCTGGCCCTCTACACCGCGAGCAGCGGCACCTTCGGCGCGACGTACGGCCCGCTCACGGCGGTCATGGCACTGCTGCTGTGGTCGTTCCTGAGCTCGATGGCCCTCTTCCTCGGCCTCGCCTTCAGCGCGCAGCTGGAGGCCTGCCGGGCGGGCTGCGGCGATCCGGCCGCTCCCGACCCCGGCACCGCCGTCCGGGCCCCGGTGCGTGAGCGGCAGCCGGTGGGGAGTGGCCGATGAACTGGTTGCGCAGGCGGTTCGACCCGCAGAGCAGGCTTGGCCTGCGGCTCACGGTGGCGGTCGCGGCACTGGCGCTGATCGGGGTGCCGTTCACGGTGCTGCTCGTCTTCGTGAAGACCTCCTTCGGCCCGCTCACCCGGATCGACGAGGGCGCGGCGCACAACCTGCACGCCTACGCGTACTCGAACCCGGGTTTCGCCCAGTTCATGCGGCTGGTCAGCGACGTCTTCCAGCCGTGGACCTGGCGGATCGCCGTGGGCGCCGCGGTCGCGTGGCTGGTCTGGCGCCGCGCCTACCACCTGGCTCTGTGGGCGGGCACCACGATCACCGTCGGCGGGCTGCTCGGCCTCGCGCTGAAGGTCGTGGTCGCGCGGGCCAGGCCGCACCTGCCCGACCCCGTCGCCATCGCCCCCGGCGCGTCGTTCCCCTCGGGGCACACGGTCAACGCCATGCTCGGGGCCGGGATCCTGCTGCTGCTCGTCCTGCCGCTCGTACGGCAACGCGGGCGCGCGGTCGCGTGGACGCTCGCGGTGCTGATCCCGCTGCTGGTCGGCTTCAGCCGGATCGCGCTCGGCGTCCACTGGTTCAGCGACGTCGTGGCCGGGCTCGTGGTCGGCGTGGCCGTGGTCGCGGCCACCTGCGCCGCCTTCGAGACCTGGCGAAGAGAGGTCGGACGCCGGCCCGCCCAGCCCCTACGGGAAGGCGTCGGGCCGGAGACGAAGAGGGAGATCACCCCCCAAGGAGGACGAGTTGGTCACCGTTCGTGAACGCCGCCCCGCCGCTCACACGCCGTCGTCATCGACGGCGGTCGAGGTGGCACGGCGTATCCTGCTTCCGCTCACACTCATGGCCCTGGTCACCCTCGGGCTGGGACTGCTGTTGACCCGGGTCCTGGAGCACTCGTCGCTCATCGCGCAGGACGAGGCGGTCAGCCGTGAGATCGCCCAGGAGCGCACGCCGTTCTGGAACACGATCACCCACTACGGCTCGATGCTGTCCGACACCCCGGTGATCATCGTGGTGACGACGATCATGGTCGTGATCTTCCGGCTCGTCTACGGGCGCTGGCGGGAGTCGGTCTTCCTGGTGGCGGCCGTCTGCGCGCAGTCGGCGATCTTCCTGCTCGCCACCGTGTTCGCGCAGCGGGCCCGGCCGCACGTGCAGCACCTCGACCCCGCGCCGCCGACGTCCAGCTACCCCTCCGGTCACACCAGCGCGGCGGTGGCGTTCTACTGCGGGGTCGCCCTCGTGCTGACCCTGCACACGCACCGGCACACGATCCTGAAGGCGCTGTGGTGGGTGCTCGGCGCGGGGGCCGCCCTGACGGTCGGCCTGTCCCGGCTCTATCGGGGCATGCACCACCTGACCGACGTGAGCTGGGGCTGGGTGCTCGGCATCTTCTGCGTGTTCGTGCTCGCCCAGGCCCTGCTGATCCGGCCGGTCATGGCGTCGCGGCGGGCCTCGTCGAAGCGGACGGCGAACGAAGCCGCCCCGGCCTGAGCCGATCAGCCGGGCCGGAGCCGGTCAGCGGGACAGGCTGACCGGCAGGGCCAGTCGGCAGGCCCGACCGGCCCGGGCCGGCTGGGCTGGTCAGGCCGGGGCCGCCGGGGTCGTACGGGTCAGGCGGACAGGCCGGTGAGGCGGCAGGCGTCCGCCCAGCGGACCGGGTCGACTCCCGGCCCGGCGACCGGCCCGGCCGGCTCGGCGCCTCCGTGCAGCAGTGCCCAGCAGTCCTCGATCGCGTCGGCCAGCAGGTCGCGCAGCAGCGTGTCGGGGTCGGGCACGCACGCCTGGGCGATGCCCCTGACCGCGAGCTGCACCGTGTTGGGCGCGGCGTACCTGCGGAAGCCCTTGGGCGAGACGCGGACTCCGCGCCCGAAGTCGCGGGCCCAGCGGGCGGCCTCGGGCACCTGCGCCAGCGCCTCCCTGCTGCGGGGGTCGAGGTCGCGGGGCGACCGGCCCTCCACCTCGGCGAGCACGTGCTCGGCAGAGAAGATCGAGACGGCCATCGCGAGCTGACGCTCGTGCGCGACGACGGGCAGTGCCGCCGTGGCGGCGCACAGCGCGATCCGCGCGTCGAGGCGCGGATCGTCGCCCGTCAGGCCGATGACGGACGGGATCAACCCGGCCAGCCGCGGCCGGGCGGCGTCCGAGGTGTGGTCGTTGACGAGGCGGGCGAGCCCGGCGAGCAGCGGATGCGTGCACGTCGGGTGGTCGCTCCACCGTTCACCGGCGAGGTAGGACGCGAACTCCATGAAGCAGGCGCCCTTGCTGGGATTGCGATGCTTGCCACGAGACAGCATGGGCATCGCTGCGGGCATGTCACCGTGCACGGCTACTCCACCGAAATCGCCTGTCGTGTCTCTTTCAGTGTGCGCCCGGCGCCGTGCGTTGAGAAGAACCCTTGCCCGGACTTGTCTCAATGGATCGGAGCCCGGGTGGGCCAGGTAGGAACCAGAGGTGGAGACGGGATTTGAACCCGTGTAGACGGCTTTGCAGGCCGTTGCCTCGCCTCTCGGCCACTCCACCAGAGTGAGGCCCGGATGTGCGGCCCCTCGGAGCGGAAGACGGGATTCGAACCCGCGACCCTCACCTTGGCAAGGTGATGCTCTACCACTGAGCCACTTCCGCGTCCGCCTTGCGGCGACGTCGCTACTGTACCGGGTTTTCGGCTCGTGTGCGTACTCAGAACGGCCGTGCCGCCGGTCTGCGGAACGCGCGGTCGGCTCCGCGCTCGATCGCGGGGAGGGTCAGGAAGATCTCCACGATCCGGGTGAACCGGTGCACCTCGTTGCGGTGGAAGGCCGGTCCCTCGGCCCTGGCGAGCATCAGGGTGAGCGCCAGCGGAGGCAGCGGCGCGACGATCACGTGCAGGCCGGACGGCAGCGTCGAGGCCACCGGGCGGGACGGCGTCTCCTCGGGGAAGGGCACCTCCTCCGGCGCCCGCCAGCTGGAGTAAACGGTGACGCGGGGGTCCTTCTCGGTCGCCGCGGCGGCCCAGTCGGCGCTGAACAGGACCGGCATGGAGTCGATCAGGGTGCCCAGAGCGCGGTCGCCCGCGGTGCTGAGGAACTTGAGGATCTCCAGCTCCGGATAGGTGCCGGGGGCCTCCCGCGTGCTCCAGACCCCCTCGATCCGGACTCCCTCCACGTCGTCGAGGGCCCGTACGAGGTCGTCCCTGGGCGCGGCGTCCGGCCAGTAGACGGTGAAGTCGTCGAGAGCGCGGCCGTCGCCCCGGTCGAGAACGGTCACCTGGGTGATGTCGGCGCCCGCGGCGCCGAGGGCCCCGGTCACCTGGCCCAGCGCGCCAGGCCGGTCCGGCAGGGCGATTCTCAGGCGCAGCAGCATGACGACCTCCCCACGATTGGTCCAGGTCAGATTAACCGGGACAAAAGCCCTCCGTCCACGATCTTGTACGGCTCACGGCCGGCGGCGGGGAGAATGTATGGGTGAGAATCGGCGCGCTCGAGGTCTGGCCTCCCGTGGTGCTCGCTCCCATGGCGGGCATCACGAACATCGGTTTCCGCACCCTGTGCCGGGAGCAGGGCGGCGGGCTGTTCGTGTCCGAGATGATCACCTCGCGGGCGCTGGTCGAGCGGGTGCCGCTGACGTTCCAGATGATCCGGTTCGGCCCGCACGAGTCGCCCCGCAGCATCCAGCTCTACGGCGTCGATCCCGCGATCATCGGCAAGGCCGCGCGCATGATCGCGGAGGAGGACCTGGCCGATCACATCGACCTGAACTTCGGCTGCCCGGTGCCCAAGGTCACCCGCAGGGGCGGCGGCTCCGCCCTGCCGTACAAGCGGAACCTGCTGCGCGCCATCCTGCGGGAGGCGGTGGCCGGCGCCGGGCCGCTGCCGGTGACGATGAAGATGCGCATGGGCATCGACGAGGACCATCTGACGTACGTGGAAGCGGGCCGGATCGCGGTGGAGGAGGGCCTCGCCGCCGTCGCCCTGCACGCCCGCACGGCCCGCCAGCACTACGGCGGCACCGCCCACTGGGACGCGATCAAGCGGCTGAAGGACGCGGTGCCGGAGGTCCCGGTGCTCGGCAACGGCGACATCTGGAGCGCCGACGACGCGTTGCGGATGGTCGCCGAGACCGGCTGCGACGGCGTGGTGATCGGCCGGGGCTGCCTGGGGCGGCCCTGGCTGTTCCGCGATCTCGACCTGGCCTTCGAGGGGTCGCCGGAGCGGACCCGGCCGACCCTGGGCGAGGTCGGCGCGATGATGCTGCGCCACGCCGAGCTGCTCTGCGAGGTCATCGGCAGTGAGCGGCACGGCCTGGCCGACTTCCGCAAGCACGTCGGCTGGTATCTCAAGGGCTTCGTGGTCGGCGCCGAGACCCGGCGTGCCCTCACCTCGGTCACGACCTTGTCCGAGATGGCCGAGCGGGTCGCCGAGCTGGACGCCGGCCAGCCGTGGCCGGACCAGGCCGACGGCCCGCGCGGCAAGAGCGGCGAGCGGTCCAAGGTGTCGCTGCCGCACAACTGGCTCGACGACCCCGACGACATGACGATCCCCGGCGCCGGCGCGGAGGACCCCACCTCCGGCGGCTGAGCCGCACGTGGGGCGTTCGCGCCGTGCTCGTTGCGCCCGCCGGCGGGCCCGCGGCGTAGGCTCGGGGTCATGCCGAACGCGATCATCACGGCGCGCCGCGTCGCCGTGGACCTGGGCGGCGTGCCCGTCCTCCGCGACGTGGACCTCACAGCCGTTCCAGGAGAGATCGTCGCCGTGATGGGGGAGAACGGCGCCGGAAAGTCCACGCTGCTGCGCTGCCTGGCCGGCCTGCAGCCCTCGCCGTGCGGCGAGATCGACGTCCTCGGCGGGCCGCCGGCGGATCTCCCCGGCTTCTGGCGGGAGGTCGCGCTGGCGGGCGACGAGCCCGCCTGGTATCCGGGCCTGAGCGTCCGCGAGCACCTGGAACTGATGGGCGCCGTCCGGCAGGACGCCCGCCTGACGGCCGGCGAGGCGCTGGCGACCTTCGAGCTGGGCGCGCGGGCCGATCTCGCCCCGCTGTCGCTGTCCACCGGGCAGCGTCAGCGGCTGTCGCTGGCGATGGCGTTGCTCCGGTCGAGCCGCCTGCTCCTGCTCGACGAGCCGGAACGCGGTCTGGACGCCGCGTTCCGGCGGCGCCTCGCGGGGATCCTGCGCGGCTACGCGGCCGAGGGCGGCGCGGTCGTGATGGCCACCCACGACGCACGGCTGGCGCAGGAGGCGGGAGCCCGCGTGGTCACGCTGCGAGCGGCCTCGTGATCCCGTCGCTCGCACGGCCGCACCCCGCGCTCGCCTACCTCCGCGCTCGCCGTCGGCGGCCGGCGACCTGGTCGGACCGCTACACCAGGGTTTTCGGCCTGCTCGTCGCCGCCGCGGTGCTCGGCCGCCCGGTCGCCGAGGCGATCGCCGGGCTGGCCCGTCACGCCGACCCCGCGCGGCTCGGCGCCGGGCTCGCGCTGGTCGCGGCGGCCTACGCGGGCCTCCTCGTCCTGGCACGGGCGCTCGGTCCCGTCGTGCTGCCGGCCGCCGACGCCTCGTGGCTCGTGACCTCGCCGCTGCCCCGCCGGGCCGTGCTCGGCCGTACGGCCCTGCTCCTGCTGTCGGCGGCGGTGCTCGCCGGGGCGGCGCTCGGGCTGACGGCGCTGTCGGTGTTCGGAGCCCCCGACCGGCTCGGGGTGCGTCTCGCGGCGGCGCTGCTGCTTGGTGTGGCGGCGGGCGTGGGCGGCATGGCCGCGGCGGTGCTCGGCCAGCAGTCCCCGGCATCGGACGCCCGGCTGCAGGTGCTGATCGCCGGAGCTCTCTCGGTGGCCGTGCTCGCGGCCGTGCTCGGCGCCGGCCCCGGCCGCCGGATCCTCGCCGCCGTCGCCGGGGCGCCCGCGTCGATGGGCGCGGCGGTCGCGGGTGTCGCCTCCCTCGCGGCCGCCCTCCTCGTACGGCGGGCCTGGGCGGCGCTCCCCCGCATCCCCGCCCACCGGATCCTGGCCGCCTCGACGCGGACGGCGAGGGTGACCTCGGCGGCGACCACGCTGGATCCCGGGACGCTCACCTGGGTGATGGAGGACGCCCACTGGCGCGGCCGGGCGCTGCGCTCCCGTCCCTGGCCCCGCCTCGTGTCGCGGTCCGGCCCGGCGCCCGCGCTGGCCTGGCAGGAGTGGCTGCGCGTGGGCAGGCGTCCCGGCCGCCTGGCGGCGCTGCTGGGGGCGGCGGCCCTGCCCGCCGTCTGCGCGGACGCCACCGGTGGCGCGTCCGGGCCGGTCGCCGGGATGCTGCTGTGCGGAGCGCTGACCGCCGCCGCGATGTGCACGGGAGGGGTCCGGCGCGAAGGCGGCGACCCGGCCCTGGCCCGGATGCTGGCCGTGGGCGGCAGGGCGGTCACGGCCGCCCGGGCGGGGCTGCCCGCGCTGCTGGCCGCCTCCTGGGCGGCGCTCGCCCTGGCGGCCCTCCAAGCCGTGGGCGCGTTGCCCGCGGGGGCCTGGTGGCTGTTCGGGCCGGCCGTGGCGCCCGCGCTCGCGGCGGGCGCGCTGCGGATGGCCCGGCGGCGGCCGATCGACCACTCCATGCCGGTCATCGACACTCCGGGCGGTGCGGTGCCGACCGGCCCCCTCGTCTGGGCGGCGACGGGCCCGGACCTGGCACTGCTCGGGTCCCTGCCCACGCTCGCCGCGATCGCTTCGCCGCCTGTCTCGGTGGCGCCGTACCTCGCCGCGCAGGCCGCCGCCGGGGCCGCCGTGCTCACCGCCTACATCCTCCGGTCCGCCCGGAGAGCTCCCCACTGACCCCACCCTGTTCGGCAACCCAGGGGCGTCCGTAACTCGCGTGAACAGGACCACTCCGATCTTCTGCTTGTGATGGCCATCCGCAGGTCCGGTGCGCTGTCGAGGAACATCACGATCGGGTGGCGGTCCTCGTACCAGGAACCGCTCCTCTGGGCGGCCGATGCCGTCGTCGGCGCCACGACATGGTGGCTGGACGGGCGCGCGGCGTGCTTCGATCTTCTGCACGAGAAGGTCAGCGTCATCGACCTCGACTGAGGATGGAAAGCGCGAAGGCCGGACGCCCGATTCCATCGGGAGGCCCGGCCTCACTTCCGACACCCACCGGGGGCGCGGCATCACCAAGTATGCATCACCGAGCGTGCCCTCGGTGATCTGTAACGTGGGTCCGTCAGAGGCGGGTGAGGCCGGTGACGTGGAGGACGGCGTGGCCCTCCTCGTCGGAGGCGGCGAGGTCGACCTCCGCGCTGACGCCCCAGTCGTGGTTGCCGGCCGGGTCGTCGACGATCTGGCGCACCCGCCACAGCTCCTTCTCCTCCTCGACCAGCAGGAGGGCCGGGCCGCGGGCGTCCGGGCCGGTGAGGATCTCGTCGTGCTCCTCGTAGTAGGCGTCGAGGGCCGCGCCCCAGTCCACGTCCGGGTAGAGCTCGGTCAGCTCCTCCTCGCGGTCGAGCGCGGCCAGCTCCACCAGGCGGAACATCGCGTTGCGCACCAGCACCCGGAAGGCGCGCGGGTTGGCGGTGACCGGGCGGGTCCGGGTCTCCAGCTGCTCCTGCCCGGCGGCGAGGGCTTCGGCCGGGTTGGCCAGCTTCTCCCACTCGTCGATGAGGCTGGAGTCGACCTGGCGCACCAGTTCGCCCAGCCATTCGATGAGGTCCACGAGGTCGTCGGTCTTCAGGTGCTCGGGCACGGTCTTCGACAGCGTGCGGTACGCGTCGGCCAGGTAGCGCAGCACCGTGCCCTCCGAGCGGGCCAGCTCGTAGAACTGGATGTAGTCGGTGAAGGTCATCGCCCGCTCGTACATGTCGCGGACGATCGTCTTGGGGCTCACGACGTGGTCGCCGACCCAGGGGTGCCCGCGCCGGTAGGTCTCGTACGCGCCGAAGAGCAGGTCGGCCAGCGGCATCGGGTGAGTGATCTCCGCGAGGCGCTCCATCCGCTCCTCGTACTCGATGCCGTCGGCCTTCATCTGCGCGACCGCCTCGGCCCTGGCCTTGTTGAGCTGGGCGTGCAGGATCTGCCGCGGATCGTCCAGCGTCGACTCGACGATGGAGACGAGGTCCAGGGCGTACGTGGGGGAGGCGCGGTCGAGCAGCTCGAAGCTCGCCAGTGCGAAGGTGGCCAGCGCCTGGTTGAGCGCGAAGTCCTCCTGCAGGTCCACGGTGAGCCGGGCCATGCGGCCGTGTTCGTCGGGCTCGGCGAGCTTCTCGACGATGCCGCCGGCCAGCAGCGACCGGTAGATCGCGATGGCGTGGCTGATGTGGCGGCGCTGGGTCTTGCGGTCCTCGTGGTTGTCGGTCAGCAGCCGCTTCATCGCCTGGAAGCAGTCGCCGGGGCGGTTGATGATCGACAGCAGCATGGCGTTGCTGACCTTGAAGCGGGAGGTCAGCGGCTCGGGCTCGGCCGTCTGGAGCTTCTCGAAGGTGTCCTCGCTCCAGCCGACGAACCCCTCCGGCGGCTTCTTGCGGGCGTAGCCGCGGCGCCGCTTGGGGTCGTCGCCGATCTTCGCCAGCGCCCGCTCGTTCTCGATCACGTAGTCGGGGGCCTGGCAGACGACGTAGCCGACCGTGTCGAAGCCCGCCCGGCCGGCCCGCCCGGCGATCTGGTGGAACTCCCGCGCCCGCAGCCGCCGTACCTTCGTGCCGTCGAACTTCGACAGGGCGGTGAACAGCACGGTCCGGATCGGGACGTTCACCCCCACGCCGAGGGTGTCGGTGCCGCAGATGACCTTCAGCAACCCCGCCTGCGCGAGGCGCTCCACCAGGCGGCGGTACTTCGGCAGCATCCCCGCGTGGTGCACGCCGATGCCGTGCCGTACGAGCCGGGACAGGGCCCGGCCGAACCGGGTGGTGAACCGGAAGTTCCCGATCAGGGCGGCGATCTGTTCCTTCTCCGCCTTGCTGCACATGTTGATGCTCATGAGCGCCTGGGCGCGCTCCATCGCCGCCGCCTGGGTGAAGTGGACGACGTACACGGGGGCCTGCTGAGTGGACAGCAGTTCCTCCAGCGTCTCGTGCAGCGGGGTGGTCCGGTAGGAGTAGATGAGCGGCACCGGCCGCTCGGCGTGCTTCACGACGGCGGTGTCGCGCCCGGTTCGGCGGGTGAGGTCGGTCTTGAAGCGCTCGACGTCGCCCAGAGTGGCCGACATCAGCACGAACTGCGCCTGCGGCAGCTCCAGCAGCGGCACCTGCCACGCCCAGCCGCGGTCGGGCTCGGCGTAGAAGTGGAACTCGTCCATGATCACCGTGCCGACGTCGGCGTCCGCGCCGTCGCGCAGCGCGATCTGGGCGAGGATCTCGGCGGTGCAGCAGATGACCGGCGCGTCGGCGTTCACCGTGGCGTCGCCGGTCATCATCCCGACGTTCTCGGTGCCGAACAACGCGCACAGGTCGAAGAACTTCTCCGACACCAGCGCCTTGATCGGCGCGGTGTAGAAGCTGATCTCGTCCCGGGCGATCGCCGCGAAGTGCGCCCCGGCGGCGATGAGGCTCTTGCCCGAGCCGGTCGGGGTCGACACGATCACGTTGTTGCCGGAGACGACCTCGATGAGGGCCTCCTCCTGCGCGGGGTACAGCGTGAGGCCCCGCTCCGCGTTCCACGACGCGAACGCGTCGAACAACGCGTCGGGGTCGGAGCCGGAGGGCAGGCGGCGGAGGAGGTTCATGCTGTCGGTCACGCTTCTTATCCTGCCCAAGCCGCGTGACTGTTTCGACCGGCAGGTCGTACGGCAAGCTGTGGCACAACTACGTCAAAGGGGTGTGGCGGAGCCTGAATCCGCAGGTCAAACCCACAAACTGGCCGCGTGGGGGAGAATTGGGCCCGGCTCGCGGAGCGGCGCCGGGACACGCTCGGCGACGTGCTGCTCGCGCTCGCCGTGCTCGCCTTCGCCGTTCCCGCGATCCTCACCGGCCGGTCCTTCTCCCTGATGCCGGTGCCGGAGGCCGTACGGCTGGCCGTGGCGTCGGCCGCGGCGGCGGCCATGCTGGTGCGGCGCCGCACGCCGTGGCCCCTGGTCACCGGCACGGCCGCGTGCGCGCTGTTCGCGGGCCAGCTCGTGCCGCTGACGCTCGCGGCGTACTCGCTGACGGCCGAGCGCGGAGGGCGCCGGCGGCTCGGGGCGGTCGCCGCGCTGGCCGTGGCGTACGTCGTGGTCGACCGCGTCAGCCCCTACACCGATCACGCGCCTCTCCTGGCGGTCATCTGGGCGGCGGCGCTGGTCTGCCTGCCCGCGCTGGTGGGCCACTGGGTGTGGCGCTACCGCGCCATGATCCGGGAGCTGCGGGAGCGCGCGCGGGCCGACCAGGAGCATGCGGCGGCGCTGGAGCGCCGCCGCATCGCGCGGGAGCTGCACGACACGGTCACGCACGCCGTCACCGTGATGGTGCTCAACGCGGGCCTCATCCAGGACACCGACGACCTCGGGGAGATCCGCAAGCTGGCCCGTGCCATCGAGGACAAGGGCGTGCGGGCGCTGACCGAGCTGCGCGAGCTGCTCACGGCGCTGCGCAGCAGCGACCTGCCGCCGTCGGCGGAGAGCGTGGAGGGGATCCCGCGGCTGGTCGAGGAGAGCCGGGCCACCGGCCTGCGCGTCGCGCTGCACTACGAGGTCCCGGAGGAGGCGCTGTCCCGAGAGGCCGGGCACACCTGCTACCGGGTGGTCCAGGAGGGGCTGAACAACGTGCGCAAGCACGCCTCCGGGACGGACGTGCAGGTGGTCTGCGAGGCGCGCGGCGACACGCTCGACGTGTCGGTGGTCAACGGCGGAGGGTCCGGCGGCGGCGGGGGACGGGCGGCGCCGGCCCGGGTGCCCGCCCACGAGGGGTCGGGCTACGGGCTGACCGGCCTGAGCGAGCGGGTGGCGCTGCAGGGCGGGCGGCTCACGTACGGGGCCACCGCCGACGGCGGGTTCGCTCTCCGCGCCAGCATCCCCTACCGCCCGCCCGGGGGGCCGGCGCGCTGAGCCGGGGACCTTACAGGCCCAGGTCCTCGATCTCCTTGAGCAGGGCCGGGCGGGAGCCGCCGGGAGGGGTGTCGCCTTGGGCCTTGTCCACGCTCCGCGCGCCGCGGTCGCGGAACAGGTAGCCGCCGAGGATGCCGCCCGCGAACCCGAAGACGTGGGCCTGCCAGCCGATGCCCTCGGCCGGCAGCAGACCGGTGAACTGGTAGGCGAAGCACAGGCCCATCACCAGGCCGATGACGATGTCGATCAGGTGCCGGTCGAAGGCGCCGCGGACGAGCACGTACCCGAAGTAGCCGAAGACCAGGCCGCTCGCGCCCGCGCCGACGGTGGCGGCGTCGGCGGTGAACCACGAGCCGAGCCCGCTGGCGACGGCGATCAGCCCGGTGACGCCGAGGAAGCGCCGCACGCCCCGGTAGGCGGCGAGGAAACCGAAGATGAACAGCGGCCCGGAGTTGCCCTCGATGTGCGCCCAGCTCCAGTGCAGGAGCGGCGCGGAGACGATGCCGGGCAGCCGCTCGACGTCCCACGGCCGGATGCCGAAGCTGTAGCTCAGGGAGTAGCCGGAGGCCCAGTTGGCCACCTGCACGGCCCAGATCAGGGCCAGGAAGCCGACCATGACCCAGAACGCCTTCCGGGCCTCGGCGACCATGATCTCCGCGGTACGGCCGTCGCTCACGGAAGCCTCCCGGTGGTGTGGATCACGGTGCTGGGGATCACGCGGGAAACATACCGCCGACGGCCGCGCGAGTCACCGGGTATCGATCCATCGGGTGCCGGTTGCGCGGTGCCGGTTGCGCGGTGCCGGTTGCGCGGTGCCGGTTGCGCGGTGCCGGTTGTGCGGTGCCGGTTGCGCGGTGCCGGGGCCGCGCTGTGATGCGGCCCCGCGTGAGAGTCAGGCGCGTTCGATCACGACGATCGGGATCTCCCGGCTGGTCTTGGTGGCGTACTCGTCGTACGCGGGCCAGGCGGCGGTCATGGTCCGCCACATGTCCGGCCGCTCCTCCGCGGTCGCCGTACGGGCCCGGGCCCTGAACCTGTCTCCCTTGATCTGGAACTCCACCTCGGGGTCGGCCTGGAGGTTGAGGTACCAGAGCGGGTGCTCGTCGGCTCCGCCCTTGGAGGCGACCACCAGATAGCCGTCGCCGTACGCCTGGTAGATCAGGGGGGTGCTCCGGGGCTGCCCCGATTTGCGGCCCTTGGTGGTGAGGATGGCCGTGGTCGTGCCCTCCCACTCGTGGCCTTCCTCACCCGCGGTCTCGATGTAGCGCTTGACGTGTTCCTGTCCGAAGAGCATGTCGCGATCCTAACGCCGCAGGCCAGGAGACCTGATCAAGGCTTTGGCCTGCCAAGGGCGGCTATGCCCTCGACGGTACGCCCGGCAAGCGGTATGCCCAACCGCTCTATTTCCTTTGGTTGCTCAAAGTGGCTGGGTAATCACGAGCTGTCAGGATCTCTTCTTCCCCAGCATGGAGCAACGGTGGACCAATCAGCACTCGTCATCGCTGCCGTGGGTGGTCTCGGCCTCTGGGCCGCTGTCAGCTACATCCGCCATTACCTGTCGCAATGCTCCAAGTGCAAGGGATCCGGCAAGGTCTACTCGGGGTTCTGGCCGGGCCAGTACCGTCCCTGCCCGCGCTGCAAGCGCAAGGGTGAGGTCAGCCACGGCTTCGGCCCGAAGGGGTAGGCGGCCAGGGCGGGCTCGGCCGCGAGGAGCGCTGTCTCCGCAGCCGGCATCCGAGCCGAGCCTGTGATGAGGCCGCCGTCATTGACCGCAGTCCGGGACGGGGTCTCTGACCTGCGAAGGCGCGGCCCTCATGTATTCCTGTCCGAAGTTTCCACAGGGCCGGGGTCAGGCACCGGAGGCGTCCGCCAGTTCCAGGGCGACCTCGAGGCCGGCCTCGGTCCGCTGCTCTTCGGTGGTCGACTCCTCGCGGATCAGGAACCACGCCGCGTGCATCGCGAACAGCGCCATGGAGCGCTTGAGCCGCACCGGCAGGGGGTCGTCCGGTCCGTACAGGGACTGCATCAGCGCGCCCATGCGGTCGCGCATCAGGTCGACCTTGACGTGTCCCTGCAACGCCGTCTTGTTACGGTCCATGAACTGCATGACCTCGTGGTGGCGCCCGCGGGTCATCTGCGCCGAGTAGCGCAGGATCAGCTCCCGGCGGGTCTCCGCCGTAGGGGGCTGCCCACCGGCCCATGCGATCAGCTCGTCCAGCGCGGCGATGCGGTCCTCGATCAGGCTGGCGACTATGTCCTCTTTTGTGCGGAAGTGGTAGTACAGTGCCGCCTTGGTCACGCCGAGGGCCTCGGCGATCTCCCGGAGGGACGTCGCCTCGTATCCCTGCTCGGTGAAGAGCCCGATCGCGACCTCCTGGATGCGGCTGCGTGTGTCGGTCTGAGCGCCCATGTCCTGCTGACCCCTAATTAACTTGACGGCCGGCAAGTAAGGACAATACCTTAAGTCGGCACTAGCCTGTCGGCAAGTAAGTAACCTCTCGCAAACCTTTACTTATGGGGGCACCACGATGACCGAGGCTCCGCCCGCGCCGGGGCGGTCCAAAGAAGTGATGGCCGTACTGCCCGGCCTGATGCTGGCGATCATGCTGGCGATGCTCGACAACATGATCGTTGGCACCGCGATGCCGAGGATCGTCGGCGAACTGAACGGCCTGGAGTACTTCACCTGGGTCACCACGTCGTACGTCCTGGGCACCACGGTGTCCACGCCGATCTGGGGCAAGATCGGCGACCTCTACGGCCGCAAGAACATCTTCCTCGGGTCCATCGTGCTGTTCCTGGTCGGCTCCGCGCTCTGCGGCATGGCCGGATCGTCGATGTTCGGGGGCACCGAGCACGGCATGGCCGAGCTCATCGCCTTCCGCGCGTTGCAGGGCCTCGGGGCCGGGGGCCTCATGGTCAACGTGATGGCGATCATCGGCGACCTCGTGCCGCCCCGCGAGCGGGGTCAGTACCAGGGCATCATGGCCGCGATCATGTCGCTCGCGATGATCGCCGGGCCGCTCGTCGGCGGCTTCATCACCGACCACCTCGACTGGCGCTGGGCGTTCTATGTGAACCTGCCCCTCGGCGGTGTCGCCCTGGTCTGGCTGTTCTTCCGGCTGCACCTGCCGAAGCACCGCACCGAGCACCGCATCGACTGGCTCGGCGCGACCGTCCTCACCATCGGCATCACCGCGATCGTGCTGATCACCTCGTGGGGTGGGCAGGCGCATGGCTACCCGTGGGGCTCCTGGCAGATCCTGTCGCTGGCGGCGCTCGCGGTGGTCGCGCTCGCGCTCTTCATCCCGATCGAGCGGCGCGCGCCCGAGCCGATCATGCCGCTGCACGTGTTCGCCAACCGCAACTTCTCGCTCATCTCGGCGCTCGGCTTCCTGCTGGGCTTCGCGATGTTCGGCGCGATCAGCTTCATCCCGCTGTTCCAGCAGATCGTGCAGGGCTCCACGGCCACCAACTCCGGCCTGCTCCTGCTGCCGATGATGATCACGTCGATGATCGTGTCGCTGTTCGTCGGCAGGGCGATCACCCAGACCGGGAAGTACCGGATCTACCCGGTCATCGGCGGGGCGATCATGGCGGTCGGCATGTGGTTGCTGTCGCTGCAGGACGTCAACACCCCGTCCTGGCAGACCGGCGTCTTCATCGCCGTCTTCGGTCTCGGCATGGGCTTCCTGATGCAGACGACCATGCTCATCGCGCAGAACAGCGTCGAGCAGAAGGACCTCGGCGTGGCCAGCAGCGCCTCCACGTTCTTCCGGTCCATCGGCGGCTCGTTCGGCGTCGCGATGTTCGGCGCGATCTTCAACAACCGGCTCACCGACACCCTGAGCGACAAGCTCGGCCCGGCGGCGGCCAAGCAGGCCGCCAGCGGCGGGGCGGGCATCACCCCCACGGCGCTCGAGCAGCTTCCCCCGCAGGTCAAGAGGCTTTTCCTGGACGCCCTCGCCACGGCCATCGGCTCGGTGTTCCTCTGGGCGGCCGTGGTCGCCGTGCTCGTCCCGGTGCTCGCGGCGTTCGTCAAGCACGTCCCGCTGCGCACCGGCGCTCCGAGCGCCGCCGCCCCCGACGGCGAGAAGGCGGAGCCGCTGACCGCCGCCTTCGAGTGAGCCGGCCGACCGCCGGCTTGAGACCGAGCTTGAGCTTGGGTCCGAGACCGGGCCTGAGATTGGGCCTGAGATTGGGCCTGAGATTGGGCCTGAGAGTGAGCTGAGACCCGGCCGGTACGGCCCTCGCCCCCGCGCGGGCGGGGGCCGTACCAGGTTCCGGGGCCGGTCAACCGGACCGGTCAACCGGACCGGTCAACCGGACCGGTCAGGCGGACCGGTCAGGCGGAGTGCTCGGCGCGGTCCGCCGACCAGTCGGTGTGGAAGACGCCCTCCCGGTCGGTGCGGCGGTAGGTGTGCGCGCCGAAGAAGTCGCGCAGTCCCTGCAGCAGCGCCGCCGGCAGCCGGTCACGGCGCAGCCCGTCGTAGTAGGCGAGCGCCGAGGAGAAGCCCGGGGTGGGCACCCCGATCGTCGCCGCCGTGGCCACGACCCGCCGCCACGACTCCTGGGCCTCGTCCAGCGCCTGTGCGAAGGTGGGGTCGACCAGCAGCGTCGGCAGGTTCGGGTCCGCGTCGTAGGCGGCCCTGATCCGGTCGAGGAAGCGCGCCCGGATGATGCAGCCGCCACGCCAGATGGTGGCCATGTCGCCGAGCCTCAGGTTCCAGCCGTACTCCGCGCTCGCCGCGGCCATCTGGTCGAACCCCTGGGCGTACGCGACCACCTTGGAGGCGTACAGGGCCCGGCGCACGTCCTCGACGAGGCCGGAGTCGCCGGCGGTGCCGGACGGGCCGGTGAGCGAGCGGGCCGCGGCCCGCTGCTCCGGGTGGCCCGACAGCGCCCGGGCGAAGACCGCCTCGGCGATGCCCGTCACCGGGACGCCGAGGTCGAGGGCGCTCTGCACGGTCCAGCGGCCGGTGCCCTTCTGCTCGGCCTGGTCGACCACCACGTCCACGAACGGCTTCCCGGTCGCGGCGTCGACATGGCCGAGCACCTCAGCGGTGATCTCGATGAGGTACGACTCGAGGTCGCCCCGGTTCCACTCGCGGAAGACGTCGGAGAGTTCCTTGGGGTTCAGCCCGAGGGCCTGCCGCAGCAGGTCGTACGACTCCGCGATGAGCTGCATGTCGGCGTACTCGATGCCGTTGTGCACCATCTTCACGAAGTGGCCGGCGCCGTCGGGGCCGATGTGCACGCAGCAGGAGACGCCGTCGACCTTGGCCGCGATGTCCTCCAGCAGCGGGCCGAGCGTCGCGTACGCCTCGGGGTCCCCGCCGGGCATGATGCTGGGGCCGTTGAGGGCCCCCTCCTCCCCGCCGGAGATGCCGGTGCCGACGAAGTGGATGCCCCGCTCGCGCAGCGCGGCCTCCCGGCGGCGGGTGTCCAGGTAGTGGGCGTTGCCGCCGTCGATGATCATGTCGCCCGGCTCCATGACGGCGGCGAGCTCCTCGATCACCGCGTCCGTGGGGGCGCCGGCCTTGACCATGATGATCGCCTTGCGGGGCCGCTCGAGCGCGGCGACGAACTCCTCGATCGTGCCCGCCGACACGAACGCGCCCTCGTCCTTGTGCTCCTCCATGAAGCGGGTGGTACGGCTTTCCGTGCGGTTGTGGACCGCGACGACATGACCGTGGTGCGCGAAGTTCCGGGCGAGGTTGCGGCCCATGACCGCGAGGCCCGTGACTCCGATGTCTGCCTTGTTCATGGCTAAAGTCATACCGCTCCTGGGTGGGGGCGCTCGGCCGCGGGGTGGCGTGTCCGCGGCCGGGCGTCGTGAGCTGGGCTTTCGTCCCGCTTGTCAGTAGCCGTAGCCGCTCTTCGGGCCACCTCCGTGGCGGTGCGTGGCAGAGGGCGAGGGCGAGCGCGTCGCAGCGGGGGCGGGGGTTGCGCCTGAGGGGCGGATCAGGCCGAGCAACCCGTGCCGCGCCTTCGAGATCCCGGCCGAGAACCACACCGCGTCGGCGCCGCCGTTCCCGGCCGTGCCCGGTTCGAGGTCCCACAGGCCCTCCACAGCGATCGCCCCGCCGTCCGCGCGGCGCAGCGGGCCGAGGTAGCGGCCGGTCCGGGGGTTGTAGGCGTTGATCCACCCGTCGCCGAAGTTGCCCACGAGCAGCGCCCCGGCGTACGCGCCGAACCCCTGGGGCGCGAGGGTCATCGCCCAGGGCGCGTTGAGCGGGCCGCGGGAGGCGAGGCGTCGTACGAAGCGCCCGTCGGCGGTGAACACGCTGACGAACCCGTTGCCCCGCCCCGCGACCGGCTTGCCGGTCCCGGGGTCGCGCCGGGCGTACGCGACCATGACGGAGTCGCCGACGATCTCCACGTTGAAGGGGGCGTAGCGGGCGGGCAGCGACGGGTCGCGGAACTGGCGGTCCGACAGCCGCACCCGCCGGAAGTCCTCGTCGAAGACGTGGACGCGGCGGTGGGAGAACGACGGCGCGAGCAGGAACGTGCCGCGGTTGGTGTTCATCAGCGCCAGGCCCTTGTAGTCGGCGCCGCGGGTGAACGCGGCGATGACCGCGTTGTCCGGGTCGGCCTTGGCGCTCCAGGCGGTGATGGCGCCGCTCGGGCTGGAGAAGACGAACGAGGCGGGCGCGGTCCCCGCCTTTCCCTTGATCGTGAAGGCGTTCCCGGTGTACGCCACCTGCCCGGTGGGGGTCCCGCCGGGAATCGCGACCGTGGTGGGGGACTTCCTGGCCGTGCCCGCGCCGCCCGCGCCGCCGGTGTAGACGGTGGCGGTGCCGGTGCCGGCGTTGGACACCCACAGGGTCGCGCCCATGGCGAGACCCCAGGGGTTGACCAGCTTCGGATCGGTGACGGCGGCCTTGCCCGCGACGTCGGAGACCAGGGGGACCTCGGCGAACCGGGTGGACGTGCGCGCCGCCCGGGCGAGAGGCCGGGCGGGCGGCCGGGCGAGGGTGTGGGCGAGCGGGTGGGCCTGGTGGCCGGACCGGCTCTCCGCGTGCCGGGAGGAGCCGGCGGCCGAGGCGGGATGGGCCAGGGCGGGATGGGCCGGTGCCGCGCCGGCGAGCGCCAGCGCGAGCGGCGCGGCACAGAGCGTGACGATACGTGCCCGCATGGGGCCTCCTGAAAGTGGGTCAGACCCGGGAGGGGTCGGACTGCGAGGGGGTCGGAAACGGTGTCGGCATGCCCTTACGCCCGGAGATACGCCCCCCTGCCGTTCCGGGTTCAGTCCCTTTTCCGTCGCAGGTGGGGGCGCGCGCATCGGTGTTCCTGGCCTATCCTGACAAAACCCGCAAACTAAGCGGGTTTTGTATAGAGATGGCCGTCCGATGGCGAGGACGCTTGGCCTCCTCGTCGGGCCGCTGGTAATTGAGGACAGCAAGGAAGGGACGGCCTCCGCGCCGCCCACCGTCGTCGCGCACCCACGGAGAAGAGACGTGTTCGCACCGAAGCCGGAACGGTCAGTCGTCGCGATTCCGCCACCCGGAGACGGGCCCGGCTACTGGGCGGGCGCGCCCAGCGCCGTCAGCAGGGACGGGTGGATCTATCTGGCCTACCGGCTGCGCCGCCCGATCGGCTCCGGCCGCGGGTACGCCGTGGAGATCGCCCGGTCGGCCGACGGCGAGCGGTTCGAGCGGATCCTCACGATCACCAAGGACGAGATGAAGACCGAGTCGCTGGAGCGGCCCACGCTCGTGGTGACGCCCGACGGGTCGTGGCGCCTCTACCTGAGCTGCGCGACGTACGGCACCAAGCACTGGCGGGTCGAGATGATCGAGGCCGCCGACCCGGCCGAGTTCGACCCCGCCGACGCGCGGGTGGTGCTCCCCGGCGACCTCAAGACCGGCGTCAAGGACCCGGTCATCCTGCACCACGGCGGCGTGTGGCACCTGTGGGCGTCCTGCCACCCGCTGGAGGACCCCGACGAGGCCGACCAGATGGTGACCGACTACGCCACCAGCGCGGACGGGATCGCCTGGACCTGGCAGGGGACCGCGCTCGACCGGCGGCCCGGCCACTGGGACTCGCGCGGCGTGCGGGTGAGCGCGGTGACCTTCAGCGGGGAGACCGTCATCGCCTACTACGACGGCCGCGCGTCGGCGGAGGAGAACTACGAGGAGCGTACGGGTGTGGCGATCGGGCCCGACCCGTCCACCCTCACCGCGACCGGGACCGCGCCCGTCGCCCAGGCGGAGCACGGCGCGGGCCTGCGCTACCTGTCGGTCGTGCCCGTGGCCGGCGGCCACCGGCTGTACTACGAGCTGACCCGCCCCGACGGGGGTCACGAGCTGCGTACCGAGCTGCGCTGACCACCGCCGGGCGGCTCTCCGGGGCCCCGGCGGCGCCGGTGGACGGTCGGCGCGAGGAGAACGGCCGGTGGGGAGACCGGGGCCACGGGGGCCGGAAGGTGTGAGCGGCGGCCGACGGCGGCCGACGGGGGCGGACGGGGTGAGCGGTGGCGGCCGGGGCGCGAGCGGGGCTCGCGCTCCAGCCCGCCGAACACCGCCCGGTTGGTGGTCCGGGCCGCTGGTCACTGCCCGGTGGGGTGGTCCGGGCCGCTGATCACCGTCCGGTGGGCGGGCCGTCCAGATCTCTGACGCGGCCGTTGCGGGCCTGCCGCTGGCCGTCCGGCCGGGCGCCCACGAGGCCGCCCGACCGTTCCCGGGGGCGTAGCCAGTCGCCGAAGTCCTCGTCCAGCAGGTCGCGCAGCAGCGCGATGTCGGCGGCGAAGTAGGCCAGCAGCTCCTGGCGCTGCTCCCAGGTGAGCGGCCGCCGGGGCTGCGCGTCGCGCTGCAGCACCCGCTCCAGCGGACTGGTCAGCCGCCGGCCCAGGAAGGGGTCTCCGAGCCGGGCGATCCGGGCGAGGACGCGGTGCCTGCGGCTCTGCGGAGGATGGGCGGTGACGTTCTCCCTCGGTACCTCGCCGACGACCCCCTGTTCCACCCCGAGGAAGGCGCAGATGCGGTCGAGCGTGTCGGCGGGCCGGTCGACGAGGTCGCGGTAGCGGAAGACCAGCACCTGCTCGCGGGGGAACAGCGTGAACAGGTGCGCGAGCTGCTCGCCGTACCGGCCGAGGCCCACGTAGTGCCAGAACGGCGACCAGCCGTCGGCGACGCGCCGTTTCTCGGCGGCGCACGCCTCGATGACGTCGCCGATCGGCTCCAGGCCGGCCGACCACAGGTGCGTCCAGTTGGAGTGCGCCCGTTCCACCGGGTCGCGCAGCGACACGATGAGCTTCGCGTCGGGGATGGTCTCCCTGATCCGCCGCTGGGCGTCCAGGTCGTACAGGTAGAAGGGGGTGGACTCGCCGCAGAGCGTCCCGGGCGGCGCGTCCGCGAAGAGCGCCTCGTAGTCGGCGCGCCGCCACACGTGCTCGCGGTAGGTCTCCGCGTCGCCCGGCCCGCCCTTGGCGGGCGGCGGGCCGTCGGTGAGGAAGAACTTCGGTTCCTTGACGGGTGACATGAACAGCCGCGGGTGGCGGGCGAGCGCCGCGTGCAGGGCGGTGGTGCCGGCTTTCGGCACACCGATGACCAGGAAGTCGGGCAGAGCCATGGAAAAGTCCTCCTACTTTCCCGATTAGGTTAGTTGGTTTTTGCCCCTTCCTTGCGTGAAATCACCACAAGTGGGTCTACCCCGGTCAGCCGGCCACGAGCCGGATGCGGGCGGCCATCCACCTGCGGCGCAGAGCGGCCGGGCGCCGCCCGCCGTCGAACCAGATCTCGAACCACACCTCGTTGCGCCCGCCCTCCCGGACCAGGCCCCACCGGTCGGAGAGCATGTCGAGCAGCGGCATGCCGCGCCCGCCCTGGCTCGACGCGTTCGGCAGCGGGTGGCCGGCGCAGGGCGGCCCGGCGGAGCCGTCGTCCTGCACGCCGATGCGCACCCGGTCGGGCAGGCACGACACCGTGAGGGTGAACGTGCCGCCGTTCCCCGAGCGGGAGTGGACGACGGCGTTGGTCGCGATCTCGCTCGTCAGCAGGACGCAGTCGTCGTGCCGGGGATGGCCGCGCCCCAGGGCGGCCGACACGAGCCTGCGCGCCCGCCTCACCTGGTCCCGTCCGCCCGCGAGCCGTGCCACGCGGTTCCCCGCGCCGTCCCCCGAGATCTCCATCAGCACTCCTTCAGCGTGGGAGCCGAGTCAGTCGCCGCAGAGTTGACGTTCGCGCGGGCGCCCGCGATGTCACGGGAAAGTAGGAGTGTCCTTGCCCGAATGGCCGGAAAGTGTCCGGTAACGGTGGGCGGTAAGCGCCCGGGAAAGCGGCCCGGAAAGACGCCGGCCGGGAAACGCGCCGGTCCGGGAACACGCCGGTCCTCAAAGCACAGGGCGGTTCTGGAGGCACAGGGCGGTTCCGGAGGCGCGGGGGGTTCTGGAGGCCCAGTCCCGGAAAGCAGAGTCCCGGAAAACCCCCGTCCCAGAAAACCCCCGTCCCAGAAAACACAGGGCGGCGGGACCGGTTCCCCGGCCCGCCGCCCCTGCGACACGTACGGTCAGGTCAGGAGGCGTCGTGCGCCGCTCCGGCGGAGCCGTTGACGACGAGCACGCGCTCCTGCTCGGGCACCTCGATGGCCGGGAACGTGCCGGTGTCGATGATCCCGTGCTCCCGGTACGCCGCCTCGATCAGCGCGTACGCCTGGGGTTCGAGCTTCCAGAGCGCCCGCCACTCCTTCGCCACGAGGATCGGGATGCCGACCTCCTTGGCGATGTCGGCGGCCCGGGGGACGTACTTGCGGGCGATCTGCTGGTCCCAGTACTGCCGCGCGGTGCGCAACTGGGTCGCGCGCTGGGCGGTGTCGACGACGGGCGCCGGCTCGGCCGGGAGGTCCTCCTCCTCGTCGTCGATCAGCTCCGCGATGGCCGCGGCGGGCAGCGCCACCGGGGCGGGCGGCTCGGGCTCCGGCCCCCACGGCACCGGCGGGGCGAGGTCGATCAGCGCCGAGGTGTTGTAGAGCGCGCCGATCTGCGACAGCAGCGCCTCCTGCCGCTTCTCGTCCACGGCGAGTCCGGTGTACTCGACGGCCTGGTCCATCGCCTTGTCGAGCCGCGCCATCGCGGCCCGCATCTTGCGGTCCGGCGCCCCGGCCTCGCGCAGCGCCCGGACCCGCTTGGCGGCCAGCGCCACCCGGGTGAGCCTGCGGTGCGCGTCCACCTCGCTCGCCGTACGGTCGCTCACCTCGGCGAGGCCGACCCGGACCAGGATCCGCTCGGGGGTCAGCCGCCAGTTGATGCGGCCGCGGCCGGTGATGCGGACCCGCTCGATCGCCATGCCGCGTTCCCACAGCCAGGCGGCTACGAGCGGGGCGGCGAGCCGGAACACGGCCTCGGCGACGCTGCGGGCGTCCATGCTCGACAGGACCGCGGACAGGCAGGTGAGCGCCCAGACGGCGATGCCGTCGATGCCGGCGGAGTAGTTCTCCCGCATGTTGCGCCGGGCCCGTACGGCGCTGGTGATGACGGCGACCTCGATGAAGGCGAACAGCAGGAGCCGCAGCGGCCCGTCGAAGCCGAGCACGTCGCCGGAGAAGCGCCACATGCCCTGCGCGGACACGCCGGTGGCGATGCTGGCGGCGACGATGGTGAGGACGTCCTCGGTGGGACGGCCGGTCGCCCACCGGCGGAACAGACGGATCAGGGCGCGAAGCGCGAAGAAGGCCAGGACCAGCAAGACCAGGGCGATGACGCTGATGATGACTGTTTCGACCGGATGGGCCGACACGAAGGCGGTGAGTTGGTCAATGGGGGGCATCAGTCACGGTCTCTCGATGTCCGATGGTTTTTCCCGAGATCATCCCAGAATGGCATGCCTCCGTGGGGGGAAACACGCCTGACTCGCGCCACTTGGCTGCTGTCTCGTAACAAATGCGCCTTTATTGACGCTCGTCCGCCGCGCATCAGCGGACACTCAAGAGGCGAGCCAGGCGTCGACGTCGCGGCGCAGCGCACGCTTCGTCTCCTCCGGTGCGAAGGACGCGTCGGCCGAGGCGCGGGCGAGCCCGGCCAGCGCCGCGTCGTCGTAGCCGAAGGACTCGCGGACCCTGGCGTACTCGTCCGTCAGGGTGGTCCCGGTGACGGACGGGATGTCGGTGTTCAGCGTGACGACCAGCCCCGCCTCGCGCAGCAGGGGGAACGGATGGGCGGCGAGGCCGTCCACCAGGCCGAGCGCGACGTTGGACGACGGGCACACCTCCAGGGGGATGCCCCGCTCGCGCACCTCGGCGGTCAGGCCGGGGTCCTCCAGCACCCGGACGCCGTGGCCCAGGCGCTCGGCGCGCCCCGCGGTGATCGCCTCGCGGATGCTGCCGGGGCCCTCGCTCTCGCCCGCGTGGTGCACGACGTGCAGACCCGCGTCCGCCGCGGCGGCGAAGACCTCGGCGAACGGCGCGAGCGGATAGGACTCCTCACCGGCCACTCCGACGCCGAGCACGCCGTCTCCGGCGTACCGGGTGGCGAGCCGCACCGTGCGCCGGAGACGGTCGACCGGCCGCCGCCGCGAGTGGTCGAGCAGCACCCCGCACTCCACGCCGTACGCCGCGCGCCCCTCGGCGAGACCGGCGAGCACGGCCTCCAGCGGCATCTCCGGGGCGCCGAGCCGTTCGCCGTGCGAGGCGGCGGTGAAGGTCACCTCCGCCCACCGGGTGCCCTGCGCCGCCTCGTCCGCGCAGAACTCGACGGCGATGCGGTGGAAGTCCTCCGGCCGGACCAGGCACTCCCGTACGAGCGAACCGTGGTCGGCGAAGTCGCGGAAGCCGGCGAAGGGCCCGGAGGGGCGGGCCGGCACGGGCAGGCCGTTGGCCGCCGCGATCTCGGCCAGCGTCTCCGGGCGGATCGCGCTCTCCAGGTGGACGTGCAGGTGGGCCTTCGGCAGCAGGGCGAGATCGCGCACGGCGGCAGCGTAGGCGCGCGGACCCGGCCGCCGCACCCCGGTTTCCGGCCTCAGATGTCGAGGCCGAGGCGGGAGATGGGCTCGACGAGCTCCTCCTCCTCGTAGCGCAGGTGCGACAGCAGCACGTCCGACAGCAGGTCCACCTGCGCGCGGACGCCGTCGAGCCGGTCCGGGTCCTCGATCATCGCCACGAGGGCGGCGTCCAGGCCGGTCAGCACCTCGGCGATCACCTCGTGCTCCTGTTCCAGCCGCTCGACGACCGGCGCCAGCGACGCCTGTGCCGCCGCCAGCATGGGGAACATGTGCTCGTCCTCGATCGTGTGGTGGGTGGTCAGCAGCCTGCAGTACGACGCGCAGAACGTGCCGAGCGTCCAGTAGTTCTGCCGCATGGTGAGCTCGTTGATCATCGAGCGGAGCGCGGCGGCGTCGGAGCGGCCCGCGGCGACCTGCTCCAGCGCGTCCCTGACCTGGGTCAGCTCCCGGCGCAGGTGGTCGTGGATGAGCACGAGCCGCTGCCCGGCCGCCCGCTGCTGCGGCGTCAACGCGGCGGGGTCCCGTTTGGGCAGCCGCGGCCGGGTGGCCTCGTCCAGGACGGCCGGAGCCGAGGCCGCGGCCCGGTGGCCGGCGGAGGCCACCGCGTCCTCGTCCGCCCGTCCGGCCCGGCCGGCCCGTCCGCGTTCCCGCGCCACGGCCTCCCGTACGGCGGGGGCGACCTCCTCGGCGAAGACCTTGAGGTCCCTGTCGTCGTCCACGGCGAGCACGAAGACGCTCATGCCGTGGTCGCGCACGAGGCCGGCGAGTTGCCCGGCCCACACGGCGGGCGGCCCGTTCAGGAACCCCTCCCCGGCCGCGCCGGAGAACCGGCCCTCGATGTTGTAGACGCGGCGGATCCCGGCGGGGTCGCGCCCGGCCCGTTCGGCGGCGGCGTCCAGGATCGCCGTCATCGCGCCCAGATCCTCCGGCGCGGCGTACCCGGACGAGGGCACCCAGCCGTCGCCGAGCCGCCCGGTCAGCTCCAGCATGCGCCGCTTGTACGCGCCGATCCACAGCCCGATCGGATGCGGGGGGAACGGCCCGGGCCGCGCGCCCTCCAGCCGGTAGTGCCGGCCGTCGAGCCGTACGCTCTCGCCGGGCGTCCACAGCGCGCGCAGGACCGCGACGGCCTCCTCCAGCGCCTCGACCGCGTCACCGGGGTCGCGGCGCGGGCCGCCCATGGCCGCGACGCCGTCCCAGAACGCCCCGGCCCCGAGCCCCAGCTCCACCCGGCCGCCGCTGAGGATGTCGAGCGACGCGGCGGCCCTGGCCAGCACCGCGGGCGGCCGCAGCGGGAGGTTCGCCACGTCGGGGAACAGCCGCACCCGCTCGGTGCGGGCCGCGAGCACCGACAGCAGCGTCCAGGTGTCCAGGAACGACGGCTGGTACGGGTGGTCCTGGACGCCGATGACGTCGAGCCCCAGCTCGTCGGCCAGCACGGCCTGCCGGACGATCCGGTGGTGCCCCGCCGCGTCCGGCCTGAGGAAGGCCCCGAACCACAGGTCATGCCCAAAATCGGCCATTAATTCGCTACCTTTCCGCGTCCCGACCCGGGAGCCTACCTTTGTGACAAGATCCGGCGACATGACCCTGGCGGCCCCCGCGGGCAGCATCCTGTCCGTCGTCGCCGGCTCACGCGCGTACGGGCTGGAGACGGGGGAGTCGGACGTCGACCGGCGCGGCGTGTTCGTGACGCCGACGGCGAGGTTCTGGCGGCTCGACAAGCCGCCCGACCACGTGGAAGGCCCGCGGCCCGAGCAGTTCTCCTGGGAGGTCGAGCGGTTCTGCGTGCTCGGGCTGGACGGCAACCCGGCCGCGCTGGAGTGCCTGTGGTCGCCGCTCGTCGAACTGGTCACCCCGCCGGGGGAGCGGCTGCTGGCGATCCGCCGCGCGTTCCTGTCGCACCGGGCGGAGCGGGCCTTCGCGGGCTCCGCCGACCGGCAGTTCCGCCGCCTCCGCCCCGACGACCCGCCGCGGCCGGGCGGCGGCGACGCGAGGCGGTGGAAGATGGCGATGCACATGATCCGGCTGCTGCTCGGCGCCTCCTTCCTGGCCCGGCACGGGGAGCCGCTGGTCTGCGTCCGCGCCCACCGCGACCGGCTGCTGGCCGTACGGCGGGGGGAGACGCCCTGGCCCGAGGTGCTGGAGTGGCGCGGGCGCCTGCTCGCCGAGCTGAGCGAACCGGCCGGGCGGCCCGGGAGCGCGCTGCCGGAACGGCCGGACCGGACGGCCGTCGAGGAGTTCCTGATCGAGGTGCGGAGGTCGGCTCTGTGATCATGCCGAAGGTGATCGTGCCGAAGGTGAACGTTCCCAAGGTGGGCGCTCCTGAGGCGAGTCTGGCGAGAGGGGAGGCGTCGTGACCGCCGTCCTGCCGTCCTGGCTGCCCGAGGTGGCCGCGGGCGAGCGGCATCCGCTCGCCTTCGCCACCGTGAGCGGCGCGCACCTGTACGGATTCCCCTCGGTGGACTCCGACGTCGACCTGCGGGGCGTGCACGTGCTGCCCGCCGAGGAGGTCGTCGGCCTGCGTACGGGCGAGGAGACCGTGATCAGGTCCTGGGTGCGGGAGGGCGTGGAGGTCGACCTCGTGACCCACGACCTGGCCAAGTTCTGCCGCCTGCTGCTGGGCCGCAACGGATACGTGCTGGAACAGCTCCTGTCACCGCTGGTCGTGCGCACCTCCCCGCTGCACGAGGAGATGCGCGCCCTCGCGCCCGCCTGCCTCACCCGCCACCACGCCCATCACTACCTGGGCTTCGCCCGCACGCAGCGGCGGCTGTTCGACCGTACGGGAGAGCTGAAACCGCTGCTCTACGCGTTCCGGGTGTTGCTGACGGGCATCCGCCTCATGCGCAGCGGCGAACTCGTCGCCGACCTGACCCTGCTCCTCGACGGCGCTCCGCCCTACCTGGCCGGTCTGGTCGCGGCCAAGCGCGCGGCCGAGCACGGACCGCCGCCGGGCGACGCGCCCGGCCGGGAACGCCTCACGGCCGACCTCGACGCGCTCACCGCGGCCCTGGAGGACGCCGGTGCCTCCTCCGCGCTGCCGGACGCCCCCGCGGCCCGCGACGCACTGCACGACCTCGTCGTACGGACCCGCCTCGCCGGGCGGTGAGAAGGGCCCGGGGAAGGCCGGGAAAATCACGAAAAGGGCCGCCGAAACGGGAGGGGACACGCGAACAATGCGGGGTGCCGCCCCGCGTCACGGACCCATCACGGATAATGGGTCAAGCCGCCATCACACCAGGAGAACGCTTTGACCACCCAGACCGGCAAAGACAACCTCGACCTGGCCGCGAGCGCGGAGGCACTGGCCGACAGCGCGCCCACCGGATCGCTGCGCCACGCGGCCGCCAAATCGGTCGCGATCACCTTCGCCACGACCCGCGACGCCGCCCAGGCGCGCGACACCTTGAACGGCCTCGCTCCCGACGACGTACGGCGGGCCGCGCTGGAGCTCTTCGACGAGCTCTTCGCCCGGGCCGACTGACCCGCGCGCCTGGAGAGCGGCCGTCCGGGGCCCGGCCGGTCGTCCCGTTCGCCGTGCCCTCCTGCCGCCTTCCGGCTGCCCTCCCGCTGCCTTCCGGGCTGACGGAGGCCGCGCATGGACGACCACATCGTCACGGGCCTGCCGGCGCCGGGGAGCACCGCGGGGAGTGAGCCGGCCATGGCCTCCGTGACGCTGCTGACCTTCGGGCACGGCACCGCGCCGCGTGAGCGGCTGATCCCGCTGCTGCGTGGCGCCGGAGTCCAGCAGGTGGTGGACGTCAGGACCGCCCCCGGCAGCCGGCGAAATCCCGACGCCGCCCGCGCGGCGCTGGCCGGCTGGCTGCCGGACGCGGGGATCGGCTACCGCTGGGAGAGCCGGCTGGGCGGGTTCCGCAGGGCCGCTCCGGACTCGCCCGACGTCTTCTGGCAGAACGCCTCGTTCCGGGGATACGCCGGGTACACCCGTCATCCGGACTTCCTGGCCGCCGCCGGCGATCTGCTGGCGGGGTCGCGTACGGCCCGGACGGCCGTGATGTGCGCGGAGAGCCTCTGGTGGCGCTGCCACCGGCGGATCATCGCCGATTTCGCGGTCCTCGCGCGGGGCGCCCGGGTGCTGCACCTGTCACACGACGGACGGCTCACCGAACACGTGCCGGCCTCCGGCGCCCGCCTCCGCGACGACGGTCTCCTCGTCTACGACCAGACCTGACCCGCCGGCGCGGGAGTGGACCCACGAGGGGAAGGGGCGTGTCGCTCACCCGTACGTCTGCCACCTGACGTTCAGGTCACCGGCCCTGAAGCTGCGCATCCGGTGCTCCCACTGGGGGCGGATCGCCGGATTGCTCCGCAGGATGGGCACCACGCTGGTGACCAGTTTGAGCTCACGAAGCCGCCGCAGGACCGGAAAGCCTTCCCATCGGGTCACGTCGAAGCCGTACTCCTTGGACAGCGGGCCGTGGTCGTCCTCCGGATAGTCCATGCGCAGGCTGCCGACCGCCACCGGGGTCAGGTCCCATTCGCGCGGGCCGATCGTCGTGCCGTCGAAGTCGCACAGCGCGGGCCCGTGCGGGCCGGCGATGACGTTCCCGAGGAACGCGTCCCCGTGGATGACCCCGGGCCTGAGCACGTAGCGGAGATCGGCGAGCCGTCCTTCGACCTCGTCGCACTCGTACAGCAGGAAGGCGTGGTCGTCGGCGGACAGATCTTCCGGCTCGGCGAGGCGCTGGCGCACCTCCGCCATCGGCCGCCACTGGAGCAGGTCCGGCGGCGGATCGGTCAGGGCGTGCAGGCGCCGCAGAAGAGCCCCGAGATCCCTGCCGTCCGGGCGCGGGCCGACCTCCGGCAGGTACTCCCACAGGGTGATCACATGGCCGTCCACGTGCAACGGCTGCTCCACGCCGGACAGGAGCCGGACCGCCGGGAAGTCGTGCCGCGCCAGCCAGCGGGCGACCCGGACCACCGTCGGCACGCGGGTGCGGGCGGCCGTGGACCCGGCGATGCGCACGACGACGGACGCCTGACGAAGGCGGAACACCGCGTTGTTGGTGAACTTGACCAGCTCGGCGTCTCGCGAGGAGAGCCCCGCGCGGTCGCAGACGGACTCCAGCAGCCCGTTGAGCCGTTCGCGCGTGAGCGCACCGGCGGCGGAGGTCGTTGTCATGCCGCCCGCAGGGCCGAGATGCGCTGCGCGAGGTCACGGGCGTCGGAATGGCGGGCGGCCCGGGCCATGGCGGCCTCCTGCAGGGGCGCCAGGCGGTCGATGACCCGCGTCGACCGGATCTCCGCGGCCAGCGTGACAGCCTCGTGGCCGGTGTCGACTCCGCTGGTCATCTCTCCTGCCTTCAGATACACCGTGGCGAGGGCGGTCAGCTCGAACGTACGGCTGCGGGTCATGCTCGTGTCGCGGCCCGCGAGCGCCTGGGTGAGGTGCTCCACGGCGGCCTCCAGGTGCGCGCTGCCCAGGTCGGCGTGAACCATGCCCATGCTGGCGGCGAGATCGGCGTGGCCGAAGAAGTTCACCCAGGAGGGCGCGGGACGCTCGTGGGCGCGATCAAGCTCGTCGCGCGCCCGGGTCATCGATTTGAGCGCCAGTTCGGCGTTGCCGAGCAGGGCGTAGGCGCAGGCTTCGTTCGCGCAGAGCATCGCCACCGTGCGTTCGCAGTTGGCGTCCTGCGCGCAGAGCTGTCCCAGCTGGAAGAACCGCAGGGTCTCCTGGACGCGGCCGCGGTGCAACTGCACGCGGCCCATCCGGTAGAGGATGTTGGCCATCAGCGAGGGGTCGTCGGCGTGTTTGGCCTGTTCCAGAGCGCGGGCCAGGTGGTCGATGGCGGAGCCGTACAGGCCGACGTCGAAGGACGTCCACCCCGCGAGGTTGTGCTGGTCGGCGAGCGCCCTGTGCAGGCGGCGGACGACATCGGGTGAGCAGGAGGTGTGGAGCAGCCGCTGTGACCAGGCCAGCTGCGCCACCACCGCGTCGCGGCAGACGCCGCCTCCCTGCTGGTAGTCCAGGGCGCGCAGCGCGCGGGTCACCGACTCCACCTGCGCGACGTCGGCCATCCCGATCCGCCCGGGCAGAGGGGTGGCGACATCCGGCAGGGGCTCGGCCCACTGCCTCACGTCGCCTTCGATCGCGCCGACGGTCACCTGCGCGGCGTGCGCCAGCAGGCGACGCGCCTGCTCGTCCTCGTCGCCCTGCCGCGGGGCGGGCGCGGCGGGGCGCGCCGAGGAGACGTCGAAGGCCAGGCCCATGTATCCGCGCGGAATGCCGAGGCCGTCGGCGATCCGGCTGAGCACGTCGTAGGCCATGACCTGCCGGCCGTTGGCGACGATCTCGGAGACCTCCGACTGCGACTGCCCGGTGCGTGCCGCGATCGCGCGCTGAGACAATCCCCGCTGACCCAGAATCCGGAAAACGGTAGAAATATCTCTAACGGCAAGGACCTGTCGCATTGTGGGCTGTTCCCAGACACCGGGATCAATATCGTGTCCGCTTTGGGGGCTGACGTTCATCGGCGACCTTTCCCAGCCACATGCTTTTCGGTCACCCTAACGGCGCGCCTGACCTGGTGAAGAGACATCGCCCGAGCTGATCGGCCAAGCTGATCGGCCGCGCCGATCGGCCCGTGAACTGGCAAGGGTATCGGGGCCGCGACTCGCTCTCCGGCCTTCTGACCGTTCACCATGACAGGCACGTCAGTACGCCTTGGCCCGCCGGCTCCTCACCCCCTGCCAGCTGAGCGGTCACTTTTCCATCGACCCGCTCCGGAACCAGGTCCCATCATGCAATCACCATTCAGCCCGGCTTCTGGCCACGTTTCCGAGGAGCTGCCGCTCGCCGCGCGTCCCGCCGTGATTTCCCGGGCTCGCCAATTCGTCCGGTCGATCCTGACCAGGTGGCAGCTTTCGGATATGGCGGACGACGCGGAGTTGCTCACCTCCGAAGTCGTCACCAATGCGGTGCAGGCGATACAGGCCGCCACGGCATCCGGCCACCGCTCGCATTCTGTCGTCATGCGTGCCCGGCTGACCCGGGAGCACCTGTACGTGGAGGTGTGGGACGGCGTCGGCACGCGCCGGCCCACCCCCGTCGGCGCCCTGCCCCGTGAGGAGGACGACATCGCGGAGTGCGGCCGCGGGCTGGTGCTGGTCGAGCTGCTCAGCCATGCGTGGGGCGTCGTCCCCGGACGGCGCGACGGCAAGGTCGTCTGGTTCTCCATCGCCCTGCCGCACGCCCGCCGGCCCGTCCGCGTTCCGCTCCCCACGACCACTCCCGCGGTCGCCGCGGCGGGGCGGCGGGATCGTCTGGTGTGAGGTCCGGATACGCCGATGGCCTCCTCAAGTGAGGAGGCCATCGATGATGGTGGGCGATACTGGGATTGAACCAGTGACCTCTTCCGTGTCAGGGAAGCGCTCTCCCGCTGAGCTAATCGCCCTTGGACGAACCAAGAGGTGGAGACGGGATTTGAACCCGTGTACGCGGCTTTGCAGGCCGCTGCCTCGCCTCTCGGCCACTCCACCGTGTAGATCTCCGAGCGGAAGACGGGATTCGAACCCGCGACCCTCACCTTGGCAAGGTGATGCTCTACCACTGAGCCACTTCCGCGTCCCGGCTCTCGGCCGGACTCACGCGAAGCACTTTATCCAATCTCCGGCGACTCCCCAAATCAGCGGCGTTCGCCCTGCTCACGCCGGGAGTCCGGGCGACCGGCCGGCATCGCGGGGGCGGAACTCCGGCGGCGGGGGCCGGGACGCGAGGGACTGGAGGGGACCCATGGATGTAAGTACCTAATCTAGAATACGGTGGTTACCAAAGGGATGGTGAAGGAGGGGGACGATGCACGACGACGAGGTCGTGGCCGTCGGTCCCGGGCCGCTCGCCTTCGCCGACGTGGTCCGCGTCGCGAGGGACGGAGCGCCGGTGCGGCTGACGGACGACGCGATCGCCGAGATGGCCGCGTCGCGGGGGAGGATCGAGGAGCTTGCCGAGGCCGACACCCCGGCCTATGGCGTCTCCACCGGCTTCGGCGCGCTCGCCACCCGGCACATCGACCCCTCGCTGCGTGCCCGGCTCCAGCGCAGCCTCGTCCGCTCGCACGCGGCCGGCTCCGGGCCCGAGGTGGAGGCCGAGGTCGTCCGAGCCATGATGCTGCTGCGCCTGCGCACGCTCGCCACCGGGCACACCGGCGTGCGCCCGGTCACGGCCCGGGTGCTGGAGTCGCTGCTGAACGCGCGGCTCACCCCGGTCGTGCACGAGTACGGCAGCCTCGGCTGCTCGGGGGATCTCGCGCCGCTCTCCCACGTCGCCCTGACGATCATGGGCGAAGGGGCCGTGCGGGACGCCGGGGGACGTCTGCGGCCCGCCGCCGAGGCGCTCAAGGAACACGGCGTCGAGCCCGTCGAGCTGGCCGCCAAGGAGGGGCTGGCGCTGATCAACGGCACCGACGGCATGCTCGGCATGCTCGTGCTGGCGCTGCACGACCTGTCCGCGCTCCTCACCATCGCCGACATCGGCGCGGCCATGAGCGTGGAGGCGCTGCTCGGCACCGACCACGTGTTCGCGGCCGAACTCCAGGCGCTGCGACCCCACCCCGGCCAGGCCCTGGCCGCGGCCAACATGCGGGCGCTGCTCGCCGGGTCGGGCGTGATGGCCTCGCACCGCGACGGCTCGTGCACCCGCGTCCAGGACGCCTACTCCCTGCGCTGCGCGCCGCAGGTCGCCGGGGCGGCCCGGGACACCCTCGCCCACGCCTCGGCCGTCGCCGCCCGGGAGATGGCGAGCGCGATCGACAATCCGGTGGTGCTCGCCGACGGCCGGGTGGAGTCCAACGGCAACTTCCACGGCGCTCCCGTGGCGTACGTGCTGGACTTCCTGGCCATCGCGGCGGCCGACCTCGCCTCGATCTCCGAGCGGCGCACCGACCGCATGCTCGACGTGGCCCGCAGCCACGGCCTTCCGGCGTTCCTCGCCGACGATCCGGGCGTCGACTCCGGCCACATGATCGCGCAGTACACCCAGGCGGCGATCGTGTCCGAACTGAAGCGGCTGGCGGTCCCGGCGAGTGTGGACTCGATCCCGAGCTCGGCGATGCAGGAGGACCACGTCTCGATGGGCTGGTCGGCGGGACGCAAGCTGCGCCGCGCCGTCGACGGGCTCACCCGCGTGCTCGCGATCGAGGTGCTCACCGCCGCGCGGGCGCTCGACCTGCGCCGGCCGTACGAACCGGCGCCGGGGACGGGCGCGGTGGTCGCGGCGCTGCGCGAGGCGGTGGCCGGGCCCGGGCAGGACCGCTTCCTGGCGCCGGAGATCGAGGCGGTCGTCCGGCTCGTCGCGAGCGGCGCCGTGGTCGGCGCCGCCGAGTCCGCCGTCGGCCCCCTGGCCTGATCGGGCCCCTACGAGGAAGCTGTCACGCCTGCTCGGGCGCGGAGCCCGCGCCCGCCACGAAGGGGAAGACGGCCGTGAGGTCGTCGCCCGCGAGGCCGGCCGCGGCCGCCTCCGCCAGCCGGTCGCGGGCCGCGGCGGCCACCGACTGGACCACTCCCGGCCCCTCGGTCGCGAGTCGCAGGTCCTTGGCGGCCAGGCCCAGGGCGTATCGTGTCTCGAACGGGCCCGACTCGGCCACGGGCCGCAGCCGCTCCGCCAGCCCGGCCAGCGGGGTCGCCCCGAGGACGTCCAGCAGGGCGGCGCGGCCGACGCCCAGCGCGTCCGCGTACGCCAGGGTCTCGGCCAGGTTCACCTGCGCGGTCACCATCATGCTCATCACCGCGAGCTTGGTCGAGGCCCCCGCTCCCGGCCCGCCCGCCTCGTGCACCCTCCCGAAGACGGGCAGCACGTCCGCCACGCGGTCGAGGTCCTCCCGCCGCCCGCCGGCGAGCACGACCAGGGTCCCTTCGGCGGCGGGGCCCACGCTGCCGAGCACGGGCGCGTCGACCAGCCCCACGCCGCCGGGGAGCAGCCCGCGCAGCCGCCTCACCGGGTCCGGGCCGATCGTGGACATCTCCACCAGCACCGACCCGGCCCGCAGCCCCGGCAGCGCCGCCCCCACCACCTCGAAGACCGCCTCAGGGTCGCTCAGCATGGTGATCACGACGTCCGCCCCGGCGACGGCCTCGGCGGGGGAGGGGGCCGCCTTCGCGCCCGGCACGTCCCGTGGCGTACGGTTCCACACGGCCACCTTGTGACCGGCGGTGACGAGGCGTCCGGCCATCGGAACGCCCATGCGTCCCAGGCCAAGAAAAGCAATCATGTCCTGGGACGTTATGGGAGGAACAAGCCATTCCACCAGCGACTAGAGTGCATGGCACTCATTCCCCCGGCTCATGGATCGGAGCATGTTCGACACCGACGCGCTTGTGCTGCTCGACGTCGTGGCCCGCACCGGATCGTTCACCGCGGCCGCCCTGCAGCTCAACTACACCCAGTCAGCCGTGTCCCGGCGTATCGCGACCCTGGAGGCCCAGGCGGGCGGCCCGCTGTTCGCGCGGCTGCCCCGGGGGGTACGGCTGACGCCCGCGGGCCGGACACTGCACCGCTACGCCCGTGAGGTGCTCGAACGGCTCGGCCGGGCGGGGGAGGAGCTCGCCGCGATCCACCAGGGCACGGGCGGGCGGCTGCGCGTCGGCGCCTTCGCCACCGCCAACGCCGTGCTGGTGCCCGCCGCCCTGCGGGAGCTGCGCGCGGCCCGGCCGGAGGTCACCGTCAGCATGGTGGAGGGCCTCAGCACCCACCTCATGGACGGCCTGGGCCGCGCCGAGATCGACATCGCGGTGGTCAGCGACTACCCCTCCGGGCTGGGAGCCGGGCCGGAGGTCGAGGTCACCCGCCTGATGGAGGACGAACTGCTCGTCGCCCTCCCCGGCGACCACCCGCTGGCCGGCCGGGCGACGGTCGACCTGCGCGACCTGCGTGACGAGAGCTGGATCGAGGGCGCCCCTCCCGGCACGGTGACCATGCTCGGCGCCGCCTGCGCCCGGGCGGGCTTCGCGCCGAGGATCGACCTGCGGATCGCGGAGTGGACCGGCAAGCTCGGCTACGTGGCGGCCGGGCTCGGGGTGACGCTCGTCCCGGCCATGGCCGCGCCCGCCGTACGGCCCGACGTGGCGTTGCGCTCGCTCGGCGGGTTCGCCCCGCGGCGGACGGTCTACGCGGCCCTGCCGCGCACCGCGCCCCTGCCCGCCGCGTCCGCGCTGCTCGGCCTGCTGGGCGCCGGCCTCCCGGCGGAGGGACGCGCCTGACGGACCCGCGGAGGGGCGGGGCAGGGGCGGGGGATTGCGACAATGGAGACGTGCACGACCCCTTCGCCCACATCGGGGGACGCCTCGCCACCGGTCTGCGGGAGGTGACCACCGACCTGGCCGCCCTCGACGGCTCCGGCTGGTGGGCGGTGGTGGTGTCGTACGAGGGGAAGGTCGTCTGCGCGCGGTTCGACTCCGTGCGGCCCGCCCCGCTCCCGGCGCCGAGCCGGCCCTGGCGCGGCCCCGCCCGCGACGCCTGGACCACCTCGCTCGACCGGGAGGGCTACGAGCGGGGCGTGCGGCGGATCAGGGACCACATCGAGCGCGGGGAGGTCTACCAGGCCAACCTGTGCCGCGTCCTGTCCGCGCCGCTGCCCGTCCCGGGCGCCGACCCCCTGGCCCTCGCCGTACGGCTGGCCGAGGGCAACCCCGCGCCGTACGCGGCGGTGGTCGACGTGCCGGGCCTCACGGTGGTGTCGGCCTCGCCCGAGCTCTACCTGTCCCGGCGCGGCTCGGTGATCGAGTCCCGGCCGATCAAGGGGACCGGGGTGACGGCGGACGACCTGCTCGACAAGGACTACGCCGAGAACCTCATGATCGTCGACCTGGTCCGCAACGACCTCGGCCGGGTGGCCGAGGTAGGCTCGGTGACCGTGCCCTCGCTGTACGCGGTCGAGGAGCACCCCGGGCTCGTCCACCTGGTCTCCACGGTGCGGGCGCGGCTGACCGGCGGCGCCGGCTGGCCGGACCTGTTCGCCGCGACCTTCCCGCCCGGCTCGGTGACCGGCGCGCCGAAGTCCTCCGCGCTGCGGATCATCGGTGAGCTCGAACCAGAGCCCCGGGGGCCGTACTGTGGGGCCGTGGGCTGGGTCGACGCCGACCGGCGCGAGGGGGTGCTGGCGGTCGGCATCCGCACCTTCTGGGCGGAGCACGAGACGATCCGGTTCGGCACGGGGGCGGGTATCACCTGGGGCTCCGACCCACGGCGGGAATGGCACGAGACGGAGCTGAAGGCCGCGCGGCTCATCGGGCTCGCCTCGGATGACGGCGGCAGCGGATAGGAACGAACGGAGCGGGGAGATGGCTGTACCGATCTGGGTGAACGGGGACCTGTACGAACCCGACAAGGCCGTGGTCTCGGTCTTCGACCACGGGCTGATGGTCGGCGACGGCGTGTTCGAGACGATCAAGGCGGTGAACGGCGAGTCCTTCGCGCTCACCCGGCACCTCGACCGGCTCGCGCTGTCGGCCAAGCGGATGGACCTGCCCGAGCCCGACCTGACCGCGATCGCCGACGGGGTGCGCCGCGTCCTCGCGGCCGCGCCGAAGTGGGCGCTGGCCCGGATCCGGATCACCTACACCAGCGGGCCGGGACCGCTCGGCTCCGACCGCGGGACCGCCGGGACGAACGCGATCGTCATCGTGGGCGAGCAGGCGCCGTTCCCCGCCACCGCTGATGTCACCGTCGTGCCGTGGCCCCGCAACGAGCGCGGCGCGCTGGCCGGGGTCAAGAGCACGTCGTACGGCGACAACGCCAAGGCCCTGGCGTACGCCAAGGAGCGCGGCGGCGCCGAGGCGATCTTCGAGAACCTCGCCGGGAACCTGTGCGAGGGCACCGGGAGCAACATCTTCGCCGTCGTCGGTGGCCGCCTGGTCACCCCGACGATCGCCTCCGGCTGCCTGGCCGGGGTCACCCGCGCGCTCACGCTCGAATGGTGCGGCGGCGAGGAGGCCGACCTGCCGATCTCGGCGCTGTACGAGGCGGAGGAGGCGTTCCTCACCTCCACGACCCGCGACATCCAGCCGATCAGGGCGGTGGACGGCAGGGCGCTGCCGCAGGCGCCCGGGCCGGTCACGCTGGAGGCCATGAAGGTCTTCGCCGAGCGCGCGGCGGGCGACCTCGACCCGTGACCGCCTGACGGTCAGTAGGACCGCTGGCTCTGCGCGTTGAGCTCGGTGAGCCGCACCTTCTTGGCGGGATCGGTCAGCGGGTCGTCGAGGCGCAGGACGTCGAGCCCCTTGGTGATGTCGCTGGAGTAGATGTAGCCGTTGTAGTAGTAGGCCGACCACGACCCGCCGAGCTGGAGCTCCGGCGCGAGCGGGCCGCGCTCGAAGTAGGCGATCTCCCGGGGGCGGGCGGCGTCGGTGAAGTCCCAGACCGACACGCCGCCCATGTACCATGCCTGGACCATCACGTCCCGGCCCGGGACGGGCACCAGCGCGCCGTTGTGGGCCACGCAGTTCTCCTTGGCGCCCTGCATCCGGGGGATCTTGAAGTAGCCCCGGCGGACGAGCCTGCGGTCCGGCGTCAGCGTGTAGACGGCGTCCGCGCCCCGGGTGGGGCTCACGGAGGGCAGGCAGGTGGGGGCCGCGCCGCCGCCCATCTCGTCGCTGAAGACGACCTTGGTCCCGGCGTTGTCGAAGGTGGCCGAGTGCCAGATGGAGAAGTTCGCCTCGTCCCGTACGGTCTGGAGCACCTTGGGGCGTACGGGGTCGGAGATGTCGAGCAGCACGCCGTCGCCGAAGCACGCCCCGGCGGCGAGGCCCTTCTCCGGGTAGGCCGTGATGTCGTGGCAGCCGCCGGCGAGGTCGTCGTCCGCGCCGTCGTCCGCGCCGTCGTCCGCGCTGCCGGGCTCACGGGTGGCGAACAGTTCGGGCGTGGCCACCACCCGCGCCTTGCCGGGGTCGTCGACGGGCACCTTCACGATCGAGATGTTCTGGTGCGGCGGCGGGCAGTTGACCGAGCCCGGCTCGGGGCCGGGGGAGGAGACGTAGAGGTACAGCGTGCGGGCGTCGCGCCCCGGCACGATCGTGTGCGTGTGCGAGCCGCACTCGGTGCGCACGGCCTTCAGGTAGCGCGGGTGGGCCTTGTCGGAGATGTCGAAGACGCGGATGCCCTCCCACTCGTCCGCGGCGAGCCGGTCGCCGGCCTCGCTCTCGCAGGTGTCGTCCGTACGGGCCTGGTCGACGGAGAGGAAGAGCAGGTCGCCGGAGACGGAGATGTCGTTCTGCCCGCCGGGGCACACGACCCGGGCGACCACCTTGGGGTGCGCCGGATCGCCGATGTCGTGCACCGTGAAGCCCCGGTAGTTGCCCACGAAGGCGTACCGGCCCTGGAAGGCCATGTCGGTGCCCCAGTCCTCCGGCCCGTCGAACGGCGCCGTCAGGGGGACGTTCGCGATCACCGTGATGTTGGGGCTGTGGCGGATCTCGTCCTGCCCGGGGAGCGTGGTGGGAGCCGCCTGCCCGGGCCCGCCTCCGCCTGTGCAGGCAGCCGTCAGGAGCAGGAGGACGGACGCCGCCAGCGCGGCCGTCGGCCGTGACGTCCGTACGGCGTCCCTGAGCCCGCGGTAGATCTCCACGTATGGACGCTATGTCGTACGCGCGGCCCGTGCGGACCGGTTCGGTAACGGGTTGGGGTGAGTCAGGGGGCCTCGCGTGCCCCGGGGGTGGTTCAGGAGCTCCAGAGCATGTTGGTGAGCTCCTCGTCCAGGTCCATGAAGTCGGTCTCACGGCCGGCGGGGACGAGCTCGTAGGTGCGGTGCAGGAACTCGGTGAGAGGGGCCAGCGGCACCTCGAAGAGGGCCTGCCCGAAGGGCGAGGTGAGGCTGATGTTGAGCGTGCGCTCGCCGTCCGACCGGGCCGGCCACACCTGGACGTCCCCGTCTCCGACGCGCCGCACGATGCCCACGGTCAGCAGCTCGCGGGCGAAGATCCACTCGACCGGCTCGTCATTCCCCACATGGAAGGCCATCCGGATGGCGTACGGATCTTCAGCCGTATAGCTCAGGCCGGCGAGCAGGGGGACGGTCGTACGGTCGGGGACCACAAGCCGAAGGCCTAGCTCGGCAGAGACGGTGGTGCTGTTCATCGTCAGCCAAACCTTTTCGTCGTCGGGTCCCCTGTCAAGGGGCTATCACTGCGTCTCACTGTTGATGCCGGGCCTCACCGCGCGCTCACGCTACGAGGACGAACGAAGAGACCCGTAGGAAAGATTCCGCCTCCAGGCACTTCTGTAACGCACATCACAGCTTGACATTCGGTCATCTACCAGCTCAAACATCACCAACAGGCTCGTCCTTACCTCTGGTTTGCGTGTCGGCGGGGCCCCGCGGGCGATGCCGTTGCGGGAGATTGATCTCAGGTCGTGCGTATGGGTCGAGCATGGAGCATCACGATGCTATGACACCACACCCCCACGCTGGGGATGGTCTGGGGAACCTTTCGAAGGTGTTGACGAAGGCGGGACGATCCGGCCCGCTCGGGCGCGGCCGTCCCCGTCCTTTCGCCATCACCCCCTCGGGTGCGGTATGGTTTTCCCCGTCGGCGCCGCGAGGCGCGGACGATCCCGGGCGATTAGCTCAGCGGGAGAGCGCTTCGTTCACACCGAAGAGGTCACTGGTTCGATCCCAGTATCGCCCACCACGTTCGTGCAGATCAGAAGGCCGGGCCGCTGTCCAGCGGGCCGGCCTTTCGCTTTGCCTGGATGACTACCGTTCCGGTCGCCCGGCATTCCATGGATCGGTTGCGCCGTCAGTCCATCCAGTGGAACCAGACGTCGAAGATCGAATAGTGCGGCCCGTCGCCGAGGTTCGTGTCGATCTTCAGGTGTGGCAAGGCCGGCCGGCTGAGGATGTGAGGGCCGACGAGAGTGATGCGGTATCGCTCCAGGACCTGGGAGATCTGTTCGCAGCCTTTCTCCCATCCGGGGATCGGTATCTCGGTGACGGCATCGAGCCATGGCAGGGAGTAGTACCCCCGACCGTCGGGGTGATGGGAGCGCTCGGCGGGAGACAGGATGCATGCGATCCGGGCGAGGCGGCACAACACCACTGAGAATCCTTCAGTCGTCGTGTAGCCATCCGCATCGACGCGACGGGCGGATCCGTCTCGCCGAGTCAGGAGCACGTCGACAAACGACGCGTAGCCGGAGCCGTAGTGCTCGAACTCCGCGTGCTCGACAACCAGGGCGGGAACTCGATTGAGCGCGGCGACCACCCGGTGCAGGTGGCCCTCCACAGCCTCGGCCCCACCCGCCCAGGCGCCCTCGCCGCATGCCGACTCGTCCTGGGAGGCGCGGATCTGCGAGTTGGGATCGAGGAGGAGGGCCTCGACGTCCGCAGGGTGATCGTCCTTGCGCATGCCGACAGTCTGCCGGGACGACGTGAGTTGATCGATGTGGCGGGACATTCGGGGTGCCCCAGGCTGTGGCGGTAGCCTGATGGCATGACTGCTGAGCCGTTGCATCACGCCGAGGACGACCCTGCGGGGATCTTGCGTGTGCTGCCGGAGCGGTGGCATGAGCAGTTTCTCAGCGAGTACCACAGCGCGTTGGATGCGGCCCACGAGGTATGGCGGTTCCAGCAACTTCGTGAGTTGTTGCGCGTGTGGCGGCTACATGCGACTGCGGTGTCCAATCCGGACTTCGCTCGTGCCGAGCAAGCGGTTCGTGAGAATCGGCGCGACGAGTTCGTTTCGATGGAGGACGCTTTTCCTGGTTGGGCCGGCCACCGATGAGCTACCGCGTGAAGCTTCACGTGGCGGCGTTGTCTCAGATGAAGGGCCTCCCAGAGGAGGCGCTCGATGCTCCGATCTTGCGCACGACGGATCTCGTAGAAGAGCCTTGGGATGCGCGCGCCCTCTACAATGACGAGCCTGAATTCCGCATGAGCACCTTCGGGGATTTCGGCGTCTTGTACTTCAAGGTGGACGAGGCCGAGGAACTCATCACGATCCTCAATGTGACATGGGCGGGGTAACTCGAGACGTAGAGCCGCGTTGCGTCCGGTGGTCCGCCTGGGTGACGAACTGGGTGACAACGGCCACGGACGCCCGTAGAACCGTACGGACGTCCGCGGACGGTCAGCCCAGGTCAACGCCGCTTCAGTGGCACGTCGGCGGTGTGGCCGATCTGCTTCACACCGAAGAGGTCACTGGTTCGATCCCAGTATCGCCCACCACGTTCGTGCAGATCAGAAGGCCGGGCCGCTGTCCAGCGGGCCGGCCTTTCGCTTTGCCTGGATGACTACCGTTCCGGTCGCCCGGCACTTCATGGGATCGATCGCGCCAGGGCCGGACAGTTGACGAGGCCCTGGCCAGTCTCCGCGACGCCCTGGAGCTCTACTTCGAGGACGAGCCCCTTCCTCAGACCTCGCAGCAGCCGATCGAGATCCGCCGCTCGGCATGAGCCCGCGCCGGTTTCCGGTCTGCTCCGGCACCGACGTCGTGCGCGCGCTGGAGAAGTGCGGCTCTGAGGTCGTGACCACCAGGGGCAGCCATTGCAAGCTGCGCCCGTTCGCCGAAGACGAGACTCGCACAGCGATCGTGCCATCGCATGACACTCTGGCCGTCGGCACGCTCGCGTCCGTCGTGCGGCAGGCCGGTCTTTCTTCCGAGCGCCTATACGACCTGCTGTGGCACGTCGGCCGTCACACAGGTGGCCTTTTTGATTTTTCGGGTGGCCCGAGAACGGCCACACCATGTGATCAAGGCTCACGCGTCCACGAACGGCGAAACTCAGGTATAGCTCCGGCCAGCCAGCGCCAGGGCTGTTCCAAGTTGAGATCAGAGGGTGTCGATTGATGCGCCCTTGACAGCAAACTCAACTGAGTTGATCATCTTGGTGTTAATCATTCGCACCGATCCGGGCCGTCGGCTCGGTGGAGTATCGAGCCGGCCAATGCCACGGAAATAGACCTTCCTTAACCGCCTCGAACGATCAGCCGCCTCTGCGGGCATACGCCCCCTCCAGCCGGCTCTCCTGAGAGCTCCGGCCGGTGGAATCACCTACCCATCACTCCGGGAGGAACCAGTGAACATCGTGAGGGACGACGACCTGGTCGTGCTGGGCGACGAAGAGCTGCAGCTGTACGCCCCGGTCGAGCACGAGGCGAATTTCCAGTACCAGGAAATATTCGAGCACGAATGCTACGACCAGTTTTCCCTCTCAGAGAGACCCACGATCGTCGACGTCGGCGCTAACATCGGCCTGTTCACGGTCTTCGCCAAGCGGCAGTGGCCGGGCGCCTCGATCCTTGCCTTCGAGCCGGTGCCGCGGACCGCCGACTACCTGTGCCGCAACATCGAGCTGCACGGGCTGACCGGGGTCCGCGTCGTCCGGGAGGCCATCGGTGAGCGTGTCGAGGACGCATCCTTCGTGCACTACCCGAACATGCCGGGCAACTCCACGCGCTATCCCGAGGACAAGCAGTTGCAGGTCAACGTGGTCCGGCAGCGGCATCCCGACTGGGATGTGACCGCGCAGTACGAGCCCGAGTACCTCACCGTGCCGGTCCGCCGCCTGGAGAGCTATCTGTCCGGCCTGGCGAACATCGACCTGATGAAGATCGACGTGGAGGGCGCCGAGCTGGAGGTGCTGCGCGGCATCGCCGACAACCAGTGGAACCGCATCGACAACATGGTGATGGAGGTCCAGGACCTGCATGGCCGGATGGCCGAAATCAGCGAGCTGCTGAAGGCGCGCGGCTTCCGCTGCGAGATCCAGCCGTCCCCGATGGTCTACCCGGAGATCTTGACCTACCTGCTGCTGGCGCAGCGCGGCGCCTGACCCCCATGAGATCACAGGGGTTCACGCCCGGCCATCACCGGCAGCGCTGACCGTCGCTCACGCCCTATTACTGATCCTGTCAGGTGACGTAGGCCGTGCGCATGAAGATAGGTCTCTATGGCGCAGGCGTCGCGGCGGTGCCTTCGCCGGAATCACTACGCTCGCGGCCGAAGGTATCGGCCCGCGCGAATTCGCTGATTATGCGTACGGCCCGTCCTCGGCGCGTTGACAGCTATCAGGAGCCGCAGGTATTTCTTTGTGGTTTGGGCCTGGGAGAACACACGAAATCGGGGGGACGCGTGATGCAGTCATGATCGGGGCGGATCGCCTCGCCGCATTCCTGGCCGTCGTCGTGGTGCTGATCGCAGTGCCGGGGCCCAGCGTCGTGTTCATGGTGAGCCGGGGGGTCGCGCTGGGGCGGCGGGCGGCCCTGCCCACCGCGCTGGGCAACGAGGCCGGGCTGATGGTGCAGCTCGTCCTGGTCGCCCTCGGCCTGGGCAGCATCGTGGAGCGTTCGCAGGTCGTCCTTTCACTCGTGAAGTTCGCCGGCGCCCTCTACCTCGTCTATCTGGGCGTCCAGACATGGCGGCACCGCAGGGAACTGGCCGGGGAGTTGAACGGCGGGCGGCACACGCCGGCCGGCGCCGGCCGCATCTTCCGCGACGGCTTCCTGGTCGGCGTCAGCAACCCGAAGGGGCTGCTCATCTTCACGGCGATCCTGCCGCAGTTCGTCGACGCAGCCTCGGGCAACATCCCGCTCCAGCTGTTGGTGCTCGGAATGATCTGCGTCGGCGTCGCCCTGATCTCTGACGTCTCCTGGGGGCTGTTCGCCGGAAGCGCGCGGACCTGGCTGGGCAAGTCGGCGCGGCGCCTGGAGATCATGGGTGGGGCCTCGGGCGCCATCATGATCGGTTTGGGTGCAGAGCTGGCGCTCAGCAGTGACGGCTGACCGGCGGGAGAAGGACAGCAAGCCGCCGGCACCCGGGCGAGGTCATCGGTCCCGGCATCGCGACCGCGAGTGATCCCCACCTTGTACGCCGGAGCGACGGCGCTCGTCCTGCTGCGCAGTTCGGCTTTTCCGGGCCCTCCTCGGCCGCCGCAGGTGAAATATTCATCTGCCGTGAATCGTCGGTGAGCGAGGTGGGGGCGGAGTCGCCAGTGGCTACCGCAGCGGATCACGGAGTGTGAGGGATTTAAGGCGATCACTCCATGACCGGAGGTGTGTCCATATGTCCCGCGCCGTTGCCTTGTGGCCGGTGCGGTAGGACGTTGTGCGCATGCTGAGCGCTGTGTCGAAGCGGTGGGGCGTGGCCGGTGTCATGGCCGCGCTGGTGATCGTAGCGGGTACGGGGTGGCCGGGTGGCTCCGCCACGGCCAGGGCCACGGCCGGGCTCGCCGCCAGTCCAACACCCACCGCCAGTCCGACGCCGTACCCCACCAACGGTCCGGAGTTCGTCTATGTGGCGAACGCCCACGGTCCGGTGACGGCCTATCCGACCGGCAGCACAGGCGCCGTGTCTCCGGTACGGCAACTGGCCGACCCCGGCGACCCCAACACCTACTGGGGGCCGTGGGGGATCGCCTTCGACATCAGCGGGAACGCGTACGCGCAGAGCTTCCTGTCGAACGCGACCACCTTCGTCTACTCACCGGGCGCCACGACGCCGGGCCGGATGTTCCGCGTCGCGGGGCCGGACTCCCGGGCGGTGGCGGTGGACACCGCAGGGTACGCGTACGTGACGACGGGCCAGGCAGAGACGGCCATCTCGGTGGCCGCGCCGGGGGCGAGGGGCACGGCCGCGAACCTCTACACGGTGCCGGAGGTACGCCGGATCCCGCTGGACGAGGGGTTCCACCCGTGGCCGGGCGTCCTGACCACGGACACGTCCGGACATGTGATCGCCGCAGTGGCGCGCTCGAACGGCAACGCGGTGGAGTTCTTCGCCGGCGGCCCGTCCGGCAGCGCCACACCGGTGCGGGTCATCGCCGGGCCGCACACCGGCTTGGGCAGCTGCTCCAGCACCTGCGACCAGATCGCCGTCGCCTACTCCGCCTTCACCGGCCGGCTCTACGTGGCCGTCAGCCAGGGCCAGCAGACCCGCATCAACGTGTACGCGGGCAACGCGAGCGGGGACGCCGCCCCGGTGCGCGTGATCTCCGGCCCGGCGACCGGCCTGGCCGGAAAGGTGATCACCGGCATCGCGGGCAGCCAGGTCGACGGCACCATCTACGTGCTCACCAAAGCGGCCGCGTTCAACAGCCCCGGCAGCATCCTGGCCTTCGACCGGCTGGCCGGCGGCAACACGCCGCCGCGGCGTACCTTCACCGACAGCGGCACCGGACTGCTCGACGGACTCGGCATCGCGGTGTCGTTCGTTCACTGACCCCGGCACGACCCGGCCCGGCGGACGTCGGGCCGGGTCACCCGGGGGAGTGGCGCGACGTCCGGACGCGCGCCGGCATACGTTGACGGCATGAGCTGGTGGCCTGTCACGCAACCCTGGCCGGGTAACCGGTCCGGCTTCTGATCGGCGAGGTGGGCTGGGCTCGGGCGTCGCGCCGGATTCGCCTCGCTCGCTCGGCACCTTCTGCGAGTCACGCTGCGAATAGCTCGGTCGCAGAGCCGCACGCTGCAGCCCTGTAAGCACATGCCGCCGGGCTAGGAGCGGCGCGGGTCGTAGTTCTGGAACTCGACCAGGCGGATGTCGCTCTGCGGCAGCAGGGGTACCCCGCTGCTGGAGTCCAGCACCACCCGGCTGCCCAAGGGCTCGCGCAGCGTGACGCCGATCCGGTCCGTCTTCCCCATGTCGGTGCAGACCTCCACGTTGTCGTCGGGCCGGACGTCGACGTCCACGACCACTGCCTCGGGCGTCTCGTGGACGCGCGGGCCGTACGTCGTGTCGCAGGTGCCGTGCATGTAACTCAGCTGGAGCTCAGTCGGCGTGCGCACCTCGTAGGTGCGCACCTCCTGGATCCCGTCGTCCAGGGGTCGGGGCGGTCCGCCCATCACGGCCGGGTCCACCGCCACCCGCCGGAACGGTCCCGGCACGCCCTTCACGGTGAAGTCCCACGTCGGTACCCGCACGTCCCCCGGCTGCTGGGCATCGTGGCCTCGCCACGCGCCACTGCGATCACGCGCAGTGGCCGGCAGCCCTTGGCCGGGCACTTCTCGTCGACGAAGGACTTGGGCTTGCCGAGTCCGGCGTAGGCGGCTGCGGCCGTCAGCATCGGCACGCTCAGCGTGCTCCCATCGGCCCAGCGCAGCATGGCCGGGTCGGGTACCTCGGCCGGGAGTTCGGGTCTCCAGCTTCCAAGCGCTGTTGATCGCGCTCCGTCCGACCCAGCGGGGCATGTGTTTCCCATCGGGTTCCAAGGTCAGGTTCCGCAGCGGGACGAACCCTTTGATCCAGGGCTCTCTCTCCGCCGAACTCTGCCAGCTTTCGGCGACCTCATGGGCGCGGTCCGTGAACTCGTCGGCAGTGACCGGCGCTCGGGTGGAACCGCAGGCCGCCGCGAGCACGATGAGCAGCGCGGCTGGAAGCATCTTCATGATCAGTAGACGTGCCGCGCGGCGGCGCGGTTCGCTCAGCCGCGCCGAGCCGTGACGCCGTGTCAGCCGGCCGGATCCGTTGTCCCTGAGACAGAAGGCCGGTCCGTTGTGAGGCGGACCGGCCTTCTTCAGGTGGGTGACGTCATCGGCACCCGGGCGGGCGGTGGACTCAGACGCGGGTCCACTTCTGGTTGTTGGCGCCGGTGCAGGACCAGATCTGGACCTTCGTGCCGTTGGCGGTGCCGCTGCCGGACACGTCGAGGCACTTGTTCGCGCCGATGGCGGTGATGCTGCCGTCGGAGTTGAAGCGCCACTTCTGGTTGTTCTGGCCGTTGCAGTCCCAGATGATGACCGCGGTGCCGTCCGCCGTGCCCGCGCCGTTCACGTCGAGGCACTTGTTGCCGTAGACGCGCAGCTCGGACGCGCTGGTGGAGGTCCACTTCTGGTTGTTCTGGCCGTTGCAGTCCCAGATCAGCACCGTCGCGCCGTTCGACTGCGAAGCGCCGTTCACGTCGAGGCAGCGGTTCGACGCCACGCCCCTGAGGGAGTTCGTGCCGCCGGGGGGCGGAGTGTTCGTCGGCGTCGAGGTGGGGGTGGAGGTGGGCGTCGCCGAGGGCGACGACGTGCCGCCGCTGAACTGCGTGAAGAAGTTCCACGTCACGGACCGGGTCCAGGAGTTCTCGCCCGGCTCGTAGTCGCCGGACTTCCCGTCCACCGGGTTGGGCGTGTGGCCCGCGTCGAACGCGGCCCACGCGACCGGGTAGCCGGCCCGGCACCCCGAGTAGTAGGTGACGATGTGCGTCAGGCTGCCCTGCGCCGGCTCCGGCGGGTTCTGGGCCGTGCAGCCGTTGTTCCTGACGAACCTGTCCCGCAGCGACCTGCCCTGGGAGATGTTGAGCACCGGGTCGCGGAGGCCGTGGAAACCGAGGTACGCGACGGGCTCGGTGCCGCCGCTGCACCCGCTGAGCTGCCCGCCGGAGTAGACCGCCACCGCGCGGAACACGGTGGGCCGGGAGCAGGCGAGCGAGTAGCTCATGCCGCCGCCGTAGCTGAAGCCCATGGCGAAGCGCTGGGTGGTGTCGATGCAGAGGTCTGCCTCGAGCTTCCGGATCATGTCGTCGACGAAGGTCACGTCCTCGCCGCCCGAGTTGGCCCAGCCGTTGTTGAAGCCCTGCGGCGCGACGAAGATCGCGGTGTTGTTCGACAGCGCCCTGGTCCCGTAGTAGGACCAGACGTACCCGCTGGTGCCGCCCGAGTCGACGTCGTTGGCGGTGCCGCCGTTCCAGTGGAACCCGAAGACCAGCCGGTACGGGTTGGTGTTGTTGTAGTTGTCGGGGATCCGCAGGATGAAGCTGCGGTTCTTCCCGCTGGTCGTGATCGACTGGGTGCCGCTTCTCAGCGTCGGAGTCTTGCCGCATCCGGCCGTCGTGGCGGCGGCGACGGCGCTGTTGCTGGACGACGAGGTGCCGCCGAGCGCCACACCCGCCGTTCCCAGGGTGAGAAGCGCCGCCGCGGTGACCGCGGTGAAGATGGATTTGTACCTCAAGTCACGCAACTTTCTGTGCTGTGTCGAGTGTGGATGAGGTGTCCCGGAGCCTCAGGCACATTACGGTCTCAGTCGACAGATCAGTCAAGAGCATAAGAATGCTCTTCGTGCTGCTGGCAGCACCGGATCTTCCAGCATGAGAGGCCGTAAGTCTTGGCCCCTCAGCCGATTGAGCTGGGCAATCGCGTCAGTCGTGCGATTCCGGCATGATCGCGATGAATACTACTCATCCGTCAGTAAAGATGATCGTTCGGTGAAACTAAGTCGTACTCTTTCAGGCCGCTCCGAGGGCCGCCCGCCGCCGTGGCCCGGGGCCGGGCCACGGCGGGACGGGGGTCAAGGGACGGGGCTCAGCGGTAGCCGGCGGCCACGATCTCGGCCTGGACGGCGTTCTCGGTGGCGTCGGAGGGGTAACCGGCGACCATGGCCCCTTCGTAGAAGGTGCCCGCGCTGAGGTTGGCGCCGCCGTCGGGCTTGCAGCAGTCGCCGCCGCTGCCGAGGATGATCGCGCCCTGCTTCTTCATCGGGCTGTAGCCGCCGGGGAGCGAGCCGTCGTACAGCGTGTAGAGGCTGCCGGACTGGGCGTTGCTGCCCTTCATCGCGAACCGGGACGTGCCGTTGTTCTTCAGCGTGGCGGTGACGAACTTGCTGGTGAAGGCCCGCTGGTTGGGGTTCCACGACTGGCTGCCGCCGGGGAACAGGCCCCATTCGAGGTCGGCCTGGACCCACGGGCCGCTGCCCGAGCAGCCGCCGAACCAGCACTGCTTGCTGAAGTTGATGGCGTCCATGGCGCCGGCGGCGTCGGCCTTGCGGGTGGTCTCGCTGTTGCCGTAGTCGAAGCAGCAGCCGCTGTTGACGTGGGTGCCGCTGGTCACCATGTACATGCCCTCGGGCGCGCTGCCCGTGGGGACGCCGGTCAGGTGGCCGTCCCTCCAGTAGCTGTTGCCGGGGTTGATGTAGAGCGAGTACGCCTTGTTGCCTCCGACGGTGAGCGACTCGGTGGTCGCGACCGCGGGCTTGCTCTGGGGGGAGCCGGGGACCACGCTGGAGCCCTGGTACCACAGGTCGTTGCCTCGCCCGGACTGGTCGTACACGACGGTGACGACGCAGGCGGTGCCGGAGCAGAACGAGTCCTGCGCCGCGGCGTTGGCGACGCCGCCCGCGGTCAGGACGGCGATGTTCCGCGTCGTGTTGTCCGAGGAACGCCGCACCTGGTACAGGTTGCCGTTGTACGAGCCGTACAGCGCCCGCGTCGTGCTGTGCGCGGCCACGCACGGCGTGCCGCCCGAGGCGTAGATGTCACACGGCCGCGCGCCGGGCGGCGGCGGGGTGGGCGACGTGGTGGGGGTCGCGCTCGGCGACGCGCTGGGCGACGTGGTCGGCTGCGTTCCGGTGCTCCACTTCTGGTTGCCGGCGCCGGTGCAGGACCAGATCTGGACCTTGGTGCCGTTGGCGGTGCCGTTCCCGGACACGTCCAGGCACTTGTTCGCCCCGACGGCGGTGATGCTGCCGTCGGAGTTCAGGCGCCACTTCTGGTTGTTCTGGCCGTTGCAGTCCCAGATGATCACGCTGGTGCCGTCGGCGGTGCCGGCTCCGTAGACGTCGAGGCACTTGTTGCCGTAGACACGAAGCTCAGACGCGCTGGTGGTCGTCCACTGCTGGTTGTTCTGGCCGTTGCAGTCCCAGATCAGCACCGTGGCGCCGTTCGACTGGGAGGCGCCGTTGACGTCGAGGCACCGGCCCGACCCCACGCCCACCAGCGGCGTGGTCGCGGCCGAGGCGGGCGCCGACCAGCTCAGGGCGGTGGCCAGGAGGGTCGTCAGCACCGCCACGGCAGACGCGACGACGGCCGCCCGGGAGCGCCGTCCACGCGGCGCGCGGTCCGGTAAGGGAACGGATGAGGGTTCCATCGTGGGGACTCCTTGGGGGGATGGGACCGATGCGGCCCCGCGCTCGGAGAACCGCGGGGCCGCATCGGAGACCGCGTGAGCAGTGAGCAGGAAAGCAGTGAGCAGGCAGGCAGCAGGGTGCGATCCGCTCGCAAGCCGTCGGCGTCACGACGGATGCGAATCGGCGGATGCGAATCGATTCGCCATCGCACCGGGTCCGCTGGAAGGTGGTGCGGTGTACAGCGAAGCACACACGACACACGGACCGCCTGTCAAGGCCGGTCCGGGCGGCTCGTCGGCTGCCGGGTCAGTCGGAGGAGAAGAGGCGCTGCTGGATTTCCCTGCGGTAGTCGTCCAGGGTGTTGTCGATGTGCGTGGCGGCGGCGTGGGCCGCCGCCTCCGCGTCACCGGCGCGGATCGCCTGGTAGATGGCGTCGTGTTCCTCGACGGCCTTGGCGGCGTGCCCGCCGACCGTGCCGCGCAGCCCGATGAGGCTCGACTGGGCCTGGAGCCGCCTCGCCTCGCGTACGGCGATCTGGAGGAACATGTTGTGCGAGGCGGTGGCGATGGCGGTGTGGAAGGTGTCGTCACCCTCGTCGAACAGGTCCTGGCGCCCGGTCTCGAAACCGTGGCGGCACACGGCGGCGGCCTCCTCGACGGCTCTGAGCTCGGCGGGGGTGGCGCGGCGGGCGGCCAGCCGGCTGGTCTCCATCTCCTGGGCCCGGCGGAACTCGAACAGCATGTAGACGTGGTCGAGGTCGGTGGGCAGGAAGAACGACGCCAGCCGCCCGGCGCCGAGCATCCCCTCGTCGTCGGCGACGTACAGGCCCCGGCCCTTCTGGGCGCGCACCCGGCCGAGCGCGGACAGGATCTTCACCGCCTCGCGCACGACGGTGCGGCTGGTGCCCAGCTGCCCGGCCAGGTCGTTCTCCGTCGGCATGCGGTCGCCCGGACGCAGGCCCAGCCGGGCGATCAACTCCAGCACCTGCTCCGCGGCCACCTCGTAGCCCGGCCGGTATCCGCCCTCACGCGGGGTCTCGGTCACCGTGCCTCCTCCTCGCCATCCCCTGCAGAAGTATGACCGATCGGGACGGCCCTCCCGGCCGCTTCCGGCGCGGACCCGATCAGTACGACACATGTGAACGGTTCATTTTTGTCGGTCATGTACGGAGCGTAGGCGGCGGGAGCATCGCCGCAGGTGAGCGAGGAAAGATGGTTCACCGTGCCCCGGACCTGAATGTGCGCTGTGTGAAATGAGTGGGCTTAAGGTCTTGACGGTTCCTCGGTGCTCCGATCGTAATGGGTCCGGATCCGCACAGCCGGCCGTCGTCGTACACCTCCGCGTCCGACGACGGTCTCCTCCTCAGGAGGGCGTCACCTGCCGGAGGAGGGCGTGACCTGACCGCACCCCTACCCCCCAGAGGAACCACCGTGCAACGATCTTCGCCCGTCACGGCGCTGAGGCCGGTCCTGACCGGCATCGTCGCCGCGGCGCTGGCTGCGGCGTTCGCCCTCGTCGCCCCGGCCACCTCGGCCTTCGCGGCCACCACGACCCTCTACGCGTCCCCTTCGGGCACCGGCACCGCCTGCACCTCCGCCCAGCCGTGCTCGCTGCCCTCGGCGCAGACGGCGGTGCGGTCGCTGAACGGGTCGATGTCCGGCGACATCGTCGTCGAGCTGGCCGACGGGGTGTATCGGCTCTCCTCTCCGCTCCGGCTGACCGCCGCCGACTCCGGGAACAACGGCTACACCGTCAGGTGGCAGGCGGCGGCGGGCGCCCATCCCGCCGTCAGCGGGGCCCGGGCGGTCACCGGCTGGACGCAGGCCGACGCCGGGAAGAACATCTGGCGCGCCAACGTCGGCACCGGGATCGACACCCGGCAGCTGTACGTCAACGGCGCCCTCGCCACGCGCGCTCGCACTCAGGTGAACCGCAACGACTTCACGGCGACCACCACCGGCATGAGGTTCAGCAGCAGCGCGCTGAGCTACCTCAACAATCTCGCCAACCAGAACCGGGTCGAGATGGAGAGCGTCGGCTCGTTCACCGACCGGTACGTGACGGTGCAGAGCATCAGCGGCAACTTCATCACGATGCAGCAGCCCGGCTGGAACAACAACACCTTCGGGTACGACACCTTCAGCCAGCCGCACCGGGCGGGCGCGCTCTACCTGGAGAACGCGTACGAGTTCCTGGACTCACCGGGTGAGTGGTACATCAACCCCGGGACCGGCGTCCTGTACTACATCCCGGCGTCCGGGCAGAACATCAACAACGTCAGCGTCGAGCTGCCCGTGCTGCAGTCGCTGGTCGACGTCGGGGGCACCTACGACTCGCCCGCGCACCACATCACCTTCAGCGGCATCACGTTCACCGGCACGACGTGGCTCGGGCCCAGCAGCAACCAGGGCTTCGCGGACCAGCAGACCGGCTCCTACATCGCGGGCAACTACAACTGGCCCGCCGACCGGCTGACCTCCTGCCAGGAGGGCTGCCAGGCGTTCGAGTCCGCGCGGCCGAACTGGTACCAGATGCCCGCCGCGGTCCAGGTCTCCGCCGCGAACAACATCACCTTCACCGACTCGCAGTTCGTCAACCTGGGCCAGACGGCCATCGGCATCGGCAACGACGCCAACGCGCACGCCAGCGGTGTGGGCCTGGGCGCCAGCGACATCACGGTCACCCGATCCGAGATCGCCCGCAACTCGGCCGGCGGCGTCGTGGCCGGCGGGGTGCGCGCCGACGCGCACCACCCGAGCGACCAGCGGATGGTCAACCGGAACATCACGGTCAGCAACAACCGGATCCACGACCTGGGCCTGGACTACCGGGGCATCGTCTCGGTCCTGACCACCTACGTCACCACCTCGAACGTGTCGCACAACGAGGTCTACAACCTGCCGTACACCGGCATGTCGATCGGTTATGGCTGGGGCGCCAACGAGCCCGGCGGCAACACCAGCTACACCAACCGCGGGCTGTACAACTACCAGCCGCGGTACACCACCGCCACCACCGCGTCCGGCAACAAGCTCGTCGGCAACTACGTGCACGACGTCATGCAGCAGATGACGGACGGCGGGTGCATCTACACGTTGTCCTGGAACCCCAACGCGGTGATCAGCGACAACTACTGCCTGCGGACCAACGGCTGGTTCGGCATCTACTTCGACGAGGGCTCGAAGTACTACACGGTCAGGAACAACGTCCTGTCGAACACCGGCACCTGGGCCACGGCCAACTACTGGGGCGGTGAGAACATGGGCAACTTCACCGTCACCGGCAACTGGTCGACCAACAACAGCACCAACATCACGAACGGCGACCGCGGCAACGTCGTCAACAACAACGTCGTGGTCTCCGGCAACAACTGGCCGTCCGGTGCGCAGGCCGTGATGGCGGCCGCAGGGCCCCAGAGCGGCGGCACGTCGTCGCCGTCGGCCTCGCCGTCCGCGTCTCCATCGGCGTCGCCGACTCCGCCCGCCGGGAGCACGAGCGCCCTCCGGGG
>NZ_BOOB01000035.1 GCF_016863015.1 Microbispora amethystogenes | reverse complement strand
CGTGCACCGGCGCCAACAACCAGAAGTGGACCCGGGTCTGACACCCCGCGACACCGCCTGACGCCTTCCGGCGCGTCCGACCGCCGTGCTCCGCCGGGGTGATCGACCCCTCACCCCGGCGGAGCACGGTACGGCGGGTGCCCTCGACTCGATCGGCGCGAACCCCTCCCGTTCCCGGCCGCCCTCCGCCTCACTCCTCGAACGCGACTCCCCCCAGCCCGCAGGAGCAGCAGTGCCCTCACAGCGAACCCCGGAGACGGTTCCCCGCCGAACCCTCCACAGGCACGACCTCAACCCGCGGCGCTTCGGAGCCGCCGTCCTCGCAGGGGTCGTGGCCGTCCTCCTGGTGACGGCCGGCGCGGCGGGCTGGCCGTCCGCCGCGTCCGCCGCCGACAACCCCTACCAGCGCGGGCCCGCGCCCACCGCGGCGAGCATCGCCGCGGACCGCGGTCCCTTCGCCACCGCACAGGTGACCGTCCCCCGGGGCAACGGATTCGGCGGCGGGGTCATCTACTACCCGACCGACACCAGCCAGGGCACCTTCGGCGCCATCGCGATCGCTCCCGGCTTCAACACCGCCTGGAGTTACTACGCCTGGCAGGGCCCGAGGCTCGCCTCGTTCGGGTTCGTCGTGATCGGGATCGAGACCAACACCCTCAACGACTACGCTGACGCCCGGGCCGCCCAGTTGCTCGCCGCGCTCGACTACCTCGTCAACAGCAGTTCCGTACGGGACCGGGTCGACCGCAACCGGCTGGCGGTGGGCGGGCACTCGATGGGCGGCGGCGGGGCCATCCTCGCGGCCGGCCAGCGGCCCTCGCTGCTGACCGCGGTCGGGCAGGCGCCGTACGTGCCCGACGGCAGCCTGTCGGGCATCAAGAGCCCCACGATCATCTTCGCCGGCCAGACCGACGGAACGGTGACCCCGCAGTACGCCCAGAACGCGTACAACACGATTCCCGGCAGCGTCGAGCGGGCGTACGTCGAGATCGCGAACGAGGGCCACGGCTTCCCCGCGGGTGGCGGCGGCGGCAACTCGGGCGCCTTCGCGCGCACCATGATGGTCTGGCTGAAGCTGTTCGTCGACAGGGACACCCGCTACGCGCCGTTCCTGTGCCCGTCGCTGACCAACGCGAACGGCATCTCCAAGTACATGGCCAGCTGCCCGCTCGACCCGCCCGGCGGCGGCCCGACGGCCAGCCCCACCTCGACCCCGACCTCGACACCCACCTCCACGCCGACCTCGACTCCGACGGGCACTCCGCCCTCCGGCAGTACGAGCGCGCTCAGGGGTGTGGCGTCGGGCCGGTGCCTGGACGTCAACGGCGCTTCCCAGGCCAACGGCGCGCAGGCACAGCTCTGGGACTGCAACGGCCAGAACAACCAGAAGTGGACCTCCACCAGCGCGGGCGAGTTGCGGGTGTACGGCAACAAGTGCCTGGACGTCAACGGCGGCGGCACCGCCGACGGCAGCGCGGTGATCATCTGGGACTGCAACGGCCAGAACAACCAGAAGTGGCGCTTCAACTCCGACGGCAGCATCACCGCCGTCGGTGCGAACAAGTGCCTGGACGTGTCCGGCAACGGCACGGCCAACGGCAGCAAGGTGCAGATCTGGTCCTGCCACGGCGGCACGAACCAGCGCTGGACCCGCGTCTGACAACGAACCGAACACGGAGGCGGCACCCCTCCCGGAACCTCGTCCACCGGCAACAGCGCGGCGGCGCGCGCCTTT
>NZ_BOOB01000034.1 GCF_016863015.1 Microbispora amethystogenes | reverse complement strand
GGTCGGGATGGCCCCCCCTTTTTTGTGCCCAAACGCGGGCCGTCACGGTGCGGCCGGCGTGACCGCGGCCTTCAGCAGAGGCTCGACGCGATAGGGGATCTGGGTCGACAGGGCGATCGTCGTGTCCGTCCGCCGGACCGCGGGGGAGGCCAGGATCCGGGCGATGATCTCCTGTAGATGCGGCGTGCTGTGGGCGACCACGCGGCACAGCAGATCGGCCTGGCCGCTCGTGCCGTACACCTCGAGGATCTCCGGGATCTCGGCCAGCGTCTCCACCGCCTCCGTCAGCCGGCCCTGCGCGATCTGCAGGGAGGCGAAGGCGAGGATGGGATAACCGATCTCCTCGGTGGCGATGGCGGGGCCGAAGTCCGTGATCACTCCGCGCGCGGTCAGCTTCTCCACGCGTGCCTGCACGGTGCCCCGGGCCACGCCGAGCAGGCGGGCCAGTTCGGTGAGCCCGATGCGGGGATGGGCTCGCATGGTGGTCAGCAGCCGGCTGTCGAGCGCGTCGAGCATGTGCCGAGGCTACGCCCGGAGTGGGCGAATCGACCAGTGTGATCAGCCGTGAACGATCAGTTTTGGGCGATCCGCCTACTGCGACTGGTCACTCTTGCCACTCGTAGGGCGAGTTGCTGTCATATAGAAGTATGTTCGAGGAAGCGCAGTATTTCGCTCCGGTGGCGACGAGGGATGACGGTTCCGTCGTCGTCGAGCTGGCCACCAGCCACCCGGGGTTCGCGGACCTGGTCTACCGGGAACGGCGCAACGCGATCGCGGCGCTGGCGCTCGGTCACACGCCCGGCGACCCGATTCCCGTCGCCGAGTACACCGACGAGGAGCACCACGTGTGGGCGCTCGTCAGCAAGGAACTGGCGGTCAAGCACCACAAGTACGCGGTGCGCGAGTTCCTCCGCGGGGCGGAGCGGCTCGGGCTGCCCGAGCACCGCATCCCGCAGCTTCAGGAGGTCAGCGACCTGCTCCATCCGCTCACCGGATTCCGCTACCTGCCCGCCGCCGGGCTGGTGCCGCTCCGTGAGTTCTACGGGGTGCTGGCCGACGGCCTCTTCCACTCCACGCAGTACATCCGGCACCATTCGGTGCCCTTCTACACGCCGGAGCCGGACATCATCCACGAGGTGATCGGCCACGCCAACACTTTGGCCTCGCCCCGGTTCGCCGAGCTGTACCGGGCCGCCGGGCGGGCGGCGCGGCGGATGGAGACCACCGAGGCGCTGGAGTTCGTCTCCAAGGTGTTCTGGTTCACGCTGGAGTTCGGCGTCATGCGGGAGGACGGCGAGCTCAAGGCGTACGGCGCGGGGATCCTCAGCTCGTACGGCGAGATCGAGGAGTTCCGCGGGATGGACATCCGCCCGCTCGACCTCGCCGTGATGGGCACCACCAAGTACGACATCACCAAGTATCAGGAGGTGCTCTTCGAGGCGGCCTCGTTCGACCACCTCGAAGACACCGTCGGGACGTTCTGGGACACCTGCGACGACGACGCCGTCACCCGCCTCCTGTCCGGGCGCCGGCCGTAGGGGCTTGTCCCCGGCTCAGGGCGCGGGGACGATCAGCAGGGCGTCGCCGACTCCCCGCTCCACGCCGTCGGACGGGTGGTTGACCACCTTCTTGCCGATGACCATGGCGCTGGAGCCGCCGCCGTCGAGGTTGATCGCGTCACGCGCCCCGAGCCAGCGCATGAGCTCGGCCGCCTCGAAGAACGACGCGCCGATCGTGCCGCCGGGGTCGCGGCCGTCCACGACCGCGATGACGAGCTTGCCGTTCCGGGTGACGCCGGCGAGCGTCCGGGGGTGGCGGCGCAGGATCATGTTGGTGTTGGCCATGCCGTCCCGGCCTGGGTTGATCGTCGTCCGGCCCCCGCGGACCAGGCCCACGGCGCCGCCGATGATGTTCGTCTCCGGCGTCAGCGGGACGGCCCTCTTCGTGCGCAGGTCCGTGACCCGGGTCGTGATCCTGACCGTCGTGCCCTCGGTCACGTGCTCCGACAGCCAGTCGGCGCCCGCTCCGACGCCGTGCAGCACCCGCATCCCACGGGTGACCTTGCCGCCCGTGTCGCGGACGGCAAGCACCTTGCCGGTCGCGTCGAGGACCGCCTCGACGCCGTCGTCCTTCGGGGTCTCCCGCCCGAGCTCCTCGGTGTAGAGGACGACCTCGTCCGGCTGCGGCACCCGGTTGAGGCCGGCCACCTGGACGGTCGTCCCGTCGGCCGCGCGGGCGACCACCGAGGAGGACAACTCGGTGACCCGGGCCGTACGGCCCTTCAGCACCAGGCCGACCCGGCCGGGGACCGCCTCGCTGAGCAGTTTCCCGCCCACGACCGAGATGCCGGTGGGGTCGCCGCGGAAGGCGGGGAGGGTGTGGATGTCGAAGAAGCCGCCGTTCACCGCCGCCACGGCCTTCGCGGCGGTGGCCATCGCCGAAACCTTCTCCCGCTTGGCGACGCTCGTGCCCACCGAGGACCGGTAGGAGCCGCGGAAGGTGCGGGGATCGACCACGATCACCCGTACGCTCCAGGGGCCGGTGGTGACGAAGCCGTCGTCGCCCTGGAAGTCCACCTTCGCGCTCACGCCGGCGTCCTTGAGCTGCTTGACGACCTTGGCGGCCTCGGCCTTCTGGCTGAGCGGCCAGCCGCCGACGCGGACCATGTAGTAGTCGCCGGCGGGGAAGTCGGCCACGGCCGGCCGGGTGAACTTCACCACCGTGGGAGTGAACCCCGCCACCTGTACGGCGTCCGCCTGGGCCTGCGCGTTGGACTCGGACATGAAGTCCTTGCCCGCCACGACGACGCTGACGGTGTACCCGTCCTTCGCGGAGCCGTGCCGGAGCGTGAAGTAGCTGATGCCGGGTCCGAGGCTCTTGGCCGCCGACTTCGGTATCCCGGGCGCGCCGAGCGGAAAGCTCGTCGTCGGCAGGCCGGCGACGGGTTCGGCGGCTGCCGGGGCCGTAAGGGTGGTCGTCGTCAGGGCCAGTGCTGCGGCCCCGGCGATCAGGCGGCGTCTCATGCGGTTTCTCCCCATTGGTGATCCTTGCGGGACCATCGTGGCGAGACTGACACCCCTTGTGGAGGCGAACGCGCCAAAGGGCATCAAATTGCGACGTGCCACCGTCGGCGGCACGCGCGAAAAACGGATTAGGGGAACGCAAACGTACAAACTGCGCGCCCAGCGACTTATGCGGGATCGCGGGAGGCGCGGGCGTCCATCTCCCGGGCCCGCTGGACGAACTCCTGCGCGGAGCGGGCCTCGATGTGGACGAGCAGTCCGTCGGGGCGACGGAACATGCCCCAGTAGTGGGTGGTGGCCTGGCCCCACCAGATGGTCCAGCCGGGGAAACGCGCGGACAGGGCCCGTACCACCACGGCCGGGCTGATTCGGGGTTCGTTCATCGTGGGCACGCTTCGAGATAAGCACGATTCGGTGCGTGATCGCGAGTGTGCGAAGGGTAGCGGGTAGGAACTCTTACACCGGGGTCGACATACCTACGTTCCGGTTATGACATCGCCATGAGTGGTCGTCCGCCCGGGCCGGTGGCGGCCGGATCGCGCTCAGCCGCTCTCGCGGCGGAAGGTCTCCAGGGCCAGCAGCGCGACGTGCAGCGACAGGCACGACTCGACGTCGTCGAGGTCGATGTCGAGGACGCGCTCCAGCCGCCGCAGCCGGTCATAGAAGGCGGGCCGGGACAGGTGGGCCTTCTGGGCGGCCACCGCTTTGTTGCGGCCCGAGTCGAGGTAAACGCGCAGGATGCGGGTCAGGTCGCCGTGCCGCTGCGCGTCGTGGGCGAGCAGGGCGCCGAGTTCGCGTTCGGCGAAGGTCTGGAGCCGCGCGTCGTCCCGCAGCAGGTGCAGCAGCCCGCGCAGCCGCAGATCGGGCAGGCGGTAGAACGGCCGTCCGTCGGGCCGGCGCACCGCGACCTCGGCGACCTGCTCGGCCTCCAGGAAGCTGCGCCGTACGTCCTTGATCGATTCCACGACGGAGCCGGCCGCGAGCACGAACGGCGTGACGAACCCGGCCCGCAGGCGCTCGGCCAGCACGCCGAGCGCCGTCTCGGCGGCCGTACGGGGCGGCAGCGGCAGCAGCACCCCCACGCTGCTCTGGTCGAGCGCTCCCACCAGCGCGGGCAGCTTGGCCTCGCGGCAGGCGGCGGCGCCGGCCTCGGCCAGTTCGCCGAGCCTGGCCTGCTCGCCCAGCGCGGTGCCGGCCGGGACCGCGCCCGCCGCGACTGTGCCGGCCGGGACCGGGCCGGCCGGGGAGGGCAGGCGGATGACGGCGCTCACCAGCCTGCGGCCGGTGAGCGGGACGCCGACGGCGCGGGCCCGCGCGGCGGCCTCGTCGGGATCGGCGTAGGCGTGGGTGAGGATGCCGGTGAGTATCGTGCCGTGCGCCTGCCGCTCCAGGGACTCCTGGTGCCGCTCCAGCAGGCGGCCGAGCGCGAGGGTGGTCGCCGCGCGTTCGGCGAGCACGATGTCGCGGGGGCCGGGCGGGCCGTCGCACAGCAGGATGAGCCGTCCCCAGTCCTGGCCCCGGGCCCCGACCATGGTCACCAGCCATCCGGCGGCGGCGTCGTAGGCGGTCCGCCCGGACGGCATGACCGCGCGCGACCTGGCCTCCCAGTTGGCCAGCACGGTGCCGGTGTCGCCTCCGGCGGCGTCGCAGGCCAGCACCTGGTGGGCGAGGTTCTCCAGCAGCGCCGGGCGGCCGGAGAACCGGACGACCTGGTTCAGCACCTCCCCCGGGGAGGCGCCCTCGACGGACAGCTCGGTGAAGACCTCGTGCAGCTGCTCGGAGGCCCGCAACTCCTGGAGCTGGCTGTCGATGATCCGCGCGTGCACCGACTCGGTGATCTGCACGAAGGGCGTCTCGCGGGCCAGCGTGACGAGCGGCAGCCCGTGTTCCTCCGCGGCCGTGACCACCGCCCTCGGCAGCTCGCGGACGAACCGGCGGCCGAGCTCCACGACCAGTCCCGAGGCGCCCACCTCGGCCAGTTCGCCGATGTAGTCGGCCAGGCTGCCGGGTTCGTCCGGCAGCGCCACCCCGGTCGTGAGGACGAGCTCACCGCCGCGCAGCAGATGCGCGATGTCGTGGACCTCACCGACATGCACCCAGCGGACCCGGGTGTCGAGCCGGTCGCCGCCCGCCACCACCCGGGGCTTGCCGCGCCGCACCGTGTCCAGGGCGAGCACGTCGGCGACCGTGGGGAGCATGGTCCGAGGCTACCTGATCATCATGTAAGGGCGACCCGCCGAAACATGACAGTGTGCCGGGCTCGGTGTCAGGAGTCGCCCGTCCTGTTCCGGTCCAGTCCGTCGAGCAGGGCGGTCAGCCCGAAGTCGAAGGCGAGCCGGCGGGCGACAAGGGGGTCGACGTCCATGGCGTTGTAGCTGCGATAGCGCTCCAGCAGGTTGGGCCGGTCGGCCACCGCCCTCATCAGGACCGGCTCGACCGCGGCCTGCAGGTCCGCGACGCTCTGACCGGAGCTCTCCACCGCGCCGAGGAAGGCGACCTCGGGAATCGTGGCGCCCAGCGTGTACGACACGACGGCCGCGCAGGCGTAGTCCACGTCGATGCCGTGGAAGCCCGCGCGCACGAACGCGCCCATCAGCCGGTCGGAGACGGTGAGCGCGTTCGGCCCGAGCGCGGGGACCATCCCGATCAGGCGGGCGCTCCAGGGGTGGGCGAAGACCGCACCCCGCATGGCGTACGCGAAGACTCTCGTGGTCTCCCGCCAGTCGGCGTCCTCGGGCAGCACGACGGCGGCGTAGACCTCGTCCATGACCAGCTCGATCAGCTCGTCCTTGTTCGCCACGTGCCAGTAGAGGCTGGTCGCCCCCGCGCCCAGGCGCGCGCCCAGTTTGCGCATGCTGAGCGCGTCGAGGCCCTCGGCGTCGAGCAGGTCCACGGCCGCGCGGACGATCTGGTCGCGGCTGAGGCCCTGCTCGCGCGTTCCCCTGCGCTCACGGGTCCAGACGGAGGTGAACGGCTTCGGTGACACGACACCACGATATTCGCTCGCACGGTGTTCGGTCCCGTCGTACAGTGTGCGAGACAACTCGCACACTGTACGAGGAGACGTACATGTCCCATCCCCGCCGATGGTGGATTCTCGGGGTCCTCTGCCTGAGCCTGCTGACTCTGGTCGTGGACAACACCGTGCTCAACCTCGCGATCCCGTCGCTCATGCGCGACCTCGGCGCCACCCCGCAGGACGTGCAGTGGATCATCGACGCGTACGTCCTGGTCTTCGCCGGGCTGCTGCTCACCGCGGGCAGCCTGTCCGACCGGTTCGGCAGGCGGCGGATGCTGGTGATCGGCCTGGCGTTCTTCGGCGGGGCCTCGCTGGCCGCCACCCTGGCCACCGAGCCCTGGCAGCTCGTCGGGGCCCGCGCGCTCATGGGCGTCGGCGGCTCGTGCGTCATGCCGTCCACCCTGTCGATCCTGATCACCGTCTTTGACGAGAGCGAGCGGCGCAAGGCCATCGCGGTGTGGAGCTCGGTCGCCATGGTCGGCGTCGTCGCCGGTCCCACGCTCGGCGGGTTCCTGCTCCGGCACTACTACTGGGGATCGGTCTTCCTGCTCAACGTGCCGATCGCGATCCTGGCGATCGCCGCCGCCGTCACGCTCATGCCCGAGACGTACGGCGTGGCGCGGCGGGCGGACCCGCTCGGCGTGATCCTGTCTGTCACGGGCATGGGCGGCCTCGTCTGGGCCGTCATCTCGGCGCCGGGCGGCCACCTCGACCCGGTGGTCGTCGCGGTCTCGGTGCTCGCCCTGGCGGCGTTCGTGCTGTGGGAGCGCCGCACCCCCCACCCCATGCTGCCGCTCGGCCTGTTCCGCGACCGCTCGTTCAGCGGCGCGTGCTTCTCCGTCGTGCTGCTGTCGTTCGGGGCGGGGGCGTTGATGCTGGCGCTCACGCAGTATCTGCAGTTCGTCCTCGGCTACGACCCGCTGACCGCCGGGTTCGCGCTGCTGCCGTACGTCGTGGCGGCGGCGCTCTTCAACGGCCTCGGCGCGGCGCTCGGCAAGAAGGTGAGCAACCGGACGCTCATCGTCGTGGGCCTGGTCGTGATGGCCGCCGGCTTCGCGCTGCTGTCCACGCTCACCGGCGGGTACGGCACGATGATCGCCGGCCTGATGGTCATGGGGGTCGGCGGAGGACTGGCCGGCCCGGCGGCGTACGCCACGTTGATGGGCGCGGTGCCGCCCGACCACGCCGGGGTCGGCTCGGCGCTCAACGACACGGTGCAGCAGGTCGGCATGGCGCTGAGCGTGGCGGTGCTCGGCAGCGTGCTCGCCGCGGCGTACACCTCGGCCATGCCCGCGTCGGTCCCGCCGGCGGCGCGCGAGTCGATCGGCGCCGCCGTGACGTCGGGCGATCCCTCGGTGGCCGCCGCCGGGCGTGCGGCGTTCGTGTCGGCGATGTCGGCGGGCTCGTGGGTCGGAGCGGGCTGCTCGCTCGCGGCGGCCCTGGTCGCGCTGCTGGTCCTGCGCCGCAGGGCCGTCGGTCCCGCCGCCGGCGCGGAGCCGGTGACGTCCGCCACTGTGTAAGAGGAAGCCGGATTGTCCCGACAGGCTGACGGGTGAGCCTCCGCCCGTCAGCCGGGATACTCAGAACATGTCGGACCTTCTCGCGCGCCACCGCGCGGTCATGCCCAACTGGATGGCCCTCTACTACAACGAGCCCATCGAGATCGTCGGCGGCAAGGGCAACCGGGTCGTCGACGCGGAAGGGAAGAGCTACCTCGACTTCTTCGCCGGGATCCTGACCAACATGATCGGGTATGACGTGCCCGAGGTGCGGGAGGCCGTCGAGCGCCAGCTCGCCACCGGAGTCGTGCACACCTCGACGCTGTACCTCCTCCGCACCCAGGTCGAGCTGGCCGAGAAGATCGCCCGCCTGTCGGGCATCCCGGACGCCAAGGTCTTCTTCACCAACTCCGGCACCGAGGCCAACGAGACGGCACTGCTGCTGGCCACCTACGCCCGGGGCACCGACCAGGTGCTCGCGATGCGGCAGAGCTACCACGGCCGGTCGTTCGGCGCGATCAGCGTCACCTCCAACCGCGCCTGGAAGAACAACTCGCTGTCGCCGCTCAACGTGCACTTCCTGCACGGCGCCGACCGCCACCTCACGCAGTTCCGCGGCATGTCCGACGCCGACTACATCGCCGCCTGCGTGGACGACCTGCGCCACGTGCTCGCCACCGCCGTCACCGGGAACGTCGCCGCGCTGATCGCCGAGCCCATCCAGGGCGTGGGCGGCTTCACCGCGGCCCCCGACGGGCTGTTCGCCGCGTACAAGGAGGTCCTCGACGAGGAGGGCATCCTGTTCGTCAGCGACGAGGTGCAGACGGGCTGGGGCCGTACGGGCTCGGCGTTCTTCGGCATCCAGAACCACGGCGTGACGCCGGACATGATGACCTTCGCCAAGGGGCTCGGCAACGGCTTCGCCGTCGGCGGCATCGTGGCGCGCGGCGACCTCATGGACGGCCCGCACGCCATCGGCCTGTCGACCTTCGGCGGCAACCCGATCTCGATGGCGGCGGCCAACGCGACGCTCGACTACGTGCTCGACCACGATCTGCAGGCCAACGCGGCGCGCACCGGGGACATCCTGATCTCCGGACTGCGCGAGGCGGCCGGGCGGCTGCCCGTCGTGGGCGACGTCCGGGGCCGCGGCCTGATGTTCGCCGTCGACCTGGTCGACCCCGCCACCGGAGCGCCGGCCCCCGCGCTGGCCGCCCGCTTCATGGAGGAGACCAAGAAGCTCGGCCTGCTCGCCGGCAAGGGCGGCCTGTACGGGAGCACGCTGCGCATGGCTCCACCGCTCACCCTCACCGAGGACGAGGCCCGCGAGGGCCTCGGCATCCTCGTCACCGCTCTGGAGACCGTCGACGATGAAGCACGTTAACCACTGGATCGACGGCAACCACTCGACCGGGGGTGACCGTACGGCCGAGCTGTTCGATCCGGCGACGGGCGAGGTGAGCGGCCGGGTGTCGCTCGCCTCGGCCGGCGAGGTCGACGCGGCCGTGGACGCGGCCGCGCGCGCCTTCCCCGCCTGGCGGGACGCCTCGCTGGTCAGGCGCACGCAGGTGCTGTTCCGGTTCCGCGAGCTGATGGACGCGCACCGCGACGAGCTGGCCGCGCTGATCACCGCCGAGCACGGCAAGGTCCACTCCGACGCGCTGGGCGAGGTGGCCCGCGGCCTGGAGGTCGTGGAGTTCGCCTGCGGCATCCCCCACCTGCTCAAGGGCGGCTACTCGGAGAACGTCTCCACCCGCGTCGACTCCTACTCGATCCGTCAGCCGCTCGGTGTGGTCGCGGGGATCACGCCGTTCAACTTCCCGGCGATGGTGCCGATGTGGATGTTCCCGGTGGCCATCGCCTGCGGGAACACGTTCGTGCTCAAGCCCTCCGAGCGCGACCCCTCGGCGTCGCTGCTCATCGCCGAGCTGTGGCGGCGGGCGGGGCTGCCGGACGGCGTGTTCAACGTCGTCCAGGGAGACAAGGTCGCGGTCGACCGGCTGCTGGAGCACCCGGCCGTACGGGCGGTGTCGTTCGTCGGTTCCACGCCGATCGCCCGGTACGTGTACGAGACCGGCACGGCCCACGGCAAGCGGGTGCAGGCCCTCGGCGGCGCCAAGAACCACATGCTCGTGCTGCCCGACGCCGACCTCGACCTGGTCGCCGACTCGGCCGTCTCGGCGGGCTTCGGCTCGGCGGGGGAGCGGTGCATGGCGATCTCCGTGGTGCTCGCCGTCGACCCGGTCGGCGACGACCTGGTCGAGAAGATCGTGTCGCGGGTGCGCGACCTGACCGTCGGCCCGGGCGACGACCCCGAGTCGCAGATGGGCCCGCTGGTCACCGCGGCGCACCGCGACAAGGTGGAGTCCTACCTCGACCTCGGCGTCGAGGAGGGGGCCAAGCTCGTGGTCGACGGCCGGGAGACGCCGGTGCGGGGCGGCCGGGGCGACGGCTTCTGGCTGGGCCCCACCGTGCTCGACCACGTGCCGCCGAACTCCCGCGTCCACCGCGAGGAGATCTTCGGCCCGGTGCTGTCGATCGTGCGGGTCCGCTCGTACGAGGAGGGCCTGGAGCTGATCAACACCGGCGAGTACGGCAACGGCACCGCGATCTTCACCAACGACGGCGGCGCGGCCCGGCGCTTCCAGAACGAGGTCGAGGTCGGCATGGTCGGCATCAACGTGCCGATCCCGGTGCCGATGGCGTTCTACAGCTTCGGCGGCTGGAAGGCCTCGCTGTTCGGCGACACCCACGTGCACGGCGCCGAGGGGGTCCACTTCTACACGCGGGGCAAGGTCGTCACCTCCCGGTGGCTCGACCCCTCCCACGGCGGCGTGAACCTGGGATTCCCCACCAACGGCTGAGACCGTCCGGCCGGCCGTGCCCGGTCCGGCGGCGCGTCCGCCGGACCGGGCACGGGGCCGCCTCCGGGGTGCCGGGCCAGTAGGCTCGGGACGTCCGTCTCTTCCCTGGGGGTCGTGCGTGCGCCGTACACATGTGGCCGTGGCGGTGGTGTCCGCCGCGCTGCTCGCCGCCTGCGGCAGCCGTTCCGCGCCGGGGACGGAGACGGTCACGCCGGGCGCCTCGGAGGCGGCCGCGTCGACGACGGCCTCCACCGGCCCCGGCCCGTCCGCGCCGGCCGCCCCACCCACGCCGACACCCGCGGCCTCGCTCGGGCCGGGCGAGGGAACGGTCAGCGTGGTCGCGCTCGACGGGTACGCCGAGTGGGGCGGCGTCGATCCCAAGGTGAAGTGGGTCGGCACGTTCGAGAAGGAGACGGGCTGCAAGGTCAGCCTCCGGTTCTACGACCCCCGCCAGGAGGAGAAGCCGGGCGACTTCGCGCCGTCGTCGTTCGACGTGGTCTCCGCGACGCCGGAGGTGGGCGGCAGGCTGATGGCGGAGGGCAGGGCCGCCCCGCTGAACACCGCCCTGCTCACCGGCTACGACAAGATCCCCAAGCGGCTGCGCACGCTGCCGTCGGTGACCCGGGGCGAGCAGGTGTACGGCGTGCCGTACGTCTGGGCGACCAACGAGGTCCTCTACGACTCCGGCAAGGTCCGTTCGGCCGGGCCGGAGTCGTTGTTCGAGGACAAGGGGCCGGTGCTGCTCCGCGACCGCCCGCTGTCGCTGGCGGACGCCGCGCTGGTGCTCAAGGCGCGCGGCGCGGACATCGAGGACCCCTTCGACCTCACCGACGACCAGCTCGACGCCGCCACCGACCTGTTCCGCGCGGGCGAGGCGGGCAGCCGGCTCTTCTGGCGTGACCCCATCCAGGTCGTCCAGGCCTTCGCGACGGGGTCCGTACGGCTCGCGCAGGCGACGCCGTACCACGCGGACGTGCTCAGCCACGGGCACAAGCCCGTCAAGGTGGCGGGGGACCGGCCGGTGACCGGCTGGGCCGACGCCTGGATGCTGTCGGCGCAGGCCCCCCACCCCTCGTGCGCGTACAAGTGGCTCGACTTCACCGCCTCAGCCGACGTGCAGCGGAAGGTGTCGGCCTGGATGGGCCTCGCCCCGGCCAACCCCGAGGCCTGCACCGGCGCGGCCCGCCGGATCTGCGCCGACTACGAGGTCGGAGAACCGGGCGCCTTCAAGGACGTCTACTTCGCGGTGCGCCCCGAGGCGTACGACAAGTGGGTCGACCACTGGTCCCGCATCGTGCCCTGACGTCGCCCCATGGCAGGAAGACGTGTTCGATGACCTCAAGGTCTCCGTACTTCTGGTACTACCTCTTCTTCTTCTTCTCTTGCGCGTATGGGTCGGGCACGCTGCTGACGCTGTTGGTCTTCGGTGTGAGTATCGACCACAGGGTCACTCCTGGGCGTCCGGACGACGAGGGCCTGGGAATGTCGCTGTTCGCCGTTTTCGGGCTCCTGCTTGATTTCGCCGCTCTCCTGATCTTTCGCCGGTCCTGGGCGGCGTGGATATTGTGCGGGCTCACCGCCCTGCTGGCGGTCGTCGCTATGACGAACCTGCTCGCGTCGGGCGGCCCCTCTCACCCGGCCGTTCTCCCCGAAATGCCGAGGCTCTGGTATCAGGACGCGGAGACGGCCAGAACCACCATTGCCGACCTGGGGTTCGACCTGGAGATCAAGTCCTTGACCGGCGCTGAGGTCGGGAATCCGGCGGAGTGGGTTGTCGTCGGCCAGGCTCCGGCGCCGGGAGCCCCTTTGAAAAGCGCTGCTCCAATCGAGGTCTACGTCACGACCAGGGACATGCCGATACCCAGCCCGTCCACGATGCCGGGCTCACCCTCGGCCTCGGTCCTTGAACCTTCTGAGGTTCCAGCTGCGTCGATGCAGGACTGACGAAGCCGAGGCCGCTGCGGAGCGGTCGGAGAGGGACGCTTAGGCCCGGGTGCCTGGTTCGGTGATCCGGGCGGGGGGCTTCGTGGGGCCCCGGTTTTGTCGGTGGCGGGAGAAAGAATCGGCGTGTGGATGTCGGGGGCGCGAGCTCCGCTCCGGCTCCTCAGTGAGTGCCGCCCATGGCGGTCCCACCGAGACGAAAAGGACACGACGATGACGCTCGCATATGCTCCCTCCCTCACCGGCGAGATCGTGCGGCCCGAAGACGAGGCGTACGAGAACCTGTGCCGGACCTCCGGTGGCACCGGCAGCCCCGCGTACATCGTGCGCTGCCGCGACGCGGAGGAGGTCGCGCAGGCCGTCAGGTTCGCGGCGGAGGAGGGCCTGACGCTGTCGGTGCGCAGCGGCGGGCACCACGGGGCGGGGTTCGCCACCAACGACGGCGGCCTGGTGATCGACCTGGCGCCCATCAACGGGGTGGAGGTGTTCGGCGGCCTGGACGACATCGTGCGGATCGGCGCCGGCGCGCGGTGGGGCGAGGTGGCCCGCGCGCTCGCGCCGTACGGGCTGGCCGTCTCCTCGGGAGACACCGCGGCGGTGGGCGTCGGCGGGCTGATGCTCGGCGGCGGCATCGGGTGGATGGTGCGCAAGCACGGCCTGGCCCTGGACCATCTCGTCGCCGCCGAAGTGGTGACCGCCGACGGCCGGATCGTCCGGGCGAGCGCGACGGAGCACCCCGACCTGTTCTGGGCGATCCGGGGCGGCGGTGGCAACTTCGGCGTGGTGACCACGTTCGAGGTCGCCGCCACGCGCGAGCGGGAGGTGACCTTCGCCAGGGTCGTCTATCCGGCGAGCCAGGCGGCTCGGGTGCTCAGGGGCTGGCGCGACGTCATGCGGGCTGCGGGTGACGAGCTCACGTCCACCGCGCACCTGTCTCCCGCGTCCGGCGGCGACGTCCCGCCCACGGTCGTGATCACTGCCTGCCAGGCCGGCGGTGACCACGACGCGGTGGAGCCGCTGACCCGGCTCGGCGACGCCCTCAGTGCGGACGTCGAGGTCAAGCCGTACGGGGACCTGCTGGTGGAGACCCCGCCGGGACCGCGGCCGGCCTGGCACGCGGTGCTGCGCAACCGGTTCGCCCGGTCCTGCACCGACGAGCTGATCGACACGCTCGTGTCGCGTGCGGGCGACATCCCGATGACGGTGGTGGAGTTGCGGGCACTCGGCGGGGCGATGGGCCGCGTGCCGGCCGGTGCCACCGCCTTCGCCCACCGGGACGCCGAGGTCCTGCTGACCACGGTCGTGCTGGGCGGCCAGGCGGAGCACGCGCCGGTCCGGGAGAAGCTCGAAGCCCTGTGGCGCGGCCTCGCTCCCCACACCGGCGGGGCGTACGGCAACTTCCTGAGCGAGCCGTCGAAGGACGACGTGGCCGCCGTCTACCCGGCCGGCACCTACGAGCGGCTCACCGCCGTCAAGCGCCTGTACGACCCCGCGAACCTGTTCGACCAGAACATCAACGTCGGGCCGGACGGGAGCCGCTGACGCCTCAGGACATGGCCGCGCGGGAGCGGCGGGGCAGCGGCACCTTTCCCTCGGGCGCGGGCAGCAGGGCCTCGGCGCAGTCGTCGCAGGCGTGTACGGGGGCGTTGTCGGGCAGCATGCCCACCTTGACCCGGGGGCGGGGCCACTTCTTGTGGCAGACGACACAGGCGTCGCCGTCGCGCTGCGTTGTGGTCAGACCGGCAGGGTCGAACGTCAGCATGAGCCGCTCGGCGCCGTTCGGGTTCCAGCTCATCAAAGTCCCCCCTCGATCGCCTATCGGAACCGTTATAACGCGGTTACCCTTCGTGATCGGCGCGAGTCGGGCCAAGCGATGGTTAAATCGCGGCATAACGCAAGCCGTACGACATCAAAAGGGACACCCTGGAAGATAACGGGTGCCCCTTTTGATCCGTTTGAAACGGTCTAATCGATGTTGAGGGCCTTCTCCAGGATGGACAGGCCCTCCTCCAGCAGGTGGTCGGGTATGACCAGCGGCGGCAGGAAGCGCAGCACATTGCCGTAGGTTCCGGCGGTGAGCGCGAGAAGCCCCTGCTCATGGCACCTGCGCGCGATCTCGCCGGCCGGGTAGGGCTCCTTGGTCCCCGGCACCACGAGTTCGATCGCGATCATCGCTCCGCGCCCCCGCACGTCGCCGATGATCGGGTTGCGCTCCTGGAGGGCCCGGAGACGGGGCAGCATGATCTCGCCGATGTGCCGGGCCCGCTCGACGAGCTTCTCCTCCTCGATGGTCTCCAGCACGCCCAGGGCCGCCTCGCAGGCGAGGGGGTTGCCGCCGTACGTGCCGCCGAGCCCGCCCGTGTGGACGTGGTCGAGCAGGTCGGCCCTGCCGGTCACGGCCGCCAGCGGGAGACCGCCGGCGATGCCCTTGGCGGTGCAGATGATGTCCGGGACGACCCCCTCGTCCTCGCAGGCGAACAGGTGGCCGGTCCGGGCGAAGCCCGTCTGGACCTCGTCGGCGATGAAGACGATGCCGTTGGCCCGGCAGTACTCCACGATCTTCGGCAGGAACCCGCGCGCCGGCTCGATGAACCCGCCCTCGCCCGCGATCGGCTCGATGAGCACCGCCGCGACGTTCTCCGCGCCGACCTGCTTGTTGATCATGTCGATCGCCTGCGCCGCGGCCTCCTCGGCGCAGTTCTCCGGCCCGGTGGGCCAGCGGAACGGGTAGGCGAGCGGCACCCGGTACACCTCAGGCGCGAACGGGCCGAATCCGTGCTTGTACGGCATGCTCTTGGCCGTCAGCGACATCGTGAGCAGCGTGCGGCCGTGGTAGCCGTGGTCGAACACGACGACCGCCTGCCGCCCGGTGGCGTGCCTGGCGACCTTGACCGCGTTCTCGACGGCCTCCGCGCCGCTGTTCACGAGGAACGTGCGCTTCTCGTGGTCGCCGGGGGTCAGGTCGTTGAGCTTCTCGCAGACCGCCACGTACGACTCGTACGGCGCGACCATGAAGCAGGTGTGGGTGAAGTCGGCGACCTGCTTCTGTACGCGTTCGACGACCCGGGGGGCGGCGTTGCCGACGTTGGTCACGGCGATGCCGGAGCCGAAGTCGATCAGCGAGTTGCCGTCCGCGTCGACGATCACGCCGCCGCCCGCGTGGGTCACGAAGACGGGCAGCGTGGTGCCGATGCCCGGAGGCACGGCCGACTGCTTGCGCGCGAACAGCTCGCGGGACCGGGGGCCGGGGATCTCGGTGACGAGGCGGCGCTCCTGGGGGAGCTGCGGGCCGCCGTGCGTGGTCGCAGTGCTCATATCTGAGACGCTACGGCTACCACTGCCACCTGCCGATATGCCGCTATGTCAGAATGTAGGCGCACTTTTAGCCGGTGCGCACAAGCCGGCGAACCGGGGGAGAGGGGGCCGTGGCACCCACGCTGCGCCGGGTCACGGCGATCGTACCGCTCCACCTGGAGGTTCTCGCCGGGAGGAGCGAGCTCGACCGCCCCGTGCGATGGGTCGCCGTGAGCGAGCTGGAGGACCCCACCCCGTTCCTTGAGGGCGGGGAACTCGTGCTCACCACCGGCATGCGCCTGTCCGGCGCCGACGCCGGCCCGTACGTCTCCCGGCTCGTTGCCCGGGGCGTCGCGGGGCTGGGGTTCGGCGTGGGGCTGAGCCACGACGTCGTCCCGCCGGAGTTCGCCGACGCGGCCGAGGTCGCCGGGCTGCCACTGGTCGAGGTGCCGAGAGACACCCCGTTCATCGCGATCGGCAAGGCCGTCAGCGACCTGCTGGCGGGGGAGCAGTACGAGGAGATCAGCCGCGCCTTCGCCGCGCAGGGCAGGCTGACCCGGGCGGCCCTGCGGCGCCGGGGACCGGTGGCGGTGGTGGACCGGCTGGCCAGGGAGATCGGCGGCTGGGCGCTGCTGCTCGACCCCTCCGGCGCGGTCCGGCACGCCGCGGACGCGACCGGCCACCGGGCATCCGGTGCGTACGGACCCGGCGCACGCGGGGCCGGGGAGGACGAAGCGACGGCGCGTCACGCCGGCGAGCACGGGGCCGCCCCCCGGGGGACGCGGGACGGCCCGGTGGAGGACTGGGCGCGGGAGACGGCCCGGTCGCTGGAGCCCGAGATCGCCCGGCTGCGGAGCGCGCCGTCCCCGGCGAGCCTCGCGCTGGCCACTCCGCACGAGCACGTCGTCGTCCAGCCGCTGGGCCGCCGGGGGTTCTTCGCCGTGGGTTCCCCGCGGCCGTTCTCGCCCATCGCGCACACGGTCGTCAACGCGGCCGGGTCCCTGCTGACGCTCGCGCTGGAACAGGGCAGGGAGCAGCGCGCCGCCGCGGCGCAGGTGCGCGCCGCGGTGCTGCGGCTGCTGCTGGCCGGGGAGACCGGCGCCGCGGCGCGGACGCTGGCGGCCCTCGGCATACGGCTGCCCGCCGAGCCGGTCACGGTCCTGGTCTGCCAGACCTCCGATCCGGACGCGCTGACCGAGGCGCTGGGCGGCGCGGCGCCCGCCTGCCTCACCGCTCCCTGGGAGGACCTGCTCGTCGTGGCGGCTCCGGACGCGTACGCGGAGGAGGTCGTCGCGCTGGCCGTGCGGTACGGCCGGGTCGGCGTCGGCGCGCCCGGAGTGGACCTGTCCTCGGGACGCGGCTCCTCGGGACATGGAGCGGAGACGGGCCCGGCCGGCGAGGGAGCCGACGCCGCGGGCGGCGTTCTCGCGGGCGGCGGGCCCCGGCTGGACCTCGCCGTCGGGCTGGACCAGGCCCGGCGGGCGCTCGCCTCGGCCGCACCGGTGGCACGCTTCACCGAACTCGCGGGCCAGGGACTGCTGTCGCTGTTGGATCCGGCCGCCGCGGCGTCGTTCGCCGCCGCGATCCTCGCGCCGCTCCGCGAGTACGGCTCCCGCGCCGACCTCGTCGAGTCGCTGCGTGCCTATCTGGCCAGCAACGGGCACTGGGACGCCGCCGCGCAGCGTCTCGGCGTGCACCGGCACACGCTGCGCTACCGCATGAAGCGGGTGAGCGAGTTGCTCGGGCGAAACCTCGACGACCCCGCCGTGCGCGCCGAACTCTGGATCGCGCTGTGCGTGTGACCGTGTGACGGAGGTCTGTCAGGCCTGGGGGCGGGCGATGAACGCCCGGATGGCCGCGTTCGTCACGATCTCGTAGGTCTTGCCGTCCGGCAGGTGCCCGGCACGTTCCAGACTGAGCGCGCCCTGCGCGGCGGCCCACAGCGTGTCGGCGACCTTCCGGGGCTGGGTCGGCACCAGGCGGCCCGCCGAGATGCATTCGGCGATCACCCGGTCGACGATGTTGAGCGCGGCCCTCGCCAGCGTGCGGGCGCGCTCGCTCGGGACGAACCCGGGGATGGCCCGCTCGAACATCAGGCTGTAGTAGCCGGGCTCGGACAGCGCGGCCTCGCGATAGGCGGGCCCCAGCAGGCTGAGGTGCTCCATCGGGTCGGCGCGGTGTGGCACGGCCTCCAGCCTGCGGCGGAACCGTTCGAAGCCCTCCAGGTAGAGCGCCTCGGCCAGGCCTTCCTTGCTGCCGAACATCGTGTAGATCAGCTGGGTGGAGCAGCCGGCCTCCGACGCGATCCTGCGTACGGTGAGGCTCTCCGGGCCCGCGGAGGCGAGCAGGTCGTTGGCGACGTCGAGAAGGCGAGTGCGCAGCTCGTCGTAGTTGCTCCGATGGCCGCGTGCGTAGGCACCCTGAAGACCGAGCGGCGCCGGCGTACCCATCAGCGACGAGCCCTTCTGATTGTGGGGGTCCCGCGACAGACCCGGAAGATGACTTAACCATGCCGCTCGGCTTTCAAACCGCCGGTAAACCGAAAACATCATGAAATTGCCGCGCATCCGTGACATCCCACCATAGTTGTCCACCATGGCGTGCCGGAGGGCGGCGATTGGCCCGTCCGGAGTAACGACCGGTCCGCGGCTGGGGGCATAGCGTGAAGCCATGGACGTGAGCCGCACTTCCGATCCCCGCCCCTTCTGGCTCGCCGGTCGTCCCGCCACGGGAGACGCCGAGCAGGCCGTGACCAACCCGCACGACGGAAGGGTCGTCGGCGTCCACTCGGTCCCGACGCCCGACCAGGTCGAGCAGGCCGTCGCCGCCGCCCACGCGGTGCGCGGGCAGGCCGCCGCCCTGCCCATCCACGTACGCGCCGAGGCGCTGGCCCACGTGGCCCGCCGGTTGAGCGAGCGCGCCGAGGAGATCGCCCAGCTGATCAGCGCCGAGAACGGCAAGCCGATCTTCTGGGCCCGGGGCGAGGTCGGCCGGGCCGTCTCCACCTTCCGCTTCGGCGCCGAGGAGGCCCGCCGCTTCAGCGGCGACGTGCAGCGGCTCGACACCGAGCCCGCGGCGCAGGGACGGCTCGCCTACGTCTCCCGGGTGCCGTACGGACCGGTGCTGGCGATCACGCCCTTCAACTTCCCGCTCAACCTGGTGGCGCACAAGGTCGCTCCCGCCATCGCCGTGGGCGCGCCGATCGTGGTCAAGCCGGCTCCCGCGACCCCGCTGTCGGCGCTGGTGCTCGGCGAGATCCTCGCCGAGACCGACCTGCCGGAGGGCGTGTTCTCCGTGCTGCCGGTGCCCAACGACCGGGCCGCCTCCCTGGTGGAGGACCCCCGGCTGCCGGTCGTCTCCTTCACCGGCTCGGGGCCGGTCGGCTACTCCATCCTCGACAGCGTGCCGCGCAAGCACGTCACGCTCGAACTCGGCGGCAACGCCGCCGCGGTCGTGCTCGCCGACGCCGACCTCGACTGGGCGGCGAGCCGGGTGGCGCTGTTCTCCAACTACCAGGCGGGCCAGAGCTGCATCGCGGTGCAGCGCGTGATCGTGGAGGACTCGGTCGCCGACGCCTTCACCGAGAGGCTGGTCGGCGCCGTCGGCGGCCTCGTGACCGGCGACCCGGCCGACGAGAAGACGCAGGTCGGCCCCCTCGTCAGCGAGGACGCCGCGATCCGCGTCGAGAACTGGGTGAACGAGGCCGTGGAGGCCGGCGCGCGGCTGCTCGCGGGCGGCACCCGCGACGGCGCGACCATCGCCCCCACCGTGCTGGCCGACGTGCCCGCCGGCGCGAAGGTCGCCTGCGAGGAGGTCTTCGGGCCGGTCATGACCGTGCAGCGGGTCGCCTCGGTCGACGAGGCGTTCGCCGCGGTCAACGACTCCCGGTACGGCCTGCAGGCCGGGGTCTTCACCCGCAGCCTCGACGTCGCCTTCCGGGCCAACCGGGAGCTCGAGGTCGGCGGGGTCGTCATCGGCGACGTCCCGTCGTACCGGGCCGACCAGATGCCGTACGGCGGGGTGAAGGAGTCGGGCGTGGGCCGCGAGGGACTGCGCTCGGCGATGGAGGACCTCACCTACGAGAAGGTCATGGTGCTCACCGGCCTCACGCTGTAGAACCACGCGTCCGAGGGGCCCGGGGGACGATCGTCCTCCGGGCCCCTCGTCGTCGCGGGCGATCTCGGTTTTCGGGAGATCTCAGTCGGCCACGAGCCGTGCCGTGCGCCCGTGCCAGTCGGGGGAGATGTGCTCGCGCTGCCGCCGTACGACGTAGGCGCCGGAGGCGCAGCCCGTGGCCCCGTGTTCGGGATGCAGCAGGTAGACGACGGCCGAGGCCTCGAAGATCCCGAGCGCCAGCCCTTCGGCGTCCGCGACGTCCGCCGTCCATCGGCAGGTGCCGGGGTCGGCGACGAGCGTGTGCGGGTTGCCCCCGGCGGCGCCGCGCAGGAGTTCGACCCCCTCGGGCGGCACGTCCGTCCACCGGGCCTCCGGCCGGACCGCCACGGCCGACGCGATCAAGGCGAGCGGGACGACGATCAGGTCGCCCTGGGCGTGGAGGCCGTCGACGACGGGGACGCGCGCCGACCGCTCGAGGTGGTCGAGCACGGCGAGTCCGGTCTGGTGGGACAGCGATGCCAGTGTCACGTTCATGGGAGTCACCTCAGGTTCGGCGGACGAGAAGGGAGTACTGCTCGGCGGACAGGCCATAGGTCCAGCCGGCGGCGGCGACGGGGTCGCGGAAGTGGCCCGGCACGGTCAGCCCGTACCGGCGGCGGGTCCCGTCGCGTTCGGCGGACCCGTTGACGGTGAGGAGCACCTTGGTCCCCCCGCGCAGGTCGTAGAGCCGCAGGACGTGGCCGGGGTTGCCGGGGTCGGGGGCGGAGGCGACCAGGCCGAGCCCGGCCCGCGCGACGTAGGCGTCCCAGCCGATGCGCTCGATCGCACACCGCCTGACCTCGACGTTCTCCTCCCGCTCGATGCGTCCGACGGCCGGATCGGTGATGACCCACGGGGGTACGAGCGTGCCGTGCCAGGCGTGCACGTCCCAGCCGTCGGCGTACCGCACGGCCGGGCCGTCCGGGCAGTGCAGCCGCACCTCGCCGTCGTCGCCCCACACCTCCGTACGGAGGACGACGGGCCGTTCGGACACGACGCAGACGTGCTCGTGCGGCCACCACGGGCCGCAGGAGGCGGCCGCGGCGGCCCACAGGTCGAGCCGCCGGTTCTGCTCGGGGGTGTAGCCCACGCCCGCGGCCCGGCGGAGGGCGTCGTAGTGGGCGACCCAGGCGACGCTCTGGATCCGGTACCAGGCGGGCCAGGGATGGCTCGGGCGGTGCGCCGCCAGGATCGGCAGGACGAACGCGCTGTCCGTGGAGCGCTCGGCCGGGACGCGTACGTCGCGGTGGATCCAGCGGTCCACGGTCCGATACCGGGGGCGGACCCGCGCGTCGAGGTCCAGGCAGAGCCCTGTCGCCACGGAGTGGAACCGGCGCGGCAGGGGCCACTCGGACACCAGGTCCACGCCCTGCCCGGAGCGTGGACGAAGACCGGACGGGACGGTCGTCAGGGCGGTGAACGGCGACGGAACCCAGTGGAACCGGGGCGGGGCGAGCCCGAGCAGGCCGTACAGCCCGGAGATGGCGGCCTCTGCGGCCGGACGGTCGGCGGGCCGCGTCGCCAGCGCGTGGCCCAGCCATTCTTCGCGGATTGCGGCAGCTTCCCGCTGCGCGAGGACGCTCACCGGATACGGGTGGCGTCGTCCTTTCCAACGATCATGTCTGACATCGTGACACACCCGCCCCCGGCCTGGGAAGGCCGGGCGGGGGGTTCCGGCCGCCCGGCCCGATCCCTTACAGGAGGGACAGCGCCTTGGCGAGGCCGGGGTCGCGGCCCTCGGCCAGGTCGAGGGCGGTCATGGGCGCCTGGTGGTCGACGGGGACGCCGACCGTGTCGATGATCTCCCGGGCCGGCCCGAGGTGCCGGACCTTCGGCAGCAGCAGCACGCTGCCGTCGTCGAGGAGGTAGGCCTCGGCCGGGCCGGAGACGGCCCCGACGAGGGCGCCGAGGCCGTTGTCCTTCACGGCCGCGCTGAAGTCCTCACAGGCGGAGGCGCAGCCGCGGTCGGTCAGCACGACCAGGCGCAGGCCGAGCAGGGGGATGGTGTCGTCGGTGCGGTTGGCCGCGCAGTCGCCCCTGAGCGGGCAGAAATAGCTGGTCACCTTGCCGTGGGCGAACGCGCCGAGCAGCCGGGTCACCTCGCGCGGCGACCCGCCGCCGTTGCCGCGCAGGTCGAGGACCGCGGCCTTCGTGGTGTCCTTCAACGCGGCGATGACCTGGTCGGCCGCGCCCGGGAAGAACCCGGGCACCTTGACGTAGGTGACGCCACCGGGGAGGGTCTTCGCCGTCACCGCCCGCCTCTGCTCTTCGAGGGGACCCTCCGTGAGCCTCACGGTCCGGACGCGTCCAGTCGTGGGCCGCTTCAGCGTGAGCCGCACAGTGGGGGAGGCGAACGTGTCGACGAGGCTCTGGTTGACCTTCTCCCCGATGAACGCCGGTATGCCGTCGACCTTATCGATGATGTCGCCGGGCCGGATGCCGGCCCTGTCCGCCGGGCTGCGGGGCAGGACGCGGGTGATGAACAGGGGCGGCCGGGCGGCCGGGTCGAGCTGCCCGCCCTGCGCGGCCGAGAGGCCGGCGATGCCCGTCCCCACCGGCCCGCCCTCCGACGCGGCGGTGATGTTCTCCACCCGGGCGTGGTTGTCGTGCAGTCCGGCGACCATGCCCGTGATGGCGGCCCGCAGGGCGCGCGGCTCCCCGGCGCCGAGCACCTTCGCGACGGCGGCCCAGTCGGCGGCGCGGTCCCCGGTCAGGGCGGGCAGGCGGAGGTCCGGCGTGTCGGCCCCGCGCCGGACCAGGTCCTGGGTGTACGCGGACAGGGCGGTGCGCAGCAGTTGCCGCGGATCCGTCTCGGGCCCGCTGTAGTAGTTGTCGAGCACGCAGTCGTACGCCTGCCGGAGCGTGTTCACCGTCGTCGGCGGCGAGGACGCGGGCGGGGGTCCCGACGGCGTGGCGCATCGCCCGCCGTCGTCGGCGGTCGCGGGGGACGGCCCCGACGCGAGGGCGCAGGCCGCCAGCAGGACGGCGGAGCAGAACGTTCTGATCATGTCCGTCAGCGTGGCGGGGAGCGGGTTTCAGCGCCGTGAACGAGATCGTTAACGCCGCTGTTACCCCGCCTGCGGTACGAAGACCCCATGCGGGTTCTGGTGGCGGAGGACGAACGCGACCTCGCCGATCTCGTGGCGATGGGGCTGCGCCGCCACGCGATGGCGGTCGACGTGGTCTACGACGGGGCGGGCGCCGCCGAGCGGCTGGCGGTGAGCGACTACGACGTCCTCGTCCTGGACCGCGACCTGCCCGAGCTGCACGGCGACCTCGTCTGCCGCGAGCTGGTGGCCCGCGGGAGCCGTACCCGGATCCTCATGATGACGGCGGCGGCGTCGGTGCCGGACCGGGTCGCGGGCCTCGGCATGGGCGCCGACGACTACCTGCCCAAGCCGTTCGACTTCGCCGAGCTGGTCGCGCGGGTGCGGGCGCTGGGACGGCGCAGCAGGTCGCAGGTGCCGCCGGTGCTGACGCGGCACGGGATCACGCTCGACACGCACCGCATCCAGGCGTCCCGGGACGGCCGGCACCTGCACCTGTCGCTCAAGGAGTTCGCCGTCCTGGAGACGCTGCTGCGGGCGGAGGGCGCGGTGGTGAGCGCCGAACGGCTGCTGGAGGAGGCGTGGGACGAGAACGTCGATCCGTTCACGACGGTGGTGAGGGTGGTGGTCAGCCGCCTGCGGGCGAAGCTGGGCGACCCGCCCTGCATCCAGACCATCCCCGGCGCGGGTTACGTGCTGTGACGACGGTCCGGGTGCGGCTCACGCTGATCTACTCCGGGCTGTTCCTGTTCACCTCCGTCGTGCTGCTGGTCATCGTGAACACGCTGATGCGGCAGGCGCTGGACGCGCGGATCGCGCGGTTCCCGCTGCCGCCCGAGCGGCCGCCTCCGGCCCCGCGCCTGGGCGAGCCGGAACCGCCGCCGCCGCTGTCGGAGCTGGTGCGGGACGTCATCCACTATCAGTGGGACGTGAGCGTGCTGACGATCGGGGCTCTGACCCTGGTGTCGGTGGTGGTGGGATGGGTGGTCGCGGGACGCGTCCTGCGGCCCCTCCACCGGATCACCTCCACCGCGCAGCGGCTGTCGCTGTCCACCCTGCACGAGCGGATCGCCCTCACCGGGCCGAAGGACGAGCTGAAGGAGCTGGCCGACACGTTCGACGCCATGCTCGACCGGCTGGAGCGCTCGGTCGAGGGCCAGCGGCGGTTCGTCGCGAACGCGTCCCACGAGCTGCGCACCCCGCTGGCCGTGCAGCGGACGGCGATCGAGGTCGGCCTGCCCGAGGACGTCGGGGAGATCCGCGCCAAGCTGCTGCTCCACAACCACCGCATGGAGCGCCTCATCGACGCCCTCCTCGCCCTCGCGCAGGCCGGGCACGGACTGCGCGAGCGGAGCCCGGTCGCGCTCGGCGAGATCGTACGGCTCGCCCTGGCCGACGCGGACGCGGACGGGAGGGGACCCGCGGGCGTGACGGTCACCTCGCGGATCGCCCCTTTCGTCGTACAGGGGGATCCGGTCCTGCTGAACCGGCTCGTGACCAACCTCGTCGACAACGCGCTGCGCTACAACCACTCCGGCGGGACCGTGGACGTGACCCTCGCCGACGGCGTGCTGACGGTCCGCAACACGGGCCCGGAGGTGCCGAAGGAGCGGTTCCACGACCTCTTCGCGCCGTTCCGCCGCCTGCACACCACCCGGGAGCAGGGCGCGGGGCTCGGGCTGTCGATCGTCGCGTCCATCGCCCGCGCGCACGGAGCCGCCGTACGGGCGCGGCCGGGCCCCGAGGGCGGCCTGGAGGTCACCGTGGCGTTCCCGGCGGTCGTCCCGTAACAAGGGGTGTGGTCAGCGGCGGGGCCGCAGGCCGTCGAAGAGGAGGGCGAGCGCGCGGCTACGTAGGTCGTCGCTCCACTGGTCGCGCTCGGCCGCCAGGCACGCCGCGGACAGCAGGGCCAGGAGCTCGGGCATCCGGACGTCGGACCGCACCGCGCCCGACTCCTGCGCGGCCAGCAGCAGCCGCTCAATCACGTTCCGCATGCCGCGGGAGGCCTCCGCCGTCCCCGCTTTGGGATCGGCCCCGGCCGCAGTCAGCAGGTCGGCCGGGGTCTTCCTCCGCCGCGCGTCCGCGACGACGCGCCCGAGGAACCCGAAGAACGCCTCGCCTGCGTCGGCCGGCAGCGTCTCCGCCTCCGCCAGGAGACGCAGCACGCCCTCGACGATCACCGCGTGGTAGAGGGCCTCCTGGTCGGGGAAGTGCCGGTAGATCGTGCCGAGCCCCACCTGCGCCTCGCGGGCGACCGCGCGCATCGACGCGGACATCCCGTCGCGGGCCAGGACGGTCTCGGCCGCCTCCAGGATCCGGGCCCGGTTGCGCCGCGCGTCGGCGCGCAGTGGTCTGGCGTCGCCGGTCATCGTCCTCCTCCCCATGCGGCCGGATCGGCCGCGTTGACAGCGGAACATTAGTTCCGTATGTTGCCGCGACATAATCGGAACGGTTGTTCCGGTCCGCGGGAACACGGGAACAGGGGAGCGCGCAGTGCGGCACACACAACTCGGTCGTTCGGGGCTGAAGGTCTCCACGGCGTGCCTGGGCACCATGAACTTCGGCTCGTCCGGCAGCTGCGACGAGACGGAGGCCGCCCGCATCGTCGACGCCTTCCTGGAGGCCGGCGGGAACGTGGTCGACACCGCCGACGCCTACAACGGCGGCGACTCCGAGCGCATCGTCGGGCGGGCCGTCCGGGGCAGGCGCGACTCCGTCGTGCTGGCCACCAAGGCGTTCCTGCCGCAGGGGCCCGGCCCCAACGACCGCGGGCTGTCCCGGGCCCATCTGACCCGGGCGCTGGAGGGCAGCCTGCGCCGTCTCGGCACCGACCACGTGGACCTCTACCAGTGCCACCAGTGGGACGACTCCACCCCGATCGAGGAGACCATGGCGGCCCTGGACGGGTTCGTGCGTTCGGGCAAGGTGCGTTACATCGGCTGCTCCAACTTCACCGCGGCGCAGATCGTGGAGTCGCAGTGGGCCGCGCAGCGGGCGGGCGGCACGCCCTTCGTGTCCCTGCAGCCGCAGTACTCCCTGCTCGCCCGGAGCATCGAGGCGGAGATCCTGCCCGTCTGCCGGCGGCACGGCCTCGGCACGCTGGTCTGGTCGCCCCTCGGCGGCGGCGTGCTCGCGGGCCGCTACCGGCGGGGCGAGGCCCCCGGAGCGGGAACCCGGATGGCCCGGCTCAAGGCGTCGCCGATGCCCATGGCCCGCGCCTGGGCGGACGGCCTGCTCAACGAGCCCAACCTCGTGATCGCCGACCACGTCGCCGAGGCGGCCGCCGGGCTCGGCGTCACACCGGCGGCGGTGGCGCTGGCCTGGGTGCGTCGGCGGCCGGAGGTCACCTCGGTCATCGTTGGGCCCCGTACGCTCGACCAGTTGCGCGACAACCTCGCCGGGCTCGACCTGCCCCTGCCGCCCGAGGTCGCCGCCCGCCTCGACGAGGTCTCCCGGCCCGCCCGCCTCGCGCCCGCCGACGGAACGCGGGCCGGGGGGTGAACGTCGCGAGAACATCGGCGGCGAAGGGATTGGCGCGGCTTTACGGGTGCAGTAGGGGGGCATGGACGCCAACACAGCGCTTCTCGCCGTCGTCGTCGTCACGGCGCTCGCGTTCGACTTCACGAACGGCTTCCACGACACCGCCAACGCGATGGCGACGTCCATCGCCACCGGTGCGCTGCCGCCGCGCGCGGCCGTCGCACTGTCCGCCGTGCTCAACTTCGCCGGCGCGTTCCTGTCGCTCAAGGTGGCCGCCACGATCGCGACCGGCATCGTCGACAGCGGCGCGATCACGCTGACCGTCGTCTTCGCCGGGCTCGTGGGCGGCCTCGCCTGGAACCTCGTGACCTGGTACTTCGGCATCCCCTCCAGCTCGTCGCACGCGCTGATCGGCGGCGTGGCGGGGGCGACGCTCATCGCGGTGGGCGCCTCCGCCGTCAAGGGCGCCGCGATCGTGTCGAAGGTGCTGATCCCCGCCGTCCTCGCTCCGCTCTTCGCGGCCCTCGTGGCGACCGCGGGCGCCTTCCTCGTCCACCGGATCACCCGCGGGACGCCCGACCGCTTCCGGGAACGCGGCTTCCGCGTCGGCCAGCTCTGCTCGGCGTCCCTGGTGTCGCTCGCCCACGGCACCAACGACGCCCAGAAGACGATGGGAGTCATCACGCTCGCCCTCGTCGCCGACCACGCGATCGCGCCGGACGCGGGCACGCCGTTCTGGGTCATCCTCGCGTGCGCCGTGACGATCGCGCTGGGCACCTACACCGGTGGCTGGCGGGTGATCCGCACGCTGGGCAAGGGCCTCACCGAGATCGGGCCCCCGCAGGGGTTCGCGGCCGAGGGCTCCTCGGCGGCGGTCATCTTCGCCGCGACCCACTTCGGGCTGCCGCTCTCGACGACCCACGTGACCGGCGGCTCGGTGGTCGGCGCGGGGCTCGGCAGGCGGCTCGCCGGGGAGCGGAGCGAGGTGCGGTGGGGCCTCGCCGGCCGCATGGTCGTGGCCTGGCTGGTCACGCTCCCGGCCGCCGCCCTCGTGGGCGCGGCGGCGTGGAAGGGCGCCGACGCCATCGGCGGCACCGGCGGCGCGGCCGTCGTGTTCGCCGTGATGCTGCTGCTGGCCGGCGGCCTCTACCTGGCCGCCCGGCGCGAGCCGGTGACCCACGCCAACGTCAACGCCGAGTGGACCGGGCGTCTCGTCCCCGTGAAGGAGCCGGTCGCATGAGCCAGTACATCGACGTCGCCGTGCTGTGGAAGGTGCTGCTCGCCGGGCTGCTCGGCGGCGCCGGCCTGGTCGCCGTCTACGCCCTCGGTCTCGCGGCTCTCGCCGCGGGGCGGGTGTACGACACCCCTGATCGGGGCAGCGGGACGTCCGCGGCGCGAGCGGCCGGAACGGCCGTCGCCGTCGCCTGCTTCGGCCTCGTCCTGGCCGGGGCGTTGCTCGGCCTATACGTAATGCTGACCAAGTGAGCGGGGTCGGAGATGCCGGAAGCGTCGCAGGTCGCTAAGGATCACCCGGACGGCGTCGAGCTGCTGCGGCGCACGCCCGGACTGAAGGTGCTGGACGACGATGACGACGATCCCGTCCTCGTCCGCGCCGACGGCGGGCCGGTGGACACCTGGCGGGAGCACTACCCGTACGACCATCGCATCTCGCGGCAGGACTACGACCGGCAGAAGCGGCTGCTGCAGATCGAGCTGCTGAAGCTGCAGTACTGGCTGAAGGACACCGGCGGGCGCCTGGTCATCCTCTTCGAGGGACGGGACGCCGCCGGCAAGGGCGGCACGATCAAGCGCTTCATGGAGCACCTCAACCCCCGGGGCGCGACCGTGGTGGCGCTGGAGAAGCCCAGCGAGCGCGAGCGCGGCCAGTGGTACTTCCAGCGGTACATCTCCCACCTCCCGGCGGCGGGGGAGATGGTGCTGTTCGACCGGTCCTGGTACAATCGGGCCGGGGTCGAGCGGGTCATGAACTTCTGCACTCCCGAGGAGTACATGGAGTTCATGTACCAGACGCCGCTGTTCGAGCGGATGCTCGTCCGCGACGGTATCCGCCTGGTCAAGCTGTGGTTCTCCGTCTCCAGGGCAGAGCAGCGCACCCGGTTCATCATCCGCCAGGTCGATCCCGTGCGGCAGTGGAAGCTGTCGCCGATGGACATCGCCTCGCTGGACCTGTGGGACGAGTACACCAGGGCGAAGGAGGACATGTTCCTCAACACCGACACCGAGGACGCCCCCTGGACGATCATCAAGAGCAACGACAAGAAGCGCGGGCGCCTGGAGGCGATGCGCTACGTCCTCTCCCTCTACGACTACGACGACAAGGACGTCTCGGTGGTGGGCGGGCCCGACCCCCTGATCGTCCGGTCCGCCGCCGACATCGTGGACGAGGACAACGCCGAGCCCCTGTCGCCCTTCTGACCGGGTCTCGCGCGTCCCGCACGATCAGGCCTGTTCCGCGCCGCGGAACAGGTCGCGTACGGCCGAGCCGAAGTAGGGGCCGTACATCGTGCGCTGGTCGTTGCTGTACTTGAAGCTGCTCACCGAGGTCAGCGTGCCGCGGCCGGAGCCGGGGTCGAAGCCGCTGAGCCAGGGCCCGCCGCTGGCGCCCGCCGTGAGGTCGCACCGCAGGCCCTGGTCGCGGGTCTGTCCCTGCGGGTCGCCGTGCGGCACCCCGGCGCAGTAGAGCAGGCGCTCCCCGTCGTACGGCGGGTCGGCGGGGAACCCGAACCCGTAGGTCCGCCGGCCCTGCGGCGTGTCGAAGCCCAGAGGCTGGCCGCCCACCACGTCGGTGAGGTGCCGGCCGTCCTGGTCGTCCACGGCGACCATTCCCACGTCGTAGTCGTCGTTCCCGGAGCGCGACCACGGCCCCGCGACGAACATGCGCCGGGCCGGGAAGGCGCCGTACGGCTGACGCCCCTGGTCGTAACCGGGGACGAAGGTCCAGTTCTCGGCCCAGACACCGGAGCCGTCCTTGACGCAGTGCCCGGCGGTGACGACCACGTCCCGGTTCGCGCTGCGCACGGCGCTGGCCGAGCAGACGAAGTCCACGCCGTTCATGGTCAGGAAGACCCTGCCGGTGGTCCTCGTCACCGAACCGCCCGCCGCCCAGTGCGTGCCGCTCGTGGTCACCGGGGGCATCACCGCCGCCTGCCGCGTCCTGGTCGCCCCGGCCGTCGTGCCGGTCGTGCCGGTCTCGGACGTCCCGGTCCGTACGGCGGGCCGCGCCGAGCCGGGCGCGAGGACCGGCGGCGGCAGGGCGGTGATCTTCTGCAGGCCCGCCAGCAGCCCGATCGGGACCGCCCGCGCCATCCGCTGCGGCGTCCAGTAGGGCTCGGCGGTGTGGTCCGCCACGTGTTCCACCACATCCGCCACGGGGTCCTGTACGGAGCCCGTCACGGGGCCTGTCACCGGGCCCTGCGACGGCGGGACCGCCGGTCCGGGGCCGCGGACGAGTCCGGCGGCGAGGAGGGTGACGGCAAGCAAGGGGAGGCTCGGAGTCATGGCTCCCGAGTGTGGACCACCATCGGTGTCCGCGTGGCTACTTTCCGTGAATCGGGAGGGCGCTGATCACCGGGCCGGTTCCTGGGTCGTGTTCTGCGCGGTGTTCTGGGCCGTGTTGTAGACCGCCTCGGCCTCCGGGCCGAAGTACGGCCCGAACATCCAGGAGGGCGCGAAGTTGTACTTGAAGCTGTTCACCGAGTTGACCATGCCGCCGCCGGTGCTCTGGCTGAAGTTGAGCAGCCACGGGCCGCCGCTGGAGCCTCCGGTCATGCCGCAGCTCAGCCCCTGGTCCTCCGAGGACAGGTAGTCGTCGAACGTGCGCCCGCTGCAGTAGACCAGCCTCGATCCGTCGTACGGCGCGCCGGCCGGATATCCGAAGGCGTACGTCTGGCGTCCGCGCGGCTGGTTGAACGCCACGCCCTGCCCGCCGACGACGTCGGTCAGGCTCTTGCCGCCCTGGGGCGCCACGACGGCGGCGGCGACGTCGTAGTTCATGTTCTCGCCAGAGTTCCACTGGGAGGTGGTGAGCAGGGTGGTCGCGGGCCAGGTGCCGTCGGGCCGGTTGCCCTGGTCGTAGCCCGGCACGAACACCCAGTTGGCGTGGAACGCGCCGTTCACCTTCACGCAGTGCCCCGCCGTGATCACGACGCTCTTGTTGGCGCTGGTGACGGCGGTGCCGGTGCACGAGGCGTTCCGGCCGGCGTCCGATCCGGCCGTCACCGTGAAGAACACCCGGCCCGTGGTCCTCGCGATCGTCCCGCCCGCCGTCCAGGACGACCCGGAGGTCCGGGACGAGACGTACACCGAGGACCCCGCCGCGGCGGCCCCGGAGGCGGCGGCCTGCATGGACACGCCCGAAGTGGCGCCTGTGGGGGCACTCGCGGGGGCGCTGGTGGGGGCGACGGCGGCGGGGCTCGCCCCGGACGCGTCGAGCAGGGCGGAGGCCGCGGCGGCGAAGTGCCGCGAGCCGGTGCTGGGCGCCTCCAGCGGCCTGGCGGCCTCCATCCGGGCGGTGGTCCAGAACTTCCGGACCGTCCGCTGCTCCGCCGCCGTGTCGGCCGCGTCGTGCACGGCGGGCCGCGGAGCGGCGGCGGCCGTCCCGGTGGTCTCCGCGGCGCCGGGGGCGGCGGGCAAGGTGAGGAGGACCATGGCCCCCGCCGCGAAACTGGGGACCGCGAGGGCCGTGAGACGTCGTGCCGAGGGGTGCATGCCTACCTCCGTGTCGGGATGTCCTGACGCGGGAAGGTAGCGACGCCTCCGCCCGGATTTCTCACGATCCGCCTATACGGTTATGGGGAGATTCCGGCATAGATGTACTGGTTTCTCCGCCGTATCGGGTGTTCCACGCGGCGGAACGGAAGGGCGACACGGATGCCGTCGCGGTCGTCGGCTCGGCGACAATGAGGGGATGAGCTCCCAATCCCCGCCGCAGCCCCGGTCAGTCGTCGTGCTGGGCTCTACCGGCTCCATCGGCACCCAGGCCCTCGACGTCGTCGCCCACGCGTCCGGACGGTTCCGGGTGACCGCTCTCGCGGCGGGCGGCGGGCGGGCCGACCTGCTCGCGCGGCAGGCGGCCGAGACGGGGGCGGAGACGGTGGCCGTCGCCGACCCCGCGGCCGTGCCCGCGCTGCGGGAGGCGCTCGCCGCCGCCGGGGCGCGGCCCCGGGTGCTGGCGGGCCCGGAGGGGGTGGCGGAGGTCGCCGCGTCGCCCTGCGACGTCGTGCTGAACGGCATCACCGGGGCGCTGGGGCTCACCTCCACCCTCGCGGCGCTGGAGGCGGGCCGGGTGCTCGCGCTGGCCAACAAGGAGTCGCTGATCGTGGGGGGTCCGCTGGTCAAGCGGCTGGCCGGGCCGGGGCGGCTGATCCCGGTCGACTCCGAGCACTCCGCGCTCGCCCAGTGCCTGTGGGCGGCCGGTCCCGGCGGGGCCGCTCCGGCGGCCGTACGGCGGCTGGTCGTGACGGCGAGCGGCGGCCCCTTCCGGGGCAAAAGGCGGGCCGAGCTGACGGACGTGACGCCCGAGATGGCGCTGAACCACCCGACGTGGTCCATGGGCCCGGTCATCACCGTGAACTCGGCGACCCTGGTCAACAAGGGCCTGGAGGTGATCGAGGCCCACCTGCTGTTCGACATCGGCTTCGACCGGATCGAGGTGGTGGTCCACCCGCAGTCGATCATCCACTCGATGGTGGAGTTCGTGGACGGCTCGACGGTCGCGCAGGCGAGCCCGCCCGACATGCGGCTGCCGATCTCGCTCGCGCTGGCCTATCCCGAGCGGGTGCCCGGAGCGGCCCGGCCGGTCGACTGGTCCACCGCCAGCACCTGGACCTTCGAGCCGCTCGACGACGAGGCGTTCCCCGCCGTCGCGCTGGCCCGGCACGTGGGCACACTGGGCGGCACGGCCCCGGCGGTCTACAACGCCGCGAACGAGGTGTGCGTGGAGGCGTTCCTGAAGGGCGCCCTGCCGTTCCCCGGCATCGTGGACACCGTGGAACGCGTGGTGGCCGCCCACGACCCCGGCCCCGCGTCGTCCGTCGAGGAGGTCCTCGACGCCGACGCGTGGGCGAGGGCGCGGGCGGCCGAGCTGACACGCTGAGACCACCGCTGGAACTGTGGCGCGTCCCGGGTCAGGCGGGCCGCGCCACAGCCGGGCGGGTCAGGCCGCCGAGCAGGTCAGCGACGGGGTGCCGCTGCTCGTTCCGTTGGCCAGGAAGCCGAAGGTGGTCGAGGCGCCGGCGCCGAGGCTGCCGTTGTAGTTCACGTTCTGCACGCTGATGTTGCTGCCGGACTGGCTCAGCGTGCCGTTCCAGACCTGGGTGATCGTGCCACCGCTCGGCTGTGTCCACTTGACGGTCCACCCGCCGATGGACGAGGAGCCGGCCTTGACGCTCACCTCACCCTGGAAGCCGCCGCCCCACGAGCTGACGACCTTGTACGTCGCCGAGCAGCCGCCGGGGCCGCTCGACGGGGACGAGGACGGGCTCACCGGCGGGCTCGGCGAGTTCTTGGGCGTGATGCTGGGCGAGGCCGACGGGGAGACGGGCGGGGTCGGGGTGCTGGTGCCGGTCTGGCCGACGCCGGTCACCTCGCCGTTGCCGCCGTCGAAGACGACGTCGGAGCAGCTGTAGAACGTCTCGTTGCTGTCCGAGCGCTGCCACACGGTGTAGATGATGTGGCGGCCGCTCTTACCCGAGGGCAGGCGGGCGTCCCAGTAGTAGTGGCCGTCCTCGGTGCCCACGGAGCCGACGCTCGGCGGGTTGGTGACGCTGTCGAACGGCGTCGACTCCAGGTCGCTCCACGCCAGCGCGCGGGTCGGGCTCCAGGAGTCCTTGGTGATGTACGACCGGAACGTGCCGGGGTGCGCCGCCCACTTGTTGTACTTGAACTGGATGGTCGCCCCGGACGTCAGGTGGGTGACCGGCCAGTCGTCGCGGGCCAGGTCGAAACCGCTGAAGTCGTAGACGATCGCGCCGCCGCTGCACAGCTGCCCGTCCGGGATGAAGCCGGACATCCGGCCCGCGCCGTCCGAACGCAGCACGGCGAACCAGTTGTACAGCGCGTTGGTCCCGCCCTTGGCGACCGCGGCCGCGCAGGCCGGGTTCTTCGGCTGGATGGCGCCGCTCGAGGTGGTGCCGTCCTTCCAGCACAGGTAGGTGCGGCTGCCGGGCGTCATCGGGGCGCCGTGCGCGTTCGCCGGCGAGGCGAGGACGACGGCGGAGACGAGGGCGGACAGCGCGGCCACGATCACGCCGATCGTCGCCTTCGTTGGTGTTCTTCGTGGTCTTCCCACGGGCTACCCTTTCGCGTGGTCATGGCTGCCGCACTCGTGGTGCAGCACGGCACCGCCGACGGCGCGAGCACGTCGGCCCCGGGGGACAGCCTCTGACTAACCGACCTGATGGTGGTGGTGCGAGAGCACTCGCGCTGATCGGACTGTAGGTCGGCCTTGTGCCACCGCCCACCCCGGCGGACGCGGCGGCGCTCGTCCACGCAGGTGGGACCGTTTTCATCGCTCGCGAGTCATGAAACCTTCATTCGTCGTGAAAAGGTTTCGGGCCACCCGCCCTCGCGGCACTCCTTAGACTGGGAGGGCCCCCCACCGGGCATCGCCTATCACACAAGGTGCAGAAATGTCTGTTGATCTCGGTATCCCCGCCGTGCGGAACCGGCCCATCGCCACACGGCGGGTGTCGCGTCAGATCATGGTCGGGTCGGTCCCCGTCGGCGGGGACGCGCCGGTCTCGGTGCAGTCCATGACCACCACGCTGACCGCCGACGTCAACTCCACGCTCCAGCAGATCGCCGAGCTCACCGCGGCCGGCTGTCAGATCGTCCGCGTCGCGGTGCCGTCCCAGGACGACGCCGACGCGCTGCCGGCGATCGCCAGGAAGTCGCAGATCCCCGTCATCGCCGACATCCACTTCCAGCCGAAGTACGTCTTCGCCGCCATCGAGGCGGGCTGCGCGGCGGTGCGGGTCAACCCGGGCAACATCAAGAAGTTCGACGACAAGGTCGGCGAGATCGCCCGCGCCGCCTCCGACGCCGGCGTGCCGATCAGGATCGGCGTGAACGCCGGGTCCCTCGACCCGCGCCTGCTGGCCAAATACGGCAAGGCCACCCCTGAGGCGCTGGTGGAGTCGGCGCTGTGGGAGTGCTCGCTGTTCGAGGAGCACGGCTTCCGCGACATCAAGATCTCCGTCAAGCACAACGACCCCGTCGTGATGATCCAGGCCTACCGGCTGCTGGCCGAGCGGTGCGACTACCCGCTGCACCTGGGCGTCACCGAGGCGGGACCGGCCTTCCAGGGCACGATCAAGTCGGCGGTGGCCTTCGGCGCGCTGCTGGCCGAGGGCATCGGCGACACTATCCGGGTCTCGCTGTCGGCGCCCCCGGTGGAGGAGGTCAAGGTCGGCGCCCAGATCCTGGAGTCGCTGGGCCTGCGCGAGCGCGGCCTGGAGATCGTCTCCTGCCCGTCCTGCGGACGCGCCCAGGTCGACGTCTACACCCTCGCCGAGCAGGTCCAGGCCGGGCTGGCCGGGCTCAAGGTGCCGCTGCGCGTGGCCGTGATGGGCTGCGTGGTCAACGGACCCGGCGAGGCCAGGGAGGCCGACCTCGGCGTCGCCTCGGGCAACGGCAAGGGGCAGATCTTCGTCAGGGGCGAGGTCATCAAGACCGTGCCGGAGTCGCAGATCGTGGAGACCCTCATCGAGGAGGCCCTGCGTCTGGCCGAGGAGATGGGCGTCGAGGTGGACCTCGACGACGACGAGGCCGGCGGCCCCGAGGTCGTCGTCCGCTGATCACAGGGTCGGCTCGACAGGGTCGGCTCGTTACAACAAGCAATACTCTGACTACACAATGGCAATGACCGGGTAGTACCGGGCGTAGCGCCGTGATCACACCGCGAGGCTGGCCTCTGCCGTACAGGAGCAGAGGAGCGTTGCCGGTGAAGCGGGTCGTTGGTGTGGTCGCGGGCGTGGCGGCTCTGGTCGCCGGGCTCGCCGTACCGGGAGGGGCGGCGGCATCCGGAGAGGCCGGGGCCCAGGGCGCGGAGGCCCAGGGTGCGGAGGCTCGGGGTGCGGCGTCGTGGAGCCCGGTGGGGCCTTCGAGTGGGGCGCGGGCCGGGGACCGGACGGCGCCGTGGACCCCGGCGACGTCCCGGAGACGCCCCTGGGGGCCGCCGCAGCGGCCCCTGGAGTGGCGGCCCTGTCCCTCAGAGGGCCCCTCCCAGGACCTTCAGGGCGACACGTCCTCCGGCGGCCTGCCGGGCTCCGCCGCCCCCCGCACGGTGCGGCGGGAGCCGGTGAAAGAGTGCGCCACGCTCGACGTCCCGCTCGACTACTCCGAGCCGTACGGCCAGCGGATCTCGCTGGCGCTCAACCGCTTCAGGGGCACGGTCTCGCGCGACGCCAACCACCTCGGCGTGCTGCTGGTCAACCCGGGCGGCCCGGGCGGCGAGGGCCTCAGCCTGGCGGGATACGTCGCGGCCCGGCTGCCCGCCGACGTCGCCGCGCGGTTCGACGTCGTCGGCTTCGCCCCGCGCGGGGTGGCCCCGAGCAGGCCCGCGCTGTCGTGCGTCGACCCGGCACGGTTCTTCGCCGCGCCCCGCCCCGACAACGTGCCGCGCGGAGACGCCGACGAGCATGTGCTGGCGGACCGGGCCCGGCAGTACGCCGAGGGGTGCGGCAACCGCTGGGCCTGGTTCCTGCCCTACCTGACCAGCGAGAACAACGCGCGGGACATGGACGCGATCCGGGCGGCCCTCGGCGAGGACAAGATCAGCTACCTGGGCTACTCGTACGGCACCTATCTGGGCGCGGTCTACGCCACCCTGTTCCCCCGGCGGGTGCGCCGGCTCGTGCTGGACAGCGTGGTCGACCCCGAGGGCGTCTGGTACGGCGCGAACATCGCCCAGGACCGCAGCTTCGACCGGCGCCACCGCGACTTCCTCGCCTGGCTGGCCGGGCACGACGACGTCTACCGGCTGGGCGCGAGCGAGGCCGCGGTCTCCTACGCCTGGTACGCCATGCGCGCCCGCCTGCGGGACCGCCCGGCGGGCGGCCTGGTCGGCCCGAGCGAGCTCGACGACGTGTTCTCCAACGGCGCCTACACCGACCGGCTCTGGCCGTACCTCGGGGCCGCCTTCTCGGCCTACGTCCACCGGGGAGACCCCTCGATCCTGGTGAAGCTCTTCCACAGCGAGGCCGAGATCGACGCCGAGAAGGAGAACGCCTACGCCGTCTACCTCGGGGTGGAGTGCCGGGACGCGCCCTGGCCCCGGTCATGGGCCCGCTGGCACGACGACACGCGGCGGCTCCACGCGGAGGCGCCGTTCATGGCCTGGCCCAACGCCGTCTACAACGCGCCGTGCGCCTTCTGGCCGGAGAAGGGCGGCACGCCGGTCAAGGTGGCGGGCAGCGCGCAGCTGCCGCCGATCCTGCTGATCCAGGCCCAGCGCGACGCCGCCACGCCGTACGACGGGGCGCTGCGGATGCGCCGCCGGTTCCCGACCGCGCGGCTCGTTACCTCGGCCGGGGGCAACCACGGCGTGTCCCTCGCCGGGAACGCGTGCGTGGACCGCTATCTCGCCGCCTACCTGCGGGACGCGTCGGCGCCGCCGCAGCGCAGGGGCGCGCGGGGAGCCGGCGCGAGCTGCCCGGCCGACCCGTCGCCGCGGGCGGCGCCCGTGAACCTGGCGGCGGCGCCCGGCGCGGCCGCGCACGAATCCGCCGTACGGCGGTGAGGCCCGCGCGGGCCGATACATCCCAAACGTGAACCGTTCGCGTAGGCTGGGCCCGTGATGCTGCGCACATCGGCGTCGCGCGTGCTCGACGACGGCGATCGGGACGAGGTGCTGGCGCTCCTCGACACCGATCCGGTCGCCAACGTGTTCGTAGCGGCCAGGGTCAGGGCCGTCGGCCTCAGCCCCTCGCGGCTGGGCGGCCAGATGTGGGGATACGGCCCGCGCGGCGGGCTGGTGTCCCTCTGTTACGCGGGGGCCAACCTGGTGCCCGTCCACGCCACCCGTGAGGCCGTGCACGCCTTCGCCGACCGGGCCCGCAGGCAGGGCCGCCGCTGCTCGTCCATCGTCGGCCCGGCCGCCGCCGTCGAACAGCTCTGGGAGCGGCTCGAACCCCACTGGGGCAGAGCCCGGGCGATCCGGTCGGCCCAGCCGGTCATGGCCACGAGCTCCGCGCCCGCCGTCGAGCCGGACCCGCTCGTCCGGCGGGTCCGCCCCGAGGAGTTCGGCATCCTGCTGCCCGCGTGCGTCGCGATGTTCACCGAGGAGGTGGGCGTCTCGCCGGACAACGGCGACGGCGGCGCGCTCTACCGGTCGAGGGTCGCCGAGCTCATCCGCATCGGGCGGTCGTACGCCCGGATCGACGACGGCCAGGTGGTCTTCAAGGCGGAGATCGGCGCGGTCACCCCCCACGCCTGCCAGATCCAGGGCGTGTGGGTCCACCCGGACCTGCGCGGCCGGGGCCACGCCGTGGCGGGCATGGCCGCGGTGGTGGAGCAGGCGCTGAAGTACTTCGCCCCGGTCGTCACCCTCTACGTGAACGACTTCAACCTCCCGGCCAGGGCCGTCTACCGCAGGGTGGGCTTCCAGGAGGTCGACTCGTTCATGTCCGTGCTGTTCTGATCTGTGCTGTTCTGACCGCGGCCGGCGGCCTGACCAGCCGGGTGAGCAGGTGCTCCAGCTCGGCGGCCGGATCGCCGGTCAGCCCGGCGTGCACCGGCCCGGTCTGCACGACCGTGCTGCGCGGCGCGGTGAGCCAGCGGAAGCGCGCGCCGAGCGGCTCCCCGCACAGCGGTCCCGCCTCCTCGCCGCAGGCCCGCTCGTACGCCGCCAGGGCCAGCCGTACGCCCGGGAGGTCGACCGGCGCGCCCAGCGCGAGCAGCCGTGGCTCGTCCAGCTCGGCCCGCGCGCACAGATAGCCGCGTGGCTGGCAGTAGAGGATGACCCCCGCGTTGACCAGCTCGCCCCGCTCGACGCTCGGCACCACGCGGATCACCGCGTACTCGTAGACGTCCCGCCCGCTCATCGCCCGGCCTCCCGCGCGGCCCGCCAGAAGCCGCCGATCGTCGCGCCCCGCTCGTCGCGCGGGGCGGGTGCCTCGCCCGGGTCCGGCAGCCAGTCACGCGGCCCGGCGGCCCGGGCGAGCAGGTGCTCGGCATAGGCCTGCCGTACGGCCTCCGCGTCCGCGAAGCCCGGCTCGTCCTCCAGCCACTCGTCCGGCACCAGCGCGGTCACCTCGTCGAGCAGCGTACGGGTGACGCGCCCGGCGAGGTCGGCGTCGGCCTCGCCGAGCCGGGTCGCGAACGGCGCGAGCACGTGGTCACGGCCGTCGAACCGGCGGCGGGGGTCGGCCGTCGGCCAGTTGTGGTGGAACCACAGGGCCGCGCCGTGGTCGATCAGCCAGACCCCGCCGTGCCACACCAGCAGGTTGGGGTTGCGCCAGCTCCGGTCCACGTTGTGGACGAAGGCGTCGAACCACAGCACCCGGGAGGCGAACTCGGCGTCGGGCCGCCAGGCGAGCGGGTCGAAGCCCAGCGCGCCGGGCAGGAAGTCGATCGCGAGGTTGTGCCCGGCGCTCGCGGTGAGCAGGTCCTGGATCTCCTCGTCGGGCTCGCGGGCGCCGAGCTGGGGATCGACGTCGACGACCTTCAGCTCCGGCGTGGCGAAGCCCAGCCGCCGGGCGAGCTCGGCGCAGACGATCTCGGCGACGAGCACCCGCCTGCCCTGGCCCGCGCCGCGGAACTTGACGACGTAGGTGCCGAGGTCGTCGGCCTCGACGACGCCGGGCAGCGAGCCGCCCTCGCAGCGGCGCGACGTACCGCGTCGCCGTGATCTGTTCGAGCACGACAGGAAGGTTACCGGCAGGGCCGGCGGGCGCTCCCCTCCAGGCGCCCGCCGGCCGTCGTGACGGACGACGTCTCCGGTGCCGGTCGCCGGTCTCAGTTGGCGACCGGCAGCCACCAGACCCGGCCCTCCGTCACGTCGTGGTAGACGTCGAGGAGGTCCAGGCCGGTGGTCTTGCTGCGTGACTCGGCGGCGGCCCAGGCGTAGACGCCGCGGGCGATGGTTCCGGGCTCCTGCTGCACCCGCAGCGCGTACACGAGGGCCCTGATCTCGTGGACCTGGTGGTCGTCGGGCTCGGCCTGCGCGGCGAGCTCGGCGAGCTGGCAGGCGAGGCGCAGGTCGCCGTCGGCCGCCGCGGAGACGGCGCGCCCCGCGACCGACGCGGCGCCCGCGGACAGCTCGGCGACCGCGCGGGCGAACACCGCGTCCGGAGCGGGCTTGAGGTTGGCCGGGTTGCCGTCGTGCCAGCCGCCGTGCAGCCGCCAGATGTTGCGCACGATGAACTCGGGCTCGTCGTGGTGCTCCCGCAGGTAGACGCGGGCGGCGAGCGCGGGCGGCGGCTTGACCTCGTGCAGGATCTCGTCCAGCCGGGCGCCGGAGTTCATCAGGTCGAGCGTCTGCTCCACCAGGCTGTCGAGGTAGTCGGCGGTGTCGGCGAGCGCCCTGCGCACCCGGGCGGAGCCGCAGATCGGCAGGCCCCGGCCGGGGAGGAGCAGGTCGGCGTCGAGCGCGGCCATGGCGCGGAGGGCCACCGCCCACTCGTCGGGATAGCCCTGGACCCGCTGCGGGTCGCCCGCGCCCGGCACCGTCCAGGCGAACAGGTCCCCGGTCAGCAGCACGCCGCGCTCCGGCAGGAACGCCCAGGTGGCGTCGTCCGTGGCGCCGTGGGCGTGGGTGAGCATGAAGGTGACGTCGCCCAGCGACAGCGACAGCCGGTCGCGGTAGGTCAGATCGGGCAGCCGGTGCGGCAGCGGCCACACCACCCGCGGGAACCCCTGCTCCCGCAGGTCGACGGTGGCGTTGTAGCCGGCCGTCCTGCCCTGTTGGGCGAGCCGGCGCACCAGGCCTTCCTGCGCCACCACCAGGGGCCGCGGGCCGGGTTCCGCGTCGAACTCCTCCAGCCCGGCCAGCCGGTCGGCCCTGCCCCGGGAGAAGATCGCGTACTTGAGCGGCTCGGCCGACCACTTCCTGATGGCCCGGTAGGACGGCGACGCCTCGCGGGCGTCGCCGGTGTCGAAGAGAGCCAGCCCGTCCTCGCCCCGGACGACGTAGACGTTGCCGCAGGCGGGCCACATCGCGACGCCGTAGGCGATCTCCTGCACCCCGTCCCGGCGCAGATCGGAGACGGGCACGTCCTCGGGACGCACCGAACCACGCCAGACCGCGTCGGCGAACCGAAGGATCGGTGACTCCATGCTCCAGAGCCTGGCCCTCCGCGCGCGCGAGGCCCAGTAGGGAGATCCCTAATGTCCGCCGTGAACCGCCGGGGTCTCGGCGGTCCTGCTCGCGAGAAGGTCCAGGGCGTGTTTCGAGGACGAGCCGGGTTCGGCAGTGTAGACGAAGAGCGTCGTCTCCGGGTCTCCGGGCGGGGAGAGGGTCTCGTACTCGACGGTCAGATCGCCGACGATAGGGTGCCGCAGGCGTTTGGAGCCGTGGGTGCGCTGGTGGACGCGGTGCTGCTCCCAGCAGTGGGCGAACTCACGGCTGCGCTCGCGCAGGTCGGCGGGACCGATTTTCTCACCACGGACAGCCTCGTCCTGCCCGCGGAGACGACCGCGCACTACCCGGCCATCCGCGAGATGATCCTCGATCACCTGAAGCTCCAGGGCAGCCGGCTCGGCGACCCGGTCATGGGCGCCCGCGCGATCATCGGGCGGGTCCTGGCCGGGGAGGGCCCGCTGCGGCAGTTGCTCGGTTCGGACGCCCACTCCTACGCCGTGGCCAAGGTCGAGGCCCTGCGGGCGAACGTCGAGGCCACCGCTCTCAGCGCGCCCGCCACCGACTTCCCGCGCGGCCTGATCACGGCCGGCGGCCCCGCGGGGGACGTGCCTGCGACCACGGGGCCGCTCACAGCTCGCCGCGTGCGACGGCCAGGGCGAGCTCCACGCGGGACCGCAGCCCGGTCTTGGCGTAGACCCGGGTGAGGTACACCTCCACGGTCTTGCGGCTGTAGTGCAGCTCCTCGGCGATCTCGGGGTTGCTCAGGCCGCCCGCGACCAGTTCGATGACGCGGCGCTCGCCGGGGGTGAGGCGGCCCTCGGGTTCGGGGACCATCCCGGCCTCGCGCAGGCGGCGCTCGGACAGCGCCGCCCAGGGAGCCGCGCCGAGCCGGGTGAAGATGGCGTGCGCGCGGGGGAGCTGCGCCGTGTCGCCCAGCGCGCCGAGGATCAACCGGGCGCGGGCCTCCTCGAACGGCAGGCCGTCGGCGCGGGCCCGCTCCAGCGCCGCGCCCGCCCGGGCGGGCCTCCGGAACGCCCAGCCCACCGCCAGGTCGGCGGCCAGCAGGGTCCGGGGGCTGCCGTTCGCCGACCGCTCGTCCAGCGTGGCGGCGGCCGCCCGGCAGGCCGCGTCGTCACCGGCCGCTCCCGTGATGAACACCTGTACGGCGAGGGCCCGGTGCACCACGTCCGGCACGTCGCAGGCGAGCGCCCGGCCGAGCTCGCGCCGCGCCGCGGCGAGGTCGCCCCGGGCGTGCGCGAGGCGCGCGCGGAACGTGCAGCGCAGACCGTTCTGCATGGCGCAGCCGGGCGGCGGCTCGGCGAGGACCCGGTCGGCCTCCTCCAGCCGGCCCTGGTCGAGCAGGATGTCGAGCTCCATGTTGCGCAGCAGGGCGAGGTTCTCCAGCAGGCCCGCCTCGGCGAGCCCCCGGGCCGCGACGGCGATCTCCTGGAGCGCGCGGTCCCAGTCGCCGCCGAGCCGCCGGATGACCGCGACGGTCCGCACGTGCTGCCCGGCGATGTCGTGCCAGCCGAGCCCGCGGTGGATCTGCTCGGCCTGCTCCAGCACGTCGGCGGCGCGGGCGCGCTGCCCGGCCGCCGCGAGCACGTGCGCCGCCGACTCCAGGGCCGCGAGGCGGGCGCCGGGCGGCAGCGCGGCGGCGAAGGCGAGCAACTCGTCGACCGCCCGCCGGCACTCGGCCCAGTCGCCCCGCACCAGCGCGTGGATCGCCAGGCAGCCCACCGCGATCGCGCGGTCCTGCGGCGGGCAGTCGGCGACGCTCTCCCAGGCGCGGCGGGCGATGTCGCGGCTCGGGCGGCCCAGTTCCGCGCTGACCAGCGCCTGCTGGGCGAGCAGCGCCGAGGCGTCGTCGGCCTTCGGGATCTGGCGGCGGGCTACGTCGAGCGCCACCTCGTACCACCCCATGGCGTGCGCCGCGCCGACGGCGGTGTACGCGGCCTGGGTGCGGCGCCGCCCGGAGGGCAGCACGGCGAGGGCGCGCTGGGCCGAGTTGAGCGCGAGCGCGGGCCGCGAGCCCTTCCAGTAGGCCAGGGCCTGCCTCGCCAGCAGCTCGCCCGGCTCGGGGGACAGCTCCGCGGCCTTGCCGTACCAGTGCGCGGCCGACAGCGGCGCGGTCCAGCGGGTCAGGTCGGCCGCCCGCAGCACCGCCGGAAGGGCCCGCGCGGGCGGGCCGGCCTCGGCCATGTGCGTGGCCCACTCCAGCACCCGCCGGGTGCCGGTCAGTCCGTCGCCTTCGAGCATGTCGGCGATGCGGCGATGCACCTCCCGCCGCCCCGCGGGGCCGAGGTCGTCGTACAGCGCCTCGGCGACCAGCGGGTGGGCCAGGGCGTAGCCGTCGCCGCTCCGGGCGACGACGCCGTCCCGGACCAGGGCGTCGAAGGCGCGTTCGGCCTGTTCCGGGCGCAACCCGGCCAGCGCGGCGAGCGCCGCCTGGTCCGCGGTCTCCCGGGTCCGCGACAGCGCGGCCAGCACGCGGGCGAGGTCGCGGCCGCCCCGGTCGCGCTGGAACAGCCGGCTGAGGATCGCGCCGCGCCGGGCCCCCGGGTCCGCCGAGCGCACCGCGCCGCCCTGCACCAGCGTCAGCACCGCCTCCTGGGCGAACCACGGGTTGCCCCGGCTCGCCGCGTGGATCCGCCGCAGGACGGCGTCGCTCGGCGTGCGGCCGAGCAGCGCGGTGACCAGTTCCGCCACCTCGGGCATGGTCAGCGGCTGGAGCCGTACGCACAGGTCCACGTCGAGCGCGGGCGGATGCCGCGCGGTGCAGAGGATGGCGATGGAGTCGTGCCGGTGCGGGAGGGCCCGCAGCACGCCCAGCGTGTCGGCGTCGGCGAGGTGGATGTCGTCGATGGCGAGGAGGGTGGGGCCGGGCAGCGACTCCAGGAGCCGGGCGGCCATCGCGCCGGGCGCGGCCGCGGGCTCCCCGAGCGCCGCCTGGTCGATCGACTCCAGCAGCTCGGACAGGACGCCGGCCACCTCGCCGCGCAGCGAGCCCAGGGCGTCGACCAGGGGGGCGTACGCCCGTCCGCCGTCCAGTTCCCGCGCCTGGCCGCGCAGCACGCGGAAGCCCTCCAGCCGCGCCGCCGCCTCGCCGAGCAGGCGGGTCTTCCCGATTCCGGGCTCGCCGACGATGAGGACGGTCCGGGGGGTGCTCGACAGGGCCGAGACCACCTGGCCGAGCGCGCCCGCGCGGCCCTCCCCGACGGCCGGTACGTCCACGGCTGGCCGTCACCCCCTCACATCGGGTCCACTGGCTTTCCTAGGACGCGGCATAAAGGTTGAACGTTCACACGAAATGTGACGCGCCCCGGCGGTGATCGCAAGGGGATATGGATATCAGAATTCGAACGCCGCGACGGTGACGGCGGGATCTCCCGGGACACCGGTGCGGACACGCCCGGCGGTCCGCACCACGCCCGACCGCGCCGCACCACGCCGTACCTGGGCGGCCCGGCCCGCACGCGGGTCACGGGGGAGGGGCCGGGCCCGGCGTGCCGGATGAAATGTTCTTTTCCGAGCTTCGTGATCGCCTCCCCGCCGCCGGGCGACCGGGGCGCGGCGCCGCCGGTATCGCCGGTGAGTAACCGGACCACCACGATACGGTAGGGCGAAGGTGGCGTCCGCCCGCCGATCTCCTGCGTTTACCCTCGTACTGTACGGCCGTACGGTACGGCCGTCATGACGTGCTACCCGGGGACGGACGGTCGACGATGAGCGGGCTTCTTGGGCGGCTCGGCGAATGGTGCGCTCGGCACGGCCTGCTCGTGCTCGCGCTGTGGGTCCTCGCGGCGGGGCTGCTGACCGCGGGCACGGTGGTGTGGGGCCGGCCGGTCAACAACAACGTGGCGATCCCCGGCACCGACGCGCAGCGGGCGCACGAGCTCATGCGCGAGGGCTTCGGCCCCGGGTTCGACCCGGGCGGGACCGTGCAGCTCGTCCTCTACACCCCGAAGGGCACGCTGAACGAGAAGGCCCGCAAGAAGGCCGTCGAGCGGTCGATGGACGCCCTGCGGCGGACCCCGCACGTCGCCCAGGTGGAGACGCCGTACCGGGTGGGCGGCATGTCGCCGAGCCTGCGCATCGGGATCATCACCGTGCGCCTGCGGGGGCAGGACACCACGAAGATCGCGCAGACCTCCGAGCAGCTCGCCGCCGCCGCCGCTCCGGCGGCCCGCGCGGGCATCGAGGTCGTCCCCTCCGACAGCTCCACCCCCGCCGACAAGCAGATCAAGACCGGCGTCAGCGAGGTCATCGGGGTCGTCGTCGCGCTGCTGGTGCTGCTGTTCGCCTTCGGCACGCTCGTCGCCGCGATCGTGCCGATCTTCACCGCGATCGTCAGCATCGGCGTCGGGCTCGGCATCATCGGGCTGCTCGGCCACATCGTGGACGTGCCCTCGACGGCGTCCATCCTGGCCACGATGATCGGCCTCGGCGTCGGCATCGACTACGCGCTGTTCCTGCTGTCCCGGCACCGGGCGCTGCTGGCGCGGGGAGTCGCGGTGCACGAGGCGGTCCGGCGCACGGCCGCCTCGTCGGGCGGCGCCGTGCTGTTCGCGGGCGGCACGGTCGTCATCGCCCTGAGCGCGCTGATGCTCGCCGGGTTCCCGCTGCTGGCCACGCTCGGCTGGATCACCGGCGTCTCGGTCGTGTGCGCCGTGCTCACCTCGATCACGCTGGTCCCGGCGCTGCTCGGCATCCTCGGTCAGCGGATCAACGCGCTGCGGCTGCCGTTCTTCGGGCGCGCCGCCCGCCGGGACGGCCCGGCGACGGGCTGGACCAGGCTCGGGCTGTGGGTGGCGAGCCGCCCCTGGCGGGTGCTCGCCGTCACCGTCGTCGTGCTCGCGGCGCTCGCCGCCCCGGCCGTCACGATGCGGCTGGGCCCCCTCGACGACGGGTACGGCGACAAGGGCACGTCGGCCCGGCGGGCGTACGAGCTGATCGAGGCAGGCTTCGGCACGGGGGCCAACGCCGGGCTCATCGCGGTCGCCGAGACGGACGAGAGGATCGCGGACTCCACGCCGCCCGACCCGCTCGTCCAGGTGCTGCGGCAGCGGATCGAGCACATCGAGGGCGTCGCGTTCGTCGCCGAGCCGATGGTCAACGACGACGGCCGCTCGGTGCTGTTCCAGGTCGTCCCCGACTACGCGCCGAGCGACCCGCGGGCCCTCGACGTGGTGAAGCGGGTGCGGGCCGTCCAGGTGCCGGGGGCGCGCCTGCACGTCGGCGGCGAGGTGGCCGGCATGGCCGACGCGGGCGACCGGATGATGAGCAGGACCCCCCTGGTCGTCGGCGTCGTCGTGCTGCTGAGCGCCCTGCTCCTGCTGCTGGCCTTCCGCGCGCCCCTGGTCGCCGTCAAGGCCGCGGTGATGAACCTCGTCTCGCTGGGGGCCGCCTTCGGCGCGCTCGCCGTGGTGTTCTCCCAGGGCCTCGGAAGCCGTGTGGTCGGCATGGACCCGCCGGTCTCGGCCGACGGGTCCTATCTCGCCACGCTGTTCTTCTCCGTGCCCATCGACACGTACGTGCCGCTCATGCTGTTCGCGGTGCTGTTCGGGCTGTCGATGGACTACGAGGTCTTCCTGCTGACCTCCGTACGGCAGGCCTACACGCGCAGCGGGGACAACCGCGCCGCGGTGGCCGAGGGGCTCGGGTCGACCGGCCGGGTCATCACCTCCGCGGCACTGATCATGGTGGCGGTGTTCACCGCGTTCATCGCCTATCCCGATCCCCTCGTCAAGGTGTTCGGGGTCGGGCTCGCCGTGGCCATCGCGGTCGACGCCACCCTGATCCGGGGCTTCCTCGTGCCCGCCACGATGGTGCTGCTCGGCCGGCTCAACTGGTGGATCCCGCGCTGGCTCGACCGCCTGCTGCCGAACCTGTCGGTCGAGGGCCACGAGGAGGACGCTCCACCCGCCGAGCGGACGGAGCCCCTCCTCGTGGACGCCGGCCGTCACGCCCGGCGTCCCTGACCCCCTCGCCGGTTCCCGGCGAGGGGGCGCGGGCGTCAGAAGTTCTTGCTGCGCACCGTCCACTGGGCCTTCGCCGCCAGGCCCGAGGAGCCGAGGATGTACGAGCGGGCCGTGGCGTTGCCGTTGAGGGTCATGTCCAGGAACTGGACCACGGCGGTCATGCCGTCGGTCATCTGCGCGCCGAAGATGAACCCGGTGTGCCCGGCCTGCGCCTGCTCGGCCAGCACGGCCGGCACCCTGACCAGGTCGTAGTTGGCCCGGGTGTTGTCGTAGGCGATGTCGGAGGGCCCGCCGTCCAGGAACATCACCGGTGTGTGCAGCTTGGACAGCTCCGAGCGCGAGTAACCGAACGAGCCGTCGGCGAACAACCCGCTGTCGAGCGACACGACGCTGTCGACCCGCTGGTCCTGCCCGGCGATCAGCGCCTCCAGCCCGCCGCAGGAGTGCCCGGCGGTGGCCACCCTGGAGAGGTCGAGCCGCTGGTAGAGCGGCGACCCGCTCCGGGCGTTCTCCCGCTCGGCCCAGCCGATCGCGTCGGTCAGCAGCGACGGGATCGGCGACCCGCTGTTCACCCCGTTCGGCGAGCCGTCGACCGACGCCGTGTCCACCACGACGAACCCGCGGGCCGCGATGAACGTCAGCGCCTGGACGACCTCGCTCCCGTTCGTGTGCGCGCAGGCCCCGTTGCCGAAGACCAGCACGGGCATCGCGCGCCCGACGGCCGAGGGGTTCGACGGGCGGAACACGGTGTAGCGGTTGGTGCCGTACGCCCCCTCACGCGTGACCGCGAAGTTGTTGTTGATCATCGGGCGGTCCGGCGGTGTGGCACTCGGCGTGGGGCTGGGGCTGGGGCTGGGACTGGGGCTGGGACTGGGACTGGGACTCGGGCTCTGCGGCGGCGTCGGGCTCGGGCTCTGCGAGGGGGACTGGCTGGGAGTCTGGCTGGGCGTGGCAGTAGGCGTGGCACTGGGGGAGGCGACGCCGCCGGTGCAGGTCACGCCGTTCAGGGCGAAGCTCGCCGGCTTCGGGTTCGAGCCGCTGAAGCTTCCGTTGAACCCGAAGGCGACGCTGCCGCCGGTGGGGATGGCGCCGTTGTAGGAGGCGTTGGTGACCGTGACCTGGGAGCCCGACTGGGTGTGGGTGCCGTTCCACAGCTGGGTGATGGTCTGCCCGGCGGGGAACGACCAGGTCAGCCGCCAGCCGTTGACGGGGTCGCCCAGGTTCTGGATGCCGACGCTCGCGCCGAAGCCGCCCGGCCATTCGCTGGTCACCGTGTAGGTGACCTGGCATCCGACCGCGGCCGCCGACGCGACGTGGGCGCCGGCCACCCCGGCGCCGGCTGTCAGCAGCGCGGCGACGGCGGCGGCCGTCAGGCTCGACCGCCGGCGAAAAGAGCTGTCATGTCGCACAGGCTTTTCCCATTCTCCCGAGTTGTGACGCTTCTCCGCTGCTGCGCGTACGCGCTGGTGGGGGCCACCGCTCCGGGAGGCGCCGCGGATGCCTTATGTGAGCGTTAACATCTCGGATCGCCGACATCCCGCGAAGGATGGCCTGGTGCGCTGAGCGCGAGCCAACCCGGGCGGACCCGGACGCGTCAACGCGGCGGAGTCTCCGCCTTGCTTACGCCGTGCTCACGCCGCGCCTGCCGCACCGCGCTGACCTGGCGCTTCGCGGCAGTCGGCGGCGCGGCCGACCGGAACGGCGAGCGGCACTCGGTGAATATTTCACCGGTCCAGGCGAAAACCAGCCGACCGTGTGGGGTCCGCCGGCGCCGCGCTTCCGGGCGGCACGGGACTCCGCGTCACACCCTGCGACTCACCCTGCGGCGCGTCCTGTGACGCACTCTGCGGCGCGCTTTGAGGCGCGCTCTGTGGTGTGTCCGGAGTGCGCGGCCTGTCGGGACTCTGCGGCGCTTCGGGAGTCTGCTGCGGTTCGGGTGTCCTGGGCGAATCGGGTGTCCTGGGGGGATCGGGAGTCTTCGGCGGGGCGGGAGTCGGCGCTTTCGGAGTCCTGGGCACGCCGGGGGTTCCGGCCGGTTCGGGGCTCTCGCGCGGGCCGGGGCTGTTGCCGGGGACTGGCGGAGACGCGTCCGGCTTGGGGCACCGGGGGCCGGTGACGGTCCTGGTCTGCACGCGTGTGCGGTCGCCCTCCTGCGCGGCCGGGACCGTGGACACCTCGACCCTGCGGTGCACGGTCGTCCCGCACGCGGGGGAGGGGAAGGGCTGCTGGAAACCCATCCGGTAGGAGGTCGCGCCCCGCAGCGCGATCGTCTGCGGCGGAGCGGCGACGAGCGCGGCGGGCGACGGCCCGGAGGCGAACCGCGCGGTGAGCAGCACCCGCCCGGTCGTGCTCGCCCGCACCTCGACCGTCACCGCCTGGCCGTCGAACGACGTGATGCCGAGGCCGGTCACCCGCGGCGGGGCGGGGCTGGACGACGGCCCATGGCTCGGAGACCTCGTCGCGCCCATGTGGGAGGGGACAGGTCCCCCGCCCGCGCCGGTGACGCCGCCGGTGTCGCCGTCCGTGCCGCCTGCGGCCGCGCCGCCGGCGTCCTCGGTGGCGGAGCCTCCGGTGGTGGGATCCGCGGTGGTGGGGTCCCCGGTGGTGGAGTCGGCGGTGGTGGAGCCCGCTGGGACCGGTCCGGCCGTGTCCGGAGGCGGCACGGCGGGACGGCTGTGCGGCGGCGGCGTGAGCAGGGTGCCCTGCGCGACCGGCATCTGCCGGTTGGCGGCGACCACCCCCGCGGTCACCAGGGCCGCCAGCACGACCGCGCCGAGGGCGAAGCGCGGGGCGAAGCGGGTGAGCCGTTCGGCGAGCACGGTCCGGGCGAGCGACGTGGACACCTCGACCGGCACCGCCGGAGTGGCCAGGGGGAACGTCAGCGCGAGCAGGGTGGCCAGTTCCGCCAGGTGACGGCGGCCCCGCTGCTCCCAGTCGGGGCCGTAGGCCGAGGTCGCCGCGGTCTCCAGGTCGGCGACGAAGGCCCGGGCGGTCGGCGGCCGGTCGGCCGGGTTCTTGGCCATGCCCCGCGCGACCAGGGTCCGCACCGGGGCCGGCACGTCCCCGGCCGGGACGGGCGCGCTGCGGTGCAGCATGCGCAGCACCGCCATGTCCTGCGCGCGGTATGGCCGGCGCCCGGTCAGGCACTCGTAGAACACGCAGGTGGCGGCGTAGACGTCGGTGGCCGGCCCTGCGGGCCCGCCGTACCACTGCTCGGGCGCCATGTACGGCGGTGTGCCGGCCGGGGCCTCCGGCGTCCCGCTCGGCGTCGCGATGCCGAAGTCCGACAGCTTGCTCGCGCCGTCGGCCTGGACCAGCACGTTCTCCGGCTTGTAGTCCCGGTGGACGATGCCCGCGGCGTGCGCGGCCGACAGGCCCGCCAGCGAGCCCTTCAGCACGACCAGTGCGGCCTCGGGACTGGTCGAGCCGTGCTCGGCGAGGATCTTGCGCAGGGAGACGCCGTCGACGAGTTCCATGACGATCGCCGCGCCGTCACGCGCCTCGACGTACTCGTACAGGCGCACGACGTTGGGGTCGTTCAGCTCCACCATGACCCGGGCCTCGTGCCGGAACCCGGCCAGGAAGCGCGGATCGCGGCGCAGTTCCTCGCGCAGATACTTGATCGCGACGTAGGCGCCGGTGGTCGTGTAGGTCGCCAGCACGACCCGCCCGGCGCCGCCCGCGCCGAGCTCCCGCACCTCCCGGTAGCCCGGTACCGACCAGGCCCTCATGACGCCCCCTTGAATCCGCCCTGACTCAAGGTCTCACCCGAAAGGGCGGTTGTCACCGGAGCAAAAACGTCACCTCCCGGATGTAATCCGGGGGATCGGGCGCGCTGTCGTCCGTACGGTGACCCTCAGGCCGTCCCGCGCCAGAGCGCCGCGGCGACGAGTTCGGGCACCAGCGTCTCGGTGAGGAGGGTCACGTCCGGGTCGTCGTCGTGCCGGTAGCGCACCGCCGCCGCCTGGCCCTCGGCCTCGCCGCCGACCGTGAGCACCCGCGATCCACGCTGTCTGATCCACTCCATCGCCTGGTCGTCGTACCGAGAGCCGGGGAACAGGACGGCCCGGTAGTCGCAGGTCTTGGTGAGGTAGACGTCCACGTGCGCCCAGTCGCCCGTCTCGCACGCGTCGGCCTGGCGGCGCGGGCCCTCGCGGAACATCAGCGCCGACTGCTCGGCCGACGACAGCCGCTCGGCGGGGGCGATCGTGTAGACGCCGTGCGGCCCGTCGAGCAGCGCCACGGCGTCCGCGAGCCACTCCGGCCGCCGTTCCAGGAGGTCGGCGGTGGCCTCCGCGGCCCGCCGTACGAGGCCCGCCACGGCCACGGAGCCCTCGGCGAGCGTGAGCAGGAGGGCGAGCGTGTGCTGGAAGGTCCGGCAGGCGACGCCGCCCCGCTCCTCGCCCGCGAGCATCGGCACGACCAGGTCGGCGCCCTCGGTCACCGGGGAGCCGGGCCGGTTGGTCAGCGCCACGACGAACGACCTGCCCGCGTGCCGGGCCAGGGCGTCGAGGGTCTCCCGGCTGCCGCCCGAGGCCGAGACGACGACGGCGGCCGTCCGTGGGCCGGGCGGGGTGCCGCGCGCGGCGGAGGCGTACTCGGCGACCGCGTCCACCCCGGCCGCCCGCAGCCGCCCGGCCGCCACCCCCGCCGCATAGCGGGAGCTGCCCATGCCGAGGAAGACCATCCGGTCGAACCGTCGTGCCAGCCCCTCGAACGGGTCACCGGCGTCCAGCTGCCGGGCCAGCGCCTCCAGCGCGGCCGGCTTGGCCTCCAGGTCTTCCCCGAACAGCGTCGAGTTCACCGTCTGTCTCCACCCTCTCTTCGCGGGAGCCGCGCACGCGGACCGCTCATCCGAACCAGGACCGCAGCACGCCCATCGGGGCGTACCGCCAGCGGGGCAGGTGCCGGGCGGCGTAGATGAGCTCCCGGCACTCCTGCTCCACCTCGAACGGCCGTAGCAGCGTCGGGTCGAGCAGGCCGGACCGTCCGGCCTCCGTCAGCGTCCGCGTGTAGGCCGTCCGAAGTCTCCGCCGCGCGGAGACGGCCCAGGCGGCCGTCGCGGCGGGGCCGGCGGACCTGCGCCTGACCGCCACCTGCGCCGCGTGGTCCACGCTCGTGGTGAGCTGCGCGAGGTCGCGGGCGGCCGGCTGGTAGGGATCGGCGCCCGCCACGGTCGGGTTGCCGTCGAAGTCGACCACCGCGTAGCCGTCCCGCCACCGCAGGATCTGCCCGACGTGCAGGTCGCCGTGGACGCGGATCAGCGGCGTGGCGGCCGGCGACGCGAGGGGCTCCAGTTCGCGCCGCAGAGTCTCGGCCCGCCCCGCCAGCCAGACGCCGTCCTCGCCGTCCGTCAGCGCCAGCGCCTCGCGCAGCGCCTCCTCCGCCCGCTCGCGCCAGGCACCGGAGCCCGGTGGCGACAGCCGTACGGGGTCGGGGAAGACCCCGGACGGGGCGGCCATCGCGAGGTGCAGTTCGGCGGCCAGGGAGCCGATGTCGGCGGCGAAGTCCGTGCGGCCCGCCTCCGCCTCGTCGACGCACCACTCCCAGCCGTCCCGCGCCTCCGGCAGGTACGCGGTCACCAGGGCGACCAGCGCGTCCTCCCAGTAGACCGCGGCGTACGGCGTGGCCGTACGGGCGAAACCCGCCAGATGGGCGAGCAGGCCGGGCGCCGGGTGCGGGGCCCGCGAGGGCCGGGGGAACCACTTGACCACCACGGTCTCGCCCGCGATCACGGAGTGGTTGGTCTGGTCCACCGTGATCGGCCGCTCTCCGGGCGGCACCGGCGGCAGCGGCCGCAGCGCACGCACCGAGAAGGGCGGCGGAGCGGTTCCACCGGCCAGATCGCGCAGGACGCACCCGGTGACCCCGTCGCCGATCTCCAGCGCGAGGGCGCCGTCCGGCTCCTCGGTGACCCGAGGCCAACGAGAGCCTTCCACTCGATCTCCTGAATGTGGATTCAACAAGCCGACAAAAAGCGAAGGTAGACGTGATGGCCAAAGTCTTGTCTAGGTTGAGCCGTCCTGCAACACTGGCCGCCATCCTCACGCAAGGGAGTCCCCCATGACACGTCGCGTGCCCGTCGTCGTGGCCTCTGCCTGTCTTGCATCCGCGCTGACCGCCTGCGGCGGCGGCGCGGTGACCGACTCCGCGCCCGCGGCGCTCGACGCCGGCGCGGACCTGTCCAGGCAGAGCCTGACGATCTCGATCTGGGAGGGTTACAGCCCGAAGGATCTGCCACAGCGGGTGAAGGCCACGCTCGGCTTCGACACCAAGGTCGCCATCCACGACACGAACGAGACGATCGTGGCCAAGCTGACCGCCGGCGGCGACAGCGGCATCGACGTGGCGTTCGTGTCCGGTCAGTACGCGCAGGCGCTCAACGCGCAGGGCCTGCTGGAGCCCATCCACCGCGAGCTGGTCCCGAACCTGAAGAACCTCTACCCCGAGGCGTCGCAGCTCGCCTACGACAAGGGCAACGCCTACTCCGTCCCGTACACCTGGGGCACCACGGGGCTGTGCTACCGCAGCGACCTGGTGAAGACTCCGCCGACGAGCTGGAACGACCTGCTCAACCCGGCCCCCGAGCTCAAGAAGAAGATCACGATGATGACCACCGAGCGGTGGCTGGCGCTGCCCGCCCTCAAGCTGCTCGGCGCCTCGGTCAACACCACCGACCAGGCCACGCTCGACAAGGCCAAGGCGATGCTGCTGAAGGTCAAGCCCGACCTGCTGGCCTACGACGACACCACGTTCGGCGACCGGCTCAAGTCCGGCGAGGCCGTGCTGGTCGAGGCGTGGGACGGCTGGTGCCCGACGGCGGAGAAGAACATCGAGTTCGTGGTGCCGAAGGAGGGCAGCGACCTCTGGGCGGACACGATGGTGATCCTCAAGAGTTCCAAGAACAAGGAGGCGGCGCACGCCTTCGTCAACTACATCCTCGACCCCGAGAACCACGGCTGGGTGCCCGCGAACATCCTCTACCGGATCCCCAACAAGGCGGCCATGGACAAGGTCGACCCGGCACTGCTCAAGAGCTACCCGGCGCTGGCGGAGCCGCCGTCCGAGCTGCTCAAGGGGGAGAGCCTGGTCGACCTGGGCGAGGCGTCCACCGCGTACACGCGCCTGTCCACCGAGGTCTCGGCGGCGCAATGACGGTTCGACAGCCCGCCCGCGTCCTCGGGAAGGCGGCCGGCCGCCTCGCGACGATGGGGCCCGGGTTCGGCTTCCTGACCGTCTTCCTGCTGGTCCCGCTGGCGCTGGTGCTGAGCTACACCGTGTTCCGCCGGGGCCGGTTCGGGGGAGTGGTCTACGAGCCGACCGGGGAGAACTTCACCCGCCTCGCCGACCCGCTCTACCTCGACGTGGTGGTCGGGTCGGTGAAGCTCGCGGCGATCACGACGCTGCTCGCCCTGCTGCTCGGGTATCCGACGGCGTACCTGATCGCGAGGCTGCCCGCCCGGTGGAAGGTCGTCGCCCTGGTGGCGGTCGTGCTGCCGTTCTGGACGAACTTCCTCATCCGCACGTACGCCTGGATCGTGCTGCTCAACTCCGAGGGGCCGGTGAACTCCGGGCTGAAGGCGCTCGGCCTGCGGCCGGTGGAGCTGCTCTACACGGACGGCGCCATCGTCGCCGGGCTGCTCTACGCCTATCTCCCGCTGATGATCCTCCCGCTGTACTCCGCCGTGGAGCGGCTGGACCCGCAACTGCGGGAGGCCTCGGCGAACCTCGGCGCGCGGCCGGCCAGGACGTTCTGGTCGGTGACGCTCCCGCTGTCGCTGCCCGGCGTGCTGACCGGATGCGTGTTCGTGTTCGTGCCGAGCCTGGGCAACTTCGTCATTCCTGAGCTGCTCGGCGGCGGACGCCGGATCATGGTCGGCAACCTCATCCGCGACCAGTTCCTCAAGGCCCGCGACTGGCCGTTCGGGTCGGTGCTCGCGCTGGCCGTGATCGCCGTGCTCGTGCTGCTCCTGTTCGCCCAGGCGTGGGCCGCGCGGAGGGCGGGACGCGGTGCGTAGACACGGCTGGCTCCGGCTGCCCTTCTGGCTGACCTATCTGTTCCTGTACGCGCCGATCGTCGTGCTCGTCGTGATGTCGTTCAACCGGAACAGGTCGCCCTACTCGTGGGGTGGCTTCTCCCTCGACTGGTACGGCACGCTGGCGGGCAACGCGTCGATCCGCACCGGGCTGGTCAACACGCTGATCGTCGCTCTCGGCTCGACGGCGCTGTCCACGGTGCTCGGCACGCTGCTCGCGGTCGGGCTGGCCCGCCACACCCGCTCGCGGCTGCTCGACGCGCTCTCGACGCTGCCCGCGATCCTGCCCGACCTCGTCATCGCGATCGGGCTGCTGGCGTTCTACTCCGCGGTCAAGCTGACGCTCGGGCTGCACTCCGTGCTGATCGCGCACACCGTCTTCGGCATGGCCTTCGTCGCGGCCGTCGTCCGGGCCAGGCTCGGTGGCATGGACACGTCGCTGGAGGAGGCGTCCCGGGACCTCGGCGCGACCCCGCTGACCACGTTCGTCAAGGTCACCCTGCCCACGCTCGCCCCGGGCATCGTCGCGGGCGCGCTGCTCGCCTTCACGCTCTCACTGGACGAGTTCGTGATCGCGTTCTTCACCGCGGCTCCGTCCGAGCCGACCCTGCCGATCGTCATCTACTCCATGGTGCGGTTCGGCGTGACCCCCGAGATCAACGCGCTGGCGACGCTGCTGCTCGCGGTGAGCTTCACCGTCGTGATCGTCGCGCAGCGCCTGACCAGGCTGACCGAGGCCCTGAAATGACCCTCATCTCCATCAACGGTGTGAGCCGCCGGTTCGGCGAGGTGACCGCGCTCGACTCGGTCGTCCTCGAGATCCGGCAGGGCGAGTTCTTCGCCCTGCTGGGGCCGTCCGGCTGCGGCAAGACCACTCTGCTGCGGATCCTCGCCGGGTTCGAACAGCCCGACGCCGGTGCGGTGCTCCTCGACGGGGCCGATCTGCTCGCGACTCCCGCGCACCGCCGCCCGGTCAACCTCATGTTCCAGTCGTACGCCCTCTTTCCGCACATGAGCGTGGAGAAGAACGTGGCGTACGGCCTGGAGCGGGAGCGGCTGCCCCGGGCGGAGATCCGGGAGCGGGTCGGCGCGGTCCTGGAGACCGTGGGTCTGGCCGCGCAGGCTCGCCGCAGGCCGCACGAGCTGTCGGGCGGGCAGCGCCAGCGGGTCGCCCTGGCCAGGGCCGTCGTCAAGCGTCCCCGGCTGCTGCTGCTCGACGAGCCGCTGAGCGCCCTGGACAAGAAGGTCCGCTCGGAGATGCAGCTCGAACTCAAGCGGCTGCAGCACGAGGTCGGCATCACGTTCGTCGTGGTCACCCACGACCAGGAGGAGGCCATGTCGCTCGCCGACCGGATCGCGGTGATGAACGGCGGCCGGGTCGAGCAGGTGGACGCCCCCGCGGACCTCTACGAACGGCCGCGCACGACGTTCGTGGCCGGCTTCATCGGGGCCAACAACCTGTTCACCGGCAGGCTGACCGGCAAGGGTCTGGACGTGGACGGGCTGGGTGTGCTCCCCGCGCCCGCGGGGCCCGTGGAGGGCGGGACGGCGATGCTCGCCGTACGGCCGGAGCGGATCCGCCTCGGCCCGGTCACGGCCGACCAGGGGGTGCTGCGGGGCAGGGTCGTCGACGTCAGCTTCTACGGCGGTGTCTCCCATGTGGCGCTGAGTGTGGCCGGTCGTGACCGCAACGTGCTCGCGGCCACGCAGGGGCGGGCCAGGGTGGAGGCCGGAGCCGAGGTCGCCGTCTCGTGGGACGCCGACGACGGCGCGCTCGTCCCCGTGGCCTTGTCAGGATGACGGGGTCAGCGGCGATCGGTGGGCCTGAGCGGATTGCCGGTGGCCAGACGGGCGTAGTCGAGGATCAGCTCGACGGCCCTGTCCGGGTCGATCGAGTGGTGCCGGGCGATGATCCGGTAGCCGTACGCGTCCTCCAGGGCGACGAGGTTGCGGGCGATGGTTTCGGAGTCCTGCGTCAGCGTGAAGAAACCGTGGGCGGCGCCCGTCTCCAGGATCGTCTGGTACATCGACACCTGCCGGTCGAACAGCGTGGTCAGGAGCGTCGCGTAGACGCGGTTGCGGCCGGCGGCGCCGCCGAGCTCGCACAGCAGACGCACGCCCGCGTCGTCCGGGCCGTCGGGCAGGCCGGAGCGGATCGTGATGATCAGCTTTTCGGCCGGGTCGGAGACACCGCTGATCTTCCTCATCCGCCGCTCGTAGAAGCGCTCCATGCCGGCGTGATGGGCCTCGATCAGCAGCTCGCGCAGGTCGGGGTAGTGATAGAGCACCGCGCCGGAGGTGAGCCCCGCCTCCTCGGCGATCTGGTTGAGGTGGACCCCCTCGGCGCCGTGCTGGATCATCGCCCTGTGTGCCGCGTCGATGAGGTCGAGACGCCGATCCGCCTTGCTCTTGCGCTGTGTCATCCCGCCCCTGCCATTGCACCCCGGTTCAATCCGGCCACACGATACCGCGCCAGGTCTTGACGGGTGTAGAGCCTCCGTATTTGAATCTCGCTTCAACTAGCCGCAGAGGAGCCTCGAATGACGGCCACGCCCCTGACGATCCTGTTCATGCCGGAGAGCGCCTACGGGCCGACGAACAACTGCATCGGGATCGGCGACGTCCTGCGCCGCCGCGGCCACCGCGTGGTGTTCGCCGCCGAGGCGTCGTGGAAGGGCAAGCTGGAGGCGCTGGGCTTCGAGGAGGACCTCGTCGACCTGGCGCCGCCGGCGCCCGAGGACCAGGACGCGACGGAGCAGGACCCGGGCCAGTTCTGGAAGGACTTCATCCGCGACACGGCGCCCGAGTACCGCAAGAGCACGGCCGAGCAGCTGGAGACCGTGACCAAGCCGATCTGGGACGCGCTCATCGACGGCGCCAAGTACTGCGAGCCGCAGCTCAAGGCCATCATCGAGCGGGTCCGGCCGGACGTGATCGTCGAGGACAACGTGGTGGCCTTCCCCGCCCTGGTGACGGCGGGCGTGCCCTTCGTACGGATCGTGTCGTGCAACCCCCTGGAGGTGAAGGGCCCGGGCGTGGCTCCGCCGTTCTCGGGCCTGCCCGCAGACGGGACGGGCTGGGCGGATTTCCGGGCCGAGTACGACCGGACCCACCGCGAGGTGTGGGAGTCGTTCAAGGAGTGGGTGGTCGCGCAGGGCGCTCCGCCACTGCCGGACCTGGAGTTCATCCACGAGGGCGACGCGAACCTCTACGTCTACCCCGAGATCGTGGACTACGTGGCGGACCGGCCGCTGGGCGGGTCGTGGACCCGGCTGGACTCGTCGGTGCGGGAGACCGACGACGACTTCACGCTCCCGGACATCCCGGGCGAGGGCTCGCTGATCTACTTCTCGCTGGGGTCGCTCGGCTCGGCCGACGTCGAGCTGATGCGCCGCGTGATCTCCGTGCTGGCCCGCACGCCGCACCGGTACATCGTCTCCAAGGGCCCGCTGCACGAGGAGATCGAGCTGGCTCCCAACATGTGGGGAGCCGAGTTCGTCCCGCAGACGAAGATCATTCCACTGGTCGACCTGGTGATCACGCATGGCGGCAACAACACGACGACCGAGGCGTTCCACTTCGGCAGGCCTATGATCGTGATGCCGCTGTTCTGGGACCAGTACGACAACGCCCAGCGGGTGCACGAGACGGGGTACGGCGTCCGCCTGGACACCTACCGCTTCACGGACGACGAACTGATCGGGGCCGTAGAGCGACTGCTCGGCGACCAGGACCTGCGCGACCGGCTCACGTCGGCCGGTGAGGAGATCCGCCGCCGGGACGGCCTGCGCGTGGCCGCGGACGTCATCGAGAACGTCGCGGCCAAGTGAGCAGGGACAGCCGTCTGGTCGAGGACGCCGCTCCCCGGGTCTTCTGGACCGACCGGCCCGGTGCGCCCGGCCCCTACGAGCCGCTGCACGGCCGTACGACGGCGGACCTGCTGGTCGTCGGCGGTGGCTTCACCGGCCTGTGGGCAGCGGTGCTGGCCAAGCAGGAGAACCCGGCCTGCGACGTCGTCCTCGTGGAGGCCCGCTCCGTCGCGTACGGCGCGAGCGGTCGCAACGGCGGGTTCGTCTCCGACTCCCTGACCCACGGCCTCGGCCATGGGATGCGGCTGTGGCCGTCGGAGAACGCGGCGCTGCTCGCGCTCGGACGGGCGAACCTCGCGGCCATCGCCCGCTTCGCCGGCGACCACGGCATCGACGCCGACCTCCGCCTGGTCGGCAAGACCACGGTCGCGGTCGCGCCCCACCAGGTGGAGGAGCTGAGGCGAGCCGAGAGACTGCACCGCGAGCACGGCGAGGACGCGGTGTTCCTCGGCCGTGACGAGATGCGCGCGGACGTCGGCTCGCCCACCTACCTCGCGGGACTGCGCCTGCGCGGCACGGGCGGCCTCCTCGACCCCGCCGGCCTCGCGTGGGGCCTGGCCCGCGTCGCGGCCGGGCTCGGCGTGCGCGTCCACGAGGGCACCGAGGTCACCGCGCTGGCCCGGATGCGAACCGGCGTGGAGGCCAGGACCGGAGGCCGGGGGGTGGTGAACGCCGGGCAGGTGCTGCTGGCCACCAACGCCTTTCCCTCGCCTCTGCGCAGGCTGGGCCTGTTCATGCTGCCCGTCTGGGACTATGTGCTCGTCACCGAGCCGCTGTCGCCCGCGCAGCGGGCGTCGATCCGCTGGCCCGAGGGCCAGGGCCTGACCGACGCGGGCAACCAGTTCCACTACTACCGGCTCACGCGGGACGATCGCATCCTGTGGGGCGGGTACGACGCTGTCTACAACTTCGGCGGCGGGGGATCGGAGCAGCGCGACGCCTCGCACGAGCGGCTCGCGCGGCACTTCTTCGCGACGTTCCCGCAGTTGCGCGGCCTGCGCTTCACGCACAGGTGGGGCGGCATGGTCGACTCGACCAGCCGGTTCACCCCGTTCTTCGGCACCGCCATGGGCGGGCGGCTGGCCTACGCCCTCGGATACACCGGCCTCGGGGTCGGCGCGTCCAGGTTCGGCGCGCTGGTCGGCCTCGACCTGCTGGCCGGGCGGTCCACCGCGCGGACGAGGCTGAGTATGGTCCGCCATCACCCGGTGCCGTTTCCGCCGGAGCCGCTGCGCTGGCCGGTGGTGGAGCTCACCCGCCGCGAGCTCGCCCGCGCCGACGACAACGAGGGCCGCCGGGGCCCCTGGCTGCGGGTCCTCGACCGTTTCGGCATCGGCTTCGACAGCTGAGGAAGACTCATGACGACATTGATCAATCCCGCCGACGGCCAGACCATCGAGGACGTGCGCGACACCCCGCCCGACGGCGTGACGCGGGCCGTGCACGCGGCCCGGGAGGCCTTCGAGCAGTGGCGCGAGACGACGCCGGGGGAGCGGGCGCTGGTGCTGCTGCGGCTGGCGGACCTCGTCGAGCGAGACGCCGGGGAGCTGACCCGGCTGGAGGTCGAGGAGACCGGGAAGCCCGCCTCCGTGTTCCGGGACGGCGAGCTGCCGTTCGCCGTCGACAACCTCCGGTTCTTCGCCGGCGCGGCCAGGTCCCTCGACGGCACGGGCGCGGGCGTGTTCAGCGCCGGATACACGTCCGTGCTGATCAAACGGCCGATCGGGGTGGTGGGCGCGATCGCGCCGTGGAACTTCCCGTTCATCATGGCGGTCTGGAAGATCGGCCCGGCCGTCGCCGCGGGGAACGCCGTCGTGATCAAACCGGCGCCCAGGACGCCCCGCACCACGCTGCGGCTCGCCGAGCTGTTCGCCGAGGCCGGGGCCCCGGAAGGCCTCGTACGGGCGGTGACCGGCGGCGCGGACGTGGGGCGGGCCCTGGTGACCGACCCCGGCGTGGACATGGTCAGCGTCACCGGCTCCACCGCCACCGGCCGCGAGGTCATGCGCGGCGCGGTGGACGGCCTCAAGCGGGTCCATCTGGAGCTGGGCGGCAAGGCGCCCGCGCTGGTGTTCGGCGACGCCCCGCTGGAGGACATGGCGGCCGGGGTCGTCATGGGCGCCACCTACAACACCGGCCAGGACTGCACGGCCGCGACCAGGGTGTACGTCGAGAGGTCGCGGTACACCGAGGCGGTCGAGGCGCTGCGGGAGGCCGTCGCCCGTGTCCGGCCCGGTGACCCCTGGGCGGCCGACGCCGACATCGGCCCGCTGATCAGCGCCGAGCACCGCGAGCGGGTCCACGGTTTCGTGACCAGGGCGTCCGGCCGCGTCGTCCACGGGGGCGCGCCGATCGACGGCCCCGGCTTCCACTACGCGCCGACGCTGATCGCCGACGCCGACCCGGCGAGCGAGATCGTGCGGAGCGAGGTCTTCGGCCCGGTGCTGGTGGCGATGCCGTTCGACGGCGAGGACGAGGCGGTGCGGCTCGCCAACGCCACGCCGTACGGGCTGGCCTCGTCCGTGTGGTCCATGGACGTGGCCCGCGCGCTGCGTGTCTCCCACCGCCTGGACGTGGGCGTGACCTGGGTGAACGACCATCTGCCCATCGCCTCGGAGGCCCCGCACGGCGGAGTCAAGGGCAGCGGGTTCGGCAAGGACATGAGCCAGGAGGCCGTGCTGGAGTATTCGGTCACCCGGCACCTCATGATCAAGCATGCGGCCCCCGAGGCGCGCGACTCCTTCCGCCCGGCCTGAGCGGCCCGCCCGGCGAACTACGCCCCGGGGAGGTTCCGCAGCGCCTCGCGGCGGCTCAGCCCGCTGAGGCCCCGGTGCTTCACGTAGCGGAGCACCTCCTCCGGGTTGGTCCTCGCGTACTCGCGCAGCGCCCAGCCGATGGCCTTGCGGGCGAAGAAGTCGGTGTCCGACAGGCTCGGCTCGATGCACGCGTAGAGCAGGTGGACGTCGGTGCCGTCCTTGAAGGAGTTCTGGCACAGGATGGCGGCGCGCCGTTTCCACAGGTCGGCGTCGTGCGCCCACTCCAGCACCAGACGGCGCATGCTCTCGGGGTAGAGCCGCAGCAGCGTGCCGATCCGGTGGATGGCGATGTCGTCCACGAAGTCCCACCAGGCCCCGGTGACGATCATCTCCTCGTACATCGGGATCGTGTAGAGCGTCTGCCAGGACCGGTAGAACCGGTGCGCGGACAGCTCGATCGCGGCGTAGCGCTCCTCGCGGTACTCGGCGTCGCGCCACAGCGCCAGCACCGCCCGGCGCCACTCGGGCGCGCTGTCGAGCCGGTGCTCGGTGAAGAGCCTGCGCAGCAGGGCCCGCCGCGGCACGGCCGTGACCCCGAGGAACGGCATCTCCGACTTCATGTACGCCCGCATGGACTGGGCGCGCGCCGGGTCGGCGGCCTCCGTCAGCGCGAGGCGTACCGCCTTGTGCAGTGTCATGACGGCCGGCTCGCCCGCTCTCCGGTCGCGAGACCGTCGAACAGGAGCTTGACGAAGTGGTCGGCGAGGCTGTCGGTGTCGAGCCTGCCGCCGGGGCGGAACCAGCGCACGGTCACCCAGATGGTGTCGCGGATCATGCGGTAGGTCAGCTTGGGGTCGACGTCGGCGCGGAACTGGCCCGCGGCCTGGCCGGCCCTGATCTGCTCCACCCACATGCGCTCCACCTCGTCCTCGGCCCGCAGCAGGTAGTCGAACCGGTCGCCGGGCAGCGAACGGAGGTAGTTCCAGTCGTTCTGCATGACGGTGATGGCCGCCCGGTGCGGCTCCAGGGTGCCGAAGCCGATGCGGACCATCTCCGCCAGGACCGAGTGGGGGTCGCCGCCGCGTTCCAGCACGGCCCGGTAGCGGGTGATCAGATCGTCCAGGAAGGTGCGCAGCACCTCGTCGACGATCGTCTCCTTCGAGTCGAAGTGGTGGTAGAGGCTGCCGGAGAGGATGCCCGCCTCCAGCGCGATCTCCCGTACCGTGGTGGCCTGGAAGCCCTTGCGCGCGAACAACTCGGCGGCGAGCCTGACGAGGTGCTCGCGTCGTTCCGACGCCGGCCCGGCCACCCCGCGCCTCGCCCTGCCCGGACCGCTGGCCGGCACACTGACCGGCACGGCTGTGCCGCCGGACTCCTTACGCTGGTTCACGGCTCCCATTATGGCCGTCGAGCAAGGGCTTGTTCGCAACTCTCGCCTCGCGTGACCTCCCGGCATGACCGCCGCCCGTACGGCAGGATCGGACGCATGGCGAAATTGCAGTATCCGTTCACCTTGGGGGTGGCGTCGGGCGAGCCCTTATCCGACGGACTGATCCTCTGGACCCGGCTGGCTCCCGAGCCGCTGAATCCGACGCGGCCCGGCGGCATGCCGGACAAGGCGACGACCGTGCGGTGGGAGATCGCCGAGGACGAGGCGTTCCGGAAGGTCGTGCAGTCCGGCACCACGCCGGCGCAGCCCGACTGGGCGCACAGCGTGCACGTGCGGGTGGCCGGGCTGAAGCCCGGGGCCGACTACTTCTACCGGTTCTCCGCCGAGGGCCACGTGAGCCGGGTGGGCCGGACCAGGACCGCCCCCGCCGCCGGTTCGACCGCTCCCGTCCGCTTCTGCTTCGTCTCCTGCCAGCGCTACGAGCATGGTCACTTCACCGCGCTGCGCCATCTCGCCGCCGAACGGCCCGATCTGGTCCTCCACCTCGGCGACTACATCTACGAGTACGGCAAGCCGAAGAACCCCGGGCCCGGCCGCTGGGTGCGCCCGCTGGAGTCGACCGCCGAGTGCACCACGCTCGCGGGGTACCGCAACCGCTACGCCCGCTACAAGATGGACCCCGACCTGCAGGCCGCGCACGCCGCGGCGCCGTGGCTCGCGATCCCCGACGACCACGAGGTGCGGGACAACTGGGCGGGCGCGCTGCCGGGCGACGGAAGCGCCTCCGCCGCCTTCCTCAAGCGCCGGGCCGCCGCCTTCAAGGCGTACTACGAGCACCAGCCGCTCCGCGTGCGCCCGTCCGGCGCGAGCCTGCAGAACCACCGTTGGAGGCCGTACGGGCGGGTGGCCGACTTCCTGCTCGCCGACGCCCGGCAGTACCGCCAGGGCCGCGACATGCTCGGCCCTGAGCAGGAGAAGTGGCTGGTGGACCGGCTGCGCGGCTCGACGGCCCGGTGGAAGGTGCTGGCGCAGGCGGTGTTCTTCTCCCAGCGCAGGTTCCCGCTCGAACCCGTCAGCGCCGACGCCTGGGACGGCTTTCCCGACTCGCGCGCCCGCGTGCTCGCCGCCGCCCCGGACGGGCTGGTCGTGCTGAGCGGCGACGTGCACAGCGCGTACGCCTGCGACGTGCGCGCGGACTGGGCGGACCCGGCCTCCCGCGCGCTCGGCGCCGAGTTCGTCGGCCCCTCGGTGACGAGCATGCCGGGCATCACCGACGCGAGCAAGATCCTCGACATCAACCCCCACATCGCCTTCTTCGACAGCCGGCACGGATACGTGTCCTGCACGGCCGGCATGACCGAGTTCCGGGCCGACTACCGGGCGGTCGCCTTCGTGGACAAGCCCGGCGCCCCGCTGACCACGATCGCGGGCTTCGAGGTGAGGGAGAACCGGCTGCACCGCACCGATCTCTGATCCGCACTAGCAAATAGGAAAGTTTCCTATTAGATTGCGGGGCATGCCTGAGCGATGCCCTGCGGGCGCAGCATGAAGCGAAGCCCCGACCTGCTCCGTCTCGCCGACACGGTCCTGCTGCCCGGCTTCGCCGGGACCACCGCCCCCGACTGGGTGCGGCGGCGGCTCGCGGGCGGCCTCGCCGGCGTGGTGCTGTTCTCGCGGAACGTGGACACCCCGGCCCAGCTCGCCGCGCTGACCTCGTCGCTGCGCGCGGAGAACCCCGACATCGTCATCGGCATCGACGAGGAGGCGGGGGAGGTGACGCGGTTGGAGGCGCGCACGGGCAGCTCACGGCCCGGCAACTACGCGCTCGGCGTCGTGGACGACGAGGAGCTGACCGAGCAGGTGGCCCGCGACATCGGGCGCGACCTGCGGCGGGCCGGGATCACCATCGACTTCGCCCCGGCCGCGGACGTCAACTCCAACCCGGACAACCCGGTCATCGGCCTGCGGGCGTTCGGCGCCGATCCGCGGCTCGTCGCGCGGCACACGGCCGCCTGGATCCGCGGACTGCAGTCCACCGGCGTCGCCGCCTGCGCCAAGCACTTCCCCGGGCACGGCGACACGTCCGTCGACTCCCACCACGGGATCCCGCGGGTGACCGCCTCGCGGGAGGAACTGGCCGAGGTGGAGCTGTTGCCGTTCCGGGTGGCCGTCCGCGAGGGAGTGCGGGCCGTCATGACCGGTCATCTGCTCGTGACGGCGTACGACGAGGAGCGGCCTGCCACCCTGAGCCCCCGCGTCCTCACCGGCCTGCTCAGGCGGGAGCTGGGCTTCGAGGGCCTGATCGTCACCGACGGCATCGAGATGGCCGCCGTCTCCGGCCGGTACGGCCTCGGCGGCGCGAGCGCGATGGCCGTGGCGGCGGGGGCCGACGCGGTCTGCGTGGGCGGCGAGAACGCCGACGAGGCGACCCACGCGCGCATCCGCGCCGCGATCGCCGACGCCGTGACGGAGGGATCGCTGACGGAGGAGCGGCTCGCCGACGCGGCGGCGCGCGTGCGCGCCCTCGCCGCCTGGCGGGTCGCGGTGGAGCCGGGGGACGCCGTGCCCGGCGAGATCGGGCTGGCCGCCGCCCGCCGGGCGCTGCGCGTCACCCTGCGCGGGCCGGCCGGGACGCTGCCGCTGGCGGCGGCGCCCCATGTGGTCGAACTCGCGCCGGAGACCAACCTCGCGATCGACAAGGGCATGCCGTGGGGCGCCGGGGAGCCACTGGCCAAGCTGCTGCCGGGCACCACGGTCGCCCGCCTGCGCGAGGAGGACGTGCGGGGGGTGCACGGGCCGGGCGACGGCGTCGCCGCCGTGGTCCTGCGCCAGGCCGCCGACCGGCCCCTCGTCGTCGTGGTGCGGGACGCCCACCGGCATCCCTGGCAGACGGACCTGCTGGAGCGCCTGCTGGCCGCCCGGCCCGACGGCGTCGTGGTCGAGATGGGGCTGCCGGGCCGTACGGACCTGGGGGCGGTCCACATCGCCACGCACGGCGCCGCCAGGGTCTGCGGCCAGGCGGCGGCAGAGGTCCTCGCCGGCCTCGGCTGAGGGCACCGGGCCTGTGACGGGGCCGCCGGGCGTGTGAGGGCGGGGGAGGCGGGCGGCGGCTGGGCGGTGCGGCGTGCGCCGTAGCATGGGCGCCGACGCACCGCGGATGGGAGTTCGATGAAGGTCGCCTACGTCACCACGGATCACCCGATCATCCGCTTCGACGACGAACGGGAGATCGTCCTCGCCGCCTGGCTCGGGGCCGGCATCGAGGGGTCGCCCGTGAACTGGCACGACCCCGCCGTCGACTGGGCGGACTTCGACGCGGCGGTCGTCCGCTCCGCCTGGGACTACATCGATCGGCGGGACGAGTTCGTCGCCTGGGCCCACCGGGTGGAGCGGGTCACGCGGCTGTTCAACCCGGCGCCGGTGCTCGAATGGAACACCGACAAGACCTACCTGCGCACGCTGGGCGTGCCGATCGTGCCCACCTTCTGGCCCGAGCCGGGCGCGGAGCTGCCCGAGTGGGAGGAGTACGTCGTCAAGCCGGCCGTCTCGGGAGGCGCCCGCGACACGATCCGCACCGCGGACCGGGAGACCGCCGCCGCGCACGCGGCCGCGCTGCTCGCCGAGGGCCGCACGGCCATGGTCCAGCCGTACATTCCGTCGGTCGAGCAGGAGGGCGAGCTGTCGCTGCTGTACTTCGGCGGCCGGTTCAGCCACGCCGTACGGCGGAATCCCATGCTGAGCGGCGAACCCGTCGCGGCGAACCGCGCCACCCTGCGCGACCCGGACGACGACCAGTTCGCGCTGGCCGAGCGGGTCCTGGCCGCCGTGCCGCAGGACCTCCTCTACGCCCGGGTGGACCTGGTACGGATGCCGGACGGCGAGCCGGTGCTGATCGAGGTCGAGCTCACCGAGCCGTACCTGTTCCTGCGGGACGAACTGGCCGCGCCGGACCTGTTCGCCGAGGTCCTCGCCGAGACGCTCAAGGCGGGCTGACGCCCGCGGCCGGGGCTCAGCCGTGCGTCGAGATGCCGCCGTCCACCGGGATGACGGCCCCGGTGAGGTAGGAGCCGGCCCGTGAGGCGAGGAAGATGGCCGCGCCCGCCATGTCGTCGGGCCGGCCGATCCGCCCCAGCGGCACGCCGCTCTCGATCGCGCCGCGCATCTCGGGGTCGTCGAGCGCGAAGGCCATCATCTTCGACTCGAACGGCCCGGGGGCGATCGCGTTGACGGTGATCGACTCCTTGGCCAGCCGGTGCGCCAGATGCCGGGTCAGCATGTGGACCCCCGCCTTGGCCGCCGAGTAGGCGTAGTTCTCCATGAACGGCACCCGCAGCCCGTCGACCGACCCGATGTTGATCACGCGGGCGGGGTCGCCGGGCGAGGCGGCGGCGCGCAGCAGCGGCAGGAACCGGCGGGTGAGGAAGAAGACGCCCTTGACGTTGATGTCCCAGAGCTTGTCGAAGGCGTGCTCGGGATACTCCTCCAGGGGCGCGCCCCAGCTCGCCCCGGCGTTGTTGACGAGCACGTCGAGCCGGCTCTCGCGCTCGGCCACCGCCTGCGCCAGCGTCTCGACGCCCTCGGGGGTCGACAGGTCGGCCCGGACCGCCCGGCAGCCCAGCTCCGCGGCCGTGGCCTCCAGTTCGTCCTGCTTGCGGGAGGAGATGTAGACGGTCGCGCCCGCGTCGAGGAACCCACGCGCGATCATCTTGCCGATTCCCCGCGAGCCGCCCGTCACGACGACCGTCTTGCCATCCACCGAGAACAGAGTCATGAGGGGAGCGTACCGACCGGTCGGTTCCCGGCTCGCGCCGCGCGGCGGCGGGGTCGACGGTGCCGGGGTTGACGGTGCCGGCTAACGGTGGCGCGTCCTGGCGGGCGTGGGGGACCCGCCAGGACGCGCTCCGCCCCGGCGCGAGGCCTCGACCCCGGCGAGGGTTGGGGTCGAGACCTCGTTCAATCGCACGGAGTCTCTGGGGAGAGGCCGTCGTCCGGCCGCTCCGGCGTGCGGTGGTGCCGCATGATCAGGCGTGTCGCGCCGTCGGGGTCGTCGGAGGGATGGGTGATCAAGAACTCATCCTCATGCCACACAAACGACCCGTTCCTGCACCAGACCGTCAAGTCGGTGGATACCGACAGCACGGACATGCCGTTCCCGTTGCTCTGGTAGGTGTGGGTGAACCCCTGCCGGTGCAAGGCGTAGCGCAGCATGCGCGTCGCCTCGCAGGGGTCCCGCCAGGGCAAGTACGGCGTGCCCGCACGGACCGCTAGCACCTGCCCCACCTCCATTGGATGGATTTGTACCAACGTTTGGATAATGCGCGGCCCGGAGGGCTCCGGTCAAGGGGTTGTTTCCCGCTAGACCGAGATCCTCTAGATTTGTTGGAACAAAAGGGTGGATTGAGGAAAGATGGCACGATCGTCGCTCTATCAGCAGGTGGCCGCCGAGGTGCGCAGGGCCATCTACGCGGGCGAACTCGCGCCGGGGGACCAGATCCCGACCGAGACCGACCTCATGGAGGCGCACGGGGTCAGCCGCAACACCGTACGGCTGGCGCTGGGCGAACTGGAGAACGAGGGTCTCATCCTGCGGATGCGCCGGCGTGGAACGTTCGTACGCGAGCGCCGTCCCCTCCTCATGCGGCCCCAGGACGAGTTCCTCGCGCACGACCAGGAAGAGCCGCGGTTCGACGCGTTCGTCCACGCCGTCCGGTCCGAGGGCCGTACGGCCGACCAGCGGATCGAGGTGTCGATCGTCGAGCCGCCCGAGGACGTGGCGACCCGCCTCGCCCTCGCCGACGGCGCCCTGGCCGTGGTGCGCCGCCGCCTGCGGTTCGTCGACGCCCAGCCGTTCAACACGCTGGACTCGTACTTCCCGCTGGAGATCGTGGGGGGCTCCGAGATCGCCCGGCCGGGGGACATCACCCGCGGGGCCAACAGGGTGCTGGAGGAGCTCGGGCACCTGCAGACCCGCGTGGTCGACGACCTCTCGGCCCGCATGCCCACCTCCGACGAGTCGGCCCGGCTCCAGCTGGAGCCGGGCACCCCGGTGGTCGTCCACACCCGGGTCGGCTACGACGCCGACGACACTCCGGTCCGCGTGGCCGTGTCCGTGCTGCCCGCCGACAAGCATCTGATCCGATACGAGCTGGAACGTCATTGACGAGGCCCGGGCGCCCGCTCCCCTGAGCGGGCGCCGCAGGCCGAGCCCTCCTCCGGGGGGCCCATCCCTCCTGTGCGCCGGCCCGCCCGGCCGCTGCGCCGATCACTGTGCCCGTCCGTGGGCCGATTCCCGCACGGATCACCGTGCCGTTCCCCATGCCGTTGCCCATGGCGGTCCCCGGGGTCGATCCCGCCGTGGGCCTCGCCGTACCCGCGCGCCGTAGCGAGGTCCGCCGTCCACCGCGACGGACGCTGTACGGCATCTCGCCGTCACTCTGAGTGATCGGATCACCCCCCTCGGCACGAAAGGAATCAGGCATGCCTGCGAACACCCTGGATCTTGTTACGGAACTCACGCTGCGTCGCGCCACCCCCGCCGACCTTCCGGGGGTCCTCGCCCTGCTGGCCCGCACCGCCGGCTGGCTGAACGGCCTCGGCGTACGGCAGTGGCCGGCCGGGGGCTTCCCCGCCGAGCGCATCGACCCGCTGATCGGCGAGGGGGTCATGTACCTGCTCGACGCCGGTGAGGCCGCGGAGACCCTCGACGGCGCCGCCCGCGTGCCCGCCGCCACGATCGCGGTGGACGGCCACGCCGACGCGGAGTTCTGGACGCCGCGGGACCGGCCGGAAGACGCGCTGTACGTCCACAAACTGGCCGTGCACAGGTCCTTCTCGGGCCAGGGCCTGGGGGAGGCGCTGCTCGACTGGGCGGGCCTGCGGGCCGCCGTCCACGGCCGGCCGTACCTGCGACTCGACTGCTCGAAGGACAACGCCCGCCTGCAGGCGTACTACCGGGGAGCGGGTTTCCGGCACGTCCGCACCGTCGACCTGCCGCACCGCGCCTCGGGGGCGCTGTTCGAGCGGGACGCCTGCGCCGTGCTCCCCGCGTGGGACCGTTCCGGGCACGGCGAACCGGCGATGCGGGGGCACCGGCGGCGGCAGGAGCGCCACACTCCGGCGGTGCCGGCCCCGCGTGGAGGTCACGGGACGCAGCAGTTGCGCGTTCTTGACATCACGGCACACAACGAGTTGATCGAGTGCTGAACAGGGCGGATGCCGTGAGGCGCCGCAAAGGGACCCGATACTGTTCACATCATGACGGGATCCCTCCTTGAAGTGATCGCGCTCGATCTGCGTGACGCCGTGGCCGCCGAGGAGGGTGGGGCGGACCGCCTGGAGGTCGTGTCCGACATGGGCTCGGGCGGGCTCACCCCCTCGGCGGACCTCGTCGCGGCCATCGCCCGCGAGTGCGGGCTGCCGCAGATGATCATGCTTCGCCGCGACGCCGGGTTCACCGTGCGCCCGGAGGAGCTCGACCGGCTGCGCCGCGACGTGAAGGAACTGACCGAGGCGGGCGCGGCGGGGTTCGTCTTCGGATTCCTCGACGAGGACGGCTCGGTGGACGTGAAGGCGACCGAGGCGCTGATCCAGGCCGTCTCGCCGCTGCCCTGGACCTTCCACCGCGCCGTGGACCACGCCGCCGACGTGCGGGCCGCGTGGCGTGCCGTACGGCTGCTGCCGAACCTGGCGACCATCCTCACGTCGGGGTCGCCCGAGGGCGTCGGCAGCGGCCTGGACGTCCTGCGGACCCGGGCGGAGGCGGGAGACGCCTCGCTCGTGCTCGCCGGCGGCGGCCTGCGCGAGGCGCACGTCCCGGCGCTGCTCGACTACGGCATCCGCGCCTTCCACGTGGGCGGCGCGGTGCGGGGCTCCTGGCAGGAGCCCGTCGACCCGAACCGGGTCAGGCACTGGCGCCGCCTGGTGGACCGGCTCTGAAGCCCGGCGCCGTCCGGCCCGGCGTCGTCAGGTACGGCGTCGTCAGGTACGGCGTCGTCAGGTACGGCGGCGCGCGACCAGGACGGCGTCCCGGATGGTGATCTCGCGCCCCTCCGGGTCCGTCGCCGTCCGCGGCCGGGCCTCGGCGGCCGTGACCTCCCAGCCGGCCGGGTCGAGCGAGGCCGCGATCTCCTCGGCGGTGAACATCGCCTGCGGGAGGTGCGTCCGGTGGGCCACGGTCAGCAGGTCGAGCGGGTGGTGCCCGACGATCAGCAGGACGCCGCCCGGCGCCACCGCCGCGGCCAGCCGGGTGTACAGCGCCCGCCGCGTCTCGACCGGCAGGTGCATGTAGTGCGCCGACACCAGGTCGTACGCGCCCTCGGGGAGCGGGTGGTCGCGCAGGTCGGCGTGGAGCCACTCGATGCGGGCCGCGACCTCGGGGCCGGCGTCGGCGGCGTGGGCGGCGGCCCGCTTCAGCGCGGTGGCCGAGATGTCCGTGCCGGTCACCCGCCAGCCGCGCCCGGCGAGCCACACGGCGTCGGCGCCCTCGCCGCTGCCGACGTCGAGGGCCCGGCCCGGCGGCAGATCGGCGGCCTCGGCGACGAGCTGTGCGTTCGGGCGCCCGCTCCAGACGGCCGGCCGTGACTGGTAGCGCTCCTCCCAGGCGGCCTCCTCGAACATCGTGCCCATCAAGTGCCGGTAGGCGTCGACCGCCTCCGCGGTCTCCTCGGCGACGAGGTCCATGTTGATCGCCGCGCCGGTGGTCAGGCCGGACGCGGCGGCCGTGATCACCTGCGCCATGAGGTCGGCCGTGTTCCCCGCCACGTAGACGCCGGGCACGGCGGTGGCCCCCGTCGGCTCCGCGGGGATCCGGCTGCCGACCACGTCACCGTTCTTCTCCACATCGACCGGCGTGAGCCCGAGCGACCGCGCCACGTCGGCGCGGGCGGTGAACCGCGGCGCGACGACGACCGCGTCGAGCGCGATCACGTCGCCCGAGGCCAGGCGTACCCCGGTGAGCGTGTCGCCGGTCACCTCCACCTCCGCGACCTGGCCGTCCACGACGGCGATCCGGCGCGCGGCGAGCCGCTCGGCGTGCTCCGCCGGCAGAGGTGCGGCGCGATGGTTGAGGAACACCACGTTCTCGGTCCACTGCCGCCACAGGCAGGCCTGCTCGACAGCGTGCGGGCCGGTGGCCAGCACGCCGATCCGCCGGTCGCGGACCTCCCAGCCGTGGCAGTACGGGCAGTGCAGCACGTCGCGGCCCCAGCGTCCGGCCAGGCCGGGCACGTCCGGAAGCTCGTCCGCGAGCCCGGTCGCGAGCAGCAGCCGTCGTGCCCGGAGCGCGCGCCCGTCGTCGAGCGTCACGAGGAAGCGGCCGTCGTCCTCCCGTGCCGCGTTCGCCACGCGCCCGTCGGTGATCTCACCGCCGTACGCCGCGACCTCCGCACGCCCGGCCGCCAGCAGTTCGGCGGGCGGTGTGCCCTCCCTGCCGAGGTAGTTGTGCACGTGCGAGGCGGGCGCGTTGCGCGGCCGCCCGTCGTCGACCACCAGCACCGACCGCCTCGCCCGCGACAGCGCCAGGGCGCCGCTGAGCCCGGCCGCGCCGCCGCCGACCACGATGACGTCATATGTCCTGTCCACCCGAGTCTCCTCTCATCGCTCGGGTCACGATGCGCCATGATCGGCTGGATCGCCAAACAACGTTGCCGATATGGCAAAGACGGGCGCGCCGCTCAGCCGAGGGCCTGGTCGGCCCGGGCCAGCGCGGCGACCAGCGTCCGTATCGTCGCGGGCTCGTCCAGCACCCCGCCCGCCGCGGCCCGCCGCTCCTCCCACGCGCGCACCCGGTCGGCGTACTTCTCGTAGCAGGCGAGATGGAAGGCGTAGACGGTCGTGAAACGGCTGACGAGGTGCGAGGGGTGCATGTCCCAGCCCTGGTGGAAGCCGTGGGACAGCGAGTGCGTCACCAGAGCCGAGTGCCTGCGGAGCAGGGCGTGCACGTCGGCGGCCGAGTCGGAGGCGGGCGCCGCGGCGAGGGAGCCGTCCGACAGTTCGACGCCCGTGCCGGCGAGCGCGGTCCGCATCACGTGCCTCGCGTGGTCGCACGCGGGATGGTCGAGCCGCTGCTCGTCCGGGGGCAGCCCGACCGCCGCGGTGTAGTCGAACACCCCGAAGTGCGCGGCCGCGAGCCGCCCGCCGAGCGACGGCACCAGATCGGCCGACCGCTGCAGGATCAGCACGGTCTGCGGGGCCTCCACCTGCATCTCGAAGCGCAGCGTCCCGGAGGGCAGCGCCAGCGCCCGCTCCAGCGCCTCCAGGCAGCGGGCGAACTGACCGAGGTAGTCCTCCATGAGGACCTTGGGGAAGGTCACCGTGAACCCGTCCGGAAGCCGCCCGGCCCGCCGGACGACCTCGGTGAGGAACCCGTCGAGCGTACGGATCGAGCGGTGCGGGTCGCCGTCGGCGAAGGACTTCACCCGCAGTCCCCACCGGCGGGGGAGGGTGCCCGCCCGGTGCATCTCGGCGACGGCCGCCGCCGCGGACTCGGCGTGCCGGTCCTCCTCCTCCGGCGCGCGCACGCCGTACCCGTCCTCGAAGTCGATCCGCAGGTCCTCGATGGGCTCGTTGTGGAGCTTGCGGCGGACCCGTTCGTGCACGGGCTGGGCCAGCCCGGGGTCCAGCCCGAACAGCGCGGCCAGCTCGCCGGGGGTGAACAGCAGCCGGTTCAGCAGGTCGGTGGCGGCGTGCCGCCATTCGTGGACGACCCCTGCCGTGACCCGGTCCGCCGGCACGTACACGGTGTGCACCGGCTGCCACGCCGGCTCCTGGCCCGCGGGGTAACGGGCGAGCTGGTCACGGTAGACGTGGCCGAAGCCGTCGAGCAGCCCGTCCAGGCCGGTCAGCGTCGTCTCCATGGGGACGATCCTCGCAGAGTCCCGGCACGGCCACTTCATCACGCAACGTCGCCACGTTGCGACGGAGAGTTGGGTACCCTCTTACTCGAACACGCGAGCGAAAAAAGAAACGGCCCCCTGCCGGGGGCCGTAGAGCCCGGGGACGTAACCCCGGGCGCGGTGACACCATGTTAGGGCGTGATGGCGATGTGCGACAACCCCGTTCCTCGATCCGTGCGTGTCGGTCTCTACGTCGACGGGTTCAACCTCTACGCGCGGTGGGCGCTCAGGAGGGCGTTCCCCTGCGCGTGAGACGGCCGGCCGCGCCCAGCATGGCGTCCCTGCCCACCAGCTTCACCCGCTCGCCCCGCTTGAGGTTCTCCGCCAGCGCCGTCTCCGCGGCCTCGATCCCGAGCCAGTCGTCGTACGTCACCGGGCGCACGCCGCGGGCGGCGAGCAGGTCGTCCAGCCGGGCGGTGGCGGTTCCCGGCTTGACCTCGGCGAGCAGGGTACGCACGGTCTCCGCGGCGTCGGACTTGTTGGTCCCGATCACCCCGGTCGGACCCCGCTTCAGCCAGCCCGCGACGTACTGCCGGTCGGTCACCTTCCCGGCGACGTTGGGCACCGTCATCGCCCGCGTGTCGAAGGGCACCCCGGGCAACGCGACGCTCCGGTAGCCCACCGAGCGCATGACCATGTCCGCCGGGATCGTCTCGAACTCGCCGGTTCCGACGACCCGCCCGTCCTCCAGGCGGGTCCGCTCCAGCCGTACGCCCTCGACCCGGGAGACCCCGAGGATCTCCACCGGGCGCAGCCAGAAGCGCACCTCCAGACGGCGCGGCCGGTCGGCCGGCTCGCGCTCCGACCATGACCGCAGCACGTCCACGTTGCCCTTGACCTGCCGCGACAGGGCGGCCAGGTCACCGGTCGCGACCTCGTGCGGGAAGGTCAGGACGTCGGCGTTCAGCAATTCGCCGAGCTCGCGCAGCTCCTTGAGGGTGAACTTGGCGTGTTCCGGGCCGCGCCTGCCGACCATGTGGATGCGCCTGACGCGCGAGGAGGCCAGCCGGTCGAGCACCTCCTCGGGCACGTCGGTGCCGCGCAGTTCGTCGGCGGTCTTGGCCATGATCCGCACGACGTCCACGGCGACGTTGCCGACGCCGATGACGACGACGTCCTCGGCGTCGAGCGAGAAGGTGTCCGGCGGGACGTCGGGGTGGCCGCAGTACCAGTTGACGAAGTCGGTCGCGGCGACGCTGCCCGGCAGGTCCTCGCCCGGGATGCCGAGCTGTCTGTCGACCATCGCGCCGGTGCAGTAGACGACCGCGTCGTAGCAGGACAGCAGGTCGTCGGCCGAGACGTCCGCGCCGAGTTCCACACCGCCGAGGAAGCGCACCCCAGGCGTCTCCAGGACGCGCCGGAGGTATCCGGCGATCGACTTGATCGAGGTGTGGTCGGGCGCGACGCCGTACCGCACGAGCCCGTAGGGCGTGGGCAGACGTTCGAGCACGTCCACCTCGACGGGGTCGTGCGACTGTTTGACCAGTGCCTCGGCCGTGTAGATCCCGGCTGGGCCCGACCCGACGATCGCGACGCGCAGTGTCACCATGGCCTCCCGGCAGCGGCGGCGTCTCTGGCTTCGATTCTTTATCATCGGCGGCGGCCGTGTCACCGGAACGCCATGCCGAGGCACCGGACTGTGATCCTTTCTGTGATCCGTGTTGTGATGATTCGTGGGGTTGCGGCGACCCGCGGCCGCGATCAGAGTGATGCTCGTGGGCTCTGGGGCTAAAAGACGGGGAAACCCGCGGACGAGACGGCCGGGCGGTGGGACCCTCCCTGACATGAGGGGACTGCGCGGGGGGCAGGACGAGCCCGGGGCCTCGCCGGCCACGGCCCGGGGGTCGCGGAACGATCGAGGCGACGGCCGCCGCTACGAGGCACTGGGCCGGGTCATGGCCACGCTGTCCGGCGAGGCGGAGACGCTGGAGGCGTGCCGCGACCTCACCTGGTGGCGGACGACCGACCACTCCTGGCATATCGAGTGGCGCGACGGCCCGCAGGCCGCGGAGGTGGCGGCGCTGCTGGTCGAGCGGATCGGCGAACCGGGCCCCGACGCCGCGCCCGCCGCCCCGGCCGGTCCCGCGACCGCGTCGACCGCGGTGATCGACGTGCTGGGGGTGACCTTCGTGCTGCGGGCGATCGACCCGTTCGGCATGGAACGGCTGCGGTCCAGGCCCGGCCTCTGGCGGCTGTCGGCGGCGCTGGACGGGCCGGCGGGCGCAGGGGAGCGGTCGCGCCAGCACTGGGAGGAACTTCTCGGCGGCTGAGCGGCGGGCGCGCGTTGAGGGGAGGCGGCCGGTGCCCCGAGTCGATAGCCTTGGAGCACATCGTCTTCGTCTCCCACGTCGCCGCCGGGGCTCCGCGAGGAGATCCGCGCCGGAGTCTCCGGCCGCGGCGATCCGGGGGAGACGTCGCGGGAGACCTCTCACGAGCAAGGAGTAGCCGTGCTGCTGCGTATGTCGACCCTGTTCCTGCGCACCCTGCGTGAGGATCCGGCGGACGCGGAAGTGCCGAGCCACAAGCTGCTCGTCCGCGCCGGCTACGTCCGCCGGGTCGCGCCCGGCATCTACTCCTGGCTGCCGCTGGGCAAGATCGTGCTGGAGAACGTCGCCCGGGTGGTCCGCGAGGAGATGGACCGGATGGGCGCGCAGGAGGTGCTGTTCCCCGCGCTGCTGCCCCGCGACTACTACGAGCCCACCGGCCGCTGGACCGAGTACGGCGACACGCTGTTCCGCCTGAAGGACCGCAAGGGCGCCGACTATCTCCTCGGGCCGACGCACGAGGAGATGTTCACCGACATGGTCAAGGGGGAGTACTCCTCCTACAAGGACTATCCGGTGACGCTGTACCAGATCCAGACCAAGTACCGCGACGAGGCGCGTCCCCGGGCCGGCATCCTGCGGGGCCGGGAGTTCGTGATGAAGGACTCCTACTCCTTCGACCTCGACGACGACGGCCTGAAGCGGTCCTACGAGATGCACCGCGACGCCTACATCCGCATCTTCGACCGCCTCGGCATCGACTACCGGATCTGCTTCGCCATGTCGGGGGCGATGGGCGGATCGGCCTCCGAGGAGTTCCTCGCGCCCTGCGACACCGGTGAGGACACCTTCGTGGCCTGCCACAACTGCGGGTACGCGGCGAACGCCGAGGCGGTCGTGACACCCGCACCGCCCGCGGTGACCGCCGAGCAGCCGGCCATGGAGGTCCTCGACACGCCCGGCACGCCCACGATCGAGTCGCTGGTGACGTACGTCAACGAGCGGTACGGCCTCGGAATCACCGCGGCGGACACCCTGAAGAACCTCGTCGTCAAGGTCCGCACGCCGGGCTCCGACGAGGTCAGGACCGTGGTCGTCGGCGTACCCGGCGACCGCGAGGTGGACTTCAAGCGCCTGGAGGCCGCGCTCGCGCCCGGTGTGCCGGAGATCTTCGAGGCCGAGGACTTCGCCCGCCACCCCGGCCTGGTGCGCGGCTACATCGGCCCGCAGGTGCTCGCGGACCTCGGGATCACCTACCTCGTCGACCCCCGCGTCGTGGCGGGCTCGGCCTGGGTGACCGGCGCCAACGAGCCGGGCAGGCACGCCGCGCACGTGGTCGCGGGCCGTGACTTCCAGCCCGACGGCACGATCGAGGCCGCCGAGGTGCGCGCGGGCGACTCCTGCCCCCGCTGCGCCCACCCGCTGTCGATCGACCGCGGCATCGAGATCGGGCACATCTTCCAGCTCGGCCGCAAGTACGCCGACGCGGCCCACCTCGACGCGCTGGGGCCGGACGGCAAGCCCATCCGCATCACCATGGGCTCGTACGGCGTCGGCGTGTCCCGGGCGGTGGCGGTGCTGGCCGAGCAGCGGCACGACGCGCTGGGCCTGGTGTGGCCCAGGGAGGTGGCCCCCGCCGACGTGCACATCGTCGGCACCGGCAAGGAGAACCAGATCGAGGTGGCCAGCGAGCTCGCCGAGAGCCTGGAGGCGCGGGGACTGCGCGTGCTGGTGGACGACCGTCAGGGCGTGTCGCCGGGCGTCAAGTTCAAGGATTCCGAGCTGCTGGGCGTGCCCACCGTCCTGATCGTCGGCCGTGGGCTGGCCCAGGGCGTGGTGGAGCTGCGCGACCGGGTCGCCGGGACCAAGGAGGAGATCCCGCTGGACCAGGCCGTCGACCGCGTCCTCGCCGCCTGCCTCCCCGCCTCTTCCGCGTGACCTTTCCGGTAGGGCCGGCCTCCGGCCCTACCGAGGTCAGGACCCGGAGGGAGCGGCGTCGGGAAGCCCGGCTTCCGGTTGCGCGGTACTCGCTTCTGTAGTGCTGGTTTCCGTGGGGCCGGTTTCCGTGCTGTCGGGCGATCCGCTGTCGGGCGATCCGCTGTCGGGCTGTGCGGTGTCAGGCTCTGCGGTGTCGGGCGGTCCTGCCTGAGTGGAGCCGGTGTCGCGGCCGGGCATGCCGGGGAAGGCGCCGATCTCCGGCTGCCAGCCGTACGCGCGCGTCGCGCTCTCCTGCGCCGCCAGCGCGGCGAGCCGCCGCAGGGCGGGATCGCGGTCGGCGGCGAGCTCCAGGTAGGCGGTGACGACCCGCTGCTCCACGAGCACCGCCAGGCGCACCGCGTCGGACGGCGTGCGCACCTCGAACGGCAGGCCGTAGGAGGGGCCCGGCTCGGTGGGTGTGCCGCCCCGCTGGGTGATGAGCGTGCGCAACTGGTCGCGCCGCGCCCGGTGCGCGTCGAAGCCCGCCGTCGCCCGGGCGAGCAGCGCGCCCTTCGTCCTCCCGCCGACGACTCCGTAGGCGTACACGGCGGCGTACTCGGCGGACAGGGCCCGGCCGAGGGCGGCGACAGAGGGCCCCGCGGCGGAGCCCGGAGCAGGGCTCACCGCCGGGCTCACTGACGGGCTTACTGCCGGGCTCACGGCGGGCGGGGTCGCGGGCTCAGCCACGAAGCCTCCCCAGGGCGACGACGTGGACGGCCTCGCAGGCGCCGATGCTGACCAGAAGCTGGGCGAGTGCGGGCGAGGCCGTGGCGGTCTGCGCGGGACGCGCCGCCGCGGAGGCCTTTTCGAAGTCCCGCAGCACTCCGACGGAGACCTGGGTCGAGCCGTCGGAGGGCGATCCGGACGGCGATGCGGGGGGCGATCCGGAGGACGACGGGGCCGACGTGATCGGAGCGGTCCCGGCGGGCAGCAGCGCGCGCAGCGCCCGCACGTGAGCCGCGTGCCGCTGCCGGAACGGCTCCAGCGTGGCGGCCCGGCCGGGCAGCGCGGCGACCGCGCGCCCGTACAGCGCCACCAGCCGCTCCTTGTCCGCGATCAGCTCGCCGATCAGCACGGCCTGCGGGTCCGGAGGGGGTGGCGTGACGGGCTTGTCCGGGCCGTTCGAACAGCCTCCCGCGGCGGCCAGGCCCGCCGCGGCGGCGACGCCCAGCAGGGCACGTCTGGTCACCCGTGCCCCGCCGCTGTCCCCTCTGCCGCCGCTGCCCCCTTCACCGCCGCTGTCCTCTTTCACGACACAGCATCGTACGGCGCGCCGCCCACTGGTCCCCGCCCGTGACCGTGATGATCGTGTGCGTGTCGGACGGTCGCCCGGGTGTGGCGCAGTTTCCACCTCCCGGTGTCGATAGGCTGTTGGCACATCGGGCTAGTTACATGGTCGTAGGGAGGTCGGCATGGGCAGCGACGCTCGACGCGGCCGCCTGGTCGAACTACTCGGCCCGGTGGTCGCCGCCGAAGGGTTCGACCTGGAGGACGTGACGGTCACTCCGGCGGGACGCCGGAGGCTGGTGCGCGTGGTGGTGGACCGGGACGGCGGCGTGAGCCTGGACGACGTGGCTGACGTGAGCCAGTCCGTCTCCAAGCGGCTCGACGAGGTGGACGTGCTCGGCGGCAGCGCGTACGTGCTGGAGGTCACCTCCCCCGGCGTGGACCGGCCGCTCACCGAGCCGCGCCACTGGCGCCGGGCGCACGGGCGGCTGGTGCGGGCGGAGCTGCGCGACGGCACCTCGGTGGAGGGCCGCGTGACCGCCGCGGACGAGTCCGGTGTGGAGCTGGACGGCGCGCGCGGCATCGCCTTCGGCGAGCTGGTGCGCGGCCGCGTGCAGGTCGAGTTCAACCGGCGCGACGCCGGTCTCGACGACGAGCACGACGGCGAACTTGATGACGAACGTGACGAGGACCTCGATGTCGACGAGGACATCGCCGACGCCGCCGACACCGGCGACGAGGGCTAGGGGGGAGCCTTGTGGACATTGACATGAGCGTCCTGCGCAGCCTGGAGCGGGAGAAGGACATCTCCTTCGACCTGGTCGTCAAGGCGATCGAGGACGCGCTGCTGATCGCGTACTTCAGGACCGAGGGCGCGGCGCAGAAGGCGCGCGCCGAGCTGGACCGCGACACGGGCCACGTGGTGATCTGGGCGGCCGAGCTGGGCGAGAACGGCGACGTCGTGCGCGAGTACGACGACACCCCGTCCAACTTCAGCCGGATCGCCGCCACCACGGCCAAGCAGGTCATCCTGCAGCAGCTCAGGGACGCCGAGGACGAGATCAACTTCGGCGAGTTCGCGAGCCGCGAGGGCGAACTGGTGGCCGGCGTCATCCAGCAGGGCAAGGATCCGCGGGTGGTGCTGGTCGACCTCGGCAAGATCGAGGCGATCCTCCCGCACAACGAGCAGGTCCCGGGCGAGGAGTACGCGCACGGCGAGCGCATCCGCTGCTACGTCGTGCAGGTGAAGAAGGGTCCGAAGGGCCCGTCGGTCACCCTCTCGCGCACCCACCCCAACCTGGTGAAGAAGCTCTTCGCGCTGGAGGTCCCGGAGATCGCCGACGGCACGGTGGAGATCGCGGCCATCGCCCGGGAGGCGGGCCACCGCACCAAGATCGCCGTACGGTCGCGCAAGCCGGGCGTCAACGCCAAGGGCGCGTGCATCGGCCCGATGGGCTCGCGGGTGCGCAACGTGATGACGGAGCTGCACGGCGAGAAGATCGACATCATCGACTGGTCCGAGGACCCGGCCGAGTTCGTCGGGAATGCCCTGTCTCCCGCGCGTGTTTCCCGTGTCGAGGTGGTCGACGCCGATGGCCGCATGGCGCGCGTCATCGTGCCCGACTACCAGTTGTCCCTGGCCATCGGCAAGGAAGGGCAGAACGCCCGCCTCGCCAACCGGCTGACCGGCTGGCGGATCGACATCCGGCCGGACACCGAGCAGGCCCCTGCTGATCCCGCCGATGCGTCGGCGAGGTAAGCTGGAAGACGGTTGCCGGGCAGTCCCGCTGAGAACGTGTGTGGGCTGCCGGGTTCGCACGGTAAAGTCCGAGTTGCTCCGCCTGGTCGTGGTCGAGGACGTCATCGTCCCCGACGTGCGAGGACGGCTCCCGGGACGTGGTGCCTCGTTGCACCCGTCCCCGCGCTGTCTGGAGCTCGCAGAGCGTCGCAGGGCGTTCCCTCGCGCGTTTCGCGCGCAGGGGTCGCTTGACACGTCGCTCTTGCGGGATCACCTGGAGGGGTTGACGCCGGGGCGGTCCGGGTGAATGGTTACCGCTGGTCCCCGGTATCGGCTCCGGGAATCAGGGCACGACGTAATTGTCATGTAGGACGCCGAGTTGATGGGCGGAGTCAGATTGCTATGAGCGCCTGATGAGCACGCGGCGATGAGTACGTTCAGGTAGCGACGGTCCGGCGGCACTGCTAGCCTCCCGGGCCGAGTTAGGGAGTGCAGTGGCGAAGGTCCGGGTATACGAGCTCGCCAAGGAGTTCGGGGTCGAGAGCAAGGTCGTCATGGCCAAGCTCACCGAAATGGGCGAGTTCGTGAGGTCGGCGTCCTCGACGATAGAGGCGCCGGTCGTCCGCAAACTGACCGAGGCGTTCAAGGGTGACGCCTCCAGGGGCGGGGGTAGGCCCGCCCGTCCGGCGCAGCCGAAGCCTGCGCCCAGGCCGGCTTCAGAGAGCCAGGTCAACGGGGGCGCCCCACAGGCGCCCGTTTCCCAGTCCGGCGACACGGTCGCGCGGCCGGGCCCGAAGCCGGGTCCGCGGCCCGCTCCGCGGCCGGTTCCGATGCCTCATCCGCAGGTGGCCCAGCCGGAGGCGGCGCGCCCCGAGGCCGCCCGTCCGCAGGGACCCCGTCCGGACGTTCCGCGTCCCGACGCCCCGCGTCCGGACACCTCCCGGCCCGCGGCCTCAGGCTCACGGCCCGGTGGTGCCGCACCCGGAGCGCCCAAGCCGGGCCCGCGGCCCGCGCCGGCGTCGCGCCCGGGTGGCGCGCCCGCCGGTCCCGGTGCCCCGAGCGGTGGCGCCCCGCGTCCCGGTGGCGGTGGACCCAAGCCGGGCCCGCGCGGCCCGCGTCCGGGCAACAACCCGTTCTCCTCGACCGCCAGCGGCATGGGCCAGCGGCCCGCGCGGCCCGGCGGCCGCGACGGTGGACGTCCCGAGCGAGGCGACCGTCCCGACCGTGGAGACGGCGCTCCTCGTGAGCCGCGCCGTGACGGCGCCATGCCGCGTCCGCCCGCCGCGCGCTCCGGCGCTCCCGGCGCGGGCGGTCCGCGTCCCGGCCCCGGGGGCCCGCGTCCCGGTCCGGGCATGGGCGGTCCCCGCCCGGGTCCCGGCGCCGGAGGTCCGCGTCCCGGAGGTCCGCGTCCGAACCCGATGATGATGCCGCAGGGCCGTCCGGCCGGACCGGGCGGCGGCGGCGGTCCGCGTCCCGGTGGCGGCGGTGGCCGTCCCGGTCCCGGTGGCGGCGGTGGCCGCCCGGGTGGTGGCGGCGGTCGTCCCGGTGGCGGCGGCTTCGGCGGTCCGCGTCCCGGCGCCACGGCCGGTCGTCCCGGCGGGCCGGGCGGTGGTCCCGGCGGCGGCGGTGGCGGCGGCTTCGCCGGTCGTCCCGGCGGTGGCGGCGGCCGTGGCCGCGGTGGCGGCACGGCGGGCGCGTTCGGGCGTCCGGGAGGCCGTCCGACCCGTGGCCGCAAGTCCAAGCGCCAGAGGCGCCAGGAGTTCGACAACATGCAGGCCCCGGCGATCGGCGGCGTGCAGGTCACACGTGGCGGCGGGCAGACGATCCGCCTGCCGCGGGGTGCGTCCCTGGCGGACTTCGCCGACCGGATCGGTGCGAACCCGGCCTCGCTCGTGCAGATCATGCTGCACCTCGGCGAGATGGTGACCGCGACCCAGTCGGTCAGCGAGGAGACGCTCCAGCTTCTGGGCGCCGAGCTGGACTACGACGTCCAGGTCGTCAGCCCGGAGGAGGAGGACCGCGAGCTCCTCGAGTCCTTCAAGATCGAGTTCGGTGAGGACGAGGGTGACGAGGGCGACCTCGCGCCGCGTCCGCCGGTCGTGACCGTCATGGGTCACGTCGACCACGGTAAGACGAAGCTGCTCGACGCGATCCGCCACACCAACGTGGTGGCCCGCGAGGCCGGCGGCATCACGCAGCACATCGGCGCCTACCAGGTGGGCACCACCCACGAGGGCGAGCCGCGCAAGATCACCTTCATCGACACCCCGGGTCACGAGGCGTTCACCGCCATGCGTGCCCGTGGTGCGCAGGCCACCGACATCGCGGTGCTGGTGGTCGCGGCCGACGACGGTGTGAAGCCGCAGACGATCGAGGCGCTGAACCACGCCCAGGCGGCCGACGTGCCGATCGTGGTGGCGGTCAACAAGATCGACAAGGAGGGCGCGGACCCGACCAAGGTGCGGGCCCAGCTCACCGAGTACGGCCTGGTGGCCGAGGAGTTCGGTGGCTCCACGCTCTTCGTGGACATCTCCGCCAAGCAGGGCGTCGGCATCGACGGCCTGCTGGAGGCCATCCTGCTGACCGCGGACGCCGAGCTCGACCTGCGGGCGAACCCGGACATGGACGCCCAGGGCCTGGCCATCGAGGCGCACCTCGACAAGGGCCGCGGCCCCGTGGCGACCGTGCTCGTGCAGCGCGGCACGCTGCGGGTGGGCGACTCGATCGTCTGTGGCGAGGCCTTCGGCCGCGTCCGGGCGATGCTGGACGACAACGGGGAGACGGTCGAAGAGGCCGACCCCTCGCGTCCGGTCCTGGTCCTCGGTCTGACCGCCGTCCCGCGCGCGGGCGACAACTTCATCGTCGTCGGCGACGACCGGATGGCCCGTCAGATCGCCCAGCAGCGGGCGGCCCGGCAGCGCATCGCCGACATGGCCAGGTCCGGCCGTCGGCGCACTCTCGAGGAACTGTTCAAGGACCTCGAGAAGGGCCAGGTCGACGAGCTCAAGCTCATCATCAAGGGTGACGTCTCCGGTTCCGTCGAGGCCCTGGAGGACGCCCTGCTCAAGATCGACGTGGGCGAGGAGGTCAAGCTCCGCGTGCTGCACCGCGCCGTCGGTGCCATCACGGAGTACGACGTCAACCTCGCGATCGCCGACGACAACGCGGTCATCATCGGCTTCAACGTGCGGCCCGAGGTCCGGGCCCGCGACCTCGCCGAGCGCGAGGGCGTCGACATCCGGTACTACTCGGTCATCTACCAGGCGATCGAGGAGATCGAGGCGGCCCTCAAGGGCATGCTCAAGCCGGAGTTCGAAGAGGTCCGGACCGGCACGGCCGAGGTCCGCGAGGTCTTCAAGGTTCCGAAGATCGGCAACGTCGCCGGTTCGATCGTCCGTACGGGCGTGATCACCCGCAACAGCAAGGCACGGCTCATCCGCGACGGTGTCGTGGTGGCCGACAACCTCACCGTCTCGTCGCTGCGCCGCTTCAAGGACGACGCGACCGAGGTCCGCGAGGGCTTCGAGTGCGGTATCGGTGTCGGTTACAACGACATCAAGGTCGAGGACGTCATCGAGACGTTCGAGATGCAGGAGAAGCCGCGCGCCTGACGCACCGCGCCGCCGCCCCCGCACCACGCGTGCGGGGGCGGCGGTCGGGCGTCTTCGCCGTGGTGAGACATCCATGTTCATCGGTGCACTTACTCTTGACGTCCTGCTCGGCGACGTCCGCTCGCTGAAGCAGAAGCGCTCCGTGGTCCGGCCGATCATCGCCGAGATCCGGCGACGTTTTCCCGCCGTCGCCGTGGCCGAGGCGGGGCATCTCGACCTGCACCGGCGCGCCGAGATCGGCGTGGCCGTGGTGTCGGAGTCGGCGGCCAACTGCGACGAGGTGCTGGACGCCTGTGAGCGGGTAGTCGCCTACCACCCCGAGATCGAGCTGCTGTCGGCGCGGCGGCGGCTCTTCAACGACCACGAGGAATAGACGGCCGGGCCCCCGCGTCAGCCGTACAGATACGAGGGAGCGTGAGCATGGACGCAGCGCGTGCCAGGAAGCTGGCCGACCGCATCCAGCAGGTGGTGGCGGAGATGCTGGAGCGGCGGATCAAGGATCCGCGGCTGGGGTTCGTGACGGTGACCGACACCCGGGTCACCGCGGACCTGAGCGACGCGACCGTCTACTACACGGTCTTCGGTTCGGAGGCGGAGCGGGCCGACTCGGCCGCCGCGCTGGAGAGCGCCAAGGGCATCATCCGCTCCGAGGTCGGCCGGCAGACCGGCCTGCGGCACACTCCCACCCTCTCGTTCGTGCACGACCCGCTCCCCGACAACGCCCGCCACATGGACGACCTGTTCGCGCTGGCCAGGGCCAAGGACGCCGAGGTCGCCAAGCAGGCCGAGGGCGCGCAGTTCGCCGGCGAGGCCGACCCCTACCGCTTCGAGGACGACCTCGACGCCGAGGCGGCCGAGGAGGAGGGCGAGGAGACGGCCGAGGAGGAGCCCAGCGGCCGCGCCGGACACTCCGCCCGGTGACCGCGATCGAGACCGCGATCGGCGAGCCGGACTGGCGGCGGGCGGCCGATCTCATCCACGGCGCCGGCACACTGGCGCTGGCCTGCCACGTCTCCCCCGACGGGGACGCCCTCGGCTCGATGCTGGGCCTCGGGCTGGCGCTGGCGCGGTCGGGGAAGAAGGTCGTGGCGTCCTTCGGCGACCGGTTGCTCGAGGTGCCCCGGCTGCTGCGGTTCCTGCCCGGCCAGGAGCTGCTCGTCGAGGTCGCGGCCTATCCCGCCGAGCCGGATCTGATGATCACTTTTGACGCGTCCACGATGGAGCGGCTGGGCCTGCTCGCGCCGCACGCGGGCAAGGCCGGGGAACTGCTCGTGATCGACCACCACGTGTCGAACACCAGGTTCGGGACGGTCCACCTGGTGGATCCCTCGGCCGCCTCCACCACGATGGTGGTCGAGGAGCTGATCCACCGGCTCGGGCTGCCGGTGGACCGATCCGTCGCCACCTGCCTGTACGCCGGACTGGTGACCGACACCGGCTCGTTCCGGCACTCCGTCACCACGCCGGCCGCCCACGCCATGGCGGGCCGGTTGCTGGAGACCGGGCTCCGCCCGGAGGAGCTCGCCCGTGAGCTGTGGGACCGGTCGCCGTACGCGTATCTGCGGGTGCTGGGCGCGGCGCTCGGACGGGCCACGCTGGAACCGGACGTCGCGGGCGGCCACGGGCTGGTGTGGACCTTCGTGAGCCGCGCCGACCGCGCCGCCGAGGGCCTGCCGTACGACGAGGTCGAAGGCGTGATCGACGTCGTGCGCCGGGTCGACGAGGCCGAGGTCGCGGTCGTGCTCAAGGAGGACGACGACGGCGGCTGGAACGTCTCGACGCGGTCCAAGGGCGTGGTGGACGTGGCCCGTGCCTGCGCCGCCCTCGGCGGCGGCGGGCACGCGCGGGCCGCGGGGTTCTCCTCGGCGCTGCCCGTGGCGGACACGATGGCCGCCCTCCGCCCCCTCCTCACCCCGCCCGTCCCTCCTCACCCGCACAGGACTGAGCCGTGACAAGAAGGCCCCCGCCGCCGAGCGGGCTCATCATCGTGGACAAGCCCGCGGACTGGACGTCCCACGACGTCGTGGGCAAGATGCGCGGCGTCGCCGGCACCCGCAAGGTCGGCCATGCCGGCACGCTCGACCCGATGGCGACCGGCGTGCTGGTGATCGGCGTGGAGAAGGCGACCCGCCTCCTCGGGCACCTCGCGCTGACCGAGAAGGTGTACGAGGCGACGATCCGCCTCGGGGCCTCGACCAACACCGACGACGCCGAGGGCGAGGTGACCGCCACCACGCCCGCGGGCCATGTGACCGACGAGGACATCCGTGCGGGCGTCGCCGCGCTCACCGGCGAGATCATGCAGGTGCCGCCGCAGGTGAGCGCCATCAAGGTCGACGGAGAACGGGCCTACAAGCGGGCCCGGGCGGGGGAGGAGGTCGCCCTCGCCGCCCGGCCGGTCACGGTGCGCGCCTTCGAGATCGGGGAGATCAGGCGGACCCCGGAGACGGTGGACCTCGACGCGGTCGTCACGTGCTCCAGCGGCACCTACATCCGGGCGCTGGCCCGCGACCTCGGCGCGTCGCTCGGCGTCGGCGGCCACCTCACCCGGCTGCGCCGCACCCGGGTCGGCCCGTACGGCATCGAGTCGGCCCGCACGATCGAGGACCTCGCCCGCGAATGCGTGATCATGCCGATGGCCGACGCGGTGGCGGCGGCCTTCCCCCGGCGGGACGTGGCCGAGGACGAGGCGCGACTGGTCGCGCACGGCGGGCGGCTGCGCGCGGCGGGCCTCGGGCCCGGCCCGGTCGGCGTGTTCGGGCCGGACGGCGCGCTGCTGGCGCTCGCCGAGGAGCGCGACGGGGCGGCCCGGCCCCTGGTGGTCTTCGTCTCCTGAAACCGGGGCTGATTCCCGCGCGGCCGCCCGGGCATGGCAGGCTGTCTACTGCGCGCGAGGGCGTCCGGGAGGGCGATCCGGGCCGCCTCGCCGGAGGCGGGGCACATGGATGCGAAGCGAGGTCGAGGTGCAGAGCTGGCACGGGCTGGACGAGGTCCCGCAGGACTGGGGCAGGTCCGTCGTCACCATCGGCGTGTTCGACGGTGTCCATCTCGGTCACCAGCGCATGGTGACGCGGACGGTCGGCATGGCCGGCGACCTCGGGCTGCCGGCCGTGGCCGTGACCTTCGACCCGCATCCCGAGGAGGTCGTCCGGCCCGGCCACCAGCCGCCCCGGCTCACCACCACACCCCGACGGGTCGACCTGCTGTTCTCGCTCGGCGTCGACGCGGTGTGCGTGCTGCCGTTCACGCTGGAGTTCTCCCGCATGACGCCGGACGAGTTCGTGCAGACCGCGCTGGTCGACCGCCTGCACGCCGCCGGTGTCGTGGTGGGGGAGAACTTCCGCTTCGGTCACCGGGCGGCGGGCGACCTGGAGACGCTGCGCACACTGGGGGAGAAGTACGACTTCACGGCCGAGGGGGTGCCGCTCGTCAGCGACGGCGAGGCCATCTCCTCCACCCGGATCCGCGAGCGGCTCTCCACCGGTGACGTCGCGGGCGCGGCGGCCCTGCTCGGCCGCCCCCACCGGGTGGAGGGCGTGGTGGTCCGCGGCCACCAGCGGGGCCGTGCGCTCGGCTTCCCGACCGCCAACGTCGAGTCGCCGCACAACACCGCCGTCCCGGCCGAGGGCGTCTACGCCGGGTGGCTGGAGTGCTTCCAGTCCCCCTCGCCGTACGAGGGGGAGCGCTGGCCCGCCGCGATCTCGATCGGCACCAACCCCACCTTCGACGGAGTGGAGCGCACGGTCGAGGCGTACGCGCTGGACCGCGACGACCTCGACCTGTACGGCGCGCACGTGGCGGTGGACTTCGGCGAGCGGCTTCGCGACACGCTCAGGTTCGACTCGATCGAGGCGCTGATCGAGCAGATGCACGAGGACACGGCGAGGGCACGCGCGTTCACGTCGTGACGCACCGCGACGGAGCGCCGCCGGCACCTGGTAGGGTTGTATGTCAGCCATGTTCGGGTGGAGCTTTCCACCCCGGCTGTCTGTCACGGCGACTGTAGGCACGCACGGTCGTTCGCGGGCTCGAAGTGTCGCGCGTGCCATTTCATCAGAACGGAGAAGCAGTGTCGCTCGACGCCGCTACCACCAAGACCATCATCACCGAGTACGGCACCACCGAGGGTGACACCGGGTCCCCGGAGGTCCAGATCGCGCTTCTCAGCAGGCGGATCAGCGACCTGACCGAGCACCTGAAGACCCACAAGCACGACCACCACAGCCGTCGTGGTCTGCTCCTGCTGGTCGGCCGGCGCCGCCGGCTGCTGAAGTACCTGCAGGCCAAGGACATCACCCGCTACCGCTCCCTGATTGAGCGGCTGGGCCTTCGCCGATAAGGTGAGTAAGGAGCGGCGATTCCTCGCCGCTCCTTTTCCATAAACAGGCCACAATGGCCTGGCAAGACAACTGAAGAGCCGAGACACAGTGCCCCGCGTCCGCAAGCAAGCCGCAGCGCGATCCCGCGGCGTGAGAGGGCCGGTCCTCGGTAGTGGCCCCCGGTCGGCACGGCGAAAGCCGTGCGGACGGACCGGGCGCTTCGATCGAAGACCGGCACTGCACCTGAACGGGGAGCCCGGCAACCGAGACGCGGGAGACCGATCCGAGAAGGAGGTCCCCCGTGGAGGGTGTCCACAGCACGGAGGCCGTTATCGACAACGGCCCCTTTGGCACGCGTACGATCAGGTTCGAGACCGGCAGGCTGGCCAGGCAGGCAGCAGGCAGCGCGGTCGCGTACCTGGACGACGAGACCATGATCCTGTCCGCGACCACCGCGTCCAAGCATCCCAAGGAGAACCTCGACTTCTTCCCGCTGACGGTGGACGTCGAGGAGCGGATGTACGCGGCGGGCCGCATCCCCGGCTCGTTCTTCCGCCGGGAGGGCAGGCCGTCGGAGGACGCGATCCTCACCTGCCGCCTCATCGACCGGCCGCTGCGGCCGTCGTTCGTGAAGGGCCTGCGCAACGAGATCCAGATCGTCGCGACGATCATGGCCCTGCACCCCGACCACCTGTACGACGTGATCGCGATCAACGCCGCGAGCATGTCGACGCAGCTCGCCGGGCTGCCGTTCTCCGGCCCGATCGGCGGCGTGCGGGTCGCGCTCATCGACGGCCAGTGGGTGGCGTTCCCCACCCACGTCGAGCTTGAGCGCGCCACGTTCGACATGGTCGTCGCCGGCCGCACGATCGCCGACGGCGACGTGGCGATCATGATGGTCGAGGCCGAGTCGACCCGCGACACGCTGAAGCTGGTCGCCGAGGGCGCGGTCGCCCCGACCGAGGAGGTCGTGGCCCAGGGCCTGGAGGCCGCCAAGCCGTTCATCAAGGTGCTCTGCGACGCGCAGTCCAAGCTGGCCGAGGTGGCCGGCAAGGAGACCGCCGAGTATCCGATCTTCCTCGACTACCAGGACGACGCCCTGGAGGCCGTCACCGCCGCCGTGCGGAGCGAGCTGGCCTCGGCGCTGACGATCGCCGGCAAGCAGGAGCGCGAGCTGGAGATCGACCGGGTCAAGCAGCTCGCGGCCGAGAAGCTGCTGCCCGACTTCGAGGGCCGCGAGAAGGAGATCGGCGCCGCGTTCCGGTCGCTGACCAAGAAGCTGATGCGCGAGCGGGTCATCAGCGAGGGCGTCCGCATCGACGGCCGCGGGCCCAAGGACATCCGGCAGCTCAACGCCGAGGTCCACGTCGTGCCCCGGGTGCACGGCTCGGCCCTGTTCGAGCGTGGCGAGACCCAGATCCTCGGCATCACCACGCTGAACATGCTGCGCATGGAGCAGATGATCGACACGCTCAATCCCGAGCGGACCAAGCGCTACATGCACAACTACAACTTCCCGCCGTACTCCACGGGTGAGACGGGCCGCGTCGGCTCGCCGAAGCGCCGGGAGATCGGCCACGGCGCGCTGGCCGAGCGGGCGCTGATCCCCGTGCTGCCCACGCGTGAGGAGTTCCCGTACGCGATCCGGCAGGTGTCGGAGGCGGTCGGGTCGAACGGCTCGACCTCCATGGGGTCGGTCTGCGCCTCCACGATGGCGCTGCTCGACGCGGGCGTCCCGCTCAAGGAGATGGTCGCGGGCATCGCGATGGGTCTCATCGGCGAGGGCGAGACCTTCGTCACGCTGACCGACATCCTCGGCGCCGAGGACGCGATGGGCGACATGGACTTCAAGGTCGCCGGCACCAAGGACCTGATCACCGCGCTCCAGCTCGACACCAAGCTGGACGGCATCCCGGCCCACGTGCTCGCCGCCGCGCTGAAGCAGGCGAGGGGCGCCCGGCTGGCGATCCTCGACGTGATGCAGGAGGCCATCGACGCCCCGGCGGAGATGAACCCGACCGCGCCGCGGATCATCACCATCAAGGTCCCGGTCGACAAGATCGGCGAGGTCATCGGCCCCAAGGGCAAGATGATCAACCAGATCCAGGACGACACGGGCGCCGAGATCACCATCGAGGACGACGGCACGATCTACATCGGCGCCACCGACGGCCCGTCCGCCGAGGCCGCCCGCACGCTGATCAACGGCATCGCGAACCCGCACATGCCGGAGGTCGGCGAGCGCTACCTGGGCACGGTCGTCAAGATCGCCGCGTTCGGCGCGTTCGTCTCGCTGCTCCCGGGCAAGGACGGCCTGCTGCACGTCTCGCAGATCCGCAAGCTGCACGGCGGCCGGCGGATCGAGAACGTCGAGGACGTCATGAACGTCGGCGAGAAGATCCAGGTCGAGATCGCCGAGATCGACTCGCGCGGCAAGCTCTCGCTGGTCCCGGTCGAGGTGGTCGAGAAGGAGGCCGCCGAGAAGGACGCCGGTGCTGAGACCGGTGCCGCGGAGACCGGTGCCCCGCCCGCCGAGGCCGCCGCCGCGCCGGAGGGGGAGGACGAGCAGCCGCGGGCTCCGCGCCGCAGCCGCAGCCGTACCCGTGGCGGACGGGACGAGCGCAACTCGTGACCACCGAGACGCTGTTTCCGGGCAAGGAGGGTGCGGGGGTCGTCCGCCGCACCGTCCTGCCCGGCGGCCTTCGGGTCGTGACGGAGACGATGCCGACCGTGCGCAGCGTCGCGGTCGGCATGTGGGTGGGCATCGGTTCGCGCGACGAGGCCCCCGAGCACATGGGGGCCACCCACTTCCTGGAGCACCTGCTCTTCAAGGGCACGCCGACGCGGGACGCCATGGAGATCTCGGCGTCCATCGAGGGCATCGGCGGTGAGATCAACGCGTTCACCGCCAAGGAGTACACCTGCTACTACGCCCGGGTGCTCGACGAGGACCTGCCGCTGGCGATCGACGTGCTCGCCGACGTGGTGACCTCCTCGCTGGTCACCGAGGAGGACGTGGAGTCGGAGCGCGGCGTGATCCTGGAGGAGATCGCCATGCACGACGACGATCCCTCCGACGTGGTGCACGAGCAGTTCTCCACCGAGTTGTACGGCGACACGCCGATCGGCCGTCCGATCCTCGGCAACGACGACTCGATCAACGCGCTCACCCGCGACCGCATCCGCGAGTACTACCAGCGGTTCTACGTCCCGCCCCGCACCGTGGTGTCGGTGGCGGGCAACGTCGACCACGAGCGGGTGGTCGCGCTGGTCGCGGCGGCGTACGAGCGGGCGGGCGCGCTGGGCGGCTCCGCCGCGCCGGCGCAGCCGCGCATCGGCGGGCCCGGCGTGGACGTCCGGAGCGGGGTGCGGGTGCTCGACCGGCCCACCGAGCAGGCCAACCTGGTCCTCGGCATGACCGCCGTCTCCCGCAACGACGACCGGCGCTTCGCCCTCGGCGTCCTGAACGCGGCGCTCGGCGGCGGCATGTCGTCGCGCCTGTTCCAGGAGATCCGGGAGAAGCGCGGCCTGGCCTACAGCGCCTACAGCTACACCTCCCAGTACGCCGACACCGGCCAGTTCGGGATCTACGTGGGCTGCCTGCCCTCGAAGATCGACGACGTGCTGAAGATCTGCCGCGACGAGCTGGGCAGGGTCCTGGCCGAGGGCATCACGCCCGAGGAGATCGCCCGCGGCAAGGGCCAGATGCGCGGCGGGCTGGTGCTCGGTCTCGAGGACACCGGCTCGCGCATGTCCAGGATCGGCAAGAGCGAGCTCGTCTACGAGCGGCTCATGACGGTGGACGAGATACTTGGGCACATCGAGGCGGTCACCCCCGAGGAGATCGCCGCGGTCGCCCAGGACGTCCTCAACCGGCCCCTGACGCTCGCCGTGATCGGGCCGTACGCCGACAAGGACTTCGGCTTCGCCATCGCCTGAGCCTGTCGTGAGGCCGTCGTGAGCTTGTCGTAAGCCTGTCGTGAGCCCGCGCCGCGGGCTGTGGAGGCCGCGTGTGGTGCATTCGCACCGCACGCGGCCTTTTCTCGTCTGCCGTCCGCACTGACCCCTGGCCGCGCTTCCCCGTCCGTGTCTCCTGCCCGTGTCTCCTGCCCGTGTCTCCTGTCCGTGCCTCCCCTCCGCCGTCGCGGCGGCCGGGCGCTATAGCCTTGGCGCGTGATTAAGGTCGGTGTTCTGGGCGCCCGAGGGCGCGTGGGTGTGGAAGTGTGCAAGGCCGTGACCGCGGCCGACGACCTGGAGCTCGTGGCGGAGGTCGACAAGGACGACAAGCTCGACGCGCTGAGCGGCGCGGAGGTGGTGGTGGACTTCACCCACCCCGGCGTCGTGATGGACAACCTCGAATGGTGCATCTCCCACGGCATCCACACGGTCGTCGGCACGACCGGGTTCGACGACGAACGGCTGGAGACCGTGCGCGGCTGGCTGGCCGCCAATCCGGGGACGAACTCGCTCATCGCCCCCAACTTCGGCATCGCCGCCGTGCTGATGATGCACTTCGCCGCGCAGGCGGCCAGGCACTTCGAGTCCGTCGAGATCGTCGAACTGCACCACCCGCACAAGGCCGACGCGCCCTCCGGCACCGCCCGCCGTACGGCCGAACTGGTGGCGCGGGCGCGGCGCGAGGCGGGTCTCGCCCCCTCGCCCGACGCGACCTCCACCGCGCTGGAGGGCGCCCGGGGGGCGACCGTCGACGACGTCCACGTGCACGCGGTGCGGCTCGCGGGGCTCATCGCGCACCAGGAGATCATCTTCGGCGGCGAGGGGGAGACCCTCACGATCCGCCACGACTCGATGAGCCGCGCCTCGTTCACGCCCGGCGTCCTGCTGGGCGTACGACGGGTCGGGGGCCTCGACGGCCTCACCGTGGGCCTGGAGCACCTCCTCGACCTGTAGTGGTCGCCGCCCGCCGGAGGATAATCTCCGGCATGCGGTTCGGAATCCTCGGCGAGACCCGGGCGTGGCGCGACGACGGGATCGAGGTTCCGCTGGGCGGACCGGCGCGGCGCGCGCTGCTGGCGCTGCTGCTGATCCGCCCTGGCCGGGTCGTGCCGTCCGACCGGCTGACCGGGGAGATCGATCCCGGCGGCGTGCTGTCGGCCCACGCGCTGCAGTCGCAGGTGTCCCGGCTGCGCGCCGCGCTGGGGCCGGAGGCCGTGATCGAGCGGAGCGGTGCGGGATACCGGATCCTGGTCGCGGACGACGACGTGGACGCCTGCCGGTTCGAGCGGCTGGCCGGGCAGGGCCGGACGGCGTTGCGCGACGGCGAGGCGGAACGAGCGGTGACGCTGCTGCGCGAGGCGCAGGACCTGTGGCGCGGACCCGCGCTGGCCGGGCTCACCGAGAGCGAGACGGCCCAGGCCGCCGCGACGCGGCTGGAGGAGCTGCGGCTGGCCGCGCTGGAGGACCGGATCGAGGGCGACCTGCGGCTCGGCGAGCATCGCGCCGTGATCGCGGAGCTGCGCGAGCTCGTCGGCCGCCACCCGCTCAGGGAACGGCCGGCCGGACTGTTGATGCGCGCGCTGTCCGCCGAGGGCGGACAGGGCGAGGCGCTGCTCGTGTTCGAGGAGGTGAGGCGGCGCCTGGCCGACGAGCTGGGCGCCGATCCCTCGGCCGAGCTGGTCGCGTTGCACCGGGAGCTGCTGAGCGCCGATCCGTCGCCGTGGCCCGCCGCACCGCCCGCCCAGCTGACCTCCTTCGTCGGCCGCGACGAGGAGGTGGCCGAGGTCGCCGGCCTGCTCCGGGTGGCCCGGCTGGTGACCTTGCTCGGGCCCGGCGGCGTGGGCAAGACCCGGCTGTCGGTCGAGGTGGCCGGGGCGGCGGCCGACGAGGTGTGCTTCGTGGAGCTGGCCGCGCTGGGCGACGGGGACGGGCCGGCGCGGGCGGTGCTCGGCGCGCTCGGCCTACGTGAGAGCGGGCTGCAGATGGGGGACGGCCCGCGGACGCCGGTCGACCGCCTGATCGCGGCGCTGTCCCACCGGGTGCTCCTGCTCGTGCTGGACAACTGCGAGCACGTGGTCGAGGAGGCGGCCGCGCTGGCGGCGCGGCTGCTGGCGGCCTGCCCGCGGCTGCGGGTCCTGGCCACCAGCCGCGAACCTCTGGGAGTCATCGGCGAGCACCTCTACCCGGTGCGTCCGCTCGACGGCGACGCGGCGGTGCGGCTGTTCACCGACCGGGCCCGCGCCGTGCGACGGGGTTTCGCCGCCGACCCCCGGCGCGTACGGCGGATCTGCGCGGCCCTGGACGACCTGCCGCTGGCCGTCGAACTCGCGGCGGCGCGGCTACGCTCGCTGGACCTCGGCGAACTCGAGGGGAGGCTGAACGACCGGCTCGCGATCACGTCCCGCGGCAGCCGTCCGGCCGACGGCCGGCACCGGACGCTGCGTTCGGTGGTCGCGTGGAGCTGGGACATGCTGACCGAGCCCGAGCGGCGAGCCGCACGGCGGTTCACCGTCTTCGCGGGAGGCGCGACGGCGGAGTCGGCGCGGCAGGTGTGCCGCGCGGATGCCGAGACGCTGGAGTCGCTGGCCGACAAGTCGCTCCTGGAGGTCTCCCGCGGCCGTTACCGGATGCTGGAGACGATCCGCGCCTACGGCGCCGAGCGGCTCGACGAGGCGGGCGACCGCGAAACGGCGCTGCGCGCCCACGCGCGGCATGTCCTGGAGCTCGTGCGGGCGGCCGATCCGCACCTGCGGCGGGCGGGGCAACTGGAATGGCTGCCGCTCCTCGTCGCCGAGCACGAGAACCTGCTGGCGGCGGTGCGGTGGGCGGTCGAGGCCAGGGAGATCGCGACGGCCCTGGAACTGCTCGCCGCCGCCTCGGCCTACCTGTGGATCCGGGGCGTGTCCGCCGCGGTCGCACCGTACGCGATCGGGCTGCTCGGCGCGCTCGGTGACACGCCCCCGGACGGCCTCGGCGAGGAGTACGCGACGTGCGTGCTGCTGGCCGCGTCCGACCGCGCGACATGGCGGCGCCACCGCGCGGCGGCGGACAGGGCTCTGGCCGCCGCGTGGTCGGGCGACCGGCCGGGCCGTTACCCGGCGGTCCTGTTGCCGTGGATGATGCGGAACGTCGGCGAAAGCGAGCCACAGGCCGCGTTCACCCTCCTGTCGGCCCAGCACGACAGCCCCGAGCCGTGGGTGCGGGCGGTCGCCCGGATCGTGTCGGGCTTCGGCGCCCTGGGCGAGAGGGACGTCGCACCGGCCGAGCGGGACTTCGGCGCGGCCGCCGAGGATTTCCGCGTTCTCGGGGACAGATGGGGCGCCGCACTGGCTCTGGACATGCTCGCCGGGCTGGCGGGCGGACGCGGCGATCACGCGCGGGCGATCGCCCTGACCGACGATGCCCTCACCCTGACCGGCCTGCTCGGCGCCCGGGAGGACTCCGCCGACCTGCTGGTCAACCGGGGCGACTACCTGGCCGCCGCCGGCGACGCGGAGGGGGCGCGCGCGGACTACGCGAGAGCCGCCGAGCTGGCCCGCGGCGCCGGCAGCGGCACCTGTCTGGGGGCGGCCCTGCGGGGGCTCGGCGACATCGCCCTGGGGGAGGGCGGCCTGGACGAGGCGGAACGGCTGTACGGCGAGGCCCTGGAGCGGATCGACCCGCACTGGATCAGAAGCCTCGGCAACCGGGTGCGCGCGCTCGCCGGGCTGGGCCGCGTCGCGGAAGCGCGCGGCGACCACTCGACAGCCCGGACGCGCTACCGGGAGGCCGCCGGAGCCGTGGCGGCCGGCGGCATCTCGGCTCCGGACGCGCTGCGCCGGCTGGGACTTCCCGAGGCCCTCGCAGAAGCGGTGAGCCGGGGGTGAGCCTCCGGTGAGCCCCTGTCGGCAGGCTCTCCTCCATGGACAACGCCGTGAACAACGCCTCGGAGAACGTCGTGAACGACGCCGTGGCCAACCGCAACGTGCTGATCTCCGGTGCCTCCGTCGCCGGCCCCGCCCTCGCCTACTGGCTCCACCGCCACGGCTTCACCCCCACGGTCGTTGAGCGCGCCCCCGCGCTGCGCGACGGCGGATACGCCGTCGACTTCCGCGGCGAGGCGCATCTGTCGATCCTGCGCCGAATGGGCATCCTGGACGACATCGAGCGCGCCCGCACCGGCATGGGCTCCATGTCGTACGTCAACAGCGCCGGCAGGCCGCTGGCCGAGCTGCCCGCCGACCTGTTCGCCGGGGACGTCGAGATCCTCCGAGGCGACCTGGCCCGCATCCTCTACGACGCCACCAAGGAGCACACCGAGTATGTCTTCGGCGACTCCGTCACCTCGCTCGCCGAGGACGCCGACGGGGTGACCGTGACCTTCGAACGCGGCGAGCCGCGCCGGTTCGACCTGGTCGTCGGCGCCGACGGCCTGCACTCCACCACCCGCCGCCTGGCCTTCGGGCCCGAGGAGGACTACGTCAGGCACCTGGGCGTCTACTGCGCGATCTTCACCACCGCCAACCACCTCGGCCTCGACCACCACGGCCACGCCTACCGTACGGCCAACAGGCTGGTGGCGATGTACAGCGCGCGTCACAACACCGAGGCGAAGGCAGTCTTCTACTTCGGCTCACCGATCCTGGACCTGGACCGGCGCGACGTGGCCCGGCAGCAGGCCGTCCTCGTGGAGCAGTTCACCGGCAACGGCTGGCAGAGCGATCGGCTGCTGAGGGACATGCGCTTCGCGCCGGACTTCTACTTCGACTCGGTCGGCCAGGTCCGCATGGACGCGTGGACCCGGGGCCGGGTGGCCCTGGTCGGCGACGCCGCCTACTGCCCGTCCTCCCTGTCGGGCATGGGGTCCGGCCTGGCCCTGGTCGGCGCGTACGTCCTGGCGGGGGAGCTGGCCGACGCGCACGGCGACCACCGCGTCGCGTTCGCCCGCTACGAGAGGGAGGTGCGCGCGTACGCGGAGCGCTGCCAGAAGATGGGCGACGGCGTCGCCAAGCTGATGGTCCCCGGCAACCGCTTCCTGGCCTCGTTCCTCAACCGCTACTACAGGATCATGCCCTACCTGCCCGGAAGGAACCTGCCCGCGAAGATCGCGCGGAAGACCGCGCAGAGCATCACCCTCCGCGACTACGCCGCGAACGGCGCCCGCTCCCAGTAGGGCGGCAGTGCAGGGCGGCAGTGCAGGGCCGAGCAGGGCGGGGCCGGTCAGAACAGGGCCAGGCCGAGGGCGAACAGCGCGCCGAAGACGAGTTGCAGGCGCCCGGTCTGCTGCAGGGTCGCGATGAGGGCGGGGCCGGTCGCGCCCGAGCGGACCGTCCTGACGGGGGTCACCACGAGGGGGAGCGCGAGCACGGTCAGCGCGGCGAAGGGCCGTGCCGGCACAAGGGCGAGCGCGCAGACGAACGGCAGCACCAGGGTCGCCGCGTAGGCCAGACGGGTCCGGGTGTCGCCCAGCACCACCGCCAGCGTGCGCTTGCCGGACGGCCCGTCGGTCACGATGTCGCGCAGGTTGTTGACCACGAGGAGCGCGCAGGCGAGCAGCCCCACAGGCACCGCCGCGGCCAGCGACAGCCAGGTCAGGCGTTCCACCTGCACGTACGTCGTGCCGGCCACGGCCACGAGACCGAAGAACACGAAGACCGAGAGCTCACCGAGCGCGCGGTAGCCGTACGGGCGGGATCCTCCGGTGTAGAACCAGGCGGCCAGGATGGACGCGAGGCCGACCAGCAGCAGCCACCAGGCGCGGGTGGCGACCACCAGCACCAGCCCCGCGACCGCGGCGGCGAGGAAACAGGCCAGGGCGGCGGCGAGCACCCGCTTCGGCGCCGCGACGCCCGAGCCGACCAGCCGCAACGGGCCGACCCGGTCCTTGTCGGTGCCCTTGACGCCGTCGCTGTAGTCGTTCGCGTAGTTGACGCCGACCTGAAGCGCCAGCGCGACGAACAGGGCGAGCAGGGCCCGCCACCAGACCGCGCCGTCCTCCGCGACCGCCGCGCCGGTGCCGACGGCGACCGGGACGACGGCGGCGGGCAGCGTGCGGGGGCGTGCGCCCGCTAACCATTGAGCTGGGGTGGCCACGTGACTCCCTTTTCCTACCTTTGCGTAGCCGGTGAAGGCGTCACCAGTCTGGCCAATCCCCTGCGGAGTGCCGACAGCGGGGTTGGCGGACGGGACGGGCGGCGGGCGGAAGGCGGGCTGGAGGTGGCCGGGCTGCTGGTGGCCGGGCGGACGCGAGCGGTCAGCTGATGTCGGTGGTCAGGCGGATCATCCGGATCGGGCGGCCCATGTCGAGCACGCGCTCGGCCTCGTCCTCACCCCAGCCGGCCGACTCCAGGAAGCCGAGCATCTGGTGGTTGTCGGCGAACACCCAGGTCACGACCGTGCTGTAGCCGTCCTCGCGGAGGTGGTCCACGGTGGCGTTGAGAAGTCTGCTGCCGTGCCCGCGCCTGATGTGGTTCGGGTCGACGAGCAGGGTCATCAACTCGGCCGTCGTGGCCGGATGGAGGTCGGGATCCTCGGCGGGCCCGTGCGACGCCAGCCCCACGACCCGGTCGGAGGCACGCTGTGCCGCGGTCGCCAGAATCCCGCCGGGCCCGAGCGCGGTGAACGCGTCGGTGTCGGGCACCACCCGCTCGACGGCGACGAGCAGACGGTGACGCGGCGTGGGCGGCGAGAGGATCGCCTCCTCCCACTGGCGGCGCCACATCTTCTCCGCCGCCGGACCCGTCATGTGCTCCAGCGGGACCGGTGGCAGGAAGTCGCGGTAGACCGCCTTCCACGCCCGGATCTGGGTGCTGGTCACCGCGTCGACGTCCTCGAGGCGGGCAGCTCTCACACCCATTCGGCGGGCTCCTTTCTTAGCCTGTAACACCGTACTGGTCAGGAGGGCCTCGCCGTGCCGTCCACCTGGCGTCGTGCCCGATATGCCCGGGTTTTTGTGCGGTTTCCGCAGACGCGCATGGAGCACCAGGAGCGAGACCGGTTCTTTGAGGAGTCGATGAACGCCCACTGGCACGTGCTCTCGGCGCAGACCTTGAGCCGCGGCCAGGTGCCGTCGGCGTGGGCCGCCGGGATCTGCGCGGCGAGCCGCGCCAGGCCGCCCGCGACGCCGGACGCCGTCGGCTCCAGCGCGGGTGTGCCCCCCGAGAGCGTCACGCGCACCGGAAGACCGGCCAGCGCCGCCTCCAGGCCCTCCGGCCCGTCGTACGGGCCTCCGTCGTGGTTGTGGCGCAGCGCCGCGCGCAGCCCTTCGCGCAGGTGGGCGGCGACCGCGAGGTCCTCGTCGGAGGCCCGGTCGCCGTCGCCGGTCAGCCCGCGCTCGCGCAGCCAGACGGACAGGTCGGCCGGCGATGCCAGCTCGTCGGCGTCTCCCTCGACGTCGTAGGTGTTAACGAAGTCGCGGAGCAGCTCCGCCGGGCCCGTCATGATCGATCACCCCTCGTGACCACTGTACGACAGTCGGAGGTCGCGAAATACCAACACCTCCATAAGCGTTACACTGGTGTCTGGCATTCCGGCGGAGGAGAAACCAATGCGTATCAGCTACCTGGCCTACCTGGCGCTGCGGAACAAGGAGCGCCGCGAGCGCCTTTCGCGTGACGCCCGCGCGCCCCGGCAGGACCGCCGGGTCCGGTGACGGTCACCGTGGCGCTCAGTTGGGGAGGACGGCGGCGAGGCGGCGCACGCCCTCGTCGAGCTCGGCGAGGCTGACGGGGGCGGTGTGGGTCAGCCGCAGCCGCGGGCCGGGAGGCTCGGCGGGGTAGTAGATCCGTCCGGGGCTCACCAGCACGCCGTTCGCCTGCGCCGCCTCGGCCGTCTCGGCCTCGTCCGTGCCGGGCGGGAGCCGTACCCACAGGTGCAGGCCGCCGGGGGGCACCAGGTGCGCCTCGGCGGCGGGCGCGTGCCGGGCGAGCCCGGCGAGCAGGGCGGCCTGCCGTACGCCGATCTCCTGGTGGACCGCGCCGAGGTGGCGGCGCCAGGCGGGGGAGGCGAGGAACTCCAGCGCCGTCTCCTGCAGCGGGCGGGCGACGAAGAACGACTCCACCACCTGCGAGGCTCTCAGCCGGTGCGCGGCGGGCCCCCGCGCGACCAGCGCCGCCACCCGCAGGCTCGGTGAGGTGATCTTGCTCAGCGACAGGACGTGGACCACCGTCCCGTGCGCGTCCATGGCCGCCATGGGCGGCGGGACGGGACCGGTCGCCAGATAACGCGCGTAGTCGTCCTCGACGACGAAGGCGCCCGCGGCCCGTGCCACGGCCAGGACCTGTTCCCTGCGCTCGTGGCCGAGGGTCGCGCCGGTGGGGTTGTGCAGCGTCGGCTGGCAGTAGAACACCCGCGCCCCGGTCATGGCGAAGGCCTCCGCCAGCAGGTCGGGCCGTACGCCCTCGCCGTCGAGCGGCACGGCCGTGGCCCGGAGCCCGGCCGCCCGCGCCGCCGCGAGCGCACCCGGATAGGTCGGGGTCTCGACCAGGACCGGCGAGCCCGGCGCCGCGAGCGCCCGGAACGCATGCGTGAGCGCCGACTGGCCGCCGCTGACGACGAGCACGTCGTTCGGGGTGACCGTGCCGCCGACCTCCGACGCGAACCATCGGCGCAGTTCCGGCAGGCCGTTCACGGGCGGCATCCCCCACGCCTCCGGACGGCGTACGGCTCTCGCCGCGGCGGCGGCCAGGGCCCGCGCCGGGCGCAGCCCGGGGTTCAGGTAGCCGCCGGTGAGCGGCACGACGCCCTCGGCGGGCTGGGCCAGCAGGCCGGCCACCGCCGAGTCGTCGACGACCCGGTCGCCGAGGGCCACGGTCTGCCAGGACGAGTCGGGCGCGTCCGCGACCGGCCGCCGGACCGGGGCGACGAACACGCCCGCGCCGGGCCGGGTGACCACCCGTCCCTCCGCCGCGAGCTGGGCGATGGCCCGGGAGACTGTCACCGGGCCGACGCCGTGGCGGCGCATGATCTCCCTGCTCGGCGGCAGCCGCTCACCCGGCCGCGACCGTTCCGTCTCCGTACGGAGGATCGCGGCGAGACGGGCGATACTGCTATCGTCATTCATGAAATATAACGATAGCGCTATCGATGTCCGGCCGATAGCGGGCCGCGGTCCACGGCGGGGAGAACGGCAGGGAGAACAGCGAGAACGGCGGGGAGAGTGGCGGGGCAGCCTGCTCGCCGGGGTGGGGGTCCTGTCGTTCTCGGGATCCTTGCCGGCGACCGTGTTCGCGATGCGGGGGTTCGATCCGTACCTCGTCGCGATCGGGCGGGCCGTGGTCGCGGCGGTCGTCGCGGTGATCTGCCTCAGGGCCGCCGGCGCGCCGCTCCTGCCGCCCCGCGCGCACCTGCGGCCGTACGTGCTGATCGTGCTGGGCGTCGTGCTGGGCTTCCCGCTGTTCAGCGGCCTGGCGCTGAACAGCGGGGCGAGCACGGCCCACTCGGCGGTGGTCGTCGGCCTGCTCCCGGCTGCCACGGCCGCGTTCGCGGTGCTGCGGGCGGGGGAACGGCCGAGGCCGTTGTTCTGGGCCGCCTGCGCGGCCGGCGCGCTGTCGATCACCGTGTTCACGCTGACGCGCGGGACCGGCCGCCTCGCCGGGGCCGACGTGCTGCTCGTGCTCGCCCTGCTGTCGGCCGCCGTCGGCTACACCGAGGGCGGCAGGCTGGCGCGGGAGACGCCCGGCTGGCGGGTCATCTCGTACGCCCTGGTGCTCGCGGCCCCGGTCACGGTCCCGGTGACCGTGGTCCTGGCGGTGACCACACCCATGGCGCCCTCGGCCGAGTCGCTGTCCGGGTTCGCGTACGTCGCGCTGGTGTCGATGTTCCTGGGGTTCATCCCGTGGTACGCCGGGCTCGCCATGGGCGGGATCGCCCGCGCCGGGCAGATCCAGCTCGCGCAGCCGCTGCTCAACCTGGTGTGGGCCTGGCTGCTGCTGCACGAGGAGATCGGTGCCGCGACCGTCACGGCGGCCCTCGCCGTGCTCGTGTGCGTCGCCGCCACACAGGCCGGCCGCCGCACCTCGTAAGCCGGGCTCACGGTGCTGTCTTCACGCGCTGTGTTCACTGCGCTGTGTTCACTGCGCTGTGTTGACGGCGCTGTGTTCACGGCACGAGGACGACCTTGCCGACGGCGGTCCGCGCCTCGATGCGCCGGTGGGCCTCGGCGGCGTCGGCCAGGGGCAGCACCGAGTCGACCTGGGGGCGCAGCCCGCCCCGGGCCGCCAGGTCCAGCACCTCCGCGCGGGCGGCCAGCACACGGGACATCCATGACTCAGGGCCGCCGCAGCCGACGAGGGTCAGGCCGCGCTGCAGCAGGTCCATCGGCGTGACGGCCGGCGGGCCGCCGAGGAGGCCGTACAGCAGCATGCGCCCGGTGCCCGGGGTCATCGCGTCGAGAACCCGCCCGGCGGACGCGCCGCCGAGCGACTCGAAGACCACGTCGACCGGGCCGCCCGCCTCCCGCAGCCGTTCGGTCCAGCCGGGGTCGGTGTGGTCGAAGACGTCGTCGGCGCCGAGCTCCCGGGCGAGCTCGCGTTTGGCCGGGCTGCCCGCGGTGGCGAGGACGCGGGCGGCGCCCATGGGCCGGGCGAGCTGCGTGAGGTAGCCGCCGACGCCGCCGCCCGCCACCTCGGCCAGCACGGTCTCCGTTCCGGTGAGGCCGGCCGTACGCAGGAGGGTCATCGCCAGGGCGCCCTGGACGGCGACCGCCACCGCGTCTGTCGCGGCCAGGGAGTCAGGCACGGGAACGAGGGCGTCGGCGGCGGCCGTGACGTACTCCGCGTAGGTGCCTTCGCCGGTCGCATTCATGATCGCGACTCTGCGGCCGGTGAGGCCGCTGTCCACCCCTTCACCGACCTCGGCCACGACGCCCGCCGCCTCGAAGCCGAAGACCGAGGGGAGCGGCCGGGGCATGGGGAAGAGCCCCGAACGCATCGCGGTCTCGTAGTAGGCCACTCCCACGGCCTCCGTACGGACGAGCACCTGGCCCGGCCCCGGCACCGGAGTGGGCACCTCCTCCAGCGTGAGGACCTCGGGGTCCCCGGTCTTGTGCATCACGATCGCGCGCATGAACGCTCCTAACTGGACCGTCGGTCAAGTTCTGTCGCCGCTACTGTACGGACCACAGGTCCAGTTGTCACCAGGGAGCCGAGATGGGCGAGCAGCGTGCGGAACGCGCCGACGCGGCGCGGAACCGGCGTGCGATCCTCGGCGCCGCGGAGGAACTGCTGCGCAGCCATGCTCCGGACGAGGTGTCGATCGAGCGGATCGCCGCCGCGGCGGGCGTCGGCAAGGGCACCGTCTTCCACCGCTTCGGCAGCAGGGTCGGCCTCATGCGTGCGTTGATGGAGGAACGGGTGCGCGCGCTCGGCGAGGCCGTCGCCGGCGGTCCTCCCCCTCTCGGCCCCGGTGCGCCGCCCCGCGACCGTCTGGTCGCCTTCCTCGACGCGGTGGTCGGGGTCGCCGCCCGCAACGGGAGACTGATCACGGCGCACGACCACGCGCTGGCGACCCGGCGGCACGCCGAGGGGCGCCTCACGGACAACCCCGTCTACCTGTCCTGGCACGCGCACGTGACGTCGCTGATCGCCGAGGCCCGGCCCGATCTCGACGCCGATCTCGTCGCCCATGTCCTCGTCGGCTCGATGCACAACGAGGGGGTCGCGCGACTGCTTCTGGCGGGGGAGTCCGAGCGGGTCGCCGCCGGGATGCGCGCGATGGCGGAGTCCCTCCTGCGGTGACGCCGGTCCGAGAGAGATAATCCTGAACCGGACGAATTGGTAGCCTGGGGGTCATGACCGCCATGGCGCCCTCGCGGACTGAACCCGATCTGTCCTTCCTGCTCGACCACACCGGTCACGTGCTGAGGACCCGGATGGCGGCGGCGCTGGCGGAGATCGGGCTGACCGCGCGGATGCACTGCGTGCTCGTCCACGCGCTGCAGGAGGAGCGCACGCAGATCCAGCTGGCCGAGATCGGCGACATGGACAAGACCACGATGGTGGTCACCATCGACGCCCTGGAGAAGGCCGGCCTCGCCGAGCGCCGCCCGTCGAGGGCCGACCGGCGGGCCCGCATCGTCGCGGTCACGGACAAGGGTGCGCAGGTGGCGAAGCGGAGTCAGGAGATCGTCGACGGGGTGCACCGGGCCGCGCTCGAGTCGTTGCGGGAGGAGGAGGCGGAGATGCTCGTCCGGGCGTTGAACCTCCTGGCCACCGGGCATCTGGGCACACCGGCGGAGGCGCCCCAGGCCGTGCGCCGGGCACGCCAGCGAGGATGATCGGTCATCGGTAGATAGTCTGCAACAAAACTATCTGCTACGGTCCTTTCTGTTCCCCATGAACAGGAGGCGACCGATGTCGCGCATATCCCCTTCGCGCCGGTTGGCACTCGGCGTGCTGTCCACGGCGATGTTGATGACGATCCTCGACGGCAGCATCGTCACCGTGGCCCTGCCCGCGATCCAGCGCGATCTCGGGTTCGCGCCCGCCGACCTGAGCTGGACGGTCAACGCCTACCTCATCGCGTACGGAGGGTTGCTCCTGCTGGCCGGGCGCCTGGGCGACCTCCTCGGCCGCAGGGCCGTGTTCCTGGCCGGCAACGTGGTCTTCACCGTCGCGTCCCTGCTCGCCGGAGTGGCGGGAGACCCGGCGACGCTGATCGGCGCCCGGTTCCTGCAGGGCGTCGGCAGCGCCATGGCCACCGCGGTCGTGCTCGGGATCCTGGTGACGACCTTCACGGACCCGGGGGAGCGGGCCAAGGCCTTCGGGGTGTTCGGCTTCACCGGCGCCGTCGGAGCGTCGCTGGGCGCGGTGCTCGGCGGCGTCCTCACCGACGCCCTCGGCTGGCACTACATCTTCCTGATCAACATCCCGATCGGTGTGGTCACCGTCGTGCTGGCCGTCCGGGCGCTGCCGGCGGAACGGGGCCCCGGCCTGTCGGGCGGGGCCGACGCCCTCGGCGCCCTGCTGGTCACGGCCGGGCTCATGCTGGGCATCTACGCCGTGGTCCAGATCGAGCGGTACGGCGCGGGTGTCCTGTGGTTCGGCGCGGCGTCCCTCGTGTCGCTGGCCGCCTTCCTCGTCCGTCAGGCGACCGCCCGCACTCCGCTCATGCCGCTGCGGGTCCTCCGCTCGCGCGCCGTCGCGGGGGCCAACCTGGTGCAGGTCCTGGCGCTGGGCGCGATGTTCGCCTTCCAGGTCGTGGTCGCGCTCTTCATGCAGCACGTGCTGCGGTACGGCGCGCTCGGCACCGGTCTGGCCATGCTTCCGGCGGCGGTGTCCATCGCGGTGGTGTCCCTGTTCGTCTACCCCCGGCTGGCCATGCGCTTCGGCGCGCGTGGCGTCCTGCTGGCCGGTCTCGCGCTGCTGATCGGCGCGATGGGCTGGCTCGCCCGCGTTCCCGTCGACGCCCGATACGCGACCGACCTGCTCCCGGTGATGGTGCTCATCATGGGCGGCGGCCTCGTGCTCCCGGCGCTGACCACGCTCGGCATGTCCGGGGCGCGCAGCGACGACGCGGGTCTGGTCTCCGGACTGTTCAACACGACTCAGCAGATCGGGATGGCCACCGGCGTCGCGGTGCTGTCCACGCTGGCCGCGTCGCGTACGGAGGGCCTGCTGGCCGACGGGGCGAGCGGGGCGGTGGCCCTGGCCGGAGGCTACCGGCTGGCCTTCACCGTGTCCTTCATCCTGCTGGTCGCCGCTTTCGCGGTCGGGCTCCTCGTCCTGCGGCGGTCTCGGGCGGACGTCGGGCACGAGGCGGAGCTCCAGCCCGAGCGGGCGTGATCACCGACTGATTCGGGATGTCTTGTCAGGCAGTTCCTGACGGCGTAGTCTCCTGATCGCTCGTCAGGAAACGCCTGACAACGAATGCCGGGAGGGCGACATGCCGGCACCTTCTCTGTCGGAACAGGACATCCGCTGCTCGTTCTGCTCGAAGTCGAAGACCGAGGTGAACAAGATGGTCGCCGGGCCCGGCGTCCACATCTGCAACGAGTGCGTGGGGCTCTGCGCCGAGATCCTGGCCGCCCAGGCCGCCAAGGCCGCCGAGTCCGCTGAGCCCGCCGAGGCCGCGGAGATCCCGTACGCCGAGAGCATGACCGACGAGCAGATCCTGGAGTTCCTGCCGCGCATCGCGGCCGTGGGCGCGCAGGTGGAGGAGAACCTGCGGGTCTGGGTGCAGCGCCTGCGTGATCGGGGCGTCACCTGGGCCAGGATCGGCGCCGCCCTCGGCATGGCCCGCCAGTCCGCCTGGGAGCGGTTCTCCGGAGAGGAGTGACACGCCGTCGCCGGATGCGAGAACTCCCGGCCGAACGTCGCCCTCGCCCCCGGGTGTTATCCCTGGAAATCGCGCCAAGAGAACCCTGGTTCGCGGTCGTCGCGTTTCGCGAAAGTAACGCGTAGTTTGATCGCATCCTCTACAGCCGAGGTATTTGCCGGATTTGATGGACATGGACGGCATGTCGAGGCAATCTCGCATAGTCGGCGGTTGGTGCGGCGTTAGGAATGATTTTCGGGTCACGGTCCCTAAAACCTCCCCGCCCGGACATTCTTCACCGGCCCGTGCTTTCACCGGCTTGGGCGGAAGCAGACCGGATAAGTGAGTGCAGAATTCGGCTCGGCAAGCCGCCCTGGGGCGCGTCGTCATCGATCGCGGGACGAGCCCTCTCGCGTGCGCCAGTGACCCCTCTTCGTCGTACGCGGCAGGAAAGCGGAGCGGCGGCACCTACCAGAACGGCAGGACCGTCGCTCTTCCGGCCGTCCACCATCAACTGATAAAAGGCGTTCTGGTCGCACCACAAGAGGGCCGGTTTTCCGTGTGCCTGTGACACCAACAAATCGCTACGCAGGGGTGTTCATGGTGCGGTGATGTGAAAGAATCAATACAGGTTTTCGAATTCATCGGGGAGGTGTGATGGATCTGTTCGGTGCTGATCCTGTGCACCCCCCTCGTTCGAACGACACTGGCGATGACGACTGGTGGGAGCGGCTCACCGCCGGTTCGCCCCTTTGGTCATCCGAGGGCGCGCTTGCCCGTGAATATGTGCCGATCGTCGAGCCCGGGGCGTCAAAGCACGCAAGCCGACTCAGCGATTCGCTGAAAGTCCCCCTTATTAAGGCGTTTTCGAATCGTGTCGGGGCAAGGAGCGCCGACGGCTTCGCTTCCGGCGGCACTTCCGGCGGCACTTCCGGAGGCACTTCCGGAGGCGCTCATGGCGAGGTTCCCGGTTGGGTGTCCGGCAGTGGTTCTGTCGGTGGTTCTGTCGGTGGTTCTGTCGGTGGTTCTGTCGGTGGTTCCGCTGGTGCGCCTGGCGGCGCCCCCGCCACCAGTCCAGGTGACGTGAACCAGGATGCGAGCCGCGGTGCCACCGGCTTCGATCGGGATGCAGACCAGAGCGGTACGGGCCGAGAGCACGATGCCGGTTGGGATCACGATGCCGGCCGGGATCACGATGACGGGGACGCCGGTAGCGCGCCTGGTGGTGCGCCCGCTGATACTCCCGGTGCTACGCCTGGCAGTGCGTCTAATGGTGCTTCCGGCGGTGCTTACGGTGGCGCTTTCGGCGCTGGGTCGTCGTCGTGGGTGGCGGTGGCGGCGGTTGCTGAGGCGGCGCGGGTTGTGGCGCTGATGCCGGTGCCCGAGGACGCGGGCGTGTGTCTGGCCGAGGCCGAGGAGTTGCTGTCGGCTCGCGACCGGATCACTTCGGCGTTGGCGGCCCGGGTGGGCCGGGTCCATCGGGCCGGGGAGGCGAAGAGTCATGGGCATGCGTCCACCAAGTTGTGGCTGCGTTCCGCTGGGGGGATGACCCCTGCGGGTGCGGGCCGGTTGGTGACGATGAGCATGGAACTGCACCGCCTCCCGCAGGTGCGCGAGCGCTTCGCCGAAGGCACCTTGCCCGAGGGCATTGTGGAGGCGATCTGCACCGCGACCTCCGGGCTGACCGACGACCAGGCGAAGACGGCTGAGGGGATCCTGCTGGAGCTGGCGAGATCGGCGGGCGCGGCTGAGGTGGCCAAGGCGGGGCGGTATCTGCGGGCGGTGCTTGACCCCGACGGCCACGAAAAGGACGAGCAGGCCGACTTCGACCGCCGATTCTTCCGCGTCCGCCGTCGCAGGAACGGCGGTGTGGAGGGAGAGTTCTACCTGCCAGTAGAGGCCGCCGCGCGGTTGCAGCACTGGCTCGACGTCTACGCCAAGCCCAAGGCCGAGGGTGACGACCGCACCCTGAGTGTGCGGAACGCGGACGCGTTGATCGCGCTCCTGGAGAACAAGATCGTGACCGAGCTTCTGGTGCTCGTCAACGCCGAGTCCCTCCCCGACGACCCCCCAAACGCCGACCCCACAGCCGACTCCCCAGGCGCCGAACCCGCGAGCACCGACGCTGCCGACGACCTCGCCGACGACCTCTCGGGCGACCACCCAACCGGCGACACCTCAGGTACCGACCCGTCTGGCGCCGACCCCGGCCTCGACCCCGGCTCAGGAAGTGATCCTGGCCCTTGGCTTGACGCCTGCGCCGCTGAGAACCCCGCCGCCGAGGCCTGCGCGACCTGCTCCGACGACCCTGCTACGGACGCTCCCGCCTGCGGCGACGAGCGCTCGGCTCCCCAGTACACGACCACGGGCGGCTCCGCCGTCGTCTGGCCGCACTTCGACTCGGCCGACGGCGACGAGCGTGCCGACCCCGCCGACCACCTTGGCAACGTGGGCGAGGTCGATGAGGTCGGCGACGCCCGGCAGGATCACGCCGACCAGACAGACGTGCAGAGACACCGAGCGAGGGATTCGCGGCGCACATGTGCGCATCAGGCACATGCCCCTGATCCCTCGTCCGAGCGTAACGACGCTACTGGCCTCCGCAGCGAGGACAGCCCCAGGACGGGAGGCAACGCCTGGCCGGGGGCGGGAGCCGATGGACCGTCGGGTACGGACCCCGACGCTCCTCCGGGTGCGGAACAGGGTGACGCTTGGCTGGGTGGCAGTGCCTGGCTTGGCGGTGACGCGTGGGCGGGGGTGGGAGCGGATGTGCCGCCGGGGAACAGACGGCCGGGGGTGGGGGGCAATGCGCCGCCGGGGGTGTGGTTGCGGGGGTTGCCGGGGTTGATACTGGCGACCGGGCATCTGCTGCCCGTCTCCGGCGTGCACCGGCTGGCGCGTACCAGCACTTTGGTGCGGATAGTCATGGACGCTGCCGGGCAGGTGCTGGACATGGGCCGCAAGGTTCGCCTGGCGACCCCCGCCCAGCGTCGGGCGGTCTTCGCCCGGTATGCCACCTGCTGGGTGGACGGCTGCCCGCTGCCCGCCAGCATGTGCCAGATCGACCACGCGGAGAACTGGTGCAGCGGCGGGCTGACCGACCTGAAGCTGCTGGGACCGGCCTGCCAGTTCCATAACCGCGACCGCTACCGCCATCCCACCCGCTACACCCGCCGAAAGATCGGCGAGGACCGGTGGGCCTTCACCTACCGCAACCCCCGCACCACCCGGAGACGCCTATGACGTCGGACCCCGCCAACGCTGACATGCGGTAGCGGGCGAGGCCCTTGCCGGCCGCGCCCGGGGTCGCGTGCGGTTCAAGGGCGCGTGAACCTCCGGACCGTCGTCGGCATCAAAGAACCGAGAGACGGGGAGTGCGTATGGCGTTGGCGGCGCCGCTGCTGCCGGAGGACCCGGAGCGGCTGGGCGGATACTGGCTGGCGGGCCGGCTCGGGGCGGGCGGCCAGGGGGTGGTGTACGAGGCGTACGACTCCGGGGGCCGCCGTGTCGCGGTGAAGGTACTGCACGGCGAGGCGGCCCGCGACCAGGAGTTACGTGGCAGGTTCGGGCGGGAGGCGACGGCGGCCCGGAGGGTGGCGTCCTTCTGCACGGCCCGGGTGCTGGACGCGCAGCTGGAGGGCGACCAGCCGTACATCGTGAGCGAGTACGTGGAGGGGCCGAGCCTGCGCCGGGCCGTGCGTCAGGAGGGCCGCCGGTTCGCCGGGGACGATTTGCACCGGCTGGCCACCGGAGTGGCCACCGCCCTGGCCGCGATCCACGACGCGGGTGTGATCCACCGTGATCTGAAACCCGACAACGTGCTCCTCGGGCCGGACGGGCCGCGAGTGATCGACTTCGGGGTGGCCCGGACGCTGGAGATGTCGCTGACGGCGAGCGGCCTGGTGGCCGGAACGCCTACCTACATGGCGCCGGAGGTGTTCACCGGGCGGCGGGCCGGCACTCCCGCCGACGTGTTCGCCTGGGGCGGCGTCGTCGTGTTCGCCGCCACCGGAATCGACCCGTTCGAGGCGGAGAGCCTCGGCGGCGTCATGCACCGCGTCCTGTCCGTCGACCCCGATCTCAGCATGCTCCCCGAGTCGCTGCGCCCGCTGGTGGCCGCCGGGCTGCGCAAGGATCCGGAGGAGCGCCCGGCGGCCCGCGACCTGCTGAACGCCCTGGTCAGCGGGTTCCGCGGCTTCCAGGGGGATCTGCTGGCCCTGGGCAGCGCCGAGGCGGGGCTGCTGGGCCGGGACGGTGATCGCGAGCCCGGCCTGGGCATGCTCGCCGAGGAGGTGTACGCCGGGCTCGGCCCGGCCGCGCAGGCCGTCGTCCCGGACATGCTGCTGCGGATGATCGCCGTGGATGAGCACGGAGAGGAGAGCACTCGCCGGGTGAGTCGTGCGGAACTGCTGGAGGGCCGTCCGGCGGAGGAGAGGGCCGCCGTCGAGGAGGTGCTCGCGGCTCTGGCCCAGGCCGGGCTGCTGTCTGGTTCGGACGGCTCTGTCACGCTGGCCGGCCCGGCCCTGGTGAGGGCCTGGCCCCGCCTGCGCGCGTGGGCCGACGAGGAACACGACGGCCTGCGCGGGCACATGGAACTGGCCGCGGCGGCCCGTCGCTGGCGCGGAGACGGCGGGAAGGACGCCGACCTGCTCCAGGGCGCCCGGCTCGACAGCGCCCTCGCCTGGGCGGCGGGCGGGCGCCGCCACCTCGCCCTGAACGCGTCGGAACGCGAGTATCTCGCCGCCGGTTCGGCCCTGGTCAGGAGGCGCGCCAACCAGCGCAGGCTGCTCACGCTGGTCCTGGCCGTCCTGCTCGTGCTGTCGGTCGCGGGCGGCGGGCTGTCGGCGTACCAGGCCCGCAGGATCGCCGAGCAGCGCGACCAGGCGACCGGACGGCAGGTCGCCTCCCAGGCGGGGACGCTGCGCACGACCGATCCGGGCACCGCGATGCTGCTGACGGTCGCCGGCTGGCGCCTGGCTCCCGGCGCCGACACCCGATCGGCCCTCACGACGTCCCTCTACCAGCCCGAGACCGCCGTCTTCCCCGACCCTCAGGCGACCGGCACCACGCTCCGCGCGCTGAGCGGCGACGGCCGCGTCCTGGCCAGCGTCAGCGCCGACGGCGTCCGCCTCTACGACGTACGCACCGGCCGGAGGACGGGCGGCTGGGCCGACACCGGCATAGGCACCGGTCAGGTGTTGCAGAGTGTCGCGCTGAGTCCGACCGGCCGTTATCTCGCGGCGGTGCTCGGCGCGAAGGTGGTCGTGTGGGACGCCCGCACCGGGAAACGGAGGCGCGAGTACGACCCGCAGGCCGACGACTCCGCCGATCCCGAGGACCGCCGGTCGATCTTGGACCTGCTCCTGGAGTTCGGCGACGACGACGCGACCCTCGTCGTGCACGAGGGCCAGGGCCTGTTCCTCTGGAACATCGACAGTGGCCGCGCCCTTCCCCACTGGGAACTCGGCCACGCGGCCGTCGCGTCCTCGGGGCGGCTCGCGGCGTACGCCGTGGAGGGGGGCGAGCCCGGCGTCCACCTCCGGCGGCTGCCGGCCGGGACCGAGGACGCCCGGTTCCGCGCCGCCTGCCCCGGCGCTCCGATCTCCCTGGCCTTCAGCCCGGACGGTCGTACGCTGGCCTGCCGGGGCGCCAGGTCGGTCACCCTCGTCGACACCGGGACGGCGCGGCGCCTGCCCGGGCAGTTGGCGGCCGCCGGACCGGTGAACCTGGACCTCGCGAGCATGCCCGTGCTGCGGTACGGCCCCGGCGGGCTGCTGGCCTCGTTCGCCGACAACCGGATCCAGGTGTGGCGGGTCGCCGACCGCCATCTGCTGCTGGACTACCGGCTCGACGGAGCGGCCTTGGACGTCCGGTTCGACTCCGGCGGGCGTTCGCTCAGGTACGTGGTCGACCAGTCGGTCGTCACCGTGGACCTCGGGCAGCGCCTGGCGGGCGGCGGGCTCCCCGGGAAGCCGTACGCGGCGACGCTCAGCCCGGACGGGCGCCTGCTGGCCGTCCGGATGAGTGAGACCGATGCGGTGCGGCTGTGGGACGTCCGCGGGCGCCGTTTTGTCGGGGAACCCCTCCGGGGGTCGGAGCCCGGCCCCGACGCCGCCGGCTCCGACCCGCCGCAGTTCAGCCGCGACGCCCGTCACCTGCTCACCGGCGACGGCGCGGGGGCGTACACGGTGTGGGACGTCGTCACCCGTACGGCGTCGCGCACCGTCAGGGCGCCGAAGGACCGGCGACTGGAATCGGCGGCGCTGAGCCCGGACGGCCGCACGCTCGTGGCCGAGATGACCCCCCTGCTGATCCGGTCGGCGAGCCAGGAGGACGAGCGCTGGATGCGGTTGTGGGACGTGCACACCGGCGCGGTGCGCACGACCGTGCGCCTCACCCAGCCCGCGGGGCCGTACGTCTTCTCGCCGGACGGGCGCTACATGGCGCCTGTGGGCTCCGGGCCCGGCCGTTTCGTCGACGCCGCCTCGGCCAGGCCGTTCGGCGGGAACTACGATCCGTCCTCACAGAGCGGCTCCGGCTTTGGCCATCTCGCGTTCGCGCCTGACGGGCGGCTGATGGCGCTGGGCGACGGCATGGGCAGGATCGTGCTGTGGAGCACCCGGGGCCCGGTGCCGCGGCCGCCGGTGCTGCACGGTGCACTGGAGCCGGTGGGCGCGATGGCCTTCGCCCCGGACGGGCGGATCCTCGCCACCGGCGGCGGGGAGGGCACGGTCCAGCTCTGGGATGTCGGCAGCGGGCGCCGTCTCGGCCCCGCGGTCGATCTGTACGGGAGTGAGATCCTGAGCCTCGCGTTCAGCCCCGACGGCACCACCCTGTACGCCGCCGACGGGTCCGGCGGCGTGCACGACTATCCGGTGGATCCGGAGCGGATCGCCGCCGCGGTGTGCGCCCGGGTGGGGCGCACCCTGCCGGAGCGGGACTGGCCGACGTATCTTGCCGACGTGCCCTACCGCGACGTCTGCCGCTAGACGGCCTCACAATCGGACGGCGGCTCAGAGTTCGAGGACGAGACGGGGCGAGCGGGCGCGTGACACGCAGATGAACATGACGTCGCCGGCCGCGCGCTCCTCCTCGGTGAGGAGGCTGTCGCGGTGGTCGGGCACGCCGTCCAGCACCACCGTCTCGCAGGTGCCGCAGGTCCCCTCCCGGCAGGAGGACAGCACGGGGACGCCCGCCTCCTCGACCACCTCGAGGATCGAGCGGTCCTCCGGCACGGTCAGCGTCGTCCCGGTCAGGGCCAGTTCGACCTCGAACGCCGAGGCCTCGCCGCCGTCCGTGGCCGCGGGGGTGAACCGCTCGACGCGCAACGCGCCCTTCGGCCAGGACGCGCAGCGCTCCTCCGCCGCCCTCAGCAGTGGTTCCGGGCCGCAGCAGTAGACGAGGGCACCGGAGAGGGGAACGCCGAGCAGCCCGTCCAGGTCGAGCAGGCCCGTCTCGTCCTGCGGGCACAGCTCGACCCGGTCCGGATGGTCCCGTACGAGCCGGTCGGCGAAGGCCATCGAGGCCCGGGTGCGTCCGCCGTACACCAGCCGCCAGTCCGTACGGCGGCGCGCGGCCTCGGCGATCATCGGGAGGAGCGGGGTGATGCCGATCCCGCCGGCCACGAACAGGTAGCGGGGTGACTCGGCGAGGCCGAAATGGTTGCGCGGGCCGCGCACCCGCACCGTGTCGCCCTCGGCGAGCCGGTCGTGCACATGGGCGGAGCCGCCGCGCCCGATCGGCTCCCGCAGCACCGCCACCTCGAAGGCCCGGCCGTCGCCGGGGTCGCCGCACAGCGAGTACTGCCTGACCAGGCCCGGTGCGAGCAGTAGATCGACGTGTGCGCCCGGCGTCCAGGAGGGCAGCGGGCCGCCGTCGGGCCGGACGAGGCGCAGGAGCACGACCCCCTCGGCGACGGGCGTCCTGCCCGCCACCTTCAGGTCGAGCTCCGGTTCCGTCAGGGGCATGGCGCGCGGGTCCTCCGGCTGAGTGGGTGAACGAACGGCGTGTGCTCAGACGAGCGCGGCGGCGGGGGCGGGGGAGTTCTCCGCTCCGGCCGGCCGGGCCCGGTGTCCTTCCGGGTGGCCGAGCAGCCAGTCCCACAGGACCACGGGATCGTCGAACTCCCGTTCCGCGCCGCAGAAACAGGTGGCGTGCAACCGGTCGGTGCCCGGCACCCAGCGGATGCGGTAGACAGTGCGGCCGGTGCCGGCGGTGCGGCCGGTGCGAGCGCCGGGTTCGCCCCGGCCCGTCCGAGCGCCGGGTTCGCCCGGGTTCATCGGGCGGCGGTCCGCGAGGAGGCGGAGCCGGCCATCCGGGCGAGCAGTCGCCGGGCGGCCAGGCCGCCGGTGTCGATGTTCACCGACAGCTCCTGGTAGCGGTCCGGCTCGGCGGCGATGACCTGCTCCAGCGTGTTCAGCGCGGTCACGTCCTGCAGGACCACCGTCCGGTTGCTCTCCCGGAGGAAGTCGGAGACCTTCTCGTCGTCGAGCGCGAAGTCCCGCGCGACGGCCCAGAAGTCGTAGGTGCTGCGGTCCGTCGACGGGGTGATCGCGTAGACGACCTCGACGTGGAAGGCGTGCGGGTCGGCGCCGTCGGCGGCGGGCGGCGGCGACCCGACGGGGGCGACACGGCTGTGCAGGAGGTAGAGGCACGGCGGGTGATACTCGATGTCCTGCCATCGGGTGATCCGTCCCTTGATGCCGGTCGACTCGGCGTAGAACGGCGGGCACGCCGCGTCGTCCATGTGCCGGCTGACGTAGACGACGCCCTCGTCCTCGTCGACCTCGGTCGTGATCGGCGTCTCGGCCACCTCGGGCGTGCCGATGTACCCGCCGTGCAGGTAGGTCTCGTGGGACAGGTCCAGGAGGTTGTCCACGAGCAGGCCGTACCGCGCGTTCAGCGGCTCCATGCCGCACACCGTGGCGTACTCGGGCGCGACCAGCCAGGGTGCGCGCGGCGGCAGGGTGTCGCCCGGCTCGCGGTCGCCGATCCAGACCCAGACGAACGAGTCCTGCTCCACCACCGGGTAGGTCCGCAGCCGTGCCGTACGCGGGATGCGCTGCTGCGCGGGCACGGCGACACAGACGCCGTCCGGGCCGTAGGTGAAGCCGTGGTAGCCGCAGACCACCCGGTCGCCGACGAGGTGGCTGGGCGCCTCGGACAACGGGAACCTGCGGTGGACGCAGCGGTCGGCCATCGCCACCGCCCGCCCGTCCTCGGTACGCCAGAGCAGGATCGGCTCGTTCAGGATCGTACGGCCGAGCTGCCGCCGGCCCACCTCGTGGCCGTACGCGGCGACGTACCACTGGTCGCGCGCGAATTCCGTGACGATCACTGGTCACTCCTCGGTGCCGGCGGCGAGGGGCCGCCCGCGCAGGTCGGGTTTGCGGATCTTTCCGGAGCCGGTCTTCGGCAGGGCGTCGACGATGTCGAAGTAGACGGGGATCTTGTACTTGGCGAGCCGGGAGAGGAGGAACTCCCGCAGGTCGCCGGGCGTGACGGCGGCCCCGGCGCGAGGGACGACGAAGGCCCGGCCGACCTCCCCCCACCGCTGGTCGGGCACCCCGACCACGGCGGCCTCCGCCACGGCGGGGTGCTCGAACAGCACGTTCTCGACCTCGGCCGGGTAGACGTTCTCGCCGCCGGAGATGTACATGTCCTTGACCCGGTCGACGATGTGGAGGTGGCCCTCGTCGTCCAGGACGCCGATGTCGCCCGAGTGGAACCAGCCGCCCTCGGTGAGCGCGGCGGCGGTCGCCTCCGGGTTCCGCCAGTAGCCCGGTGTGACGTTCGGCCCCTGTACGAGCACCTCGCCCGGCTCGCCCGCCGCCGCGGGCGTCAGGTCGGGCCGCACCACCCGCACGTTGGCGAAGAACACCGGCACCCCGGCGGAGCCCACCTTGCGCTCGCTCTCGCCCGCCTCCAGGAAGGTGGCGCCCGGCGAGGTCTCGGTCAGCCCGTAGCCCTGGCAGAAGGTCAGGCCCCGCGCCTGGTACGCGCGGATCAACGCGACCGGGATCGCCGCCCCGCCCGACATCAGCGTACGCAGCGAGGACAGGTCGGCGTGGGCCCACCGCGGCGACCTGGCGAACGCGGCGAACATCGCGGTGACGCCGAACATCCAGGTGACACGGTGCTTCTCGATGAGGTCGTAGCACTGGTCGACGTCCCACGACGGAATGATCACGGATGTGCCGCCCTTGAGGAAGGTCGGCAGCAGCGTCTGGTTCAGCGCCGCCACGTGGAAGAGCGGCGCGCTGACCAGGGTCACCTCGGTGCTCGCCACGTCGACGCCGATCAGCATGTGGAAGCAGTTCCACGCGAGGTTGGCGTGACTGAGCATGGCGCCCTTGGGCCGTCCCGTGGTGCCGGAGGTGTAGAGGATCAGGGCGACGTCGTCGAGCGCCACCGGGATGTCGATCGGCGTGGGGTCGCCCTGCGACAGCCAGCTTTCGAACTCCGTCTCGCCGGGCGCGGGCGACGCCAGCGCCACGACCGTACGGAGGCCCGGCAGGGCGGGCAGGGCGCGGACCACCGCCGAGCACTCCGGGGCGTAGACGAGGAGGGAGGCGCCCGAGTCCGTCAGCATGTAGGCGATCTCGGGCGCCGTCAGGCGGAAGTTCAGCGGGACGAAGATCCCGCCGAGCAGGTGCGTCGCGAACAGGGTCTCGGCGAAGGCGACGTGGTTGGGACCGAGGTAGGCGACCCGGTCGCCGGCCCGCACCCCGGCGTCGCGCAGCCGGGACGCGAGCCGCGTCGTCCGTTCGTGCACCTCCGCGTAGCTGACCGGCCGGTCCGCGAAGAAGAACGCGGTGCGGTTCGGGCTCATCTGGGCCCGGCGGGCGGGCCAGCCTCCCAGTCCGGCGTTCCGCATCGGTGGCAACCCCTTCGCGTCATCTCAGGGACGGTGTAGGAGGAGCAAGGGTAGGAGGGACGGCGTCAGGCGGAGGACGGCTTCGCCGCGCCGGGCACGTCGCCGGAGGAGGGCGCGACCACCGCGACCGAGGTCAGGTCCTGACCCCTGGTCTCGCGCAGGGCCAGTACGCAGAGCACGGTCAGCAGGCAGGACGCGGCGATGATCGTGGAGGTCGTCGTGGTCCCGCCGCCTCCGGACGACGCGTCGAGTTGGGCGAACAGCAACGGGGCCAGGCCGGCGCCGAGCCCGGCGATCTGGTAGCCGAGCGAGGCTCCGGTGTAGCGGCTCCTGGTGGCGAACAGCTCCGTGTACAGGGCCGCGAGCGGGCCGAACATCAGCGGGTGCAGGATCGACTGGCCCAGCACGAGAGCGAGGGTGAGCACGGCCGTGCTGCCGCTGTTCACCATCGGGAAGAGGACGAATCCGAACACCGCCATCAGCAGCGCTCCCGTCAGCACGACCGGACGGCGCCCGACGCGGTCCGACAACGCCGCGCATCCCACGATACCGACGACGGCCAGCGCGGACGAGAGTGTGAGCCCGTTGAGCACGGCCTGCCGGGGGAAGCCGGCCCGCACGCCGTACGCGATGAGATAGGTGGTGAGCGTGCCCTGGGCCACGAAGGCGGACAGCCCGACGCCCACTGCGAGCAGCAGCGTCTTCGGGTGGTTGCGGAGCACGTCGAGCAGCGGCGCCGTCTGGCGCGCGGCCGCGTTCCTGGCGGCCTCGAAGACCGGGGTCTCGGTGACCCGCAGCCGGACGAACAGGCCGACCGCCAGCAGGAGGATGCTGAGCAGGAACGGCACCCGCCAGCCCCAGCTCAGGAACGCCTGCTCGCTCATGACCGCGCCGGTGCCGGTGAGCACGGCGGTGGACAGCACCATTCCGGACGGGGCGCCGGCGTTGGTGAAGCTCGCCCACAGGCCGCGGCGGCTGGTCGCGTGCTCGGCGGACATCAGCACCGCGCCGCCCCACTCGCCGCCGACGGCGATGCCCTGCAGGATCCGCAGCAGGACGAGCGTGATGGGCGCGAGGGAGCCGATCTGGTCGTAGGTCGGCAGCAGGCCGATCAGGAAGCTGGCGACACCCATGAGCGTCATGGTCAGCACCAGCATGCGCTTGCGGCCGAGGCGGTCGCCGAAGTGGCCGAAGAGCACGCCGCCGAGCGGCCTGGCGAGGTAGCCGGTGGCGAACGTGCCGAAGCTGGCGACCGTCGCGGCGAGCGGGTCGAGGGAGGAGAAGAAGACCTTGTTGAAGATCACTGCCGAGGCCGTGGCGTACAGCAGGAAGTCGTAGTACTCGATGACGCTCCCGATGAAGCTGGAGCTCACCGCGCGTCGGAGTTGGGTCTGGCTGGGCTGGGTCTGGCTGGGGGGTGTCTCTGGCATGACCGAGCTCCTCGTCCGGGGAGCGAGCTGTGTCGCTTTCCTGTCCGGAGGTTAGGCAGATCGATAACGGAGGTCAATACTTTGCCAAATATTGGCCAGGGGGCCGGAGAGAGGTGCTCCTCCGGCCTGCCGGAACGCCCGCGGCGCCCTCTCACGCCCGTCTTTCGGCACGCCGAAACACGCCGTACGGGCATGAAGGGCCAGGGCAGCGGGATCAGGCAGCGTGATCAGGCAGCGTGATCAGGCGTAGTGCCGGTAGACGGCGCGGGCGACGCAGGCGGGCTTGGCCGATCCCTCCACCTCCACCGTGAAGTCGAGCAGCATCTGGACACCGTTGCCGGGGACCTCCTCCACCGACACCACGGTGGCGGCGAGGCGGATCCTGGCCCCCACCCTGACCGGGCTGGGGAAGCGGACCTTCTCCAGGCCGTAGTTGACGCTCATCGTCACGCCCCGGATGTCGAGCAGTTCGTTGAACAGCGGGATGACCAGCGACAGGGTCAGATATCCGTGCGCGATCGGTGCGCCGAACGGGCCCTTGGCGGCCCGCTCGGGATCGACGTGGATCCACTGGTGGTCGCCGGTCGCGTCGGCGAAGGTGTTCACCCGGTCCTGGGTGATCTCCAGCCACCCGCTGTGGCCGAGGTCCTTGCCGGCGAGCGCGGTGATCTCGTCGAGCCCGTGGGCCGATGTCGTCATGGTTGTCGCGTCCCTTTCTGCCCGCCGAGCCCGAGCAGGCGTGCGGCGTTGTCCTTGAGGATCTTCGGGCGGACCTCCGGCTTGATGTCGAGCCGGTCGAAGTCGGCGAGCCAGCGGTCCGGGGTGATCACCGGATAGTCGGACCCGAACAGCACCTTGTCCTTGAGCAGCGTGTTCGCGTACCGCACGAGCTGCGGCGGGAAATACTTGGGCGACCATCCGGACAGGTCGATGTGGACGTACGGCTTGTGCGTGGCGACCGCCAGCGCCTCGTCCTGCCAGGGGAAGGACGGGTGGGCGAGGATGATCCGCAGGTCGGGGAAGTCCACGGCGACGTCGTCCACCAGCATGGGGTTGGAGTGCTTCAGCCGGATGCCGCCCCCGCCCGGGACGCCCGCGCCGATGCCGGTCTGCCCGGTGTGGAACAGCGCGATCGCGCCGAGCTCCTCGATCACCTCGTAGAGGGGATAGGCCATGCGGTCGTCGGGGGAGAAGCCCTGGATGCTCGGATGGAACTTGAACCCGCGCACGCCGTACTCCTCCACGAGGCGGCGCGCCTCGCGGACGCCGGCCCGGCCCTTCCACGGATCGACGCTGGCGAAGGGGATCAGCACGTCCGCGTGCGCGGCGCAGCTCTCGGCGACCTCCTCGTTGGAGATACGGGGATGGCCGGTCGCGTGCTCGGCGTCGACGGTGAACACCACCGCCGCCATCTTCCGCTCGCGGTAGTAGGCGGCCATCTCCGGGATCGTCGGCCGCGGATGTTCCTTGAAGTACTTCTCGGAGGCGCCGAACAGCTCCGCGCTCAGCGAGGCGTGCCCCTCGGCCGACACCTCGGCGTGCGTGTGCACGTCGATCGCGACAAGCTCCTCGACGTTCACGAGCCTCCCTTCGGCGCGTCCGGTGCCCCGTCCGATGTCTGGGGCGCGTCCGGCACGTTCGGTGCGGGAATGCCGTACGTCTCGGGCTCGGCGCCGACGCCCTCCGGCCACGCGGCGGCGATGGCGTCGGCCGACCAGCCGCCGTAGGTGTACGCCACCGACTTCTCGCTCGGATGGGACCAGAGCGCGAGCCGGTCGCCGCCGATGCCGATGGCCTGGCCCGTCACGTCCGCGGAGGCGTCCGAGGCGAGGAAGACGACCAGTGGGGCGACGTCCTCGACGGTGCCCATGCCCTCGCCCTGGCGCAGCCACGCGGGGAACGACCGGCCGGTCCGCTCCGCCTCCTCGATGATCGGGGCGAACGTCGGGATCGTCCGGGTCATCTCGGTGGCCGCGACCGGCACGATCGCGTTGACGGTGATGTTCGCCCTGGCCAGCTCCATCGCCCAGGTGCGGGCCATGGCGACGATGCCGGCCTTCGCTGCGGCGTAGTTGGTCTGGCCGAAGTTGCCACGCTGGCCCGCGGGGGAGGAGACGAGAATGAGGCGGCCGCCGGTCCCCTGCTCCCGCATCCGGACCGCCGCCGCGCGGGCGCAGGTGAACGTGCCGCGCAGGTGCACGCCGATCACCGCGTCGAAGTCGTCGTCCGACATCTTCCACAGCACCCTGTCGCGCAGGATGCCCGCGTTGGTGACCATCACGTCGAGCCGGCCGAACTCCTTCACGGCCGTGTCGACCAGCCGGTCGGCGACCTCGGCGGAGCCGACCGGGGCGGCGACCAGGGCCGCCCTGCCTCCCCTCGCGGTGATCCCGTCCACGACGCGCGCGGCGGAGTCGCCGTCCACGTCGTTCACGACGACCGCCGCGCCGGCCGCCGCCAGCGCCTCGGCGTACGCGCGCCCGAGGCCCCGGCCCGCGCCGGTGACGACGGCCACCTTGCCCGACAGATCCATGTGCTCCACCTCTCGATTGGGCAGCGTGCCGCCGTTCGAATCTATGGCAGTTATGTGACCATCGTCAAAGATTTGCCTTCCATGGGGAAGCGTCTACGCTTTCTGCTGTGAGCACCGGCGACCACGACCAGACGGCGGGTTCCATGCGCCCCCAGTCGTTGATGTTCAGCTTTCTCGGGATCTACGCGCTGGACCGCCGCACCGCCATCTACTCGGGCAGCGTCATCGACGTGTTCGCCCGTCTCGGCGTCTCCGAGGAGGCCGTACGGTCGACGCTCGCCCGCATGGTGAAGCGGAACCTGCTGGAACGGCACCGGCGGGGACGCAAGATGTACTTCGCGCTGACCCCGCACGCCGCCGAGGTGCTGGAGGACGGGCGCAGGCGGGTGTGGGAGACCGGGGCGGTGAACCGCGACTGGGACGGCACCTGGACCGTGGTCGGGTTCTCCCTGCCGGACAGCCGGCGCAGCACCCGGCACGACCTGCGGTCCCGGCTCGTCTGGGGCGGGTTCGGCCTGCTGCAGAGCGGGCTGTGGATAGCGCCGGGCGCCAAGGACGTCACCGAGATCCTCGCCTCCCTCGACCACGCCTCCCCTGACCATGCCTCCAACGACCCTGGCCTCGACATGGCCGACCACGTCACCGTGCTGAACGCCCGGGCGTTCAAGCCGACCGAGGCGGCCGATCTCGTCCGCAAGGCCTTCGACATCGAGCAGATCGCCGCCCGCTACCGGGCCTTCCTCGCCCGGTGGGACGCCTCCCTGCCCCTGCCGGAGGCGCCGGACGACCTCGCCCGGCAGTTGCTGCTGCACACCGACTGGCTGCAGCTCGTCCGGCAGGATCCGCACCTGCCGGCCGAGCACCTGCCCGGGGACTGGCCCGCGATCCGGGCCGAGCAGGTCTTCCAGACGCTCGCCCGCGACTACCAGCCGCGTGCCGCCGAGACGGCCGCCGCCGTCCTGGACACCCTCGCCCTCTGAGGTACGGGTGGTGCGTGCCCGGGGGCGGGCACGCACCTGGTGTCCGATGGGGCTATCCGTTGGCGCAGGCCGTGCCGTTGAGCGTGAAGCGGGCCGGCGCGGTGTTGGTCCCGCTGTAGGTGCCCTGGAAGCCGAAGCTGGTGCTGCCTCCGGCGGGGATCGCGGCGTTGTAGGAGACGTTGCGCGCCGTCACCTGCGTGCCGGACTGCGTCACCGTGGCGTTCCAGGCGTTGGTGACCTGCTGGTTGCCCGGCCAGCTCCAGGTGACCGTCCAGCCGTTGACCGCGGCGCCCGTGTTCGTGACCGTGATGTCCGCCGTGAACCCGTTGTTCCAGGTGTTGGGGCGGTAGCTGACCCGGCACGCCCCGGTCTGCGGGTCCGACGGGGTCACGCTGGGGCTCTGGCTGGGACTCTGGCTCGGGCTTTGGCTCGGGCTCTGGCTGGGGCTCTGGCTGGGACTCTGGCTGGGACTCTGACTCGGGCTCTGGCTGGTGCCCGTGAGGCCGAAGAACTGGATGGCGACGGCGGCCATCCCGCCCGACGGAAGGCTGTGACCCGCGCCCTGGATGGTGTAGGCCTCGACCTTCACCGTGCCGGAGGAGTCGGCGTAGCGGCGGCGGCTCCAGCCCGACTGCGGGGTGTCCGTGCTGGTCGGCGTCTGGCTAAGGCCGTTCACGTTGGTCCACTGCTTGATCTCCTCCTCCAGCTCCGAGTAGGCGACGACGTTGTCGTTGGTGCCGTGCCAGAGCTGCATCCGCGGCCACGGCCCCCGGTAGCTCGGGTTCGCGTTGCGCACGGCGTCGCCCCACTGCTGCGCGGTCTTGCCGACGCACGGCGCGGAGTTGCCGCCCGGGCTGTACGCCGCCTCGTTCGGGAAGCAGGTGAACGGCACGCCCATGAACGCCGCGCCCGCCTTGAAGACCTCCGGGTAGAGGCCGAGCATGGCGTTGGTCATCATGGCGCCCGAGGAACTGCCGGTCGCGAACACCCGGTTCGGGTCGCCGTGATACTGGTTCTCGACGTAGGTGATCATCGACATGAGCGACACCGGGTCGGTCTGGCCGCCGCGCACCTTCGACGCGTCGGACCAGTTGTCGAAGCAGTTGCTCTTCTTGGAAGCCGACGGGTAGATGACGATGAAGCCGTACCGGTCGGCCAGCGACGCGAACTCGCTGGACGAGTAGAAGCCGGGCCCGGAACCGCCGCACGGATGCATGGCCAGCACGATCGCCGGGTTCGACTGCACCCCGTTCGGCACGTACAGGTGCATCCGCAGGTTGCCGGGGTTGGAACCGAAATTCGTCACCTCGGTCAGCGTGGCCGCGGCGGCCGACTGCGCGGACACCAGGGTCACGGCGGCGTACAGCACCGCGGCACAGACACCGGCGAGTACCGCGAGTAATCGCTTCATTCGCTCCTCCTCTGCTGGACGTGCGGAGGTCCCGCTTTCCGGCGCGCCTTTTACGGAAGCGCCGTGCGTTGGCAAAACATGACGTCAGCCGGTATATGAGGAGGTATGGCCAGTGGTCAAGAGATGGCCCGAAGGGCCATGATCGGGCACGTCCACGCGAAACAGGTTTTAGCTGCATATCAAGCACTTTGCTATCAAGTGACTTGATATAGGAGTGCGAAACTTACATCCGGGAGGCCGGGAGGTATCGTCATGCTGGTGATCGCCTCCCGCACCCCTCCGGCCGCCCCGCAGAGCGCTCCGGCGCCCCGTCTGAGCTACCTGGTGTTCCGACTGGAGCGTCGCATCCGCGCCCACCTGGACGACTCACTCGCCCGGCACGGCGTCACCACGACGGAGTACATGGCCCTGAGCGAGCTTCGCACACGTGACGGGCTGTCGTCGGCGGAACTGGCCCGCATCGCCTTCGTCACGCCGCAGGCGATGAACCTGGTCATCCGCGACCTCGAACGGCGCGGGCTGATCCGCCGCGACCCGCACCCGGCCGGCGGACGGGTGCTGTGCGCACGCCTCACCTCCGAGGGCGTGTCGGTGCTGCAGCGGTGCGACGGCTCGCTCGACGACATCGAGACGGTCATGCTCGCCAAGGTCGACACCACGATGCGCGGCACCCTCAGGGAGGGTCTGACCCTCTGCGCCCGGGCCCTGCGCACCGACTCCCACCTCGACGCCCACCTCGACACGCACTGATCTCCGCGGCTTCCGCCCGGCGCCGGGAGCGCGCCGGCCTGATGGCGTAATGTGCAATATCCGTGTCGTTGACGCCATGATGCCCCGCCGGGAGCATCGAGGGTATGCAGCGACGTGCGGTCCGGCGTGTGGTCATCGTGGTCTTCGACGGCTTCCAGATGTTCGATCTGGCCGGGCCGGCGGACGTCTTCGCGACCGCGAACCTGCTCGCCCGCGAGGGGGGTTACCGCGTCGAGGTGGCGGCCGTGCGTGCCGGGGCCGTACCGGCGCAGAACGGGATCGTCACGCTCGCGGAGACCGCGCTCGGCGAGGTCGCGGGCCCGATCGACACGCTGCTCGTCGTGGGCGGGCTGTCCGTGCCGGAACACCTGGGTGATCGGGAACTGATCGGCGGCGTTGCCCGGCTGGCCGCCGGGGCACACCGGGTCGCCTCCGTCTGCAACGGGAGCTTCGTCCTCGCGGAGGCCGGGCTGCTGTGCGGCAGGCGCGCGACCACCCACTGGCTGGTGGCGGGGGAGATGGCCGACCGCTATCCGGACGTCGAGGTGGACGCCGACCCGATCTACATCCAGGACGGGAACGTGTGGACCTCGGCCGGGGTCAGCTCGGGCGTCGACCTCGCCCTCGCGCTCGTCGCCGCCGACCACGGCCACCGGCTCGCCCGGAACGTCGCCCGGGGGCTCGTGGTGTATCTGCACCGGCCGGGCGGGCAGAGCCAGTTCAGCGCCCCCATGCGGGCCGCCGTCCCACGGGCCGAGCCGCTGCGTGAGATCCAGGCGTTCGTCGACGCCAACCCCGCCGAGGACCTCAGCGTGCCCGCGCTCGCCCGGCGGGCGGGGATGAGCGAGCGGCACTTCTCCCGCGTCTTCACCGAGCAGACCGGGGTCCCGCCCGGCAGGTACGTCGAACGCAGCAGGGCCGACGCGGCCCGGCGGCTGCTGGAGACGACCGCCCACCCCCTGGACAGGGTCGCCAGGGAGACGGGGCTCGGCGCTCCCGAGACCCTCTACCGCGTCTTCCGCCGCCACTGGCGTGTCTCACCCGGCGACTACCGCCGCCGGTTCCGATCGAAGGAGAACAGCAGATCATGAACATCGCGATCCCCCTCTATCCGAGGTTCACCGCGCTCGACGCCGTCGGACCGTACACGGTGCTGGCCTTCGCGCCCGGCTGCACGGTCACGTTCGTCGCGGCCGAGCCGGGGCCGGTGCTCGACGACCGGGGGAGCCTCAGCCTCGCGGCCACCGCGTCGTACGCCGACCTGCCCGAGCCGGACGTGATCGTCGTGCCCGGAGGGCCCGGGACGATCGAGGCGCTGTCCGACTCCGCGCTGCTGGGCTGGATCGCGCGGGCGCACGAGCAGACGCGGTGGACCACCTCCGTGTGCAGCGGGTCCTTCCTGCTGGGCGCGGCCGGACTGCTGACGGGCCGGAAGGCGACCTCCCACTGGGGATGGCTCGACCAGCTCGCCGGGTTCGGCGCCGAGCCGGTCAGCGAGCGCGTGGTGACCGACGGGAAGATCGTGACGGCGGCCGGCGTGTCGTCGGGCATCGACATGGCCCTCACCCTGCTGGCCGCGATGCGCGACGAGGAGACCGCGCAGTCCGTGCAGCTCGCCATCGAGTACGACCCCCAGCCCCCCTTCGCCGCCGGCAGCCCGAAGACCGCCCCGGCCGGCCTGGCCGAGAAGGCCATGGCCCTCATCTGACGTCGTCCGCCGGTTCGACGGGGAAGTTCGCGCGGAACACGTTGTCCGGGTCGTAGGCGCGCTTGACCCGCCGCAGCCGGGCGAGGCCGGCCTCGCCGAAGGCGTCGAGCAGCCGTTCGGGCCGGGTGTCGGTGTCGAAGGACAGGTAGAGGCCGTCGGTGTACGGCGCGACCTCGGCGTCCCACGCGGCGTCGAGGGCCGGCTGCGCGGCGCCCATGGCGGTGAGCAGGAAGTTCTGGTGCCGGTGCGGATAGGCGGTGGCGTCGGGGGCCAGGTCGTGCGCGGCCCCGCCGGTTGCGCGTATCTGCAGGAAGTAGGACGACCGGGAGCTCGCGATCCGCCCGAACGCGCGGCTCACGTCACCGTCGAGGTGGGTGACCAGGCCGGAGCGTACGGCGGGGTCCCCACCACCCGTGTGGTGCCTCTCGGCCGGCTGGACCACCCCCGAGTAGGGCAGCAGATATCCCTGGTGACCCAGCAGTGGGCCGGCCTCGGCGAGCCGTTCGAGCTCGCTCACCGCGGCCTCCGTGTCCGCGCCGGCGTAGACGGTCATGAGCTGGGCGACGGCGTCCTGGCCGCGGCGCGCCGGTGAGAGGACGAGGAAGCTCGTCAGCTCGCGCGGCGCCTTCTCCACCGCCGCGCCCCAGCGCTCGAGGAGCCCCGCCGTGTCGCGGGCGTCCAGGGTCATCTGGGAGAAGACGACGTCGCCGAGCTCCATCGCCTCGATCTCGACCCAGGTGACCACGCCGAGGTTGCCCCCGGCGCCGCGCAGGCCCCAGAACAGGTCGGGGTTCTCCTCCCGCGAGGCGTGCAGCACCCGCCCGTCGGCGGTCACGACCTCCGCGGCGACGACGTGGTCGATCGTCAGGCCGAAGCGGCGCCCGAGCAGGCCGATGCCGCCCGTGGTCGCGAGGCCGCCCACGCCGACGCCGCCGAAGTCGCCCGAACTGATCGCCCATCCGTGCGGCACCAGGGCCTCGGCGACCTGGCCCCAGGTCGCGCCCGCGCCCAGCCGCACCCGGCGCGTGGCCGGGTCGACGACCTCGACGGTGTCGAGCGCGCCGACGTCGAGGACGATGCCGCCGTCGTTGGTGGAACGGCCGCTGATCCCGTGCCCGCCCGAGCGTACGCCGAGCGGCACGCCTTGGGACCTGGCGTACGCGAGCCCCTCGGCGACCTGGCCGGCCGTCCGGGGACGCAGAACCAGACCGGGCGACCCCGCGCGCAGGTAGTTGTGCCGCACCGACTCGTAGGCGCGGTCGCCGGGCTCGACGGCGTCGGCCGCGAGGCTCGCCGGGACCCTGCCGTAGTCGATCCCGTCGCGGCGCAGCGCGATCGCGGCGGCTCCGCGGCGGGCGGCCGCGGGGACCGTCCCGGTGGCGGCCCGCTCGCGCGCCACCGCCTCCCGTACGGCGGGGGCGATCTCCTCGCCGTAGACCTGGATGAGCCGGGGGTCGTCCGAGCCGAGGACGAACGTGCCGATGCCGTCCTCCAGCGCCAGAGCGGTCAGCTCCTCCACCCACTGCTCGACCGGCCCCCGCAGGAAACCCTCGCGGGTCTCGGTGACCTCGCCGCCGATGTTCAGCAGGCGGCGCACCCGCGCCGGATCGCGCCCGGCCTCCTCGGCGGCCGCGTCGATGATCTCGTTGCCGCGCCGCAGGTCGCCGTCCTTGAGATAGGCGAGAGAGGGCAGCCATCCGTCGGCCTCGCGCCCCACCAGGCGCAGCATCCGCGGCTTGTAGGCGCCGACCCAGATAGGGATGTCGTGCGCGGGCGCCGGACCGCGCTTGGCCCCCGCGACGCGGTGGTGTTCCCCGTCGACGCGCAGGATGCGGCGCTCACCCGCGTCCCAGATGCCGCGGATGATCTCGATGGCCTCTTCGAGCGCGGTCACGGACTCGGCCGGTGTCAGGCGGGTGCCGCCCATCGACTCGATCGCGTCCCAGAAGCCGCCCGCGCCGATGCCGAGCGCGAACCGGCCGCCGGAGAGAAGGTCGAGCGACGCCGCGGCGCGGGCCAGCACCGCCGGCGGGCGCAGCGGCAGGTTGAGCACGTTGCCCGAGACCGTGATCCGCTCCGTCCGCGCGGCCACCCAGGACAGCAGCGTCCAGGTGTCCAGGAACCCCGGCTGGTACGGGTGGTCCTGGAACGTCACGAGATCGAGCCCGGCGGCCTCGGAGATCCGCGCCAGCCGGACCGGCCCCTGCGGATCGTGGTTCTGCGGGGTGAGAAACGTGCCGAAGGTCGGCTCGTGGCCGTAGTCCGTCATCGCCGGGCCTCTCTGTGTCACAACTGATCTGTGGAGCAGACGATATGTGACGCAACTTATCGAGGTGACAGCGTATTCCGGGTTAGGGTGGATGTGTGACCGACCGCGAACCCACCGGCTCCCCGGCGCCGTCCACGCAGGGATCCGTGATCGGGTGGGCCCTCGCCGTGCTGCTGCGGGAGTGGAGCGCGCGCGTGGAGGACATCTCCCGTGACCTGCCGCACGGGGTGCGCGGCTACCAGGTGCTCTCCGCCGTCGTGCACGAGGCCCCGCCCACACAGGCCGCGCTCGCCGCCCGCCTGGGCATCGACCGCACCGTCATGACGTACCTGCTCGACAAGTTCGAGGGGTGCGATCTCGTGGAGCGCCGGCAGGACCCGGCCGACCGCCGGGCGCGGCGCATCGTGCCGACCGAGCACGGCCGGCGCGTCCTCGCCGAGCTCGACGCGCGCGTCGCCCGGGCCGAGGACGAACTGCTCTCCGGTCTCGTGCCCGAGGACCGGCGGGTCCTCACGGCGCTGCTGGAGCACGCCGCCACCGGGGCGGCGCCCGGCGAGGACCGCTGCGCCGCCGCCGCGAGACCAGTCGGCGGCAGAACCTCAGACACGGTCTAGCCGGGCTTCGGGTACGCGAGTCCGCCGTCTGATGATGCCCTCGGCCACGACCAGGTTGACGATCCAGCCCAGCGTCTGCCCGATCGGGATCATCGAGGTCGCGAGCTCTCCCACCGCCCCGGCGCCGCGGAAGGGGATCTGGGCCAGCAGGAGCAGGGGAACGAGGACGCGCGACGTCACCGCGAGGAACGTCAGCGCGTAGTTGCGCGTCATCCAGTCGCGATGGCTCACGAAGTCACGCCGGCGGGCGGCCCGGAACGCGAGCCCACCGGTGACCAGCCACAGGACGGCCGCGGTCGTGAGGCCGATCTGCGTCACGACGCGGCCCGACCACATCGCGACCGGGATCGTGGCCGCCGCGGACGGCAGCACACCGGCGAGAAGATAGGCCCGGCCGATCGTCCGGTGGATCCGCCGGCGGGCCCGCACCCGCGGCACGAACTGCAGGGGACCGAGCACCAGCGCGACGGCGGCGGTCGCGATATGGCCCACCAGGACGTAGTAGTGCAGGCTGCCGCCCACGTCGAGGCGGCTGTCGTCGATGTCGAGACCCAGGTACGGGTAGACCAGCACCGAAGCGGCGACCACCGCGACGATCAACATCAGCCATGGCGTCCGTCTCCGCATGGCCGCAGCCTCGCAGGCCCGCCCCGCCCCGGCATCCGCCCCCGGATGTCCCCGCGCGTACGCAATTCGGCGTACGGAGATCGAGCGTCAGGCGGCCTCGCACGCCATGCCCGGTCAGTCCTTCGGCCAGTTCTCCGGCGAGGACACGTACGTGCCGCGATGGGGGACGGTGAAGACGTATCCCTGGTCCCGGAGGAACTTGACGGCCTGCCGCACCGTTGCCTTGGCCACGCCCCACTGCTGCATGAGCGACTTCTCGCTTGGGATCGGCCGATTCGTCTTCAGTTCCCGGCGCTCGATACGTTCTGCGATCTCCTTCGCCATCTCCTCGTAGAGCAGCGGTCTCCGTCGGGGACGGTAGACAGTGCCGTCGCCGACGAAGGTTCCCAGACCTGGCTGGGTCTGAACGAGGCCGAGTTCCCTCAGTTCCCGGGTAACTCGCCGTGCCGTGGCGCGAGCCACGCCGTACTCCGCTTCCATCTCCGCCTCACTCGGGATGGCGTCGCCCTCGATCAACTCGCCATGACGGATCTGCGCGTGGATGAGTTCGGCGATCTGCTTGTAGACGGGTACCGGACCCTCGCGGTCGAACATGGGTCGACTCTAGACAGGCCCAGACGACTAGACGAAGGAAACCCGCTAATCCTCCGGCCACTTGTCCTCTGCTGAGACAAAGGTCCCTCGTTGAGGGACGGTGTAGACCCAGCCCTGATCGCGAAGGCGGCCGATCGCCCTGCGGACCGTCTCGCGTGCCACCTCGTATCTCTGCACCAAAGCCGTCTCGCTCGGTACGGGACGCCGAGGTTGCAGGTCTCCGCTCCGGATCTCCTGGACGATGTCCTCGGCGATCTTCCGATACATCGGAAGCTTGCGTGGTTCCCGCGGCGCGCTGTCTGGTGCGGCGACGAAGGTGCCCTCGCCCTGCACCGTGTAGATCAGGCCTTCCTCGCGCAGCATGTGGACGGCTCGCCGAGCGGTCGTCCGTGCTACCCCGAACTCGCTCTGGATGGCGGCCTCACTCGGGATGGGCCGTCCAGGCGCAAGGTCGCCTCGTTGGATCTGCTCCCGGATGATCTCAGCGATCTGCACGTAGAGATGGGTGTCACCGTCATGGTCGAGCACGCTCGAAGCGTAGACGACCCATTACGCACCTCTCTGTATTGATATGCCTGATCAGACGTTCAAGCTTGTATTGGTCAAGGCAATACAACTAGACGTACTATGGCCATGGCACGCGGCGCCAGGCGGTGTCGGTGACGATCACGTGGTCGAGGAAGCGGAGGCCGACGGTGTCGGCGGCCTCGTGGAGGCGGGCGGTGACCTCGACGTCGGCGGGGCTGGGATCGAGCGATCCGCTCGGGTGGTTGTGGGCGAGGCCGAAGGCGGCCCCGCCGGAGAGGAGGACGGTGGTGACGATGTCCCGGACCGGTGCCGGTGTGTGGTCGCTGCCGCCCTCGCTGAGCACCGAGCGCCGCAGCACCGCGCCGCGGCCGTCGCAGACGATCACGACGAGCCGCTCGCGCGGGTGCCCCTGCAGCAGGGGAGCGGCGGCCGAGGCGATGTCGGCCGAGCAGGTGATCCGGCTTCGCTCAGGCTCCGCCTGGGCCCGCCGTACGAGGTGGAAGGCGGCGGCCACCCTGGCCGCCTTGGCCGGGCCCACCCCCGGCACGGCGAGCAGCCGGTGGGCCTCGGAGCGGGCCAGCTCGCCGAGGTCGCCGCAGTGGGCGATGACCTGGGAGGCGAGCTCCACGGCGCTCACGCCCCTGCTGCCCGAGCCGAGCAGCAGGGCGAGCAGCTCTCTGTCGGCGAGCGCCGCCGCTCCGGACGCCAGCAACCTCTCGCGGGGCTGGTCGGCCAGGGGCAGGTCTTTGACGCGCATCGGCACCTCCGGACGGGGGATCCGGATTGGTTGTACCAGCGGGCACCGACAGTCAGAGGGGGCTGGGAATACCGTAGACCAGGCGGAAGCGATCACCGGGCACCACGGCGTCGCTGGTCTCTACCGGCCGGTCACCCGACCAGTACGTACGCTCGATCTGGAGCACCTGCACGCCGGCGGGCAGCTCCAGCAGATCGCTCTCGGTCGGCTGGGGCACGCGGACGTGCACGGCCTCGCTGATCTCGGTGATGGGGGTGCCGCTCGCCGCGAGGCGGAAGGCCGCGCTCCTGCGTTCGTAGGTGCCCTCTTCCGCGCCCTGGCCCTGCCCCGGCTCGATCGGCTCGTACGTGGTGAGCAGCTGGAGGGGCCTGCCGTCGCCGCGGAAGATGTGGCGGGTCCGCATCACCGGGCCCGACTCTCCCAGGCGCAGCCGGTGGACGATGTCGGGCGGCGCGTCCGCGAGCTCGCTGCGCCAGCTCCAGCTCGGATGCCGGCCGCCCGCGTGCATGTCGCTGGCGAAGGCGGTGTGGGGTTCGGGGGAGCGGCCGCGGTGGAGCGGGAGCAGGATCGGTTTCTCCCGCACCCGGTGCCCGGAGCCCACCCGGCTGATGATGAGGCCCTCCTGGGCGAGCACCCGCAGCGCGTGGCGCGCGGCCGTCTCTCCGACGCTGTACTTCCGGGTTATCTGGTGCCGCGACGGGATCGGTGCGCCCGGTGGGAGCGTGCCGTCGATGATCTGGCGGCGGATGTCTTCGACTACGCGCAGGTAGACCGGATCAGAGTTTGCCATCAATCCATCCCTGAGGGGGTGACGGGTCCTCCAAATCTTGACGTATCCGCCGGGCGACACAGAGTGACGGAAGTGTCCTGTGACCCCAACTTTGCCTGGTGAAAGGTCCGCCAATGGGCGATTGTGCCGCTAAGGGGTCGGGTGTAGACATTCCGCTCCCGCCCCCTTATCACGGCATCCATGTGGGTCCCGCCTGGGACGACCACGAGCGCATCACATGGCTGAAACCGACCCCTCGCAGCGACCGTGTCCGGGTGCGGCGTCACACCTGCGAGTGCAAGCCCACGATCTACGAGCTGTGCCAGGCGGGCGGGCTGCTGTTCGTCCGCCGCACCGAACGGGAGCCCGAGGTGAAGGTCCGCGAGACCGAGCGCCTCATCACCGTCAGGATCGTGCCCCTGTGGACGAAGCTGCTGACGGGGGAGGCCCGCTGAGCGCGCCTGGGGCCTGGAACCGCTGAACCACGACTTTCCTGGTCATACGGGGTATGACCCGCCGTTCACGGCCTCCGGGAAAAAATTCGCGCGATGGTGTGTAACGTCCGCGTAAGGAACGCCGATTCTTCGGTAGAGGTCGCCGATGTGTGTACCCCCGAGCACATATCGGCGGCCTCTTTCTCTGTCCCCGGGTCTGTCCCCGGCAGGCGTCACGGGACGGGACATATCGGGGTGGCGACGTCCATGACCCGCGCGGATCCGGGTACCGTTCGGTCTATGGCATCGCCAACTGGAACCTCCGACGCCCCCTTCGGCCGCGCGCTGACCGCGATGGTCACACCGTTCACCTCTGACGGCGCCGTCGACTATGAGGGCGTCCAGCGGATCGCCGCCTATCTCGTCGACGAGCAGCGCAACGACGGACTGGTCGTGAGCGGCACCACCGGTGAGTCCCCCACCACCTCCGACGAGGAGAAAGACCGCATTCTGCGGGCGGTGGTCGAGGCCGTGGGCGACCGGGCCACCGTCGTCGCGGGCGCGGGGACCAACGACACGCGGCACAGCGTCGAGCTGGCCCGGGCCGCCGAGCGCGCGGGGGCGCACGGTCTGCTGGTGGTGACGCCGTACTACAACAAGCCGCCGCAGGAGGGCCTGGTCCGCCACTTCACCGCTGTCGCCGACGCGACCGGCCTTCCGGTGATGCTCTATGACATTCCCGGGCGTGCGGCCACGCCCATCACGACGGAGAGCCTGTTCCGGCTCGCCGAGCACCCGCGCATCACGGCGGTGAAGGACGCCAAGGGCGACCTGTTCGCCGGCTCGCAGGTGATGGCGGGCACCGACCTGGTGTTCTACTCCGGTGACGACCTGCTGAACCTGCCCTGGCTGTCGGTGGGGGCGGTCGGCTACGTCAGCGTGGTGGGCCACGTCGTGGGCCCCGACCTCGTCGCCATGTGCGACATGTACCGCACCGGTGACGTGGCGGGCGCGCTGGAGACCCACCGGCGGCTCCTGCCGGTGGTCTCGGCGATCATGACGCGCACCCAGGGCGCGATCATGGTAAAGGCGGCGCTGACACTGGTGGGCCAGGACGGCGGTTACGTCCGGCCTCCGCTGGTGGACGCCACGCGGGAGCAGATCGCGGCGCTTCGGGAGGACCTCATCACAGGGGGTCTCAAGCTTGTGGATTAGATCAACAGATGGAGCCGAATGAGCGACTTGACCAGGAAGAAGAACAGACGATCCGGGGGTGGCGGCGTGACCGTGACCGGGCGGCGCCGGGCTGAGGGGGCGGCATGAGTCATCCGCATCCCGAACTCGGCCCGCCTCCGCCGCCGCCGGAGAACGGCCTGCGCATCGTCGCGCTGGGCGGCCTCGGCGAGATCGGCCGGAACATGGCGGTGTTCGAGTACGACGGCCGCCTGCTCGTGGTGGACTGCGGCGTGCTGTTCCCCGAGCCGGACCAGCCGGGCGTCGATCTCATCCTTCCGGACTTCGACTACATACGCGGGCGCCTGGACGACATCGAGGCGCTCGTGCTCACGCACGCCCACGAGGACCACATCGGGGCGGTGCCGTACCTGCTGCGGGAGCGGCGCGACATCCCGATCGTCGGCTCGCGGCTGACGCTCGGGCTCATCGAGAGCAAGCTGGCCGAGCACCGCATCCAGCCGGCGAAGGTCGAGGTGATCGAGGGAGAGCGGCGCTCGTTCGGGCCGTTCGAGTGCGAGTTCGTCGCGGTCAACCACTCGATCCCCGACGCGCTCGCGGTGGCGGTCAGGACCCCCGCGGGTCTCGTCCTGCACACGGGCGACTTCAAGATGGACCAGCTTCCGCTGGACGGACGGCTGACCGACCTCGGGGCGTTCGCGCGGCTCGGGGCCGAGGGCGTCGACCTGCTGATGTCCGACTCCACCAACTCGGAGGTGCCGGGCTTCGTCACCAGCGAGCGGGACATCGCGCCGGTCATCGACGACGTCTTCCGCACCGCCGCGAAGCGGATCATCGTGGCCAGCTTCGCCTCGCACATCCACCGCGTGCAGCAGATCATGGACGCCGCCGAGAAGCACGGCCGCAAGGTCGCGCTCATCGGCAGGTCGATGGTCCGCAACATGGGCGTGGCGCGCGAGCTCGGCTACCTGAAGGTGCCGGCGGGCCTGCTCGTGGACTCCCGGGAGATCGAGGAGTGGCCGCCGGAGGACGTGGTGCTGATCTGCACCGGTTCCCAGGGCGAGCCGATGGCGGCGCTGTCGCGCATGGCCAACCGCGACCACCCGATCAGGATCGCCGAGGGCGACACCGTCCTGCTGGCCTCGTCGCTGGTGCCCGGCAACGAGACGGCGGTCAGCAAGGTCATCAACGGCCTCAACCGCTGGGGCGCCCGGGTGGTCCACAAGGGCAACGCCCGGGTGCACGTGTCGGGCCACGCGGCGGCGGGTGAGCTGCTATACGTGCTCAACCTCACCAAGCCGTCCAACTTCATGCCGGTGCACGGGGAGTGGCGGCACCTGCGGGCCCACGCCCGGCTGGCCGAGCTGACCGGCGTACCCCGCGAGAACATCGTGATCGCCGAGGACGGCGTGGTCGTCGACCTGGTCGACGGCCGGGCGAGGATCGCGGGCGCGGTCCCCTGCGGGTACGTCTTCGTGGACGGCACCTCGGTGGGCGACATCACCGACGTGGCGCTCAAGGACCGGCGCATCCTGGGCGACGAGGGGTTCATCTCCATAGTCGTCGTCGTGGACTCCACCACCGGAAAGCTCACCGGCGGACCGGAGATCACCGCTCGTGGCTCGGGCATAGACCCTCACGCCTTCGACGCGGTCATCCCGCTGATCGAGTCCGCGCTGCAGGAGGTCGCCGCGGCGGGCGTCGCCGACGAGATGCAGATCCGGCGCACGATCCGCCGTACGGTGGGGCGCTGGGTGAGCGACACCTACCGCCGCCGGCCGATGATCATCCCGGTGGTCGTCGAGGTGTAGCGCACAATCCAAATCCCGTTGAACTCGGATACGGGCGTGGCGTAACGTCCCGCCCGTGTCCGAGGTGAGGATCGTCTACCGCAAATGGGGCGGAGCGCTGCACTGGCACCACTTCGCCCGGCTGCTCGGCGAGGACGAGCACGGTGTCTGGGCCGGCTTTCCCGCCCGGACCATCGCCCAGCGGGGGCACGAGCCGGAGACGGTCTTCGAGGTCCCGTCCGTCATGCTGTTCCCGCGCGACGCGTGGTGGACGGCGTCGTTCAACGCCCCGCCGCACAAGGCGGAGATCTACTGCGACATCACGACGGTGCCGGTGCGGCGTGACGGCCGGATCACCATGGCCGACCTCGACCTCGACGTCCTGCGGATGCGCGACGGCCGGGTGCTGCTGGACGACGAGGACGAGTTCGCCGACCACCAGGTGCGGTACGCGTACCCGCGGGAGGTCATCAGCCAGGCGGAGCGGTCGGCCGCCTGGCTGATGGAGTCGGTGGCCGCCCGGACCGGTCCGTTCGACGGCGCCCACGACCGCTGGCTGTCCCTCGTGACCTGAGCCCGGCTCAGCGCCAGATCATTGCAATACAGATCAGCGCCGTACGGCGGCGGTGATCGCCTTGAGGCGGGCGGCGGAGGCGAGGCCGCCGTGGTACCAGTGGATCTCGGAGGCGCCGGCCGCGGTGTACGCCTCGGCCAGGAACGTCAGCGCCCCGGCGTCGGCCGGGCGCGGCGGCAGGGCCAGCACGTACGCCCCCACCCGCGGCCCCAGCCGGCCGAGGGCCCGCAGCCCGGCCTCGTCCACCTCCGGGGAGTTCCAGCAGTTGCCGACGAGCAGGTCGGCGTCCACGCCCTCGGGGACGGTCGCGAACGGGCCGGTCGCCCACGGGTCGGCGCTGGCGTGCAGGGCGACCTCCAGGCCGGGCCGCGCCGCCCTGGCCTCCGCCAGCAGCAGCGCGCGCAGCTCGCCCGCGAGCCCGGTGCGCAGGCCGCGCAGGGTGTCCGCCAGGTCGCCCAGCGCCTCCTCGACCGAGCCCGGCCGGCCGTCCACGCCCGCGCGCACCCGCGCCCGCGCCTCGGCCACGTCCAGCCCCGCCGTCTCGTACCGCACGACGCAGTTCGCGCAGAAGCACAGGGACAGCAGGGCGACCTGCGCGGGCGACCAGTCCGCGCCGTCGGTCTTCTCGTGGTGGCCGCCGTGCCGGAAGCCGAGCGGGCCGCACGCCTCCAGGATCAGCGCGTCCGGGTCGCCGGTCTCCACGATCTCCCGGACCAGCGTGCGGCAGTAGTCGCGCACGTCGGCCGCCGCCGGGCACAGCGCGTACGGATAGCTCTCCCCGAACGCGTTGACGACGACCAGGTCGGGGTTGGCCGAGCCGAGCAGCGTGTTGTGGGTCAGCACGGTCCACGCCCGCACCGGCAGGCCCGCCGCGCGCAGGGCGTCCCTGGCCTCCCCGAACGGGTCGGCGGAGTCCATCCACGACGGCGTGCCCGGCACCAGGCGGGCGCCCTTCCACGCCTCCTCCCGTACGGGCACGTAGCAGGCGGAGTGCCGGGCGTCGACCAGCCGGTGGGCCGGGTGGTGGGGGGTCGCGGCCCGGGTGGTGTGGTACGACGCGGCGAGCGCGACGGCGTCGACGCCGAGCGCCGCCAGGCGGCCGGCGGCGCCCGGGTCGCCGGCGATGTCCCAGGGGTAGGCGTAGATGACGTTCACCAGCGTGGCCTCCGAGCGGAGAAGGACGGGTCGACGGACCTCATGTACGTCGTGTCGTCACGGGAGCGGACCCCGCACTTCTCATACTGCTCGTTCATGATTGCGAGGGCGTCGCGGTCGAGTTCCACCCCGAGTCCCGGGCCGTCCGGCACCGGGACCGCGCCGTTCACGAACCGCAGCGCGCTTTTACCGTCCGAAGATGGGGCGACCACGTCCTGGCCGTCCTGCCAGGGGGTGTGGGTGTCGCAGGCGTGGGTCACCGCCGGGGTGGCGGCGGCGAGGTGCGTCATCGCGGCCAGGCTGATGCCGAGGTGGGAGTTGGAGTGCATGGAAAGCGCGACGCCGAAGGTCGCGCACAGCGTGGCGATGTGCGCCGAGCGCACCAGGCCGCCCCAGTAGTGGTGGTCGGTCAGCAGCACACCGATGGCCCCCGCGCGCAGCGCCGGAGGCAGGTGCTCGGGGGTGACGACGCACATGTTGGTCGCGAGCGGCATCGGCACCTCGGCGGCGACCCGCGCCATGCCCTCGATGCCCTCGGTGGGGTCCTCCAGGTATTCCAGCAGGCCGTCGAGCTCGCGGCCCACCCGGATCGAGGTCTCCACGCTCCACACGGCGTTGGGGTCGAGGCGCAGCGGATGCTCCGGGAAGGCGTCCCGCAGCGCGCGGATCGCCTCGATCTCCTGGTCGGGCGGGAACACCCCGCCCTTGAGCTTGATCGAGCCGAAGCCGTACCGGCCGATCAGGAGGCGGGCCTGCTCGACCACCCCCTCGGGGTCGAGTGCGGCGCCGAAGCCGTCCTCCGGGGCGCCGGGGTGGCCGCCCCACTTGTAGAAGAGGTACGCGCTGTAGGGCACGGCGTCGCGCACCCGGCCGCCGAGCAGGTCCACGACGGGCCGGCCCGCCGCCTTGCCCCGGATGTCCAGGCAGGCGACCTCGAAGGGGGAGAAGATCCGGTCGACGGTCTTGGCCCGGGAGGAGGTGCCGGTCAGGCCGTGCAGGTCGGTGACCACGTCGGCGCCGACGAGGCCGGCCACCGTGGCGTACATGGCGTTGTCGCCGTAGACGTCGTGACCGCGCAGCGCCTCGGCCGCGGCCCGCACCCGTACGAGGTGGTCGATGTCGCCGTAGGTCTCCCCGAGGCCGGTCAGCCCCTCGTCGGTGACGACCTCGACGACCGTGCGCAGGGCCCAGGGCTCGTGGACGCCGGCGGCGTTGAGCAGCGGCGGGTCGCGGAAGGCGACCGGCGTGACGTGTATCTCGCGAATCCTCATCGGGCCGCTCATCAAGATCCTCCGTGGAAGCCCCCGTCTTCAGGCGGGGGAGGAATCGGACTCCCTGCGGAGCAGGGCGAGGGTGGGTGTTTTGCCGCAAAGCGGACCGCTGTAGGAAGCCACGTGATCGTCAGCTGATCGGGTGGCATGATGTGCGGCGTGGCGCAGATGGTGAAGCGGGCCTACAAGTACCGCTTCTATCCCACCCCCGAGCAGGTCGAAGAGCTTGCCCGGACGTTCGGGTGCGTGCGCCTGGTGTACAACAAGGCGCTGGAGGAACGCACTCGCGCCTACACGCTTGAGGGCCGCCGTGTCTCCTATGCGGAGTCCTCGGCCGCGCTGACGGCGTGGAAGCGCGAGGAGGAGCTGGCGTTCCTCAACGGGGTGTCCTGTGTGCCGTTGCAGCAGGCGCTGCGGCATTTGCAGGCGGCGTTCGCGAATTTCTTCGCCAAGCGGGCGGGGTATCCGGTGTTCAAGTCGCGTAAGAGGTCGCGGGCGTCGGCCGAGTACACCCGCTCGGCGTTCCGATGGCGGGACGGCCGGTTGTGGCTGGCGAAGATGGACGGGCCGCTGGACATCGTGTGGTCGCGTCCGCTCCCGGAAGGGGCGGAGCCGTCCACGGTGACCGTGAGCAGGGACGCGGCCGGGCGGTGGTTCGTGTCCCTCCTGGTGGAGGAGGCGATCCGCCCCCTTGGCCCCAGCGGGGACGTGGTCGGGGTGGACGCGGGGATCACCAGCCTGGTGGCCCTGTCCCGCCCGATCCCCAGGGTGACCGACGAGGACGGCAGGGTGGCCAATCCCCGGCATGAGCGTGCCGATCGCAGGCGCCTGGCCACGGCCCAGCGCTCGCTGGCGCGCAAGGCGGCGGGCAGCGCGAACCGGGCCAGGGCCCGGCTGAAGGTCGCCCGCGCCCACGCCCGGATCGCCGACCGGCGCCGGGACTTCCTGCACAAGCTGACCACCTCGCTCGTCCGCGATAACCAAACGGTCGTGATCGAGGACCTGACCGTCCGCCACATGGTCAAGAACCACTCGCTCGCCCGCGCCATCTCCGACGCCGGCTGGCGGGAGCTGCGGTCGATGCTGGAGTACAAAGCCAGGTGGTATGGGCGGGAACTGGTCGTGATCGACCGGTGGTTTCCCTCCTCCAAGCTGTGCAGCGTGTGCGGGGCACTGGCCGAGGCGATGCCGTTGCACGTCCGGGAATGGGAGTGCGCCTGCGGCGCGGTCCACGACCGGGACGTCAACGCCGCCAGGAACATCCTCGCCGCCGGGCTGGCGGAGAGGTGAAACGCCTGTGGAGCTGGTGTAAGACCTCAACGAGAGTCCTCTCGGACGAGGCGGCCGGCGGCGAAGCAGGAAGACCAACCTGTGAGGGTTGGAATCCCCTCCCTTCAGGGAGGGGAGGATGTCAACCGACCATGTCCAGCCCGGCCGCGATCAGCTTCTCCAGCCGGGCGACGTGTTCGGGGGCCGCGTCCACGAGCGGCGGCCGCACCCCGCCCACGTCGAGGCCGCGCAGCGTGACGCCCGCCTTGACCAGCGAGACGGCGTAGCCGGGCACGAGGTCGCGCAACTCGACCAGCGGCCGGTAGAAGCCGCTCAGCAGGCGGCGCACCAGGTCGTCGTCTCCGGCGTTCACGGCCTTGTGGAAGGCCAGGGCGACCTCGGGGAGGAAGCAGAACACGGCGGAGGAGTACAGGCTCACGCCGATCCCCCGGTAGGCGGGCACGGTCATCTCGGCCGTCGGCAGACCGTTGAAGAACGTGAACTCCCGCCCCGCGGTCTCCCGTACGGCGAGCACGATCCGCTGCATGAGGTCGACGTCGCCGAGGCCGTCCTTGAACCCGGTGACGTTCGCGATCCCGGTGAGCGTCGCCGCGGTGGCGGGCGTGAACCGGGCGTTGCCCCGCTGGTAGACGATGACCGGCAGGTCGGTGGCCGCCGCGACCTCGCGGACGTAGCGCACCAGGCCCTCGGCGGGGGCGTTCACCAGGTAGGGCGGCAACAGCAGCAGCCCGTCCGCGCCGGCCGCCGCGGCCCTGCGCGCGCACTCGCGGGCGTACGGGAGCGGCCCGCCCGCGCCGGACAGGACGGGGACCCGCCCGCCGGCCGACTCGACGGAGATCCGCACCACCCGCTCGTACTCGTCGATGCCCAGCGCGTTGAACTCGCCGGTGCCGCAGGCCGCGAACACCCCGCCCGCGCCGTCCGCGACTCCGCGCGTCACGTGCCGGGCCAGTACGTCCCCGGCCAGTTCGCCGCCGGGGTCGAACGGTGTCACGGGGAAGAAGAGAACGCCCTCGAGACGCATCCGCCAGCCCTCCCGTCCACGTATGTGGACACTGTTCTCGATCCTGTTCTTGACGCTAGTCGGGCCCTGAATGTGAAGTCAACGAAGAGTGCAGCCGTCTCACGAAGGGCGCCTTGGGTTCATATACACGAACAGCGCCCGTTGTTGTGAACACGCGGGCGTTACTGTGAAACTGCAAAGTGGTATCGGCGCAGAAATCAGGACAGATCGCGACAGGAGGCACATGCGTATTCTCATCACCGGCGCGGCGGGCGGCGTCGGCACCTTGCTGCGACCCCGGCTGGCCAAGGAGGGGCGCGTGTTGCGTCTGCTCGACGTCACGCCCCTGGAGGCGGGGCCCGGCGAGGAGGCGGTGACCGCGAGCATCATCGACGAGGAGGCCATGGCCGCCGCGATGGACGGCGTGGACGCCGTGCTCCACCTGGGCGGGCACAGCCTCGAACGCCCCTGGGCGCAGATCCTGGATGTCAACGTCAACGGCACCTACGTGGTGCTGGAGGCCGCACGGCGGGCCGGGGTCCGCCACGTCGTGCTGGCGAGCAGCAACCACGCCGTCGGGTTCGCCCCGCGCGGCGAGGGAGAGGCCCCCGACTACCTGTTCCCGCGCCCGGACACCTTCTACGGCGTCAGCAAGGTCACCAAGGAGGCGCTCGGCTCGCTCTACCACGACCGTTACGGCCTCGCGGTGACGTGCCTGCGCATCGGCTCCTGCTTCGAGCGGCCGAGGGACGTGCGCATGCTGTCGACGTGGCTGTCGCCCGACGACTGCGCGCGACTGGCCGAGGCGGCGCTGGCGGCCGACGGCTTCCACGTGGTCTGGGGCGTGTCGGCCAACACCCGCCGCTGGTGGTCCCTGGAGGAGGGCAGGGCCATCGGCTACGAGCCGAAGGACGACGCCGAGGTCTTCGCCGATACGCTCGTCGCCGAGCACGGCGAGCCGGACCTCGGCGACCTGCCGCACTCCGTGGTGGGCGGGGCGTTCTGCGGCCCCCACTACGACGTGGACAGTCTCACGGCGGAGGGATGAGATGACCAGCCCGATGGATCAAGCGGTGGACGAGGCGGTCCGGCGGGCCGCGGCGGCGGGCGAGGCGTGGCGCACGACGCCCGCGGCCGAGCGGGCCGCCGTGCTCGAAACCGTCGCCGACGCGCTGCTCAAGCACGCCGAGGAGCTGTGGCCGGTCGCGGCGGAGGAGACCCGCCTGCCCGAGGCCCGGCTGCGCGGGGAGGTCGCCCGTACGGCCGCGCAGTTCCGGCTGTTCGCGGACGTCCTGCGCGACGGCGGGTGGGTCGAGGCGGTCATCGATCACCCCGACCCCGGCGCCACGCCGCCGCGTCCCGACGTGCGCCGGATGAACCATCCGCTCGGCGTCGTCGCCGTCTTCGCGGCCAGCAACTTCCCCTTCGCGTTCTCCGTGGCGGGCGGCGACACGGTGTCGGCCCTCGCGGCCGGCTGCCCGGTCGTGGTCAAGGCGCACGAGGGCCATCCGCGCACCTCCGACCTCACCGCCTCCGTCGTACGGCGGGCCCTGCCCGACCCGGACCTGCTCGGGCTCGTGCACGGGTTCGAGGCCGGCGGGCCGCTGGTGCGGCACCCGCTGGTCACGGCGGCCGGCTTCACCGGCTCGATCGCGGGCGGGAAGGCGATCCAGAAGCTCATCGACGAGCGGCCCGACCCCATCCCATTCTATGGCGAGCTGGGCAGCGTCAACCCCGTCGTCGTGCTGCCGTCGGCCGATCCCGCCGCCGTGGCCTCCGGGTTCGCGGCCTCGCTGACGCTCGGGGTGGGGCAGTTCTGCACCAACCCCGGCCTGGTGTTCGTCCCGGCCGAGGGAGGGTTCGGGCAGGCCGTCGCCGAGGCGGTCGCGGGAACCAGCGGCGGGCCCATGCTGACCGCCAAGATCCGTGAAGGTTACCTGCGGGCGTCCGGCAGGCTCGCCGAACGGCTCACAGTGCTGGCCGGCGGAGGCGAGGTGGACGGCATCACCCCGCGGGTGTTCGCCGCGGACCTGGAAGCGTTCGCGGACGGCCTGCCCGAGCTGGGGGAGGAGTGCTTCGGCCCCTCGGCGATCGTGATCCGCTACCGCGACCCCGCCGATCTGCCCGCCGTGCTGCGGCGGCTGCCCGGGTCGCTGACCGCGACCGTGCACGCCGCCGGGCCCGAGGAGGCCCGCGACCTGCTGCCGGTGCTGCGCCGGCTGGCCGGGCGGCTCATCTGGAACGGCTGGCCCACCGGGGTCGCCGTCTGCTGGGCGATGCACCACGGCGGCCCCTGGCCCGCCTCCACCACCCCAGCGCACACCTCCGTCGGCGCGGCCGCCATCAGGCGCTGGACGACCCCGGTGGCGTACCAGGACTGGCCGGAGGACCTGCTCCCGCCGGAGCTGCGCGACGGCAACCCCCTCGGCGTGCCCCAGCGGGTGGACGGCCGCCCGCGCCTCTCCTGACGGACGTACGCCCACGTAACCTGGACTCCCGGATGTGCGGGAAACGGGGGTTTCGCCGTGCTCGATGTGGTGGAGCGGTACTTCACCGCCTACAACGCCCACGACCTCGGGGAGGTCATGGCCTGCTTCGGCCGGGAGCCGAGGGCGGTGGGGCCCGGCGGGCCCGTGGAGGGCCGCTCGGAGGTCGCGTCGTACCACACGTCCGTCTGGCACGCCTTCCCCGACGTGCGCGTCACGGTGTGGCAGAAGATCGTCACGGAGGCGGCCGTGGCCGTGGCCGCCGTGGGCACCGGCACGCACGCCGGCCCGTTCCCGCTCACCACGGGCGAGGTCGTCGAGGCCACCGGGCGGCGGGTCAGCGTGCGCTCCTGCTGGATGTTCGACATCGACGTCGGGTGCGGCCTGATCGGCTGCAGCGAGGTCTTCTACGACCAGCTTGAGCTGTGCGTCCAGCTCGGGCTCCGCCTGCCCGCCTGAGGCGTGCCCACCTGAGGCGTGCCCGTCTCAGGTGGGCACGTCTCAGGCGGGCCGCGGGGGACGACGCGGAGTCCGCGCGGACGTCAGCGGATCTTCCCGGCGCCCGCGTGCCGGGAGACCTCCCTGGGCACCGCCGCGGCGGGGTCGATCCCGGTGTGCAGGGCCGGGGTCCAGCCCGCGTCCGCGCCGAGATCGGGGTCGTGCTTCGCGTTGTACGCCCCGACCAGGTCGATCGGCCGTTCCGTTCCGCCGACGCGCAGCAGGTTGCCCTTGGCGGTGAGGGCGGTGCCGCCCCAGTCGTACAGCAGCGCGGCCGGGTCCACGGCCCGGCTGAGCCGGAAGTAGTTGTTCTCCGCGTAGATCTGGGACTCCACGCCCACACCCAGTGCGTACACGAAGGTCGCCGCGTCGGGCGCCTGGTAGTAGTTGTTGTAGACGTGCACCTTGCCGAACCGCACCCGCGGCAGGCGCTGCAGGTTGTCGTAGAACTCGTTGTGGTGCACGGTGACGCTGAGCTTGCCCCGGTCGTTCGCGGGGTTGTTGGTCGAGCCGATCAGCATCGTCTTGTCGTGGTCGCGGAAGCTGTTCCAGGAGACGGTCACGAGGTCGGACGCGCTGGTGATGTCCGCCTGGCCGTCGTGCACCTGGTACGGCCGGCCGAAGTAGACCGGCTGGTTCGCGTCGGGGTTGTCCCCGTCGGTGAACGTGTTGTGGTCGATCCACACATGGGTCGAACCGGTGACCGAGATGTTGTCGTAGAGGGAGTTCCAGTTGCCCTCGTCGCCGTCGGTGGGGTCCCACTGGGGGAAGCAGTCGGCGGCGTCCTCGAAGCGGATGTTGCGGATGATGACGTTGTCGGCCTTGTCCACGTGCAGGTTGATGTGCCGGATCGTCGCTCCGGGCAGGCCGACGATCGTGGTGTTCGACGGCACCTTGAGCTTGACGTACTTGGTCTGCGCCGCCGCCGAGGCGGCCCGCGCGTCCTCCATCGGCCCGGACGGCTCGGTGTCGCTGCCCCACACGGCCGGGTCGTACGCCGTGAGGTAGCCCGCGAGGGTGTAGCCGCCGGTGGCGAAGTCCGCGCAGGTCCTGTCGACGTCGACGACGCCCTTCACGTAGATGATCCGGGGGCCGGGGGAGGCGAGCGCCGCGACCAGGCCCGCACGGTCGGTGACCACGCGGACGTTTGCGGCGGGCGCCGCCGCGCCGCCGGTGGTGCCGGCGCCGGCCGAGGCCCAGCCGTCCCCCGCCGGGAGCGTCTGCCGCCCGAGATCGGCTGCCACAGAATCGGTCGCCACAGAATCGGTCGCCACGGAATCGGTCGCGGCGGCGCTCGCCGCAGGCGCCGGGACGGCGGTCGCGAGCACCAGGACGGCGGGCACGAGCAGGGATCTTGCGGGCATGGCGGTCTCCGTTCGCGGTCGTGCCTTCATCCTTCTGAACGTGATTCATACTCATGAACACCCGGACCGTACGGCGAGTTGTGGCGATGGTCAAGGCGTGCGGGAGTGCCGAGAGTGAATGTCTCGAATAGGACACGGGTCCTTGACAGGACGAGTGCGGAATATCACCGTTGATCCGTCGTCGTCCATGTCCGTGAACGGCGTTCAGGAATATGTTCAGATCCCTGGAGAAGCGTCGCGAAGGAGATGGGCCGGTGACGACGATGCGCCGCAGAGCCGTGCCGTACCTGCTGATCTCACCCACGGTCGCGCTGATCGCCGCGTTCCTCGTCTATCCGATCGGCAGCGTCGCCTACTACAGCCTGCAGCACCGCAATCTCACCCGCCCGTGGGCGGACGGCTTCGCCGGCCTGGACAATTTCCGGCACATGCTGTTCGAGGACGAGGTTTTCTGGCACAGCCTGGGATTCACCGCCAAATGGGTGATCGCCGAGATCGGTCTCCAGCTGCTCCTCGGGCTGGCGCTGGCGCTGATAGTCAATGAAAGCTTCATCGGCCGGGGGCTCGCCCGGTCGCTGGTGTTCTCCCCGTGGGCCGTCTCCGGAGTGCTGACGACCGGGATCTGGATCCTGCTCTACACGCCGGGCACCGGCGTCCTGCGTTTCCTCGGGCAGCCCGAGGCGGCGGTGCTCGGCAATCCCGACACGGTCTTCCCGGCCGTGGTGGTGGCCGAGCTGTGGCGCGGCGTGCCGTTCTTCGCGATCCTCCTGCTCGCCGGCCTGCAGGGAATCCCGGGCGAGCTGTACGAGGCCGCGGCGGTGGACGGCGCCGGGCGCCTCAGGCGCTTCCGCCACGTCACGCTGCCGCACCTGCGCGACGCGATCGTGCTGGCCACGCTGCTGCGCGGGGTCTGGGAGTTCAACAACGTCGACCTGCTCTACACGCTCACCGGCGGCGGTCCCGCGCAGGTCACGACCACGCTGCCGCTGTACGTCGCGCAGCGGGCCGTCGACTCCAAGGACTTCGGGTACGGCTCGGCGCTGACGATGGCGGGCTTCGTGATCCTGCTGTTCTGCTCCGTCCTCTACCTCCGGCTCAGCCGGTTCGGCGAGGACCGATGAGGAGGGCTCCGGCGATGAGCGCCGACGTCATGACCCGCCCGCGCCCGCGAGCGGTGCCCGCGGCCCGCCGCGGGCGGCCGAGACGGGACCCCGGCCGGGTGCTGCGGCTCTACGTCCCTCTCGGGCTGTACCTGGTCTTCACCCTCGTGCCGTTCTACTGGATGCTGGTCTTCGCCCTGCGTCCGGCGGGATCGGCCGACCCGGTGCCGTGGCCGATCACGTTCGAGCACTTCGAGACCGTCTGGAACGACATCGGCTACGCGGTGTTCTTCCGGAACAGCGTGATCGTCGGGGTCTGGTCGCTGCTGGTCACCACGGTGATCGCGGTCATGGGCGGCTACGCCCTGGCGCGTTACCGGTTCCGCGGCCGGAGCCTGTTCATGGTCGTGCTGCTGTGCACCCAGTTCGTTCCCGGCGCGATGATGCTGATCCCGCTGTTCTCGATCTTCAAGACGCTCGGCCTCATCAACAGCCTCGGCAGCCTGATCGTCGCCGACACCGTCTTCAACCTGCCTCTGTCGATCATCCTCATGAGCGGGTTCGTCTCGGCCGTGCCGTTCACGGTGGAGGAGGCCGCGATGGTCGACGGGTGCGGCCGGCTGCGCGGCTTCCTCGCGATCGTGCTGCCGCAGCTGCGGCCGGGACTGATCGCGGTCGGGTCGTTCGCGTTCATCCACACGTGGAACAACTTCCTGTTCGCGCTGATGTTCGTCAGCAGGCAGGACAGCTTCACGATCCCCGTCGGGCTCAGCTACACGATCGGGGAGTACAGCGCCGACTTCGGGGCTCTGGCGGCCGGTGGCGTCGTCGCCGCTCTGCCGGTGGTCTGCGTGTTCGCAGTGGTCCAGCGCTATCTCGTGCACGGCATCAGCGCCGGCGCGGTCAAGGGGTAGCGATCCCCCCAGCTCTACACAGCCTCTCCTGACCAGGAGGAACCATGAAGATGAAGGTGGCCTGGGCGGCGCTCGCCGTTCTCGCCGTCACCGCCACCGGGTGCGGGTCCGGCTCGGACTCCGGCGAGGGCTCCGGCAAGACGACCATCACGTTCTGGGACAACAACGGCGGCGCCCGCACCCCGATCTACCAGGAGCTCATCAAGCGGTTCGAGGCGGCCAACCCCACGATCCACGTCGAGTACGTCGGCGTCCCGATCGCCTCGGTCCAGCAGAAGTACGACACGGCCGTCGCGGGCGGCGACACCCCCGACGTCGGCGGCGTGACCACCTCGTACCTGGCCAACCTGACCGGCCAGCAGGCGCTGGAGCCGGCGGACGAGTGGCTGGCCAAGAGCGGGGTGAACGGCAAGCTGGCCACGCCGATGCTCGACTCGGTCCGCAAGACGGTGCCCGACGGCAAGCTCTACCTGGTGCCGAACACCTCCAACATGGACGTGGTCTGGTACCTGAAGGACAAGCTCCAGCAGGCGCCGGCGACCTGGGACGAGTTCTTCACGGACGCCGACCGGCTGACGAAGAAACCCGACCAGTACGGCTACACGATCCGCGGCGGCGCCGGATCGATCTTCCAGATCCTCGCCGAGATGTACTCCTACTCGGGGATCGGCGAGTTCTTCGACGCCTCGGGGAAGAGCACGGTCAACGACCCGAAGAACGCCGAGTTCCTCGGCAGGATGGCCGGGCTGTACAAGAAGGACACCCCCGAGGCCGACGTCACCAACGACTTCCCGAAGATGGTCGCCGCCTTCGGCACCGGGAAGATCGCGATGATGCACCACAACCTGGGGTCGTACAACGACCACGTGAAGGCGCACGGCAAGGACAAGATCGGCGCGTTCGCGCTGCCGACCGGCCCGGGCGGGAAGCGGACCGTCGTCGCCAACCCGGTGGACGGCTTCGCGGTGTTCAAGAGCAGCGAGCACAAGGACGCCGCCTGGAAGTTCGTGGAGTTCCTCGTCTCCCGCGACGGCAACAGCTACTGGAACCAGCAGACCGGCCAGATCCCGGCCAACACCGACGCGCAGGGCGACTCCTGGGTGCAGGGCCTGGACCACCTCAAGACGGCCGTCGACACGCTGAACGATCCGAGCACCCAGGTCGTGTCGCCGCCCTACTACCTGCCCCAGTTCTCCTCCATCACCAAGGCCGACACCGAGCCCCTCTTCCAGAAGGTGCTGCTCGGCCAGATGAAGCCCCAGGAGTTCCTCGACACCCTGGCGCAGAAGCTGACCGACGCCCAGGCCGAATGGAAGAAGGCCAACGGCGGCTGAGCGGCCACCCCCGGACCGGGCCGGTGCGTCCCTGACCGCGCACCGGCCCTCCCAACCCACCGAGGCAGCCCACTCAGGAGGCGAGGTTCCCATGGCGGTCGTCGAACGCGTCGGCGTCACGGTCTTCACCACGGTCACCAGGTCGGTGGTCGACGGGCACGGCCACCGGCACCCCGGCCCGCCCCGCGAGGTGCGGGAGGCGCTGCTCACGATCACCGACAGCGACGGCGTCACCGGGCACTGCCTCGCCGCGCCGGACACCGTACGGGAGGCGGTGATCACGAGTCACATCGGACCGGCGCTGGTCGGCCAGGACAGCCTCGACCGGGAGCGGCTATGGCACCGCGTCGCCCGACGCCAACGCGGCGCGCAGGGCAACCTCTCCGACCGCGCGCTCAGCGCCGCCGACCAGGCCCTGTGGGACCTCGCGGGGCGCAGGCTCGGCCTGCCGGTCTGGAAGCTGCTCGGCGGCGCCCGCGCCGAGGTGCCGGCGTACGCGAGCACGATGTGCGGCGACGACATCCCCGGCGGCCTGGCCACCCCCGAGGACTACGCCGCCTTCGCCAAGGACCTGGTCTCCCGCGGCTACCGCGGGATCAAGCTGCACACCTGGATGCCGCCCATGCCGTACGGCGTGGACCGCGACATCGAGGCGTGCGCGGCGGTCCGCGACGCGGTCGGCCCGGACGTGGCGCTCATGCTCGACAGCAACCACTGGTACTCCCGCTCCGAGGCCCTGACCCTCGGCCGCGCCCTCGACGAGCTCGGCTTCGCCTGGTACGAGGAGCCGATGGAGGAGGCGTCGGTGCAGTCGTACCGGTGGCTCGCCGACCAGCTCAGGACGCCGATCCTCGGCCCGGAGACCTCCTGGGGCAAGCACATGGCCCGGGCCGAGTGGGTGGCCGCCGGTGCGTGCGACATCCTCAGGGTGGGCGTGGTCGGCTCCGGCGGGATCATCCCGGCGGTCAAGGCCGTGCACCTCGCCGAGTCGTTCGGCATGGACTGCGAGATCCACGGCAACGGGTCCGGCGCCCTGGCCGTGATCGGTGCCACGCTGTGCGGGCGGTGGTACGAGCGGGGCCTGCTGCACCCGCACTCGGACTACGACACCCCCGCCCCGCACCTGCGGTCGATCGTCGACCCGCTCGTGGACGGGAAGGTGCGGATGCCGGATGCCCCCGGGCTGGGGGATGATCTGGATGTGGACTACATCGCCTCCCGTACGGTCGCCTCCTGGGGAACCGGCTCACAATAGGAGGCGGACAGGCCGGTCAGGGAGGTACCAAATGGCGGAACCCGTGCCGCACGTGAAGTCGGCGCTCCGGACGGTCGAGCTGCTCGACTTCTTCGCGCAGTATCCCGGGCTGCACAGCCTCACCGACCTGCAGGGCAAGCTGGGCTACCCCAAGAGCAGCCTGCACGCTCTGCTGCGCACCCTGGTCGACCTCGGCTGGATCGAGACCGACGTCACCGGCACGTTGTACCGGATCGGTATGCGGGCGCTGCTGGTCGGGGCGACGTACATCGACGGCGACCCGGTGGTCCAGCTCGCGCACGACGCGCTGGACTGGCTGGCGGAGGTCACGGGGGAGACCGTGCACCTCGCCCGGCTCGACCACTTCGACGTCGTCTACCTCGCCACCCGCGCCTCGCGGCACTACCTGCGGCCGTTCTCCCGGGTCGGGCGCCGGCTGCCCGCGAGCACCACCTCCCTCGGCAAGGCGATCCTGGCGAGCCGGGACGACGAGGAGGTGCGGGCGCTGCTGCCCGCCGAGCTGCCCTCGCTGACGGCCCACACCATCGTGGACGCCGAGGAGCTGCTGGTCGACCTGCGCCGGGTGCGCAAGCAGGGATACTCCGTCGACCGGGAGGAGAACACCGAGGGGCTGCGGTGCTTCGGCGTGGCGCTGCGGATCAGCGATCCGCCGAGAGACGCCATCAGCTGCTCGGTGCCGATCCCGCGCCTCACCCCGGATCGGGAGAAGGAGATCGCCTCCTGCCTCCTGGAGGCGCGCGAGCGCATCGAGCGCTCCGCCCTGCGCCAGCGCCGCGCCTACTGAATCAACCCGCCGCCCCGGCCCGTTCGGCGAGCCTTCCGGACATCTCCGTGCCTTACGAGTAACTTCGGCATCATGGCCACCCGTACGTCCGGACAGGGGTCCGGCAAGCGCTCCACGCCCCGCTCCGGGCAGCGCTCGGGGTCCCGTACGGCAGCACCGAAACGGTCCCCGGCGGGCTCCCGAGGCAGGGCGGCGCCCCGGCCCGCGCCGAGGAAGCGCCCGCCCGCCACCGGACACGACCCGATCAGCTGGGTCTTCCTGGTGATCGGCAAGGTCGTCATCGGCCTCTGGATGGTGGTGGCGAACAGCCTGGGCATGGCGGCCCGGGCGCTCGGGCAGAACGCCCGCGACCTCGACCCCGTGCACCGGCGCGACGGGCAGGGCCTGTCGGTGCTGGCCGGCGCCATCGTGCTCGCCGCCCTGACCTGGCGCCGCGACACCACGACGGGCTTCGCCGCGGTCGTCGACGCCGTGGTGCGCGGCACGGTCGGCTCGCTCACCTGGGCCGTCCCCGTGCTCCTCGCGCTGCTCGCCTGGCGGCTGCTGCGCCACCCCGACCAGAACTCCGAGACCGGCAGGATGGGCATCGGCTGGACCGCGCTGCTGGCCGGGATCCTCGGGATCGTGCATGTCGCCCACGGCACGCCGTACCCCTCGGGCGGGCCGACCGACGGCATGGACAACGTGTCGGCGGCGGGCGGCATGGTCGGCTTCATCGTCTCGGCGCCGCCGTCGAGCATCCTGCCGGCGTTCATCACGATCCCGCTTCTGGTGATGCTGTCGGGCTTCGGCCTGCTGGTGATCACCGCGACCCCGGTGCACCGCGTCCCCGAGCGCCTCGCCGAGATCCGGCACATGCTCTTCGAGCGGCCGGAGGGGGCCGGGGGGCCGCGCAGGTCGCCGGCCGGGCCGAAGAAGCGCACCCGCAAGTCGCAGGGCGACGCCGGTGAGGGCGGCGACCGGGTCAAGCCGTACGACACGCCCGTGCTGTCGGAGAAGGAGCACTCGCCGGAGATCGTCCCCGGCCTGGTGGACGAGGCCGCCGACGCGGCCGCCGACCTGGCCGCGCCGAGCGAGCCCACCGAGCCGGAGATAGAGCTCCCCAAGGCCCCGCCGCAGCCGCCGCTGCCGACCCCGGCGCCGCGGAAGGTCGAGCAGCTCGTCCTGTCCAGCCAGGAGGGGCCCTACACGGTGCCCGATCTCGCGCTGCTGCGGCCGGGCAGCGCCCCCAAGCAGGAGACCAAGGCCAACCGGACGGTCGTGAACGCGCTGACCAGCGTGCTGGAGCAGTTCTCCATCGACGCGCAGGTCATCGGGTTCACCCGCGGCCCGACGGTCACGCGGTACGAGATCGAGCTGGGCCCGGCGGTCAAGGTCGAGAAGGTCACCGCGCTCACCAAGAACATCGCGTACGCGGTGAAGTCGGCCGACGTGCGGATCCTGTCCCCGATCCCGGGCAAGTCGGCGATCGGCGTGGAGATTCCCAACGTCGACAAGGACCTCGTGTCGCTCGGCGACGTGCTGCGCTCGCAGGTGGCCCAGGCCGACCACCACCCGATGATCGTCGGCCTCGGCAAGGACGTCGAGGGCCGCACGATCGTGGCCAACCTGGCCAAGATGCCGCACATCCTCATCGCGGGCGCCACCGGCGCGGGCAAGTCGACCTGCATCAACGGGCTGATCTCCTCGATCCTGATGCGGGCCACCCCCGACGAGGTCCGCATGGTGCTGGTCGACCCCAAGCGGGTCGAGCTCAGCTCGTACGAGGGCATTCCCCACCTCATCACGCCGATCATCACCAACCCGAAGAAGGCCGCCGAGGCCCTCGAATGGGTGGTCGGCGAGATGGACCGGCGGTACGACGACCTGGCCGCCAGCGGCTTCCGGCACGTCGACGACTTCAACAAGGCCGTCCGGGCGGGCAAGCTGGTGCCCCCGCCGGGCAGTGAGCGGGTCTACCAGCCGTACCCGTACCTGCTGGTGATCGTGGACGAGCTGGCCGACCTGATGATGGTCGCGCCGCGCGACGTGGAGGACTCGATCGTCCGCATCACCCAGCTCGCCCGGGCCGCGGGCATCCACCTGGTCATCGCCACCCAGCGGCCGTCCGTGGACGTGGTCACCGGCCTGATCAAGGCGAACGTGCCGTCCCGGCTCGCGTTCGCGACCTCCTCGCTCGCCGACTCCCGGGTCATCCTCGACCAGCCGGGCGCCGAGAAGCTCGTCGGGCAGGGTGACGCGCTGTTCCTGCCGATGGGCGCGAGCAAGCCGATACGGCTCCAGAACGCGTTCATCTCCGAGAAGGAGATCGCGGAGGTCGTCGGCCACTGCAAGGTCCAGATGCAGGCCGAGTACCGCGAGGACGTGGCCGCGCCGGCCGCCGTCAAGCGGGAGATCGACGAGGAGATCGGCGACGACCTCGACCTGCTGGTCCAGGCCGCCGAGCTGATCGTGTCGACCCAGTTCGGCTCCACGTCGATGCTCCAGCGCAAGCTGCGGGTCGGCTTCGCCAAGGCCGGACGGCTGATGGACCTGCTGGAGAGCCGCAACGTGGTCGGCCCGAGCGAGGGATCGAAGGCCCGCGAGGTGCTGGTCCAGCCCGACGACCTGCCCGGCCTCCTCGCCGATCTGCGCGGCGAGTCCTAGGGCCGTCGTCACCCCGCGCGGCGGGACCGGCCGGACCCCGTCGCGTACTCTATGCCCTCCTATGACTACCCTTCGTAGTCGGTAGCTGATTGAATGGGACTAACTACGCATTGTGGGGCGGTCTGGAAGACAGGGGGCTTAACGATGAGCGTAGGTGCTGCGTTGGCCGAGGCCCGTGAGCGCGCCGGGCTGTCCGTGCGTCAGCTCAGCGAGCGCACGCGGATCCGCGAGGGCGTCATCGCGCGCTTCGAGGGGGACGACTTCTCGGTGGGCGACTTCTACGCGCGCGCCCACCTCCGTACCATCGCGTCCGGCCTCGGCCTGGACCCGGACGAGCTCGTGCGGCAGTACGCGCAGGAGCACCCGGACGGCGACTCCCCGGTCAGGACGTCGGCGCTGTTCGGAGGGGCCGCCGTGCTGCGTGAGCGGGGCCGCCGGGGCTCCGGCTGGACGATGGCCGTCGCGGTCGCCCTGGCCATCGTCGTGATCGTCGTCGTCGCGCGGATGCTCGGGGGCTCGGGAGACAGGACGGGCCCGACGGCCGTACGGGTCCCGGCGCCCGCCCAGCACGGGCAGGTGCACCACGAGGGGGCCCGGGAGGGCCGGAGCCTGGAGGAGGCCTTCGGGCCCGGCCTCGTGGTGGTCAAGGTCACCACGCGCAAGCCGTCCTGGATCGCCGTGAAGGACGCCAAGGGCAAGGCGATCTTCGAGGGCACGCTGCCGGAGGGCAAGACCACGACGTACTCGGCCAGGGACCGGGTGAAGCTGGTCATCGCCGACGCCGGGGCGGTGCGGCTCGTGGTCAACGGCAGGGACCTCGGCGCGCCCGGCAAGGACGGTCAGATGGTGCGGCGGACCTTCGCCGCGGGCGGCCCGAGTCCCCGTTAATCGCCGACTGCCGATACCGTAGTTCGCATCATGTCTTCTCGCCGAACCGTATCGCTGATCACGCTGGGCTGCGCCCGCAACGAGGTCGACTCAGAGGAGCTCGCCGCGCGGCTCGAAGCCGCCGGGTGGCAGACCGGTGACGACGACCCGGACGTCGTCGTCGTCAACACGTGCGGCTTCATCGACTCGGCGAAGAAGGACTCCATCGACACCCTGCTCGCCGCGGCCGACTCGGGCGCGAAGGTGGTCGCGGCGGGCTGCATGGCCGAGCGGTACGGCGCGCAGCTCGCCGACGCCCTGCCGGAGGCGTCCGTCATCTCCTTCGACGACTACGCGGAGATCGGGGAGCGGCTCGACGACGTCCTCGCGGGCAGGCCGCTGGTCCCGCACACCCCGCGGGACCGCCGCACGCTGCTGCCGATCAGCCCGGTGGAGCGCTCGGCGGCCCGGGCGCACATTCCCGGCCACGCCCAGGAGGACCCGCTGCCGCAGGGCGTCGCCCCCGCGAGCGGCCCGCGCACGCTGCGCAAGCGGCTCGGCTCCGGGCCGGTCGCCTCGCTCAAGCTCGCCTCGGGCTGCGACCGGCGCTGCACCTTCTGCGCCATCCCGGCCTTCCGCGGCTCGTACGTCTCGCGCGCGCCGGAGGACCTGCTCGCCGAGGCCGCCTGGCTGGCCGGTCAGGGCGTCAAGGAGCTGGTGCTGGTCAGTGAGAACTCCACGTCGTACGGCAAGGACCTCGGCGACCTGCGGGCGCTGGAGAAGCTGCTGCCGCGGCTGGCCGAGACCGAGGGCGTCGAGCGGGTGCGGGTCAGCTACCTGCAGCCCGCCGAGCTGCGGCCGGGGCTGCTCGACGTGATCGCCTCCTCCGAGGGGGTCGCGCCCTACTTCGACCTGTCCTTCCAGCACGCGAGCGGGCCGGTGCTGCGGCGGATGCGGCGCTTCGGCGACCCCCGGCGCTTCCTCGACCTCCTCGACCAGATCCGCGAGCGCGCGCCGGAGGCGGGCGTCAGGTCGAACTTCATCGTCGGCTTCCCGGGGGAGACCCAGGAGCAGTTCGAGGAGCTGGTGGGCTTCCTGGAGGAGGCCAGGCTCGACGTCATCGGCGTCTTCGGCTACTCCGACGAGGAGGGCACCGAGGCGTACGGCTTCGGGGACAAGCTCGACCAGGACGTGATCGACGAACGCGTGGCGACGCTCACCGAGCTCGCCGAGGAGCTGACCGCCCAGCGGGCCGAGGAGCGCATCGGCACCGAACTGGAGGTGCTCATCGAGGAGGACCTCGGTGACGGCGGCTACGAGGGCCGCGCGGCGCACCAGGGTCCCGAGGTCGACGGGGCGGTCACGGTGCAGGGCATCGGCCTGGTCCCCGGGCAGATCGTGCAGGCGGTCGCGGTCGACTCCGAGGGGGTCGACCTGATCGCCCGGATCAAGGCAGGCACATGACGGAGCGCGGCGAGCCGCCGGTGGAGGTGGCGGGCGCGGTAGAGGCCTCAGTAGAGACCACGGTCGAGGCGACCGCGGAGATCGGGCCGTCGCCGGCCGCCGCCGTCCCCGTCGCGCCTCCTGCGCTTGTGACCCCCGCCCCCGCGACACCGGCTCCCGTGGCGCCCCCCGCGCCCGTGGCGCCTCCGCCCGCCGACGGCGAGGAGGGGGCGGCCCGCCGCGTCAGCACCTGGAACATCGCGAACGCCCTGACCATCGCCCGCCTGGCGATCGTGCCCGTCTTCGTCGTCTTCCTGTTCGCCGAGGGCGAGGCCTGGCGGCTGGCGGCGCTGGGGGTGTTCCTGCTCGCCTCCATCACCGATCAGCTCGACGGCTGGCTGGCCAGGAAGTACGCGCTGATCACGGACTTCGGCAAGATCGCCGACCCGATCGCGGACAAGGCGCTGATCGGCGCGGCGCTGCTGTGCCTGTCGTACCTCGGTGACATCGCCTGGTGGGTCACCATCGTGATCATCGCTCGTGAGGCGGGAGTGACGCTGCTGCGCTTCCTCGTGATCCGGCACGGGGTCATCCCGGCCAGCTACGGGGGCAAGGTGAAGACCGTGCTGCAGATCGTGGCCATCGCGCTCTACATCGTGCCCGCCGTGCCCGACCTGGCCAGATGGACGGCGATGGGTCTCGCCCTGGTGGTCACGGTGGGGACCGGCGCCGACTACGTGGTGCGCGCGGTGCGGCTGCGGCAGGTGGCGAAGAGGGCGCGGACCATATGACGAGCGTGGCGACGCAGGTGCTGTCCCTGCTGGTCCGCCGGGGAGCGACGGCCGCCGTGGCCGAGTCGCTGACGGGCGGCCTGATCGGGGCCGCGATGACCGAGCCCATGGGAGCCTCCGCGGCCTTCCGGGGAGGGGTGATCGCCTACGCCACCGACCTCAAGGCGGGCATCCTCGGCGTTCCGCCCGGCCTGCTGCAGCGGGAGGGGGCGGTGCACCCGGACGTGGCGGCGGCCATGGCGACCGGGGTGCGTAAACTGACAGATTCGGACTACGGTCTCGCGGTGACGGGGGTCGCCGGCCCCGAGCCGCAGGACGGCAGGCCGGTCGGCACGGTCCACATCGCCCTGGCGGGGCCGGGGGAGCGGCTCTGGCACCGTGACCTGCTCTTGACCGGGACCAGGGACGAGATCAGAAAGGCGACCTGCCGGGAGGCTTTGGACCTGTTGGAAGGTGTGCTCCAGGCAAATTCGGGGGAACATCTCGGGTGATTACCGCGTTACGTCCCCAGCGAACATGCTCGCCACGGTCTGCCGCGGTGTCGCCCTCTACAGGTACGGTGGAGCTGTGAGTGAGGTCCGTGAGCCATCGGCGAGGAGCAAGACAGGCGCACGCCCGGCGAAGGGGCCGAGCGAACCAATGATGACGGCGAGGCGTATGTACGAAGGGCAGATGAAGAAGGGGCGACATGAGCCCACCGTGCGAGGCGTCGTGAAGGCGCCCCCCCTGGGGAGGGAGCGACAGATGATCCTGCTGCGTCAGCTGCTCGGTGACGTACTGCGGCGGCTGCGGGTGCGGCAGAATCACACCCTTCGCGAGGTCTCCACCGTGGCCCGTGTCTCACTCGGCTATCTGTCCGAGGTCGAACGCGGCCAGAAGGAAGCCTCCTCCGAGCTGCTCGCCTCGATCTGCGGCGCACTGGGTGTCCCACTGTCCCAGGTGCTGCGTGAGGTGTCCGACCAGTTCGCGCTCGCCGAACTGCAGGCCGCCCCCATGCTCGCGGAGCTGCCCGAGCACGAGCGGCTGCCGATTCCCGAGACCGTGCCCGCCGGCCCCGAGTTCGACGGCTTCCCCGAGGTCAAGGACATGGTCGCCGCGTAGACGGCGCTTCCGCCGCCCGGGCCTCGCCCCGTGGCAAGGTCGTGTCGCCGTGCCCGACGACAGACGCCCAGCCCCGGGTGTGTGGTCGGTATTGCCCTGGCACCCCTGGTGCCGCGGCACAGTGTCCGGCATGTGCCGGGCTGTATCACGACTGTTCCCTGTGCTTCTTTCCCCGTGTTCGTGTTCCCCTCGCGCCACTATGGGCGCTGGCAGGCGGGACACCAGTAGATGAGCCGTTCGGACGGCTGCGGACCCATCTCCGCCCTGCCGATCGGGCTGCCGCACCGCCGGCACGGACGGCGTGCCCTGCCGTACACGAGAAGTGACCGGCCGGGACGCGGATCACCGCTCGTCATCGGAAACGGCGCGTCCTTGCTCGCGTCGATCAGCCGGTGCGCGGTCGAGACCAGCGACTCCAGTGCCTCCGGCGGGATCGACCCCACGGCACGCCACGGCGACAGGCGCGCGGCCCACAGCGTCTCCGCCCGCCAGATCGTGCCGATCCCGGCCAGCACGCGCTGGTCGAGCAGCGCCTCGCCGATGGTCCGCCCGGGCTCCAGCAGCAGGTTGCGTACGGCCTGCGCGGGGTCCCAGTCGGGCCCGAGCAGATCCGGGCCGAGATGCCCGACGACGCGGTCCTCACGGCCGGTGGGCACGAGGTCGACCATCCCCAGCCGGGTTCCGACCGCCTGCCACTCGGCGTTCGCGAGGACCAGCCGCACCACGTCGCCCCGGGGCACCGGCCGGCCCGCCGGGCCGACCCGCCAGCTGCCCTCCATGCGCAGGTGCGTGTGGACGGTGAGCCCGCCCTCCACCCGGGTCAGGAGATGCTTGCCGCGCGGGATCGTGGTGAGCACGGCCCGGCCGCGCAGATCGGCGGTGGCGTGGCGGGGCACCCGGAAGTCGCTGCGGGTCAGCGTCCGGTCGTCGAGGGCCTTTCGCAGGCGCTTCGCGGCCCGATAGACCGAGTCACCCTCCGGCACGCAATCCTCCCGCCTCGATCAGGGGCCGACCAGTGACGGGCGGCTCACACCGGCGTGTGCGAGTCCCAGGCCGCCGGGTCGGCGGCCAGTTCGGTCACCCGCGCGGGCAGTTCGCCCTTGGCGATCTGCTCCAGGTTGACCTCCTCCAGGATGGCCCGCTCGCTCGCCCGCAGCGCGATCCACACCTGCTGCAACGCCTGGGCGGCGCCCTGGTAGCCGACGTGCTCGGGCCGCTCGCCCCTGACGTTGGCCAGGGGGCCGTCCACCGCGCGGATCACGTCGGCGAGGGAGATCGCGGCGGCCGGGCGGGCCAGCACGTAGCCGCCCTCGGGCCCGCGCTGACCGCGTACAAGGCCGGCGCGGCGCATCTGGAGCAGGATGTTCTCCAGGTATTTGGGGGGCATCTCCTGCCCCTTGGCCAGCTCGCCCACCGTTGTGGGTCCCTCGCCCGCGGCGGCGAGCTCGGCGGCGGCACGGAGGGCGTAGTCGACACGGGCAGAAAGTCGCATGTAGCCGATTATCCCGCCTGGTTGGCCTCGGTAGGACGCGGCCTCCGTTCTCACCCTGGTCTCATCCCACCCGCAGGCGTACGACGACCGGGAGGTGGTCGGAGAACGGCACCCGGGGGACGTCGGCGGCCACCACCGTGAGCCCCTTCGAGATGAGCACGTGGTCGATCCGCCGCACGGGAGCGTCGGCGGGCGAGGTCGGCGGGTCGCCGAGCGCCCGCAGCGGATCGGTCAGGCCCGCGGCCTCCAGCGCGCGCATCTGGAGATCGGACGGCGTGGTGTTGAGGTCGCCCGCCACGATCACCGGCCGCGGATCGGCCACGCCGACGCCAGGCGGGAGGGCCGCCGCGGCCAGCCGCCGGGCGATCGCCGCGACCTCGGGCGCCTGGCCCCGCGGCTCCTGCAGATGGGTGTTGACGATCCCCACCTCGTGGTCGCCGACCTGCAGCACGATCGACTGGGCCTGGGCGCCGGTCGGATAGCCGTGCCGGTTCAGCCGGGTGGAGCCGATCTCGGTGACGGGCAGGTTGGTGAGCAGCGCGTCGCCCCAGAGACGGTCGGCGGCGGGGGCGAAGTGACAGCGCATCCCGAGGCCCCGGGCGATCCGCGCCAGGTCGTCGTGCCCGCCGTTGAGCAGCCAGCCCCGGTCGACCTCGCTGAGCAGCACCACGTCGGGACGCCGAGACGCGGCCCAGGCGGCGATCCGGTCGAGGTCGAGCCGGCCGCCGAGCCCGAAGCCCATCCGGATGTTGTACGCCACGAGGGTGAACTCGTTCCCGGTGATCGGCCTCTCTGGGGGGAGGGGCTGCCAGGTGATGAGCCCGATCAGCAGCGCGATCGACAGCGCGATCGAGCCCCACCGGTGCGGCGCCCGTCGCACGGGTGCGGACCGATGCCGTCGGCCGCGCCGGAAGGCGATGACGGCGATCAGGGTGGCCACCGCGACCGGGACCACCGCGTTGGGGAACCCCAGATCGGCGTCGAAGGCGGCGTAGTAGAGGAAGACCGCCACCAGGAACACGAGCATCCCGCCGAGCACGGCGACGCCCGCACGCCGGGCCGCCACATCCGGGCGCACGCTCGTGTCATGTCCGCCGGTGTCCTGCGGGCCCGTGTCCTGTCCGCCCGTGTCCTGTCCGCCCGTGTCCTGTCCGATGGCGGCGGCGCAGGCGCCGAGGGCGACGGTCGCGACAAGGGCGGTGAGGCCGGTCAGACCGGCCTCCGTCCCCGCCACCCCGGCGACCAGGAAGAGCCCCGCCGTCCAGTTCCATGCCGTCCGGTTCCACGGCGCCGTCCAGGCGCACACCGCGGCGGCGCACCACGCCCCGGCCTGCAACGCGACCATCACTGCGGTGTAGGCCCCGCTGTGCTGCCCGGCCTCCTGCGGCACGAGGCCGGAGCCGCCGCCGTACATGCCCGCGAGCAGGAGCATCGGGCCGAACGCGAACCACAGGGCCGCCGGGGCCGGGCCGGGCGACGCGGGCGAGAGCCGTACGGACCCCAGGAAGGCGGCCCACAGGAAGAGAGCGCAGAGCGCGGCCACGGCGAGCCAGGGCAGCGGCCCGTCCCGCCAGACGAGGTCCACCCGGTCAATGGCCAGATGGAGGATCGACGCGCCCGCCAGGCCGCCGGTGAGCCCGGCCGGCACCCACGCGCCCCGGGTCGTGCGCGCGCAGCCGTAGAGGAAGACCAGCCCCGCCGTGACCCCGGCGGAGGCGAGCAGAAGTTGCGGTGTGCCCCCGTTCGCGCCCTGCAGGCACAGCCGGGCCGCGGCGAGCGCCGCCGCGCCCGCCACCAGGACGATCCGGGGCGACACGAGCCGCGCCACGGGGATCGCGGCGAACGGCAGGACGAACCACAGCGCGGCGTACAGCCCCATGCGTTCGGGAGAGGTCTCGCCCGCCCGGCCGTACAGGGTGATGAGGGACGGCAGGAACACCCGCACCACGTCGAACAGGAGCACGACGCCCGTCATGAGCATGACCAGCGGCCACGGGGGAGCCGGCAGCCCGCGGCGGGGCGGGGCCTGCGGCTGTCGGGCCGTCTCGGTCATGGCGTTCCCTCGTCTCGTCCGGCTCGCGCGGTCATATGAGCCATCCTCATGACTGGTGGGAGCGTTACCGGGAGCGGCGACCGGCGCGTTCTCCTCGCCTCCCGGCTCGCTAAGCTTTGCTGAAAACTTTGTTGCTCGTTCACGGGCGCGCGTCGTTCACGGGCGCCCGTGGTGGGATGCCGACGGGGGCCCGGCGAATCGGAGGGGCCGTGCGGGTGCGCGCCGACGGTGAGCGGGAGACTCAGACGAGGGGAAGCGGGAGTATGGAGCGACGTCCTGGCGTGCCCCGGCTGCTCCGGGAGATCAACGACCGGGCCGCCCTGGAACTGCTGCTCGCCTCGGGTCCCCTGACGCGTGGCCAGATCGGCCAGCTCACCGGACTGTCCAAGGTCACGGCCTCGCAGACGCTCGCGCGCCTGGAGGAGCGCGGCCTGGTGGAGGTCGTGGGGGAGCAGGCGGGCAACCGCGGCCCCAACGCGGCGCTCTACGGCGTGATCCCCTCCTGCGCGTACGTCGCGGGGCTCGACGTGGGGCCCGACCGGGTGTCGGCGGCGATCGCCGACATCAACGGCCACGTCGTCGCCGAGGTGACGGCGTCCCCCGACGGCGCGGACGACCCGGTGTCGCTGGTGCACTCCGCCGTCGTCAAGGCCTGCCGCGGCGGCAGAGTCGCGCTGTCGCGGCTGCGCGGAGTGGTGATCGGCACGCCCGGCGTCGTGGACCCCCGCACCGGGGACGTGCGTTTCTCCTTCGACCTCCCGCAGTGGCACGAGGGCATCCACGAGGCGCTGGCGCGGGACCTGCGCCGGGACGTCACGATCGAGAACGACGTGAACCTCGCGGCGATCGCCGAACGCGCGCGGGGCGCCGCCCGCGAGGCCGACGACTTCGTGCTCGTCTGGGTCGGCCGGGGCATCGGCCTGGCCGTCGTCCTGGGCGGGCGCCTGCACCGCGGCAGGTCGGGCAGCGCGGGGGAGATCGGATATCTCCCGGTGCCCGGGGTGCCCCTCGCCGACGACGTGCGGGCGATCCCCGGGCGGCTGCCGTCGCTGCGGGGCGGCCTGCAGTCGCTGGTCAGCTCGGAGGCGGTCGGCGAACTCGCCCGCGAGCACGGCTTCGGCGGAGCCACCGCGGCCGACTGCGTGACCGCCGCGGTCGCGGCGGGCGCCGCGGGCGAGCCCCTGCTCGACGAGGTCGCCGCGCGACTGGCGCTCGGCGTGGCCTCGGTGTGCGTGGTGCTCGACCCCGGCCTCGTGGTCCTGGCCGGGGAGGTCTGCCGGGCCGGCGGGGAGGGCCTGGCCGGCCGTGTGGAGGAGGCCGTGGCGCGCATCTGCCCGATACCGCCTCAGGTGATCACCAGCCAGGTGGACGGCAACCCGGTGCTGCGCGGCGCCGTCCTCGCCGCGCTCGACCAGGCCCGCGAGGAGATATTCACGGCGTAGGACGGCGTCGCCGTTACATGCCGTCCATGGAGTGGCCTGACATGCCGCTCATCGAGTGGCCCGGCATGTCGTCCATGGAGTGGCCCGGCACGTTCCCGTTCGCGTCGGTCACCGTGAACATCCCGGCCATCCCCATGTCGGAATGGCTCTGTACGTGGCAGTGGTACATCCACATTCCGGGGCCGACGCGTTCGCCGGCGATCACCTGGAAGCCGAACGACTCGGCGGGTCCGGTGGTCTTGGTGTCGATGATCCGGCTGTGGTCCTTCGGGCCTTGCAGCATGCCGGTGCGGTTGTCGGCCCAGCGGTGTCCGTGGATGTGGAAGGTGTGGAAGAGGTTCCCGTGGGCGATGACGATGAACTCGACTCGTTCGCCCAGCTTGGCGGTGAAGTCGGGCGCCTGGGTGAGGTTGTTGGTCTTCATGTCGTTGAAGACCACGGTGAGGGTCTTGTCGGGGAGGATGTCGCCGGTGCGGCGTACCACGAGTGGCCCGTAGAGTCCGCGCAGGATGCCGCCGGTGCCGTGGTCGGTGCCCACGACGTGGTCGTGGTAGTGCCAGTAGCCCGCGCTGCCGGGCTCGATGGTGCCGTCCGGGCGGTCGCCCGGGGTGTGGGTGCGCCAGGTGTAGACGTACCGGCCTCCCGGCTGCACCACGCTGTCGTTCATCCGCGTGCCGTCGCTGGAGGTTTCGTAGTCCACACCATGGACGTGCAGGCTGGCGGTCACGTCGGTGTTGTTGACCAGTTCGATTTCGAGGGTCTCGCCCTCGATCATCTCGATGAGGGGGCCGGGGATCGTGGGCTTGCCGGCCTCCAGGCCGTAGCCCAGCTGGCCGTCGGGCAGCTTCTCCGCATAGAGCGTGATGCGGCGGACGTCGCCCGGCGTGCCCGCGGTCTTGACCCCGGCCCTGGCCGCGGTCCTGCCCGCTGCCGTGGACGCGGGTGCGGCGGTGACCTGACTCGCCACGGCGAACGGCGCGACCGCGGCGGCTGTCGCCGCGGTGGTGGCGAAGGCGCGCCGGGAGAACAGGCGCCGCGTCACGTCAGTGTTTTTCTCGGTCATGGGTTCCCAATCGGTGACAGCACTCGCCCGGGTGCGGCGAGCTGGGGGTGGTCCGAGCTGGAGGATGGCTGGAGGATGGCTGGAGGATGGTCTGTGCCGGCGGTGTCAGGTCAGCCGCAGCTGATCGCGCTGTAGTCGGTCTCGTAGGTCGAGGTGACCTTCTTGCCGCCGATCGTCGCGGTCCCGGTCACGGTGACCTTGCCCGCGCCGATCTGCTTGGCCCGCGTGTTGAAGGACTGGTACGCCTGCTTGCCCGGAGCCACATTGGCCACGGTCGTCGAGCCGTACGGAGTCGTCAGCGTCACGGTCGCCGGCACGTCGCCGTGGTTGACGGCGGTGACCGCGACGTACACCGACGTGCCCACGCAGCGGGACGCGGCGGTGACGGTCAGCGGCACCTTCTCGCTCGCGCCGGTCACCGTGAACGTCCCGGCCATCCCCGCATCGGAGTAGCTCTGTACGTGGCAGTGGTACATCCACTTCCCGGGGCCGACGCGTTCGCCGGCGATCACCTGGAAGCCGAACGACTCGGCGGGCCCGGTGGTCTTGGTGTCGATGATCCGGCTCTGGTCCTCCAGGTCTTCCAGCATGCCGGTGCGGTTGTCGGCCCAGCGGTGACCGTGGAGATGGAAGGTGTGGAAGAAGTTGCCGTGGGCGATGACGACGAACTCGACTCGTTCGCCGAGCTCGGCGGTGAAGTCGGGCGCCTGGGCGAGGTTGTTGGTCTTCAAGTCGTTGAAGACGACGGTGAAGGTCTTGTCGGGGAGGATGTCGCCGGTGCGGCGCACCACCAGGGGTCCGTAGAGTCCGCGCAGGATGCCGCCGGTGCCGTGGTCGGTCCCCACGACGTGGTCGTGGTAGTGCCAGTAGCCCGCGCTGCCGGGTGCGAAGGTGCCGTCCGGGCGGTCGATCTGGGCGTGGGTGCGCCAGGTGTAGACGTACCGGCCTCCCGGCTGCACCACGCTGTTGTTCATCCGCGTGCCGTCGCTGTCCCACTCGTAGTCCACACCGTGGACGTGCAGGCTGGCGGTCACGTCCGTGTTGTTGACGAACTCGATCTCAAGGGTCTCGCCCTCGATCATCTCGATGAGGGGGCCGGGGATCGTGGGCTTGCCGGGCTCCAGGCCGTAGCCCAGCTGACCGTCCGGCAGTTTGTCCGCGTACAGGGTGATGCGACGGACGTCGCCCGGCGTACCCGCCGTCTTGTCCGCGGCCTTGTCCGCTGTCTTGTCCGCGGCCGCGGCGGTGACCTGACTCGCCACGGCGAACGGCGCGACCGCGGCGGCTGTCGCCGCGGTGGTGGTGAAGGCGCGGCGGGAGAACAGGCGTCGCGTCGCATCGGTGCTTTTCTCGGTCATGGTTCCCAATCGGTGACGGCGCTCGCCCGGGTGCGGCGAGCCGGGGGGTGGTCCGAGCTGAGGGGGTCGGGGGTGCCGGCGGCGAGCCGGCGCATATGACGTGAGGGCTGGGGGTGGGGCTCGGAGGCCGGCCTACGGGGCGCAGGGCATCCCGGTCCGGAGATATTCGCGCAGGTAAAGGGGCAGTTCAAGGGGTGCCTAGCAGGTCTTTCGCCGATTCTTCGATAAGAATGGTAACGAACTAGTGAACTTTGTCATCAATGTGGACTAAGTGCTGCCAGACTGTTACGTTTTCCGCCGTAGCGCCTGAGGATTCGGCCACCGGTCTCTGCAGGGATGGAGGACGTCACGGCACCGGCATCGGCGAGCCGGTGAGCACCGCGGCTGATCAGACAGTTCTTCCGAAGGTTGCTGTCGCACCCCCCAACCAAAGGAGTGGACGATGGGCCGAAGAGACCTCTTCGCACACCCCGATCACCCGCCTGGCGCCGCGCCGTGATCATAATGTCAAACGTCGCCCTGACCGTGGGAGCGGCGACGCCGCCCGTCATGGCCGCGCCGGCCTGAGAGGTACAACGGTATGCGCATCAGATCTTCTTCGGGCCTCCTCAGTGGTTTGCGGAGGGCGCTCAGAACCCCTGCCACGCTCGGACGCATCGTCCTGGTGATGTTGGCGGTGGCACTGCCGACGGTGTGGCTGTCGGGAGCCGGGGCCGCGGCACAGAGCCAGAGCCAGAGTCAGCAGGCCGGCCAGGCGGCGGAGCAGACGCTCGTCTGGACCGCCGACAACAGCTACACCGAGTACAAGTCCGCGCCGGCCACGGCGACGGCCGGCCCGGTGACGATCGTCTTCGAGACCAACGAGTCGACCGGCAACACCTTCGGGATGTCGCACACGCTGACGTTCGACGTCTCCAGCCCCGGCTACAACCACGACGTCAACGTCAACATCATGGCCAGCCCCTTCGACACGAGCGGGGGCAGGCACGAGGTCCAGGTGAACCTCACCCCCGGAACGTACCGCTACTACTGCATGATCCCCGGTCACGCGGGCATGGTCGGCGAGCTCGTGGTCACCAGCGCCGGTCCCACCGACACGACGCCGCCGCAGGTCTCGGCGTCGGTGTCGGGCGACAAGGACGCCGACGGCAACTACGTGAGTTCCGCTTCGGTGACCGTCTCGGCC
>NZ_BOOB01000033.1 GCF_016863015.1 Microbispora amethystogenes | reverse complement strand
ACCTCCGGCGTCGCCACGACCACGTTCACGGTCGTCGCGGCGCCGCCGCCCGCCAGGACGCCGCTGACCGTCACTGCCTCGTCCCGCTGCCTGGGCACGTCGGTGTACGTCGCGGTCGCCGCCGTCAACGACGGCGACGTGCCGGCGACCGTGACGCTGACGACTCCGTACGGCTCGACGACCGTGGCCAACGTGGCTCCGGGCAAGCAGGCGTACCAGTCCTTCAATGCGCGGGCCAAGCAGATCGGCGTGGGCAAGGTCACCGTGACCGGGACGTCCTCCATCGACGGTGAGAACGTCACCACGTCCTACGAGGCCGCCTACAACGCGATCAGCTGCGGCTGACCGGGTCGGTGTGGCGATCACGGTGAACCTACCGGGGACGCCGCCGTAGTGGACAGTAGTGAACAGTAGTGAGAAGGGGCCGTCCGGCTTGTGAGCCGGACGGCCCCTTCTCACTACAGCCCCGCCACCAGGGGACCACCGCTCAGCAGCTCCACCGCGGCCTGCGCGTTGGCGCGGGCCGCGCCGTACGTCGCGAGGTAGGCGCCCGCCCCGGGCCGCCAGATGGGCAGGCCCATCTCCATCACGACCGCGTCCGGGCGGGCGGCGAGCAGCGCGGAGACCAGGTCCCGGCTGCGCGGGTGCCGGTGCGCGTCCTTGACGACCACGATCAGCGAGCGGTCCCGCGCCCGGCCGAGCAGCGCGGCGGCGTCGGCGTCCTCGGGCCGGACCCGGACGATCTCCGCCTGCGGCAGCCACGGCCCGACCCCCCAGGGCACCTCGCCCACCGCGATCGTCGGCGGGGTGTCCAGTTCGACCACGAACGGGTCGACCAGCGGCGCCGCCGCACCCGTCAGCGACACGGCGCGGCGGGCCGCGTCCAGCCCCACGACCTGGCTCTCGTCTCCGGCGGACGCGTCCGGCCGGGCGAACCAGGCACGCAGCCGGTCCACCCGTCCCGCCGCCTCCTCCAGGCGCCCGGCGGCGAGCCTGCCCTCGGTGACGGCGGCCGCGATGTGCGCCACCATCCGCCGTACGTCCTCCGGTGTGGGCAGCGGCCCGAGGCACAGCAGGTCGGCGCCCGCGGCCAGGGACAGCACGGCGCCCTCGGCGAGCCCCACGCTCTCGCTGATCGCGTGCATGTCGAGGGCGTCGCTGACCACCACGCCGTCGTAGCCCAGTTCACGGCGCAGCAGCCGGGTCAGCGCCTCGCGGCTGAGCGTGGCCGGCAGGTCTCCGGTCAGCTCGGGCACCGCCACGTGCGCCGTCATGATCGACTTCGCGCCCGCCTCGATCGCCGCGACGAAGGGGACCAGCTCACGCTCCCTCAGCAGGTCGAGGGAGGCGTCCACCAGCGGGATCTCCAGGTGGGAGTCCTGGTGCGTGGCGCCGTGGCCGGGGAAGTGCTTGACGCAGGCGGCGATCCCGGCCGACTGCAGGCCGCGTACGGCGGCGACCGTGTGCCGCGCCACGAGGTCCGGCGACGGGCCGAACGAGCGGGTGCCGATGATCGGGTTGTCGTCGGCGGTGTTGACGTCGGCCACGGGGCCCATGTCGAGGTTCACCCCGCACCGGGCGAGGTCGGCGGCCATGGCGTGGTAGACGCGCTCGGTAAGGCCGACGTCGTCCACCCGGCCGAGCGCCGCGTTGCCCGGATAGGCGCTCCCTGTGTGGTAGGCCAGCCGGGTGACGTCCCCGCCCTCCTCGTCCAGGGAGACCACGGGCCGCGCCGCCTCGTTCAGCCGGGCCGTGAGCGCGCCCACCTGCTCGCCCGATGCCACGTTGAAGCCGAACAGGCACACGCCGCCGAGGCCGTCCTCCAGGCCGCGCAGGACCCAGTCCGGCGCGGTCGTGCCCCGGAACGAGATGAGCAGCGCGCCCGCCGCGAGCCGGTGCAGGCCCGGGTCGCCGGTGCTCGCCGACAGACCGGTGCTCGTGGACAGGCCGGTGCGCGTGGACAGGTCTGCGGCCCCCGGCAGGGAGTCGCGGGTGGCGGACATGGTGTCTCGGCTCCTTGGTGAGAGTGGAGGGAAGAGCGGGATGGGGGCGCGCGGGCAGGGCCCGTGCGGCCACCGGTGCGGGTGGCCGTACGAAGCGGGGGTGCCCGTGGCGGTGTGCCTAACCCTTGACCGCGCCCGCGACGAGGCCGGAGACCATCCGCCGCTGGACCAGCAGGAAGAAGACGAGGACCGGGATGGTCATCAGGGTCGAGGCGGCCATGATGCCGCCCCAGTCGGTCGACCGCTGGCCGACGAAGAACTGCAGCGCGACCGGCATCGTGTACTTGCCCTGGTCGCCGATCAGGGTCAGGGCGTAGACGAACTCGTTCCAGGTGGTGATGAACGCGAAGATGCTGGTGGCGACGAGGCCCGGGGCGACCAGCGGGAACAACACCCGCCAGAAGGTGGTGAACCGGCCCGCGCCGTCGATCCAGGCCGCCTCCTCCAGTTCCTTCGGCACGGCGGCGACGAACGTGCGCAGCATCCAGACGGAGAACGGCAGCGTCAGGCCGACGTTGATGACGATCAGGCCGAGCAGCTGGTCGTACAGGCCGAGCCGCTTGACCATGGTGAACAGCGGGATCAGCAGCGCCTCGGCCGGCACCATCTGCACGATCAGCAGCAGGATCAGGAACGATGTGCGGAACCGGAAGCGGAACCTCGCCACGGCGGTCGCCGCGAGCAGCGCGAACACGGCGCCGAGCACGACGGCGCTGAGCGCCACGAGGGTGCTGTTGAGCAGGTACTGCCAGATCGAGTGTCCCGCGACGCCCCTGGTGAAGACGCGTTCGACGTGGTCCAGCGAGGGCGGTCTGGGGAACGGGATGAAGCTCGTGGTGAAGATCTGGTCGTTCGGCTTGAACGCCGTGGCGACCATCCAGTAGACGGGGAAGACCGCGAAGAGGAACACCGCGACCCCGGCCGCGTTCAGTGCGGCCCGTCCGAGCCTCCGGCGGGTCAGCGGCGTCATCGGATGTCGTCCTCCGTCTTCACGATCTGCCGGACGTACACGAAGGTGATCAGCAGCAGGATCACCGTCAGCACGACCGCGATGGCGGCGCCGAGGCCCATCTTCGGCGGGCTGCTGAACGCCTCGGCGTAGCTCCACAGCGACAGGTTGAACGCGTCGCGGTTCACCGTGCCGCCCGCCAGCAGGTAGAGCTGGGTGAAGACCTTGAAGTCCCAGATGACCGACAGCACGACCAGCACCGAGAACACCGGCTTGAGCAGCGGGAGGGTGATCCTCCGGAACGTGGTGACCGCGCCCGAGCCGTCCATTTTCGCCGCCTCGTAGAGCTCGCCGGGGATGCTCTTGAGACCGGCCAGCACCGACACCGCGATGAACGGGAAGGACGCCCACACCACGGCCATGACCAGGACGAAGTAGAGCGTGAGCGTGTCGTTGAACCACGGGTGCCCGCTCCAGTCGGCCTGGCCGAACAGCAGGGTCGACAGCCCGTCGGGCAGCAGGTTCAGCGCCCAGTTGACCACCCCGGCGTCGGAGTCGAACAGCCACTTCCAGACGATGGCCTGCGCGGTGGGCGGGGTGGCCCACGCGGCCATGATGCCGACGACCACGAAGGTCGACATCTTCGGGCCCAGCCGGTGCAGCAGCAGGCCGACGAGGGTGCCGAGGGCGAGGGTCAGCGCGACGGTCACGACGGCGAAGAGCACGGTGTTGCGCAGCGACGACCAGAACAGGTCGGAGCCGAAGATCTGGGCGTAGTTGTCCCCGCCGACGAACTCGGCGGGCGCGGGGTTGACGGCCTTGATCTGCCGGAGCCCGACCTTGTGGAAGGACATCTCGACCATCTGGTACAGCGGGTAGAGCAGGAGCGCACCGATGACCAGGAGTCCGGGCAGGATCAGGACGTACGGGACGGCTTTGGTGGGCAGGGCCGGGCGGCCGGCCAACTTGCGACGGCGCCGCTCCGGGGCGGAGGTGTCGGCTCCGCCCCGGGCGAGGGTTGACGTGTGGGTCATGAGTCCTACTGGTTGAGGATCGTCTCAAGCTCGGAGTTGGCGTCCGTCAGAGCCTGGTCGACGCTCTTCTTGCCCTCGATCACCGAGCGCGCCGCGTTCTGCAGCACGGCCTTGGTGTCGTTCGCCTCGGCCCAGTTGGGGCTGGCGGGGAAGCCCTTGGCGACCTTGAAGGTGTCCGTGAACGGCTTCTGGGCGGGGTCGCCGCCCATCTCGGCGAGCGCGTCCGGATAGAGCGGGAGCAGGCCGCCCTCCTTGGCGTACCGGACGCCGAACTCCTTGCCCGCGGCGAGCTTGACGTACTCGGCGGCGAGCTCGGGGTTCTTGGCGTCCTTCCAGATGGCGATGTCGTTGCCGCCCTGGAAGGCCGGGGCCGGGCCGGAGCCGTCCTTGGCCGGGAGCGAGAAGAAGCCCATCTTCGACTCGTCGACCTTGCCCTTGCTCTGCTCCTTGATGGCGGCGATGTCCCAGCCGCCGGTGACGTACATGCCGACCTTGCCCGCGGCGAACCGCTGGGCGATGTCCACCGAGTTCTGCGTCAGGCGGCCCTTGCCGGACACCCCGTCCTTGGCGACCAGGTCCGTGTAGAACTGGAAGCCCTCCTTGAAGCCCGGCTGGGTGAGCTGGCCCACCCACTTGCCGCCCTCGAACTTGGCGAAGTCGCCGCCGGCGGACCAGACGAACGGCGACAGGGACATGTTCGCGTCGGAGCCGCCGTTGAAGGCGAAGCCGTCGACGTCCTTGCCCTGCTTGTCGACGATCTTCTTGCCCGCGGCGATCAGCTCGTCCCAGGTCTTCGGGACCTCGATGCCGAGCTTGTCGAACCAGTCCTTGCGGTAGAGCACGGCCCGGGTGCCGCCGCCCCACGGCACGGCGTAGATCTTGTCGTCGATCGTCTCGTAGCTCCACAGGTTCTGCGGGATCTCCTGGAGCTCGGAGTCGCCCTTGACGATGCCGCTGATGTCGGCCAGGGCGTCCTGCGCCACCCAGGCGGCGACCTGGTCGTTGCCGAACTCGGTGACGTCCGGGCCCTCGCCGCCGGCGAGCGCGGCGGTCCACTTCTTCTGCGCGTCGGGCCAGGGGATCCACTGGACCTTCGCCTCGGCGCCCGTCTGCTCCTTGAACTTGGCGCCCAGGTCGTCCATGTATTTGGTGAAGACGTCGGTGGGGGCACCGAGTCGCCACACGGTAAGAGTCTGGCCCGCGAACTTGGGGCCGCCGGCGGCCGCGGAGGCCGCGGGCGCGGCCGCGTCCTTGGCGTCGTCGCTTCCGCAAGCGGCGAGTCCCAGGGCCAGGGCGGCGGTCGCGGTGGTCGCGACCGCGATCTTCACAATCTTCACGATGGTTCTCTCCCTTCCCGGCTTCGCGTCGGGGGTGCGCCTCGTGGGGGTGTCGGCGGACCGCTCACCTGCTGGAAGGCGCTCTCCTTTCGGTCGGCGCTCATGGCGTCCCGAGGCTGATCGGTTGCCTCCGGGCTGGCTGGCGCTAAACTAACAAGAAACTTTCTTATAAAAAAGCCCGCGTTAGCGGATCGTGACGAGAGGGGAACCAGCCGGTGCCACAACGACCGGGCACGCCTCGCCTGCTGCGGCAGATCAACGACCGCGCGGCACTGGAACTCCTCATCTCCAGAGGCCCGCTGACCAGGGCCGAGCTGGGTGAGCTCACCGGGCTGTCCAAGGTGACCTCGGGACAGCTGCTCGCGCGCCTGGAGACGCGCGGGCTGGTCACGGCCGCCGGTGAGCGCCCCGGGGGCCGCGGCCCGAACGCCGCGTTGTACGGCGTCAACCCCTCCAGCGCGTACGTCGCGGGCCTGGAGGTGCTGCCGGACAGCGTCACGGCCGCCGTCGCCGACATCACCGGGACGGTCATCGCGCAGGTCACCGTGGACCCCAGCGAGGCCGGGGATCCCGTACGGGTGGTCCACGAGGCCGTCCAGCGGGCCTGCCGGACGGCCGGGATCGAGCTCGCCCGGCTGCGCTGCTTCGTCATCGGCACCCGCGGCGTCGTCGACCCCGCCACCGGCGACGTGCGGTACTCCGTCGACCTGCCCTCCTGGCACGTCGGCATCCTCGCCGGGCTGCGCACGCTGCTGGGCGAGTGCGTGATCATCGAGAACGACGTGAACCTCGCGGCGCTGGCCGAGCAGGCGTACGGCGTGGCGCGGGGCGCCGACGACTTCGCGATCCTGTGGACCGGCGTCGGCCAGGGCCTCGGCGTCATGCTGGGCGGCAGGCTGCACCGCGGGATCACCGGCGGCGCGGGGGAGATCGGCTGGCTCCCGGTCCCCGGCGAGCCGCTGCCGAGCCAGGTCACCGCGCCCCAGACCGGGTCCTTCCAGCGCCTCGTCGGAGGAGAGGCGCTGTGGAACCTGGCCCGCGCGCACGGCGTGAGCGCTGACGACCTCGAGACTCGCGACGTGGCGGGGCTGGTCCGCGCGGCCATCGCGGCCGGAAACGAGGGGTTCGTCGACAGCCTGGCCGGGCGGCTCGCGGTCGGCGTCGCGGCGGTCTCGGTGGTGCTCGACCCGGGGCTGGTCGTGCTCAGCGGCGACGTCGGCAGGGCCGGGGGCCACCTGCTCGCCCGGCGGGTGGAGGAGGCGGTGACCCGCGTGTGCCCGAGCCGCCTCACGGTGGCGGCGACCGGCGTGGATGGCAATCCCGTACTTATGGGGGCTATCGTCGCAGCACTGGACCGGGCGCGTGAAGAGGTCTTCTCGGACACCGTGTGACGGTAGGTTGATCCCTATGTCCGTTTCCCCTCATGATCGCTCCGTCCTGCCCGACCCCGCCGCCGGTGTGGTCCTGATCTCGGATCTCCGGGTGACCTCGATCGGCGTGGACGATTGCGGAGAGAAGCTGAGTGACGTCCGGGGACGGCTGCGGGTCGACGAACGGCTCGCCGATCCGGCCGGAGCCTACGCCCACCTGCGGGAGGGCCTGCTGGCCCGCCTGGAGGAGGCCCAGGACCGGCTGCCGGCGGGGTGCAACCTGGTGGTCGTCGAGGGCTACCGCCCGCCCGCGCTGCAACGGCGCTACTTCGAGGAGTACAAGGACGAACTGCGCGCCGCCTTCCCGGACATGCCTGACGGCGACCTGCACGTCGCCGCGAGCCGGTACGTCTCGCCGATCGAGGTCGCCCCGCACACGGCGGGCGCGGCCGTCGACCTGACGCTCTGCGACGACGACGGGGTGGAGCTCGACATGGGGACGGCCGTCAACGCCACCCCGGAGCAGAGCCGCGGCGCCTGCTACACGGCCGCCGAGGTGGGCGCTCGGGCACGGCGCAACCGCGACGTCCTGAGCGCGGCCCTGGAGGCCTGCGGCCTGGTCAACTATCCGACCGAGTGGTGGCACTGGTCGTACGGCGACCGCTACTGGGCCATGACCCGCCGCGCCCCCGCCGCCCTCTACGGGCCCGTGGAGTTGTAGGACCAGCCTCGTCGGCTCACTCGCCGGATAACTCGTCCGGATAACTCGTCCGGGCAACGGAACACCTTGCGGTAGGCCTGCGGGGAGACGCCGGCGATCCGGCCGAAGTGATGGCGGAGGGTGGGGGCGGTGCCGAAGCCGGCCCGGCGGGCGATGTCCTCGACCGTCTCGTCGGTGGTTTCCAGGAGTTCCTGCGCCAGCCGCACCCGCTGCCGCAGCAGCCACTGCAGCGGAGTGATCCCCAGCGCGTCGCGGAACCGGCGGGCGAAGGTGCGTTCGCTGAGATGCGCCACCCGGGCGAGCCGGGGCACGGTCAGCGGCTCGTGCAGATGGTCGCGGGCCCACGCCAGCACGGGGGCCAGGGCGTTCTCCCCGGCCGGGCGGGTGAAGAGGCGCGGGGAGGGGGCCTGGTACTGGGCCTGACCGCCCTCCCTCTGCGGCGGCACCACCATGCGCCGGGCGACCTCGTTGGCGATCGCGACGCCGTGGTCCCTGCGGACGATGTGCAGGCAGACGTCGATGGCCGAACCGGTGCCCGCCGAGGTGATGATGTCGCCCTCGTCGATGTAGAGCGGCACGGGGTCGAACTCGACGTCCGGGAAGCGATGCGCGAAGTCGTCCCCGTTCAGCCAGTGCGTGGTGGCCCGCCGGCCGTTCAGCAACCCGGCGGCGGCCAGCACGTAGGCGCCCGAGCAGATCGACACGATGCGCCCGCCCCGCTCGTGCGCGCGGCGCAGCGCCTCGATCAGGTCGCGGGGAGGATCGAGCTGGACGGCCCGGGTGACGGCGGCCACGATGACGGTGTCGGCCCGGACCAGGTCGTCCAGCCCGTACGGCGTCTCGATCCGCAGGCCGGAGGTGGTGCGCACCGGCCCGGCCCCGGCGGCGCACAGTCGAAGGTCGTACCACGGGTCGGCCAGCTCGCCGCGGTCGATGCCGAAGACCTCGCACGGCACCGCCAGCTCGAACACCGGTGCGCCGTCGGTGACGGCGACGCCGACGATGTGACCGCTCATGGCGGGAATTTAGCGCATATTGTCGTTTCTGCCGCTGGCTGTCCGCCGTCCCCGCCCCCGATGCTGATCTCCATGAGCGACACGACGAGCAGGGGACGGATGACCTTCGGCCACGGCACGGCGATGTACGTGGGAGCCGTCCTGGGCACCGGGGTCATCGCGCTGCCCGCCCTGGCCGCCGAGGCGGCCGGGCCGGCCTCGCTGCTCGCCTGGCTGGCGCTCGTCCTGCTGTCGGCCCCGCTGGCCGGGACCTTCGCCGCGCTCGGGGCGCGTCATCCCGACGCGGGCGGGGTGTCCACCTACGCCCGGCTCGCCTTCGGCGAGCGCGTGGCGGCGGTGGTCGGCTGGTGCTTCTACTTCGCCGTGCCGCTGGGCGCCGTGCCCGCGGCGATGTTCGGCGCGGCGTACGTCTCCGCGGCGGTCGGGGGCGGGACGACGACCACCGCGCTGACGGCGGCGGCCCTGATGGCCCTGGTCACCGCCGCCAACGCCGTCGGGCTCCAGCTCAGCAGCAGGGTGCAGCTCGTGCTGGCGGGGCTGCTGGTCCTCCTGCTGCTGGTGTCGGTCGGGCTGTCGCTGCCGCATGCCGACATGGCCAACCTCCGGCCGTTCGCCCCGCACGGCTGGAGCGCGATCGGCGCGGCGGGCGCGCTGCTCGTCTGGAGTTTCGCGGGCTGGGAGGCGATCACCCACCTCGCCGGCGAGTTCCGCCGCCCGCAACGGGACCTGCCGAGGGCGACCGCGGCGGCCGTCGTCCTCGTGGGCGCGCTGTATCTCCTGGTGGCCTTCGCCACGATCACCGTCCTCGGGCCCGGAGCCGCCCGGACCGAGGCGCCGCTGGGCGAACTCATGGCCATGGGACTGGGTGGCAACGCCCGCTGGCTCGCCGCCGGAGCCGCGGTGCTGCTGACGCTCGGCGCGATGAACGCCTACTACGCCGGGGCGGCCAAACTGGGGGCCGCCCTCGGCCGGGACGGAGCGCTGCCCGCGGTGCTCGCCGAGGGGAGCGTCGCGGGCGGCGTGCCGCGCCGGAGCCTGGCCGTCCACGCGACCCTCTCGTTCTGCGCGCTGGCGGTCGTGGTCGCGGCGGGCGTCGGTCCGCGGCCGCTGGTGCTGCTCACCACCGGCTCCTTCGTCGCGGTGTACGCGGTCGGGGTGGCCGCCGCGCTCCGGCTGCTGCCCAGACGCAGCGTGGGCCGGGCCGCGGCGATGACGGCCATGGTCGCGGTGGCCGCGCTGCTGATCATGTCCGGCCCCTATCTGCTGTGGCCGCTGGGGGTGACCGGGGCCGCCCTGCTGTACCTGCGCCTGGGGAGGCGCCGGGCGGTGCGGGCCGACGAGGAGCGCTCCGAAGACGGCGCGGAAGAACGCCCCGGAGAACGCCTGGACAGCGTCGTGGAGCTGAGCTGACCTGACATGACCTGACCTGCGCTGAGACGGCGGTCAGCCGCGGATGCGCAGGCCTCGCGGGGTGGGATGGAAGCCCGCGGCCTCCAGGGCCTCCGCCAGGGGTGAGCCGGTGATCGCGGCGCCGTCGGCCCGCTCGACGGTGAGCTTGCCCAGCGCGCCCCGCCGTACGGAGACGGCCAGGGCCTGCACGGCCGGGCGCAGGTCCTCCTCCGAGCCGTAGGAGAGCAGGGTCTTGCCGCCACGCTCGACGTAGAGGACGAGGGCGCCCTCCACCAGCACCACCAGCGCGCCCGCCTTGCGACCCGGCTTGTGGGTCACGTCGTCCGCGCGCTCGGGCCAGGGCAGCGCGGCGCCGTACGGGTTGGCCGGGTCGGCCGCGGCCAGCACGACCACCGGCCGGGGCGGCGGCGGGGCCGGGATCGACCACAGATCCTCCTCCGGCGCGAACCCCGCCGAGGAGGACGACGGGGAGGACGGCGAGGACATCGCGCGCATCCTGTCCACCGCGCCCGGAAGGGCGAACTGGGCTCCGCCCAGCCCGTCGACGAAGTAGCCGCGGCGGCACCGCCCGCTCTCCTCGAAGGCCCGCAGCACCTGGTAGACGGCGGAGAAGCCGCCGGGCAGGCGTTCGGCCGTGACGCCGCCCCTGGTCAGCACTCCGTGCCGTTCGAGCAGCACCTCCGCCTGGGCGTGCGCCCGCTGGGTGCCGTCGTCCGCGGGCGCGGGAAGCAGCCACCATCGGCCGCTCACGGTCGGCGGGCCGCTTCTGGTGGGCAGGACGGCCCGGCGGCGCCTGGTCGCGGCCGGACGGTGGGCGGGCCTTCCGGTGCCCAGCGCCGAGCGGAGCGGAGCCAGCGTGTCCCCGGTGACGCGGCCCGCCCAGACGAGATCCCACAGCGCGGCGGCCAGCGTCACATCGTCAGGTGTCACATCGTCCGGCGTCCCGTTCGCGGCGGGGCGCTCGCCGGCCGCCGGGGTGTCCCCGGACGACCGGCCGAGGATGCGGGCCCGGCGGGACGCCGCGGCGTCCGGACCGATGCCGCCCGCCCCGCCCGCCTTGCCCGCGCCGGCCGCCCCGCGTGCGGCCGTCCCGATCCGGTTGGACAGTTCGCGGAAGAACAGTGCCCCACCGCCGCCGAGGCTCTCCAGGATCCGTTCGTGCAGAGGGGTCATGGTGATCTCCGCCGGCGCGGGCAGGAGCAGGGGGGCGGTGTCGGCGAAGTAGAGCGAGATCCAGCCGTCCCCGCCGGGCAGCGAGCCCTGGCCCGCCCAGACGACCTCGCCGGACGAGGTCAGCTCGTCGAGCAGGGCGGGGGAGTATCCGGGCACCCGCGAGGGCAGCACCAGCGACTCCAGGGCCGAGGCGGGGACCACCGCTCCCTGCAGCCGTTCGATCGCGCTGATCAACCCGTCCATCGCCCGCGCGGCCCCATGGAGCTCCTGCCGCCCTTGCCGTGGTGGGCCGGAAGGCCCGCCGGGGGCGGAACCAGCGAAGCCGGGACCCGGGGGACCGGAACCGGCGAGGCCGGAGCCAGGGAGGCCGGGGCGGCCGCCGTAGCCGGGGGGACGGTCGCCGGTCGCCGTGATGCTCTGCGGTGCGATGTTCTGCGGTGCGATCCCGTGCCAGGCGGGCAGGAAGGCGGCCAGGACCTCGGGCGCGACCGGCTCGACCTCCTTGCGGAGCCGGGCCAGCGACCGGCGCCGCAGGAGTCGCAGCACGTCCGCGTCGCACCACTCCTCGCCCCGGCCGCCGGGCCGGAACTCACCCGAGACGATCCTTCCCGACCCGGCGAGGCGGCGCAGCGCCTCGTCCGCCACCGCGACGCCGACTCCGAAGCGGGCGGCGGCGGTCCCGGACGAGAACGGTCCGCGGGTGCGGGCGTGGCGGGCCACCAGGTCGCCCAGCGGGTCGGCGGCGGGCCTGCCGGACCCGCCGGGGCCGTGCACACCGCCGGTCGGCGGCGGCTCCAGGAACTCGTGCGGCACGCCCACGGGCAGCGGCACGCCCAGGGCGTCGCGCAGCCGCCAGGCGTCCTCGACGGCGGCCCACTGTTCGTGACCCGCCACGCGCACCCGGATGGCCCGGCGCGCCCGCTCCAGGTCCGCCAGCCACGCCGGGTCGCCCTCGCGGATCGAGACGTCCTGCGCGAGCAGCGGCCCGTGCGAACGCAGCAGGTCGGCGAGGTCCTCGGCGTCCCGCAACGGCCGGTCGAGCCGGGCCAGCTCCCGCTCGGTCTCCGCGAGGACGTCGGCGTCGAGCAGTTCCCGCAGATCGGCCTGCCCGAGCAACTCGGCCAGGAGCGCGGTGTCGAGGGCCAGTGCCTGGGCCCGCCGCTCCGCCAGCGGCGCGTCACCTTCGTACATGAAGGCGCCGATGTAGTTGAACAGCAGCGACGCGGCGAACGGGGACGCCTGGGAGGTCTCCACCTCGACCACCCGCACCCGGCGGGCGGCGACGTCGCGCAGGAGCCCCACCAGGCCGGGAACGTCGAAGACGTCCTGCAGGCACTCGCGCATCGTCTCCAGGACCACCGGGAAACCGGCGTACTTGCTCGCGACGCCCAGCAGGTGGGCCGCGCGCTGGCGTTGTTGCCACAGCGGGGTGCGCCTGCCCGGCGTCCGCCGGGGCAGCAGGAGGGCGCGCCCGGCGCACTCCCGGAAGCGGGAGGCGAACAGGGCGGAGCCGCCCAGCTCCTCGACCACGATCTGCTCGATCTCGTCGGCGTCGAACACCGCCACGTCGGACGGCCCGTCCTCGAAGGTGTCGGGGACGCGCAGCACGATGCCGTCGTCGGAGTGGACGGCCTGGACGTCCGTGCCGTACCGCTCGCGCAGGCGGCGCCCGATCGCGAGCGCCCACGGCGCGTGCACCCGGGCGCCGTAGGGGGAGTGGAGCACCACCCGCCAGTCGCCCAGCTCGTCGCGGAACCGCTCCACCACCAGCGTGCGGTCGTCGGGCACGTATCCCGTCGCCTCCCGCTGTTCGGTCAGGTAGGAGAGGAGGTTCCCGGCGGCGTACTCGTCGAGGCCGGCCGCGCGGACGCGTTCGAGCGCCGCGCGGGCGTCGCCCCGGCCGCCCGCCCCGGCGGCCGACAGCTCCCGGAGGAACGCGCCGATGGCCCGGCCCAGCTCCGCGGGGCGGCCCGGCGCGTCGCCGTGCCAGAACGGCAGCTTGCCCGGCCGGCCGGGAGCGGGGGAGACCAGCACGCGGTCGGCCGTGATGTCCTCGATCCGCCAGGAGGTCGCGCCCAGCACGAACACGTCGCCGACGCGGGACTCGTAGACCATCTCCTCGTCCAGCTCGCCCACCCGCGAGGACTTCTCGCCGACGAGGAACACGCCGAACAGCCCCCGGTCGGGGATCGTGCCCCCGTTGGTCACCGCCAGGCGCTGCGCCCCCGGACGGCCGTGGAGGGTCCCCGTCACCCGGTCCCACACGACGCGCGGCCGCAACTCGGCGAACTCCTCGCTCGGATAACGCCCGGCCAGCATGTCGAGCGTCGCCTCCAGCGCGGTGCGCGGCAGCGTGGCGTACGGCGCGGCCCGGCGCACCAGCGCCTCCAGCGAGTCGACCGTCCACTCGTCGAGCGCGGTCATCGCGACGATCTGCTGGGCCAGCACGTCGAGCGGGTTGCGCGGGTAGCGGAGCTCCTCGATCCGCCCGGCCCGCATGCGCTCCGCCACCACCGCCGTCTGGACCAGGTCGCCCCGGTACTTGGGGAAGATCACACCCCTGGACACCGCGCCGACCTGGTGCCCGGCGCGGCCGATGCGCTGCAGCCCGCTGGCCACGCTGGGCGGTGCCTCCACGCAGGCCACGAGGTCGACCGAGCCCATGTCGATGCCGAGCTCCAGACTGGAGGTGGCGACCACGGCGGGCAGGCGGCCCGACTTCAGCGCCTCCTCGATCTGGGCGCGCTCCTCCTTGGAGACGGAACCGTGGTGGGCCCGCACCACCTCGGGGATCGCGCCGCCCGACACGCCCGCCTGAGCCATGAACTCCGACGGCATGACCCCTGGTCCCGGCAGGCCCGGTCCCGGCAAGCCCGGTCCCGGCAGTCCAGGTCCCGGCAGCCCCGGTTTTGTGAGCCCAGGCCCCGCAGGTCCCGGCAGGCCAGGTCCCGCGAGCCCAGGCCCCGCAGGTCCCGGCAGGCCAGATCCCGCGAGCCCAGGCACCGCAGGACCGGGTTCCGCGGGTCCCGGTTCCTCGGGTCCGGATCGCTCGGCCGAGGGGGCCGCCTGCCCGGGATCTGATCCGTCCCGGTGGCCGGACCACTGCGCGTGCAACCGCCCGAAGGCCTCCGACCAGTGCGCCGGATCCTCCCCGCCCGCGCCCTCGCCTGTGCCTCCATTGGGGGCGGAGGGGGCCTGCCGCTCCCAGGCGAGCTCGTTGAGCCGGGTGCACAGCCGCTCCGACAAGCGCCGTGAGTTGGCGAAGACGATCGTGGACCGGTGGGCCTGGATCAGATCGAGCAGGTGCTCCTCCACGTGCGGCCAGATGCTCCGCCGGTGCTCCGCCGGCTCGCCCTCGGCGCCGGGAGGAGGCGGCGCGAGCTCCGTCATGTCCTCGACCGGCACCACGACGTCGACCTCGATGACCTTCTCGGCGGGCGGCTGCACGACCGTGGCCGGGCGCGTCCCGCCGAGGAAGGCCGCCACCTCACCGACCGGGCGCACGGTCGCCGACAGGCCGATGCGCTGGGCCGGGGCGGGCAGCAGGGCGTCGAGCCGCTCCAGCGTGAGCGCGAGGTGGGCCCCGCGTTTGGTCGACGCGACGGCGTGGACCTCGTCCACGATCACGGTCTGGACACCGCGCAGCGCCTCGCGCGCCTGGGAGGTGAGGAGCAGGAACAGCGACTCGGGCGTCGTGATCAGGATGTCCGACGGCCGGTTCGCGAAACGGCGCCGCTCCTCCGCCGCGGTGTCCCCGGAGCGGATCGCCACCGAGATGTCGGGGGCCGGCAGCCCCATCCGCAGCGCCGTCTGCCGGATGCCGGTGAGCGGGGCGCGCAGGTTCCGCTCCACGTCGACCGCCAGGGCCTTCAGCGGCGAGACGTACACGACACGGCAGGGACGCGCCGGCTCCCCGCTCTTCGCCCGGCCGCCCGCGCCCTCGGACCGCCGCCCGGGCGACCCGCCGCGCCGGTCCCGCGGGCCCGCCGTGTCACCCTGCCCGGTCGCGTGCTCGACGGCCAGGCGGTCGATCGCCCACAGGAAGGCCGCGAGCGTCTTGCCCGACCCCGTGGGGGCGACCACGAGGGTGTTCTCGCCACGCGCGATCGACGACCACGCGCCCTCCTGCGCCGAGGTCGGCGTCGCGAACGCCCCGGTGAACCACTCCCTGGTCACCGGGCTGAAGCCGTCGAGCGCACCCACCCGCCCATCATGCATCGCCCCACCGACAGAAAACGCCACGCCGCCTGGCCACGGGGGCGGCCCGCCCGCGGCACGGGTGGAGCGGGAAGCGCCCGGATCGCCGGGCGACCGGGGGCATGACGAGCGCCGAACAGGACAATCTTCTTGAGTATGGAAATCGACTACGCGGCCGTCGAGGCGGCGCGCGCCCGCATCCGGGAGCGCTACCTCGGTGAGCGCCGTGCCGCAAGCAGCGCGCGTGGCCTGCACCACTTCGCGTTGATCTCGTCCGACGTCGAGCGCACCATCCGCTTCTACCACGAGCTTCTCGAGTTCCCGCTGACCGAGATCTTCGAGAACCGCGACTACCGGGGGTCGAACCACTTCTTCTTCGACATCGGCAACGGGAACCTGCTGGCCTTCTTCGACCTCCCCGGTCTCGACCTGGAGCCGTACAAGGAGGTGCTCGGCGGGCTCCACCACATCGCGATCTCCGTGGATCGGGCGACGTGGGAGCGCCTGCGCGGCAAGCTCGACGCGGCCGGCGTGCCGTACCAGGAGGAGAGCGGCAGCTCGGTCTACTTCCGCGACCCGGACGGCGCGCGCCTCGAGCTCCTCGCGGACCCACTCGGTGAGATGTACGGCGCCCGCGTGATGTGACGGGACGCGGCGCCACGGCCGCCGAGGGCGGCGAGTCCATTCCGCGTGGGGGCCATACTGAACGCATGCGCCTCACGGACTTCTGGAACAGGATGCGCCGCCACTTCGGCGAGGCGTACGCGGAGTCGTGGGCCAAGGACTACGTCCTCGCCGGTCTCGGCGGGCGCACCGTCGAGCAGGCCCTCGCCGAAGGCGTGGCGGCGAAGCAGGTCTGGCAGGCCGTCTGCCAGACGGTCGACGTCGACCCCAGACTGCGCTGACGCGCCGCCGCGCGGCGCCGGAGCACCGCTGACGGCCCGCCCCCGCACCATCGGCCGGTCGCCGCCGCCTCCTCCTCGCGGCCACGCACGCTCTTCCCCTGGGCACTTTCCTTCGCCGTCTACGGCAAGCACTTGAACGCCGGTTGAGTGCTTGCTACCGTGTTGATCGGATGAACGGGGAGGAAGAGCATGAGCGGAGATCGCTTCACTCCCGATGAGGCGCTCCAGGAGATCGGGCGGATGGACCGGCAGGTCAGGCGGTCCGCCCGCGGCCCCGGGCGGGCGTACCTGCTCGTGGGGCTGGCCACGATGGTCTACTGGCCGGTGATGTTCCTCGGCGGCGGCGTGTGGCCGCTGGTCGGTGCGCTCGGGTGGGTCGTCCTGACGATCACGCTCTGCGTGTACTGGGCTGCGCTGCGGGTCCACGACCGGCTGCTGAAGCGGGTCAGGAAGCCCGTCGAGGCGGCGTACGTGGTGACGATGGCGCTGCCGTTCGTCTACGGCGTCTGGCTCATGCCGTCCACGCTCACGGTGGGATCGGCCGCGGTGCTGCTCGCGCTGTCGGTGCTCGCCGGGCTGCCCCTGGTGTACGGCGCGTTCCTGCTGATGAGGGACTCGCCCGCGGGGGCCCCGCTCACGAGGGACCGATGACCGCGCACCCGCGTCACGAGCTCGACGAGATCATCCACGCCCCGGTGCGGCTGTCGATCGTGGCGGCGCTGGCCGCGGCCGAGAAGGCCGACTTCCGGTTCCTCCGCGACACGATCGAGGTCAGCGACTCACTGCTCAGCAAGCACGTCCTCACGCTCGAAGAGGCCGGCTACGTCCGGGTGGAGAAGGCCTTCGTCGGCAAGCGGGGGCGCACCTGGCTCTCGCTGACCGAGCGGGGGCGGGCGGCTTTCGAGAACTACATGGACGTGCTGCGGCGAATCATGGAGGCGACCCCCCGTGCTTGAGATCGACGGACTGCGCAAACGCTACGGAGACACGACCGCCCTCGACGGGGTGGGCTTCACCGTACGACCCGGTGAGATGTTCGGCTTCGTCGGCGCCAACGGCGCGGGAAAGACGACGACGATGCGCATCGTGATGGGCGTGCTCGGCGCCGACTCCGGAGAGGTGCGGCTCGACGGGCGCCCGCTGGGGTACGACGATCGCCGCACGTTCGGCTACATGCCGGAGGAACGCGGCCTCTACCAGAAGATGAAGGTCGCCGAGCAGATCGAGTACTTCGGCCGGCTCCACGGGCTCGCCCCGGCCGCCGCCCGCACGGCCACGGACGCCCTGCTCGAACGGCTCGGCCTGGTCGGGCGGCGCGACGACGCCGTCGAGGCGCTGTCGCTCGGCAACCAGCAGCGCGTGCAACTCGCGGTCGCGCTCGTCCACGAGCCGACGGTGCTGATCCTCGACGAGCCGTTCTCCGGCCTCGACCCGCTGGCGGTCGACGCGCTGGCGGAGGTGCTCAAGGACCGCGCCGCCGAGGGCGTGCCGGTCATCTTCTCCAGCCACCAGCTGGATCTGGTCGAACGGCTCTGCGACTCGGTCGGCATCATCTCCGCGGGCCGGATGGTCGCGTACGGCCCGGTCGCCGAACTGCGGGAGCGGGAGGGTCGCGGGGTGCTGCGCGTCGTGGTCCGTGGCGGCGCGCCCGGATGGGCCGACGGCCTTCCCGGCACGGTCGTCCGCGAGGGCGACCGCGACGTCCTGCTCTGCGAGGAGGGCGACGACCAGGCCGTCCTCCGTACGGCGATGAGCGCGGGGACGGTCGAGCACTTCGGGCGGCGGCAGCCGACCCTCACCGAGATCTTCAGGGAGGCGGTGGCATGAACGGCCTGATGCTGGTGGCCCAGCGGGAGGTCCGCACGCGGATCCGGACGAAGTCCTTCCTGATCAGCCTGGCGATCAGCGCGATCCTGGTGGCCGCGCTGGCGTTCCTGCCCAAGGCGCTCGGCGGTGACGGCACCTTCGACGTCGGCGTGGTGGGCGCCGCCCCCGCCCCCGTCACCCAGCTCTCCTACTCGCGCTATCCGGACGAGGCGGCCGCGCGGAAGGCGGTGATCGCCGGAGACGTCGACGCGGCCCTGATCGGCGGGGACAGGGTCGTCGCGAACGGCGAGCTCGACCAGCGGCTGGGGCTGATCCTCGAAAGCGTCCACCGGGACGAGCAGATCAAGGCGGCCGGGGTCACGGTCACGCCGCTGCGGGTGGAGTCGGTCGGCGCCGACGCGCGATACTAGGGCGTGCGCACCGGCATCGCCACCCTGCTCGTGATGGTGCTGTTCTTCCTGTTCATCTACTCCTCGATGTACGTCGCGATGGGCGTGGTGGAGGAGAAGGGCAGCCGGATCGTGGAGATCCTGCTGACCTCGGTGCGCCCGTGGCAGCTGCTGGGCGGCAAGATCGTCGGACTGGGCGTCCTGGGGCTGGTCAACCTCGCCGTGGTCGTCGCCGCCGGTCTGGCCGCGTCGGTCGCGACCGGATTCGCGGCCGACCTTCCACCGGGAATGGGCGGGATCGTCGTCAGCGCGCTTGTCTGGTTCGTGCTGGGCTACGCGTTCTTCGCCGTGCTCGCTGCCACCTTCGGCTCGCTGGTGTCGCGGCAGGAGGAGCTGAACACGGTGCTGACGCCGATGACCACCCTCATGATGCTGACCTACGTGACGGCCTACTTCGCCGCCGTCCAGCCCACCGGCACGGTCGCGCGCGTCCTGTCGCTCGTGCCGCCGTTCTCCTCCATGGTCATGCCCGTACGCACGGCCGCCACCGGCGTGCCGCTGGGAGAGATCCTCGTCGCCGTGGCGCTCATGATCGTGGCGGTCGTGGGCGTGCTGCTGTTCGCCGCCCGGGTGTACCAGCGCGCGGTTCTCCGTACGGGCGCCCGGGTCAGGCTGGGCGAGGTCCTGCGCTGATCCCGTACGGAACCGGGCTCGGCGGGTTCCCGCCGGGTCCCGGTGGGTTCCGGGGAGGTTCCGGCGGGTCAGAGCGGCCGGGTGAGCGTCGTAGTGATCATCTCGGCCGCGCGGCCGGGATCGTCGGCGCTCTCCTGTCCGCCCGGGGCCCACAGGAACACCCAGCCCTCCCCGGCGGGGATCGCGAAGACGATCGTCTGCCTGCCGGTCTCCGGGTGCCAGACGGAGAGGACGGGGGTGTCCCCGCCGATCAGCCGGGCGCCGAGGCCGTGGCCGGGGAGCCGGGCGGCGAGCGCCTCCAGGTAGGCCAGGCGCTGCCTGCCGTAGTCGCCGGTGCCCGTCACGAGGCCCCCTTCGCGGGAGATCCAGCTTTGTTACAAGGATCGTCGCAGGTCAACGGGACGACAACCATGAACGGGTAACGCCCGGGAATGTAACGGCGGCGGGAACTCCGGCCGGTTTCCCGATGCCGGCGGCGGTTCCTCATGTGATCGAACAGTCGTTCGGCTATATTGGTCTGGTCGCCCCTGGGGTGCGCGCCGCGCGCGGCGCCCGGACGCGGCGGACCGCCGCACCCGCCTTCCGGGCGGTGTGCGGGAAGCTCAGAAAATGTCGGTCGCACCCCGTAGCTTTTCGGTGACCGAGCAGACGACCACCCTCCAGGGGGCATCCAATGGCAATCAACGACCGCGAGAAGGCCCTTGAGACCGCCCTCGCGCAAATCGAGCGGCAGTTCGGCAAGGGCAGCGTCATGCGTCTCGGAGACGACGCGCGTGCCCCGATCGAGGTCATCCCCACCGGCGCCATCGCTCTCGACGTGGCCCTCGGCATCGGCGGCTTCCCCCGGGGCCGGATCGTGGAGGTGTACGGTCCGGAGTCCTCCGGTAAGACGACGGTGGCCCTGCACGCCGTGGCCAACGCCCAGCGGGGCGGCGGCATCGCCGCCTTCATCGACGCCGAGCACGCCCTCGACCCCGAGTACGCGAAGAAGCTGGGCGTCGACGTCGACGCGCTGCTCGTCTCCCAGCCGGACACCGGTGAGCAGGCCCTCGAGATCGCCGACATGCTGATCCGCTCCGGCGCCGTCGACATCATCGTGATCGACTCCGTGGCGGCCCTCGTGCCGAAGGCGGAGATCGAGGGCGAGATGGGCGACAGCCACGTCGGCCTCCAGGCCCGTCTCATGTCGCAGGCGCTGCGCAAGATCGCCGGCGCCCTGAACCAGACCCGGACCACCGCCATCTTCATCAACCAGCTCCGCGAGAAGATCGGCGTCATGTTCGGGAGTCCCGAGACCACCACGGGTGGCAAGGCGCTCAAGTTCTACGCGTCGGTGCGGCTGGACGTGCGCCGGATCGAGACGCTCAAGGACGGCACCGAGCCGGTCGGCAACCGGACCCGGGTGAAGGTCGTCAAGAACAAGATGGCCCCGCCGTTCCGCCAGGCCGACTTCGACATCCTCTACGGCATGGGCATCTCCCGCGAGGGTGGCCTGATCGACATGGGTGTCGAGCACGGGTTCGTGCGGAAGGCGGGCGCCTGGTACACGTACGAGGGCGACCAGCTTGGGCAGGGCAAGGAGAACGCCCGCAACTTCCTGAAGAACAACCCCGACATCGCCAACGAGATCGAGAAGAAGATCAAGGAGAAGCTGGGGGTCGGGCCCCGGCTGGACACGCCGACCGAGACTCCCGCCGCTCCGGCCGCCGCGCCCGCGCCCACGTCGGGCCGAGCGACCGCGTCCGCGTCCGCGTCGGGCCGGGGCAGCAAGGCGGCCGCCGCGCCCAAGCCGGGTGACGTCTGAGCGCAGGCATGAGGCGCGACGAGCCCTCCGGCCCGGACGACGAGTCCGGGCCGGGAGACTGGAACTCGGGACCCTGGGGGCCGGTCGAGGAGCCGGCCGGTTCGGCGGCTGGCTCGGCCGATGACGCGTCCGCGACGATCGCCGCTCTGCGGGCGCAGATCCGCAGGCGTGAACGGCGAGCCCCGGACGGAGTCAGCGGCGTCGGCGACCCCGGCAGCCCCGGCGGCGCTGACAGCTTCCGCGACGCTGACAGCTCCGGCAACCTTGCCGGCTCCGCCGGCCCCGGTGGGTTCGACCTCTGGGGCCGGGATGACACCGGCCGGGATGACACGGGCCCGGCCGCCGCCGGGTCCGGGCGCCGGCGTCAGGGGCGCGGCAGGAAGCGGGAGAACCGGAGAGCGCAGGACGCCGGCTGGGAAGACCGGGGAGCCTGGGAAGACCAGGAGGCGCCCGCACTGGGAGACCGGGGCGCGCTCGGAGAACGGGCCGCGCTGGGGGACCGGGCCGCGCTGGGGGACCGGGCCGCGCTCGGAGACCGGGAGGGGCTTGGAGACCGGGAGGGGCTTGGAGACCGGGAGGGGCTTGGGGACCGGGAAGCGCCAGGAGCGCCGGGTGGTCGAGCAGCGCGCGGAGCCCGGGAGGCTCGCCGAGGCCGGGGAACGCGGAGCGAGCGGCGGGAGCGGTCCGGGGGGTGGCTGCCCGACGGGCCGCGGGAGGGCAGTGCGGCGAGTGAGGGGCCGCCGGCCGATCCCGAGGCGGTGGCCAGGGCCATCTGCCTGCGGCTGCTGACGATGGCGCCGAAGACGCGGGCCCAGCTCGCGGACGCCCTGCGCAAGCGGGACGTGCCCGAGGAGGCGGCGACCGCCGTGCTGGAGCGGTTCTCCGAGGTCGGGCTCATCGACGACGAGGCGTTCGCCGCCGCGTGGGTGACCTCCCGGCACGCCGGACGCGGCCTGGCCCGCCGCGCGCTGGCGCAGGAGCTGCGGCGGCGCGGCGTCGCCGAGGAGACGGTCGAGGACGCCCTGGAGCGGCTCGATCCCGACGAGGAGACCGAGACCGCGCGCAGGCTGGTGGAGCGCAAGCTGGCCGGCACGCGCGGGGTGGAGCCGCAGGCGCGCATGCGCCGGCTGGTCGGCATGCTGGCCCGCAAGGGCTACTCACCCGGCCTGGCGTTCCGCATCGTCCGGGAGGCGATCGAGGCCGAAGGCATACCCTCCGATGGGCTTCCCGACAGCTTCGAGTGAGCTATAGCACCATGCAAAAGTCGCTTGACAGGCCATCTTTGCTTGCTCGTTACCTCTCTGACGCTTAATCTCGACCGCAGTGAGGAGTTACTCCGCGCAGCGCGGATTGCCATAACGGTGAAGCACGACGGACGAGGACTTTGGCCGGCCTTCGGGCCACTTCGGTCGCCCTTCGGGGTGTCCGGGCGATGTGACGATATTTGTCCTGGTGACGCCACCGGGCTGTGCTGTGCTGCGCGCGTGTGACCCCTGCCATGAGGTTGTCGTGAGGCGATAGGGGTGAGCGCGCATGGACACGATCGTGATCGTTCTTGCGGTTGCGGTGGTGCTGCTGGCTCTCGTGATGATCGCCGCCCTTGTCATAGTCGTACGCCGCACCGGCGGAGTCGCCGCGCCGTCCGGTCCCTCGCCCAAGCAGCTCGCCGAGGTCAAGGCCGAGGTCAACGAGGAGCTCGAACGGGCCCGGCAGGAGGCCGAGGAGATCCGTACGAAGGCGGAGCGGGACGCGGGAGAGATCCTCCAGAAGTCCGAGTCGCTCGCCGAGAGCGCGGCGCTCACGCGCAAGGAGGTCGAGGAGGAGGCGCGTCTCCTCAAGACCGAGCTCAAGGAGCTGCGCTCCGACCTGGAGCGGCGCGAGAACCGGCTGGCCGAGCGCGAGCAGCGGCTCGACGAGGAAGCGCGCAGGCAGGCCGAGCGCGCCCGCAAGCTGGCCGAGACCGAGACGGAGCTGGCCGACCGCCGCGAGGACCTAGAGCGGGTGGCCGAGCGGCGCAAGGAGATCCTGGAGCGGGTCGCGGGCCTGACGGCCGACCAGGCCAGGGCCGAGCTGGTCAAGGAGATCGAGAACCAGGCCAAGCGCGAGGCGGCCCTGATCGTCCGAGAGATCGAGAGCGAGGCCCGCAAGGAGGGCGAGAAGCGCGCCTGCAAGATCGTGACCCTCGCCGTGCAGCGGGTCGCCACCGAGCAGACGGCCGAGTCGGTCGTGAGCGTCCTCCACCTCCCCGGCGACGAGATGAAGGGCCGGATCATCGGCCGCGAGGGCCGCAACATCCGAGCCTTCGAGTCCACCACCGGCGTCAACCTGATCATCGACGACACACCCGAAGCGGTGCTTCTGTCGTGCTTCGACCCGGTTCGCCGGGAGACGGCCAGGCTGACGTTGGAGAAGCTCGTGCTCGACGGGCGCATCCACCCCCAGCGCATCGAGGAGGCCCACGAGCGCAGCAAGGCCGAGGTGCTGGACCTGTGCGTACGCGCGGGGGAGGACGCGCTGGTCGAGCTGGGCATCACGGAGATGCACCCCGAGCTGGTCACCCTGCTCGGGCAGCTGCGCTACCGCACCTCCTACGGCCAGAACGTGCTCAAGCACCTGATCGAGTCGGCCCACATCGCCGGGATCATGGCCGCCGAGCTGCGGCTCGACCGTGACCTCGTCAAGCGGTGCGCTCTCCTGCACGACATCGGCAAGGCGCTCACACACGAGGTCGAGGGCAGCCACGCGATGATCGGCGCGGAGATCGCCCGCCGGTACGGCGAGCACGAGGATGTCGTCCACGCCATCGAGGCGCACCACAACGAGGTGGAGGTCAGGACCGTCGAGGCCGTCCTCACCCAGGCCGCCGACGCGATCAGCGGCAGCCGCCCGGGCGCCCGGCGCGAGTCCCTGGAGGCGTACGTGAAGCGGCTGGAGCGCCTGGAGGAGATCGCCCAGTCGTACGACGGGGTGGACAAGGTGTTCGCCATGCAGGCGGGCCGGGAGATCCGCGTCATGGTCCGGCCCGACAACGTCGACGACATCCAGGCCCAGGTGATCGCCCGGGACGTCGCCAAGCAGGTGGAGGAGGAGCTGACCTACCCCGGGCAGATCCGCATCACCGTGGTCCGCGAGTCCCGCGCCACCGAGTTCGCCCGATAACCTCGGCCGCCGCGGCATTTGGTGGGCACTAACCGGATTTGGGGTGAATGTGCTATACCCCTCCATATACTCCCGTTTTAGCCCGGCGCCCCCAGACCCTGAAGCGAGTGCACGGCCATGATCCCCTCGACCCCACGCCGTCGGCTTCTCGTGCTCGTGCTGGCGGCCACCGCGATCAGTGCCTGTACGGCGAAGACGGAGACTCCCAAGGCCGCCCAGGCCCCCGCGGTGAACGTCGTGCAGCCGGGCGCGCCGGGACAGGGCAGCAAGGTCCTGCCGGCCGGCGAGGTGCCGCGCGCCGAGGGCCAGGAGCACACCGACGCCGACGTGCGCTTCATGCAGGGGATGATCCGCCATCACTCCCAGGCCCTGCGCATGACCGGGCTCGTGGCCGGTCGCAGCGAGAGCAAGGACCTTCCCCGGTTCGCGAAGCGGATCGAGATCTCCCAGCAGGACGAGATCGACCAGATGGTGCGCTGGCTGAGGGCCCGGCTCCAGGAGGTGCCCAGCGTGGGCTCCGGCGCCGGGCACGACCACGGTGGCGGGGAGCCCATGCCGGGCATGCTCACCGAGGCGCAGTTCGCCGAGCTGGAGCAGGCCAAGGGGGCGCGGTTCGACCGGCTCTTCTACGAGGACATGATCCAGCACCACATGGGCGCGCTGACGATGGTCGAGCGGCTCTTCGGCGACGGAGGAGGCGGCGAATCGGAGATCAACCAGTTCGTCACCCACGTCGACGGGGACCAGCGCATCGAGATCGACCGCATGCGCGCCCTCCTCGCGAAGCTGAACGGTTGACGCGCTCCCCGGCCTGAGGGCCGGGGATGCAGTCC
>NZ_BOOB01000032.1 GCF_016863015.1 Microbispora amethystogenes | reverse complement strand
CCTGACGCGGCCTTCGACGCCGCCTTCTCCTCCGAGTAAGGCCTCACCCCCAGACGGCGGCCGCGGTGTCCCCACCGCGGCCGCCGTCTCATTTGGTGAAGATGTCTCATTTCGCGAAGAACACGACGGCCAGCAGGATCAGCACCACGAGTCCGGCGAGCACGACTCCCATCGTCACCAGCACCCGCACCCGCGTGCCGGGGTCCGGGCTGGAGGGGCCGCGCATCGCGAACAGGTCCGTGCCCAGGCTGCTCGACCCCGGCACGCCGTCAGCAGGCCCCACGGGACCCCCGGGGCCCTCCAGCGGACCGCCCGGACCCCCGGAATCGCCGCCCAGGCCGCCGGGCCAGGCGGGGCTTCCGGGCTCGGGAACCCCGGGACCGCCGGGATGCGCCGAGGGATGCGGGCCGAAATGCGGGCCAGAGCGTGGGCCTGCGTGTGGCCCGGGATGTGGGCCGGCGGATGGGCTGGCGGATGCACCTGCGTGTGGACCGGGGTGCGCAGGCGATTGCCCGGCGTGTGGGCCGGGATGCATCGGCGGTTGCCCGGAGGGCAGGAAGACGCTCCCCGCGCCGCGCTGCCCCGCGCCGCGCTGCCCCGCGCCGCGCTGCCCCGCGCCGCGCTGCCCCGCGCCTCCGTGCCCCGCGCTTCCGTGCCCCGCGCTTCCGTGCCCCGCGCTTCCGTGTCCTGTGCTGCCGTGCCCATAACCGATGTCGCCTGCCGCGTCGCGACCGGTGGCGTTGCCCGCGGCGGTGTGATCGGAGGCAGGGGCGGGGGTCGTGGCCGGCCCCCGGCCGGTCGTCCCCGGCAGCCTGCCGGGGACGGTGGTCTCATGCCTGCCGGCGGGATCGGAGCCGGCCTCGGGGCGTGGCGGATGAGGCACCCGCGACACGCCCGTCGGGCGGGCCACGACCATGGTGCGGTTCGCATCCTCCTCGTAACCACCCAGCACGCCGCCCGGCGCCCCGCTGCTGGGGGTCACGCCGCCCGGACTCGCGCCGGGTGGGGCCACGCTGCCAGGGGCCACGCCGCCCGGAGCCGTGTTGCCCGGAGCCGCGTCGGCTGGAGTCGCGCTGCCCGGAGTCGGGCTGCTGGGCGTCACGTCGGCTGGAGTCACGTCTGACGGGACGTTCCCGGGAGGCGAGGCGGCGGGTGCCGGGGCGGCGGGTGCCGGACGCGCGGGGGGAGCCTGGGCGGGGGCGGGTGAGGCGCCGGTGGGCGTGTCGGCGATCATCCGGAGCATCGCGGCGGCGCGCTCGGGCGTGAGGCGCGCCCTGTGGTCCTTCTCCAGCAGCCCTTCCAGCACCGGGCGCAGCGGCCCGGCCTGCGCGGGCGGGTCGGCGCTCTCGGTCATCAGCGCCGCGAGCGTCTCGCCCACCGTGGCCCGCTCGTACGCCGGCCGTCCCTCGACGGCGAAGTACAGCGTCGCGCCGAGCGACCACAGGTCCGACTCCGGGCCGGTGTGATCACCTCGCGCCCGCTCCGGGGCGGTGTATCCCGGGGAGCCGATGACCATGCCCGTCTGTGTGAGGGCGGTGTCGCCGACGGCCTTGGCGATGCCGAAGTCGGTCAGGACGACCCGGCCCGTCTCGGTCAGCAGGACGTTCGCCGGTTTCACGTCCCGGTGCAGGATGTGCTGCGCGTGCGCGGCCCGCAGCGCGCTGAGCAGGTCACAGCCGATCTCCGCCACCAGGCGCGGCGGCAGGGGCCCCTCCTCGTCGATCACCTGCTCCAGCGGCCGGCCCTCGACCAGTTCCATGATGATCCACGGGATGCCGTCGGCCAGGATGACGTCGTGGATCGTGGCGACGGAGGGATGGCTGACGCGGGCCGCCATGCGGCCCTCACGCAGCATGCGTTCGCGCAGCTCCTGGCGTTGCCGGGGGCTCAGTGCCGGATCCTGGCGGATCTCCTTGACCGCGATCTCCCGGTCCAGCGACCGGTCGTACGCTCGCCAGACCGTGCCCATGGTGCCCCGACCGATGCGGACGCGTAGCTCGTAGCGCTCAGCGAGCATCCGCCCATGCTGTTCCGGCATGAGAAGAAAGATAGCGATTCCGCCTTGAAAAGCGCTTTCCTGTTACTTGATAAAAATCCTCGGCCAGTACCGGCGCGGCAGCAGGATCTTGATCATCTTGGCCACGTGCCGCATCATGGGGATGCGCACGACCTGCTGGAAAGCCGGCTCCGGCGGCTTGCGGTGGAGTCCCTCGCTCGGCCGCCGCCGCTGTGACGGCACGGCCGCGACGTCGCCGGTGCTGCCCAGATCGCGGGGATAGGCGAGGTGCCGGCCCGACTGTCCGTAGAAGGTGTGCGGTCCGCTGTGCCGGAACTGACCGCTGTGCCCGTACGGCCCGGTCTGGCCGTAGGACCCCGACTGGCCGTAGGACTGGCCGTAGGGCCCGGTCTGCCCGTACTGGCCGGCAGGCGGGAAGGACGAGCCGCTCGGGCCGTACGCCTCGTAGGAGCCGGACGGATCGTACGCCCCGCCCGCCTGGTACGGCTGGCCGTACGGCCCCGACTGCCGGTGCGGCCCGGAGTCGCGGTCGCGTGGAGTCACCTTGGGCGCCGGTCGGGGCGCCGGCCGCGACTCGGCGCGGTGCTGGCCCCGGTGCTGCCCCCGGGGCGGGTTGCGATGCGGCGGCTTGCGGCTGCTCGGGGGAGCGGGCGCGGTGGGCGGCGGCGAGGGCCGTCCGCCACGGAAGGGAGAGGCGAGCGGATCGTCGACCACGCCTCCGGCCGCGACCCTGGACAGGACGTGCGCGGCGCGCACGCCGTCGATCCTGGCCGCCGGGTCGATCTGCAGCAGCCCCCGCAGGACCGGCGCGAGCGGCCCGGCCTTCTCCATCGGGATGGGCGCCCCGCTGGTCAGCGCCGCGAGCGCCGCCGCCGCCGTACGGCGGCCGTGCAGGCCGCGCCCCTCGACGGCGGTGTAGAGGGTCGCACCGAGCGACCACAGGTCGGCGGCCGGGCTCGCCCGGTCGCCGAGGACGCGTTCGGGGGAGATGTACCCGGCGGAGCCGAGCACGATCCCCGCCTGGGTGATGGACGCGTCGCCCTCCAGGGCGGCGAGCCCGAAGTCGGTCAGCACCGCCCGGTCGTCGTCGGTCACCAGCACGTTGCTGGGCTTGACGTCGCGGTGGAGGATGCCCTTGCCGTGCACGGCCCGCAGCGCGCCGAGGACCTGCCGCCCGATGTCGGCGACCCGGCGCGGCGGCAACGGGCCCTCCTGGCGGATGAGCTCCTCCAGCGACCGCGCCCGGAGCAGCTCCATCACGATCCACGGCCGGTCGTCCTCGGTGATGACGTCGAAGACCGTGATGACCGAGGGGTGGGCGACCATGGCGGTCGCCCGGCCCTCGCGCTCGGTGCGCGCGCACAGCTCCGCCCGCAGCTCCTCGTCGAGGACCAGCGGAAGCCGCACCTCCTTGACCGCCACCTCGCGGTCGAGCAGCTCGTCACGCGCCCGCCACACAGTGCCCATGCCGCCGCGCCCGACCGGCTCGATAAGCCGATAGCGCGCGGCTAGCAGGTATCCGGACGGCGCACGCATGAGGGGCAGCTTACCGATTTGTGCCATGCGACCTGTAGAGACCATGCCGGGAAATTGTTGAGATCTTCTGTCAAAGATCCTGACAACGTCCCGGTCGGGTCAGCGGCGGCCGATGGTAAGGACGGGCCCGGTGGTGTCGGTGAAGAAGTCGTCGCCCTTGTCGTCGACGACGATGAAGGCGGGGAAGTCGACGACCTCGATTTTCCAGACCGCTTCCATTCCCAGCTCCGGATATTCCAGGACATCAACCTTCTTGATGCAGTCCTGGGCCAGCCGGGCGGCCGGGCCGCCGATGGAGCCGAGGTAGAAGCCGCCGTACTTCTGGCACGCCTCGGTGACCTGCTTGGACCGGTTGCCCTTGGCCAGCATCACCATCGAGCCGCCCGCCGCCTGGAAGCGCTCGACGTACGAGTCCATCCGGCCCGCCGTCGTGGGGCCGAAGGAGCCGGACGCGTAGCCCTCGGGGGTCTTGGCCGGGCCGGCGTAGTAGACGGCGTGGTCCTTCATGTACTGCGGCATGTCCTCGCCGGCGTCGAGCCGCTCGGCGATCTTCGCGTGCGCGATGTCGCGGGCGACCACGAGCGGCCCGGTGAGCGACAGCCGCGTCTTCACCGGATATCTGCTCAGCTCGGCGAGGATCTCCGGCATCGGGCGGTTCAGGTCGATGCTCACCACGTCGCCGCCGAGGTGCTCGTCGGTGGTGTCGGGGAGGAACCGGGCGGGGTCGGTCTCCAGCTGTTCGAGGAACACCCCCTCCGGCGTGATCTTCGCCAGCGCCTGCCGGTCCGCGCTGCAGCTCACCGCGATCGCGACCGGGCAGGACGCGCCGTGCCGGGGCAGCCGGATCACCCGCACGTCGTGGCAGAAGTACTTGCCGCCGAACTGCGCGCCGATGCCCAGCTTCTGGGTCAGCTCGAAGACCTTCTTCTCCATCTCCAGGTCGCGGAATCCGTGGCCGCTCGCCGAGCCCTCGGCGGGGATGGAGTCCAGATAACGGGCCGAGGCGTACTTCGCCGTCTTCAGCGCGTACTCGGCGCTGGTGCCGCCCACGACGATCGCCAGATGGTACGGCGGGCAGGCGGCGGTGCCGAGCGAGCGGATCTTCTCCTCCAGGAAGGCGAGCATCCGCTTCTCGTTGAGCACCGCCTTCGTCTCCTGGTAGAGGAACGACTTGTTGGCCGAGCCGCCGCCCTTGGCCATGAAGAGGAACTTGTACTCGTCCGGGTGACCGCTTGGGTCCTCGGCGTACAGCTCGATCTGCGCCGGCAGGTTGGAGCCGGTGTTCTTCTCGTCCCACATCGTCAGCGGCGCCATCTGCGAGTAACGCAGGTTGAGCCGCGTGTAGGCGTCGTACACGCCCCGGCTGAGGTGCTCGGCGTCGCGGCCGTCGGTCAGCACGTGCCGGCCGCGCTTGCCCATCACGATCGCGGTGCCGGTGTCCTGGCACATCGGCAGCACGCCGCCGGCCGAGATGCTCGCGTTCTTCAGCAGGTCGAGGGCCACGAAGCGGTCGTTGCCGCTGGACTCGGGGTCGTCCACGATCTTGCGGAGCTGGGCCAGGTGGGACGCGCGCAGATAGTGCGAGATGTCGTGGATCGCGGTCTCGGTGAGCAGCCGCAGCGCCTCCGGCTCGACCTCCAGGAACCTGCGCCCGGCCGCCTCGGTGACCCGCACCCCCTCGCTGGTGATCAGGCGGTATTCCGTCTCGTCGGGTCCCAGCGGGAGCAGGTCGGTGTAGTCGAACTCCGGCATCGTCCTCGGTCCTCGTGGTCTGCCTCGTCGGGCGCGCCCGCCGCGCGGGCCGTCCATGTCCTGTCCGTGTCCCTGCACAGCGTACGGCGAACGGGCGATGGTCATTATGCCCGGGCCATGAATAGGTTTTGAAGAAATTCAACCAGACGATATGCACACAAAGCGGGATAATCGAGACGGGACGAGAGGAGGGGCCATGAACGGCGAAGTCATCGTAATGATCATATTCGCGATCGGCATCCTCGTGGCCCTGGCGCTGTCGCTGCTCGCGCTCGTGCTGCGGCAGGTCAGAGAGGGCGAGATGACCTGGTTGGTTCCGTCCGGCGCGGCGCGTGACCGGTCGCGCGACGGCTCGCAGGACGGCTCGCGGCCCCCGTCACCGGACGCCGAGGCCGGGGTGAACGGAGCCCGAGAGCGATTCCGCTGACGACGAGGGCCGCTCCGGCGAGGTCGGCCGGGGTGGGTACGGCGATCCCGAGGAGGGCGGCCGTGGTGATCGCCCCGACGGGGACCATCCCGGCGAACAGCCCGGCCCGGTCGGGCCCCAGGCGGGGCAGCGAGCGGTACCACAGGAAGAACGCCACGGTCGTCACGACGAGGGCGAGGTAGGCGAAACCCGCCACCTCGGCAGGGGTGGGTGTCCGCAGCACGTTCCGGCCGTCCAGGGCCAGCCCGGCGGCCAGCAGGAGCGGCACGGCGAGCACGGCCGACCAGGCCGACAGCCGCACGGGCCCGATCAGCGGCAGCAGGGGCAGGGCCAGCAGCGAGAAGCACAGCTCGCAGGCGAGCGCGCCGAGCGACCACAGCAGGCCGGGCAGGTTGCCGCTGCCGGCGCCCGTCGCGAGAAGGGCCCCGGCGGCCACCACCAGGCCCGCTGCGACGACGCGCGGGGACGGCCGTCCGCCCGTGGCCATCGGGCCCACGAGGGCGAGCGCCAGCGGCACGGTGCCGAGGACGATGCCGGGCAGCGCGGGGCCGGACGCCCGAGCCGCCTCGACGACGCACACGTTGAACAGCGCCAGCCCCGTCAGCGACAACGTGGCGAGCAGCCCCCACTGCCGCGGCCGGAGCCGTACGGGGCCGAGGCCGCGTGCGCGGGCGGCGGCGAGCAGGACCACGGCGGCGAGGGCGTAGCGGAGCGCCTGGCCGCCGTAGACCGGATAGTCCGCGATCGCCCCGGAGACCGCGGCCAGCGTCCCCACGAGGAACATCGCCCCCGCGGCCCCCGTCGTATAGGTGTTCACGTCTGGCGATCCTAGGAAGCCGTTGGTCCCCACCACCGGTCCAATCGGACGGCGTTATGGTGGTCCAATGGCCGATCTTCACCTGGTGGTCGACCGGAACGGCGGCGGGCTCGCCGCGCAGATCGCCCGCGAGGTGCGCGAGGCGGTGCGCTCCGGGCGGCTCGGCCCGGGCGCCCGCCTGCCGGCCACCCGTGACCTCGCCCGCGATCTCGGCCTGTCGCGCGGCGTCGTCGTGGAGGCGTACGAGCAGCTTGTGGCCGAGGGGGTGCTCGAAAGCCGGACCGGCGCCGGGACCCGGGTCGCGGCGGGGGCCGGGCGGCACGCCGCGACGGAGCCGGCCGGGCGGGAGGGGGAGGGCCGGCCCCACTACGGGCACCGGCCCACGTCGCCGGATCTCGGCGCCTTCCCCCGGCAGGCCTGGCTGGCGGCCGTCCGCCACGTCCTCGCCACGCTGCCGAACGACGCGCTCGACTACGGCGATCCCGGCGGAGTGCCCGCCCTGCGCCGTGAGCTCGCGGCGTACCTGGGCCGGGTGCGCGCCGCCGACGTGACGCCGGACGACGTCGTGGTCCTCACCGGGATGGCCCAGGGGCTCAGCCTCGTCCTGCACGCCCTGGCCCGCGAGCGGGGCCGCGACGTCGTCCTGGCCGTCGAGGACCCGACGAGCGGGCGGCAGCTTCCGCTGCTCCGCCGGACCGGGGCGCGGCTCGTCCCGGTGCGCGTCGACGGGGAGGGGATCGTCGTCGACGACCTCCCGGCCGAGGCCGACGCCGTCCTCGTGACCCCCGCGCACCAGTACCCCACCGGCGTCGTACTGTCCCCGGGCCGCCGCGCCGCCCTGATCGCCTGGGCCGCCCGCACCGGCGCTCTTGTGCTGGAGGACGACTACGACGCCGAGTTCCGCTTCGACCGCGATCCCGTCGGGTGCCTGCAGGGGCTCGCGCCCGGCCGGGTCGTGCTCGCGGGCAGCGTGAGCAAGGCCCTCGCCCCGGGGCTGCGGCTCGGCTGGATCGCCGCGCCGCCCGGCCTCGCCCGCGCCGTACGGCTCGCGCGTGAGGAGTTCGACCTCGGTTCTCCGGTCATCGAGCAGTACGCGCTCGCCCACCTGATCGCCAGTGGCGGGTACGACCGGCACCTGCGCCGGATGCGCAGGGAGTACCGGCGGCGCAGGGACGCGCTCGTCGGCGCGCTCGCCGAGCACCTGCCCCGGCTCGCCGTACGCGGCATCTCGGCCGGGCTGCACCTCTACGCGGTGACCGACCCGAAGACCGACGACGGGACGGACGCGTCCGGCCTGGCCGAGGCGGCCCGGGCGGCCGGCCTGTCGGCCGAGGTCGCGACCCCGGCCCTCGGGACGGGGGAAGGGCGGCCGGCGGGGCTCGTGATCGGGTTCGCCCGCCTGCCCGCCCACCGCGTCCGGGAGGCCGTGCGCGCGATGGCCGAGGGCGTCAGGACGCGATAGGGGCCGTCGTGGCGGCGCTCCCGGCCGTACGCGGCTGGAAGCCCCGGGCGAGCAGGATGATCGCGGCGGCCAGCACGAGCGGCGCGGCGAAGGCGACCTGGTAGCCGGAGGCGTCGGCGATGCCGCCGACGAGGGCGGCGCCGACGACGAACCCCACGTAGTTGAACATGTTGACCCGGGCGATGGCCACGCCTGTGCCCGCCGGGTCGAGGCGGCCGGCCGCGCTGAACGACTGCGGGGCGACCACCGACAGGCCGATCCCGGTGAGGGCGAAGCCCGCGATGGCCGCGGGCGCCGACGGAGCCGCCACGATCGCGACGAAGCCCAGCGTCGCGACGGCGCCGCCCGCGCGCACGATCGCCGCGGAGCCGAACCTGCGCACCGCGAGATCGCCCCCGACGCGGACGAGGAACGTCGTGAGCTGGTACGCCCCGAGGGCCAGCGGGATCACGGGCGTGGCGGCGTGCACGACCCGGTCCATGAAGACGGAGCCGAAGTTGGAGATCGACGAGTCGCCCACGTAGAGGAACGCCATCGCGAGGCAGAGCGGAATGATGGGACGCCACGCCACCTTCGACTTGGCCGTCGTCTCCTCCGCCGGGGACCCGGCACGGTGGCGGTGCTCCTCGCCCGGGAGGTAGAGCCAGGCCGAGGCGACCAGCGCGACGGCGACGGCCGGGACGAGGGCGATCGCGAAGGTGGCGGGCAGCCCGAGGCCGATCCCGGCCGCCGCCGACGCCCACACCGCGCCGGCGACCGCCGCCGCGCTCCACAGCGCGTGGAATCCGGTGAGCACCGCCCGGCCGTACTCCCGCTCGACCGCCACGCCCTGCATGTTCATGCCCGCGTCCACCCCGCCCAGGCCGAGGCCGAACAGGACGTTCGCCACGACGAGCGCGGGGACGTTCGGCGCGAGCCCGGCGAGCACCACGGCCGCGCAGGCGAGTGGTTGCGCGAGGCGCAGCACCAGGCGGCTGCCGTACCGGGAGGCGGCGGCGCCCGCGAGCACGCTCCCGCCGCCCGCGATCACCGGCACGACCAGGAGCAGGATGGACAGCTCACCGTCGGTGAGACCATGCTTGCGTTGCAGCGTGGCCACCTGGGTGAGCAGCGTGGCGAAGGTGAGGCCCTGGACGGCGAACACCGCGAAGGCGGCGAGCCGGGCCCGCCGGTCACGCGGCGTGGGCACCGTGCCCCCGATCGTGCGCACACAGGCGGCGAGTCCCGCGGACGGCGACCCTCACGGACATTGCGACCCTCACGGACATTGGGCCTCCGCGAACATGAGGACAGTTCAGGTTTTCGCCAGCGTAGGAGCCGCGCCGCGCCCGGTCAATGGTCGGGACGGCGGGAGACTGGGAGGCGCGCCGTGGACCGCATACCCTCGAAGATGTGAGCAGCGAGTCCTCAGCCGCGAAGTGGATCAGCACCTTCCTCGCGTCGCGCGCTCCCGGCACCTCGGGCGGTCCCGCCGCGTCCGATCCCGGGCTGATGCGCGCGTCGGACGCCGACCGGGAGCGGGTCGTCACAGTGCTGACGGACGCCGTCATCGACGGACGCCTGACCCCGCTGGAGCACGAGGAACGGGTGGAGCGCGTCTGGGCCGCCCGGACCCTCGGCGAGCTGGCCGAGCTGACTGTGGACCTGCTGCCGCCGGAGAGCCAGCCGTTCCGCATGGACAGCCGTCCCGTCACCGCCTTCTTCCGTACGGAGACGCGCGGCGGCCGGTGGGTGGTGCCCTCGCAGATCCCGGTGACGTCGCTGGGCGGCACGGTCTCGATGGACCTGTGCGAGGCGCTGCTCCAGTCGCGGCACGTGGTGGTCCAGCTCGCCGTCATGGCCGGCACGGTCAACCTGACGGTTCCCGAAGGCGTGCGGATCGTGACCGCCCCGGACGCCCGCGTGCGGTCCTTCCGGAACGAGGTGCGGCTCCCGCCGGGCGCGACCGGCCACGCGCCGGACGCGCCCGTGATCGAGCTCGCCGGGTTCGTCTTCGGCGGCAAGGTCGTCGCCCGTTCGCCGAAGCGCCCCCGCCGCCGACTGTTCGGCCGGTGAGCCTGGTTCAGACCGCCGTGTCGAAGTTGATCGCGCTGTAGGCGCCGAGCTTCCAGAGCTGGTGCTCGCTCTCGATCTTCCGGATCGTCCCGGAACGTCCCCGCATCACGAGGGAGTGCGTCACCGCCGCGCCGCCTTGGAACCGCACGCCGTGCATCAGCTCGCCGTCGGTGATGCCCGTGGCGGCGAAGAACACGTCGTCGGAGCGTACGAGGTCGTCGGTGGTGAGCACTCGGTTCAGGTCGAGCCCGGCGTCGAGGGCCCGGAGGCGCTCGTCGTCGTCGCGCGGCCACAGCTTGCCCTGGATCACCCCGCCCATGCACTTGAGCGCGCAGGCGGCGACGATGCCCTCCGGGGTGCCGCCGATGCCGAGCATGAGGTCGACGCCCGTGCCGGTGCGGGCGGCCATGATCGCGCCGGCCACGTCGCCGTCGGTGATGAAGCGGATCCGGGCCCCGGTCTCCCGGATCTCCTTGACGACGCGCTCGTGCCGGGGCCGGTCCAGGATCACCACGGTCACGTCGGACGGTTTGGCGCCTTTGGCCCGCGCCACGGCCCGGATGTTGTCGGCCACCGGAGCGTCGATGTTCACCTGCCCGGCCGCCTCCGGACCGGTGACGAGCTTCTCCATGTAGAAGACCGCGGACGGGTCGTACATCGAGCCGCGCTCGCTCACCGCGATCACGGAGATCGCGTTGTTCATGCCGAGCGCGCACAGCCGGGTGCCGTCGATCGGGTCCACGGCCACATCGCACTCGGGCCCGGTCCCGTCGCCGACCCGCTCGCCGTTGTACAGCATCGGGGCGTTGTCCTTCTCGCCCTCGCCGATCACCACGGCGCCCTTCATCGAGACCGTGTTGATCAGCTGGCGCATGGCGTTGACGGCGGCGCCGTCCGCGCCGTTCTTGTCCCCGCGCCCCACCCAGCGGGCCGCGGCCATCGCCGCCGCCTCGGTCACCCTCACCAGTTCGAGAGCCAGGTTGCGGTCGGGCGCGCGTTCTCCCGCCGCCAGTGCCGCCGGTACGTGATCAGCCATTGATCCCCTCACGTCGCAAGCTCCACTATGGGCGATCGTAGTGTGCGAAGGGTGCTCTTGTCCGATTGGTCTGAACCTGTTGGGCCAGGTAGGAGGCCGTTCGCGGCGTGCACCGCTGGAAGTGACGGTCGTGGACGGCGGGCGGGGATATCGTCGCCGCATGAGCGGCGACATCGGACAACCCCCAGTACGACAACCCGAGCGGCCCGTCGCGACGCGTACGTCGGACCGTGGGGCGGCGACGAGGGTCGCGCTCCTGGACGCCGCCAAGGAGACCTTCGTCACCAGCGGCTTCGCGGAGGCCGGTGTGACCGAGGTCGTGGCCCGGGCCGGTGCCAGCGTCGGCAGTCTCTACCACCACTTCTCGGGCAAGGCCGACCTCTATCTCACGTTGTTCGAGGAGTTCCAGAAGCGTCAGGCTCAGCGCACCCGGCAGGCCGTGCAGGAGGCGAGGGCGGCGGGGGAGACCGACCCGATGCCCCAGTTCCTCGCCGCCGCCCGCGCCTACCTGGAGGGCTGCCTCGCCGAGCGCGACCTCGCCGCGCTCTTCCTGCGGGGTGACGCGCCCCCCGGGTTCGAGGTCGTCATGCGGGAACGGCTCCGGCAGTGGGCACGGCGCACCGCCGCCCTGTTCGAGCATGAGGACGCGCTGGTCCTGGTCGTCACTGGCGCCCTCGCGGCGGTCGTGCAGGAGGTGACCTTGTCCGACGACCCGGAGGCGGCCCGGAGGATGGCCGAGGACGCTCTTCGCATCATTGGCAATATCCGGCATCCCTGACCGCCGGTACGGCGGGCGGCCACCCTGACGGCTAACGTGGCGTGACGTGGGACGATTCACCCAGGGTTTCTACGGCTACGCGTTCGCGCTCCTCGTCTGCATCGCCGGTGTGGGATTGTTCCTGCTCGTCACGCCGCAGAGCCGCACCGAGCACATCCCCCGGGTGCAGTACGGCATCGACCAGGCCAACGCGGTCCGCGCGGCTCCGTACGAGGTCGTGGCGCCGAGGCAGGTCCCGGCGAACTGGGTGCCCAACAGCTCGCGTCTGACCCAGGATGGCGGCGTCGTGACGTGGCGGCTGGGCTTCGCGACCGGCGAGCGGGAGCACGCCATGGTCGCCCAGAGCGACGAACGCCCGATCGCGGGGTTCGTCAACCGGATGACCAACACCGACAAGCCCGGCGGAAGCCGCCAGATCGACGGCGTGACCTGGGAGGAGCGGGTGCGGCCGGACAAGAACCAGCGGTCGCTGGTCCGCGTTCTCCCCGATCACGCGGTGGTCGTCACCGGAACGGCCGGCTGGAGCGAACTGAGCGCCCTCGTCCACACCCTCGCCCCACAGCCCACGCCCACCCCCGTGCCCTCCGCCTCGCCGGTCGCGACGACCGGCTGATCTCCTCGCGACGGCCTGAGGACGGCCCAGGGCGCGGCGAAGCGCGGCACCCCGGGGCGTCATGACGGGACGGGGCGAGGCGGCGCGCTTGGAGGGCGGGGGTCAGAAGGGGGCGTCCTCTGGGGCGCCCGGCTGGGGCTCCTGCCGCTGGGCCATCGCGGCGGCGAGCTTGGCGCGCGCGCCCTGGAGCCACTCCTCACAGACCGCGGCCAGTCGCTCGCCCCGTTCCCACAGCTCGATCGACTGCTCCAGCGTGAGCCCGCCGTTCTCCAGCCGCCGCACCACGTCGGTCAGCTGCTCGCGGGCCTGCTCGTACGACGGTGTCTCCCCATCCTGCGCGGAAGCATGTCCTTCCCGCGGGGGAGTCTGCCTGTCCTCGCTCACGTCACCTACCTTAGAGGCCGGGGCCGACACTTCGCGGCCTCATAGCGATGCCCGATTTGGGGATAAAAGTCCTGATTGGGTAGTTACTTAGGTGTACTAACCATCTGCGGGAGCTCTGGACCGGGAGGTCGTCTCCATGTGCGGAATCAGTGGCTGGGTGGACTACGGACGCGACCTCCGGGAGGAGCGGCAGACCGTCCAGGCGATGACGGACACGATGGCGTGCCGGGGGCCGGACGCCGAGGGAGCCTGGCTCGCGCCGCACGTCGCGTTCGGTCACCGGCGGCTCGCCGTCATCGACATCGAGGGCGGACGCCAGCCGATGACCGCCGAAGCCGACGGAGGGGTCCTGGCCGCCCTCACTTACAGCGGCGAGGTCTACAACTTCCAGGAGCTGCGCGACGAGCTCGTACGGCTCGGCCACGCCTTCCGGACCAGGAGCGACACCGAGGTCGTCCTGCGGGCGTACCTCGAATGGGGCGACGACTTCGTCTCCCGGCTCAACGGCATGTACGCCTTCGCGATCTGGGACACCCGCCGCGAGGAACTGCTGCTCGTACGCGACCGCATGGGCATCAAGCCGCTCTACTACTACCCGACGCCCGACGGGGTGCTGTTCGGCTCGGAGCCCAAGGCGATCCTGGCCAACCCGCTCGCCGAGCGGGTCGTCGACGCCGACGGCCTGCGGGAGATCCTGGCCTTCGTGAAGACCCCGGAGATCGCGGTCTTCCGCGGCATGCACGAGGTGCGGCCCGGCCAGGTGGTCAAGGTGCGCCGTGAGGGGCTGAGCAAGAGCCGCTACTGGCAGTTGGAGGCCCGCGAGCACACCGACGACCTGCCGACGACCATCCGGACCATCCGCGAACTGCTCGACGACATCGTCACGCGGCAGCTCATCTCCGACGTGCCGCTGTGCACGCTGCTGTCCGGCGGCCTCGACTCCAGCGTGGTCACCGCCCTCGCGGCCCGCGCGCTGCGCGGCCGGGGCACGGTGCGGTCGTTCTCGGTCGACTTCAGCGGCTACGCCGAGAACTTCCAGCCCGACGACATGCGCGACACTCCCGACACGCCGTACGTACGCGACGTGGTGCGGCACGTGGGCTCCGACCACACGGACATCGTGCTGGACTCGGCCGACCTGATGGACCCGGCCGTGCGCGCGGCCGTGCTGCGCGCGAGAGACCTGCCGCTCGGCATCGGCGACATGGACATCTCGCTCTACCTGCTCTTCAAGGCGATCAGGGAGCGCTCGACGGTCGCGCTGTCGGGGGAGTCCGCCGACGAGGTGTTCGGCGGATACCGGTGGTTCCACGACCCGGCGGCGGTCGGCGCGCACACCTTCCCGTGGCTCGCCGCCGCGCAGACCCAGACCGGCCTGAGCACCCGGGGCGAGTTCCTGAACGAGGAACTGCTGCACAAGCTCGACGTCCCGGCCTACCGCGCCGACAGCTATCAGCGCGCGCTGGCCGAGGTGCCCCGGGTGCCGGGGGAGACCGGGTTGCAGAGGCGGATGCGGGAGATCAGCTACCTGCACCTGACCCGGTTCGTGCAGGTCCTGCTGGACCGCAAGGACCGCATGAGCATGGCCGTGGGGCTGGAGGTCCGCGTGCCGTTCTGCGACCACCGCCTGGTCGACTACGTCTTCAACGCCCCCTGGGCCATGAAGACCTTCGACGGCCACGAGAAGAGCCTGCTGCGCGCCGCGACGGCCGACGTGCTGCCCCAGTCTGTGGTCGAACGACGCAAGGTGCCCTATCCCTCCACCCAGGACCCGGCGTACGAGCACGCGCTGCGCGCCGCCGTGGCCGACCTGCTGAGCGGAGAGCCGGCCATCGGCTGCCTGATCGACACCGCCAAGGTGCGGAGCATCCTCGCCCAGCCGGTGGGCGCCGTCAGTCTCCAGGGCTCCCGTACGGCGCTCGAAGGGCTGCTCCAGGTGAACGCCTGGCTCGACGCGTACGGCGTCCGGCTCGCCCTCTGACACCCGCCTGCCCGCCTGCCCGCCTGGCGGCCGGTCGGCCGTCAGGCGGGCGGGGCCTCGGGGTCGGCGGTCACCGTGACACGGTCGTCGGAGAAGCGGATGGTGAGCTCGTCTCCCGGCTTGACGTCGGCCGCCAGGCGGACGACCTCGCCCGACGGGCGCTGCGCGATGGCGTAACCGCGTTCCAGGGTCGCGGCGGGGGAGAGCGTCACGAGCCGGGCCGTGAGGTGTTCGAGCGAGTCGGCCGAGCGGTCCAGGGAGGCGGAAAGACACCGCCGGGACCGCTCGCGCAGCGCGTCGACCTGCTCGGCCCGCCGGTCGAGCTCCCGCACCGGATCGGCGAGCGACGGCCGCGAGCGGACGGACTCCAGCCAGGACAGCTCCCGCTCGACCCAGCCGCGCAGCACCCGGCGGCCCCGGTCCCTCAGCTGGTGGACCAGGGTGAGCTGCTCGCCCACGTCGGGCACGACCTTCTTGGCCGCGTCCGTCGGGGTGGAGGCGCGCACGTCGGCCACGAGATCCAGCAGCGGGCTGTCCTGCTCGTGGCCGATCGCGCTCACCACGGGCGTACGGCAGGCCGCCACGGCCCGCACCAGCGACTCGTCGGAGAAGGGCAGCAGGTCCTCCAGCGAGCCGCCGCCCCTGGCGATGACGATCACGTCGACCTCGTGGTCGGCGTCCAGCCTGCGCAGCGCCTCGGTCACCTCGCCCACCGCGTACGGCCCCTGCACGGCGACCTGCTCCACCCGGAACCGTACGGCGGGCCAACGGCGGCGGGCGTTCTCCAGCACGTCACGCTCGGCGGCGGAGTCGCGCCCGCAGATGAGCCCGACCGTCCCCGGCAGGAACGGCAGCCGTCTCTTCCGGTCCACGTTGAACAGGCCCTCGCCCGCCAGCACCTGCCGCAGCCGTTCGAGCCGGGCCAGCAGTTCGCCGATCCCCACCGGGCGGATCTCCAAGGCGGTGAAGGCGAACGACCCTCTGTTGACCCAGAAGTCCGGCTTGACGTGCACCACCACGCGTGCGCCGTCCACCGGGCGCGGCACGCTGGCCTCGTAGACGCCCCGGGCGCAGGTGACCCGCGCCGAGACGTTCGCCACCGGGTCGCGCAGGGTCAGGAAGACGGTGCCGCCACGTGCCGTCAGCTCGGTGATCTGCCCCTCGACCCAGACGGTGCCCAGCTTGCCGATCCACTGGGCGACCATCTGCAGCACCGACCTGATCGGCAGGGGCGCCTCCGGAGACGTCTTCGCGCTCAACCAGTCCTCCTCGCCTGGGCCCGGCGACCCTCGCCACCTCATCGCCCACGGTCATCGCCCACGGTCATCGCCCACGGTCATCGCCCACGGTCATCGCCCACGGTCATCGCCCACGGTCATCGCCCACGG
>NZ_BOOB01000031.1 GCF_016863015.1 Microbispora amethystogenes | reverse complement strand
GGTCATCGCCCACGGTCATCGCCCACGGTCATCGCCCACGGTCATCGCCCACGGTCATCGCCCACGGTCATCGCCCACGGTCATCGCTCACCGTACGCTCGCCGTGCCGCACCCGCAGGCTAGCCGCAGCGCCCGACAGTTCCGGGACCGGCGGCCCAGCCGGTACGCGGCCCCACCAGTGCGCAAGACGCGGCCGGTGCTGACGACCCGTCCGGGCTCAGGATCCGGCCTATGCGCACGATCTAGCCTGCGCTCGCGATCCGGCCTGTGCTCACGAAGCGTCCTGCGCTCAGGATGGGCCGGTGCTCACGATCCGGCCTGCGCTCGGTCACGACCCGCCTGCGCTCACGATCCGGCCTGTGCCTTGCGATCCGGCCTGTGCTCAGGACGGGGACGACGCTTGGGACCCGGCCGATGCTCAGGACTCGGACTGGAGCTTCGACAGCCGGTTCTGGAACATGCGGACCACCTCGGGACGGTTCGTGTGCTCCTTCTCGTAGTCGAGCAGCGCGTGCACCTGCTCGGCCGACTTGCCGCGCAGCCTCGATCGCAGCGACGCGATGGTGAGGTTGGCGTAACCCGGCATCGGCTCCGCCTGCTCACCCCCGCCCTCGCCTGCGCTCACGGCGGTCTCGCTCACGGCGGCTTCGGAGGCGGCGGGTTCGGTGCCGCCCTCAGTGGCCTGCGCGCCGGTGGTTTCGGCGGCTGCGGGCTCAGCGGCGCCCTCGTCGCTGGCGGCCGTCGCGGGTGCCTCCTCGGCGGCGCTCTCCGGGGCCGTTGCGGTGGTCTTCGCGGTGGTCTTCCTGCGGGTCCGGGCGGGCTTGGGTGCGGCGGCCTCAGCCGTCTCTCCGCCCGGCGCCTCAGTCGTCGCCGTCTCTGCTGCGGCCTCGGTAGCCTCCGCGGTGGTCTCGGCGGCGGGCTTGCGGCGGGTGCGCGGCTTCTTCGCAGGAACCGCGGGCACGGCTTCGACTGCGGCTGCGAGGGCGGCTTCGGCGGCGGGTTGAGGGGCGCCCTCGCCACCAGCCGTCGCGGTGGTTTCCTCGGCGGGGCTCTCCGGGGCCGTTGCGGTGGTCTTCGCGGTGGTCTTCCTGCGGGTCCGGGCGGGCTTGGGTGCGGCGGCCTCAGCCGTCTCTCCGCCCGGCGCCTCAGTCGTCGCCGTCTCTGCTGCGGCCTCGGTGGCCTCTGCGGTGGTGGTCTCGGCGGCGGGCTTGCGGCGGGTGCGCGGCTTCTTCGCCGGAGCCGCAGGAGCCGCAGGCGCGGCCTCGGCCTCTGCCTCGGTGCCCTGCGCGGCCTCTGTAACCTTCGCCACCGGCGCGGCCTCGACCTCGGTGGCGGCCTCGGCGCCCTGTGTGGTCTCCGCACGCTCCGTCGCCGGGGCGGCCTCTCCGACCTCCGCGACCTCCGCGACCTCCGCGACCTGCGGGACCTCCGCGACCTGCGGGACCTCCGCGACCTCCGCGACCTGCGGGACCTCCGTGACCTCCGTGACCTGCGCGGTCTCGGCGGTGATCTCGGGTGCCGGGACTTCAGCGGCCGGGGTCTCGGGCGCGGTCTCGGGATGGGTCACGGCCTCGGTCTCGGGCGCGGTCTTGGCGGTCACCTCGGGCTTGGGGGTGCCGAGGGATTCCTGGACCTGCGCCTCGGGAGCCGGCACCGCTTCGGTCTCAGCCGGAGCGGGCGTAGGAGCGGCAGTGGGAGCGGCAGTGGGAGCCGGTGCGCTCGCGACGGTCTTCTCGCCGTCCCGCTCCGCCTTGCTCGGGCGGGGCGCGAAGATGACGGGCTCCCTGCGCGTGGCCGCCGGTTCCGCGGCCTGCTCGTCGCGGGTGGCGGCGCCCGGGGCCTCGGTCTTCTCGGGGCCTTCCTCCTCACCCACGACCAGGCGCTTGATCCGGGACCTGACCTTGTCGCCGATCAGCAACGCCTGACCGACGCCGTTCAGGGCGGTCTGGAGCATGAGCACCGGCAGCGCCCGCAGCCGTTCCCCACTCTCCATTGCGTCGCGGAGAGGTTTTGTTATAGCCCTAAGGACGGACATTTCGGCTCCTGGGGAGATGTGTATAGGTACACCCAGTCTCGCAAGACCAGGGTCAAGAGGCGGCTCGCGTTCCACATAGCATAGGAACATGGACGTGCAGACCTCAGCGACCCGCCGTGTCCTGGTCGCCAAGCCCCGCGGCTACTGCGCGGGAGTCGACCGAGCGGTACAGGCGGTGGAGCGGGCGCTGGAGCAGTATGGCGCGCCCGTCTACGTACGCAAGCAGATCGTGCACAACACCCACGTCGTGAAGACGCTGGAGGAGCGCGGCGCCGTCTTCGTGGAGGAGACCGAGGAGGTCCCCGAGGGCGCGATCGTCGTGTTCTCCGCGCACGGCGTCGCCCCGGCCGTCCACGAGGAGGCCGCCGGCCGCCGGCTGAAGACCATCGACGCCACGTGCCCGCTGGTCACCAAGGTGCACAACGAGGCCAAGAGGTTCGCGGCCAAGGACTACGACATCCTGCTCATCGGGCACGAGGGGCACGAGGAGGTCGAGGGCACCGCCGGGGAGGCCCCCGAGCACATCCAGCTCGTCGACGGCCTCGACGGCGTCGGTGAGGTGTCCGTCCGGGACCCGGAGAAGGTGGTCTGGCTCTCCCAGACGACCCTGTCGGTGGACGAGACGACCGAGACCGTCGCCCGGCTGCGGACGCGTTTCCCGAACCTCATCGACCCGCCGAGCGACGACATCTGTTACGCCACCTCCAACCGGCAGACGGCCGTCAAGGCGATCGCGGCGGAGTCCGACCTGGTCATCGTCGTCGGCTCGACCAACTCGTCCAACTCCAAGCGGCTGGTCGAGGTGGCCAAGGACTACGGCGCCGCCGCCTCCTATCTCGTCGACGACGCCTCCTTCGTACGGGAGGAGTGGCTGGAGGGCGTCCGCACGGTCGGTCTCACCAGCGGCGCGTCGGTGCCGGAGGAACTGGTGCAGGGCGTGCTCGCCAAGCTCGCCGGCCTCGGCTTCACCGACGTCGAGGAGGTCGAGTCGGTGCAGGAGAGCATGCGGTTCGCCCTGCCCCACGAGCTGCGCCGCGATCTCCGCGCCGTGTAGGCGACCCCGCCCACCCCACTACAGATCACTACGGAGACGACCGGCCGTGCGTACGGCCTATTCGTCGGCCGCCTTGCCGTACACGCGGGGTTCGAAGTAGCCCTCGGGCTCGGGGTCGAAGGCCTGGCCACGGCCCCTGCGGGCGCGGCCGGGCGCGGTGGCGCGGGTCCCGCCGGCCCCTGCGCCGGCCGCCGTGCCAGTCCCCGTGCCGGCCCTCGTGCCGGCCCTCGCGGCGCCCCCCGCACCGGCGGGTTCGGGCACGGCGCCCGTACGCAGTTCCCTGAGGTTGTCGGGCAGGCCGCGCACCCAGGCGACGCCCAGCGCCAGCGCCGATCCGGCGAACAGCCACGGGGCGGCCGACGACAGCGTCGTGAACATGCCGAGCCCGAACGTCGGGAGCATCGAGCCGGACCCGAGCGACCGCAGCAGCTCCACCAGCAGGGCCGCGAGGAAGAAGACCAGCGGGGGCGTCACCACCAGCGGCAGCAGGTCGCGGGGCCGTACGAGCAGGACGGCCGCGAGGCAGCCGGCCACGAACGCGGGCCCGGGCAGCTTCGGCAGGAGACCCACCACGGTGATCACGAAGAGCATGACGATCGCCCCCCGAGCGGTCAGCCGCAGCCCGGCTCGACCGGTGCCTGTCATCGGGCCCCCCTCACGACAAGTCTCGCGCCAATTTACCGTTCTGACGATGCGGGGGAGGGGAGCTTACCCGCTCTTCACCTTCGAGTTCGGGGATCGCGACCGGCCGGGGGACCTCCTCCACCGCCGCCGGGGCGTCGAGCGAGTAGTCCACGAGACCGAGGTCGTTCATCCTCCGCGCGCTGACCAGGACGCGGCTCTCCAGGCTGCCGACCGTCTGGTTGTACGCGGTGACGGCCCGGGTGAGCGCCCGGCCCAGGGTGTCCACGTGCCGCCCGAGGCCGCCGAGCCGGTCGTACAGCTCCTTGCCGAGGTCGAAGACCGCCTTGGCGTTCTCGCTGACCGCCGCCTGCTGCCAGGCGTACTGCGCGGTGCGCAGCATCGTCACGAGCGTCGTCGGGGTGGCGATGTGCACACGCCGCCGCATCGCGTACTCGAGTAACGCTGGATCGCGCTCCAGCGCGGGCGCGAGGAAGGCCTCGCCGGGGATGAACAGCACCACGAACTCGGGCGACGGGCTGAACGCCTGCCAGTACGACTTGGCCGCCAGCCGGTCCACGTGCTCGCGCAGGTGCCGCGCGTGCGCGTCGAGCCGGGTCGAGGCGAAGGAGGGATCGGCGCTCTCGGCCGCCTCCAGGTAGGCCGCCAGCGACACCTTCGCGTCCACGATGACGTTCTTGCCGCCGCTGAGCCGCACCACCATGTCCGGACGGACCAACCCGTCACGGGTGACGGCGCTCACCTGCTCGTCGAAGTCACAGAACCGGGCCATCCCGGCGATCTCCGCCACCCGCCGGAGCTGCAGCTCTCCCCAGCGTCCCCGGGCTTCCGGCCGCTGGAGCGCCCGCACCAGCGCGTCCGTCTGGGCCTTCAGCCGTTCGGAGCTCTCCCGTACGAACTCCATCTGCTTGCTCAGCTCGGCGCGGGCGGCGCGGGCGCCCGACTCGCTCTCCCTGAGCTGGCTCTCCACCTTGGCGAGCGTCTCGCGCAGCGGCGCGACCAGGTTCTCGACCGCCTGGCGGCGCTGGTCGAGGTCGCCGGCCGCTTCCGCCCTCGTGGTGTTGAGCCGGTTTTCGGCCAGTTCGAGGAAGCGCAGGTTGGCGACGTCGAGAGCGTGCGCGGAGATGGCCTGGAACCGCTCGGTGAGCTGGTTCTCGACGTAGGCGACCTTGTCCTCCGCCGCCCGCGTCCTCGCCTCGGCCTCCGCCACCCGGGCGGCGGCCTCGGCCGTACGGCCCGCGGCCCGCATCCCGGCGAGGGCCAGACCGGTCACCAGGCCGACGGCGAGTCCCAGTACGAGCGCCACGACATCCACGGTCTGGATGATTTCAGGCGTTGGCGTGCCAAACGGGGAGGCGCGCCCAGGAGGGGGCCGAGGCCGCCGATGTCCGGCGCACCCGCCGAGGCCCCTAAACTCGTGGTACGTGAGCCTGAGCATCGGCATCGTCGGCCTTCCCAACGTCGGTAAGTCCACGCTTTTCAACGCGCTGACCAAGAGCGGGAACGCCCTGGCGGCCAACTACCCGTTCGCCACGATCGAGCCGAACGTCGGCATCGTCGGCGTCCCGGACGCGCGGCTGAACACGCTGGGGGAGATCTACAACTCCGCCCGCATCCTGCCCGCCAAGGTGGAGTTCGTCGACATCGCCGGCTTGGTGAAGGGCGCGTCCGAGGGGCAGGGCCGGGGCAACCAGTTCCTCGCCAACATCCGCGAGACCGACGCGATCTGCCAGGTGATCAGGGTCTTCTCCGACCCCGACGTGACCCACGTGGACGGCGAGGTGTCGCCGCAGCGCGACATCGAGACCATCAACACCGAGCTGATCCTCGCCGACCTGCAGACGATCGAGAAGGCGGTGCCCCGCCTGCAGAAGGAGGCGCGCACCAACAAGGACCGCAAGGTCCTGCTGGAGGCGGCCGAGGCCGCGGCGAAGCTCCTCGACACCGGCACGACCCTGTACGCCGGGGGCAAGGGCGCCGGCATCGACCTCGCCGACCTTCGTGAGCTGCACCTCCTCACGGCCAAGCCGTTCCTGTACGTCTTCAACCTCGACGCGGACGAGCTGACCGACGACGACCTGCGGGCCAAGCTCTCGGCGCTGGTGGCCCCGGCCGAGGCCGTGTTCCTCGACGCCAAGATCGAGTCGGAGCTGGTGGAGCTGCCCGACGACGAGGCGCTGGAGCTGCTGCAGTCCGTTGGCCAGGAGGAGTCGGGTCTCGCCCAGCTCGCCCGGGTCGGGTTCGAGACGCTGGGCCTGCAGACCTATCTGACGGCCGGGCCCAAGGAGGCGCGGGCCTGGACGATCCGCCGGGGCGCCACCGCCCCCGAGGCCGCCGGGGTCATCCACACCGACTTCCAGCGCGGGTTCATCAAGGCCGAGGTCATCTCGTTCGACGACCTGGTCGAGGCGGGCTCGATGACCGCCGCCAGGGCCGCCGGCAAGGCGCGGATCGAGGGCAAGGACTACGTCATGCGCGACGGCGACGTCGTGGAGTTCCGCTTCAACGTCTGATCCGGCCCCGGCTGCCGCTGCCAGGGCTCTCCGGTGCCGTCGGCGGCGAGGTGCCGTTCGTAGGCGGCCACCTTGCCGTCGATGAGATCGAGGCAGTCCCTCAGCTGCGCGAGACGCTCGGTGACATGGCGCCGGTGCTCGCGCAGCACCTCGAGCCGTTCCGCTTCGTTGCCGGTGCCCTCGCGCACGAGCCGGGCCAGCCGGCTGATCGCCGCCAGCGGCATGCCGGAGGCCCGGAACTTCACGCAGTTGCCCAGCCACTCGACGTCCCAGGCGCTGTAGACCCGCCGCCCGGCGTCGTCCCGCCGCACCTCGCCCGCGAGCAGCCCTGCACGCTCGTACAGCCGCAGCGTGTGCACGCTCAGGCCGGTGCGCCTGGCCACCTCGCCGATATGCAGGACCTCAGCCGTCACGCGGTGATCGTAACCGGTTGACCTAGACCTCGGTCGAACACCTAGCGTCTGCGCCATGACCAGTGACACGACCAGCGACACGACAGGTGACACGGGACAGGACGCCATCGGCGCAGGCAGCACGGCCGCCGAGGTGCTGGCCGGGATCGACCTGACCGGCAGGACCGCGGTCGTCACCGGCGGATACTCCGGCCTGGGTCTCGCGGCCACCCGCGCGCTCGCCGGGGCCGGGGCGCGCGTCGTCGTCCCGGCCCGCCGGCCCGAGACGGCGCGGCAGGCGCTCGCCGGCGTCGACAGCGCCGACGCCAACAGGGCCGACGTCAACAGGGCCGAGGTCGAGCGACTCGACCTCGCCGACCTGGATTCCGTACGGGCGTTCGCCGAACGGTTCCTGCGCCGGCGGGCTCCCCTCGACATCCTGATCGCCGGCGCCGGGATCATGGCCTGCCCCGAGACCCGGGTGGGGCCCGGCTGGGAGGCGCAGTTCGCCGTCAACCACCTGGGCCACTACGCACTGACGCACCTGCTGTGGCCCGCCCTCACGGCCGCCGGCGCGGCGCGCGTCATCTCGGTCTCCTCCGGGTACGACGCGGGCTGGCGCATCCGGTGGGACGACCCGCAGTTCACCCGCGGCTACGACAAGTGGGCCGCCTACGCCCAGTCGAAGCTCGCCAACATCCTGTTCGCCCGTCACCTGGATCGGCTGGGCGGTCCGTACGGGGTCCACGCGTTCTCGGTCAATCCCGGATGGATCCGCACTCCGCTGCAGCGACACCTCACGGCCGGTGAGATGATCGCGGCCGGCTGGATCGACGCCGCGGGCAACGCGGCGCCCGGCCTGTTCCGGGCGCCCGAGCAGGGTGCGGCGACACTGGTCTGGGCCGCCACGTCACCCGAACTCGACGGGCGCGGCGGTGACTACTGCGCCGACTGCCGCGTCACCGGAGACGGCCCGGCGGATGACGGCGCGGCGGCCCGTCTCTGGGCGCTCTCGGCGGGCCTGACGGGTCTCGACCGCATCCATTGATCGTTTCGCTGTGCAGGGGTAGCTTTGGTCTTGATTACATAATTACAAAGGGGTGGGTGCTGGTGATCGTCGAATACATCCGTTACCGCGTTCCCGACGGGGAGGAGTTCGAGGCCGCCTACCGGCGCGCCGTCGTGCCGCTCGGGCGGGCGCCGCAGTGTCTCGACTACGAACTGTCCCGCTGCGTGGACGAGCCCGAGTGCTACATCCTGCGCATCACCTGGACCTCGGCCCGCGACCACCTCGAAGGCTTCCGCGGCAGCGAGCGCTTCCGGGAGTTCTTCGCCGAGATCAAGCCGTACGTGTCGAACATCGAGGAGATGCGGCACTACGAGAAGGTGATCGAGAGGACCGAGCCCACGCTGTTCGAGTGGGCCGGGGGCGCGGAGGCGCTGGAGCGGCTGACCGAGGCGTTCTACGGGCGGGTCAAGGAAGACGACCTGGTCGGGCCGCTCTTCGCGCACATGGACAGCCGCCATCCCGCGTACGTCGCGATGTGGCTCGGCGAGGTCTTCGGCGGCCCGGCCCGGTACAGCGAGGAGCGCGGCGGCCACTCGCACATGGTCTCCCACCACCTCGGCAAGGGCATCACGGAGCGGCAGCGCCGCAGGTGGGTGAGCCTGCTCATGGACGCGGCCGACGAGGTGGGCCTGCCCGCCGACCCGGAGTTCAGGGCGGCGTTCGCGGGTTACGTCGAGTGGGGCACCCGTCTGGCCGTCCACTTCTCGCAGCCGGGAGCCACGCCGCCGGGCGAGGAGCCGGTGCCGCGCTGGGGCTGGGGCGTCATGCCGCCCTACCAGCCCTGACGCCGGGGCCGGACGCCAACGGCCATCCGTCTCCTCACCTCAGAGTCCCCTTCCGTACAAGCCGGCCCCAAGACGCGTGCGGGTAACATCCGCCGCGGCTCTCCCATCGGTCAGATCCTCCATGGCCTGCGGAAACGCTTGTATCAAGTGCCCTGGACGCCCTCGGGACGCTCCATTGAGCATCGAATTGAGGCCGTTGGGCGGCGACTCGTCAGGTGAACCCTCCCTTTTCAGTAATTGATCCCATTTCAGGCTGTATGTCGGCTTGATTGGGAGAGGGAGACGCCCACGGCGCAATTCGGGAGCCGGGAAAAGCCCAGGTGGCTCGACCTGCGCGGCCCGATACGGGCCCAAGGAGGGACCATGCATCGGAAGTCCGGACAGCTCGCTCTCTCGGCGATCATCGCCGCGACGCTCACGGCCGGAGGGGTCGCTCTGGCGAGCGGCGCGGCCTCCGCCGCCACGATCGCGCCGCAGGAAAGGGTGCCGGGCGGATGGGCGCGCTCGGTCGCCTACACCCCCGTCCTGGAGCCGTCGCTGAGCATGGTCGCCGAAGCGCCGGCCATCTCCACGATCGCCGTACCGGAACTGCCCGCCAGCCTGATGGCCATACCGCAGGCGTTCTCCGGCCCGAGCGGCCTGAGCAGCGAGATGGAGCAGGCGCGGGCCGACATCAACGCGGAGGCCGCCGGCGCCATGCAGCGCATCAGGGACGAGGCCGCGAGCGCCCAGCAGCGCATCCAGCAGCTGGCGAGCGACGCCATGGCGCAGCTGCCGAGCGAGTCGTCCTCGCTCCCGTCCTCGCCGGAGTCGTCGCTGCAGTCGTCCCAGGAGTCTGCCCAGGAGTCCGCCCAGGAGTCCGCCCAGGAGTCCTCCGAGCAGTCGTCGCTGGAGTCGTCCGTGGAGGCGCCCCTTGAGGCGCCCCTTGAGGCGCCTCTGGAGTCGTCCGTCTCCGGAGAGTCGAGCCTCGGGACGGAGAGTGAGGCGTCCTCCGAGTCCTCGTCCTGCCAGTGACGGGAGCGCGCACGAACGATCGGAGAGGGTCCCGCACGTGCCGCGTGCGGGACCCTCGCATGTGGGGCCGGCTCGGGGCGGTACGTCCGCATCGCCATCTCTCCAGGCTGTGAAGACACCAATAGGTGGCGGTTAGGTAATCGCCGACCCCGCTGGCCAGGCATAACGCACTTTTCCGCAGAGTGGATAGGCGTGGCGCCTCACAACGCGATGTAGACCTGGTTTGCTCGCTCGCGGCGATGCTTGCACCATGGGCGTGGCTTACCTGGAAGAATTGGCTAGACCGCTAGGGTGAATACTTCAATGCGGCTAACCGGAACGAGAGCAAGAGGAAACCGCGCCAGCCGGATGGATCGGCGCGAGCGGAGGCGTGATGGCTCGCAGGTCAGACGTCCAGCAGGATCCTCGGATCGCTGGCGACCCTGAGCCGTACCCTCCGGAGGGCTTCGACCGGTTGGCAGCACCTCACGGCACCGCCCCCCGGCGCAGAGGATGGAGCGGCGGCGGAGGCCGCTGGCTCGTCTGGGCCGGGCGCGCGATCCTCTGGGCCCTGATCATCGTGATCGTGGTCAACGGCGTCCGGGCGCTGTTCGAGCGTTCCATGCAGGACACCGGCACCGGCACCGCCCCGGCCGGAACGGCCACGTCGGCCTTCCCGACGACGCGGGCGGCGGCCTTCGCGGACCAGTTCGCGGCGGTCTACCTCAACTACGACGCGGCCAACCCCCAGCAGCGTGCGGAACGGCTGAAGGCGTTCCTGCCGGAGGGCGCCGACGCGCAGTTCGGCTGGAACGGCTACGGGCGCATGTCCGCCGGAGCCTTCCAGTACGCGGGGATCGACGTGATCGACGACCACAACGCCCGGGTGAGCGTGTCGTACCAGTCCGGGGACTCCCGTGGCCTGCTGTCCGTGCCGGTCTACTACGACGGCGGCAGGTTCGTGGTGTCGGCGCAGCCCGCCCTGCTGCCCGACCCCGGGCCGGCCGGTCTGCCCCAGCTTCCCGATCCCGACAGCGACTCCGCCACCGAGGCCGAACTGCGTCCGACGCTCGAAGGCTTCTTCAAGGCGTACGCCGCGGGCAACCAGGCGGATCTGCAGCGATACGTCGCGAACGGCGTGACGATCGAGGGCTTCAACGGCAGGTTCACCTTCGCCGAACTGAAGAAGGTGTCCGTGCCACCGGGTGGTGCCGACAGCAGGAAGGTGACCGCGGTGGTGGTGTGGGCAGTGGCGTCCGGCGACGGGACGGCGCCGAGTCCGTCCCAGGACCCGGCCGGCGAGCCGGGGGGCCTCGAACAGGCCTACGAGCTGACGGTTGAGAAGCAGGGCGGCAAGTGGTTCGTCAAGGACATCCAGGGTGCGAACCGGTCCGTGGGGTAGCGCATGCCCGGCACAGACATCGCTGATCCATACCCCCGGGAGGGCGAGAGTTGATTGTGAAGACCATCGCGGATCATTTCCTTGATCTGGCCGCACCGTCGCCGGCGCCGGTGACGGGCATCAACACCGAAGGTCTCGCTGATTTCCTCAGGAAGTTCTTCGCCCCGCTGTTCCTCGCGGTCGTCTCCGTCGTGGCGATCTTCTTCCTCTTCACCCGTGAGATCACCAGGTTCGTGCAGTTCATCATCCTGGCGATCGCGATCGGTGTGATCTTCTACGTCCCCAACATCATCGAGGTGACAGCGAAGGCCATCGCGGGCGCGCTCGGGATCAAGTAATCGGGCGGAGAGGAGGTTCGGGTGGATCTGCCCACATATACGAATATCTGGCGTATCGAGAAGCGGCTGTACAAGCTGTACGACCTACGGCTGCCGATGCCGCTTCCAGTCGTCTGGATCGGTGTGTTCGTGGGTGTCTCCGTACCTTGGTGGCTCTTCCTCCTCCTGGTGAGACTGCCGCTGGAGGCGCCGTGGCACGTCGTCTACCTGGTTCCTCCCGGCGTGCTCACCTGGCTGTCCACCCGTCCGGTCATCGAGAACAAACGTCTCACCGAGCTTCTCCAGTCGCAGGTTCGCTACATGGCCGAGCCCAAGACCTGGTGCCGGATGGCTCCGTTCGACGAGCCGGACGAGATCGCCCTCACCGGGCGCGTCTGGCGGACCACCCCGCCTGCCCCCACCGGCAACGGCAGAGCCGTCTCCCGCGGGGTCAGAGCCAGGGCGCGCCGCCCGATCTCGGTCAAGGTCGCCGCCACGGAGGCCGCGCAGTCCTCAGGCGGCTCACGAGCCGCGGCGGCCCACGCGGGCGGGCCGCCGCTCGACCCGTCCCGCGTCGTGCGCCCCGCGGTGGCCGCCGCTGCCGCCGCGGCCATGCCGGTCGCCACGGGCAGCCCCGCCCCGCTCCCCTGGAGCGGCGCCGCCAAGCGTGACACCACGGGCGACGTCACGGGTGAGCGGGTCTACTCGCTGCCGCAGCCACCCGCGCCGGTGAGCCCCGCCCGTACGGGCGATCCCGTGCGTGACCGTCACACCGGCGGCCCACCCGCCGGGTGGGACGACAGCACTGCCCACGACAGCACTGCCCACGACAGCACTGCCCACGACAGCA